>JBBTVD010000001.1:0-9602 GCA_038063415.1 Patescibacteria group bacterium
AAGGATTAGGTCCGACGCAACTTATTAGAATGTGGATTATGGAAAAAGTCAGTGGGAAACAGACGCATTCAGTAGGAGTATAATATCTTTTTTCTCTGTATTGAAGAATACCCTTCCAATTAGTTCATTTTTTCCTAAATCATTAGCACATTATGACTTTTTAAGGTCTGCGTTTATTGCGTAATGAGAATTGTTTTGTCAATATCGGTGTGAAGTTATTCCAAATGAAAGGCGGTATCCACAAATTCATTCTCTTTGTCTTCTTCTTTCTTGCCTTCTTGCAGACATATCTCCTTGCACACGGTTAGGAGGTCGCCCGGCTTCTTTATAAGATAATGGCACACCCGATTCCCGCAGTCTGCCTGCATCTTTAATGACAACGCTTGGAGATACTCCTAATAATTCCGTAAGATTTGCTACAGAATGAGATTCCCATAAATTAGCAATTCGCTGCCTTCTTAAGGCTATTTCATCCCTAGATGGTCTTTTTGTTCTTTTTGATCCAATTGATAGAGATAGATACGTGATCAAATCTTCATATTTAGTAGTTGTTACAACCGATATATCCGTTACTCCAAACTTTGACAACGCCTCCTGCCATGCATTCTGTATGTCTGCTTGCGTTGATCCATCATCAGGAAGATAAGGGGTCAACGTGATTCCAGCATCAAGTAAAACATTGGGAGATACGTCCTGCGCTTGCTGTCGAACAGCTCGTAAATAGTTGTTCTTAATATAGCGAGCGTTCACCTGTCTTAAAGGAATCAATTTTAAAAGAATAAGCGATCCATCCCTACGGTCAGCATCCCACACTTGATCATTCTTCCCCATTCCTGTAAGAAGAGCCCTCATAAGGTCGACTAAGGCGAATTCACCTAAGAGCTCAATTTTTTCTTGCGCTTCGGCAATAAACATGTTTTTTTCAGGCCAATTTTCTAATAGACGGGGCAGATGTTCGTTGTTTAAGAAAGTATCCATGATACTTGTTCTAGAAGGATCTCCTAAAAATGATTCATTTATCATATTCATAATTATAATCGATACAGAAATAGTCCTTATTTTGACCGAGAGAGTAGCGGTATTTATTCAAACATCTTCATCGCGTATTGCTCTACCGGAGCATATTCATCGGTTAGTATCTGAACATGTGGAATTTCCTTTTTCCAAAGGTGAGAAAGATACTCCTGCATCTCTTTATCTTCAGAAGTAAGTGCTAGTTTTTCCTTTGAAGCAACTACCATAATGTTTTGTGCAGAATAGGGATTTTCTATCGTCCGTACAGGGAAGACATACACATACGGGAAGACAGATTTATAGGTATGATATTCAGCCTGTAAAAACTTGCCTTTGTCACCATCAAGCGCAGAGATAATATTGGACATGACAATCCCATTTGGGGTTATCATATTGGCCATATGTTGGATTGCTTCACGCGTTGCCAGTTGAAAGGGATGAGAGTAATACGAAGCAAAGGCATCATTAAAGATAACGTCGTACTCCTTTTCTTCACGATTAAAGAACGTACGCGCATCTTCGTGATACACAGTGATATTTGGGGTTGGGGTAAAAGCAAAATACTCTTTGGCAAAATCGGTAAGTTTTGGATCAATTTCAACCACATCTACTCGTGCTTTTGGAAACGTCTGTTGTAAATATTTGGGATAGGAATACCCTGCTCCACCAATCATAAGGCCATGTGTAATATCTGGCAGGAAATGTTCTGAAAGCCGGTAATAATTGGTGTAATCGTACACGAGATCATTGCCATCCAAAAACATTGCTGAACTCCGTTCATTGCCGATCAACATCTCACGGATAGGTCGTTGGGTTCGATGATCTTTGGTATCATAAATAATTACTCTATTGTATGAGGTATCAGCATCTAGGAGGTTTTTGGTAAAGTCGCTAGACACAAAATCGGCGGTGACAATAATTGCTATAACGAGGGTAATATGGGGTATTTTGCGAAAGAAGCTTTTCCATGCAGCCATACCTGCCAGTAAGAAAAGGAGTGCCGCCAATGCATATACAATTGTTTGATTACCAAAATACGAGATAAGAAAAAATCCTGCAAAGAACGTCCCCGCAATACTTCCAACTGTTGAAAGTGCATAGAGTTTGCCTGCAGTTTCGCCGGAGGTTGAGACACTTTCAAGACTAAGACGAATAGCATAGGGAGAAACCATGCCAAGGAGTACGCTTGGAAGGGCAAAAAGGATAAGCGCCGCAAGAACAGCTGTTACTCGAATATCATAACTAATAGCAACAATAATCGGAAGGAGAGTTTTGCTCGCAACTGGAATCAAACAAAGCACAAGTGCCGAAACAAGCAAAATAAATCCAAGCATCGTATAGGTTGGTTTTTGATCAGCAAGTTTACCTCCAAGCATATATCCGATACTCAAGCTGCCGAGTATAATACCAATAAGTCCTGTCCAAACAGGAAGTGAGCCTCCTACATAGGGAGCGAGAATTCGGGAGCCAGTTAATTCAAGGATCATCACCACTGTTCCACTTAAGAAAACAATACCATTGAGTAAAGAAGAGGGAAGAGTCTTTTTTTCTTGGGTTTTCTTCATGATTAGTTGGAAATCAGGGTCTAAACCTCTCTATAGTACCAGATGAAAAAGTATGCTACAATACCCATAATCGGGGACTAGCTCAGTTGGCTAGAGCGCGCGGTTTGGGACCGTGAGGTCGGAGGTTCGAGTCCTCTGTCCCCGACTCAAGCAACAATCGTTTGAATAGCATTGTTAGAATAAACGATTATGCAATGAGTGAACCCATAACCATTATCGCTTGGAATAAGGCAAGGTTTCTTACCGCTAGGATCGTTTTTTTTCTTTCACTCTTTCTTCTTTTTACCGCTTTTGGTATTTTCTTCCTTTCCTCGATTGGTGTTATTGGCTCTTTTTCGCTCTTATATCTGATTCCTTTTTTTCTCTTCACGCTGTTTTCTGGAGTAGCAGCTCTTACGACACTTATTGCTGTAACGAGGTGTCAAAAAATGTATGTTTTTACCAACAAACGCCTCTCATTAATCGTGCGTAATTATCAGATACTTCCCACCTTGATGCATATTTTTTTCCATACGAGACTTGATGAGCATGATCACACTGACAATAGAGAAGAACCAACGTATCAGCTCAAATATATTACGAAGTGGAACCAGCGATCAGAAATGAATCTGCTTTTGAATATACTCCTCATAAAAGTTATGTGGCATTATACGCAACGAGGCAATCCCGGAGAAGTCGAAGAAATTATTACTGATGAAATTCGAGAACAGGATTGGCAACTGCATCGGCAGACCATTTTTGACTGGATTGAGCAGGAACGTTCCATTGTCGATGTACGTGACACGTCCCTTCCTTACTGAACCCATTTTGGGGTATTGCATTCCTGAAAAAAGTGTTATACTAATTGTGTATGTTGACAGTCAATGACATCATTTCGAGGCTAAAGACACTAGACTGGTCTACAGAGGACAGAGAAGTAAATACGCAACATTCCCGTAAAGCAGCATACCTTGTCAATAAAAAATATAACAAATATGCCGTTCCCCCAATTTATGCTGAAAAGATTGTCCAGGAAGAAGGTCTTTCTCTCAGTTATCGACATCTTACCCCTCCGTATATCGCTGCTTTTAACCGTAAAGAGAAGATGATTATCCTAACTGATGATCGTGAATTACTCAAAAAGTGGGGAAATTTTGCGTTAGCGCATGCCCTTGGTCACTGGTATTTACACGATAATCAAATCGATTACTTCTCTTCTGCATCACTGGGTAAACATGCCTCACGAGAGGATCAGGAAGCAAATCACTTCGCCAGTCACCTGCTTATGCCAAAGAAGCTTATGCAAGAATGGCAATGGCTGCCAAAACAACTCTTTACTTCTGCTTTTAATGTTCCAACCGAAGGCATGACCTTCCGCTTTTCTACCGTATAGTTCTCGTACATCCTTCAGCGTTCTTTCAGTATTCATCTATAGAATGATCATACAAAGAAAGGAGGTGAAAAAATATGATAAAAAAACAATTACTCGTCCCTGTAATCGGTCTAACCTTGGCGGGTGCGACCTTTCTCGGTATAGGAAGTGCTTACGCACAAAGTACGGATACACAGAACTATCCTACAATCGTGCAAAAGATTGCTGACAAATTTGGACTCAATCCTTCTGAAGTACAAACAGTCTTTAAAGAACACCATGAAGAACGTCGTGTGGAGATGCAGTCCAAAATGGAAGAAAAGCTCACACAGGCCGTAACTGATGGAAAGATTACCGCTGAGCAAAAAGAAGCAATCCTGAAGAAATTCCAAGAGCTTCATGACAAAAAAGAAGCAAATATGGATAAACTGAAGGACATGACTCCGGAGGAACGTAAGGAAACGTTTGAAAGCGAGAAGCAAGAGTTAGAAAAGTGGGCAGAGGAAAATAATATCGACATGAAATCTCTTATGCCATTTGGTGGTTTTGGTATGAAGATGAAAATAATGCACGGAGAATAATACTCTCTCATGGTATAAAAGCAGCTCTCAGTGACCTCTGAGGGCTGTTTTTACTTGGCCGAATGCGATGGAATGCCTCCCAAATTATTGACTCCATGTGAGAGGCTCTCTGCCGAATGAGAAAAACTTGCTCCAAGATACTCAAACCATGGTTTTGTTTTCTCCAATTGTTCTCCAAGTACAATAAATGGTTGCTGTATACCTGTTCCGACTGTGATAAACCAATTAACTATAGCTGTCAGAGAATGAGTAAGAAATGTTCCTATGGCAACGAAGCTGCTATAGAACAATGATCCAATTGCCGTAACGATCAATAGTATTGTTTGTCCTATACTAGTCAGTAGCTCTATTGTTCCTGTGTAAAACATAAAAAAAAGTTGTTGTAGGAACATAAAGCTCATTTGTCCGCCCTGATAAAGTAACATTACTGAACTTTGAACCAACATATTTCTAATACCACGAACGGTCTGTATGAGAGTCAGTAGTTGGTTTGTGAACCAAAGGATTAGTGACCACGTTAGCGCCCCAACTGATGAAAAGAATGTCAAAACTGAACTGCCGAACGTTGCGCTATTATTGGTAAAAGTTTGGATTAATTGTGCTGAAGTAACCGATAGACTCTCACTAGTCTGTATTGTAGTGGTGCTCCACCAGCTAATCAGTTGAGCAAATTGGAGAGTCATCCAGGCTACAAATGTTCCTAAGTAAGTCGTTATTTGCTGCATCGTTTGTGGCAAGCTGAGGATAAAAGTACTAATGCCTTCAAAAGAAAATGTAGGTGGTGTGAAAGTAATCTGTGGAGGTTGTATCGTAAAACCTCGAGGCAGAGCTATGAATAAATTTGATAAAAGCAGAATCAGTAAGACAAATGAAGGAAGTAACCCAGCATTGAAGGTACGGGTAAAGTTTGATGGTGTAGAAACAGTCGTCCTGCGGGTATATTTTCGTTTTACCCTATTTTTAACTTTAAATTTCTTCATAATAATTATTATGGGATTATTATACCACTGCAAGAAAACTTTTGCATTCTGGAGCAAATTGTTATAAAATCAACGTATTGCGGGAGTAGTTCAGTGGTAGAACATCTGCTTTCCAAGCAGAATGTCGAGGGTTCGATCCCCTTCTCCCGCTCAGAGAAGTGAAGTTATTCTTCGATACTTTTGAAGATCACAATAATAAAGGAAACAAAAGGAATCGCAAGCAGTGCCCCTGCTATCCCCATCAGAGTACTTCCAATCAGTACCGCTAGGATAACAATAACTGGATTAAGCCCCACTGCTTTTTGCATGATGTTGGGAACCAGAAAGTTATTCTCCAATGCCTGGATAAGGATATAAATGATTATAACTGCGACTGCAAGGGTTGGTGAAATGGTCAAAGCAACAATTACTGCTGGTATGGCTGAAAGGATCGGTCCCAATGTCGGTAACACTTCAAGAATGCCAGCCAGAATAGCGAGCGGCAAAGCGTAAGGAACACCAGCAAGAGTAAGTGCAATCCATGAAGTTAACCCAATAAAGAAAGATAACAGTAATTGACCACGAAGCCAAGCACCAAGTTTTTCGTTGACACGATTTACCGTCGTCATCACCTTTGGTCGTAAATTTGGATGAAAAAGACGGGCGATTCCTTTATTAAAGTTTTCGTGAGAAAGCAGTAGATAGAAACTGACGATAAAGGTAGTAAGTAACGAGAAAAGTCCACCAAATAATTGGGTGGTTACCCCGACAGCATTTCTACTAAGATTCCCTAATTCGCTATTGAGATAGTTTTCTAGTTGCTTAGAGTCAGGGATACCAACGATTTGTGATGCTTGTTGTAAATAGTCTGGGAAACGGGAAATAAGTAGTTGAATCTGCTCGACGATAAAAGGTACCAACGGGAAAAAGAGCAAAAAGAGGAGGAGCAGGATAGTAATATATGCGATGACGACAGAAACTACTTTGTGTAGTCCCCTTTTGCGAAGGAAATTAACAAAAGGAAGAACCGCGGCCATGATGATGTAGGCAAGAAAAAGAGAAACAATAATTTCTCGAACTTGGATAATGAACCAAACAAAGGTAATAATAAAAAGTGCCAAAAGCACTTGATGTTTAAAGAGGTAGCGGAAAAATTGATGCATCATACCATCTTTAACTATAGAGGAAGAAGGTTTTGTTTGTCAATTGTATCAAAATCAGGTAAAATAGCTGGTAGCAATTAGCTCAAAGCAAATTTGCTCCCGTAGCTCAATGGATAGAGCAGTTCGGTTCTAACGAATTGGTTGGGGGTTCGAATCCCTCCGGGAGTACTGTATTTAGAAAAACTTATTTTCTCATGACAAAATAAGCTCCAAGAAGGACAAGTACACTACCAATAATAAACCAAAAGGTGAGCACTTCTCCTAAAAGTAGATAATTAACATAAAATCCGAGTATCGGTGTGATATAAAACGTCATTGATGCAAATACAGCACCTCCATGTCTTATGGCATACTGGTTGAGTGTATATCCAATAAGGGTTAATGCAATAGCAAAATAAAGAACAGAAAAGATGCCCCATCCCCCAACGTGATTCCACCATCCAGGATAGCTGTGTAACTCCCATAGGAACAAAGGTAGCATAACCAACGTTGAAGTAAAAATAAAGTTACTGGTAATTGCAAACGCTGAGTATCGATAGTGTAATCCTTTTGAGTAAATGAGATATAATGCCCAAGACGTAGCAGCAAAGAGAAGTAAGATATTCCCCACTAATCCACTCGAGAAAAGATTCCTCTGCTCAAGAAGTGGCATCAAAGCAATGGCAAGTACCCCAATAAATCCAATCAGAATACCAGCGATCTTCCTTTGTGGCAATCTTTCTTTAAACAATAAAAAGAGTAGAGCCGCACTTATCAATGGAACCCCTGAAGAAATGACTATTGCAATATTTCCGCTGGTATATTTAACCCCCAGAAAAAAGAAAATAAGATTAATTACTGCAAAAAGAGAGATAGGTGTTATCTCTTTTACGTGAGCGGGGGTTCGTCTCTTTTTGTCAAAAAAGAATGGTGCAATAAAAAGTGAGGCAATGAAAAAGCGTAGGGCAACCAATGATAAAGGAGGGATCTCAAGAAGCCCTTTTTTTGCAATTGCAGCTATAAAACTATTTTCGATAGCAAATATAAGTATGGCTAGTAACGCAAGTGTTCGTGTGTTCATTATTTTTCTATTATACTCTTTACTTTATATAAAAAATAATAGAACTTCCTAATGTTAATTTTTTTTTGATTTTTATATAATAGCATCATATGATATTAGAAAAAACTATTCCATTGATTCTCCTTTTTCTTATAGGTTGCTTGCTGAGAAGAAAAGGCATTATTCATAAACAAGATGCACATGTTATTAGTAAACTCTTGGTCTATGTTGTCGTACCTGCCATTATTATCGAGACTTTTTCTAATATTGTTATTGAGAAAAGGTTGCTTCTTCTACCCTTAGCTTCTTTCATCTTACTGTCTCTTCTTCTAGGATCGAGCTTTTTACTTGCTAAGTTATTGAGACTCCCAGAGAAAACAAAAGCAGCTTTTATTACCTGTTTTCCAACACTTGAAGGAGGATCAATTGGGTATTCATTTATGTTGGCTGCATTTGGAACTCTTGGGTTAAGTAGAATCGTTTTATTTGACCTGAGTAATATCTTTTTTATCTTTGTTATTTCTTATGTTCTTGCTTCTATGCTAGGGAAACGAAACGGCTCTATTCGTGCACGTGAGGTGATCATTCAACTGTTAAAGACCCCAATAATTTGGGCACCTTTGATTGGAATACTATTGAATATTGCAGGTGTGCACATAGAGTTGCTTAAAAATACTTTGACGACTGCTGGCAGCGGTCTTCTCCTGTTAGTAATGATATTGTTAGGAATAGAGTTTGAACCGTCGTTTTCTTCTTTCAAGCTTCCTTTGATTACTATTGCCTTTAAAACGGTTCTTGGAGTAAGTATTGGTTTTTTACTAACAATTCTCTTTGGTTTTACTGGCGTTGAGAGAATCGCAGTAATTGTTGCTTCTGCGCTTCCAGCAAGTATCATTACTCTTGTTTTTGCTACAGAAAATGATCTTGATGTCAAATATACAGCTAATATGTTATCACTTGGTTTGGTGTTTAGTATACTCTTTACAACCGTACTTATTTCCTTGCTACAGTGATGCAGACGCTAACAGGTTCAAAATAAGTTGCACTAGAAATACAAATCTCATAGTAAATATTTTGCTCTATTTTTTAAGTTTGCTATTTATTTACAAATTGGTGAATAACTGAACTAATAAGTGTTTGGTAAGGAATTCCAGTCTCAGATGCTTTTGCTTTCGCTTTGATTAGATCTTTCTCAGATAAACGAATATTAATATTTTTTGTTTTATTTAATGTATGTTTGGCAGCTTTAACTAGCTCTTTTTTTATTTGGGTAGCATTTTCTGAAGTGACGAGGTCACCTTTTTCAAAAGCTTCTAATATTTCTTTCTCTTCATCTGTTAGAATAACAGCTCTCATAAATTTTCACCTCCTCTTTTTTTAAGATAATTTTTTGTCATTTTCCTACTAGGAATAATCGTTTTTAGGAAATATTTTCCTTCATCTTCAACAAAAGGTACCATATATATATAATCATCTATGACTACAAGAATTATTTTTTGATTAGGATATTGTTTGTGATTTGGATGATCGATAATTTCTAAAATCTTATCCTCTTGAATTAATATATATATATCTTCAAAAGAAATCCCTCTCTCGTCTTTAAGCTTTTTATTCTTCTCATTATCCCAATCAATATACTTCACTGCAATTATTATCATACATTTAATATTAAATGTCAATATATTAATGTATGCTATTTATTATTCTTTTTAAAATAGGAGATAGCCATGAGTAAGGTACTTTTTTTCTTGAGGATCAATAGAAGATGTCAAGTAGGTACGAACATCATTCCACAGGGGGTACACTTTTGATTTTCTGACACACAAAGTATCCGTTTGGGTTGTTCTGGATAAATTTTGTTTATATGCTACTTGACATCTTCCTTTAAAGCTTTTACCGCTTCTTGGCAAAAGATGTCATCAACATGACA
>JBBTVD010000002.1:0-65182 GCA_038063415.1 Patescibacteria group bacterium
GGACTTTCACAATAGTCCTCACAGCATTAATTCTTTTTTTCAGACAGCAAAAGAAAATCCATAAGTATGGGGGGCTTATTAAATTCTTCCTTGCAATTAGTTTCATAAGTATCTTTCTTAGTGCATCAATAAGCAGCTTTTTCTGGGAAATCATTCCTTCAGCATGGATACAATTTCCCTTTCGTTTGCTTTCCTATCTGGTTATTACTGTTGCCTTTTTGGGTGCGTTTGTTGCCTCAAGATTTGCTGGCAAGTTTCAATGGATGGTACTTAGTGTCGGTTTTATTCTTGTACTTACTACTGCCTATCCATATAGTCAGCCAAAGGAGTATGTGGTTCGTGAAGAAGGCTTCTATACAACCAGTGATGCCACAACAACGGTGAAAGACGAATACCTTCCTCGTTGGGTAGAGCAAAAATCATCTGCTCGTCCAACAGAAAAAGTTGTTATTCGTACTGGAGAAGGAGCAATTACCGATATCTTTTCTACCAATAAAGAAATTCGATTTACGGTTGCTAGTACGAGAGATGCTCGTACCCACGTACAGACTATCTATTGGCCTGGATGGCAAGCCACAATTGATGGAAAGCAAACAGTGATAAGGTATAATAATCCACAGGGGATAATTGAACTCTCAATCCCTGAAGGAAAACACACTGTTAGTATAACGTTTGGCGAGACACCGTTGCGATTAATGGCAGATGGAATTTCGATTCTCAGCTCGTTCGTACTTTGTTATTTGTCATTCTCGCGAAGGCGGGAATCCAGAAAAAAATAACATACTATCCTAAAAATTTTTTATGAATTTTTTTAAAAAACTTTTACCATTTATTATTATCCTTACACTTTCTTACTGGGCCATAAAGCCACTCTTTCTGCCAGGGTTTTTCCCTATGCATGATGATACGCAAGTAGCTCGAGTTTTTGCAATGCAACAATCGCTCACTGATGGGATGTTCCCTGTTCGGTGGGTTTCTGACTTGGGCTACGGGTATGGGTATCCCATCTTTAATTTCTACGCGCCACTTTCCTATTATGTCGGAGCTTTTTTTGATCTCATAGGCTTTGATACCCTTAGCGCGACCAAAATAACGATGGGTATTGGTATTGTGGCAGCTGGTATCTTTATGTATTTGCTTGCCAGCAAATTCTTTGGAAGGCGTGCGGGAATTATTGCTGGACTATTGTATCTCTATGCACCCTATCATGCTGTTGAAATCTATGTACGAGGTGATGTGGCCGAGTTTTGGGCATATGCATTTATTCCACTTGTTTTTTATGGATTCTACTCACTCTCTCTTTCCCTTCTTGAAAAAAAGAACATCCAGTTATGGCTTTGGATAAGTGTAAGTGCTTTTGCGTATGCCGGGCTTATCTTATCGCATAATTTGACAGCCTTTATGGTTACTCCTTTCCTTGGTGTTTTTGTCTTTTTGCTTTTCCTTTTTGCAAAGAAAAAGATTGGATGGAAAAAAGCATCGATTCTTTTAAGTGGGTTGGTTATAGGCGTACTGATCTCAGCTTTTTACTGGTTGCCGACGCTTGCGGAAATGCGTTACACCAATATCCTTTCACAAGTTGGGGGAACAGCAAATTATGCAGATCATTTTGTCTGTCCGAGACAACTCTGGGAAAGCCCCTGGGGATTTGCTGGGACTGCACCAGGTTGTACTGATGGAATGTCTTTTGCACTTGGTAAGTTACAGATACTTTTTGTCTTACTGGCAATGATTGCTTCCTGCATCTTTTGGAGACGTGAGGTAACTCGGATAAGATTTGTCTGGCTTACACTCGTCGAGTTTATTTTTGTTATTTTCTTAATGCTTCCGTGGTCTCAGTTCTTGTGGGATATTGTGCCTCTTATGTCATTTTTTCAATATCCCTGGCGCTTTCTTATTCTGGCATCCTTTTTTAGCGCTTTTTTAGGAGGATTTGTTTGGAAATGTGTTGAAGGTGTTTTTGCAAAAAAGAAAGTCTTATTGTCCGCTGGCACGATCATTCTCATTTACACCATTATTTTTTTCAACGCAGCTGTTTTTGTTCCGCAAACGATACTAACTCGTTCTGCATCCGATTACACATCGCCTCTTGCTCTTCGTTGGTATGCATCAGAACTTACTCATGAATATCTACCACCAGCCTTTAGCGAACCAGAGAAGCAAGCAGATGTCCCTTTACGAAAATTAGTACCCAACCCTATCGTATCGATTCACTCTTTGGATGAAAAAACACAACAGATAACAATGATTCTTACTGCAAGAGAAAAGACGAGTTTGGTCGTTAACCAGGCATATTTCCCTGCGTGGCAGTTATTTATTGATGAGGAGAAGCGCCCATATCGTTTTTTTGACAAAGGGATTATCTTAACTATTCCAAAAGGGAAACATGACGTTGTTCTCAAATATGTTGAAACACCAATCGAAAAGATAGGAAATGCCTTGTCTCTTACTGGCATTGGGATCCTAATTCTTGGTATAATCTCTCACAGAAGAAGAAATAAGACGTATGGCAAGAAAACTACCTGAACTTTCTCTTTTTTTTCCATTTTGGAATGAAGAATCAAATATTGAACACGTGGTGACAACTGCTCTTCCCATTGCGGAAAAAGTGGCCGATAAATGGGAAATGCTGCTTATTGACGATGGTTCTTCTGACAATACACTTGAAATTGCTAAAAAACTTGCCAAAAAAGACAAGCGTATCAAAGTTATTAGTCATCAACCAAATAGAGGCTATGGGGCTGCGTTAACTTCTGGGTTTGCACAGGCAAAGTATGCCTATATTGTCTTCACAGATGGAGATGCACAGTTTGATTTTGCTGAAGTAAGTAAATTTATTGAAAAAATCGATAACAAAGACATTGTTATTGGTTTTCGTAAAAAAAGAAGAGACAATAACCGTATCAAGAGATTGCTTCTTATGAACTTACTAAAAATGTGGGATTTCCTTCTTTTTCACTTTTCTTATCGTGATATCGATTGTGGATTTAAGATGTTTCGACGGGAGGCTATCAGAACGTTACTTCCACTACGTTCTGAAGGAGCAATGATTACCACAGAAATTTTGGCAAAAGCAAAAAGAAAAAAATTGTCGATAGCTGAAATAGGTGTAACACATTATCCTCGCTTACACGGAAATCAGAGTGGTGCCAATATCCCAGTCGTAATTCGGGCTATTCTGGAAAGCTTCATCTTGTGGTACGATTTACATTATGGAAGAACTTGATATCGCAACAGTGGTAAAGCGTTCCATTCGTGGTGTGCTTGCCCTTGTCTCCCGCTCAATTGTGATCCAGGGCATCAGTTTGCTAACTGCTTTGCTGCTTTTTGGGTTACTTGATGAGTCTGATATTGGTATTTTTGCAGTTGTTTCAGCATCACTCGCTTTCCTTACCTATTTTTCAGACATTGGTCTGGCCGCGGCTCTGATTCAGAAAAAAGAGTCACTCACAACAGATGACCTTCGTACCACTTTTACCATACAACAGATACTGGTTGTATTACTTGTTCTCATTGCATTTCTCCTGTCAGGGTTTTTGGGAGCAATGTATCATTTAAATAGCGAAGGGATTCTTCTTTTCCAAGCTTTAGTAGTTGCCTTTTTTCTGGCATCACTTAAGACAATCCCTTCAATTATTCTTGAAAGAAATCTTCAGTTTGAAAGGTTAGTTTTGCCACAAGTTTTTGAAACGCTTGCGTTTAGTGGGGTAGTGCTCTATTGTGCTTTCCATGGCTACGGAATCATGAGCTACACCTATGCGGTTCTAGCTCGGGGAATTGTTGGTCTTATTGCTATTTATTGTATAGCTCCGTGGAGGATTGGTTTTACCTTTTCAAAAAGTGTCGCTAGGAAACTGTTGTCATTTGGTGTCCCTTTCCAAGCCAATAGCATTCTTGCACTTCTCAAAGATGATTTGCTAACCCTCTATCTAGGTATCGTTTTGCCTTTTGCTCAGGTTGGCTATATTGGCTTTGCACAAAAGCTTGCTTTTACCCCGCTACGACTGGTGATGGACAATATTATTCGTATCACGTTTCCTACTTTTTCTCGTCTTGCGCACGAACCTACGAGTCTGGGTAAGGCAATTGAAAAGTCTCTCTTTGTGACGTTGGCATTAATTTTACCGGCATTAACAGGTGTAGTGATTCTTGCACCATACCTGATTGAGTATGTCCCTAAATACCAGAAATGGGAACCAGCATTGGTTGCTTTAACTTTTTTTGCCATCAACGCTGCTTTTTCTTCGTTATCAACGCCACTTACCAATGCGCTTAATGCTATTGGCAAAGTCAAAGTGACACTCTATCTGATGGTTTTCTGGACAGTACTTACTTGGGGCATAACGCCGCTTGCGATCATGCAATTTGGTTTTAATGGTGTTGCCTATACCTCCGCACTTGTTGGGACAACTGCTGTCATTGTTGTGGCCGTCGTAAGACGGTATATTCAGTTTCGTCTCGGTAACATTATCTGGGTACCGTTGCTAGCAACAGCGATTATGGGTATTGTACTTTTCTTCATAAGTGCTATCGTTATTACAAACATCCCGATGCTTTTTGTCGCTATAGGTATCGGAACGGTAGTCTATTTTGGTACGCTTTTTGCTCTTGGCAAACAACATATCATTGAAGATGTTCGGATGATTGCACTAAATTTAAGAAAATGAAAATTTCTGTCGTAATTTCAACATTTAATAACGAAAAACAGATTGAAACATGCCTCAAATCAGTAGCGTGGGCAGATGAGATTGTGGTAGTTGACGATGGTTCAACTGACAAAACGCTTGAGATTGTCAAAAAATACACGTCTCAGATTTATCATCATAAAAGTGTCGGTTATGTCGAGCCAACGCGAAATTTTGCTATCAAAAAAGCAGCTGGGGATTGGATTCTTATCGTTGACGCTGATGAAGAAGTCCCAGAAAGTCTTGCCAAAAAACTCCGTGCAATTGCAGACACTTCTTCTGAAATAACACACGTACTTCTCCCAAGAAAAAACATGATCTTTGGAAAATGGATACAACATACTGGTTGGTGGCCAGATCATCTGATTCGTTTTTTTAAGAAAGGATCCGTCACTTGGCAAGATGAGATTCATAGCATTCCCAAAACAACAGGGGAGAGTATGACGTTGGATGGTGAATCAAACGGGCTTATTCATCATCATTACCAGGCGATAACGCAATTTCTTCACAAGAATTTAGAACAATATGCTCCTCAAGAAGCAAAAGAACTATTGGAGAAAGGTTATCGCTTTTCAGCAGTAGACGTGATTCGTTTCCCAACGCGGGAGTTTCTTAGTCGATATTTTGCCCGCGAAGGGTACAAAGACGGGCTACATGGTCTGATTCTCTCGCTTCTAATGGCTGTGTATCATTTTGTTATTTTCTTACATCTTTGGGAAGCAAATAAGTTTACGCAAGTTGATGAGAAAACACTTTCCAAAAATATTAAGGATGAAGCAAATTCAATGAAAAAAGAGTTTATCTTTTGGTTTAACAAACAACAAGTAGATAAAGCAGCAACGCCTCTTAAAAAATTTCTCTTAAAAGTAAAAGGAAAGCTTCAGTAATTAAATTATGAAAAAAATTGCTATTGTAACCGTTAATTATAATACGGCTGATGAAACGAAAAAATTACTCGTTTCTCTCGAAAAGATTAAGAAGGATACTATTTCTCTTGAAGTTATTGTGGTTGATAATGGTTCCAAAGAGCGGTTGGTGCTTGATCCAAAAGATTTCTCTTACCAACTACAACTGCTTTATTCAGAAGAAAATACTGGCTTTACTGGTGGCTATAATAGGGGTATTAGACAAGCGCTTGTCGATGGCGCTGAGTATCTGTTACTTATTAATAACGATACCATAGTCGATCCCTTGGTACTTACCAAGCTACTTGAACCCTTTGAAACAGATAAAAAAATAGGAATAACCGTTCCCAAAATTTACTTTGCCCGGGGACATGAATTTCATAAAGGTCGTTACACAGAAAAAGACTTAGGAAGAGTATTTTGGTATGCTGGAGGAGCAATGGATTGGGATCATGTGATGAGCCGCCATCGAGGAGTTGATGAAGTTGATCACGGTCAGTATGATGTGACTGAACAAACTGGTTTTGCTACTGGTTGTTGCTTGCTCGTCAAACGTGAAGTTTTTAAAAAAGCAGGACTCTTTGCTGATAACTATTTCCTATACTTTGAAGATGCAGATTTTACCCAACGAGTGAAGCAATTAGACTATGACATTTTGTATGTCCCAGCGGCAATCATCTGGCATAGTAATGCTGGTTCCAGTGGTTCAGGAGGTGAGCTTCATGATTATTTTTTGACTCGTAACAGAATGCTCTTTGGGATGAAGTATGCACCACTTCGAACAAAAATTGCTCTAGTAAGAGAAAGTATCCGCCTGCTTAATCAAGGTAGACCCTTTCAAAAAAAAGGAATACAGGATTTTTATCTCAGGAAATTTGGAAAGGGGAGTTTTTTTGATTAATATATGACAAAATTATCAGCTGTTATCTTAACCAAAAATGTCGAAAATCTGATCGCGGATTGTATTGATTCGCTTTCTTTTTGTGATGAGGTGATCATTATTGATGATGGATCCACTGATCGTACGGCAGATATTGCCAAACTTCTTGGGGCAAGTGTTTACCAATTTACTGGAGAGAAATTCTCAGACAAAAGAAACTATGCCTTGCGAAAGGTAAAAAGTAAGTGGGTTGTGTATATAGATGCAGATGAGAAAGTATCTTCAGAGCTAAAAAATTCAATTTTACAGGCAGTAAATCAAGAACGAAATCCGATTTCTGCCTATCGTATCAGAAGACAGAATTTTTATCTTGGAGACTACGTATGGCCACAAATTGAACTCTTAGAAAGACTCTTTAAAAAAGCGAATCTTGAAGCATGGTATGGGGATGTCCATGAGACAGCAAAAGTAACGGGTAGTATAAGTGAACTTGAAGGATTACTTTTTCATTATACGCATCGTGATTTAACTTCTATGGTGAATAAGACTATCCAGTGGTCCCAGATTGAAGCAAATTTGCGCTTTCAAGCACGTCATCCTAAAATGTCCTGGTGGCGTTTTTACCGCGTAATGTTTACGGGATTTTATGATTCTTATGTCAAACAAAAAGGCTACAAAGTAGGAACCTCAGGGCTTATTGAAAGTATCTATCAGGGATTTAGTATGTTTATTACTTATGCAAGACTGTGGGAGATGCAGAAGGGTAAATAGATCCTGAAACGAGTTCAGGATGACAGGGTTATTCAACTTTTTTGGTCGTAAAGGTGTTCTTGAACCAACCCTTAATTTCTGCGAAGGTTAATCGTTTCTTTGCAAAGCGGAACAGATAAATCAGATCTAAAATACCAATCGTATTAAGGACAAGAATAACCACAAACCAATTCCTCTGCTTTGCATGGGCTGCTCGCCAAAGTGCTATTCCTTTCCAAATCATTGCCCAAACCATAAGGACATAGATGAGGATTGTTTCGCCAAGCGGTGGAGGAGTTCCATTCATAATTGTATCCTACCATGACTGTGGGTGCTATGCAAGTAGTAATGAAACTTGATACAATCGAACTATGCACATTGGCATTTATGATCCATATCTTGACGATTTAGGTGGAGGAGAAAAATATATGATGACGATTGCCGAGTGTCTGAGTCATCAGCATGATGTCGATATCTTTTGGGATAATGCGTCAGATCTGATAGCAGTTGCTACGCGGTTCTCTCTTGATGTATCTACTATCAAGATCGTCCCCAATGTCTTTGCCCAAACAATTCCTCTGTGGAAACGACTGCTTGTCACTCGAAAGTACGATGTCATTATTTTTTTAAGCGATGGGAGTATTCCTCTTGTGCTCTCAAAAAAACTCCTCGTGCATATCCAGCAACCTTTGCAGAGCGCTGATCAATCGTCTATCAAAAGAAAGAGAATCACAAAGATTTTTTATAATTCTCTTTTTACCAGGAAATACAATCAGAAACTTTTTACGCATATCCCAAGTATGGTTTTGTATCCTCCTGTTGTTATCAAATCAGTTCCTGTCTCCAAAGAAAATATTATTTTGCATGTTGGGAGATTTCGGGTAAATAGTGAGTGGGAAGGAGATTATAAAAAACAATTTGTCATGGTTGAATCATTCAAAAAAATGATAGATACTGGAGTTACGGGGTGGAAATTTGTCTTAGCGGTCAGTCTTCGTGCGGAGGATGCTGAACAATTTGCACGGTTACGTCACAATGCCAAAGGATACCCTATCGAATTTCTTATTGACGTACCCAATGATGCTCTTTGGAAGACATATAATAAAGCAAAAATATACTGGCATGCTTCAGGCTATGGAGAAGATCTATCAGCACATCCTGACTATGCAGAACATTTTGGGATTTCGACAGTCGAAGCAATGGGAGCAGGAGTTGTTCCGATAGTCATCAATGCGGGGGGGCAGACGGAAATTGTCGAAAATGGTAAGGATGGATTGCTTTGGAACACGTTGGAAGAGTTAGTAAGTAAAACAAAAAAGCTTATGCATGATCAAAAATTATGGCAACAGTTATCGCTCAACGCAAGGGAAAAAGCCCAAAAATTTACCAAAGAGCAATTTTGTAGAGATGTACAAAAGCTAGTAAGTGAATCTTAATCTAATTCTGTCATTCTCGTCGAAGCGGGAATCCAGAGCATATTATTTTATAGATTCCTGCCTATGCAGGGATGACATTCTATAGTTATGAAAAAATTTTTGCCAATTATCATTCTCCTCGTAAGTATCCTTTTCTTCTTTCAGCCGTTTTTCCTTCAAGGAAGGGTTCCAATTCCTGCTGATACTATTGTGGGGCTCTATCATCCATTTCGTGATCTGTATGCGGCTGAGTATCCCAATGGTGTCCCGTATAAAAACGCTCTCCTTACTGATCCTGTCCGCCAACAATATCCCTGGAAGCATTTGGCAATCGGGCAGGAATCTCGTATGACCCTTCCTCTCTGGAATCCCTATGCGCTGGCCGGTACACCGCTTTTGGCAACCATGCAGGGAGGGGTGCTTTATCCACTCAACATTGTCTTTTTTATCATGCCTTTTACTTCTGCCTGGGGAGTATTTATTTTTTCACAACAAGTACTTGCAGGACTTTTTCTTTTCTTGTACCTGCGTAATCTCAAACTAAGTAAGCTATCGAGTCTCTTTGGTGCGATTACCTATTCCTTTTGTGGCTTTGTCATAGCTTGGCTTGAATGGGGGACGCTGGTACACGTCGCAGCATGGTTGCCCTTGATTCTCTATTGTATTGATAATATTTTTGTTTCCTATCTACATGATCATGCATTAGAATTTGATGAGGATAGTAAAAAGCTCAAGAATAGAAAAGTTGCTGGATGGTTCTTCCTCTATGCCTTTGCCTTAACCGCAGCATTTTTTGCTGGACATATCCAAACATTTTTTTACCTCTGTCTCTTTACCTGGAGTTATTTTATTGCCAGGTGGATCCAGTACGGAAGAACAAGGAAAATATTTCTCCTTTTTATTCTGGTAAACCTCTTCTTTGCCGTTATAACTATCGTTCAATGGCTTCCGACACTTCGGTTTATTAGTGAGAGTGCCAGGTCAATTGATCTTGATTGGCATAAAGAAGGGTGGTTTATCCCCTGGCAGCATCTTATTCAATTTATTGCTCCTGATTTCTTTGGGAACTCGGCAACCCTTAATTATTGGGGTGTATGGAACTATGGAGAACATATTGGGTATATTGGGATTATTCCGTTAGTCTTTGCTTTTTTTGCACTCTTTCAGAGACATGATAGAAAGACCCTTTTTTTTGGCACGGCTTTTTTTGTTTCGTTAGTTTTTGCCCTGCCCACATTCTTTGCCATGCTTCCGTATCTTCTGCAACTCCCTTTTCTTTCGACCGCACAGCCGACAAGATTACTTTTTATCATTGATTTTTCCCTTGCAGTTTTGGCAGCTCTTGGATGTGAATACTATCTCAGAATATTGCACAAAAAAAGAATGCTCTGGACGCTTCTCTTTTTCTTTATTATTTTTGTTGGTCTCTGGGGAGGTGTTCTGTTTGGTCAGGAGGTTTTCTCACTTACCCAGGAAGATCTGGCAACTGCCAAAAGAAATCTTTTCCTTCCAACAGCAATTTTTGCAGGTGCAGCACTCTTTTTTGTGAGCATGCTTTTTATTAAACATCGGGGAGTAAGACAGGTGCTCGTGGGTATATTACTTGTGATTACTATTGTTGATTTACTTCGTTTTGGCAACAAATTTACTCCTTTTACCGATGCCGCTTATCTTTTCCCAAAGACTAAAATCCTTTCATTTTTGCAGGAACAACAATCGTATCCTCGTATTATGACGACTGATGACCGGATCCTTCCTGCGAATTTCTCAGTGATGTATGGACTTTTTGGTGTTGATGGTTATGATCCCTTATATTTGCAGCGATATGGGGAATTACTCGCTGCAATAAAACGTGACCGTCCTGATATTGCTCCACCATTTGGATTTAATCGTATCGTATCATTACATAACTATGAATCTCGGTTAACTGATTTGCTCGGAGTAAAATACATCTTAAGTCTTTCTGAACTCTCTTCTCCTAAATTGCGCTACATAATGAGTGAAGGAGAAACTCGGTTGTATGAAAATACCCAAGCTTTTCCACGAGCTTTCTTTGTTGAAAACCTCATTCAGACGACTAGCAAAGAAGCCTCAATCCAAAAACTTTTTGATGAGAGCATTGATTTACGAAAAACAGCTATTGTCGAGCACAATAAAGAAGTTCCGCAAAGGACGTATTCAGTAGGTAACGCAGCTATCGTATCCTATTCATCAAATGATATCACTGTACGAGTAAAAAATAATCAGGAAGGATTTCTAGTCTTTATGGACAGTTTTTATCCAAGTTGGCGAGCAAAAATATGTGATACGCAAAACAATAATTGTGCAGAGATTTTTGTCTACAGAACAAATTATACGTTTAGAGGGGTAATTGTCCCTGCTGGAGAATACAACCTTCTCTTTTACGTTAATGCGCTATAATACACTCTATGACACTCAGTATTATTATTCCTAACTATAACGGAGCACGACTGCTCGAAAAAAATCTTCCTCATGTGCTTGCTGCTGTACAGGCGTATAATGCCGAAAAGACAGAAATAATTATCCCTGAAGATCCCTCAACAGATGATTCAGTAGCTGTTATTGCTAAGTTCATCAAAAGCTTAGACGGGAAAAAAATAATCGGAAAAACTATTGAAAATCGAAACAAAAAACTTGCAGGTTTTTCTCATAATGTAAATCGTGGGGTGAGTCTTTCGACAGGAGAGATTCTTGTTTTATTAAATTCTGATGTTCGACCATATAAAGATTTTTTAACACCACTTCTTGAGCCATTTAAAGATCAAAATGTCTTTGCTTGTGGTTGTCTTGACGAAACAGAAGAAAATGGCAAAATGATGCAACGAGGAAGAGGTATCGGCCGTTGGCATCAGGGATTTTTGGTTCACGCGGCAGGTTGTCTAGACAAGCAAAATACGTTATGGGCAAGTGGTGGCAGTAGTGCTTTCCGTAAATCATTGTGGGATAAGTTGCATGGATTAGATACGATCTACGATCCCTTTTATTGGGAAGATATTGATCTTTCTTATCGTGCACTAAAATCAGGATACAAAATTTTTTTCGTCCCTGAAAGTAGAGTAAGACACGCGCATGATGAAGGTGTCGTAAAAAGCAATTTTAGTTCTTCATATGTCAAAAAAATAGCCTATCGTAACCAATGTATTTTTGTCTGGAAGGATATTACGCAGACAAATCTGCTCTTGTCAAATATATTTTGGTTAGTGTATCATAGTCTTAAGGCACTCTACCGAGGAGATTGGCCTTTTTTTCAAGGCGTCGGTATGGCACTGATGCAGATACACACTATTTTACAGAAACGGGCTCGGGCAAAGAAACTGTTTATTAAATCAGACAATGAAGTTTTAGCCAACTATAATCAATGAAGTTATCAATTATCATCCCAGTTTATAATGAAGAAAAAACAATTAAACAAATAATCCTTCGGGTTGTCGCTGCCAAAATTCCTGATGTAGAAAAAGAAATTATCGTTGTTGATGATGGGTCAACTGATAACTCCATTAAAGAGATGGAATCGCTTCCAGCTGATATTAAAAAACAAATCCATCTTATTTATCGTAAGAAAAATGGAGGTAAGGGAGCAGCTCTTCGATCTGGTTTTGAAAAGGCTACTGGTGACTATATCATCATTCAGGATGCTGATCTAGAATATGATCCGACCAATATTGCCCGTCTCGTAAAGCCTATTCTTGACGGGAAAGCGACCGTTGTCTATGGGACACGGCTTGATCGTTTGCCCAATCTTACCAAAGAGGAAAGTCATCCGTTATTCCTTCTGCATTATGTGGGAAATCGTTTCCTTAGTCTCATGACTAGTGCTTTGTATGGGTATTGGGTAACGGATATGGAAACCTGTTACAAACTCTTTCCTAAAAAAGCGCTTGAGGGGATGACAATCCATGCACGAGGTTTTGAATTTGAGCCTGAGATTACCGCAAAACTTCTCAAAAGAGGCTATAAAATTTATGAAATGCCAATAACTACAACACCACGTGGCTATGAAGAAGGGAAGAAACTCAATACTGTCCGAGATGGAAGCAAAGCGGTCAAAGCTTTGTGGAAATATCGCTTCACCGAGTAGCCTATCCTTTTCTGTCATCCTCTGGAGATACCATTGATTTACTTGACAAAAACGCTATGATAGAAGAGCGATGAAAAAAAGTATCTCCATTTCAAACCTTCGCAAACAGTGGTTTCTTTTTGCAGTAATCTCGATCATCCTTCTTGCTACCGTCTTACGATTCGCCAATTATTCGGAGCGTTTTGGACTGGCATATGATCAAGCCCACGATGCCCTCATTGCTCACTATGCTGTCACCTCGTACCAACTTCCCTTACTCGGACCCTTCTCTTCTGCTGGGCCTTTTCAGACCGGGGGAGAGTGGTATTGGCTTATTATGTCGGGGACGGTACTTGCTCCACAATTTCTTTTGAGTCCATGGATATTTATCACCTCACTCTCTGTGCTTTTTGTCTATCTGATGATTCTAGTTGGTAAAGAAATTGCTGGAAAGCAGTTTGCCATTCTTGCTGGGTTTCTTGCTGCTGTTTCTCCGGGACAAATCAATCAAAGCACCAATCTTACCAATCAATCGCCACAGTCGCTTTTTGCCGTCCTTGCCATTTGGTTTGCGTTACTCTTTTTACACCAATATAAACTTCGTTATGCCTTCCTTTTGGGACTTACCATTGGTATTGCGTCAAGTATTCATCTTTCTGGAGTTGCTTTGGGGTCATTGGCTGTGGGATTACTTTGTATCTTCCTTTTTGTTGAGAAGAAGATTCCCTATCGTGCAGCGCTTCTTGTCATCTTGGGGGTTGTTCTTCCTTGGATTCCCGTACTTTTGGTTGACCTTCAGCACCATTTCTTTAATTTCGGTAATATGATTCAGTACTACCTGCATGATCAACACAACATCTCTCTTGATGTGTTGGGGAGAAGGTGGCTAACGTATCTTGGTGTCTTTTGGCCAACAGAATGGGCATTTATCATTGGTGGATTTCCCTGGGTAGGTTATCTTATTGGGGTATCTTTTCTTTCTTTTATTTTTCTTAGAAAATTCGTAAAAAAAGAAATTGTTATTTTACTCATAAGTCTTGCTATTATGATTGGTTTACTTCGATATACCCATACTCCCATTTTTACTAGTTATCTTGTCTTCACACACCCATTTGTCTTACTTATTACTGCATGGATTATCTTTATGCTTTGGCGTAAGCAAGTCTTCGTTGGAGCTGCATTTTTTGCTCTTCTTGTTGCTAGCTCACTTTGGCAGGATTATCAGATTATCAGTACTGCACAAAACCAAACCGCTCATACTGTCGAAAAACAAATCCAAGCACTTGAAGCGAGGTATCCCAACAAAAAGTTTGCTGTGTATACCTACCAGGGGAAATGGAATGACAAAAACTATTCTTTAGCTTTATTTCTCGTTAAAAGAGGTCTGCTTGACGACAATGGTATAAAAGTAAGCACTGTCATTGCCACGCAAGTACCCGAACTCAAAAAATATGTTTTCTTTGGTCCAGAGGGAGATTTTCAATTAGTTGCGGTACCGAAGCTATCAGCAAAAGAGTTTGAGCAAAAACAATGGAAGCAGATTAGTGACAAGCAAATCTATAAAGAAACAGAAGAGTGGTTTTATCATAAAGACCAACCCTAGAAGTTGCATGAAGTAAAATTGTCCGTCATGCTGGCTCGTCCAGCATCGGTTTTGATTCTGGGTGCGCTGTGCTTACCAGAATGACGAAAGTACGTATCGTGAAAATAACCAAGCAAACAACTATTCTAATCATTATTTTACTCACTGCTGCTTTTCTTCGCTTTTATCAGTTGGGCAGTAATCCTCCATCGTTGACATGGGATGAGGTTGCGTGGGGATACAATGCGTATTCATTAGGACTTGACGGCAAAGATGAATTTGGCAAGTTTTTGCCCTATACTCACATAGAATCATTTGGTGATTTTAAGCCTCCACTGTATGCTTATTTGAGTATGTTGCCAGTAAAATTATTTGGTATGACAGAATTTGCGACCCGTTTTATCTCAGCGTTATTTGGGACATTGACAGTGCTGATAACCTATTTCTTAACAAAAGAATTGTTTAGAAATAAGACTGAAGACGTAAGATATACGTCATATATCCCACTTGTAGCATCATTCTTAATGGCCATCATGCCGTGGCATGTTATGCTTTCTCGAGCGGCATTTGAAGCAAATCTTGCGACGTTTTTAATCGTTACAGGCGTCTGGCTCTTTCTCCTTGGGATACATCGTTACTCCTGGTTTCTTATCCTCTCGATTCTTTCTTTCTCACTTTCGTTGTATACGTTTAATAGTGCCAGAATCGTTACCCCGTTATTGCTCCTTGTTCTTGCAATCACCTTTTGGAAAAAACTTTTTGCCAAAAAAGCGATGGTAGCAGTCACCGTTGTTCTCGGGCTTGCGATTGTTTTGCCCCTCGTGCCATCACTCTTGTCTCCACAAGCAAAAGTACGATTTGATGAAGTGAACATTTTCTCAGATTTGGATATTATTGAGACAAGTAACCAAGAGATAGCCAATGACGATGGTGCCTGGTGGTCGAGTATCTTACATAATCGTCGAGTAGCTTATGGAGTAGAATTTCTTGATCATTACTTTGATAATCTTTCTCCACAATTTCTTTTTATCTCAGGAGACGGGAACGCGAAGTTTTCTATACAAAGCATGGGACAGCTTTATCTCTGGCAACTACCATTCCTTTTGATCGGTCTTTTCTTACTCGTTCGAAAAAAAGATGGCCTTTGGTGGTTTATTCCTCTGTGGATTCTTATTGCAATTATTCCGGCAGGGATAGCTCGTGAGACGCCTCATGCACTTCGTATCGAAGCGGCAGTTGTTCCTTTTAGTATTATTATTGCTTATGGTATCGTACAGAGTGTTCTTCTCCTTAAAGGAAGCATGTTTAAAATTCCATTACGTGGACTTCTTCTCGGCAGTATCAGCGTGAGCGCTCTTTTTGCCTTGGTATTTTTTGTTACTGATTTACTAGTCTATTATCCCAAGCAATTTTCCCATGAATGGCAATATGGCTATAAAGAAGCTGTTGGCTATCTCTCTCAAGTTGAAGATGAGTATGATATGATTGCCTTTTCCCAAGTGCTCGGTAGACCCTATATCTATATGCTTTTTTATACCCAGTATCCGCCACAAGAGTTTCGTGATAAAGCAGATATCTCTCGAGATATTTTTGGTTTTGTAACAATTAAATCGATAGGGAAGTATTATTCGGGTAAAGAGCTCTTGCCGGCAACAGAAGGGAAACGGGTACTGTATTTTGATAAGGAAAAGGACATGCCACCTGGCGCAAAAATACAAAAGAAGTTCTATCGGTTAGATGGCAAGGTGGCACTGGTGGCTTTTACCTTATAAAATAAAACATAAAAAAGTAAAAATATACAATGAAAAAGAATACAATAGTTTTGCTAATCATAATCATCTTTGCTGCTGCCTTACGGCTGTGGCAGTTGGGGACGGTGCCACTTTCCCCTGATTGGGATGAAGCAGCACTTGGTTATAATGCGTACTCGATCATGCAAACGGGCAAGGATGAGTACAGCGACACTCTTCCAATTGTCTTACAATCGTTTGGTGATTATAAGCCAGCGCTCTACGTTTATTTTGCTCTGCCTTTTATTGCCCTTTTTGGTCTTGATGTTTTTGCTGTACGACTACCGTCCGCTCTTTTTGGCATTTTGACGGTACTTGCGACGTATTTTCTGGTCAAAGAGCTCTTTGGACACAAGACTAACGATGAAGAACGTAAGAAGACAACTCCTTCTTCATATAGTTCTTATCTTCCACTTCTAACGACATTTTTGCTTGCCATTTCTCCTTGGCATATGCAATTCTCTCGTGTTGCCTTTGAGGCAAATATGGCACTAAGCTTTATTGTTTTTGGTGTACTATTTTTTCTCAAAGGCTTATACAAGCCGTGGCTGTTGGTGCTTTCTATTATTTCTTTTGGAGCTAGTTTATATACCTATCAAAGTGAGAAGGTTTTTGTACCACTTTTGGCGATTACACTCGTTCTTATTTATAGGAAGCAGGTCTTTTCATTACCCAAAAAAGTGTTGATTCGTTCAAGTATTGTTGTCCTTCTTGTTTGCTTGCCTATGCTGTATTCATTTGTTACCGACGCCAATTATCTTGCACGAGCGCGCGGGGTGAGTCTGCTTTCCACGCAAGATGCAGTGCTTAAACAAGATGAAGATAAATTGCTTAAGGCCAAAGAACAGGGAGATATTATGGGTCAAATCATCTATAACAGACGGATAACCTATGGGAAAGAAATAGTAAGTGGTTACCTTGCTCATTTCGATCTTAATTGGCTCTTTATTCATGGTGATATTGCCAGGCATCATGCTCCGGGTATGGGATTACTCTACTTATGGGAGTTACCTTTTCTTTTGATTGGTATCTACCTCCTGTTCTGTATGCCTTTTTCTCGGCAAACAAAATTACTTATCTTTCTGTGGTTTGCTATTGCTCCGATACCGGCATCCATTACCAACGGTGTGCCACATGCAGTAAGGACGCTTAATTTCCTTCCGATATTTCAGATTTTTACGGCAATTGGACTGGTAGGTGCGTTTGCATGGTTCGTTTCCAAATATAAAATGCAAAACCTAAAACCTAAAAAAATAGTGATCGCTTATTCTTTTTATCTTTTACTTTTTATCCTTGTGTTAGTTAATGTTGCTTATTATCTCAATCAATATTTTGTGCAACAGGATTATTTTAATTCGCAAGAATGGCAATATGGGTATAAAGAAGCTGTATCAGAAGTCATAAAAAGAGAAGGTTCCCACGATAAGGTAGTTGTTGCAAATACTGGTATTCTTGACCAATCGTATATCTTTTTTCTCTTCTATCTTCAGTATCCACCAGCAGACTATCAAAAAGAGCGTAGTGGTGAGCATAACTTTGAGAAGTACGAATTTAGGAAGATAGATTGGTCTAAAGAACAAAAGGATGGCAAAACACTGTATGTGGGGCAAAAGGATGATTTTTCTGATGCAACTACTCCTTTGCATCAAGTTACCTTCCTCAATGGAGAATCGGGGATACTTATTGTTGATCGGTAATAAGCCTCTTCCTCTGCTGTATTTCAATTCCACCAATGGTTTGTTTTCGGACTGGTGTTGTTACCTTATGATAAGTTGCCAACCATTGGATAAAGATCTTCCCTTCAGCACCTGGTTCGATAATCATAAAAACAGTCTCTTTTTCTCCTGGTGTCGCATTGTTGGCATATTGCTTTGGATACTTTTGCTTACCATACCAGTCATATAAATATTGCCAAGCATGTTGATGGAAATTGGGGATGTTATACGACTCTATCGTAAATCCATTGCCACCATGAGAAAAGACATAATCAAGTGTTGCCAGCTGGTCCTTATACATATAGTTTTGTTGTACTGCATGGTAAAACACATGCGAGTTATTGGGGAGACTTTTGTTTGTGTAGGAAATATTCCCTACAACGATGAGACAATAAGCAAGCACAACGCCATACTTGGTCAGTGATTTCTCTGTATTACTGACGAGAAAGTTAAAGCCAACGATCCAGCCGATCGCTGTTCCTGCATAGAAATGCTCAAGCGATCCATATTTGAGAAGAAAAATATAAGGGAAACTAAAGAAGATCATAAGGAGAATCAACTTAAATTCAATGCTCATTTTTTTTGTTTTTTTCTTAAAATAAAACATGAGCATTGCGGTAATAAAAAGGAAGAGTAGCATCCCGTTTGAGGGGAAGAGGGTCGCTACCATATTGAGGGTTAGCCCATCAATATACGTGTAGATAACCTTGAGTGGATCAACTGAGAGGGATTGGGAAGTAAGATAGTGCAGTACCGCATTGGTCAGGAGGAATTGATGTCGGGCATCAAAGAGAATGAAGTTGGCATTTATAATAATGGCCAGGCCAAGTCCAAAAAGAAAATACCGATTTTTTATAGGGAGTGAAAAGATTTTGATCGCGATGATGATAGTAATAAAAGCATAGAGGAGATGCAGCAGTTCAAACTGAGAAAGTAGTCCTCCAAAGATACCAATCGCAAGCCAGTATTTGGGATTTTTTGTTTTGACTAGCTTAATTAATGAGAAAAAGAACAAGGCAACAAGGGGGATACTAAATGATACATTTGAGAGCCAACGACCATAGACAATCACATCAAATGATACTGCTGTCATGAGTGCTGCAAGAAGAGCATATTTTGTCTTGCCGATAAGTTCCTTTGCCAAAAAGAAGACGATAATAGCGGTGAGTGCATTAATAACAGTAAAGGCAGCAATAACACTTGCAGGATTTCCTTGGGCAAAGAAATAAATTGCAGCCAGTATATAATAGTAGCCTGCTCCATGAAATAAGCCATCAATATCTGTCTTTGGGCCAATAAGGGTAAATTTATCAAGGGCAATAATATCCTTTACTACCAAGGCATCTCTCCCTTGCTCATAGCCAAAGAGCATATTCCCAGGAAGATAGAGGTTTCTCAGATAGATGCCGAGAAAAAGGATCATTGCAAGTGCTGCGAGGAGGAGAATCTTCTTTTTCATAGCTTATCTATAACTTATGTATGATATCGTTTTATATTTGTAATTACAAGAATGAATTATGCTAATAAACAATCGTATACATGCGTGCGGTATCTATTTCTTGTATAAGTTGTATTTTCCCTGCTTTCTCCATATTGGTTAATGCGCTTCGAATATTTTGTGGACTTTCGAGCAGTTGTGTCACCCATTGTCGATCATCAACAGTAATAATAAGGTATTGAGGTTTTCCAGAGAAGTCAAGCCACCAACAGGTATTTTCCCCGCATTTTTCTTGTGCTTCTTTCCCCGATTTTTGTCTGGGCCAGAGGAGATAAATTTCTTTTCTATGCGTTAAGTGAGGAACGAGATTTTGCGTAGTGGCGATACTGGCATCAGTCGGAATTTCTTTGAAGAGTGAATCAGTATCTTCCATCCATGAAGCCCTCTGCCAGTATCCTTGTTTGACAAGTTTGTTTAACGGGAAATGAAAGACATATTGCAAAACAATTGCCGTAAGGACAAGTACCCCTACCGGAAACAGTAAATCAATTTTCTTTTTTCTCAAAAAGACAAGGGCATCAAGCGTCCCCAGACTTAAAAAGACTGCCAGGATAGCACGATGATGAAGATATGGTGTGAGCATGTGACCGAATTCGCTTGCTGCAGCAAAGTATTGGGAGAGGTCAAGAGTCACGGCAAAGATACTTCCAGGGGAAAGAAGCGGCAAAAAAGCAAAACTACTAAATGAGTAAAGCCAAACAAGACGTTTCTCATGCGTATCAAAAAATTGCGTTGCGATAGACAAAGGATCATGAGCAACTTTTGGTTGATATTGGTAGCCTACAGGAGAAAGCAAGCTGACAATGCCAACCATAATAAGACTTGCCACAATGCCGCCAAGAATAAAGAGTAATGCCTTTTTTCGGTATTGCTTCTGAAAGAAATAGATACAACCAAGTGATGCCAACGCAATTCCCATATTTTCCTGGGTTAACAGCATGACAGCAAGCGTTCCCCAGAAGAGTTTTCTCTTTCTGGCTTCAAAAAAATACGCAAGCCAGGCGAGGAGTCCAACGTCAGAGATCCAAAGGGTGAAGTCAGAACCACCGCGTATGATCATTGGAAAGAAACTACCATTGATGAAAATGGCCATATCAAAAGAGAGTATAAAAACGCCTATGACAAAATAACCAAGGTTGAAGAGGTAAATGGGGTCGAGACATATACCACGACGTATATCTACGATTCCCATGATGCGCTCACCAAAATTACTGATGCAGCAAATAACGATAATGTGCTTACCTATGACACGCTTGGAAGACGAATATCTCAGGCAGATCCAGATATGGGAACATGGCAGTACAGTTATGATGCTGTTGGAAATCTTACGCAAAAAACAGATAACCGTAACATCATGACAAGCTATCTCTATGATGAGCTTGATCGCAAAACAAAAATCGATTATCCCAATGATGTTGATACGGTCTATGCCTATGATGGGAATGGCAAAGTTGGGACCCTCACCTCAATTGTCGATACAGCTGGAATCTTGAACTATACCTATGACAACAGATTACGCAAAATAGCAGAATCCCGAAGTATTGATGGAACTACCTGGACAACTCAATTTACTTATGATGCGGTAGATAGAGTTGTTAGCAAAACCAATCCTGATAGTGAAGTTTCTACCTATACACATAATGCTCAAGGAGAGGTTAACAGCGTCAGCGGTATTCTGAGTGATATTGATTACAACGCGCAAAATAAAATAACCAAAAAAATATTTGTCAACGGATTGACGACAAATTATACGTACAATACGACTGATTTTCGATTGAGCAATAGTAAGACTGGGACGTTGCAAGATATGAGTTATACCTATGATAGCATCGGCAATGTAACAAACGTTATTGACAATCTCCTGAGTAAGACCCAGACGTTTGATTATGATGACTTGGATCGATTAGTTACTGCATCAGAAAGTGCTGGATACATACATGAGTATACCTACAATGCTATTGGCAATTTGACTAAGTTTGTCAAAGATGGGACAACTATTGATTATACCTATGGACAAAATGCAGGAGTTCATGCCGTAACTTCCTCGACAGAAAACCTACAAACGCCTACACCAACACCAGTAATAACAGCAACTCCGACACCAACACAGGCACCATCTGAAATAGAACTCCTCACAAATACCTGGACATTGGCAGGAAACGATGGGTCTGATGAGGAAGACAAACAAATTCCTGCTGATTCCCTTGTCGGTAAAACGTCAGTACAAGTCACGTTTAATCTTCACGGGACATCCTTTGGTGGGGGAAATGATGAAGCTTCAGTTGTTTTTGTCCAGAACGGAGACTGGCGTGCAGCAAATGTCATCGTTGCTGGTGGTCAAAATGGGTTAAATGGATCGCAAACGGTGACGATTCCGATGAGTAGTTTCCATAAAGTAGGGGATACAAGCATACTGCTTGATCCAAATCAAAATGTATCAAATCTCCATGCCCGTTTCTGGAATAGTGGAAGTTTTTCGGTAGATATTACGAGTGTGAAGGTACAGTAGGTTACCGGGAAAAGGTAATTGTCTGAATCATCTGTTCAAAGGTTTCAATTTTCTTCGTTACTGATACATCTTTTTCATTGATATACCCTCCTACATACACATTCAGGACATTTCCTCGTTCATTTTTGTCAGTAAGATAATAATTGTGAATATCTTTTGGAAGTGGATTTCTAATTCCATAGCCGTTATTGATAATTACCCAATCGGTCTTATCTGGATACGTTTTGCAATTACTCCCACAGTCACTTTTTCTAAAGGCGCTAAAGCCATCAATCCCTTTTTTGTTGGTATTTGCCAAATAAAGCGCTGTCACTTTACCCGGGAGTTTCTTTTTGCTATCTTCAGCAAAAATAAACACGGTAATTCTCCCTTCTGAAGTTTGTCGCTCATCAATCATAATGTCTTCAGGATACTTCATAGAGTAACGCAATGTTTCGTCAGTAAACGTTTGCCAGGTATCAATAGCTGCGTCAGGCGTTGGTATGGTGATAAATTGTGTAGGCTTTGCTGTTGGATATGCTTTGAATGGAGTCGATGTTTGTTTATTGGTAAAAAGGATGCTCGTACCAATAATACCTATCCCAAGAACAAGAGCGCTAGTAATAAAAACAAGATGCTTTGTTTTCCTTTTTTTCATAGACGTTATCTGATGCAATTATACCATAGGTTTGTTATACTAATCCGTATGCACAAGCTCAGTGTAATCCTCGCTACCTTTAATGAAGAGAAAAATCTCGGCCCCTGTCTTGAGGCGCTTAAAGATATCGCTGACGAATTTGTCATCGTTGATGGAACATCTACTGATAAGACTGTTGCAATAGCAAAAAGTTACGGGGCTCGCGTGCTTGTCAGGCAGAATGAAAAGATTTTCCATATCAATAAGCAGAAAGCGCTTGATATGGCACGTAACGAATGGGTACTCCAAATGGATGCTGATGAAATTGTCAGTAAAGAACTTGCCAAAGAAATAATGCAAGTTATTACTATGACGAAAGAAGAGCTTGAGGCATATCAAGAGAAGCTCCCAAACAAAAAACTTTTTCTTCGTCATCAGAAACTTCTGGCAGACCGTGATGGCAATATTGGTACAGAAGGTGGAGATTATGCCGCCTTTTTTATCCCACGTCTTAACTACTTCCTGGGTAAATACCTTCGATATGGAGGTGTCTATCCTGATGGGGTAATCCGTCTTATCAAAAAAAGTAAATCACATTTCCCTTGTGTAAGCGTGCATGAACAGATAGCTGTCGATGGTCGAGTGGGCTGGCTCCAACATGATCTGTTGCATATGGCCGACCCCACTTTTGAGCGGTATCTCAAACGAAACAGTCGTTATATAAATCTGATTGTTGATGAACTCAAACAAGAAAAACATGTCTCAGCATTTGCGTATATGGTGACACTTCCTCTTGGTTGGTTCTTCGCAACGACTTTTCGCCATAAGGGAATCCTTGATGGTTGGCAAGGGGTAACCTTCTCGTTTTTCTCTGCGCTTCGTTTCCCTCGGGCATATCTACGGTACAAAAAACAAAAGTAGTTTCTTTGCAAAAGCCTTTGACGTTTTGTCAAGAATCTTGACACGTTTATCTATTGACAAGAGAGAAGGTGTGTCGTGTATACTTAATGCGGAGACATTTGTCTCTTTTTTTTATACCATACTATTGTGAGAAACAGACTGACTGCCCTTATTGTTCTCGTGCTTGGATTTTTTTCGTTTTCCATTGCTCCTGTCTTTGCTATTGAAGCAATTCCAATCCCCAGGTCTCCCTACTCTTTTGTCGGTGCTTATCAAACAGATCTTTTTACAGGGAGCGGCAATTATAATTATCCACTCAAAGTCCCAAAAGGGGTTAATGATCTTACTCCAGAGGTAAACCTTTCTTATAATAGTTCGTCGGGTTATTCGTTCTCTTCTTTTGTTGGGAATGGTTGGCAGATAAATCGTGATTATATTGAGCGCGATGTCAATTTTACTCCCGCCAATAGTAGTACGGGAGATGACAAGTTTAAACTATCGCTCAACGGTTCAGTCTATGAATTCCCGACTGAGTAACGTTACCGTCAAGACAAATAATACACTCGTTCGGCAATACGACTTTGCTTTTTCACTTGCAGAAAGTAACCAGAGTCTCCTCAATTCCATTACTGAGAAAGGAAGCGACGGATCATCCCTCCCACCAACGACTTTTGCGTATAAACCAGAAATCAAAAGTTGGAATTCCCAAAAAGAAATTTGGATAAATAATGCCTATATTGATTCCAATCTTGAGAGGCAAGATACAGCCCTTGCAGATGTTAATGGAGATGGCTATCCCGATATTGTCAGAACAGTACATCATGGAGGACCAAATGTTACTTGGAAAGTGCTCTACAACCAGGGAGGCAATAGTTGGTCTACCCAATTTCAAGTTGTAATAAATAACGTAGCAATGGAAGATGCTCGTCTTGATCGTAATGATGTAAGACTTGTTGATGTGACTGGTGACCAGCTCCCTGATATTGTTATGGCAGTAACATCAAACCCATGGAGGGTTTGGAGAATAACCACCACCCTAACCACCACCCTCCAGGTGGAGTAGGTTTACACCCAATACATTTCCCGCTAGTAAGAAAATAGAGAGAGGAGTAACAACCACCCTCCAGGTGAACCACCACCCTTCAGGTGAAACAGCTTTACACCTATAAATTGATTAAAAAAGGGAGAGTGAATATCCCCATATAGAATGTCTATTTTTAAGATATTAAACAACCAATTTTATTAGACTAAAATAATACTATGGCAGCTAATCGGAAGTTAATATTTTTGAATGAAAGTTATTATCATGTATTTAACCGAGGTATTGATAGGCGAGTAACATTTACAAACAAACGAGAACATGATCGTGCAATAGAGCTTCTTTCTTTTTATCAATATGCAACGATCCCCCTCCGTTATTCTCATTTTTCCTTATTGCCAGAAGATAAAAAAGAGGAATATTTATCGACAATGATAAGCAGTGGAAAGATAGTAGATGTGATTGCTTATAGCCTTATGCCAAATCATTTTCATCTACTCCTCAAACAAAAGAAAGAAAAAGGAATAGCAACATATCTTGCGAACTTTATGAACGCATACACAAAGTACTTTAATACAAAACATGCCAGAACAGGGTCATTATTTCAAGGAATATTTAAAGCAATATATGTCGAAACAGATGAACAGCTTATTCATCTCACCTGTTATATCCATCTTAATCCCGTAGCATCCAGTCTGATCTCTCCAGCGCAGTTAACAACCTATATGTGGTCATCGTATCCAGCTTATATTGGTATAGATACCGATAATTTAGTAAGTCGTGATGCTATACAATCAATTAAAGCATTGGTTAATAGTTACGAAGATTTTGTAAAAGATCAAATAGCCTATGCAAAAGAACTTGAAAAGATTAAGCATATGACTTTTGAATAATAAGGTGTAAAGCTAAAACACCCTCCGGGTGGCGATCTCCCGGGTGGCGATCTCTAGTAGCGGTAAAATTCTCTCTCATAAGTCTCTCCCGCAGTCTTACAGGTATTAATATCGTTCTCTTTTGTGATTGGAAGTGACTGCAATTTTTGCAGATTGATACTTTCACCCGTAAAGTTATAAAATAACCTTATGAGTTCAGAGGGTTCAGGAGAATATATAGGCGTACCGACTGGAGGGATACCAAAAAGCGTCTTCCGATTTGATCCCACAAGGAGAGACCAAACCTTTACTACCGCTTCAGGAGCAAGATTGGTCGGAGATGTCACCAGAGACAGAATTTTTATTCACAACCCTAACGGATTTGGTGAATTTGGTGCAAAAATAGAAACGTACAACGGAAAGCCTCTGGTGCGCTTTACCATTAACAATGTACTTTGGGGACCACAGGGACACAGGGACACAGGGACACAGGGACACGGGCAAAGCATCCTGACATTTATCCAGCAAGGCTTCTTGCGGAAACGATGCGATACTTTCGGGAGCAAGGACATGATATTCGCTACCTAAAAGGTGATTGGACAGATGCACCACAAGAAGGAACAAATTATAATCAGTATTGGAACTATTTACGAGGATTAGGAAAAGACACTTTCACCGATGCAGATAAGGCAGCGGCAGCACGACGGACATGGACAGGAAACCAAGCTCGCCTCTATGGTTTCACTGATGTCGTGGATGTTCGGGAACTACAAGATGCTTTTGAAAGAAAGGTTGTGGTTATCTTTGGCAAGCCTCAAGAGCAAGCTCCATCACCACCCTCAGCTGAGCCTCAAAAAATAACACCTCCACCAACTCCTGAGACAGGCGTTTCAGTAGGTGGAGGAGCAAGTATCCGAGTAGCAAAAGAGTAGCTTGGGACTGCTGATGAAAAACTAACTGAGGTTGTTGGCATTTTAGGTCAGTCAGCACAAGAGATTGAGGATATCCGTGGCGCAGTTCTCGCCGTCGCTGAGGGGTTAAATAATCCCGCTATTGCCAATTTATTAGCTGCATTGGAAAATCTGAATGATGCCGCACAACAAGGTGCTGGTCGTCTTGAAAATGCAAGAGTTGATACGGAAGAGTATCGAGAGAATTTATAGCCACTCTATACCAAACAACTTAATCACGAACTCCCCCCCCGTCTTGCTGTCTCTTTTTCGCTTCTTCCATAAGTTTACGATGATAACCACCCTCTAGGTAGAATAGCTTTACACATGCTACGTTGGTAGAAGTAAGGGGGAGGTGTAAACTTAGACCACCCGTCGGGTGGTAATTACCGGGTGGTAATTATTTTATTGGATACTTGCAAATATATTTGTATTGTTTATTCAAATTGTTATCTTTATTTTATATGTGATTTTAGTTGCAGATATTGGTTTTAAGCTTGATCCTGAAGTAGAGAACTCAATAGTTCCATAATTTTTTGCTTCAGCGAGCAGCATCTCTCTTTCTTACTTTGCATTCAGTAAGTTACGTTATTCGATTATTAAACTTGTACTGACATTCTTACTTGGAATAGTGTTATCTGTTATTGGATTTGTCGCAGTAATAATAGCTTTTCAAGCAATTTAGCTTAATATGACTACAGTATGATGCCAATGGGAATATGACATCGGATGGGACCAAATGCTATGAGTACAATGAAGCCAATCAGATGGTGAAGGTGAAGAAGTGCAGTAACAACCAGACGATAGCAGAGTAAATACTCATAAATCTCCCTTCATCAGCTCACTACGCCTATTCCATTCTTTCCAACCTATAAGAGCAATAGTCGTCATTAATGGTATGGCTAAAATCCACAAGGCTAAATATACCCCAATCTTGAGGCTAGACACAACATTTTCAACTCTTTCCACAAGACGTGTGCTCATGGTTAGAGTCGTTGGTAAAGTTGCTGCATTCATATGTCCCGTAGTATATCGACATGTTACTATTTTGTCAATAGTTATTGGTGTAAGAGGTGGTGTAAATCCATACCACCCGTCGGGTGGTAATTGCGGGTGGTAATTGTTATCTCAATCAGCCCTAGGGGTTGCATTCGTTTCTAGAATACGGGCGCCGAATGGGTTTGACACATATTTTTATAAGGATTATACTCATGCAATGAAAGAAAAACAGCCAACAAGAAGAGAGGCAATCGGTCTCGGCTTAAGTGCGATGGTAATTGCAACCAGCTGCAGTTCAGAAGGGCAACCTTCTTCTGAAGCATTGAACAGCCAAGATTGGCTATTAAGGTCAGACGATCCTAATCTTATTCATACGGTAGAAAATTTTCTTCTTGAAACTAGCAATACGTTATCGCTGTTGAAGCTGCACAACCCTATTCCAAACTACCTTCAACAGCGCTCCCTATAGAACAAAAGCACTTTAGATTTAAGCAAGAAAACAATACCTATGATCAGTTCAATTAAGAAGTCCCCAAACAGCTACAAAACCAGCTTCTAGCGAGATATGGGGATCAATAGATAATGGAGAAACACGTGTAACCATCCTTGTCCGAAGTGATGAATATGGGGTTACAGTAGGAAGATCACATCAAAATTCACACACCGATGTAAGTCCAACTCCAACTCCACAATCTTCAGCTATTGATCCAGAAAATGCCGAAAATGCCTTGGAACAAGCACGTATCTTCTTCGCTGATATACAACAAGCAGCAGAATCTTAGCATAGATTCTTGCTCCGGTCAGGTTGCCACTTTCACTTGAGAGGGTTTTCTGGCTCTTCATGTTGTTCAGAGGTAATCAACCATCTATCACAGAATGTTACTTCATCCATTTGCTCAATCGCAAAATCTGAGAAGGTATGATTATTTTTCCAGGGCATCATTTCTACTCCACGACAAAGATTGCCATTGATCACTTTATAAATATGCCCTGAATCTGCTCGGTCAAAGATATAATACGAAGCTTTTGCTTTGCTCAGACAACTTTTTCGAGTAGTGGAAACGATATAGGTCACTGTCGGCGCTGCTTTTTGTGGACAGACATTGGTAAAGGTAGCTGAGTCGATGGTATAATTCCCCTTCAGGAATTCCTCCTTTTGTTTGGTCAGCAGACTCGTTTTTTTTTGCGGATCACTGTAAAAAATTGTTTCCAGATACACTTCTCTTGGAGAATCATCAATCACTATCACAGGGAAGCCCTGGGCTGTCTCAAAAGAAACATATTTGGCAAGCGCTCGCTGGCTCGTATAGAAATTTTCTTGACCCAAAATTGGCAGACGAAAGAAATAGAAGTAGAGAAAATTGAAATACCCAAAAGACATGATACCTATCAGTATCACGGCAAAAGCTTTTTTATATACAGCTTTCGGCATAAGCTTATAAAAAACAAACATGCCATATGCGCAGAGAACGATCAGTAAAGGGAGTAACATAAAGGATCGAGTGATGATGGCTTCTGATTGCGCACTCACGGCCGAAGGAAGAGGGACAATGAGAATCAATGCCAGTAAAGAGAAAAACGTGATGCGATTTTTCCTGGCAAGAGAAAAGATTGCAAAAACAATAAAGACACATTCATACCAATAAAAGAGTCCATGATAGTGATAGCTAAGAACAGCTCTGGGGTCACCCGTTATAAATAAGTGCAATGGAGAAATCACGACAAAATAATTCTGTGCCATTAGTCGCAAAGATTCAGTACCTTTATTAATAAAAAGTGAAGAAAAAGGAGAAAGAATAGACTGCGTTCTGAATTCATTGACGTATTTGGTGAGCAGCTCAGAGTTCAGAAAGATAATGTCATCGGCTCTGCCAGTGATGATAGAACTGGAAATCAAGAGATTTTCGAGTGCATAGATGCAAAGGAATAAGACCATTGCGATGGCAAAAGTAATTTCATCATGGAGAGGAGCTTTCTCTTCTTTTTTTTGCTGCATGCGATACACAAGACAGATGAGAATAATTGGTAAGAAAAGAAGCTTGGCTCCATGATAGGAAAAAAAGCCAAGAACAAAAGCCAGAAAAGCAAAGAGCAATTTGTAGCCATGTACTCGTAACAATAAGATTATTCCAAGCAAATAAAAGAACAATGCAAAGGAGGTCTCTACCGCAAAATGGGAGAGGAAGTAAGCCCACGGATTAATCAAAAAAAGTATCGCAGCAAGGTAGGCAACCGATTTCTTTTTGAAAAGTAGATACGCGAAATATCCTACTAAGCCACTTATTATACAGGTGAGAATTACATAGGGAATACGGACAGTTTCATGAGAGAGAGGGAAAATCATCCATAAGGGAGAAAGGAGCAACGGTGCAATGGGACTAATTTCTCCCAATGTCCCTGTCTGAAGAAGTGACAGAGGAAACGGCGTCCCGGAAAGATCTTCTCCAAAAAGTGCATATGTTTTACTACTGAGAGAATACTCTATCTCGTCATGACTCACCCCCGGGGGAAGCATCGTAACCCACAAAAATTGCGTGGCAAGCAACACAACAAAGACTAGAAAGATAAGGACTTTCTTCATAGATTTCTCTATTATAAAGAGTTTCACTTACCTTCTGTCAATACATGAGATTACTATAATCAATACTCCTTCCACTACATCGGGGATGAATTAGGCTTGTGTTTATCCCTCTAAAAGCTACTTTTTGTTTTTGTCAATGTTCTTGACAACTGTGTCATCGTAGAGAGAATTTTATTCATATAATATATAGGAATGTGGCCAATATGAATAGATTTATCTCCCGGTATTATTTACTGATCCTTATACTTATCTTCGCTACATTTTTACGTTTTTGGCTACTCGGACAAGTTCCTGCAGGGCTACACGAAGATGAAGCAGCATATGGCTACAATGCCTACTCCCTTCTTCTGACGGGTAACGATGAGCATGGAAAATCCTTTCCGATAGTACTCGAATCATTTGGGGAATACAAACCTGCGTTATATGCATATCTTACGATTCCATGGATTGTAGTTTTTGACCTCACTCCCTTTGCTGTTCGTGCTACGTCAGCACTTTTTGGAGTTTTTTCTATTATTATGGTCTATTTACTTGCAAAAAAACTGTTACAGAACACAACGATAGCGCTTATCGCGGCGGGTATGATTGCTCTTTCTCCCTGGCATTTGACGCTCTCAAGGACGACAAGTGAAGTAGTTGTCTCGGTATTCTTTCTTTTGGTATTTGTCTATGCGGCGCTTTCATTAAAAGATACCTTTAATAAATGGTGGCTAATTACCGCAGTTCTTACTGGTATATTGGCTGTAGAAAGTTATACAGCCGCTCGTTTCTTTGTTGTTGCACTCGCTGCTTTAGTTTTTGTATTTTCATTCAAAAAAACACAGAAAAAGATACTCATTAACTGGACATTATTTTCTTTGTGTCTGTTTTTTATTGTGATGGGGTTAATTATCAGCACGTTGGATTCAGCTACTCGGTTTAATCAAATCAGCATTGTCTCCACGCCAGAAACAAAATTAGTTCTGGAAGAGCAGATACGGGAAGATGACCAAACTGAACCTTTAATAACTCGTTTTTTCCATAACAAAGTGTTAAATTATTCACGGACATTTATTGAAAACTATGAAGATTACTTTACCATTGATTATCTTTTTTTGAATGGCGGAAGTCCTGTACGGGTAGATATCCCACAAAGTGGTTTACTCTATTCCTGGCAGTTTCCCTTTTTGCTTCTTGGTATATACGTTATAGTACGTCAGCGGATATCTTGTGGATATTTCCTTTTTTCCTGGTGGCTTTTACTGCTTTTTCCAGCTGCATTCACCTTTCATGAAATACCAAATATCTATCGGTCTTTGATTGTCTTGCCAGCGCTTCTTATGATACTTTCCCTGGGAATGTATCATTGTGGGAAATATGTTTTGGAAAAGAAAGGTCATCTTTTCTCTATTGCATCTATTCTTCTTTTACTATTTGTTATATCTTTGGAATTTATCTCTTTCCAACATCAATACTACATCCATCAAGAGAAGCATCAACCTTGGTATCGAGGATATGCATTTAAAGAACTGACAATAGCTTTGCAGGAATTATCCCCAAAATACAAAAAAATGATAATAACCAAAGGAATCGGAGGCGCTTACATTTCCCTTCTCTTTTATAGAAAATATGATCCTTTGACCTATCAACAGGAGGGGTCTCCTGGGTACGATGGGTTTGACACCTATACTTTTGTTCCTATTGATTGCTCACTTAACGCGGGGGAAAAGGGTGAAGGGAAAGTAAAAGGGGAAAAGGGTGTTTTATATGTAGATCGTGGAGATTGTATCCTGGCAAAAAAAGATGTCAAAGTACTCAAAACAATTTATTGGCAGGATGGAAATCCTGCGGTTAGATTATTAGAATATATCCCCTCAAAAGCGGTATTGCCCCCTTTCAGGGATATCTAAAGGGTGGCTGGAAGAATTACAAGGGGTAGGCATTTGTACGCTTATAGGAAATGATGTATAATAAATGTATGGCTCATCAAATTCTCCCACCATATATTACACAATATTTTTGGGGAGATAACCTCACACAGCTTGACTTGGAGAAAAATCAAAAATATATTATAGAAACACTTCTTGAAAGAGGAGATAGTCATGCGCTACATTGGTTGTTCTCACACGTTGATAAACAAACAATAATTCATTTTTTGCCCAAGTTAAAATTAGGTAAAAAATCAGAACATTTCTGGAATATCTATTTTGCTTAATATGCAACTCTACACAGATACTTTGCCGAAATCAACAGCAGCTGTTCTTGAGAAGATCAAGGGAATAAATAAATTAAAAAGTTTTTATTTAAGTGGAGGGACAGCCCTTTCCTTGCAACTTGGTCATCGAGAGTCGGAAGACTTAGACTTCTTTATACAAAATACCTTTAATCCTGAAGTGCTTCAACAAGAGCTTCTACAACAAGGCAAATTAGAGCAGGTAATGATTGATGAAGGCACCTTGAATGCATTTATGGATAGTGTAAAATTGCAGTTCTTATTTTATCCATATGACTTACTCGAAAAATCGAAAGAATGGAATGGTATTTATCTTTCTTCAGTGATTGATATTGCTTGCACAAAATTAGTAACTGTTTCTATGCGTGGCAGTAAAAAAGATTTTATTGACATATATGTTATTTTACAGAAGGTATCCTTAGCTGATTTATTTCAGAAGCTACATGAGAAATACAAAAATGTTGGGTATAATGAGCCTCATCTTTTAAAATCACTCGTTTATTTCGATGATGCAGATGTACAACCTATGCCCAAAATGCACATCTCTCTTGAATGGGAAACAGTTAAAAATTTTATAGTTAAGGAAGTCAAAAAGATCACTTTTTGATTACTTACTTTTCCTTTTTTCTTCCTCTCTGATATATTGCAGTAGCAAAATGGTCAAAAATAGGCATTAACTTTTTATCCATATTAGGATGACATTGAGCGCCAAAACAAAAGACTCCTTCAGCCTCGATAAATTCAACAACGCCCATTGGTGATAGACCTGAAATTTTCATGCGGTTTCCAGGATTTCGAATACCTTGATGATGTAATGAATTAACGTCTTTTAGTAATTCTGTTTGAAAAATTTCGTATGCTTTTGTCCCAGGTTCGATAAGGATATCGTGATAAGCAATTTTTTTCGAGGCATCTTTTTCCTCTATAGAAACACCGTGGATTTCTTCAGGGAATGCTTCCGGAAGATGTTGATAGAGATCCCCACCTGATGCTACGACGAGCAACTGAGCGCCTCGACAAGTGCCTAAAATAGGCTTGTCTTCACTGATAGCTTCCTCAATTGATTCCGCTTGTATTTCATCAAGCAGGTCATTGATCCCCGATGTCTTCGGATGAAGAGATTGACGATATCTGTTAGGATTGACGTCCCCTCCACCGGGAATGAAAAGACCACTTACTGAACGGTGCATTTGATCACGGTCTCTTTTGGGGGTATCCAACGCTATGAAAACCGGTACAAGCCCAACTTCTTGCAAAGCCTGAGCACAATGAACCTCATCCAAAGTTCGCCGCTTTGGATCAGAATGGATTGCATGCATAAGCACTCTTGGTCTTTCCATGACACAGGTTTGCTTGGCGGATATCTTTCTTATATATCTCCTAATAGAGAAAAGCAAGTAGTGATTTTTAAAGCTAACCCTGTTCACTGCTTAAAGTACTTCGGAAATGTATACGATAAGGTTTTTGGATGGATAATGCCAATACCAGCATATTCTTTGAGAGCAAGAAGGTCTTGATCCAAGCTTACAATGAGGTCTGCCTTTCCGGAAACAGCACATGCAAGAATCTTTGTATCATCGGGATCACGATTAAAAATTATTGTGTCGGTTACTTCTATGACATCAGCGATTTGTTTTATCTTCAGTATAAAAAATGTTGTTTGTTCTTTTGACCAATGAAATTTTGTAAGCAATTTTTTCTGAAGCTCCGTGAGGATTTCTGGAGAAGTCAATAAAACAACAATTTTTTGATCAGCGAGTGAAATGATGTCTTGCGCAAATCCGCCTCGTAGTGCTGCGGCGATAAAGACATTAGTATCAAATACAATTCTCATCCCGCAATTTTTTCAATATCATCGTATGATTCAATACCCATTTTTCTCGTCGTTTCATCTCCCCATCTTCGGACTTTTGACCAATCTCTCTGGAATTGATAGACACGAAAAGCCTCCCGTAAGAGTTCGCTGATTGTTTTATCTTCTTCGGCTGCAAGGTCTTTAATTTTTTTCTCCAATTGAGCTGGTACAGAAATATTAATAATAGATCGTTGTAAACTCATATCTGTAATAAATTGTATTACAAGAAGAGGCTGTTGTCAACTCTTTTCCCTTGTTTCTTCCTCTTTTGGTCTGGTACAATATGAGGACTTTATGAATATTCTTGTCACGGGTGGAGCAGGGTATATCGGGAGCTTTATGGTTAAGCGTCTGATCGATGACGGACACACCGTTATCGTAGCAGATAGCCTGGAGCGTGGACAGGAGAAAGACATCCATAAGAAAGCCATCGTCAAAGTAGGGGATCTGGCAGACAAAACCTATCGTGACTCACTCTTCAAAGAAACGGCAATTGAAGCAATTATCCACTTTGCAGGCTACATCTCTGTTGGGGAATCTATGGAGAGCCCCTATAAATACTTCCACAACAATGTCGCAGCAACCCTTGATCTGATCGAAGACGCCCATCGTGCTGGGGTAAACAAGATTATCTTTTCTTCCTCGGCTGCTGTCTATGGGAATCCGACACAGATCCCCATCCCGGAAGATCATCAGAAGCAACCAACGAGCGTCTATGGAGAGAGTAAACTGATGGTTGAAGATATGCTCCGTTGGTACGGGGTAACCAAAGGACTGAATTCGGTGTCACTACGTTACTTCAATGCTTGTGGCGCAGCACTCGATGGGAGTATGGGAGAAGCACATGAGCCAGAAACGCATATCATCCCTCGAGCAATTCAGTCTCTTTTGGAAGGCAAACCGTTCACTATTTTTGGGGAGGACTACAAGACGCCTGATGGGACATGTGTCAGGGATTATATCCATGTCCTTGATCTGGTTGAGGCGCACGTCGTTGCTTTGAAAAAACTGGAATCAACTGAGGGAGCTTTGGCCTACAACGTAGGGACAGGCAAAGGCTACTCCAATAAAGAAATCGTGGCAATGATTGAACAGGTCTCAGGGCAAAAAGTATCAGTTACCTTTGGTTCACGACGAGCAGGAGATCCCGATGAACTGGTTGCAGATGTATCCAAGATAAAAAACGAGTTGGGTTTTGAAGCCAAGCACTCTGATCTTAAAACCATTATAGAGTCAGCCTACACCTGGCACAAGAACCAAGCAGAATACGTTTCATGAAGGTTGCAATTGACATTTCCCCGTTACAATCAGGACATAAAGTACGTGGTGTAGGATTCTATCTGCACTACCTCAAAGCATCTTTCCTCAAGTATTTCCCTGAGCATGACTATACTTTCTTTACGGATACGAAAGAAATTCCTGCTGACGTAGACTTGGTACATTATCCTTACTTTGACCCCTTCTTTCTGACGTTGCCACTGGTAAAGAAACATAAAACAGTAGTGACGGTACATGATCTGACGCCACTGGTCTTCCCAGAGCATTTCCCAGCTGGAATCAAGGGGACGCTGCGTTGGCAACTACAAAAAATGCTACTACGCCAAGTGGACGGGGTAATTGGGGATTCTGAAGCATCACGAAAAGATATTATCAAGATTGCAGGTGTGGATAAAGAAAAAGTATTCTCTGTCTATTTGGCAGCAGGAGAAGAGTTTAAAAAAATGGAAAATGGAAAATGGAAAATGGAAATTTTAAAAAAGTATAATCTTCCTAAAAAGTTCGTCTTATATGTGGGAGATGTTACCTGGAATAAAAATCTTCCCAATTTGGTAAGAGCAGTGCAACAAGCAGACCTGCCATTGGTAATGGTGGGGAAATCGCTTGCAACAGAGACATTTGATCACACTAATCCCTGGAACGCGAATCTGGTCGAATTTCATGAGCTGATAAAAAACGATAAGCGAATCATTCGTTTGGGATTCATCCCGACTGAAGATGTCGTTGCCCTTTATAATAGTGCAACGGTTTTTGCTTTCCCGTCACTGTATGAAGGCTTTGGTCTGCCGGTTATTGAAGCGATGCAATCTGGCTGCCCGGTTGTAACGACCAAAGGAGGTTCGCTTGCCGCGGTTGCTGGAGACGCTGCATTTTTTGTTGATGGGTATGACGTCAACAGTATTGCCGATGGCATGAATAAAGTTTTTTCAGACAAGCATATGCAACAGGATTTAATAGCAAAAGGATTAAAGCAAGCAAGTACCTTTAGTTGGCAAAAGACAGCATCCGAGACCATTCAAGTCTACCAAAATGTGCTACAATCCTAATATGCGAGAGAAGGTCAAAAAAGTTGTTGGACACCCACTTATTTCAGGCAGTGCAGTTGTTTTTGTTGGCTCACTAGCGGCAAACGTATTTAATTTTCTTTTTAACCTTTTTATGAATTGGAATTTAAGTGTAGTTGATTATGGTATTTTGATTAGTCTTATCTCGCTTACAACCCTTCCTCCAATGCTACTAACCTCAATTATTCCAACGACAGTTATTTTCGCAGCAGGTTATATTTCTAAAAGTGAATACGATAAAGCAAAAGGATTCTATCTAAAGATGAATAATATAATCCTTCTTATAGCGAGTGTTTTTTGTTTGTTATTTATCTTATTCGCAAAAAACATTGCCGATTTTGTACATATTGAGAATAATTTTCTTTTTATTCCTTTTTCAGGGATTATTGTTTTCTTGAGCTTTATAGTGCTCGTTAACATGGCCTTTCTTCAGGCCAAACTTTCTTTTCGATTCATTTCACTCACGACATTTTTGGGTGGATTCATTAGATTTGCTCTTGGACTCGTGATGGTAGTTGTCGGTTTTGGGGTCGGAGGAGTGCTTGTCGGGATAATTATTACCGGAATGATTAGTTATTTGTTGAGCTTTATTCCATTGCGTACTATCTTGCAATCTCAAGCAAAACCAGTTCATGTCACCTTGAAAGAGATCGGTGGATACGCTATCCCTGCAACACTTGCTTTATTTGGTATTACGTCATTTATCACCTCAGATATCCTTTTAGTTAAGCACTTTTTTTCCTCACATGATGCTGGATTGTATGCGGGGCTAGCACTTGTTGGAAAAGTAGTCTTCTATTTTTCAGCTCCAATAGGTATGGTGATGTTCCCGCTTGCTGTCAGAAAGTACGTGCAGCAGGAAAAATATCATATGCTCCTTATCTCCTCATTACTGTTAGTACTCATTCCTTCTTTTTTTATTACCTCTTTCTATTTTATAGCTCCAGAATTTACAATAAAATTTTTCTTTAAAAAGGAAGAATATCTTGCCATTGCTGACAAAATTGGCCTGTTTGGTGTTTATATGACTGTCTATTCTCTTCTTTCTCTTTTAACCAATTTTTACTTGTCTATTAAAAAAACGAAGGTATTTATTCCGATTTTGCTTGGTGCAATTTTGCAAGTAGTACTTCTTTGGTTTTTTCACACGTCACTCTTTCAAGTTATACTTATTTCACTTATAATTACTAGTGTTTTATTGTGTTTACTTCTCGCTTTTTTCCTAAAAACAATCTTTTTTTCCAAAACTAATTACGGTGAATAAAATGGGACAAAAACTAAAACTAGTATCATTGATAATTCCTGCATATAAGCAGGAAAGAACAATAGAAAGGGACTTGAAACGTATCGTTAAGGTGATGGATCAGATTCGTTATAATTACGAGATTATTGTCGTTGTTGATGGCGAATTAGATAATACGACTAACATTATTAAAAAAATCAAATTACCTAGAGTAATTGTGACAGGATATGGAGAAAATCATGGAAAAGGGTATGCTATCCGTTATGGTATGCAAAAGGCTTCGGGTGATATTATTGCCTTTATCGATTCCGGTATGGATATTAACCCAAACGGTTTATCTATGCTGTTAGAGCATTTTGAATGGTACCATGCAGATATTATTGTTGGATCAAAATTACATCCAGTATCCAAGATCCATTATCCAATGCAAAGAAGAGTTCTTTCTTGGGGATATCGACTACTCGTAAAAATACTCTTCGGTTTAAAGATACGAGATACACAAGCCGGCTTAAAGTTCTATAAGCGAGAAGTCCTTGAAGACGTTCTTCCGCGACTTGTTGTCGAGAAGTATGCCTTTGATATTGAACTGCTTGCTGTTGCTTATAGTTTGGGTTATAAACGGATTTATGAAGCACCTATTGAGTTAGATTTTACGGGCTACTCTTCAATTACTTCAAAAAACTTTTGGCATACTGTAACAAATATGGTGATTGATACCTTTATCGTTTTCTATAGACTTAAGATTAGAAAATGTTATAATAGAAGGAAGAATGCTGCATATGCTTGATCTTTCAAAAAATACTATACTTGTAACCGGGGGAGATGGTTTCCTTGGCAAACAAGTAGTCAAAAAACTTATCCTGCATGGAGCAAAAAAGGAGAACATACGAATTCCGAAATCAAAAGAGTATGATTTGAGAGAAAAAGAAAATTGTGAGAAAGTTATAAAAGACATAGATATCGTTATCCATCTTGCGGCAAATGTCGGTGGGATTGGTTACAATCAGGAAAAACCTGGTGATTTGTTTTATGACAATGTCCTGATGGGCGCTTTTTTACTTGAAGCCTCGCGAAAAGTCCCAGTAAAAAAATTTGTCGGCATTGGTACCGTTTGTGCGTATCCCAAATACACACCAGTTCCTTTCAAAGAAGAAGATTTATGGAATGGCTATCCGGAGGAGACAAATGCTCCATATGGCCTAGCCAAAAAAATGCTTCTCGTTCAAGGACAAGCATATAGACAACAATATGGCCTCAATGCGATTTATCTTTTGCCTGTTAACTTATATGGTCCACATGACAACTTTGATCCCAAATCCTCTCATGTTATACCTGCGCTAATTAGAAAGTTTATTGAGGCAAAAAATAATAATGTCCCTGAAGTTATTGTCTGGGGAACAGGAAAAGCAACACGAGAATTTTTGTTTGTCGAAGATGCGGCAGAGGCAATTGTTCTCGCGACAGAAAAATACGATAAAGAAGAACCAGTAAATATAGGATCATCATTTGAGATAACAATCAAAGATTTGGTTACGTTAATTAAAAAGATTGTTGGGTATAAGGGAAAAGTAGTTTGGGATGCTTCAAAGCCTGATGGTCAACCACGAAGAAAGCTAGACACAAGTAAGGCGGAAAAAGAATTTGGTTTTCGATCAAAGACCAAATTTGAAGAAGGGTTGAAAATGACGATTGATTGGTATCGTGAGAAAACAAAATGAAAAAAGTAATAGTGATTTCCGGATGCTCCTCCGGTTTAGGGAAATATATCGCAGAGAAACTGGAGAGTAAAGGCAACAAGATATTCGCTGGAATTCGAGACGAAGAAGCAATAAAAGAACTCTCCAAAATATGGAAAAAAGAAGGAAAAGATATTACTCCTATAAAGCTTGACGTTACCAATGATGAGGTCTGTCAAAAAGCTGTCAAAAAGATTCTCCAACATGGAAAGCGGATTGATGTTGTGATTAACAATGCGGCCTCTGTCTTGGTTGGTCCCGCGAGTGAACAGACAAGTCAAAACTTTTTAGATATTTTAAATACCAATACTGTTGGTGCATTTCGTCTGACCAAATATGTTTTACCCTCTATGAAAGAACAGAAAGGAGGCAAAATAATCAATATTACTTCGCTGAATGGAATCCTTGCATTACCAAATTTTGCCATGTATTGCTCCTCAAAATTTGCGCTAGAAGCTCTCGGTCTTGCGTGGCGATATGAAGTCGCTAGGGATAATATTTGGATTACTAGTCTTGCTCCAGGAGCAATTATGAATCCTGATGAACATAAAAAAAAGAAAATGCCACATAAACCAGCTCGTGAAAAATTTTTCATTCTCAAATTACTTATGCCATTTTTGACCTACGAGAAGATTACAAATAAAATCGAATCAATCATTAATCAATCGAATCCTCCTGCGGAAGTTATCATGGGAGCAGATGCATTTATCACATCGAACTTACAAAGATTTTTGCCTAGAAATATTTGGGATAGATTGGTATTATACGTTTGGAATAAATGAAAAGAGTAACAAAACCGTTAGTAACCGTTTTAATGGCCGCATATAATTCTGAGAAATATATTGCTCAAGCTATCGAGAGTATTTTGCACCAATCGTTGAAAGATTTTGAATTAGTGATCATTGATGATTGCTCTCGAGATGCTACGTGGGAAGTAATCCAAAAATATGCAAAAAAAGATGCCAGAATTACCTCCTACCGTAATAAAACAAATCTCAAAAGCTGTCAGACGTTGATTAATGGGATGAAATTGGCAAAAGGAAGATATATAGCTATAATGGATCACGACGATTGGTCATACCCAGATAGGCTTGAGAAACAATATGCCTTTCTTGAGAGGCATCCTCGTGTGGGAATTGTCGGAGGAACATTGGAAATCACTGACGAAAAAGGGGAAATAACCTCAGAAAGGAGATATAATCTTACGGACAGGCCTATAAGAGAAAAGATTTTTAGATATAGCCCTTATGCTCATCCGCTCATTATGATACGAAGATCAGTCTTACAAAAAATTGGGTATTATAATCCAAGTTTTGCTCCAGCTGACGATTATGAGCTTTATTTTCGGATTGGAGAGATTGCAGAATTTGCTAACCTTCCGGATAAATTGGTGAAATATAGAGTGCTGTTAAATTCGATAACCAATAAATCGACAAAAAAGATGGAGCTTAAAACTATACAGGTAAGAAATACGTATAAAAATACCCGTTCCTATACCATGAGTAAAAGTGATAAAATATATAACATGCTTCATTATTTTTCTCTATTTATCATTCCAGAGAAACTTAAGTTGCGTCTTTTCAATATATTAAGAAATAGTAGAGTAAACTAAATGACACAAAAAGAACAACATACCATAGTCATCGTAGCTCACAAGCTAACCACGCAGCCGGATGACGATCTGGTTATTTACCTCAACAAGAAAAGGTATCCAGATGTGCTCCATATTTGTCATAGTTTTTCTGATGCACCAGATCGACGAAGTTGGTTTACCTGGTATAAAAACGGAAAAGTTTTTAAAGAACAAAAAACAAAAGATTATAAGCACTTGCCAGAACCCATGATTTATTTGAAGGAATGGTATTTTACGTGGTTATGGGTATTGCAATCACGACAACGATGGGATCGCTATATTGGTATGGATGGGCTGTGTGTCTTTTTTGGTAATGTATTACGAAAAGTTGGTCTTGTTAGAAAGACCATTTATTGGGCAATTGATTTTGTTCCAAATAACCGCTTTACATCTCAAATTAAAAATAAGATATATCATTTTATCAACATTCAAGGATACAAAGATTCAGATGAGATGTGGGATCTTTCTCCACGGATGAAAGAGGCGCGAGAAAAGTACTTGGGAATTAAACAAACTATCTATCGTTCACACAAAGTGGTTCCTTATGGAACCTGGATTGACCGAATAAAGAAATATTCTTTTGCTCAGTGCGACAAAAATACGGTTGTTTTTATGGGACATTTGATTGAAAAACAAGGTGCACAATTATTGATTGAAGCTATCCCTGGAATCATCAAAAAAAATCCAAATTTTCGATTCAAAATAATCGGTGGAGGACAATACAAAGAACAACTCATTGAGTTAGCAAAGAAGCTTCATGTGTTGAAATACTGTGACTTTAGAGGGAAAATTCCTGACCATAAAGTCCTTGAAGACGAAATAGCAAAGTCAGCTGTTGCTGTTGCTCCTTACATCAAAAAACTGGACACCTGGACATATTATGCTGATCCTGGAAAGGTAAAAACATACCTTGCTTGTGGTGTCCCGGTGTTGTTGACGGATCTTCCGTGGAATGCAAAAGAGATAGAAAAAGATCAATGCGGGGAAATAATTACAGAAAAATTGGAAGATATTCAGTCGAGTGTTTTAGATCTCATGCGTGGTGAAAAAAATCAAAAGTATCGTGATAATGCAATTGTTTATGCACAAAACTTTAACTACACGAACATTTTTGACGGAGTATCATTATGATAAAAAATATTATCAACGCAAAGGAAGCAAAATTGGATAAGAACGGCATTTATGTCGTTAATTTAACATTATCAGAAGAAGAAAAAGGAAATCAACATGCATGGGAAAGAATTTATAACTTCAAAAGTGCATCGATGAAAAAAGATCGAGAGGATTTTTTTGTCAATAAACTACAAGATCATATAGCGTACATTGAAAAAGCCTACACGTTCTCCAATAAAAAGGTTTATCTTGAGATTGGTTGTGGCCCAGGGTATATTGGAGAGTATCTTATGAAAAAGTATCACTGTTCGTTTGTTGGTGTAGATTTTAACTATCCAATGCTGGTAAATCTAAAAAAGTATCTGACAGAAAAGGGATATACAGACTTCATTCTCGTCTATGCTGATGTGAAGAAGATGCCAATACAGGCTAATACTATCGATTTTATTTATGGTGGAGGAGTGATAGAGCACTTTAAAGACACACAAAACTTATTACAACAACTGTATCGAATTCTACGAAAAGACGGGGTTGCGTTCAATACCGTTCCAGCGTTTAATCTTTTTTGGTTGGCAAGAAGTTGGAACAGTATCCCTGCGGCGACATTTCTGCGAAAGCCTTTTGAGTTGCTCCATCTACGTATCTTAAAAAGTTGGTTGCTCTCAAAGTATCATGGATATGAATTAAGTTTTACTTTAGGAAAGTTGTATGACCTTCATAAAAAAGTTGGTTTTAAATCTATTTCTGGGGGAGCTTTTGCTTTTCATCCATCCTCGAGCAAAATGAAAAGCAAAGTGACTCGAGATATGTATTACTTCTTAAGTAAACAAAAACTCTTTTCCCCGATGTATTACATTGTTGGCAAGAAATAATATGAAGATTCTTTACCACATGCCTTCACTTTCCACGATTTACGCCGGAAGAACTATTTATTATGGATATAAACACGCATTTGAAGATCTTGGGCATACCTTTTATACGCTAACTTCAGATGATAACCAGGAAGAATTGTTTGAAAAGGTAAATCCTGACATTTTTATTTCTTCTTTATCAGATTACAACCTGAAATTTTTAGATTTAAAAATCTTAAATAACGCAAGAAAAAAAGGAACAAAAGCATTTATGAGTACTCATGCTTGGAAATCTCCTATGTCCAAGATAAGAATAAATGAGCCATATAGCCTGAGTGGACAAAAAGCGAAAGTATCAAAGATCAAAAACCATCAACTTGGTGACGTCTTCTTTAATCCTATGGAGCAGGGAGATGAACGTATGGAAGGATTCCAAAAGGAAACTGGCTATCCTCACACGACGATACTCTTGGCGGCGGATAAAACCATTCTTTATCCGGAACCACAGCAAAAATATCGAGCCGACATTTCTTTTATTGGGACTTATTTACCAGAAAAAAGAAAGTTTATCGAAGAGTACGTTTTTCCTTTGCGAAAGCACTATAATCTAAGATTATATGGACAGGATTGGACTTCTCTTGAGAGATTAAAAGGTTTCGCTCAGAAAATTGGTCAATATTTTAATATTCCCTATCTGAAATCTTTTCAAAAGGCGCAGCTTGCACTTAAAGAAGAGCGGCAAGTGTATAGTTCTTCAACTATTTGTATTAACATTCACGAAGAGTATCAGCGAAGAATTGGAGGAGATTGTAATGAAAGGACATTCAAAATACCGCTCTGTGACGGATTTGAAATTACCGATGATGTTGCGTGTATTCACAAGTACTTTAAAGAGGGAAAGGAGATAATTATTGCAAAAGACGCAACAGACTGGTTTGAAAAAATTGCATATTTTTTCAAAAATCCTGAAAAGCGTCTTCCGATTATTCGCGCTGGGAAAAAGCGTGTATTACAAGATCATACGTACCATAATCGTATAGAACAAATGATTGCTATTTATAACAAAATTGCATAAACTATGAAGAAGTTGAAAAAAGTAATTGTCAATTTAGGTTGTGGAAAGGTCAAAATTCCTGGAGCTATTGGACTGGATAGAGTAAAGATAGACGGATATGTTGATATTGTTCATGACTTGGACGAAGTTCCTTATCCATTCAAAAAAGATTCTGTTGATGAGATACATTTTTATCATGTCTTGGAGCATTTACATGATCCTATCCGTAAACTTGAAGAAATTCATAGGATTTTAAAACCAGGCGGTCTGCTCCATATGCGTGTGCCTCATTTTTCGAGTATGGGTGCGTTTACTGATTTGACGCATATTCGTCCTTTTGGCTATTATAGTTTTGATTGTTTAGAAAGTGATAATTACCAACATTTTTATACAACGGTATCATTTAAGATACAAAAAAAAGAAATCAAATATCTCGGTATGTATCCCAATGACGGCATTTATGCCAAATATGTGCATCCAAACCAATGCCATATTCTTGCTAGACCATTTGTCCGATTATTAAACTATTTGATCAAACTTTCTCCGACTGCTTTTGAAAGAATCTGGTGTTATTGGGTTGGGGGAGCAACAGAAGTTGTCGTTACTTTAGAAAAAGTATGAGCAAACAAACAAAACATGTGATCAGTGACCAAGAGGCGTTTTTTAACCAAAATGCCGAACATAAAAAAGATATCAATCTCGACTCTCTTTTTAGTGAATATGCAAATAAAGAGCAATGGGGAGGTTTAGATTGGATTGCTGATAAAAAAAAGATTTTAGAGTACGGTTGTGGGACAGGCACGTCACTTGATGTGTTTTTTAAAAAAAGAAAAAGAAAAGAGTATCAGATTTATGGGGTTGATATAGCTGGAGTTGCCGTAAAAAAAGCCAAAGAAAACTATCCCGAATTTACCTTTTATAAAATCTCAAATAATAAAATGCCCCAAATTAAAGATAACAGTCTTGATGCTGCTTTTATGTTCCATGTGTTACATCATACAGATGAACATCAAGCAATCTTTGATGAAATAGGTAAAAAATTGAAAAAGAATGGCAAATTTCTTATCAATGATTTGTCTTCAAATAATCTTATTAATAAAACAGCGCGAAATGCTTTTATCCATATGCCTTCATTTGTGAAAAAGAAATTTGGTGATGATCTTGTGGTGGGTGAGAGTATCCCAGAAAAATACAAAGTTACTATCGAAGAGGTGGTAAAAAAACTTAAAAAAGCAGGATTTAAAGTAGAAAAGGTCGGACATGGGCATCTTTTCTTTTTTGTTTTTGGCTGGGTTGATCGCTTTATTCCTCTCTCCAAGTTGTCACTGATACGAGCCTTTTATAAGCGACTTATCAAAGGAGAAGAACGATTACTCCATCAAAAGTTTTTCCAAAAAAGAACAGAAGTATTTTTTATTCATGCAGTAAAACAATAACTATTCATCAATGAAAAACACACCAAATTCAGGAGATTACAGCCTTTCTTTAAATTCGTATGTTATCTCGCAAGTGCCGGACAAAAGTGTTTGTTTGGACGTAGGATGTTGGACAGGAAACCTTGGTAAATTTCTCAAAGAAAAAAAAGACTGTATTGTCGATGGAATTGACGTAGCAGACGAGCCACTCCAGAAAGCAAAAAAAAACGGCTATCGTGAAACATACAAAATAAATCTCAACAACGACCCTTTGCGTTTGGATCAATTAAAGAAATATGATGTTATCATTTTTGCCGATGTTCTGGAGCATTTGGTTAACCCTCCGGCAATTCTTTCGCAAATGAAGAAGAAATTAAAAACAGACGGAACAGTTATTATCTCTTTACCAAATGTCGCCTTTCTACTCAATAGACTTCTGTTACTCTTCGGTAAGTGGGATTATCGTGAATTTGGTACTTTAGATAAAACACATCTTCGATTTTATACTATTGATTCTGTACAAAAGATGGTTGAGTCAGCTGGTTTTACCGTGACGAAAGTAAAACCCTATAACCAATTTGGGTTGCTGCGCTATATTGCGCCCCTGACAGCTTTATTTCCGTCGCTTTTTGCTTATCAGATTCTTCTTGTCGCGAAACCAAAATGACCAAACATGTTCCAAAAGACATTGTATTATCAGTTGCGATTCCGACCTATGAACGGCCGGGACCACTGGAGAAAATTCTTGAGCAGCTAATTGCGCAAAAAGAACAACGGTTTGCTGTCGTTATTTCAGATGATAGCGCTTCAACTGCGATTGAGGAAGTTGTAAAGAAATATGCCAAAAAACTACCACACTTACTCTATCATAAAAATAAAAAGAATTTAGGCTTCAGTGGTAATGTGTGCAAGCTTTATGAGCTAGCCCAAACCCGCTATGTGTGGTTTCTTTGTGATGATGACACCGTGTTACCAGATGCGATAAAGAATATCCTCAGTGCAATTGAACGTTATAAGCCTGTTGTCGCTGTTTTTAATACTCGTTGGGTAGATTCTTTTGGCAGAGACAGTGTCGCTGGGGTAAAAAAAGACATTGTTTATACTGATAGACAAAAGTTAACAGATTATCAACCATTAATGCGAACTACCTTTCTTTCAATTGTTGTGGTAGAAAAGAGACTATCTTTAGATGCGATAAAAGAAAAGGCCTATACAGACAACATTTTTTTTCAAGTAACACTTTCTTTATTATTACTCAGTGACAAGTTTACTTACTGTGAAATAGCTTCTCCCATTGTCAGGAGAAATGTCGGTTACAAGTATGGAGAATTTTTCAAATTCTATTTGGTAGATGAACTCAAAGCCGTAACGATTGTTGATCATGCATTTGATAATAGAAAGTTTATGCAATGGTCGGTCAAGCATTTGCCTTCTGCCTTTGAACTATATCTATCTCAAAAGATTGGTTTATTTAAGTACCACGGTAGACCAACGAAGACTACCATAAAATTGCTTCTCCATTTTTATGGAGTATACAGTCTATTGTTTCCATTGTTTGTCTTGGCATACTACCTCACCCCTTCAGTTCTTATTGCGTTGGTTTACCGAATGGTGTTATGGAGATATCACGGGATAACAACGGGTAACCGTGTGTATAGGGAGAATGTTAATAGAGCATTTACGGATAACAGAAAGACAGGTTTTACAAGTTATAGATAATAGAAAGCTCTCTTTTAATTTAAAAGGGTTAGTTTTCTTAAACTAACTCTTCGACATGAATAAATCCTTGTGCATCGCTAGCCATATAAAGATTTACATTATTTGAGCCAGTATCTCTTTGCATAGTTAATTTGTACGTATGATTTCCCGCACTTGGAGTGATAATTGCTTCAACAATAAGCGCTGCCCCTTCAGCTACAACACCATAATAAGCAGTCTGAATAGTTGTTGATCCTTCTTTAATACGAAATGCTACTCTATCTCCAGCTGTACCATACATTCTGGGCAAGAAGCCCGTAATCCTTACTTTATATCCACCCGTTGATACTGTAACGTCTACAGAAAGACTCGTAATATCAACTTCAGAAGTAATATTACTTTGGGTTGTAGTTGCTTCAGCGTAACCTATTTGCATATTGAACTAATTAAACATTTTTCTCTAAGTCTTGTCAAGAGATCTTTGTGTATCAAGAATAAGATTGCCCCTTGAAAATCTTGAGAAAACATACTACTATCAAATGAACTTAAAATATGTCTAAACTGATAAGTGCTTATGCAAAGCGAATACAATATAAAGCGAAAGTCTATTCTCGTTTCACCTTAGATTCTTTATTTCCCAAACAACAACAAAAGATTATTGATGCCTTTCATAAGCTTTTTTATGATTCCAATATCATAGGAAAAACATGGAATGATTCTTATTTTTTGGGAACTGGAATCCAGAAATGTCCGCTTGATCTTTTTATCTACCAGGAGATATTATTTGACGTAAAGCCAGATATCATCATTGAAACTGGAACAAAATTTGGAGGAAGTGCTCATTATCTCGCAGTACTTTGTGATGCTCTTAAAAAAGGTGAGATCATAACAGTTGATATTACACCAGAAAAGAACATGCCAAAACATAAACGGATTAAATACCTGGTTGGTTCTTCAATAGACAGTGAAATATTAAAAACAATAAAAGGCAGAATTAAAAAAGGTAATAAGGTTCTTGTTATTCTTGACTCAGATCACTCCAAAGACCATGTTCTTAAAGAGCTTAAAATTTATAATAAATTTGTAACAAAGGGAAGCTATATGATTGTAGAAGATTCCAATGTAAATGGTCATCCTGTAAATAAAGAACATGGGCCAGGTCCGATGGAAGCAATTGAAGCATTTATGAAAGAAGAAGGAAAGAAACAATTTGTTATCGATAAATCAAGAGAAAAGTTTTATGTAACCTTTAATCCAAATGGGTATCTCAAAAAGACTGCTTAGCCTTGTCATGTATGGGTAAAAAAATCCCCTATTTTATTATCGTTTTACTCCCGCTACTTCTGACCTACGTTTTTTTCTATAATATTACTGGGAATGATTTTTTGTTTCTCCATGATGAGTACTTAATACTCAATAAGCAAGAAAGTTTCAATATATTTTTTACTCAAAATCCCCTTAGTTTAGGTATTGCAAATACAACTGTTTTAATTGTTACCTTTCTTGAAAAGCTCTATTATTTTTTGACATACTCTTTTGACCTTCAAACTCCTTTTATACAACGATTATTATATTTCATAAAGTTATTTTTTCTTCTTCTTTTGCCTTACATTGGTTTTATGAAAATTTCACGATTGTTCTTTAAAGAGCAAGATAATCTTTCTGTCTTCTTCATATCTCTTTGGTATAGTTTTAATACCTATACCTTAATTTATTTACACGGGAATGCATTCTCCTTGACGTTACTTATTTGTTACGCACTTGCTCCTTTAGCTTTTTATTTTTATCATAAGTCTATCTTTGGTGTACAAGAAAAAATTGATAGATTAAAAGTAGTTCTTCTGTTCTTCTTTATGTCATTTGCTGTTTATTTGCATGCCGCTTTCCTTTTATGTATTGCTATCTATACTTTCCTTTTCACCTATTTTGAGAAAGTGGCTGTTTCTAAAGTAATAAAGAATATTTTTCTTTTGATCATTATGTCTTTGCCAACACTGGGTATACTTTTTCTTATTCCTTATGATATGTTTTTTTCTTCGACTGCGACAATTAATACTACTGGAGGAGAAACGTTTGGTAATTTACAAGGAGGGCTCTTATATCCATTGCTCATGTGGTTTTCCTGGGGGATTTATACCTTTTGGGAACCAAGAAATATTTTTACTTTTACTGATTACTTTCGTACGCTTCCCTCCCTTATTGCTCCGTTTATTATCTATGCGCTTTTGTTACCAGGTATATTAGCAAAGAAGAAAAAGCCACTTTTTTTCTTATTCCTTTTCCTTTTCTTACTCTTTTTGTTTTTGATCAAAGGGCCTCAGGCTCCTTTTGGAGACATCTATGTCTGGATTGTTCAACATATTCCTGGTTTTCGTGTCTTTAGATCTCCTGACAATAAATTTGGTTTTATCCTCATTTTTCTTCTTTGTCTCTTACTTTTGTATGTTTCGTCATCGTATAAGAGAAAGGTTTTTATCTCATTGGTTAGTCTCGTGATCCTGATACAGGGGTATTTGATTTTCAATGGAGTAGCAATTAGGGGAGAGAACACTGTAACTTCCTCTGATCGTATTGTGAAAGTACCACAGGAGTATTACCATGTTGCAACATATTTTAACGAAAATGCTTCTCCTTATGGATACATCATGCCAATTCCTTCAGCTGAGTTCGGTCATTATCGACTTGAGCCCCATAAGAGACATATTGGGCAAGATATTCTGCCCAAATTAACAAATCTACCTTTTCTTTACATAACTGCTGATAGTGGGATTGCAAGTAATACCTACGAAAAGTTGTCCACTATTCTTAAAGAAAAAGATATAAAAAAGCTTTCAGTTTTTCCTATAAAATATTTCCTTCTTAGAAATGATAGTTATATTGAAACAAAGGACGAAAAAGAACTAAAAAAGCGTATCGCAGAGACTTTTAAAGAAAAATATCAAAACAAATATTTTGTTGTCTTTGAAAATGAGCATTTTACCCCTCTCATTCAGGCACGCAAGAGTACTTTTATTATGGAAAGCCCCATTAGATACAAAATTTCGTTAAAAAATATCAAAGAGGAGCAAACAATCATTTTTAATCAAAGCTATAACCCCAATTGGGTTCTGTACCCGGCTAAATCAGATGAGCTAAAATTACTTTTTACACCTGAGCTCTTTACCAGCACACATGATGTGGCAAATGGATACGCCAACTCATGGCATGTGTCTGCGGAGTCTGTAAAAGCGTCGCTAGATAAAAAGGATTATACCATTAATGCTGATGGTTCAGTCGATCTTGATCTTATTTTATATTTTAAAACACAAGTGTATTTTTACCTAGGAATTATGGTAACGAGTATCTATCTGATTATCATTTCGCTTTATCTCCTTTGGCATGATATAGTGAGAAAGAGAATACATTTATGAAAAAATACTTCCTCATTGCAGTACTTTTTTTGCTGATTGCAGGAGTTATCAATTCCATAATCTTTACCAATATTGGTCCCAACAAATTTATTTATATAGGAGATCAGTTTTTCCGATTTAGTTATTTTGAAGCATTCATTAATTCGTTTTTTATCCGCAAATTAGAAAATCTTAGTGTGCTTAATGGCTGGCAGTTTACCACACAATTTTGGGATGCTGTTTATTATTTATTTGTTTATACATTGCACATATCTTTTATTACTGCTGAAAAAATGCTTTTCTTTCTTACATTAGCTTTATCTTTGCTTCTCTCTTTTATTGGTTTTGTAAAGATACAAAGCCTGGTAAGTAAAGAAAAGAAAATCGTTTTACTTTTTGTTATTACGCTCTGGTATTGTTTTAATCCGTATATTGTCATGCTCTGGCATGGGGGAGTGTACAATCTTGGCTCAGCCCTTACGTATTCACTGGCTCCACTTATTCTTTATTACTATCACCGAGCAGTATTTACGGATTCTCCTTTTCGGCAAAAGGTAATTTGCGCGATACTGATGGCAGTTGCTTCGTATACGTTTTGGCTATTTGCACCCTTTGTCTTTCTTTTGATTCTTTATTCTCTGTTGTATCTTATTTTTAGCCTTAGGGCTTTCCCACGTTTTTTGAAGAATATTTGTATGCTGCTCATGCTTTATTTACCGCTTGTAAGCTGGTTGCTTTTTAATATTCTTTATGAATACACCAATAATGTAGGTGATAATAATGCTACGTTTATGCCAACCTTTGGGAATGAGCAAGGAGGATTTTTGTATCAACTACTTATGCTTTTTTCTTGGGGGATTTATACTGTTTGGACGCCTCGCTCGATGTATCCTTTTCATGCATATTACTTTTCAAACACCTATATCTGGGCGACGCTTGCTGTTTATATCCTTATTGCTCTAGGAGTTATTAGTCATTATTTTTGGATCATTGTACGGTTCCTGCTAAAAAGAAAGAAAAAGTTGGTAGTTTTGCCAAATGCTATAACGAAATTTTTAAAGAAAAAAAGCCAATTAGCAGAATATAGCTTATCAAGCAAATTACTTATTATTTTTTCACTCCTTCTTTTCATTTCGATATTCCTTGCCAAAGCAGCACAGCCACCCTTTGGAGAGATATTTCTTTACCTGTATAATAATGTGCCCTTTTTCTCTGTCTTTAGAACAGCAGATATTCGGTTTGGTTTTTGTGTCGTTTTGAGTATCTCTTTGTTATTTTTATTGATCTCCCGGGAGTTTAATAAATATGTCTTAGCTTTTGTGATTATTGTTATCATAGGCTTACAGAGCCCCTTTTTCTTTACAGGTAAGGCGATACAAGGTGAAAATATAAAAAAACTTTTCTATGATCGAGTGATCTATTACCCCACAGAGCAGCGTGAAGTTGTTGACTTTATTAATAAAGATAAAAGCTTAGCAACATACGTACTGACCCTTCCTGCTATCGAATATGGTGACTATTCGTTTGATTCTGGAGAACGTCATTTTGGTCAAGATATTCTGCCGAAACTAATCAAAAAATCTTTTGTTTACCTTTCACAATCAAATGGTATATCCGTGAAGGGATATAAAGAGTTGCAGCGTGTTATTGAAAAGAAGGATTATGAAGGTTTAAAAAAGTTCCCGATAAAATACCTCATTTTGCGACAAGATATTAGTTGTATCGGTTGCCCTAATTTATCGGAGGCAGAAATTGGGAAAAATCTCCCACTCGTTTATAAAAACAAACGGTTTGCTGTCTATGAGATACAAAAGCATCAGACGCTTATTGATGGAGAAAATATCACCTTTAGTATGGTCAATCCAGTGAAATACCGTGTACATTTTGATAACCTGAAAAAAGAACAAACATTACAATTATTGACAAGTTTTAATAAGGACTGGAAGGTGTATCTTCAGAGAAAAAAGGAACGATCTTGTAATGCGAAAGTTAATTATTCTGAAAAGAAGACAGAATGTTTAGAGGAAGTAGCCCTTTTTGAGGGAGAAGAACTAGCCTATCTCTGGGAGAAACCTCTTTTCGAGAGTTCTCATCAACTCTCTTCCGGTTATGCAAACAAATGGGAAATTGATCCTCAATTTATTAAAAGAAACTACAGCAGTGATTATTATACGCTCAATAAGGATGGTTCAATGAGCGTTGATATGCTAGTGTATTATCAACCACAGTCCTGGTTCTATCTCTTCTTATTAGTATCAAGCTTGTCTCTGTTCATGGGATTGATCTATATGTTCAGATACAAATAATTTTGATGGAAGCAAAAATGTTCGTCTGTATAAAACTTATTCTGTATGAAAATTAGTATAAAAAAAATATTTATTTTTAGATTATTAATAGTTAGTATCACTTTAGTAATTTCGTTAGTGGCTGCAGATTACATTCTTGGAAAATATGTTATGTGGGATTCTCATAAAATTGACTCGATTTGTAAAGATTTTGCAATGGATAAATTTGCGGAATCTCGTGGATTTTCTTTGGTAAATGCTTTTTATAAGCCTTTTGATCGTGTCACTCATTGTGGTTTGGAATTTAATTATACATACCACATTGATAAAAATGGATTTCGATATGACAAAGATGACAAAAAAAGAAAAAATATTTTGACTATTGGAGATTCGTTTACTTTTGGTTTTGGGGTAAAAGATAATGAAAATTTTGCAAGTTTACTTCACGCATACAATGCAGGTATGTGGGGAAATCCTTTTGACGTACAATTTGCTTCTTTAAAAAGAAATATACCTTTAATAAAACCAAAAGTCATTATTTGGGGAATATATCCATCTCATATAGTCACAATGATGCCTCATGAGTGGTCTGATTGGTGCCCGGGTGATATGAAATATCCCATCAATGCTCCTCATTCAGTAATCAGTGGCTTTGATAATTCGGGTATAGCAAGTTACCTTAAGAAAAACACATCTCTCAAAAGTATTGAATCAAAAGATAATGCTCTCTATATTTTAAAAAATTGTTATATGACAAAAGAGGTGTTATTATATGATGAAAACTTGGGTGGAAATCGCTATACATATAATGAAGCTGTTAATAAGACTTTTCTTAAAGATAGAGATCGTGTCTACAGGCAGTTACAATCGTATATGATACAGGCAAAAAAAATTGCAGATAAAAATGATGCAAAGCTTTACTTTGTCTTAATTCCATCACGCATGCAACTTCGATTGCAAGAAGGTAGTTATTCTGTTACTTATCCTGAGAGTAAGATTAATGCCAATCTTCCAACAGAAACCATAACAAAAATGATTGTCAAAGCCGGATATGAAAAGGATTCAATTATCGATTTGGGTACGGCCTTTAGTGGACAACCAGAATGGCGAGAGTACTATTTTGTCACGGATGCGCATTGGAATGCGAAAGGCCACAAGTTCGTTGCAGAGAGAATAAAGAATATTTTGAAGAGAGAGGAAGATAAATGATGCACAAAAAAGGATCAATTACTATTCTAGGCATTTCAGCTTTTTATCATGATTCAGCAGCAGTCTTGTTGCGTGACGGTGAAGTTGTTGCAGCAGCTCAAGAAGAGCGCTTCACCCGGGTAAAAAATGATGAATCGTTTCCAACAAAGGCCATAAAGTATTGCCTTAAAGAAGGTAATGTCTCACTTGATGAATTAGATTGTGTTGTTTATTACGAAAAACCTTTTGTTAAATTTGTGAGGCTTTTGGAAACCTATTATGCGTTTGCCCCAAAAGGTCTCAAATCTTTTTTGTCGGCAATACCTCTTTGGCTAAAAGAAAAATTATTTCTTAAAAAATTTATTAAAGACAAACTCAATGAAATAGAACCAATTGATAAAAAAGCCATCCATCTTATTTTCTCTAATCATCATTTGTCTCATGCGGCAAGTGCTTTTTATCCCTCTCCTTTCACGAGTGCTGCTATTTTGACAATAGATGCTGTTGGTGAATGGGCGACAGCGACCATATCTCATGGAGAAAAAAATAAAATAAAAACCTTAAAAGAGCTACGATTTCCTCATTCTGTTGGTTTACTTTACTCTGCATTTACTTACTATCTCGGATTCAAAGTAAATTCTGGAGAGTACAAACTAATGGGACTCGCCCCTTATGGTGATCCAACTTCTGACCGTGTTGTGACCTACAGAGAGATAATAAAAAAACATATTGTTCATATAAAAGAAGACGGCTCAATTTGGCTTAACCAGGCATATTTTGACTATGCCACTGGTTTAAAAATGGTTAATGAAGAGAAATGGAAGGCGTTGTTTGGTTTTGCTAGCAAAAAGCCAGAATCCCAACTTGAGCAAAAACATTGTGATTTAGCTTTAGCAATTCAGCAAGTTACTGAAGAGATCGTCCTTAAAATGGCAGTAACGGCAAAGTCTATAACAGGCGAAAAAAACATTTGTCTTGCCGGAGGGGTTGCCTTAAATTGTGTCGCAAACAGCAAACTTTTTGATAAAAAGATTTTTGATGATGTATGGATACAGCCTGCTTCCGGAGATGCTGGAGGAGCATTGGGGGCTGCGTATGCAGCTTATTATTTATATTTTCAAAAGCAGCGCGTCATCAAAGACAAAGAAGATTCGATGCAAGGTTCTTATCTTGGCCCCGAGCACGGAAATGACGAGATAAAACGAACATTTGACAGCTTGCAGGCTTCCTATACCTATATTCCTGAGTTTAATGATGTTTCTCAACAGGTAGCTAACCTCTTAGCAGAAGGAAAAATTATTGGTTGGTTCCAAGGAAGAATGGAATGGGGTCCCAGAGCCTTGGGAAATCGAAGTATTATAGCAGACGCGAGAGATAAAAATATGCAAAAAAAACTAAATTTACAGATAAAATATCGAGAAGGGTTTCGCCCTTTTGCTCCAATTGTCCTAGCAGAAGAGAAAAGAGACTATTTTAAGATAAAGAAGGACTCTCCTTACATGCTTTTTGTCTCAGAGATTGTTGATAAAAGAAAGAAAATGTTACCAAAAGACTACCATCAGTTATCAGTAAAAGAAAAACTTTATTTTATTCGTTCAGATATCCCCGCAGTAACGCATCTTGATTATTCAGCACGGCTGCAAACTGTTCATAAAAAAACAAATCCTCGCTTTTGGCAACTCTTGCAATCATTTAAAGCTAAAACAGGGTACAGTTTGCTTGTCAATACAAGTTTTAATAGAAGAGGGGAGCCTATTGTCTGTACGCCCGAAGATGCGTATCGGTGTTTTATGAAGACAGAATTAGACTATTTAGTAATAGGAAACTTTGTGTTTGATAAAAAAAAGCAGAAGAATTATAATGAGAATAAGTTAGGTAAAGACATTCTTATTCTTGATTAACTAGTCTTATGGAAAATATCAAAGATTTTTTAACATTTTTGAAAGAGCAAAAAAAATGGTGGTTGTTTCCGATAGTTTTGGTACTGCTCTTAGTAAGTACATTACTCGTTTTTGTTAGCGGAAGTGCAATTTCTCCATTCATCTATACGATGTTTTGATTACATGGATACACAAGAAACCTACAAAACTATTACTGTCCTCGTCCTCGTCTCTTTGCTTGTATATGCTGTGAATCATAACGCGCTATTTCTCCTTCTTGCAATCATTTTACTCATAAACAATGTATTCTTTTTCTGGGTAAATAAGCTCATTACAAAATACTGGTTAAAGTTCGCTGAGGTTCTCGGCAATGTTAATACAAAAATATTGTTAACTATTATCTTCTTTCTCTTTTTAACACCACTAGCATTTTTTTATAGAATTTTCAATAAACATACGACTGAATATTTTAGAAAGGATATTCAGGAAAGTTATTTCGCGGAGGTAAACGAATCATATAATAAAAATTATTTTACAAAGCAGTGGTAATCCTCATATAATACTTAATTTTTCGTGCTTTTTTCCAATTGACAACCATTGCTACTTATATGTAACATAAATGTATGGAAGGTAACTTTGACGGTTGGGTACCAGTAAATGAGACGTGGACGTATGCTTCAGCTGATTCACCAACATTTACCTTTACCCTTTCAGGTGATAAAACAAACAAATATTCACCTGGAATGCGGATTAAACTTACACAGACTTCTGTTAAGTATTTTATCGTAACAGCAGTCTCGTATTCTAATCCCAATACAACCGTTACTGTCTACGGAGGGACTGATTATACATTAGCAAATGCAGCAATTACGATACCTTATTATTCAGAAGCAAAAGCACCACAAGGATTCCCGCTTGATCCAACGAAATGGACTGTTGAGGTAACTGATAGCACAGCACGAAGTGTATCTTCGCCTGCCGTAAATACCTGGTATAATCCAAACGCGGCTGATCAAATAAGTATACCAATTGGCGCATGGGACGTTGAATACGCGGGCGCCTTATACGCATACAAAAATTCTATTACCTGGATTTATGTAAAAGGGACACTGTCAACCGCCAATAATACAGAATCTGATACGGGCTTTACTTCCTATATAAACGCTTATGGAGCATCAAGTGGTATGCAAGCAAATGGCGCTGGAACAAGAAGCAAAAATCTAACCCTTACGTCAAAGACATTGTATTATTTTAATATATCTGCTGATTCCTCAGCAAGTACCCTAGACGATCTGATATTAAACAACACTACCTTTCCACTAAAAATTAGTGCAGTAAGTGCTTACTTATAGATAATTTAATTCAAAAAAGAGCAAGTAAAACTGCTAGAATATGTACAGATGCATATTTCTTTAAAAATATCCCTCTTTCTTATTTTACTCGTCCTTTCAAACATCTATTTGTTCAAAAGTGGGTACTGGTTTGCCCAGGATACAAGCTATTGGCCCAAGAACGACCTTGAGTCGTTTACCATGATAAGCCAACAGTTGCATGTTTTTAGTAATTTTGGCTATTATCTCGGCTTTGATCAAGGACTTTTTAATTTTACGAGGATTGGGGTGGTTGGTGCTATTACATCTTTGCAACACCTAGTTGGTTTTGAAGGCTCACAACTGATTTTTACTCTGAGTGGGTATATCTTAACCTTCTTTTCCTTCTATCTGTTCTCTGGAATTTTTTTCAAAAATAACAACAATAGATATCTTCTCTCGCTCCTATACACTTTTAATCCTCTCTCTTATACGCTACAAGGCTATGTCTTTTATAATGCTGCTGTACCCCTCTTTTTATATGCCTACCATCAATATTTTTATGTACAAAAAAATGTTCGAGTAGCCTTTTTGCTGTTAAGTATTTTTGCTGCATATATCTGGGTTGCCTATATTCGTTTTGTCCAAAGTAACTTTTTTGTTATTTTTCCTTATTGTCTGTACTTCTTTTTTTACTACAAGCGGCAGTTTGTCGCCAAAAAAGTAGTCGTTTTTATTGTTTCATATTTGTTGCTTTTTCTTCCCACGATCTATTCTTTTGCATCTCAGCTCTTTGAAAAGTCTCAGACAGCTTTCTTTTATGGGGAGGTATTTCGCAAGTTCGTCCCCAAAGACCATATGTATAATGCGTTCAATATATTCCAAACAATTGGGGTTACGCTCTATGAATATCCTATCTGGACAATCATTGGGTTAGGATTTTTCCTCGCGATTCTTAGATTTCTTATTACTCTCCCCAAAGAAAAATATTCTGGTTTACTTGTACTTAACCTTGGGTTAGTTTTGTTTGGGTGTGGACTTTTTGGTCTCGCAAATCTTCTTGGAGATAAAGGATATAGTCAAGCGATTTCTTTATTCCCCTTTATTACAAATCAACCAATCTTTGCTTTATTTGTTATGTACCTTCCTCTGATTACACTTATTGGGCTTGTAACACAGGAAAGAATTCGCTCGCTTATTCTTTTTAGCTCCTTGTTTCTTACTGCTGCAGTTTTTCCTTTTTTCAATATTTCAGCGACACAATTTAAAAATTTTGATATTGCTACTGTCCCACAACCATATCAGGAATACTTTATCAAACCATATGCTGGAATCGCCGAATCTACGTATTATCCCTTGCAGCCCTGTTGGCAAGCGACATACATGAATCAAGCTGGTATTATCCCCATTTGTCTCAACTTTGGACTTAGATATCCCTCAGCAACGTTGGGTGATCCTCGTCTTGTAGCAGGAGAGCAGTATTCTTTGGCTCAACTTTTGGCAAAAGAGACAAAAATTCTTAACCTAAGAGTTACGCACAATCTTAAAAATATCATTGTACCGCGTGATGCGGCAAAAGAGGATGAAAAAGAAATAGCGCAAAAAGCCAATGCGGAATTTGAAAAAAATCCATTACTTACTCGTTTATCTAATGAAAATTTCGCTCACTACTTTTTTGTAGATAAAGATCGTTACGATTTTTTATTGTATTCACCTTTAGAGATCGTACAAAAAGACACCAGTGAATCAATTGTCGATAATAGCCTTGATGCTGCTCAACGGCCAGTAGTGGTGTCGTCGGATTCTTTATTTGCCAAAGAACAAGTGCAAAGCGTAAACGTTGCTTACAAAATTTCGTCCATGAATCCAACAAAATATTATGTACATATCTCCGCAGATAACCAGAAGCCCTTTATGCTTCAATTAAATCAGGTATATGGTTCGTCGTGGAAATTGAAATGGGTAGATAAAGCATATTTTGATTCAAAGCAGTGTATGACCGCTTGGGAAGTTTTTCCTATGACAAACAATCAGCGATGTCAGTACGACAGTAAGTTGTTTGAAATTGGTGATATAGAATTACTAGCTAAACCATCATTAAGAGACTCTCTTCATAGTCAAAGCAACTTTGGCAATAACTCGTGGCTGGTGAAACCCGAAGAGGTACCGATATCCATTAGAGGGCAGAAAGACCTTTATGCGGTGCTTATTATTGAAAAGCAAATCTATTATACTATTGCGATCCTTCTTGGTATAATGACGATTGTAGTGTTATCTTTCGTGGCTTTTGCACAAGAAATAAAAAGAAAATAAAAGATGAAGAAGTTTTTTTCTCATAAAATAGTAAAGTGGGTACTGGTTCCTTTATTGCTCCTTCTCTTTTGGTTAGTTTTTACGCTAAAACTTATCAACGAAACTTCAGGGATTACCATGTTTGTGTATCCCTATGGTAGAAGTGATTTTACTTCCTGGAAGGATACAGAGTTATTAAAAGGACAGAAAGTGGCTGGTGAATTTCAATCCTCTGCAAATAATTTAGGTATTATTGCTGTACGTTTCAATACCTACCAGCGAATAAATAAGGATGCTTTACTTTTTAGTATAAAAGAGAAAGGCAAAGAAGAGTGGTACTATACAAATACCTACTTAGTTAACCAGTTTCAACCCGATCAATTTTTTACTTTCGGCTTCCCCATTATTGAAAAATCTGAAGGCAAAATATACCAGTTTGTGTTGGAATCACAAAGAGGAAAGCCTAACGACGCTGTCTCACTTAGTACAATAGAACCTGCTTTTGTAACAAAACATGCTTATACAAAGCAATCTCTTTTTTCCGATAAAGATACATTGGTAGAGTTCTTCGCTAAAAAATCAGGGAATTTATTTGCAGAAAAAGACTTTATTACCACATCCTTAAGCTATCTATTGCCACTCATCTTTTATCTTATCTGGCAGAATTTTTCTCTTTCAAGTGTTGTGTTTGCACGATCAGCAACAGCAAGAAAAGTTCAAGAAAGATTACAGAATTCTCGATCCGTTAAAAATATGGTTCGTTATTTTTATCAACTTACTATTGTGACAAAGCATATATTGATTTTACCAATACTCTTTGTTCTTTTCGATGTATTTTTTGTTCAGAAAGTCTCTCATATTACGATACTAGCGCTTACGGTCATATGGCTCTTTATCGTAAAGAAGTTTCACCTAGAGAGTAAAGTTTCCTTTTTGGTCGCATTCTTTTTACTAGCGTTTTGTCCTATCTTACTCATTATAAATTGGATACACGTTGCAGAAAAGGCAGCAATGTGGTCATATGTCTTCTTGCTGATTGGCGTGGTTCAACAGATTTTTGCTCTAAGAATTAAAGAAGAATAAGTTATTTTTTGGCATCTTGACGAAGAATAAAAATTATTTGTATTATTTAGTTACCGTATGGTTACTACTTCTCAAATAGGAAATAACTTAGGTTAACAGCAGGTACCCATACATTAAAGGTGAATTTTTCAGGCTTTTCCGATACGACTATGACGGTTGGACATATCCGCAATCAGCGTATGAGTATCATGCGCGTATTTTGATTATCATGAAGAAATTTAAAATTTTTGGAAAGAGACAAGTTTTAGTAGGAAGCTTTTTAGTTGTTGCTTTGTCGTTGACCTATCTTTTTGGTGACAATTTTCTTGCACAAGCGACAAGTCCTACAAAATTAACTGGTTGTCTCAGTACTAATCCAGGCCTCTTATATAGTCTAAAATTTGGTAGTAGTCCAATTTCTCCTTGTCCTACTGGTGATCCTGAGGTATCATTAATTTCAGAAGTTAAGAGATATCAGTCTAGTGGAACAGGCATACAATATATTACTCCTGTTGATACCTGGATGGATATACCAAACGCATCAATCTCTGGCACTTTTGAAGCAGGAGAATGGAAGGCAACCTATACAGGTGTTCTGGGCGTAACAAATGGCGATGGGACTGCTATAGTTCGATTCCAAATACGACCGGAAAGTGGTAGTCCAACCAATGTTGGCTCAATTTCTCTGTATCAGTCTTCAAGTGTTAATACCACACAAAATGTTACTCAGCCTTTTACTCTTCAATCCCTTATTACTCTTCCAGGGGGTCAAGTAAGTGTAGTTCCTCAAGTTACCAGTAATAATACGGAGTTTTATTTCCTCACTGGTTCTGTCCTCATTCTAGAAAAGTAACCTACAACTTGAGTAAAGCATGATACAATAGTAGTATGCTTAGCGTTGTTGTCCCCGTTTACAATGAAGAAGAAAGTCTTGAAAAATTCTACGAAGAATTACTTCGTGTTCTTCCAGATCTTTCTAAAAAATATGAAATTATCTTTATCGATGATGGTTCGACAGATAACTCTCTCTCTATTTTAAAATCCCTTGCGAAGAAAAATGAACATGTCCGCATTTTTTCTTTCCGTCAAAATCTTGGCAAATCAGAAGCCCTAACGCTTGGTTTTATGAAGGCAAAGGGTGAGTATATTGTCACCCTTGATGCTGATTTGCAAGATAAGCCAACTGAGATTCAGAAGCTTCTTGTCCGAGCAGAAAATGGAACTGATGTTGTTTGTGGATGGAGAAAAGATCGGAAAGATAGTCAAAATGCCGTATTATCTTCAAAATTATTTAATGCATTTGCCGGAATGTTTTGGGGATTACAACTGCATGATTACAATTGCGGATTAAAAGTCTATCGCAAGGATGCTGCAAGAAGTCTCTATCTGTATAGTGGTATGCATCGATTTATTCCGCTTCTTGCATATCAGCAAGGATTTACTGTTGAAGAAGTTGCGGTCGATCATGCAGAACGGAAGTTTGGTGAATCAAAATACGCCAGAGGAATTATCAAAATTTTCCAGAATCTTCCCGATATGTTTACGATGCTTTTTCTTGCCAAATATAGTAAGCGTCCGATGCATTTCTTTGGCGTGATAGGGGGAACACTTTTTGTTGTAGGATTTGTTATTTTTAGCTATCTTTGCATTATTTGGTTTATGGGAGAATCAATTGGGACACGGCCATTATTAACACTCAGCATTCTATTAATTCTAAGTGGTTTGCAAACATTTCTTACCGGTTTTTTGGCAGATCTAATTATTAACATCTCCCATAAAGAAGGAAATATAAATTCCTTCCCACTTAAGTATACAAGCGATACTCAATAAAAAAGGTATGAGTACAAAAAATATCACATTACTTCTTATCGTTACTGTTGCATTCTTAGGTGGTGGTATGGGAGCTATTACGAAGATTGGGTTGGCAGAAATTCCACCCTTAAGCTTTGCTTTTATTCGTTTTTTCCTTGCTTCTTTAATTATCTTACCTTTTTTTCTTATGCATCATGAGAAGAGAAGTAAACTTCGGGTAGTCCTGCCTATTTCACTTTTTGCTACAGGGAATATTACTTTGTACACGTTGGGTGTGCAAACAACTACGGCAACGATCTCTCAGTTATTGTATTCTGCTGTACCACTTTTTGTCACTTTACTTCTTTATATCCTTTTTAGAGAAAAACTTTCAAAAAGAGAAATGCTGGGTATAGGAGTTGGATTTTTGGGAATGTGTCTGTTTATCTTGTTACCCGTTGTGCAGAGGGGCACCGATTTTTCAGGAAGTCTTATTGGGAATGTATTGATTCTTCTGGCTGTTGCTTCTTACTCATGCTATATGGTCTATTCTCGCAAATTACTAAAAACCATTTCACCGTTTTTTATTACCAGTGTGTTTATTTTTATTTCAACCATTATCCTTTCCCCTTTTTTTCTCTACGATATCGCTGTTGGGAATAATTGGATGTCTCAACTGAGTTTTTCAGGCTTTGGCGCGATTTTGTATGTTACATTGGTTGGCACCTTATTATTATATGTTTTGAGTCAGTATGCAATTAAGCATGGAGGATTGGTGTATGCTTCACTTACTTTCTACCTTCAACCTCTTTTCGGTTATTTATTTGGGATGTTCTTATTGGGAGAGCAACTTACCTTTGGTATTATACTTGGCGCAGCGATTATGCTAACGGGTCTCACCTTAGTGATAAAGAGTAAATAATATAGTACAATAAAAGCGATGAAGATTGGTATTGATATTTCACAGCTTGCTTATGAACATACTGGAGTAGCCAATTATCTTCGTAATCTTGTTGACTCTTTAATAACTTTGGACAAAAAGAATGAGTATATTCTGTTTTATTCTTCTTTACGCAAAGATCTCCCTGAAGCAGTTTTTGACTGGAAATCCAGTCCAAACGTTACTATAAAACAGTTTAAATTTCCCCCAACGGCCCTTGATTTACTCTGGAATAAATTACATATTGCTCCAATTGAATGGTTTGTTGGGGATATTGATCTTTTTATAACCTCGGACTGGACAGAACCGCCTACGCTTCATGCAAAGAAAGCGACGATAGTGTATGATTTTATTATATACAAGTATCCTGAGGAAACACATAATAAAACCGAGTTTCATTTAAAAGATTTACTATTATCGCCAAATATTGTTGTTTCCCAAAAAAGGAAACTAAAATGGGTAAAAAAAGAATCAGATATGATTTTTTGCATCTCTGAATCTACGAAACGAGATGCAGAAAAAATTTTGGGAATTGAGGAACAGCGGTTGAAGGTAACCTATCCGGGTTTTTAGGTAATTAACGTCATAAATTATGGTTATTGGCATAGACGCAAATGAAGCAAATGTAGCAAAAAAAGTAGGCATTAGTGAATATGCTTATCAATTATTGTTACAATTTTACCGATTACAGCCTGCTGGCATCACTTTCCACATTTATCTGAAAGAACTTCCACGAGAGGAACTGCCAACTGAGAGAAAAGGGTGGAAATATCGAGTGCTTACTCCTAAAAAACTTTGGACACAATGGCGTTTACCCCTTGATTTGTATACCCATTTTCCCAGGCCTGATGTTTTCTTCAGCATGACGCATTATGCACCTCGATTGTCCCCTGTTCCGACAGTTGTTGCTATCATGGATGTTGCCTACCATCATTTTCCTGAAGCTTTTGCAAAGAAGGATCTCTATCAACTCCAAAATTGGACCAAATATTCGGTAGAAAAAGCAAGGCGTGTTTTTGCCATTAGCCAGTCAACCAAAAATGATATAATAAAAACGTACGCCATCCCTGAAGAGAAAGTCATTGTGACACATCTTGGAATCAAGCGAACAGTATCATTAACACCACACGTATACGGTATGAACGAATTGAAGGCTAAATACGGCATCTCAGATAACTTTGTCCTTTTTGTTGGGACACTTCAGCCTCGCAAAAATATTGCCCGTCTCATTGAAGCTTTTGCAAAAGTACCAAAAAAAGATGATTTACAACTTGTTATCGTTGGAAAGAAAGGTTGGTTATATGAAGATATTCTGGCAGCTCCACAAAAGTATGGTGTTGAAAAAGAAGTAAAATTCCTGCATTTTGTGCCTGATGATGAACTCAATATTCTCTACGCACATGCCCGTTGTTATGTCTTACCCAGCCTCTATGAAGGTTTTGGACTTCCTGTGCTTGAGGCCATGAGCCATAATTGTCCTGTTATAACAAGTAACGTTAGTAGTATGCCCGAAGCTGGTGGAGATGCTGCTTTGTATGTTGATCCAAAGGACGTTGATGATATTGCCAAAAAGATTGAGAAGCTTGTCACGGATAATGCTCTGAGAAAAACATTGATAGAAAAGGGGAGAGAACAAATAAAGAAGTTTAGTTGGGAAAAAACAGCCAGACAAACGCTTTTTGTTCTAGAAGAAGTTGCAGGACAGAAATGAAGTAGCAGTTCTATCATCCTCGCGCATGCGGGGATCCAGAAGCATAATTTGGATCTAGATTCCTGCCTACGCAGGAATGACAGAATATGAAAGATACATCGAGTCAAAAAATAACATCACAAGACATACTGAGGAAAATTTGGAGAAGAATAAACACGATCCTTCTCGAATTTGATGTTTTTGTCCTGCATGTTGTTGGCTGTATCCCTTCGCATGTTATCCGTCGTTTCTTTTATCGTTTTTCTGGTATCAAAATTGGATCTGGCTCAACCATTCATACAGGCGCTCGTTTTTATCAGCCGGAGAATATCAGTATTGGAAAAGATAGTATCATCGGAGAAAAGGTCGTGCTCGATGGTCGTGACACACTTACGATCGGGGATCATGTCGATTTTGCTTCTGAAGTAATGGTTTATAA
>JBBTVD010000003.1:0-73877 GCA_038063415.1 Patescibacteria group bacterium
TCCGATCAATGCTAGTGGGGCAAAGTACGCAAGTGGATTTGAGACATCAGTCTGAGCAAATCTCGTATTACCTAGCTCCAGAACTGCTGGAAGGATAAAAAATGACGACATACCAATTCCTATTACGAAACTCAGTGCTAATCGTTTGAATGCAAATGACTTACGAATGAAACCATACACAAAAACCAGAGGCAAGAGAAGTAATGCTAAGGTATTATGCGAAAGTAAGAGTAAAAAGATACCAATGCTTGTAAAAAAGAAGTTTCTGCGCTCGAGCATCCAGAGAATAAAAGGTGCCCACAAGAATGCCAACGCCTCCCCCACTGAACCTCGGGTAAAGACATCATAAAGATGATAAGGTAAATAAAGAGCGATAAGTGCTCCAAAAATTGCTTCCTTTTGTTTAAAAAGCTTTGTCAGCCAGAGATACGTAAAAAGAGAAGAACCAAGAAGCGATATACCAAGGAGTAGCTTAATGGTTGTTACGACACCCAATTTGATTGCGACAAAGGGAACACCAAGATAAAGAAACCCTGGATAGAGGAAGGTCGGGACAGGGTAGCCATAATCGAAATTCAACCGATGAAGAAACCTTACGGGAAACTGTCCATCATGGAGAGCTTGATAAAAAGCAGAGAGTCGGATGATCATCCACTCGCCATCATCTGTTATAAAAAATCCTTGATGAAAAAGAGGTAACAGAGCCCCCAGTGAAAAAATAAGAAGGATGCTAATAGCAAAAAAGTGTTTTTTCATGTAACTATGTCATCCCGAACTCGTTTCGAGGTCTTTATACTTCGTCATTCTGGCCCGTCCAGAATCTTTATGTAAGATGCTGAAACAAGTTCAGCATGACAACAAATACAAGCAATAGAACTAGTATTTCACCTGATACAAGGTGTAATAGACGCCATCTGCTTCTTTCTCTATTTGAAAGATCTGTTCCATATTTTTCCATGAGGGCGGAGCTTCCCCAACTACTTTACAAGGGCCACACGGCTCATAAAAGACAAAATACGTAGGCATTTTTTTACTTGCTTCAACTACTTCAGGTGGTGGAGCGCCGTCTTGTAGCTCCCAGAAAAAGCCCTTAATGGTTACGTTAGGATTATTTCCTAAATATATCTCAAGAGCGTATGGCATAAGACCAAACGTCCCCTCAGTTGCGACATATATTTCCCCCTTCTTTGCTTGCTCTTTCAGATAATCAACCGTCTCAGGGACACCTACCCCAGATGGCCAATTGGTCAAGAACTGCCCTTTATCATCTTGCGGGATAGCTGCTTTATTAAAGTCGTTGAGAATATAATAATCAGTAACAACAAAACTTACGATAAAAATGCCTAAGTAAATGGCCTGAACAGCCCTATATCTCAAAAAACCTGCAAGCATGCATAATCCATACCCTCCAAGAAGCAGTACTGGCATAGCCATAAAAAGAAGATATCGAGGATAAATTACTTTCCCAAAGAATGCTAGGGCAAAAAAGGGAATAATAAACCAAAGCAAGAGTACTAGTTTCTCTCGCATGAATTGACGATTGAGAAAAGATGCTACAATAACAATTGCAAACGGAATGGTCAGATAGGTCAGTAACCATCCTCCAAGTCCATCAATATTCCCGATAACCCGGCCAAAAGGATTGGCAATCCATTCACTAAAAGAAGCAATAAAGACATTATCCTTTTGCCCGACGATATAATAGTATGGAGAAAGCCTCATAATGAGACTAAGCAATTGAGCAAGAATAACAACTACTCCTGCTTGCAATATCCATTTTATGATTCGCTTTCTACGTTGTTTCTTGGAGAAATCAAAAAGCAGAAAAGAAAACGGTAACAAAATAAGAGAAAAATTAGCAATACTCTTCGTCAGCAAACCCGCCCCAATGACCACTCCCGTCCACACAGCAACTTTCCACTGTCCATATTTGACGAGAAGTACCTCTCCATACAGTGCCCATACAGTAAAAGTTGCGACAAGAGAATCATAGAGTGCTAATCGATCATAAACGAGCGAAAAAGGGAAAATGATATACAGAAGGCTAAGAAAGAGTGCTATCCATCGCTTCTTAAAGAGTTCGTTTGTAAGGAGATAGACGCCAATCATAGTAAAAAATCCAGCAATAACCGAAACGAGGCGACCAGCAAGGAGCGGATCTTCAACCATTCTAATAAGATACATCGCTATCCAAACATACGAAGGCTGCTTACCATCGGTGAGGGAAATAAACAGCCAATTAGGGTCATTGGCTGCAATCTGCGCCCAACGGATATAGATAGCCTCATCAGTAAAGATGGGAAGTAGTAAGATATTATAAAGACGCGTAAAGAGGTAGAGAGCACTTAGTCCGAGAAAAATGAGGAGTAACCGATATTTCTTAAGGATAGCCATATAGTACATTATAACCAACAACAGAAGGCATCCGCAATGGAAGTTATCTCTCGGTTGTTTGGTATTTTTTATCAAGCAACATCCCAATATACCCTCCTACAAGAGCACAAACGAACCCTACAATATAGATCCATAAACGAACCTGTGGCACGGGTGGATCCCATGTCCCCAGATAGAGGTATGGTAGATAGATCAATAAGATAAAGAAGGAAAGAGCGCTACTCGCGATAAGTATTGAAAATCGCCAAGAGAGTAATGCAGCAAAGGAAAGCGCGCTAATCAAATACCACGGATAGAGTTCTCTGCTCCACGCCATAGCGGCAACGGCAAGAGTCATAAGGAGGAGTGAAGCATAGAGTATTTTCTCCCACCTCATTTTCTTTTTTTGTTTATCCCAGATCCATACCACAATAACTATCGGAAGCAAAAAAACAGTCGCGAATTTGACACCGATCGAAAGAAAAAGCAACAAAAATGCCCAGAGATATCTCTTTTCTATCAAAAACCAGAATGCTGCAAGCCCCATACACACCATCACAATATCAAGATGTGCTGAAATAAGGGCTTCAATAAGGATAAGTGGCTGTAGGCCAAAGAAAGCAAGCGCAATAGCCTCTTTCTGTGGAGTAATCTTTTGCATAATCTTGTGAATGAAATAAAGACAGCCGAGAAAACTTCCAACCATCAGGCCTTTGAAAAGAAACAATGTCGGAAGAAAATAGGAAAAGCCTACAAAAGAAAGAGGAACCGTTATACCAAGCCATACTGGTCCATACGGATAAACTCGATGCGTCCAATGCATAAAGGACAGCATCGGATCGTTAGGAAAATCAAGCGCCTTATGCTCGTACGGATTTTGATGATAGTATGTGACAATCTTGGCATCAAAGATATAGTTAAACAAGTCATGCGAGAAAGCATTATAGGAAAAAAATAATATACCTGCCGTTACAAAAAAAATCTTCCATAGTGATCGAAGAGAAATCTTTTTCTGCCAGACCCGCACAAGAAAAACGATATAAAAAGCATACATGCCGACAAGTAACAGAGCAAAAAGAGAAGCAGCAAGTGGGCGTTGGAAATAACCGATTTCTTGAAACCCACGAATCATTTGTTGAAGCAATTCACTTCGGGCAATAGTGAGCCCCAGGTCTATTTGTGTGTAGGAGTAGAGTACTAAGAGTATAGTAAAAACGATATATGCTATAAAAATTTTCATGACAAAATTATCTTTTTACCTCTTTATATTTCCCCTGCAGAGCATTTTGTCGTATCCTTATGAGCGACAAAACACCTTCAATCGAATCACGAATAGGGCTGACTCGTCGTGTCTCAACATACAGCCAATGGACTGGGACTTCTTTGATCTTATATCCCATTTGTGAAGCGAGGAACAGCAGTTCTACATCAAATCCCGCAGTGACACTCGATCCAGCAATCTCGGCAAATCCTTCGTGAAGGCTGTCAACTCGACGAAAGATTCTCTGAGCAGCTTCTCTACTAAATAATTTGAAACCACACTGCGTATCACGGATATCTTTGAGCCCCACCAGTGTCCCACGCAGAAACATCATGCTCTTTGCCATAAACACCCGTGTCCAAGGGGCACCTTTACGGGTAGCATTACGTGAACCGATAACCACAGCATAACCTTTTTTGAGGTATGGTAAGAGATTATCCAGCTCCTCAATAGGCGTCGCCTGATCCATGTCGGTAAAAAGCACATACTGACCCTTTGTTGCCAAAACCCCTTTGGTAACGGCACCAGCTTTGCCATAGTGCTTCCCTTTTATCATACGAAATTCTGGGTTTTCTTTGATAAATTCCTCAAGGAACTGCACACTCCCATCTGATGAGCCATCATCAACAATAATTACTTCATAGGAAAATTTTTCTTTACTGAAGAAATGTTGTACTTTATCCAACACTCCCTTCTGGAGGTTAGCCATTTCATCGTAACAGGGGATGACAATTGAGAGAAAGATTTCTTTCACGTTATGATTATACTAAAAAAAGGAAGAGACAACAATTGTGATGGAATATTACATCGCGCCGATAATAAGCCCCATCAGGGCAAGATAATTAATTTCCATAATTTAGTTATAGAAGTAAAGAACTCATCTGTCAAAAATCTTGTCCTATACCCCAAATAGCCTGAATGTTTTGAATTAAACAAACTTAAATTATTATTTAACTTCTTTAGACATCATTTGTATTTTAAAGGGATTGTTTTTTCCAACCCTCTCTGCAAATAGCTTTCTAAGTCGTCAGGATCAGATTCAAACATTCTGTAAGGAGAATTAAATCCTACATCTAATTTAACATTTGTTCTTCTTCCTACTTGATATGGAGCTAATGATTGCCTTCCGCCTCCAATAATAACTAAATCAATATCTCTGACTAACAATTGTACAGTGGGAATAGGATATATTTGCCCTCGTTTATAACTATCATTAAATCCTGCTAATAAGCGGCTTCTAGCAATTTCATAATCACGTGTAGAGAGATCATTAACTCTTAGATATTCCGATAGGCTTCCTTCATTTTGTGCTTTATTAGTATAATAGGCATCAAATTCTTCCACTCCTCTAAATAATGGTGGACGCTCTAAGCTTGCTCTACTGCCATCCATTCCTATAAGTACTGGAGATTCAACTTGGGTAACAATATCGTAAATATCCTCAATTTCAGCTTTACTAACAAAATGTCTTCCTACTACTTTTTGATCAGTTAAATCAATAGGTTCCTTACTTAATGTTCTTGTTAAGACCCCCCTTACACGATCAGGTATCCACAATGGTAATTCATCGGAAGAAAAAGTTTCAGGTTTATCTACCATAAGAATAGTATACAATATCATTTAGTAACGACTAGAAAAATAGTTCCTAAATTTAAGGTTAAACAACAATAGCTATCAAAGCTGGTGACCCCAACGAGATTTGAACTCGTGATTTTCAGGATGAGAACCTGACGTCCTAGGCCGCTAGACGATGGGGCCGATCACGCTCCCTATTTTACCTTATTTATAGCCTCAAGGCAACTTCAGTTGATTACGTTTTTGAGGAGAAGATTGGCATCATAGCCTTTCTTCAGTAAGTAGTCATGCAACAGTGCCTGAAAAAGCTTCGTACGCTTTGCCCCCTGGATACCGAGGATTTCACAAAATACTTCGAGCTGTTTAACGGTAAAGAGTCTTTTGCCAGTAAGAACTCGTGAGACAACACTTGGATCAACTTGTTGGCAACCGAGCTTTTCATACATTTCAAGGGATAACTGACTGAGGGTATAGGTCTTATTGAAGACCAGCTTCGTTTTCTCACGATGGTAATACTTGGTAAGTTGCTGCGCTAGATGTGTCATAGACGTCTTTGTCAGATTCTGACATTAAATATTGTAGAACCTTTTGTCATCCTTGTCAATACATGTCGTCACCTATTGACAACTATAGGGGTTTTGGTTACTCTTTTGATTCCAAGTGATTTCTTTGGTACACTATTTTAAATGACCTTTTTACTGATGAAAAAAGATAAACAAGCTTTTAGAAAGGCTCTTGCTGGCATTGCGGGGAATCTGGCTGCAGGATGGTTTGGACTCATTCTTATCGCACCAAACTTTTTACCTATCAAAGGAGTTGAAGAAATTTTTCTCTTGACCGATAATCTCTTTTCAGGTATAGTGTGCTTAGGTATCGCCTATAAACTTGAAAGGAGTTTATTATGAATGACTTCAATTTCTTCAACTTTAACGTAAATCTTATTATTGCCAATTCTCTTCTTCTTATTGCTGCATCACTTGTCTACATTACTTTTAAGCTTTTTGAAAAGAAAAAATCAAAATCTTCACATCATTAATGTCGTTTGTTATTGACAACGCTACTATTCTTCGAGATAATGGGGTCAATATCTTGTGCTATGATTCATGCCATAACCGTGCTATAATTTATTACAGGATATTTAAACTATGAAAAATCCTATTCTTGATTACCTGGAAGGTCTGGATCTGACAGAAATCGAAGCCAAGCTCTATATGGCGCTTCTTGAAGTTGGACCCGCTAGCGTACGTGACCTTGCTGAAGCAATTGGCATCAAACGAACCACTGCATACCTCTACGTAGATCAACTTATTGAAAAGGGACTCGTTATCCGTATCGTCAAAGGAGCCAAGAAACAAGTCGCGGCAATGGAACCCAAACAAAGTCTACAATTTCTGGTTGAAAAAAACCTTGAAACAGCTCAGCAATTAAAGAAAGATTTCCCTGATGTAATAAAGACAATAAATGATTCTCTACCCCAGATAAAGCCAATATCGGATGCAGAGGTCAAGTACTATAAAGGGATTAATAATATAAAAAATATTCTCACTGAGGCGTTTAAGAGCAAAGAATTACGGGTATATGCTAATTTATCTGAACTTGAAAATTTATTCAAAAAAAACCATGTACCTCTTGAATATCAAACATATGACAAAGCTCTTCTAAAAAATAAGCAACTAACTATATATGAAATTGTTGCTGATCAACCAGGCTCTGTAGAACAGTTTAATCTAAACCAAACGGTAGAAACGACTCGCTATCATTATAAACATATGCCTCAAAGCGTAGGATTAACTTCTCCTGGAATTCTTATGTATGACAATAAAGTAGCTATTATCAATGGTAAAGAAAAATTGACGATAGTGGTTCTTAATAGTATTGACTATTATATAAATTCTATTAAATTATTTGATTTTATTTGGCAGTTTTTACCCGAGATCAAAAAGACTTCCTGAAAAATTTATAAGCATTTACAAGTTAGGTAAAATCGCACTATAATATTATATGAATAAATTTTTTAGTCAGGGTAAATATTATTTATGTTACAAAATTCGCATTATTTACTAGATAAGAACCATGCTTCATCACTTACTGCATTCCTAAGTTCAATTACTCCAGAAGACAAGTATTTATTAAAACAAGCTATTTCAAAATTTAGACCTGGTTCAAAAAACTATGAGGATTCTTGGGGGTATATTATACAAGCGACCAGATATAGAGGATTCAAGTGGTATGATAGACAAACTGATTCATTAATTTTCTGGGGAAGAAAATCAGACAAGGATTCAAGGATTGTCATACCATCATTTTTTGCCAATCTCGATCAGCTTACTTATGTAATAAACAAAGTTCAGAAGACATTACAAACATCAAATACAATACTTAAAAATATTAATATTGAAGATATAGATAAGTTCTGTTCTTATGGTTTCCGTCCTTACAAAGAAGAAGAGACATGGACTAAAGAAGCTCGTTTTGATGATCAAACATATCCTAATAGTATTGTTGATCTAGAAAAATTACTACAACTACAAGGCAAAGACTATCATCATTTAAGAAAGGCTCTCCGAAAAGATTCTTACGCTCTAATTAGAAAATATAAGGAAAGTGATAAAGATTCAGTTCTAAGAGTATTTGCATTAAGAGATGGAAATTCTCTAAATAGTTCTACTTCTGCATATTTAAAAGGAATGTTTTACGCTAGCCATGAGATGTATCCTTCAGCCAGTATGGAAAAATTTGTTGTTATTGACAAAATAAGCAGAGAAGTAATTGGATTTACTGCTTTTTCAGAGATTAATTCTACTAATGCTGCTTTTGTCGCACTTATCTTTAAGCCCGGAATTAAACTAGCAAGTGTTTGGGGTATATACCAAACGTTGGTAATAGCATATAAGAAAGGATTTAAAACTATAAACTTTGGGGGTTCGGAAATAGAGGGTACATATGTCTTTGTTAAACGGACATTCAAACCAATAGAGTATATTCAAAAGACTCATCTCGTTTATGATCCTTAGATGGAGATATAATCCTTTTAGTATGACAATTAAAATAAAAAGTAAGGCTAGTGAAAAAGTAGAGCAGTTTTATAAAGACGTTTGGGAAAGAGCAAATATTGACTATTTTGGAAAACAAGTAAATTGGGCAACAAAAACAATAGTCATAGAAGTATATTCTGGGGGAAAATTAGTGGGAGTGATAGAGCTCCATACTCAAATGGGGGTAATGTATATATTTGAACTTGCTGTTGCTTATTCACACCAGAAACAAGGTATCGGACGGATGCTAGTAAAAAAAGCTGAAGAGATCGCAAGAGAAGAAAAAATGCATAAGATACATTTAGACACTGGTAAAAATTGGGGGACGGGTATATTTTATGAAAAAATGGGCTATATGAAAACTGGTGAGTTTCCGAAACATTTTGGAGGGCAGGATTATTTACAATATAGTAAATTTTTTTAAGAACAGCTTCGGGGAATTAATCCTAGAATAATCTCCATGAAGGCTAGTATTCTCTGTCATTGATTCTTTCAGAGTTTCATAATTATCATGAAGAACATTCTTGATTCCCTCACGCAGCTCGGATTTTCAAAGACGGAAGCAAACTTTTATATCATCCTCCTCAAATCAGGCCCCATGACCGTGGCAGAGCTAGCCGAGAAAGCAAAACTTCACCGTACTGCTGCCTATAGTCATATAGATTCACTGATGGAGAAAGGTGTTCTTGCAAAAACCACTGGAGCAGGAAGTAAAATCGTTGCCAATCCACCAGAGCATCTGTATTACCTTCTCGAACAAAAGGCCAATGAAATAAAAACTCTCCAAACAAAACTGCCGACAGTGATCTCTGCACTTAATACCTCCTTTCTGCAGCAAAAGATAGCCTATCCTTCTGAAATAAAATACTATAAAGGTAAAACTGGGGTAAAGAATATCTATCAGGAATGTACTAAAGCAAAAGAAATTCGATCTTACTTTAACCAAGATGATGTAAGAAAGATTTTTCCAGAAAATGGGGATTTATTGCACGCCGCATTTACTCACAATCTTAAATTGGTAATACATGAAATAGTAGAATATTCAACTTTAGCCGTCCAGAGAATGAATAGTTATAAAGAAAACAAAAGACATTTATATAAATTTCTTCCAAAAGATATTAAGATTACAGCAAATGATATCCTCATTTATGATGGTAAAGTTGCCATAATTAACGTAGGAGACAAAAATAATGTTACAGGAGTCGTACTCAGCAACAAAGACTACTATAATAATTCAGTCCAACTCTTTAACCTCCTCTGGAGGCTACTGCCCGAATCTAATTAACGCTTTTCAGGAGTTATCAAAGATATTCTTCGAGTGAGGCAAAAGCCGAATCGAGAAGTTCTCGACTACGCTAACGCTACACTCGAACAATAAAAGTTTTGTCAAATCCTGAACGGATACAGAAATAAAATTTGACAAAAAGAAAGAGTTGATTTACTATCATACTATGAACACTGCATCAATTTCCATCAAAACAGAACCAAAAATCAAAGCTCAGGTACAGGAAATAGCTAACGAGCTTGGAATTAGCATGACAGGATTAATTAGTAGCTACCTTGCACAACTCGTCAAAAATAAATCACTCGTTAAGAAACTATCTGAAAACCCTACTCCATATCTCTTAGAATCGATAAAAATTGCACGAAGAGAGAGAAAGACAGGCAAAGCTTCTCCAATCTTTACTCAGGCTGAAGATGCTATTAAGTGGTTAAATAGCTAGATGAACTACCAATTAAGTCAGCAATTTCGCAGAAAATATAAGAAATATGATGTGCGAGTAAAGAAAGCAATTGGTGAAGCATTAAACAAGTTTTCAAAAAATCCATTTGATCCCTCACTCGATAACCATGCGCTCAAAAAAGAATTAAAAGGACTAAGAAGCATTGATGTAACCACTGATTATCGGGCTATTTATGAACCAATTGATGAGAATGGTGATTTTTTTGCTTATTTTGATGATATCGGAACCCATAAAGAGCTTTTTGGGTCTTAAATGCTATAATCAGTAGATGAAAAACATTCTTGATTCCCTCACGCAACTCGGATTTTCAAAGACAGAAGCAAACTTTTATATAATCCTCCTCAAATCAGGCCCCATGACCGTAGCAGAGTTAGCCGAGAAAGCAAAACTTCACCGTACTGCTGCCTATAGTCATATAGATTCACTTCTCGAGAAAGGTGTCCTTGCAAAAACAACTGGTGCAGGAAGCAAAATCGTGGCCAACCCACCAGAGCATCTCTACTATCTCCTCGAACAAAAGACTACTGAGGTAAAAACGCTTCAAGCAAAGCTACCCACAGTAATTTCAGAATTAAACACGTCGTTTTTGCAAACCGCTAACTCGACTCAATCAGAAATAAAACATTACAAAGGGAAAGCAGGGGCAAAAATGATCTATAAGGATTGTCTGCAGGCTAAAGAGGTGCGTAGTTATTTTAATGAAGACGATGTTTTAGACATTTTCCCTGAAAATTCTAAATTATTTTATAATGCCTTTACTGCTAATTCTCAATTAAAAATGTTTGAGCTTGTTGAATATTCGCCTTTAGCAGTGCAACAAATGAGTCGGTATAAAGATAACAGTAGGCATTCTTATAAAGTTCTCCCTAAAGACGTTAAACTCACTGCCAATGACATTCTGATCTATGACGGGAAAGTCGCAATCATCAATATCAAAAATAAAGACACTGTTTCTGGAGTGGTATTGAGTAACAGAGAATACTATAACAACTCCGTCCAACTCTTTGAGCTCCTCTGGCGGCTATTGCCGGAATCAACTTAGGCAAAGAAAAGCTTTTGCATTACTTGTTTTAAAGAGGTAATTTTCTCAGGATAAAATTCTAGTGTTTCTTCATTCATATATAGCCTTTTATTAATTTCAATCATAATACTTTTAACTCTCGTATCCTTTTGGTAGAGACTGAGAGGAACAATAGTCCCTGTATAAGGTATATTAATTGCTACAGACAAGCCTTGAGAGGTAAAAAATGAAACAAATTCTCTCGTTAAGGAATCGGGTGTATGGAATCCATCAATACCCAAACAGATATCTGGCCTTGTAGGATATTGGTTAAACTCTCTCTCAAGTGGTGCATTCGAAAAGGAATGACAGTCAATAATAGATGCATATCCATATTCCTGAACCGTTTGGATAACTGTATTTTCTAATGACTGATGATGCGGAATATAAAAACGATTATAAACAAATCTTTTGTCTGCTCCATCTAGGATTCTCAGATCTTCTCCTTTATCTGTCTTTGTATAATAAAAGCCTGCTCCTTTTTCAAACATTGGTTCTTCTTCGTCAGAAAGTCGTTCAACATCACAATATACTCTACTAAAATTTGCAATAACCTTCTTTATCCCATCTATTTCAAAAATTTCGTCAACTTTCCAGTCGGTAAGAAGCTCTACTTCATCCTTTAGATACTTCTGATTAAAGTGAGTAACGTCTGGGATATCGGGAGAAGAGTGAGGTATATGAAATATATACGAGGATTGGAAATCACTCTTAAATAAAGCATTAGCATTATGAAAATCTATTTTCTTGGTCATAGAACAACCCACGACCTTGCGGTCGGGGGTTTAAGTTCGGAGTATCTAAAAGATATTTACTTTAATCTTTTCAATTATATTCTCAAAAACTTTTGTGATTGCCTGTTCTAAATCTTCAGCATCGCTATTAATTTGCCCCTTAGTCTTTTCATTAAGACTGCCCTTAATTGCTGTATAGTATTTCATTTTTGCTTCTGTACCTGATGGACGAACATGGACAACATTCCTCTCATCGTCTGAGAAGAAAAAAGAAAGCATATCTCCCTTATCCCAGTTTCTAACCTCAATAAGTTTTTTGGTCTGTCCATCTAGTACCTCACTGGTTAATCTATCAATAGTTTTAACCACCTTTCTTCCAGCAATTTCGGTGGGGAGATTATTACGAAGTTCAGTCATCGCCAAATTCATTTGTTCAAAAGCACCAAAACCAGTAATCTCCCGGTAGTATAAGCGTTCAGCATAGTAACCATATTTCTGATAAATTGACTCTAATAGTTCAATCGGTGTGGTTGCGTTTGCCCGACACCACGCAGCCATTTCTGCTGCTACAACTGCAGGCGTTTCAGCACCCTTATCTCTATAGTCAGAACTAAAGAGATACCCAACACTTTCTTCGCAAGCGAGAACAAAGCTTTTATCACTAGGGAGATGTTGTAGCCTATCACCGATAAACTTAAACCCAACAAGCAAGTCTCCAATACATTGGACTCCATAACTCTCTGCAATGTCTCTAAGTAAATCTGTTGTAACAGAAGTCTTGATAGCAACGGGTTTCTTTGGCATTCTGTTTGCATCCCGTAACGCATTCATATAAAAATAACCCATGAGAACAGCTCCTTGATTTCCATTAAGATTGAACCAATTCCCATTTTTGTCAGGTACGGCAATACCAAGTCTATCTGCATCAGGATCAGAGACAATGACAATATTTGCATTATTCTTTTTCGCTAATTCTATTGCTTGCTCGTAACACACTGCAAACTCAGGATTTGGGAAGTTGCCTTTTACGTTAGGGAAGTGACCATCAAGAGACATCTGCTCTTTTACCTCGATAATATCGTTGAAACCAATTGCTTTCAAGACAGGGAGAACGGATTGGGATCCAACTCCATGAAGAGGAGAATACACGATCCTTACATCCCTTCCAGAATATACAGAAACCTTTTTTGCAGATTCAGCAAACGCAATATCGACCTCATCACCAATGTATGTAATAAGTCCTTTAGAAACCGCCTCATCAAAGGAAATTTTGTTAATTGTTGTAACAGATTTAAATTCGCTTTCTATTTTAAGGCCAGCCTCTGGTAAAACTTGGATGCCGTCCTCATCATAGACTTTATATCCGTTGAACTGAGGAGGATTGTGACTAGCAGTGATAACGATACCTCCTGCTAGATGAAGGAACCTAACCGTAAACGATAATTCCGGTGTAGCACGATAGTACTTAAACAGATATACATGTATACCATTTGCAGCCAATACTCGTGCAGTTTCTTTAGTAAATTCTTCTGAATGTAGTCGGCTATCATAAGCGATAGCAACACCTTTCTGAAGTATATTTTTTTTGTGTTTTTTTAAATATTGTGCGTATGCCTGTGAAGCCCAACGAATTGTGTAGTTGTTTATTCTATTTGTTCCAATATTCATTTGGCCTCGAATGCCACCAGTACCAAAAATTACAACACGGTAGAATTCATCCATGAGATTTTCCCAGTCATCATTCTTAATCGCCTTAGTCAGTTCTGAGGAAAATTCTTTGAACTCCTCATCTGTGAGCCACTTAACAATCTCGTCATAAGCAGTCTTATTAAGTTTCTTCTCTTGGAGAGCTGAAAGTAGTTTCTGGTCAATTGCTGGATTCATATCTTTGATTCTTATCATACAGTTTCATGCAATGCTTGTAAATATAAACTTCTAGCATTAAGTCTTATATCTCTGACACGCTACTCATTGACTGTCGGGACATAGACGCTATTCGAACTTTTTGGCAATCAACACAAGAACAGTTTTATATTCATAATTTTACTTAAGACGTTACTTTTTATGGCTTTTTTGCAACATTCCTATCCTTCTTAGATTAGGAAGTTGATCTAACTCTGCTTTTGAATAAAGCAAGCCAGTTGATCCATATTGTAGCAAGTAAATTGTTACTTCAGGAAACAATGTTGCAAGATAAGCAACTGTTCGAGGATCATCATCAAAATGAGATACCTCTGAATAATGTTGCCGCAACTCTTTTATTCCGACTGCTTTACTAACAGCTGCTGGCATATCAAGTGGTGTATAAAAAGTATCTTCAAATAAATCAGCAATTTTACCAGCGACAAGAGTGGCATATGACATATCGACCCATATTCGTTTATTAACTCGACCAGTATTGCCAAAGTTATCAATTCCGTCTGCTTTTGCAAGTTCTAACATGTCCTTCACACCAGGAAGAACTTTTCTCCGGGAATGTGCAAAAAAAGAAACCCTTTCTCCTGTACTTCGCATTGGCTCATCGACTATTTCTCGAGCTATCTGAGGAATATCTGCTTGTAATAAGGTTCCGAATGTATACAGATTTTGGCAAATTTTTGTTTTTTGTCACCATAGTTAACTTAGCTGCCATAGGTACTGGCAGTAAGATATTAAATTTCTTATATGGTTCATTATGTGTAAGTTGTAAAGCTTCATGTATGATCCGCCCCAAAGAGGGAATTGTGTATTCATAGATATAGATATTTTTGTTTGAATAGAGAGGATCAGTCTGACTAATTTGATAGATAGAAGATGAAGACTTTAACGCTATTACTTCTTTTCCTTGCTGTACAGCACTCGATATTTCGTAACCAAGAGTAATACTGGGTAAGGAACATTCAGCGATAACTAGATCAGCCTTTGTTATTTCTTTATGAAAGGCTGCAAAGAACATTTCTCGCTTTTGAAGACTCCAACTTAAAAGAATTTCTTCTGTAACAGATAAGGTATGCTCAACTGTATGATTTTTCCTCTGTAAGTAATCAATAATTGCCAAATAGGTATCCTTATACTCTTTGATCCCCTCTATAGAAGCTAAAAATACAATTTTCATATTGTAAAATTTTGCACCAAAACGATAGATTTATTAACTGTTGGATCTAGTAACTTCATCTGTTCACTTTTGGTCAGATAGCCATGACCTGCTGACTCCATAAAGTCGTTTGCCTGGTCAAGAGAAGTGATTGCTCGTCGTTCAATAAATAAGGCCACTAATTTGATGATTATTGCTCTATGGGTTGGGATTCGCTTACCTCGTTGCCAGAGAGAAAGTAAGCTCACGTCGCAAAGATATCCGCGATCAGCAAGTGCCAGAGAAAGCTTTGACAGACTATAAAATTCCGCCTGTAGACGGTACTTTTTAAAGAGGTGTCCAAAATCTTTCATTTTTCTTTTGTTACTGGCTCATACAATCCATAATAGGTCTCCATATATGACTTACTTGGCCTTCCCAGTTTATAACCTTCATTATTGATAAGATCCTTTACTTCGATCATGTAGGCATGCATAGTCTTCATATCATAAAGCACGTCGTCGACGTATCGATAGCCTTTTTCTTTTGCATTGTTAGGACTCAGTGTCATATCGATAAAAGCCGGTTGGGTATTCTCATCCATAGTTGTTGAGATTATTGTAAGTAAACAATTTTTATCTGTCAATTTTTGGATAAATAGTTTCCTGTAATTTACTAAATAATATTGCTATAACAATAAAAATTTTATTTTTGTTGTTGTAAATAATTTGACAACAAGTCATCCTTCAGCATGGTATAATTTGTCTGTCACGTCTTTCGCATAATGTCTCTTGTCATCCTCGTGAAAACGGGGATCCAGAAGCGCGAAATGCAAAGAAGGGATTCCTGGTTTGCGACCAGGAATGACAAAATACGAAGCTTATACCTATATGAAAAAAATCCTTGACTATCTAGGAGAGTTGGAGTTCTCCAACGTTGAAGCACAGATATATCTTGCTCTCCTTGAAAAAGGATCCCTCACCGTCGCAGAGCTTGCTCAAGAAGTAAAAATTAACCGTACAGCAGCCTATCCTTCTATCAATAGACTCCGAGAGAGAGGTGTACTAGCAGAAGATATAAAAGGTCCACAGAAAAAATTTATAGCGTCAGAACCAGAACGACTGTACTATTTTATCGAAAAGAAGCGGGATACAATAAAATCGCTGGAAAGACGATTTCCTGATATCATACAAACAATTACAACTGCCCCACAGACGCAACAAACAGACGATGTAAAAGTAGTTTCATACAAAGGTGAAGTTGGTGTTAAAAAGATATATAAAGAAGCTTTAGGCTTTGATGAATTACGATCCTATGTAAAACTAGAAAAATCAACAAGCGTACTTGGGGATAATGTGCAGCTATTTAACACCGCCTTTGCAAGAAATCCACGGTTACGAGTGAAAGAAATTTATTACAAGCTCCCTCTTGAAAAAATGTCTGTGATACAAAAAGTAGCCCAAAATAAACACTATCACTACAAATTTATGCTTAAAAAGCTTAATTTAACCTCAGGGGATACACTTATTTATGATGGGAAAGTAGCTATTATTGACTATAGCAATAAAATAAATACTGTTGTTTTATACAACAAAAATTATTATCAAAATGCTAAAGAACTCTTTGACTTCATCTGGGATATGCTTCCAGAACCCAAAAAAATGAATTACAAATCTTAATGCTTCTCTTGAATAGCAATATAAAAAATGATACAAAAGATATATGACTCAAATAATTAAGATTGATATCTTTAGGGGTAAAGAAATTAGAAAAATGATCTATCATAATGAATGGTGGTTTTCTATTGTCGATGTAATTGAAATACTAACAGGAACTGATAGACCAAGAAAATATTGGAGTGATCTTAAGAAGAAGCTAATCCAAGAAGGATACCACGAGGTGTCCGAAAAAATCGGACAACTGAAATTAGAAGCAAAAGATGGTAAAAAATATCTTACTGATTGTGCAAATACTGAGACACTTTTTCGTCTTATTCAATCAATACCCTCTCCCAAGGCTGAACCATTTAAACGCTGGTTAGCAAAAACAGGTTATGAGAGAATCAAAGAAATAGAAGATCCTGAGATCGCAACAAAAAGAACAAAGGCCTTATATAAGGCAAAAGGTTATACAGATGATTGGATTGAAAAACGCATGCGAGGCATCGCGATCAGAGAAGAATTAACTGGCGAATGGAGAAAGAGAAAAGTTGGTGAAGATAAAGAATACGCTATCCTCACTGCTGAAATATCTAAGGCTACTTTTGGGATGACACCTTCACAATATAAAAAATTTAAGGGTTTAGAGAGAGAAAATTTACGGGATCACATGACCGATCTAGAACTAATCTTCTCTATGCTTGGTGAAGCATCTACTACTGAAATTACAAAGAATAAGGATGCACAAGGATTCAATCAAAATAAAAAGGCTGCAAAAGCAGGCGGTAGTATTGCAGGAAATGCCCGAAAAGCATTGGAAGAAAAAAGTGGGAAAAAGATATCAGTTAAACAAAATTATCTTACCGAAACACAAAAGAAATCGAAAAAAAACTACATTACTTAAGGTACTTTTTAATCTCCCTAACAACCTTCTGTGCGTCATGATAAAGCGGATAGGAATTATCAACCACATCAGCCGAGATAATCATCGTATCCGATGCAGCTTGATCCATCTGTACGTACGTATAATGATACGGGAGCTCGTTTGCCATATTGTTATTGACGAGTACCGTATCAAAAGGAAATACTCCCAGATGCCGTACCACGGAGTGGATAAAATCAGTAACGACATACCCTTTGGTCTCAAAAGGCTTATTGGCAATGTTGATAATAAAGAGCTTCTTTTTAGCTGTCTTTTTGAGGAAATCTGCAACTCCAGGGACAATGAGCACAGGAAGGACATTGGTATAGAGATCCCCAGGTCCAGCAATGATTGCCTCGGCGGCATCAAGAGCTTTGAGCGCATCCGCTGAGACATTTGGCTCCTTGGGATTGAGAAAAATCTTATCAATTGACCACGGCTTAGGGTATTTCCCAAGATCAATTGTCTCCTCGCCTGCAATGACACGGCCATCAACAAGTTTTGCCGAAAGTGTTACTGCTTCTGTCGTAGCCGGATAGATACGTGATTTTACTTGAAAAAGATCTCGAAGCAAATCAATACCTCCCTGGAAGCTCCCTGCTACTTGCTCTGCTGCAACCATCAACAGATTGCCTACTTTTTGCCCACCAAGATCCTTGTCCTTTCCATAACGATCACCGGGGAAACGATAGGTTAAGAGCTTACTAAAAGCTGGGTTACTGGTTGATGAAGCAACTGATGAGACAACATCCCCCGGAGGCATAACCTCATACAATCGACGTAGTCTCCCGGCAGAACCACCATCATCAGCCATGGAGACAATAATCGTAATAGCTGAAGTGTAGTGATGCAGACCCTTGACCAAATTCATGGTACCAATTCCGCCTCCCAAACAGACGATTTTTTTGCTACTCATGTCCTGGATGATACTATACTTCTCGGGTTTCACGCAAGCACTATCTTATCTCTGTTGACGAATCATCCCCCCGATAGAAATTGTTTGTGCAGTGACGCTTCCATCTGACCCTTCCGTACCAAAGGCGGCAATCTGTTCACCTTCTTGCAAGTCAGATTTTGCTCCTTCTGATGCTTTGTTTATCCTGGTTTCATCAGAAAAAATAATAATCTTACTGCTGCCATCCGGTGTTTGGATTGTAATACTTGTGTCATCAACACCCGTAATCTCACCATTTACTGGCTTCATGCCTTGCATTTGCCCAGCACCTTGGCCCGCGGAACCACCTTGCCGGATCATCATTTTCCCTTCTTCAGGTGCTCCCATGACAAGTTTGGGTTGCTGATTTTTTTGATACTGAACACCTCCATAAAAAGCTCCAGCACCCACCAGAATTGCAATGGCAATTGTAATAAATATACTCTGTTGTTTCATAATTATTCACCCCCTTTCTATTCATATCTCAGCGCTTCAATCGGTTGCAAATTTGCCGCACGGCGTGCAGGCCCGCCTGCCACGCAGACTCTAAAACGTAACACTACTCTTATATTCCTACTCGTACCTCAGGGCCTCTATCGGCTGCATGTTCGAGGCTTTGCGGGCAGGGTACCAGCCAAAAAGCACACCTATCCCTCCAGATACTGCAAAAGCAAGCAAAATGGAAGGGAAAGAAACGACAAATAACGAATCAGTAAATGACGAGTACAGATATGAAAGCGATACGCCAAGAGCAATACCAATCATTCCTCCTGTAAAGGTCAAAATAACTGATTCAAACAAAAATTGCATAATAATTTCTTTTTTCTTTGCACCAAGTGCTTTGCGAAGACCAATCTCCCGGGTTCTTTCGGTAACCGTGACAAGCATGATATTCATAATCCCAATCCCTCCGACAAGTAAAGAAATAGCCGCAACTCCTGACAAAAGCGTCGTAAACGTTGCTGTGGTTGAGGAGGCCGTATTGAGGATATCTTGCTGTGAAATAATAGAGAAATCTTTTTCGGTTGGATCTGCGAGCTTATGTCGTGATAATAATAGATAACCAACTTGGTTTTGGGCAGCTGTCATTACTTCTGCCGACGTTGCCTCAAGAGCAATCGAAGACACGTAATTCACCCCAAAAAGCTGCTTTTGTGCTGTTGAGAGTGGGACGAACACCACATCATCTTGATTCATGAAACCTGTTCCTCCTTTGGCAGCTGTCACACCAATGACGGTAATTGTTTGTCCGTTAATCCTAATCGTCTGTCCAATTGGATTGGTATTTTCACCAAAAAGAGTGGTTACCGTGGTTGGACCCAATACTGCTACTTTTGCAATCCCACTATCATCTCGTTCACTGATAAATGCACCTGAAGCGACAGTTGTTTTATGGACAGTTGCATACTCAGGAGTGGCACCGATAACTTGTGTATTGGTATTATTTCTCCCCGCAGTTATTTGACCTTGGCTTCGATACTCAGGAGAAACTGTTTGCACTGTCGTAATTTGCCCCGAGGTGACAATAGCTTTAGCATCTTCACGAGTAAGTGTCGTTCCTCCTCCAGCCGCCCCTTGTACTGTACCAGAACGCTGTCCCGACGGCTGTACTGTTAATAAGTTTGAACCCAACGACTGAATTTGGCTTTGGATGGTTTGCTGCGTAGCCTGCCCAAGTGAAATAAGCGCGATAACACTCGCAATACCAATGACAATGCCAAGGGTCGCAAGACCAGTCCGCAGCTTGTTGACGGTTAATGTCTGTAAACTTTCAAGAAATGTTTCGATAACATCCATACGCTTCTTACTTAATTTTTTATTCTCCTCTGCTTCTCATTTTTACGATCATCAACCAATTTACCATCTCGTATGGTAATGATTCGCTTAGCATGAGCTGCGATATCCGGCTCATGAGTAATCATCACAATAGTATGCCCTTGTTCATTAATCTGTTGAAAGATCTCCATTACTTCGTTAGCCTGATTGGAAGCAATATTGCCTGTTGGCTCATCAGCAAGGAGAATACTTGGATTCATCGCAAGACCCCGAGCTATTGCCACCCGCTGCTGTTGTCCACCAGATAGCTGATTTGAGGTATGATTGAGTCGCTCACCAAGCCCAACCATCGTAAGATATTTCTGTGCAATCGTAAGCCTCTTTTCTTTTGGGATGCCAGCATACCGCATGGGGAGCATAACATTTTGCAGAGCAGTAGTACGAGGAAGTAAATTAAAGGCTTGAAAGATGAAACCAATTTTTTTATTGCGAATTTCTGCTAGTTCATCATCTTGTAATGTACTCACATTTTCTCCATCCAGAATATATTCACCACTTGTTGGTGTATCAAGCGCACCCAGGATATGCATAAGTGTTGATTTGCCGCTTCCTGAAGGTCCCATGATCGCGACAAACTCACCTTTTGCAATAGTAAAAGAAACTCCTGCAAGTGCAGTCGTCTCAAGAACACCTGTTTTATATACTTTGGACAGATTGTTTGCTTGGATAATGGTTGTCATATTATCTTCGTATCATCATACCGCCACCACCAAGCCCTGTCCCGCCAAATGGAGAAGTGGTACTCGTACTATTCGTATTCCCTGTCGAAGAAGTACTCGTAACAACGGTATCTCCTGAGGTAAGACCAGACGTTATTGCTGTTTGGGTATCATTTGATTTGCCAACCTCTACCGTAACAGTAGATAGTTTACCCTCTTTTACCACTCTCACGGTAGAAGTACCATTGCTTGTTTGTAGAGCACTTGAAGGGATCAAGAGAACATTTGACTGTATATCGGTAATAATGTTGGCACTCACAGCCATATTGGGATAAATAGTCTCAATCGTTGTCTCATCAAAAATGATCGTCGTTGGATAGGTTGTCACGCCTGAAGAGACACTTCCATTTGTATTGATCGCAGCAACTTTGCCAGTAAAAGTTTTGTCTGGAAAGGCATCAAGGGTAAGGGTCACTTTTTGCCCCGGTTTTACTTGCGTGACATCAATCTCTGAAAGATTGACACTTGCTTGCAAGATTCCTCCTTCCATTGCAATCATGCCATATGACTGAGTGGAGGAAGTATTTGTCGTAGAACTGCTGCTCTCCGTCGAGTTAGAACTAGAAGAATCACTCGAGGCAATTGCAAGTCCTGGCGTCAAGGCAAGATTACTAACTGTTCCAGCAGATGGAGCCGTAATGGTCGAGGAGGTTTGCTCATAGGTCAACCAACTAGAGGTCACTTGTGCGTTTGCAGCAGCTATCGCCGCATCTGCTTCTTTGTAGGTCTTTTCAGCAGCAGCAAAAGATTTCTGTGACTGAATAAGCGATGATTCTATATTTTGTTTTTCGAGATCGGTATAGGTATTTTGGGTTTCTGGGTTAGTTGTATTGTCATTTTTATAATTAATGTCATTCTGGGCGCTAACAACCGATTGCTGTGCCGTCCACATGGACGCATCTGCTGAAATTTTTTGTTGTTCGGCTTGTTTGAGCGAGTTAACCGCAGAAAGGTAGCTGGCATAGGCAGTCGCCTGATTTTGCTCTGTTTCTTTATCTGGGGTAATTACGGCAATCGTTTGCCCTTCCGTAACAGCATCTCCATTGGCTACGTACACCTCTTTTACAACACCGGTTGCTGAGGTCGTAATACTCCCACTATTTCCTGAAGAGATAGTACCCGATGCGGTTACACGTGAAACTAAGCTACCTTTTTCAACTGTTGCCGTTTGGTATTGTGGTTCCTCAGCTTTTTGCCCCAAGAAACTAAAACTCAAGAATCCGATTAGAGCAGCAAGAAGAATGACGATCAGTCCTTTTTTGATAAAAGATGCTTTTATTTTATTTCTCATGTTGAAAGTATACTTATAGTCCTCTGAGAAAATGCTGAGATAGAAAACTTATTGACAGTAGCGGGGAGGGAAATTTGTGGTTGGAATTCCAGAGACGACTGTCCTCTAAATTGCTTCTACTAGCCTTGACATATCTCATAGTAAGGGGTATAATTATAACCTATGAAAGCAGTTATCCTCGCAGGCGGCTATGGCACCCGTATCAGTGAAGAAAGCCAAATCCGACCAAAACCAATGGTCGAGCTTGGTGGCAAGCCAATCCTCTGGCACATCATGAAGTTGTACTCTCATTATGGAATTAATGATTTTGTAATTGCTTGTGGCTACAAATCACAAATTATCAAAGATTACTTTGCAAACTATACTCTCTATAACTCTGATGTTTCCTTTGATATGCAGAATAAATCTATGCAGATTCACAAAAATGATGCTGAGGATTGGAAAGTAACCCTAGTTGAAACTGGTGAAGGTTCTCTTACTGGTGGAAGAATCCTACGGATAAAAGACTATGTGGGTGATGAGGCTTTTTGTATGACGTATGGAGATGGACTGAGTGACGCCAATATAGCCAATGTCATTGATTTCCATAAAAAAGAAGGTAAACTTGCAACCGTACTTGCCGTACAGCCTCCGGGAAGATTTGGTATCTTTACGATGACTAAAGGAAGTAACGTCGTTGAACATTTCCGAGAAAAGCCTCAAGAAAACGAAAACTGGATCAATGGAGGATTTATGATACTTGAGCCAAAAGTGTTTGATTATATTGAAGGCGATAAAACAACCTTTGAGAAGGAACCTATGGAGCAGCTGGCAAAAGAAGGACAACTTGCCGCATTTCGTCACACAGGATTTTGGCAACCAATGGACACGCTTCGTGACAAAATGGTACTCGAAGAAATTTGGCAATCAGGGAAAGCCCCCTGGTATGTCTGGAAAAAATAATATGAAAGTGTTAGTAACAGGTATTGATGGCTATATAGGTACAATTCTTGGCCAGACCCTTGTCACAGAGGGCTTTGACGTTGTTGGACTTGATACGGGCTTCTATCGCAATGGCTGGCTGTATAATGGCGTTAAGAAAGTTCCAAGCATTATTACCAAAGACGTCAGAGACGTTACTATCGAAGATCTCAAAGGTTTTGACGCAGTAGTCCACCTCGCAGAACTTTCCAATGACCCTCTTGGACAAAACAATCCTGAAGTAACCTACGATATTAACCATGATGGTACCGTACATCTTGCAAAGACAGCCAAAGAAGCTGGAGTGAAACGCTTTGTGTACTATTCATCATGTAGTGTCTATGGGGCATCTGATGGTATTAGTGATGAAACCTCCCCGACTAATCCACTGACTGCCTATGCCAAATGCAAAGTACTCAATGAAGAAGCTTTGACAAAAATGGCTGATGAGAGCTTTACCCCAGTACTTTTCCGTAATGCAACAGTCTATGGAGCTTCCCCTCGTATGCGCTTTGATATTGCGGTCAATAACCTTTCAGGCGTTGCCTGGACCACCAAAGTTATTGCTCTTGAAAGCGACGGAAGTGCATGGAGACCATTTGTCCATGTACAAGATGTTTCTCATGCTACGGTCTGTGCACTAAGAGCTCCAAAAGAAGCTGTCCATAATCAAATCTTTAATGTCGGGACACAATCATCAAACTATACGATTAAAGAAATCGCTGATGAAATTAAAAAAGTCTTTACCGATTGCACGATTCATTTTAATAATTCGGTAACTGATACGAGAAATTATCGTGTATCTTTTGACAAGATTGCACAGAAGCTTCCTGGATTTAGGCCACAATATGCACTCAAAAAAGGGATAACTGAACTACAGACACTCTTTGGGCATATCGCACTTACCACAGCAATGTTTCAATCTTCTGGATACACACGGCTCAAGCGAATCCAATACCTCAAGGACAGTAAACAAATTGACGAAAGGTTCTTTTGGACAAAGGAGAAAAATAATGTTTAAACAAACCAACATCGATGGTACTTATATCATTGAATCTCCGAAAGCATCCGACGACCGGGGCTTTTTTTTGAAGGCGTTTGACATGGACAAATTTAAAGAGCAAGGGCTTGAATCTACGATTGTCCAACTCAATCTCTCGCATAACAATAGTAAGGGAACGATCCGTGGACTGCATTATCAAACAGAGCCAGCAGGTGAAGCAAAAATCATGCGTTGCATCAGAGGAAGTATCTTTTTTGCCGTGGTAGACATGCGTAAAGATTCTCCCACCTATCTTCAATGGGAAGGTTTTACCCTTTCTGAAGAGAATCACTTGATGGTATACGTCCCCAAAGAATGTGCAACGGGCTATCAGGCGCTTGAAGATAATAGTCAAGCTCTCTATTCGAGTAGCAATACCTATGTACCAAACAATGAAAATGGTGTACGATACAATGATCCCCGTATTGGCATTGATTGGCCTATGAAAGATACTGTTGTTGTTTCAGAAAAAGACCTACAGTGGGAGGATATACAAGTATGATGATTGTTGATACAGCATTACAACAGAGAGCTAAGGAGAATAAACCTATTCGAGTAGGTCTTGTAGGGGCTGGTTTTGCTGCTCGAGGATTTGCCGCACAACTTATCGAAGGCACCCCAGGCTTGCGCCTGGTAGCCATTTGCAATAGGACCCTCTCCTACGCAGAGCAAGCCTATACAGATATGGGCATTAGTTCCTTCGAAGTAGTAAAAGACAAAGAAGCTTTTCAGAAGGCCGTCCAAGACAAAAAAGATGTTATTACTACTGATCCAACACTTCTTTGTGAAAGCGACGAGGTCGATGTAATCGTCGAAGCAACAGGAAGTATCGACTATGGCGCAAAGGTCGTTATGGATGCAATCAAACATAAAAAACATGTTGTGCTGATAAATGCGGAACTTGATACAACGCTTGGACCAATACTTAAGCACTATGCTGACGAGGCAGGTGTCGTCTATACACAAGCTGATGGAGATCAACCAGCAGTCCTTATGAACTTGCTACGATATGTCCAGTTTCTGGGATTTAAACCAAAAGTGCTTGGTAATATCAAAAGTCTGCTTGACCACAAACGAACACCTGAAACGCAAAAAGGATGGGCAGATGCTCATTTCCAACGCCCGGTTATGGTGACATCGTTTGCCGATGGAACCAAAATTTCGTATGAAATGGCAACCCTTGCCAATGCTACCGGCTTTGGTGTCGGAACTCGAGGAATGTATGGACCCAAAACTGATCGTGTAGAGCATGCACCAAAGGTCTTTACTGACGAGATGATTGGCAATGGTATTGTTGATTATGTTATTGGGGCAGAACCATCATTTGGGGTGTTCGTTCTTGCAACCACAGACAATCCTATCAAAAAAAGGTATATGCAGGTTTACAAAATGACCGAGGGGCCACTGTATACTTTTTATGTCCCCTATCACCTTTCTCCACTTGAAGCACCTCTTTCAGTAGCTCGTGCTGCACTTTTTGCAGATAGTGCCCTTACGCCAAAAGGCTATACCTGTGATGTGGTGGCCGTAACCAAAAAAGCACTCAAAAAAGGCGAGGTACTTGATGGTATTGGCGGATTCTGCTGCTACGGAGATATCGATAATACCTCAACCATGCAACAAGAAAATCTCATCCCGATGGGTCTTATTGAAGGATGTATGCTCAAAAAGGATCTGCCAGAAGGCTATGCGATTTCCTATGATGATGTTATAATCCCTGAAGGTCGAATGAGTGATGCGCTTAAAAAAGAGCAAAATGAACTGATGAAAGGTACAAAATGACACAAAAAAAAATAGACATAACTATTGCTATTCCTACTTGCTACGGCGGACAATCATTGGTTGATACCGTCGAAACCATTGTGCAAGCAGCCCAGGGTCTTTCTGTCGAGATTCTTATCCAGGCAGATAGAACGCCACTAACACCTGAAGTCAAAGCAAAGCTTAAAAAGCTCGGGGCACAAGTTGCCTGGAATGATGTTGAAGGAAGTCAATTTAAAAAGCTTAAACAGTTACTTGATAAAGCACAGGGAGAAATCTTTGTCTTTACGCAAGATGATATTACTTTTGCGCCTGCTGCAATTAAAGAAATACAGGCTGCCTTTGCTCGAGATAAAAAGTTGACAATGACTGGCTCGCGAGTCTTACCACTTCCTCCAGTAACTACCTTTGAAAAGAGTATGGCGGTCATGGTAAGAATTGTTGATCATACTGCTGGCTATTGGAGAAATGGCAATAATTATCTTGCAGCTAGTGGACGATGTTTGGCTTTTCGAACGGAAACATTTAGGAAATTCCGTATCCCAGAGATGGTAGTTAATGGAGATATGTTTCTCTATCTTGAGAATAAAAGTGTAGGGGGTAAGTTTAAACAACTTAAAAAATCTCATGTGTTTATCCGTTGCCCTCAGAAGTTAAGAGACCAGGTAGGACCAAGTAGTAGGTTTCAATTCTCAAAACAAGAACTAGTGAACTATTTTGACTTCCCTATTGATAAAGAATACAAAGTTTCTCGAAGAGCAACGGCAAGGGCTATCTTTAAGGAACTTGTTGAATATCCAAGCGCTACTTTTGGTTATTTCTTTATCTATGTCTATACCAGACTCAGAAGGCAATCCTATAAAAAAGTCTCCAACCCCGTATGGGATGTAGATGCTTCAACTAAATCCTAACATTAGGTAAAAAATAAGCTAATACCTATTACTCCAACAATCGTTAATAGTAAACCAATTAATTCTCTTTTTGTCGGTCTCTCTTTTAAGAAAAAAATGGCTAGTACAACTATGATCGCTGGATACGCTGCTGTTAGAGGTGAAGCTATTGAAGCATACGCATGAGCAAATGCGAGCCAGAGAAAAAGGACGGCAACAATATTTAATAATGAACCTAAAAGTGCAAATTTATATTTGGAATACTCATGTATGGTTCGAGTGAATTGACTTAGTGGTTCTCTTGTAACGAGTAGATACCCGACAGCTACAGGTATTTGAGCAAATGCTAACGCAAAAAGGAATGTTTCTGCTGAAGATTTATCAATTACTCCTTTTGAGAGGGTATCTGATAACCCTACCGCGATAGCAGCCGCAAGCGGCCAAAGAAGATGAGCCCTTTCCTTAAGTTCTTTGGCATGAATTTTGTGGGGTAAAGAAACAATTAAGATTCCAATAATAGTTATACTAATAAAAAACCAGTGAATAGGTAAAAGCATTTCTTTGTTGAGGAGAACAGAACAAATAATAGTCCACACGGGATAACTTGCAAAAATGGTTCCACTGATACTGATATGTCCCTTTGAGAGTGCATAAAAAACAAACGCTTCAGAAAGAAGCGCACTCAAAAGAGCAAATCCAACTACCATTGAAAAATCTTGAAAACGCACCCCTACAATGAGAGCAAACGGTATCCATAAAAGAAGACCAAAGCATGCATCAAAGAAAAAAACAATTGAGGGATTTAATTCTTTATAACTTCTTTTAATACTTATAAAAGCAAGAGCTTGTCCCAACGCAGCAAGTAAACCGAACACTATTCCCATGGATATAGTATACCATGAGCTAGCTTCTGGAATACTTCTTCACCTGTTCAAGGGGCCAGGTGATGCCAGCAGCATAACAAACCAACCAAAAGTCCGATCCCCACAAATTTACTTCTTGAATCCGCGAAGGAATGACATATCTCTCCCACGTAGACGGAAAAGATTCTCGGCGATACGTAAGAACACCTTCCTGCGGCTGAGGTGCTTGCTTAAGATAATATTCCCACGCTCTGCCTCCTCCCCAAGGTTGTGCTTCAAGTTCCGTAAAGAGCATTTGATCCCGTGGAAGGAGCTGCGTGAGCGAACTAACAGCTTTTGCATAAGGAGAGAGCTTCTGTAGCCATTTATTTTTCCATGTTTCCTGGGAAGGATAGACATCAAATCCCAAGCGAACCTGTTTGCCTAAGTCACCAATAAAGTCCTTAAAAACGCTCTGCACCCGCCAGGTAAGCGAGGCGTCGATATTTGTATTAAACAAAATCGGCTTTTCAGTTAATTTTTTACAAATACTTACCGCTTTTTGCATAAATGCTCGAGAAATAACTGTCTGGATATCTTTTCTTCCTTCAAGTCCTTGTCTATCTGGCCATTCATTGCCGAGATAAAAGCCTCTGATGCGTGGATCATTACCAAATTTTTGCAGTTGTGCCTTGAGAAAAATGTGCCCAAAATTATTTAAGAAAGTATCTTCATCCAAAGCTGCTTCTGATTGCTTTACTCGTTGTGTGTAGGTATACGGTAGACGAATACCTGGATAATGTGGATACTGAAATGGTCCAAGGCAAAAGTCTACTTGTAACCCTATCTGCTGACACAGCTCAAGAATATATTCTACCGAAGAGAAATCAAAACTTTCCCCGTCGGTTATCTCATAAGGAAAGATGACTAGTCGAATACCAGAGATGCCATAGTGCCTAAGCGTTTCAAGAGAATCTCGTATTAGCCCTTTCTTTTTTTGCCAATCACTGGTAGGTAAATCACCATGTGTTGCTCGATAGGCTAGCTCCCAACAGACTTTCTGCGGGCAAAAGGTTGTCCAAAGTTGCATACTGAGGCTGATTATAGCACAGCTATGGGGATTACCTAAGATTTGTTGCTATTTTACCAGGTTTAGACAGCTTTACAGGGAATCGTTCAGAAGCTGCTTGCGGAAGGACGACAGAAACACCTGCCCTGGGAAACATGCTTCTTAGACGATGCTGTAAAGCAGCAGCGCTCTCTCCACTTGCCAGAGTTGCAACCATACCTCCTGCATTTAAACCTTCGTATAATCCTTTAATTGTAGATTCTGATAATCCTTGTTGATCCGTACATGTTACCAAATCAACATTTCCTACAAAAGTAGTACCAGAGTCATGAACTGTATGTTTTAGACTATCTCCAAATGGTGAAAGTTCTCCTAAGGGATCTCTTATAGGTTCACCTCCTATTTGTGCCCAGCTAAAACCTTTAGCGGGATCCTCCATTATCGAATCCTTAATACGCCTACCAACCCCTAAATTAAACATTAATTCCAATTGGAGCAGACTTAAACCTTCCGAATCATGAGATTCAACCCTTGTAGGAAGTGAAGGTTCAGTGAGCACAGCTTGCCCAACAACTATTCCTGGTTCACTAAATCGGCCAATTGAAGATCTATCAAACTCTCCCATATAAATACATACTCTTCTTCATTGAAGAAAGATAATTATATATGAATGATACTTGTTGTTCTTGACCGACGACAGACATTTACCTGACAAAAAGATGAACTAATAATTAAATGGGGGAATGTAGACTAGTAAGTTAGTTAGCAGATATTACCGCTGGTATTGCTGATGAAGATTTTGAATGATTCTTCTTGGTCTCTGACTTTGTTTTAAGGTTAGGTAATGGCTTGGTAAGAGCGATCTCCAGCACTTCGTCCATATGTTCGACAAACTTGAATTTCAAATCTTTAAGTACTTCCTTTGGCACATCTTCCAAATCTTTCTCATTATCCTTTGGCAAGATAATGGTCGTGAGTCCTGCACGATGCGCACCGATAACTTTTTCTTTGACTCCACCAATTTCCAGAATTCGGCCACGGAGTGTTACTTCACCAGTCATACCAGTCTTTCGGTCAACGGGGATCTTGGTAAGAGCTGACACAATAGCTGTCGTAATAGCACCGCCAGCAGATGGACCATCTTTTGGTACAGCCCCCTCTGGGACGTGTACATGGACATCCAGATGCTGATAGAATTTATCTGCAAGACCAAGCTGTTTGAAGCGGGTCCTGATATATGACATAGCAGCTTGCCCTGATTCTTTCATGACGTCTCCCAACTGACCTGTAAGAATAAGCTGTCCTTTACCTGGCATTGGTGCAACTTCAATGGTAAGGATTCCTCCACCAGCTTCAGAATAGAATAATCCTGTTGCCATACCTACTTCGTCCTTTTTTTCAATCATGGTTGCCTGGAATTTAATAGGACCCAAATAGGTTGTTACGTCTTTTGCCTCAACAGTCACTTTGTTTTTTTCGCCCTCAGCAACTTTTTTGGCTACTTTACGAAGGATTGTGGCAATCTTTCGCTCCAGATTTCTGACACCAGCTTCACGGGTATAATGATGAATCATAAAGCGTAAAGCATCATCTGTCAGCTCAACATTTTCACCAGTGAGACCATGATTCTCCAGCTGCTTGCTAATTAAGAAATCATGAGCAATTTTGAATTTTTCATCATGGGTATAGCCGCTAAACTGAATGATTTCCAGACGATCTCGTAGTGCTGGTGGAATCGTATCTAACACATTTGCTGTTGTGACAAACATGACGTTTGAAAGATCAAAAGGAACTTCCAGATAGTGGTCTGAAAACTGCCCATTTTGTTCAGGATCGAGCGCTTCAAGAAGGGCTGATGAAGGATCCCCACGGAAGTCTGAGCCTACTTTATCAATTTCATCAAGCATAAAGATAGGATTCTTTGTCCCCGCATCCTTGATCCCTTGTAAGATTCTCCCTGGAAGCGCGCCAACGTATGTTCGACGATGCCCACGAATTTCAGCTTCATCCCGGATTCCCCCCAGCGATACGCGAACGAATTTGCGGCCAAGAGCACGAGCAATGGATTTACCAATAGAGGTCTTCCCAACTCCGGGTGGTCCGACAAAACAGAGAATTGGACCTTTCATCTTACCTGATAGCTGATGCACTGCTAAGTATTCAAGAATGCGCTCTTTCACTTTTTTGATACCGTAGTGATCTTTATCCAATGTGCCTTCAGCTTCTTTGATACTTGTTTCATCTTTGCTTTCGTTATTCCAAGGAAGACTTACCATCAACTCAAGATAGTTACGGATATAACCAGCCTCTGGATTAAACTGATTCATGTTCTGTAATTTGTGCAGCTCTTTCTTGGCCTTCTCTTCTACCTCTTCAGGCATCTTTGCATCTTTTATTTTTTGCATCAGGACTTTTGTCTCTGAAGTATCTTCTGCTTCACCTAGCTCTTGCTCGATCGTTTTCAGACGCTCACGAAGCATAGCTTCTCGTGCACCCTTTTCAAATCTTTCCTGGGTCTTTGAAGCAATTCTGCGTTCAAGTTCAAGAATTTTGACTTCTTTAGCGAGCAGATCTGTCAGCTTTTGCAGACGAGCTTTAACATCACTCATCTCAAGAATTTCCTGTCTTTCTTGAGGTTTTAGTTCAAGAGCAGAAGCAATCAAGTCTGATAATTCGGCTGGAGAGTTCTCAGACATGATATTCATAAAGAGCAGAAAATCAGCAGATTTACCAAAATTCATTGCCTTACGAAATGCGTTTGTCAGATGGTTACAGAGTGCTTTAATTTCTTCAGTTACTTCAATAACATCTGGGATTTCAATAACCCTTGCCATAAAGTAGGAGTCAAACTTTTCATACGATAATACTTTTACACGAGAGAGGCCGCGAACCTGCGCGTTAATTTCGCCATCGGTACGGATCATACGTTCAATACGAGAAAGTGTTCCGACACTATGTAAATCTTCAGGGGTAGGATCATTGAGTCGTGCATTCTTTTGGAGCACAAAGCAGACAATTTTTTCATGCTGGAAAGCAGATTCAAGTGCGGTCAAGCTTTTGGGACGACCAAAGGTTAATACAGAATCAGTATTTGGGAATATGATTCCGTCGCGAATTGGGATGATTGGTACAATCTTTTCCATAATTAGTATTTAGCACTCTATCATAACATCTGCCAAGTGTCAATGGCTTATAGGATTTTTACTTGCTTAGCTCTGCATAGATGACATATCGATGAGAATAATTTTTTGAAGAGGAACTCCAATCACCATGACACGTGATCAAATTAAGCATTGTTTTATCGGTTTTACCGAAAACTTCACCTATTGGGAAAGAATTATAAGGATATTTCACCATACGAATGACAAAAAAAGTCAATTCTTTGCCTTGATCATCCGTAATAATAATCTCATCTCCTTTTCTGAGGCTTGTCAGATCGTAAAAGATAGCAGGGGCCCCTGATTCTTTGTCGAAATGACCTGCAAAGACTGCATTGCCTATTTGACCTGGACGAGGCCCCAGTTTGTACCACGCTGCGTTATCCGCATCTTTTGGTACATCCATAGCTTTTTTACTATCAAGACCCACCTGTTCAATCTGACCGGTTACATTAATTTGCGGTATACGAATACTTGTCGGAATACCAACTTCAGGAAGTGGTTGTGTAACAGCCGTTTGGGTTGTTGGTACAATTTCTTTCTGAGACTGAGCAACAAGGACTTGTTGCTTTTGCTCCTCTGAAAATGTACCTGCAACGTTTACTCCGACAAGTACCCCAACTACTGAAATAATAGCGATAAGAAGAACAAAAGATAATTTTTTCATATCTTATATAAAGCAAGATGCATTAACGAAAAGTTAACGCATCTTGCCACACAAACAAAAGTTTGATTAGTTTCCTGCACGTCCAGTTGATGGTGCACTTTCTGGCATCGCATCATCTGTCATCGCAGAAGTTACTGTTGTTGTGGTTGTAGGCGTAGTTGTCTGAGCAAATGCTACTGAGCTTGCAGTAACTGCTGCTACAGCAAAAACACCTGCTGAAATTGCTAATTTTTTGATCATTCGTTTCACCTCCTTCCTTGAGTTTTCGGACTCACATCCCTTTGCTGACTTCTTGCTGACAAGAAGTAAACCATAAGGTACTTTTTAGTGTAACATCAAAAATTAAAAAGAAGTGTAAGAAAATTATAAGAAAATTATTCCTTAATCATATAGCCTATTCCACGGATAGAATAGAGCAATTTCTTCTGCGAAGCTTTATCAATCTTTTTACGAAGATATCCTATATAAACATCGACAACCCGTGTCTCAATATCTGAAGAATAGAGCCATATTTTCTTTAACAAGATCTTGCGGGTTACCACTTTTCCCTGTTGCTTCATAAGATAATGTAATAGTTTGAACTCTTGAGGCGTGAGTATAATAACATCTTCTCCTCTCTTTACTTCAAGCGCATTGCTATCAAGCTCCAGATCTGCGACTTTAAGACGCGTCTGTGTTTGCTTTTTTTGCGTCATCGCATTGTTTACCGCTGTTAAAAGATCAGCAGGAGTTATGGGTTTTTGTAAAATAATGGTATCTACAAGAGAAATTCTCGTTTTCACTTTTTCTTCTTTAAGAAAAAGTATCTGAATATCAGGAAGTGTCTTTTTGACATCTCTGATGATTGCACAGGCACTTAATTCACCAATAGCACCATCGAGAATAAGGATATCAGGTGAATATCTTTTTATTGATCGTTGTTCTGCTGTTTTAGTAGCAACGGTATAGACTTGATAGCCTTGCTCGAGTAAGACTGTTTTTAATGACGTGCGAAATTGTTTTTGGGGAGAGATCAATAATAATGTATTACTCATAACCGCCCACCATTATAACAACACCTTCCTGATCGAGCAAGGGCAAGACAGCTATAAATACTTTTTCGTTTGGGATATAATAGAAATAATATTATGATTCGATATAAACTGCTCATCGGATTTGCTCTGATATTAGTTTTAGGACTTTTTATTCAGGCAGTAACTAGTAGTATTCCGCCTCTTATTTTTGTGAGTACGTCGATCATCACCCTGATTCTTTTTTTTATGGCGGGTATCTATCTCACACGTCCGCTAAGAAAACTGCAGGAAGCAATGCAATCGATGCAACCTAACAAACCAAGCAAAGACGAGATAGCAATGGCGATACAACAACTTTCTTTTTTTGCCACAGAAATAAAAGATCGGGATATCGAAATCGACAATCGACGTAAACAAGGTATGCTCATCCTTGATTCACTTATTGAACCTGTTGTTGCTTGTGATAAAGGAAATAACACTATCGTTTTTAATAAAGCTACAGAGACTATTACCGGTATGAACAAAGCAACGGCACTCGGAAAACCCATTGATGACATTCTTCACTTATATGAGGATGAAAAGCGTATCCCTTTCGCTGAATATTCAGACCAATCACTGAGTATGATTGAAAAATTACGAACTAACGGTCTCAATATGAGTAATGCACAAGGAGATAAGGTAACCGTCACAATGAGGGTAATACCGATACGCAGCAATGAACAGTTGATCCATGTACTTACCTTTCATGATACGAGCGAAGCATTGGCGTTAGAAGAGATGAAGCTTGATTTTGTCTCTATGGCTGCCCACGAACTTCGTACACCACTTACCGCAATCCGAGGATATGCTTCGCTTCTTGAATTGCAACACGCTGGTGAACTTAATGACAATGGCAAAGAATTGGTCAAACGTCTTCTCATAAGCGGAGAAACCTTAGGAAACTTGATTGATAATTTACTGACGGTATCTCGTATTGAAAAGAATATGTTCTCAATTGCAACAAAACCAACAGACCCTTTACCACTACTAATGGGTGTTATTGATACGTTTCGAAAGACAACAAAAGCGAAGAGACAAAAGCTACTTATCGATGTACCAAACGAACTTCCAATCATATTTGCTGACTCCTTTTGTTTGAGCCAAGTGCTTTTTAACCTTATTATGAATGCCACCACGTATGCTCCTGATGGAACGACAATTATGGTTAAAGCAGAAAAAAGAGATGCTTTTCTTCAAGTAACTGTTTCTGACACTGGTCCAGGAATACCAAAGGAAGCCATTCCTAAGTTGTTTACCAAATTTTTCCGAGTACCAGGAAGCCTGGAAGAGTCAATAAAAGGTACGGGACTTGGTCTTTTTATTAGTAAAACAATTATTGAGCTACATAATGGAAAAATCTGGGTAGAAAGTGAACCTGAGAAGGGTAGCATCTTCACTTTCCTTATCCCCATAGCAACACCACAACTTATTGCTCGTTATCAACAACAACAGGAGAATGCTAGCTTGACAGTAAAAAATGGACGGGGTATTATAATAAAAAATGTATGAAAAAAATACTCATTGCTGAAGATGATTTTTTTATTCGAGATATCTACAGCAAGATCTTCACTCTTTCTGAGTATGATGTAATAACCGCTGTAGACGGGGCAGATGCTCTCGAAAAATTACAAAACCAAGCCTTTGATATTGTTCTCCTTGATATCATGATGCCCAAGATGACAGGGCTTGATGTACTCAAAGCACTTCGACAACAACTACCCCCACCAGCTAAAGATACGCCAGTTTTTCTTATTACCAACCTTGGACAAGATGAAGTTATTGAAGAAGCTTTTAAAATGGGAATGGATGGATATATCATCAAATCACAAGTAAACCCACAACAAGTAGTTGATGAAATCAATACTTTCTTTAAAAGTAAGGCCTCGCCTCCAGCTTCAGTTACTGCTTTGGAGTACTTGGATTAATATATCACGCTCTCGTGGACCATCAAGGTCAATAAGCACTATCCGCTGCCAAGTCCCTAAAGCAAGTTCCCCGTCAATAATAGGAATAGTTACTGAAGGCCCAATTAACGAAGAAAGGATATGATCTGGTGCATGTTTGGGGTTATGGGGATGACGATATGGCAATGTTGGGATTAGTTTTGCAAAAGCATCAAGCATATCAAGATCCGTCCCAGGATCAAGATTTGCCGTAGTAAGACATGCAGTTGTATTTTTCACAAAGAGGACACAGACTCCTTGTTGTATAGAATGCAATTGCAGTATTTCCTGAACTTTGTTCGTTATATCAATAACTTCTTTCTTTTTGGTGGAACTAATTGGTAGATGCATAGCTATTTTTGTATTGTTGTAAGAACAGAAAGCATCTGTAAGACTGCTGTTGCTCCTTCAATCCCTTTATTTTTATCATTCTTACCAGCTCGAACCTCTGCCTGCTCGCTCGCGTATACAGCCAAAATTTCCAAAGCAACTGGAAGACTATATTCAAGCGAAAGCTGCATAAGCGCTCTTCCTACCTCATTGGCAATCATATCAAAATGATAGGTATCACCCTTTATGATGATGCCAAACGTGACAATTGCATCGAATTGGCCTGATTTTGCAAGCTTTTGTACCATGAGTGGGATTTCCCAAGAGCCAGGTACCGAAAAAGTCTTAATTCCTTCCGTTGGCACACCATTTTCTTCCAATGTCAGACGGCAGTAGTACTCGAGATTGTCATTAAGTTCACCATGATAATCGGTTCTGACAATAGCAATTCGTAAGCTTTTGGCAAGCGTCGCATCGATTGCTGTTTTTGTTGTTAGTTGTTTAAGCATAGTTCTTCTTGTATAACTTTTCTACGTATTTTGCAAGCATGTCTACTTCGATATTTACTTCATCACCTGGTTGGATCGCCGAAAGCATCGTATGCTCCCACGTATACGGTATAATCCCGACAGTAAAGTAATCATTGTGTGCTTCAACAACCGTTAAAGAAATGCCATTAAGACAAATTGATCCCTTAGTAATAAGATATTTACTCATAACTTCGGGAACACTAATGGTGAGAATATGACTGTTCCCTTCCTGTGTTATATCTTTTACAGTCCCGAGCCCATCTACATGCCCCTGCACAATATGTCCAGAAAGGAGTGTCTCGGCTGTCACTGGGAGCTCAAGATTAGCAATATTCCCCTCCTTAAGGGAATCTAGCATAGTTTTTTTACTTGTTTCAGGCATAATCTGGACACGAAAGGTATCTGCTTTTGGCTCAGCAAGTGCAGTGAGACATACACCATTAATGCTAATACTTGTCCCTTCTTGTATCTTTGCAAGCAAAGAATGATCAGTCGAGAAAGTAAAGGTGTCGCCTTTTTTTTGTTGAAGGATACCTGTATGGGTAATAATGCCAGTAAACATGCAAATATCATACCACAAAAAACTCAATTGTCATCCTGGAAGGAGCAAGCGACTGATAGGATCTTAAGATTCTATCGCTACGCTCCAGAATGACGATTTTCTTTAGGGAAGAAAAAAGGAAACAACGGTAGCTATCCCAGCAAGCGCCATGATACCGGTAATATACCAGCCAAGAGCAGCGGTGAAATGAGAATTGATCCTATCCTTAACAATTCTGGGATTACTTGTCATCTGAACAATCAAAAAGAGAATTAAAGGAGCAACTAATGCATTAATAACAGCTGAAATAATAAGCATCGAGATAGGATTGATCCCGAAAAAATTAATAGCAAAACCGAGAAGCATAGACAGAATAATAATCCCATAAAAAGCCCTCGCCTGATGGAGTTTGCGATAGAGACCTGAACGCCATTTGAAACTCTCTGCCATGGTATATGCAGCTGAACCAGCAAGGACAGGAATGGCAAGAAGACCCGTACCAATAATGCCAAAAGCAAAGAGGAGGAAAGCATATTCACCTGCTAGGGGACGAAGCGCCTGGGCAGCATCGGCAGCTGAGGTAATCGTGGTAATACCGTTGGAGAACAACACAGCGGCACATGTGGCTATAATAAAATACATTACAAGATTAGAAAGGGTCATGCCAACCCATACGTCTATACGCATTTTTTTAATTTCTTCATCGGTGGTATTTTCACGTAAACGGAGATTTGTTTTGCCATGTAAAATCTCTTCTTCCACTTCGTGGGATGTCTGCCAGAAAAAAAGATAGGGAGAAATGGTCGTTCCAAGGATTGCTGTCACGATAAAAATTTGATCTTTTGAAAAGGAAAACGTAGGCAAAAAAGTTGCCTGAATAAGCTGGTTTATATCTAGTCCCACGATAAAAGCGGTCGCCACATACGAAAACAGTACGATTACTAAATATTTTAAGTATTTAGCATATTTTTCATACGGCATAAAAATCTGTAACCCCAAACAAAAGAAGGTAAAACCAAGACAGGCGAGTATAAAATTGGTCTCAGGAAACACGAGCTGAAAAGCCGCCGCCATAGCCCCAATATCAGCACCGATATTAAAGGTATTGGCGGTAAAAAGAAGCGTTGCGCAAAGGTAAAGCACCCACTTTGGATAGTAGATTCGGATGTTACCGGCAAGGCCACGACCTGTTGTCAAACCAATTCTGGCACACATTTCTTGTACGACTGCCATAAAAGGAAATGTAAACAGAGCAAGCCACAAGAATTGAAAACCGTATTTGGCTCCGGTCTGCGAATAGGTAGCAATGCCAGATGGATCATCATCCGCAGCGCCAGTAATTAGCCCAGGCCCAAGATTGACCCAGAATTTGTGTGCACGCTTTACATGCTGGAGTTTTGACGCTCCTCTTTCAATTTTTTTGGTCATATCGATACTTTTTTCAAGTACGATAGAGGGTGCTGATACGAGCCTTTCAAGCTTTTTATCCATATCTTATTCATATCACGCAAAGACGCACAATAACAAGAGGAAATCTTTATAAAAAAGGTGTATACTATGTCTATGGCTGAACCTATTATTCAAACGTCCTCATTGGCAGGCGTTCTCCAAATTACTCGTCCTACTTTCCCCGATGATCGTGGGTTTTTCCGTGAATCTTTCCGTAAAACAGAGCTTGAACAAGCTCTTAATACTTCATTTGATATCAAACAGATGAACCATTCTAGGTCGAGTAAAAGCACTCTTCGTGGTATCCATAGCGCTCCATGGAACAAACTTATTTATGTTACGAGGGGAACCGTCCAATCAGTGATTGTAGACCTGCGAGAAGACTCGCCTACCTTTGGAAAATATGAATCGTTTATCATCGGTGAAGAGAACAAAGCAAGTATTTTTGTCCCTGCATATACCGGAAATTCATATCTGGTCCTCAGTGAGGATGCAGATTATACCTATCTCACTGATCAGGAATGGGAGCCGGGAAAAGAAATTGGCGTGGCGTGGAATGACCCAGATATAGCAGTTAAATGGGAAATAGCTGATGGATTACTCCTTTCAGAAAAAGACAAACAGAATCAGCCGTTTAAGGAAGTCTTTCCTCGATAAGCTTATTCCATCCTTGCAGTGAAAAAAAGTTTTTTTCCTTCATTTGCTCAAGTGTCTGTCTGACATTCTCTGTAAGATTCTTAGGAAGAGAGTCTAGAGAAAACCAGCGTAAATCATCACATTTTTCTGGTTCTCCAATATGAGGACTACCTTCCCAAGCAGTCGCTGCGAGGTAAAAATCGACATATTCAATATCCACATTCCGATGCATCACATGTACTACTGATAAATCTTTTTCTTCAATGGTAAGACCAGCCTCTTCCTTTGCCTCTCTCATCATTGCCTGAAAAACTGTCTCATCGCCATCCAAATGTCCAGCAACAAGACTATACCAGCCATCTTTCCAACCTGTATTAAAACGGCGCAGCAGAAGAATATGGTTATCTCTTATGAGCACGAGATAGACTGCGGCTCTGACAGTAAAGCGTTGTTTAGCTTTTTTTTGTTTGTCTTTCATAGATACTGATAATGCTTACACCAATAAGTGCCCATTGAAAAGGAACATACAGAGGAATATTAAAGAAATGCTTTATTTCATACGACCAAGCAGGGATAGTATTTACATAAAAAATTTCTACCAGAGAACCCAGAATAACTATCGCGACATAAAAATTCAGTTCGTGTTTAATCGGATATTTGGTATGTTTGTACCATGAGAGAATAAGGAGGAGTGCAACGAGTAAAAAAGGCTGTAACCAAAATAAATAAATACAAAGGAGGGCGATAAAAAGAATAAGAAAGAGTGGCAAACTCGACTTTAGCATAATAAGGCTATTGTAGCAAAACTACTCCTTTTTTGCTCTTTCGTTTTTCTTTCCTTCACTGCCTTCAAACATAAGGTAATAGACAACAGGAATAAAGAACAACATGATAGACCCAGAGAAGAACAAACCTGAGATAATAGCCCCACCAAGGCCTCTCCAGAGTGGGTCAGACAAAGTGATTGGGATCAAACCAACAATTGCGGCAAAGGTAGTTAAGGCAACTGGCTCAAGTCGGCTTTCTGCTCCATCAACAACCGCTTCTCTAAAGGCCATCCCTGATTTGAGATTTTGATTAATCTTATCAACAACTAGAATTGAATTCTTCACCACAATACCAAACAGTGCAAGCACACCAATAAGCGCAGGAAAAGAGAGCGGCGTATTGGTCAACGCAAAGATAATAAACACACCAGAGATTGAAAGTGGGATAACGAGCATCACGATAAATGCCTTACGGAAAGATGAAAACTGGAGCACCATTGTCACAATAATAAGGAAGAATGAGAACAACATTGCCTGAAGAATAGAAGTAACAGAGTTATTGTTTTCCTCATTTGCTCCCCCAGTTTGCCAAGAGTAGTCCTCTGGCAGATTTATACTATCAGCGTATTTTTCGAGTTTCTGATTAAATTCAGTGATCGAATTTCCCTGTGTGACACCTGCACTGACAGAAATAGTTCGTTTGCCATCTTCACGGGTTATCAGGGTTGGATTGGAGCGCATTTCAAATTTCCCAAGGGAGCCAAGGGTAACTGAGCCATCTTCGGTTGAGATAGTAACTGTCGCAAGCTTCTCAAGGGTTTGTGTACTTGTGTCTGTACGAAGGATCACGTCTTGCTCATCCTCAGTATCTCCGACAAAATGCATGTCTTCTTCAAGCGTAAATCCTGTCGCATAGGTTCGGAGGAACAGACCAATTTGTTCCTGAGTTACTTCTGCATCAAGCATCTTTTGATAATCAGGGACAAAAACGATTTTACTTGTCCCTGGAGTGATAGACTTTGTGACATTGGTTATACCAGGCTCTTTTTTGAGGTAATCTTCAATACGAGTCGCATAGATATCAAGTGCTTCTAACTCTTCACCAAACAATTTTATTTGAATGTCACTCCCAGCAGGCGGTCCTCCGCTTACTTCAACTATGGATAACTTCCCCGCAGTATAATTCACATATTTCGCTCGAAGATCTTCAGCAAGCTTTATTGATGATGAATCTCCACCTACTTCTGGAAGAACAAGCGTAATTAAGGCTGTGTTGTCCTGTGCTCCACCGTACCCTCGTCCTGGATCGATACTTAATCGTAGGGTAGATGTCGCAAAAGAGACTTCAGGAAGCGTACGGACTTCTTCTAAGATTTTTAACGCTTCATCATTGGTCTGTTCTTTATTGGTACCTGCTGGCATTTCAAGAGCAAGATACAGATAGGCAACATCACTCTTGGGGAAGAATTCGTTTTTGACAAAACCTAGTGGAAGTAGCAGATACGATAAGAAGGAAAAGAGCGCAACTGCCATGACGGCTTTACGACGGTTTTCTTTCGTAGAAAGTATTTTTTCAAGCAGAGCTCGATAATGTACTCCAATCGTTTCAAAGCTAATGACACCATGATCAAGATACTGTTGTATGTTATTGCGAGCAAACGATAGTTTATGTGGCAAGCCCCGAGCTGATTTAGATTGCTTCGTCGTTCCACTCCTCGCAATGACGTTTTTAAAACGTTTGCTCAGTGCATCTCGCAATGATGACCGCACTTGGAAAAAGATAAAGAGATTGACAAAGAACAGGAGAAGCGCAGGCAAGAAAAGCTCGCCCTTTGGTGCAAGAGCCAAGAAAATACCAAAGATTACGAGCAATCCTACAAGGCGAAGGAAGGTAACCACACGAGAAGGGATTTTTGATTTAAGTAATAGTACAAAGATAGGAAGCGTGATAAACATCGCGACGATGAACGAACCAAGTAAGGTACTTGAAACAACAACAGGAATGGGTTTAATAAATTCACCGATAATGCCACTTGCCATAAGGAGTGGGACAAATGCCCATACCGTTGTCAGCGTTGTCGTAAAGATAGCGGTCTTAAAATCGCGCCACACCAAAAGCCCTGCTTCAAGCGGACTAAACTTACGGGTTCGATAGTAGGCAGTCAGTGCAGAAATGACCACAATTGTGTCATCAACCAGAAGACCTAACGAAAGCAAGAATGAGAAGAAAGCAATAAAACTAAGTGCAATACCATTCATACTCATCAGAATAAAGGTAAATAAGAAGGTCAATGGAATAGAAAGTGATGAAAGGATAGCCTGACGAATTCCCAAAAAGAGGAACAAAATAATGAACACCAGTCCAATGGTAATAAACAAATCTCGAACTAATTCATTATATTGATCATCAATTTCTTCACCAGTATCAATAACTGAAGAAATAGTAAACTTTCCGTCGTACTGAGTCGTTAGATCGTCAGCAACAGTCCGTGCTTCTTCAACCGCCGAGGTAATATTGGACGAGCTTTTTTTGTAGACATCAAACCGTACGGTCTGTACGGGTGCCTGATCTTTGGTTGCGATGTAGGAATCTGCGGTATCTGGCTTGGTATGACGGCTAATCTGTGCAACATCAGACAATAACATAGTATTCCCATTGGCTTTGATACGAAGATTTCGCAGATCTTCAAGGGTTGTTATTGTTGGATCAAGACTCAAGACAAAAGATGAGGTATCTGTATTGACCGTTCCTGCAGGGAATGAGCCAGTTGCTGATTTGATACTTTGTGCAAGTGTCGTTGGATTTAATCCATAGGTTGTAAGCTTTGCTGGATCAATAACTACCTGTACTTCCTCATTATCAAGTCCCGTTGCATCCACATGATCAATGGCTGATTGATTTTCCAACTTATCTTGGAGAGATTTCCCAAAACGAATTAAACTGACATTGTCATTACCACCACTGACGGTGAAGGTCCATACAGGCTCATTTTCAAAATCAAACTTTTGCACAACTGGATCTTGCGCATCTTCAGGTAAATCACTGACACTCTCAACAGCAGACTGTACGTCTCTTTTTGCTTCATCAGGGTCAACACCTGATTCAAACTCAATGGTCACTGCTGAGACAGAATCACGAGAAGAAGAGGTCATCGTACTTACTTTTTTGAGACTACCAAGACTATCTTCGATTGGTATGGTCAGAAGTGATTCGACATCCTGAGGAGAAGCTCCGGGAAGTACCGTTGAGACATTCACAATTGGGATATTAATCGAAGGATTAAGCACGCGGGGAAGGTTGCTATAACTAATCGTCCCTGCGGCAACCAAAAGAAGCACCAAGAGGACAACCAGCCGAATATTTTGCATATATCGACCAAAAAATGACGTGAGTAGTTTGGGGTCAAACGTTAAATTTTTTAGATAACTGGTAATTTCTGCCATGCTAGTTAATGCTTATCTTATCTCCCGCAATGACATTTCTATCGAGGATAACCTGATCACCGAATTGCAATCCTGAAACGACTTGTACTGAGTTACCATATACGCTGCCAAGTTTTACTGAACGAGTTTCTGCTTTGCCATTGCGAATAACAAGGACGTAGGATGCATCCTGTGTTTGATAGACTGCATCAACCGGCACGTATGGATCAACTGAAGACGTCTTGGCTGTATCAACAGGGACTGCAATAGAGAGATAGTCGCCATCCGACAATGAACCTGATTTCTTTTCAGGGATATCGTAAAAGACACTGTATAAGTTACCATCAGTTGCTTCTGATGAAACATAATAGGGAGTTACAGAAACTTCTTCATCACTAATCGTCAGTGTACTTGGTTCTCCTTTGGAGATAATATGAGCAATACTCTGCGGAACTTGCAATACTGCGGTTGCTTTTTTCTCAGTACCTGAGACAACTGCCAGTACGGTACCTGGACTTACTGATTCGCCTGGATTTACATATATACGCTCAACCGTACCAGCAAAAGGACTTGCTGGAGCCATCATTGCTTCACTTACATAAGCAAGACTTACTTGCAGTCGTGCAACTTCACGATTCATTTGCAAAGCTCTTTCCTGAATATCAAGCTGTTGGAGCGTTAAGTCTTTTTGTAAATCAGAAAGTTTTGCTGGCGGATTATCGATACTGCCTTGGTATTCCAGCGTGCGTTGTGAAGAACGTAATTGTAACAACCCACTCTCTGCTTGTTTTATTTGCCCTTCGATTGATTGCACTTCTTCATCTTGATCTGAGACTCCTGCATTTTCAAGGATGTCCAAAGCATCATTTAACTGATCAATTTGGTAATTAGTATTATCTATCTGAGAATTGGTATCCTCATTTGATTTTTGACTAATTTCACGCATTCGATCAGTGTTTTCGTCAGTTCGTGTAGCGATATCTTTTTGTTTTGCGATCGTATCCTTTTGCTTATCAAAGGTATCAACCACATTTTGATATTGTTCTTGCGCAATTTGTCTCTGTACAGAAGCCGCATTGCCTCCCTGATAATTTGAAGAAAGGGAAACAAGGGTTTGACCTCGGTCGACACTTGTTCCTTCTGTTACCGCAACATATTGGACGATACCAGCAGTTTGTGCTGTTATTTCAACAACTCCCTCTTTCTCAACAGCTGCTTGGAAGGTTGCCTTTGGCGTATCACCGATACTGTAGACTTTTACCTTTTTTGTTTGTGGCTGTGCTACTACTTCTTTTTCCGTGTGACGAAGGACTTGTCCGACAAAAAGTACGACAAAAAGCAAAAGAAAAGCGATGACTAAGCTTCCAAGAGGTTTACGTTTGATAAATGCAGTTACTTTTGTATACGCTGTCTTAGCTTTTTTGGTAACACTTTGCTTGAATGAAGCAAATTTCTTTTTTACGACAAGAGATGTGAGATTAAATTTTTTCATAGGGTAAACCAAAAAGATAACAAGGTGGGCAAGAAGTCTGCTATCTCTATATAAAAGTACTTGTCATTTTATAGTAAAAAGACATTTTTGTCAATCAGTTAGTTCTATTGCTAACCCAAAAGATGACATCGTTTCCTAATCGTGCTTTAATAAAGCTATGAAGTCCAAAAAGCATCCGACCATTGGTGTTGCTCTCGGAAGTGGTGGAGCAAAAGGTCTTGCGCATATTGGTGTGCTAAAAACGCTTGAAAAGCATGGGATTGAGATTGATTATGTAGCAGGTTCAAGTATTGGAGCACTCATTGGCTCCTATTATGCTGCGTATCCCAATCTTACTGGACTTGAAAAGCTTGTTTTTGATTTTAATCGTAAGCAAGGCTTTAGTCTCTTTGATCCCGCAATACGAGGAGGGCTTCTTAAAGGAAATAGACTTGAGGAATTTATCTCAGATATGCTTGAGGGGGCCACATTTGAAAAGCTTCGGATTCCTTTTATCGCTGTCGCAACTGACTTTAATACGGCAGAAGAAGTACTGATACGTGACGGATCATTGGTTAAAGCGGTCCGAGCAAGTATTGCTATCCCTGCAATTTTCCAACCTATCTGGTACAAAGATCGATTGCTTGCGGACGGAGGGCTGAGTGATCCTATCCCGGTACGAGCAGTCAAAGCCGTGGGAAGTGATATTGTTATTGCGGTTAATCTCGATAGCGCAACATTCCGTAATCAGGAAACGAAAAAGCTTCCAGTTTTCTCAACCATACCCATGCATGCAATTACGATTTTGAGACATCATCTTGCACTCCAAACGATACAAGCAGCCGATATCATTATTACACCCAAGACTGCTCCCGTAAGCCTTATTGGATGGAATTATTTTTTTGATAATGAAAAAGCTAAGTCAATGATTGAGGCAGGAGAAAAGGCTGCCGAGAAAATTATCCCTGATCTTTTGAAGCTAATCGAACAAAAACGGGAAGAAAAACAAAATGTGTTACAAAGAATAGTCTCCTTTTTTAGATAAAAAAATACGTCAGAGATTATTCGTATTTTCTTCTCTTTTTACTTCTTGTTCTTTTGTATGTATGTATGTATATTGGTCTAATATGTCAGAAAATTCACCTGGAGCGTCGGATGACGAGAGAAGCGATTACGAGCTTTTAAAAAAAGATCCTGAGAGACTTTGGAGAAGGCTTACGACAGAAGACCTTTCAAGAAGATCTAAAGCTTGGTTTTCAGAAAGACTTTCAGATCGTGATCTGACAGAAGAAATAAGAAAATTTCATGCGGAAGATGAGCTTACATCTTATTTTGTTGAATTATTTAAACCTAAAGAAGGGGATTCATTGATACTTGAAGAAAAAAGAGAAAAGGTATTAAGAGAGACAGGGGAAAGAATTGGGACAACTGCTGAACCAAAAAGGCTTTTTCGTTTTTTGGGAGCAATAATGGCGGCATTAAGTAAGAGAAATACTGATTCGGAGCCTCAAGCTATTTCTCCAAGCAAACCAGAAGCTACCGAATAGTTTTATCACTTCAATTCTTGACCCAAATTTATATATTTTCCTGTCAACATTTTTGGTGTATTTTTTCGCAATAACGAGATAAGCTTCATGTCAATCTGACTCGATTGCCAACTTGGAGGAATGCCGATGATGCCAACATCATTTTTAGTCCCAGAAAGTGTGAGGAAATGCTTTATATTATGAGTAAGGATAATTCTCTTCTGTGAAACGGCAATCAAGTAAACCTCCTGATCCGAAACGCCTCCTTTCCCAAGATCATGGTCAATATGTTTTACATCAAAATATTCATTAAGTCGAGGAAAGTCAGAACGAGGAGGCATATTCTCATCAAGCAAAATCTTATATTTATAAAGCTTTTTCACCATGAAGTTTGGGGACAAGAAAATCGAGTGCTTCCTCGATGGCTCCTTTGAGAGTTATCAGCGTCGGAGAAGGATACATTTTATGAATTTCTTTGAGAGTATATCCATCTTTTAATCGGTAAAGAATAACATCTATTGGAATCCTTGTTCCTTTGACTACCAAATCTCCCCCCATAATTGCTGGATCAGAACGTAAGTATTTCATGCTATGATTTAATCACGAGATAAAAAAACTGTCAACAACTTGTAGAAAAAAATTATAACTTCCCCGGATTTACTCGAATAATCTTATCATCATCGGCAGTTGGCGTACCCCTTCCATCTCTGTTGCTCGTTGTTATATATAATAGTCCATCAGGACCAGCAATTACTTCACGAATCCTGCCAAATTCATTTACCAGATATTCCGTAACAGTAGGCTCATCTGCCTGAAAGGTTACTTTGTAGAGTGATTTCCCCCGAAGTCCGGTAAAGTAAAGTGAACCATTAAGTGAAGTAATCCCTCCAGGAGCCCAGGTAGTTATCGCTCCAGAATTAGCAACAGGAGTAACCATTCCAGGTCGTGTTTCATCACCTTGAATAACCGGCCAGCCATAATTATCGCCTTCTTCGATACGGTTCAGCTCATCAAACCCAGACTGAAGCCCAGATCGTCCGTGCTCCGTTGCCCACAGGTTTCCATTTGTATCCCAGGTAATTCCTTGCGCATTTCGATGCCCATACGAATAAATTTCATTGTCAAAAGGATTACCTAGCGCTGGCTCTCCAGTATCGGTAATACGAAGAATCTTGCCACCCAACGTTTTGGTATTTTGTGCTTGTGAAGGTTCTTGTGCGTCGCCGGTGGTTATATAAAGAAATCCATCAGGGCCAAAAGCAATCCGTCCGCCATTATGATTCGGAGCACCGGGAATAGCATCAAGAATTATTGTTTCATCCTCTAGACGATTATTTTGGTAGGTCGTCCGAACAACACGATTACGAGTCTCATCTCCTGTACTATTGTATGTGTAATACAGGTAGACATATTTATTGTTCTCAAAATCAGGATGCAGCGTTATACCCAAGAGACCTCCTTCCCCAATCTCCTTGACAGAAGGAAGTGTCGCAATCATTCGAGGAGAGAAGCTCCAATCAGTCGGGATATGCCAGACAGTCCCTTTGCGCTCAGTAACAAAAAGACTTGTATCAGGAAGAAACGTCAGCGCCCAAGGTGTATCAAGATGCTGAGCAAGAACGGTAATCCGCTCTGCTTCACTGGTAACTTCAGGAGCTTGTGTAGGGGATGCAGGGACAGTAACTTCTTTCGTAACGGATATGGTCTTTTTTTGTTGATTCACGAGAAATAAGATACCAAGGCCAACCAAAACAACAAGCGATACAATACCTGAAATAAGGACAGTTTTTCGCATATTTCTATAATAGCATATTTGTTTGCTCACCTAACCTAAAAATGTTACAATACGGCTATCCCGCAAGGCTTATAGAAACTAAATTCCTATGAAACAAATTTTTATTGCAATCGCCGTTATCATCTCAATCGTTAGTCTTATTACGCTTTCTTTTACCTTTAATCAAGTTGAGAATGAAAGACAACGTCTGCTTCTTGACCTGCAACATCGTTCCGGTATTATCGCAGAGAATTTGGCAGAAACGCTTGCACCCAACTTCCTACAAGCATCTTCTTCTGCTATACAAACACAAGTAACAGAATTCGCAGGAGATGATGAAGAATATGCTGGACTTGCTGTCTATGATAATAAAGGACAACTCTTGGCAGTCGCTCCTGATACCATTAAAGAGATTACCGGTACGCAACAAGTAATTGAAAATGCTATTGATACGGACACTGCATCGGGCAATTTTCGTAAAATCGGGAGTAATAATTTTTATGTCTTTGCGATACCACTCCATGACAAACGGTTAACAGTTGGATCTCTCATGATTGTACAAAATGCCAACTATATTGACATTCGGCTTATGGATATCTGGAGAAATAGCCTTCTGAGACTCTTCATTCAGGTTTTTATTATTTCCTTGGCAACACTGCTCTTACTTCGCTGGATTGTGTATGAACCGATTCGCAAGCTCGTTGAATCACTCCAACAAGTCGGAAGTGGTAAAAAGCATAAGAAAATTCCAAACAATCCCCTCTTGCAACCAGTTATCAAAGAGTTCTCTCGTATCCAGACAAATCTTACACAGGCACGTTTGGCAGCAAGTGAAGAAGCACGCCTTCGTCTAGAAAAAGTCGATTCTCCCTGGACAGAAGAACAGCTTAAGGCTTTTGTTAAAGATATTCTCGATGACCGAAAGATTATCATCGCTTCCAATCGTGAACCGTATATCCATACCAAGACAAATGGGAAAATCTCATATTACTTCCCAAGTGGTGGTGTGGTAACAGCCATTGATCCAATTATGCAGGCATGTGGTGGTACGTGGGTCGCACATGGAAGTGGCGATGCTGATCGAATGGTTGTTGATAAAAACGACAGAATCGCTGTACCACCAGGGGAATCTAAATACACACTCCGTCGGGTGTGGCTCTCCAAAGAAGAAGAAGATCGGTATTACAATGGCTTTTCCAATGAAGGGCTTTGGCCACTCTGTCATATGGCACATACTCGCCCTATTTTTAGAAAAGATGACTGGGAAGAATACAAGCGAGTCAATCAAAAGTTTGCCAAAGCGATTCTCCAGGAAATTAAACGGAGCAATCGTCCGATTGTTTTGGTGCAAGACTTCCATCTAGCACTTGTTCCAGCGCTTATTAAAGCAGAGCGGCCAGATGCTACTATTGGCATTTTCTGGCATGTACCATGGCCCAATTCTGAAGCATTTAGTATCTGTCCATTCAGAAAAGAACTCCTTGATGGGATGCTTGGAGCAGACATCATTGGTTTCCATACCCAGCTACACTGCAATAATTTCATTGATACCGTTGGGAAAGAACTGGAGTCACTTATTGACCTCGAGCAATTTGCGATTACCAGAAACGGTCATACAGCGTATGTCAAACCCTTCCCCATTAGTATTGCTTTTTCTGAGGAACACGCATACAAATCATACGATCAATCAGTACAAATTAATACCAAAGAAATTCGTAAGGAACTCAATATTCAAAGTAAATATATTGGACTAGGAGTCGACCGTCTTGATTACACCAAGGGAATGCTAGAGCGCTTCCGGGCAATTGAAACATTTCTAGACAAGTATCCAGATTATCGAGAACAATTTACTTTTGTCCAAATCGCTCCTTCAAGTCGTAGCTCCGTGAAAAAGTATAGAGAATTCGAAAATGAAGTACAAAAGGAAGTAACAAGGATTAACGGTAAATTCCAAACAAGAACATGGAAGCCAATTCTGCTGCTAAGCAAACGATACTCACATGCTGAACTCCAACATTTCTACCAGCTAGCAAATCTTTGTCTGGTAACCTCCCTTCATGATGGGATGAATTTAGTGGCAAAAGAGTATGTCGCCGCACGCAATGATGAAAAGGGCGTTCTTATCCTTAGCCAATTTGCAGGGGCTTCACGAGAGCTGAAAGATGCATTTATCGTTAACCCATACAATATTGAAAACATGGCTGATATTATCAAAGAATCTCTTGAAATGAATGATGAAGAACAAAGTAGACGTATGAAAAAAATGCGTACGGTCATTAAAAACTTTAATATTTATCGTTGGTCAGCAGAACTGCTCAAGACCTTGGTTAATTTGTAAAATTCATGAAACTTGTTTCTCCCTCAGCTGTTTATAAAGAGCAATACATTACCGCACTCGCTGAGGCTACAGCTCACCAAACGCTGACGACACTGGAAAAGCTTTGGGAAAATGAAACATTTGACCAATTTATACAACGACTTGCAGCTCAAGAAAGAGGTATTAATCTCCCCACAGACTGGGTCCCAGCAACGACCCTCTGGTTGATTGACCAGGGAGAGTTTATTGGCCGGGTCTCGATCAGACATAGGTTAAACGAAGAGCTAGGTAAGATTAATGGACATATTGGCTACTTTATCCGTCCAAGCAAAAGACAGATGGGCTACGGGAAAAAAATTCTGGCACTTGCCCTTCCAGAAGCAGAGAGACTTGGTTTGGCAAAGGTGCTTGTGACCTGTGATGAGGATAATATCGGCTCTCGAAAGATTATCGAAGCAAATGGGGGGGTTCTGGAAAATATTGTTGACCAAGGACATAATCTCCCACCAAAACGCCACTATTGGATTACATTGTAGTGAATGCGTTTTCTCCATATCTAGGATATAATATATTTTTCTTACTATGAGTTTATTATTTTTTGTAACCATTGGTCTTATCCTTGCTATCGTATTTGGCGTTCGACATATTGAGCGCGCTGATTAGTATATTTGGGCGATCAGTGGTCTTTTGGCAATTGGTCTCTATAGCAGTACGTATGGCATCGTGCTGAAAGAAGCCAAGCAACATCTCAAGATCATTCTCTCCGCAGTTACGGTTGGCGTCTTCCTCAAAGCACTTTTTATAGGAAGTATCTTAAGCTGGCTATTTCATGACCCCTTTTTCTTTTTGCTCGGCATTATGGTTGCCCAGATTGACCCACTCTCAGTTTCAAAGTTAATGCACGGTACTCGCCTCTCGGCAAAAGCCAAAACCATTCTTGCTTCCTGGGCATCATTTGATGATCCGATTACGGTGATTCTTTGCCTCTATGCCCCCATTTTATTGGCACAAATCACTGGAAGCGAATGGCTATCTCTTACTGATATAGATAAAAATGCAAATGGAATTCAAGGATATTTGGATGTGTTTCTGTTTAACTTAGGATTTGCAGGGTTAGTATTCCTTATTTGGAAATTAAGTAAAAAACAGCTTGCCAATAGATTGCTTCGCTCGTCACATATTGCCCTTTTAGGAGGAAGTATCGCAGTAACAGTCTCACAGCTTTGGATGTTGAGTGTTGCACTGATCGGTTTGTTCCTTCGTCCGCCTATTGATCTCTTTATTGAAAAAGCGATCCAATGGTCACTTCGTATGGCAGCGATCCTCCTTGGAGTACTCCTCGTTAGTGGCGTTAATCTCCTCTACGGAGTAGCACTCGGTATTGCTGCCTTTACCGCACAGATTCTGGTCGGGATGCTACTTACTCGTGGCTTGGTCGGCAAAGATCGTATCCATATAGCCTTTGCCCAACAAAATGGTATTACTGCTATTATTCTTTCGCTTCTTTTTGAACCACTTTATCCGAGAACAGTAAGCATCATCGCGCCAGCAATTCTTGTCATAAATACAATACATGCAGTAAGTAACCAGTTACTTGATCGCTTTGTACTCCAGAAGTAACGAATGAAATAAAGGTGAGGCTTCCAGCAGTTGTGTCTCTTCTCGACACCAAAAAGAATACGTATCAGGATGCTTCTCTATTTCTTTTAACCAACTCTTCCATGAAAGCCATTTGCAGGTTTCTACTTCCTCTGGATTTGGTATGGGCTCCTGAACCGTCACACCAGTAAGCACTGGACAGATTTCATTTTCCACAATACCGTAGAGTTCACAGGTATAGCGATATTTTGGAAGTACCATTGTCAAGGCCACGTCAGTAATCCCCAGTTCATATTCAAGACGTCGTCGTGCTGCCGATGCGGGAGTCTCATCAAGACTAGGATGACCACAACAGCTATTTGACCACATCAATGGCCAGGTTTTCTTCTTGTGGCTTCGTTGTTGGATAAGTAACCCTTTCTGTGGGTGAAAAATAAACGAAGAAAAAGCACGATGGAGTGGAGTCCTGTCACTATGTGCAGCATACTTCTCCATCGTACCGAGTACTTCATTTTGCTCGTTTACCAGGACGACTTCTTCACGTGCCATAGATAAATTGTAACATGCTACAATACTTCTATGCAGTATCTTCTCTTTTTCTTACTCTTCTTCTTTTCCTTTGCCTTACCCGTGCAGGCACAATCAGCTGACGAATGGACCATTACCAACTTCCATAGCGATATTGCTATTCAGCCTGATGGCATTGTCCAAGTAACTGAAACGATTGATGTTGATTTTGATACCCTTGCGAAACGTGGCATCTATCGGGATATTCCTGTCGTGTATGAAGATGACAAAGGAGAAAAAACCTATACCAAGATTGCAGTGTCATCAATAACCCAAGATGGAACAACTGATAAAGCAGAATATAAGGTGACTCACAACGATAATAACCTCCGTATAAGAATTGGAGATCCCGATGTAACTATTTCAGGGAAACACCAGTATACTATTACCTACCAGGCAACAGGCGTACTTCGGTCATTTGCCGACTACGATGAACTCTATTGGAATGTCACCGGAAATGATTGGGAAGCAACCATGCAGAAAGCCTCAGCTACGGTAACTGTCCCCAAAGAAAAAATTGACAATGCCACGTGTTTTGAAGGCTATCAAGGATATACCAATCCTTGCCATATTACGAAGCAGTCACCAACGAGTGTTTCTTTTACGACTACCCGCGATCTACCACAGACACAAGGACTTACTATCGTTACGGCCTATACCAAAGGTATGGTACCGATCCTGACAGTCCCAAAACCAAAAACCATTGAGGAGGATATCGTGACACGTCCTTCAGCTATAGCTTTCCTAATAACACTCTGTGCAGCGATTATCCTCATAATGCTCTTGTGGATGAGCAAAGGACGCGACTTTTGGTATCGAACCAGTAGTATGCTCACCTCATCCGCTAAAAGTGAACAGCGACCACTCTTTGCCCACGAGACGAACGTTGTCGAATTTACTCCCCCTGACAAATTGCGTCCTGCCGAAATAGGCGTCCTTATGGATGAAAAAGCAGACACGCTTGATATTACTTCGACGATTATTGATCTTGCTCATCGCGGCTTTCTCACTATTACTGAAGTACCAAAGAAATGGTTGTTTGGATCAACTGATTATATCCTGACACAAGCAAAGACAGCTGATGCCAGTTTGCTTGGCTATGAAAAACTGTTGTTGAACAAGCTTTTTGCAACCCAAAAGGTAATCAAACTATCCAGTCTCAAACAAACATTTTATGATGATTTGGCGGCTGTCAAAAAGAAGCTGTATGAAGATATGGTCCATAAAAAACTCTTTATTGCCAATCCCGAATCTATCCGAACGAGATATATACTTTTGGGACTTGGTTTCTGTGTGTTTGGGTTTATCATTCTGATTGGAGGAATCAACTTGATCATGGGACCGATAACAACGACAGGTGCAGCTATCATTATCGGAGGGATTTTACTTCTCTTTGCCTCAAAAAATATGCCTAGACGAACGGCACTCGGACGAGAATATTATCGACGAGTAAAAGGCTATCGGCTATTTATTGACGGTGCTGAGAAGTATCGTCAACGATTTTTTGAAGATAAATCACTTTTTAATGAGATACTTCCCTATGCAATTGTTTTTGGATTGACGGGCAAATTTGCCCGCGCAATGAAAGATATGGGAGTAACACCAGCAACTCCTACCTGGTACATCGGCCATCATGCATTTGTGGCTGCTGCTTTTGCTTCAGATGTTGATAGTTTCTCAAAGTCCCTTTCGACAGCGATAGCCTCAACACCATCGAGTGGTGGTGGTTTTTCTGGTGGATCATCAGGTGGTGGGTTTGGTGGTGGTGGCGGCGGCAGTTGGTAATAGCTCAAAAATTTCCGCCTCTTCTTTGGTAAAATCAGTATATCGCAACCATGTCGGTTCTACTTTGAAATACACTTGATGAAGATTGTTTTCATACTTTTGAGACTCGGGTGTTTTGGTGAAGTAAATTTTTTTATAGTTTACTAATGTTTCTCCACCAAGAACACTTACTTCTCCTTCATACTGTACGGTTATTCCTTTTTCACCACCAAAGACAATAGCCACATGCTTGTTTTGTTGTATATTCTGATATTTTCGACTTGTACTATTGGTGCCAAAGATGAGACTAAGATCCGATGCTTCAGCAAAACCCACAAATGCAGCTTCTGGATATCCCTTGCTATTGACCGTAGCAACGATCATATGCTTCTGGGTCTTTAGAAAAGCAAGGATTTTCTGATGACTATTCATTTGATAAAGATACCCTACCCTCTCAGGACAGAGGGGTAAGATAAAAATATTCTACCACAAAGGACTAGGCTTCGTGTGTTGCCAATTGCACGGTTGGCCTCTTGGCAAGATGTGTCGCCAGCGCATAAGCCCCGAAGAATACTCCCGTATAAAAGAGATCACCAAGAAGGGTAAACTTCAAAAATGGTAATCCCATCAGATAGCTCTGCAGTAATCCCTCTATTCCCCGACTATATGCACCTGCTGCCCATACACCAAAATTGGTAATCAGGAAAAACTGTAAAGATGCACCAACAGTAGCTCCAAGAATAACTTCTGGACGCTTTGTTTTGCGAAGCCAAATCCCGATCAAACTGGAAAAAACAAAACTTCCCCAGACGTAGAAGGTTGTTGCATGAAACATCGCGCTAATCGGATAGATGTGACTAAAATCTGCATGCATCGTAAAAGGATTGACGTATAAAAGCAAATAATCCGAAACGATAAGCGCAACAAGTGGCACGAAGATTGCAAACTTATTTGTGATATATTTCCCACCAAAAAGTCCCATCGCCGTAATTGGCGCGAAGTTTGGTAGATGGGGCAGAAGTCTGAGTAATACTGCCCCAATAATCATAACTATTGCTAACATAAAAAAATCACCCCCTCTCGTTTTCTGTCATTCTGAGCAAAGGTCGCCTGAAGCGACCGAAGTCGAAGAATCTTTCTCAACTAAGGTACTCTGTTGCATCAGATCCCTCGACTCCTTATAGTCGCTCGGGATGACAAGTTTTATTCCTACTGCAAAACATTGATACGCTGTCTAAGCCTATCAAGTTTTGTCTGTACTCGATTACAGAATGATTGAATACGAGCTTGTACTTTCTTTTCCAACAACGTTGCCCGTTGTGCAACCGTGGGTTTACCTGCTGGAACGTACGTTACCATCGGTGTAACAGTAATCCCAACAGTTGGACTTGGTGTAACCGTCGGAGTTGCCATTACTCCTTCTGCCTCATATATCGCAACCGGCCAGTACTTTCCTGTCAAAGAAAGAACGGCATACGAAGTCGTAAACGTCTCGCCTACTGAGGCTGTCTGCCATTTGAAAGAACCATTTTCTTCCTGATTCCCTCGCAGATAAGCTTTTGCTTTATCGACAGGAGTTCCCGTTACATCCAATGCGGAGAGTGCCATCAGTGCCCAGGCCGTTGACGAAGCATTGGATGCTTCACCTGATAATGACCAGAATCCACCATCTGCATTTTGTGCTGCTAAGACATAGGCCTTTGCATTGGCAATAGCCAAAGGTAAGCCTGATGCTGCCAGTCCAGCTTTCTGTGCTGCAATCATAGCTTGGATTGCCGCCGCAGTATCATCAACATCGCTGTCTCCAGTAGTTGACCAGCTAAATCCTCCATCGCTATTTTGCTCAGCGATGATAAATGTGAGCGTAGCTTGCTTTATGCTAAGCGAAGCATTGTCTCCTGCTGCGATAAGCGCAAGGAGCCCAAAGATATCATCATTTACCTGGGTCGTTGCACCAAGCTGAGAAGCTGTATAGTTACTCTCAAGCTGCCCGACATAATTTACTCCACCAAAACTGTAGGGATTTTTGCCTGCCGCTGTGACTGCCAAGATGCCTCTTGCCCATTCACTTGCAGATGCTCCTACTGCTGGCGGTGTACCAATAAGGTATCCAAGCAAGTGAGTAGCATCTTTTTTAACAGATTCAGGATCTACCCCAGCTGCTGCAAAGGTTATGGCTGCCCAATGACTGACGCCAGAAAACCCGGTAATTTGCCCCGTTGGTTGTTGCTCAGAACGTAGGTAAGTCAGACCATCAGTAATTGCTCTTTTGGTGCTATCAATTAATGGGTCTTCAAAATGGAAATAAACGGAATCTCCATTGGCAAGAAGCTGACTGGAGATACCTTGAGAAGCTGATGCTCCATTGAGATCGTATGACCAAAATGTTGAGAAATCAGAAGCTCCAGTATCAGAACCAATCGACTGAAGGAACAAACCAAGTGATCCACCAAAATTCTTCACCGTATAGGCAAATCCACCAGTCTTGGCTGCCGCATCTAACGCACAAATGGCATATGGCTGAGTAAAGTGATGAGACTGACCATCAGTATCACTGACAGTACAACCCTCAGTTGTGACATCTCCAAACCAAAGTGTTTTCTCTGAACCAACAACTCGAACATGCGTCGCAATCGGTGCAGCAAAAACTGTTGGTGTATAATTTACCAGGGTACTAGTCGCGATGATCACGAAACTGAAGAGCGTTAGTACCCTTTTTTGTATTGTATTCATATTTTCACCCCCTTCCTTTACCCAAATTTCCACACAATGGTGTCATTTGGTTTCGGATGAGTTAGGGAACAACCAAGCGGACTACTCCCATTGACGGTAAATGTCCAGTTGTTTTGGTAGCCATTTATTTCGACAACGTATCGACTATTAAGAGATGCCATATAGGAATCATCAAACGTAACTGACACAATTTTGCCTGTGTCTTTTGCTTTTTGTAACAGATCACAGACATTCATCCCATTGGTAATCTCAATAGGAAAGCGGGATGAAGCAGTAGGATCTTGTATTTCCAAGGTGGCGGTAGCAACAGTACTGGTAGGAGTTGGCGTTGACGTTGCTGGTGTCTGAATAACCTCTGTTGTTGGAGATATTGTTTGTGTAGTCGTACTTGCTTGCTGCTTGGAAGACGTGTCTGATTGAGTAGGTACGGAAGTACTTGTCGGAGTGAGACTGGAATCGATGGTTCCTGTTGCAGCCAAATGTTTCACCGGTGAAGGAGGAACGATGGTTTGCTCACCAAGAACTTTCTTTTGTGCATCAGTTGGCTGGATAATTTTTTTGCTGGTGCTAGCAATGGAGGCATTTTCTTGTCGTGCAGCTTCTGATTTGATGGTAGCTGTTCTCTGTGCGGAGAGCACAAAAGAAATTGATGCAGTCAAAACAAAGGTGAAAATGAGAAGAAATACAGGAAAAAGTGCATGTTGAAAAAGTGGTTGTAGGCGTCGTGTACTCATATTTTTCTCCCTTTGCTCGAAGGAAAGAAAACACGGTATCAAAAATCTGCGATCTGACTGTAACAGTTACGGCATAGCGCTGAATCCCACAGCTTTCGGATTTTTGACAGTTATGTTGTGTTCCAATTACTTAAACTACACTAAATATGGATATTGGGTCAACTGGATCTTTATATATCACGAATACTTTTCGCGAAGACGCATAAATGGCTTCTCAACACATCGATAGAGAACGTAGGAAGCAAGAAAAGCCGCAATGAGCGCGATAGGTGCCATATATTCAAGAGGCATTTTATCCAATAAATTACCTTTGACCAAATCAAACATCGGAAGATGAATAAGATAAAGTGAGTATGATAAAACACTTATCCAAGTAATAGGGACACTAATGGCCTTTATCTTACCCAAAAAATGATTAACAAACGTATTTTTCTCAAGGAAAGGAATAAGCAGCGCGATTGAGATACTTAACAGTGGGAAAGCAGCTACACGGGCAAACAATGATGTCTCAAGCACACCAAAAGGGAAGTATTTCCAGAATTGATAGGCAAGTCCAGCAATAATAGCCAGTGGAAGGATGATAAACCAGGGCTTTTGAAAGAGGCTATACCACGTTGATCGTTGCAGCTTCACCCCAGCCATAAGCACCCCAATAATGAGCGAATCAAAACGGAAAAAGATATGTTTCCTCATATCATCAAATCCAGGCTGGAAGAAAAAGACATAGGCAAAACGAGCAAGCAATACAAAAATAATAAAGAGTAAAAGAAAATAAAGGATTTTCCCTTTGAAGAGTTTTATCTTGTAGGCGAAAAAGAGCAAGATGGGGAGAAGGAAATAAAACCACTCTTCAATTGCCAAGCTCCATGACACACCAAAGAAATTTAAGGCTTCATGGGAAAAGTTTTGCAGAAAAACAAAATGGAGTAAATGTGGATCAAATTGTTGCGTTGCAAAAGCTGCTGAACCAACAAACGTTATGAGCAGGACGTAATAAAGTGGGAGTGTCCGAAACCATCGCCGGATATAAAATCGTTTAACGGTATGAGCATGTATGCCCTCTCCAAATTCACGAAGTACAATCCCACCAATAAGAAATCCACTCAAAACGAAAAATAATTCGACACCAAGAATACCCAAAATGTCTCCGATAAGTGTTGATTTTGGGAAGGCAATAAAATAGTTAAAAACGTGATTAATCAGTACAAAGATAATTGCTGTTGCACGCAAAAGATCCAATCCAAAATTTCTCGTTTTCATCTGCATTTTATAGTAGCATAGTTTATTTCTTTTTGTGCAGAGAGGCACTGATGAGGAAGAACGTTACTCCTGCACCAGCGATGCCACCAACCAAAAGGATGCCGATAAAAAACCAGATACGCTTGCTAAGCTCTTCTGCTGCAAAAAAAGATGCAGGTTCACGAGCCCGTATTTCTATGCCTGCACTTTCTTTTTCAACATCACTCCCCCACTGAAAATCAATATCGTAGGTGGCATCTTCAGTAAAGGTATATTCTATCCCAACGGTACCGCTACTATCGGTAAGTACTTTCTCTGTATGGAGTGTTTTTGTCTCAGTTTGTGCTTCTTGCCCAACATATTGATTTACCTGTAATTTTTCAACCAACATCTCTCCTTGAAGGTTTGGTATCGGATTGCCATTGGTATCCGTAATCGAAAAAGATACAGCAACTTCTTCACCAACAAAAGGAGAGCGTGGATTTTGCGTAATCTGTACCTGATATTGATCAAATGTGCCTACAGAACGCATCTCTGTACTGGAATGGGCAGAGACAGCTACCGCACCAAATGAGAAAAAGAGAGCTGAGAAAAAAACACTTATGCCGTAGAAGAAAGGATAGTGCATAGAGACAATTTATTATAGAAGAAACTATTTACTTTACACAATGCGGTATAATAATGTGCTCATATGGAAGACGTAACGATCACCCGTTCCTTTAGTAGAAAAAGCCTTTCGCTACATATCGAATCTGATGGAAGCATCTTGGTCAAAGCACCCTTTTTTATTACAAAGGGAACTATTCATGCTTTTATCAAAAAGCATGAAGCTTGGATCACCAAAAAACAATTAGCTTTACGAGAAAGATCGATAGAAAAAGCCTCTGATAACTATCTTTATTTGGGCAAGGTATATGAACTCGTCGTGAGGTCAAACCAAAAAAACATTATAGAACTTGAAGATAAGCTCTACATTGGCAGCGCCAATAAAAAATTGGCTAGCACCTATCTGACGAGCTGGTACAAACAACAGGCCCGGAAGCTAATCGTTGAACGAGCACAACGCTATGCAAAAATTACTGGAGTAACGTACCGTTCAATCAAAATAACAACAGCAACAACACGGTGGGGTTCCTGTAGTAGCCAAAAAACACTCAACTTTAATTGGAAGCTCATTATGGCACCAATAGAAGTACTCGATTATGTCGTCGCACACGAACTAGCACATCTTTCGGAAATGAACCATTCACGAGCTTTCTGGGAAACGGTGAGAAAAATGTATCCTTTGTATCGAGAATATCGCACCTGGCTAAAAAGATACGGACATAGCCTTACCGTCGAGTGAGAATTGTAAGATTTTGGACACAATACATAAAAGAGGTTGACAGGATAGAGAAAATAATTTAAGCTATATTTATGGATCAAGGCAATACACCAAACGGGACAGACCAATCAACTCCAGTAATTCCTACAGTGCCAGTAGAGACTCCTTCGAGTAGTAGTACTATGGGAGATGCAAGTACGCCAGCAACAACAACGACACCTGAGCCAGTTATCCCTCCAGCGCCTTTATCACCTGAACCGACATCTCAGACACCAGAAGTTCCTGTTATGCCAGAGCCAAGTCAATCAACTCCTGAAGTAACCACACCAGAAACTCCTGCGGCACCGATTAATCCAATGCCTGAATCACCTATGCCAAATACAACACCTGTAGAACCTCCTACAACTCCTCAAGCATAATACGAGTTTTATAGTAAATGTTATAATAATCAGATGAAACAGAAGACTATTCTCTTAGGAGTTACCAGTGGCATTGCCGCGTATAAAACACTTGACCTCATAGCACTCCTTCGTAAAGAAGGCCATAACGTTTTGGTTATCATGACACAAGCTGCCACAAAAATGCTCCCACCAAAAGAGTTAGAAAAAGCATCAGGCAATCCTGTAGTGTATGACATGTTTCCAAAAGATTTTCAGTACAAAAAAGTTCTTGCATCGCGATCTGTTGACCATATTGCGCTTGCTGATACAGCAGATCTTATGGTGATTGCCCCAACAACAGCAAATACCCTTGCTAAACTTGCTCATGGTATCGCTGATAATCTTCTTACCACAACTGCCCTCGCAGTAACTGCACCGATTATGCTTTGTCCTTCAATGAATGTGCATATGTGGGAGAATCCTGCAATTCAGGACAATCTTTTTGTTCTCAAAAAACGAAGCTTCCACATCATCAATCCTGAATCTGGCATGCTGGCTTGCGGCTATGAAGGTATGGGCAAACTAGCAAATGTCAACACCATTTTTACTGAAATAAAAAAACAACTCACCATGCAACAATCATTCCAAGGCAAAAAAATTCTGGTTACCGCAGGTGGAACAACAGAGAAAATTGATGACGTCAGATATATAACCAACAGAAGTTCAGGGAAAATGGGTGCTGCAATAGCTGAAGAGTATGCTCGAAGAGGTGCTGACGTATTGCTCCTTCGGGCAGCTACAGCGGTGAGAACCACTCATCACATTAAGGAAAAAACCTTTTCTTCTTCAGAAGACCTTCTTGCCCTGCTAAAAAATTATGTGACTGACTACGACTACATCTATCACACTGCAGCAGTTTCAGATTTTGCTGTCAGCAATAAAATTACAGGAAAAATCTCGAGCAAAAAAGCTGTTACCCTTCATTTGAAACCTCAGGTCAAAATACTTGACCAAATTAAAAAAATGAACCCAAATATTAGACTGATTGCTTTTAAAGCAGAATCCCTTTCTGACAGAAAGAAGCTCACAGCAATTGCTTATAAACGTCTTAAAGAAGCCGGCGCAGCTGCTATCGTTGCTAATGATATTAGTAAAAACGATCGTGGCTTCGGGACAGAGACCAATGAAGTGTCTATCATACTTGCTGATGGATCAAGCACATTTATTCCATTACAGACAAAACAACAGGTTGCCCATGAAATTATTGACTATGTGACTCAAAATATTACTTAAGAACACGAAGTAATTGCTTCTTTAGCGCTTCCTCTCCATCGCTATTATTAGTGATTGCAATATACGAAAGCGTAGATGGCTCAAAAGAACGTACCATCTTTTTCGCATATACAAGATCGAGGGGAAATTTTTTCCTCTTTTGGAGACGTTGCTCACGAATTAGTTCTTGTGTTTCTATAAGGAAAAATGTGGACTCAGGAAATGCCGCAAGAAATGCTTCACGATATTTTTCTTTAATAAACGTTTGGGAGATTACCAGCTTTTCTGTATGCTTCTGTAGTTTCTGAACACTTTTGATAAGCTTTACAAAAAAGACATCCCGCATGCTATCCGTAACGATAGCTCTTTTTTGAATTGCTTCCAGCATATTTGGAGGAAGATCGAGATCTCCATCATGAAGATAGTAGCCGAAGTTCTTTTGCAAGAGCTCCCCAACAAATGTTTTCCCCGCTCCCGGTAACCCAAATAAAACGAGTATTTCCATTGAGAAAGTATAGCACAGCAACCAATTGTTACTTTGGCTTCTTTTGCCAGGCCCATATAGTTATCGTGTAGCAAATGATACATGGTGAAACAAGAGTTATACTACGCGCTCTCTGTTCAAAAGACGGTTGTTTGCGTATAATCGTTATATGCGGGAAGTAAAGATTGATGCATCATGGAAAAAAGCACTTGCGGGAGAATTTCAAAAACCATACTGGGAAGAACTTACCAGTTTTACCCGCGAGCAATACACGACAAAAAAAGTGTATCCACCAGCACCCAATATATTCCGAGCATTTGATCTCTGTCCTTTTGACTCGGTCAAAGTAGTTATTGTCGGACAAGATCCCTATCATGGAGCTGGACAAGCAAATGGCTTATCCTTTGCCGTCAATGAAAAGGTGCCACTGCCTCCATCGCTAAAAAATATCTATCAGGAAATCCGAAACGACTTGGGTATTGCCCCACTCCAATCAGGAGACCTTTCGAGGTGGGCTACCCAGGGAGTACTCATGCTCAACAGTGTCCTCACCGTTGCAGCAGGACAGCCAACATCACATGCAGGCAAAGGGTGGGAACAATTTACCGATGCTGCGATTCAGGTACTGACTGCAAAAAGGAACCATATTGTCTATATGCTCTGGGGAAGATACGCACAAAACAAAGGTGCCGTCATTGATCGGGAAAATAATTTAGTGTTGCAATCAGGACATCCCTCTCCTTATTCTGCATCACTTTTTTTTAACAAACATCATTTTAGTCAGACCAATAAGTATCTTGAAGAAAATGAGCTCTCCCCGATTGATTGGCACTAGAGAAGCCTGCCAATAATTCCTGCAACTATTAGTGAGGCAAGAAACAGAGCGATAGCCCAATGAGTCCCAAGCTAGTAATTACTTCTAGCTAAATAGGTTTAAAGTGAAACGTTATTTACAATATTATTGTAGAGGTTTTCTGTAGTTTGATTAGGAAGCAGTTCTTTGGCTTTTTGTGCTTCTATGAGTGCACTTTTTTTGTTACCAAGCTTATAATCCGCTACTGCTTGAATAAACCATAAACTGCCGTTCTCAGGAAATTTTTTAAGCCCTTCTTCGCTTATTTTTTGTGCTTGAATAAATTCTCCTTTCTGCTGTATAAGCATACGAGCAAGATTGTAATAGACAACGCCGTTATCATCAACAAGAAGTCCCTTCTTATACACTTCTTCCGCTCGTGGGAAATTCCTTTCCATTTCATAATTGCCTGCAAGATTGACATAAAGTGCTGTTTCTCGTGGATTTCGAGTAAGTAATGCTGCGAAGTGTTGTTCTGCTTTACGATATCTACCAGCAGTTACTAATTCAATGGCAAGTGCATTTTGAATTCTATCATTTGTCTGATATTGTATATCATTACTGTAAAGGGCAAGCCCATTTACCCAGTTAGTATTACGAATCATTGTTCGAAAAGAGAAAATAATAATAATGATAATTGCGAAAGCTATTCCCGCATATCTTATAGGTAAAGGTATCCGTTTTATCGTAGACACGCAAACGCCGATTAATCCTAAAGCTCCAATCATTGCGAAATAAAAATATCGATCAGCAACTGTAAAATCAAGCGGTATTATTTGCATATGTACTCCAATCCCAACTGAAACCCACACCATGAAAAAAATAAATCCTGAAAAATTACGTTTGTTTGTTTTCAATACCCAGATTCCTAAGAGAAAAATTCCTGTAAGAACAAGGATTGCTAGTATCAATGGTATGTAGAATTGTTCTCCTAAACCTGGAATGCTCCAGAGTTGTAAGATAAATAAATCTTTTGGGAAAAAGAACGTCTCTATATAGAACCAAACTATTGCCGGCATGGTAAAAACACGATCGGCAAGCGGAGCAGTCATCATAGGAACATCCGGTATTTTTTCAATATGTACATTTGCTAGAATAAATCGCAGAAAGAGGTAACCAATAAACGGAATTATTGTAAGAGCAATAACTGCTAAGAAGTTCCATCGCTTACGGGCAAAAAGAAAATAATAGCTAACAATTAGTATCAAGAAGACGATGCCTGTTTCTTTAGCAAAAAGAGAACAAAGAAGGAGTATCCCTACAAAAATAGCTTGTTTTATGCCAGCCTTTCTCTGAAATAGAAGTAAAGCTGTCAAGCCAAAAAATACAAAAAGTGGTTCTCCCAAAGCAGAGATGTAAGATACAGCCTCCACATTTAATGGATGAATTAAAAAAATCATTGCCAATATAAAAGCGATCTGGTCTTTAATAATTTTTTTGAAGACAAAGAATATAAGAATTGTATTTGTAATATGAATAGCAATTTGCGTGAGGTGGAAAAGAAAAGGTTGTGCTCCAGTTATCGCATAGATGATAGAAAAAATAAATGACATAAGTGGGCGATAGTATGTCCCAGTGCCCGTTATACCACTTTGAGGGGCATATGTCCCGCCAAGAAACAGGGAGGGTACATTTGCTAATGAATGAATAAGACTATTTTGTTGTATTTGTGCGATGTCGTCCCATATAAATGCCCCAAAAAGACTGTTAAAATAAACAAGAAATCCTATTCCTATAAATAATAGATATTTTTTATATTTCTCTAAAAACGTATTTTCTTCAAGATTCATAATAAGGAAGGACCTATAAATAACAATAACATCATTTAAAGATTTATTACAAGGCATCTTTTGCTATGAGTCCTTAATAATGAAACATTCGGTGTAAGCTGAATGTATGAGGGTAAAACCAAAAGAAATCACCGAAACATTTAAGAAAAACAACTCTGTTGCCGAACCAACAATGAATAAAATATTTCAAATGAAGGAAGAGATTTATTATTTCTAAACTGCCGTTTAATTTCTTTGGACATTAATTCTATATTTTTCAATAACCTTCTTATTCACCTTGTTATTACGTACGAAAACTGTCACAGTTCCGTCTCCATACACGGGAATCCAATCCTTACTGTCAAGCAATCGAATTAAAAATGGTCTGCTTTTTGCTTGATCCTCAAATGCTACATTGAATACAACGGCGTTTATATTGTATTTTTCAACTTGGCTATTAAAAAACTGTTCATCAGCCATCATTTTCCAGTAATCGTCAAAAAAGGATGCGGGGTATGCTTCAGGTCTTGCATCAACATACACTTCTTCTTTAGGATAAAGGGCATATACGAGATAATTACCGATAATATAATTGTTGAATATTCTTCCTTTAACATCAGCCTGTTTTATAAAAGTTGCAGCATTCTCTGTCGACGGCATGAAGCCAAAATGGAGGATCTTATAATCCACTAACCCCTTTAAATGAATGCCAACAATAAAAGCAACACAAAGCACAACAGCGCTTTTAAGTATCTGAAGCATAGAAAGGTCAACATGGTTTTTCAGTTTTTCTTCAAGATAAGTACATGCCTGTACTAAAGGAATAAAACCGAGTAAGCCAAATAAACTGATGCATCTGGTAAACTTCAAGCCGAGGAAAGCCGCTGTTATCCCATTGCCTGTATAAAACATTTCCCGCCATTGTTTTTTAATAAAGAGAGTCAGAATAAAAAGAACAATCAATAGCTCAAAGGTAACAACCTGTAGGACTAGCGTGTAGGCAATATTACTATTAGTACTTGTCGGTTCGAATATCTTTAGTGGACTATTATTCTCTTCTACAGAAAAGCCGTAATTAGCTGAAAAGGTAAAGGGCAAGAGTGCGCCTTGTATAAAACTGGGGTTGATTAAGGTTGAGATAACTAACAGCAAGCCAATAAGAAGGAGTTTTTTATCAAACGTTTTATGTTTTATTATGTTTTCGAGAAAGAAGAAGCCATAAATAGTAATACCAAGAATAAAGTAGATATGCATATTTACCCAAAGAATTTCTAGAACAGGTAGTAACATCAGGAGGTAGAGTTTTTTAGACTTTTTATATTTTTCAATAAAGAAAATAAATATACCGATGAATAGATAACTAAACAGTTCTGGCAAAACTGAAAAACGCATGGAAAAAAGTGTAATGCTAACAAGTGAAAAAATAGTGACCCAAAATAGAGAACCCTTTTTTAAGGCAACAAAATAAAGAAGCGACGCTGTCGTGATGATAATTATCATTTTAAAAATGAGCAGGCCGTTTAGCCCGAATGTAGCAGTGACGAGATAAAAGATTACTTCAGCGAGCCACTCATGATTAATAATAGGAAAGTTAGGATTAGTATAAGAGAAAAGATTTGTTTGCGGTACGCAAAAACAATTGACTACAACTTCACCTAGTTTAAGATGACGGCCTAAATCCGCGAGCATTGCTAAATCTGTTTGAAAAAGGAGGATTACTAAGTAGGAAAGGGGGATAATAGCAAAAAGCAACTTTTTCATAATATTAATTCTAGTGATAAAGATGACTATTGACAATAACTTTACTATTATGATGAACTAGATAAAATGAAGTATTTTAAAAACTTCTTTTCATTCTTCGTAATAATTCTTGTCGCTCTCTTATTGACCCCAAAAGCGGAAGCATCGTTATTAGGTTAGTTAAAAAGACTAACGAAGGTCAAAACGGTCAAGTAAGTTTCGGTACCAGAGAAAGTGTGTCTGTTCCCCAGTTAATTGTCACGTATCAGCCTTAATAGCAGATAGTGTATCAACAATACACGCTTTGACTGCTTCAATTCCTTCTTCTTTTCTCACTGAGATAAAAAGTGGTGAGAACATTTTGTACCTTTCCAAAATCATTGCTTTATTTACATCCGGGACTTTATCTGTTTTATTAAAGATATAGATTACCTCATCTGTATTTCTCCCAAGACCGCGAAGAATTTTGTTTACAACGTTAATCTTTTCATCCATTTCAGGATCTGAGATATCAATGACATGAAAAAGTACATCTGCATGAATTGATTCCATAAGGGTTGATTTAAAAGCACTGATAAGAAGCGGTGGTAGATCGCGGATAAATCCAATCGTATCCGTAATGAGTACTTCAGAATGAAGTGCTTCCAGATAGATGTTGCCAACACTGCTATCAAGGGTGGCAAATAAGACGTCTTTTTCGAGCACATTTTTCTTGGTCAAGAGGTTAAATAACGAGCTTTTTCCGGCATTGGTGTAGCCTACAATTGAGACCGTTTTGAACCCCGCTCGCTTTCGTCTTTCAAGTTGTTGCCGATGACTGATGCTAATCTTTGCTAATTGGTCAAGAATTTTCTTCTTCTCATCCCGCCAGTGGCGCTTCATCAGCTCTGTATTTGTCTCACCCACACCTATGCCTCCAATACCTCCTCCTTGTCGCGAGAGGACATAGCCCATACCGTAAATTCTGGGCCCCATATAATTCATCCTCGCAAGTTCAATTTGTAGTTTCGCTTCGGTTGTTGCGGCATGTTTGTCAAAGATTCTAAGAATCAGATCAACTCTGTCCCAGACTTGGATATCTGGCTTGGTTTTTTGTAGCTTTGTTTTGAGCGCATGCACTTGACGAGGAAGTACCATTGCATTAAGGACAACCACATCAATATCTTTTTCTTTAATTTTCTCAGCTACTTCTTCTATTTTTCCCTTACCGATGTAGGTGACAGGATTGGGTCGATCCATTTTTTGGATAATCCGATCGGCAATGATCCCACCAAGGGTTGTAATGAGTGATTCGAGTTCCTCACCGATATTTACTGAGCTTTCTTTGTCTGCTCGCGCGTTGATCACATGAATAGGTAGCATGGTTAAGGTATGTCTTATTTCTTGCATGGCTTAGTCATTATACCTGATATAATTATAAACACTACTATGGTACGTAAAAAATTCTCCATCGTACACAAAGACGAAGAGATGCTAGAACTTATAAGCAAAATGCATCAAAAAATACTTGCTGTTTGGGCAATTGCGTGTACTGAGCGTGTGTTGCACTATTTTGTAGAAAAATATCCTGAGGATCCTCGTCCGAGGGAAGCTATCACAGAACTCAAAGCCTGGATTATTACGGATATCTTTAAGATGGCCGTCATCCGTAAAGCATCACTTGACGCACATGCTGCTGCTCGGGAAGTAGGAGAAGACAGCCCTGCCAGATCTGCAGCACGAGCTGCGGGGCAAGCAGTAGCGACGGCACATGTCGCACGTCACGCATACGGTTCAGCAATTTATGCACAACAAGCTATTTACCGAGCAAGTAATTCTGAAGATGCAGAAGGAGCGGCAGCAAAAGAACGTGATTGGCAATATAATAAATTAATACAATTGGGAGAAAAAAAGTGAAGTGCTGTCTTTACTGAGCTTCGGTGTGTTTCTTAAAATTATCGAGAATTGCCTGCCAGCCACTTCTCTGTAATTCCTCTGAGTTTTCGTTTTCTGGATCAAAGGTTTCAACTACTTGTACACCTTCTGGAGTTTGCGTAAAGGCAATCTTTACATGTCTTCCATCTTCCATATCATATTCGATAAGCTCGTTTTCTATTACCGCTGTATAGACTCCAGCAAAATCAAAACTCTCACTTTTGTCCTTGGCAGCCATAGTAGTTTTGAACTTGCCACCAGTACGCAAATCATTCTGTGCAGCTGGAGCTTCCCAGTCATCTGAAGCAAAGGCCCATTGCATAATATGCTCAGGCTTATTCCATGATTCCCACACTTTTTCTATTGGAGCTTTTACGATGGTTTCGACAGTAATTGGATTCATCTCTGTCTCTATTGTAGCATATTGCACTATACTATTTTTTCTGATATAGTTAACTTATAAGTTAAGTGTTATGACAAAAAATACCAACCACCATGACTTAGATAGTATTTTTGAAGCTCTTGCCAGTAAGCATCGACGTGAGATTGTCTATGCTTTAGGCCTACAACCCCATTCAGTAAGTCAACTTGCGCAGATGCGAGACCTCTCGCTCCCTGCGATTCATAAACACATTAAACTGCTTGAGGCCGCGAGCCTTGTACTGAGCAAAAAGACGGGGCGAACGAATTTCCTTACGCTCAATAAACAAACCTTACTCAAACTGCAAGACTGGCTGATGCAATATCATGCTTATTGGGGTAGTAACGACGCAACTTTAGAAAATTATACTCAATATTTAAGCAAAAAAACGAAGGGAGGTGAAAAGAAACAATGAAAAAATTTATACTTATTTTTTATGGCAAAGTAAGACCTGAAGATATCAGTAAAGAAGAAATGCAAAGTACCATGGACAAATGGATGGCATGGTTTGGTACATTTAAAGATCAAATGGTCGACGGAGGTAATCCATTTGCTGTTGATGCAAAATCTATAACAGCAAAAGGTGTTGAAACAATTTCTCCAGATATGATGCCTGCTACAGGCTACACTATTATTAACGCAAAAGACATCGATGAAGCAACAAAAATTGCGGAGGGATGTCCTGTGCTTGAAGAAGGTGGTAATGGTGCTATACGTGTCTACGAAGCAATGGCAATGTAATGACATTGTGTATGGAGAGGTAGCTTCGTCATGGGGTTACCTCTTCATATTTGGTTTCAAGGAAAATTTGATTCCTATTTCTTTTTTGCTGAGGTAGTTTTTTTTGTTTTAGTCGCTTTCTTAGGAGAAGCTTTCTTTGTTTTTGGTTCTTCCCCTTTCTCTTCTTCGGTGGCATTCGCAACAATAGCAGTAGTTGTTGGTTCAACTGGCTCTACTTCTGTTGTGGTAAGTAAATCTAAGATTTTATCCATTTTTGCATTGAGTGTCTCAAACTGTGTTTTGTAATTTGGGATTTCAACAGGCTTTGGTTGACGATCTTCTCGGTTATAGCTTGGTTTATCAAATGTTCGTCTATCAGATGTCCCAGTATCACTTGCTCTATTTTTTTCAAAACAACGTGAACAAAAGACATCTCGCCCTGGTCTTGGTTGGAAAGGGATTTGACACTCATTCCCGCATTGTGAACAAACTGCATCATGCATTTCCCTTTCGTCCCCATTTGATCGATCAAAATTCCTGCCTTCGGATCTACGAACATCTGAACCTCCATTATTTTGGAAACAGTCGCGACAAAAAACTGGCTTACTCCCTGTAGGTCGGAACGGTACTTCGCAGATCTTGCCACAACCAGCACAGGTTGCTTTATGCATATCTGGTCGGGGATTATTGAATCTTGGTTTAAAGTTTCGACTGCCGCCTGAATGAGTATCTCTATTTGAATAAGCCATGGCCTATATTATAACAGTTCTTGAGGAGAATAGCTCGTTTTTAGTAATATTGCTCATATAAGCTTCTTTTAGAGAGGTTTAAATTTCTTCACAATTTCTATAACACCACCTATCGTGTCTACGTATTTATCAGCACCTTTTTGCACATAGCCAGCAACTAAATTCTGCTTTAACCCAATTGTATAGGCACCGGCTGCTTTGGCTGCCGCAATTCCAGCATTCGAATCTTCTAATACCAATGTATTTTGAGGATTTGATTGCAGCGTTCTGATTGCTTCATTGTAACCATCAGGTGCAGGCTTATGGAGCAAATCTGGTCTATCAAATAATGATAGTATAAGAGAAAGATCTTCTTTAAACGATAGTCTCTCAACAACAAGATCGATCCATGCTTTAGGAGAGGCAGAAACAATGCCAAGTAAAAAACCGTACGATTTCAATACGTGAACTAGCTCATCTAATCCATCTGGTATTGGTGCCGTAGTATATATTTCGTTGGCTCGGTCATAGAAGGCATTAAGCAACGTTTCTTTGGGTATAGTGCTCCCATTCTTTGTTGCTAGCTCATAGATACCATCCATATTGATACCAACGGTAGAGCCCATTTTGGTAATCATCTCTTTTCCAAAAAGATCCAAATAGATTGTTTCTTTTGCTTTTTCCCAAATCGATTCATCATCAATTAAAACTCCGTCCAGGTCAAAAAGAAATACGTTGTTCATAAGGTAATTATAGCAGAGCGTATCGTTAATTCATTTAGAGTATAATGCACCTATGACACAAATCTTTATTTTTGGAGCAAGCATTGTTTACGGCGTTGGCGCTGAAGAAGCTGGTTGGGCTGATCTTATCAAAAGAAACATTCATAATCGAATGTATTCCAAAAATGGCACTGGTGAAAAATTTGAAGTTTATAACTTTGGTAATCCCGATGCAAAAATCGAATTTATATTAAAAACTTTTGAGGAGCAAATAGAAAATTATGGAAAAGATGGTAAAAAAATTGTGGTTCTTTCTATTGGGATGAATAACGCAAAAGCTGTAGGAAATCCAGATAATTATGTTACAAAAATAGATGAATATAAAAATCAACTGAAAAAATTATTTCAGCAAATGAAATTAAAAGTTGATCACGTGTTGTGCGTTGGACTTACATCTGTTGATGAACAGAAAACAACACCAAAATCTAATGGATCGTATTTTCGAAACCAACGAATAGAACAATTTAATAGTACATTTAGAGAAGTTTGTATTGAAATGGGAATTACCTTTGTAGATATTTTATCTGAACAACAAGTATGTGGTCAGGCTTGTCTTTACAAAGATGGTGTACACCCGAATCAAAAAGGGCATCAACTAATTTTTGAAAAAATATTTCCACAAATAAAATCACTTCTTTGAAATTAATCCTATTGATTTAGTTTGGACATAACTTTGTATGTTCGTGTTACAATAAAGAAATCTATAGTAACTCATGATAAAACACCGTATTTATACAATGAGTTTCGCAAGCGTTTATCCTCTGTACATCGCTAAGGCAGAAAAAAAAGGCCGCACCAAAGCAGAAGTCGACGAAATTATCCGCTGGCTGACAGGATATAGTCAGAAGGAGTTGGAGATGCAACTGGAAAAACAAACAGACATTCAGACTTTTCTCACAGAAGCTCCGAAGCTAAATCCTGCACGGACATTAATTACCGGTGTGATTTGTGGCGTCCGAGTAGAAGACATCAAAGAGCCAACCATGCAGGAAATTCGCTACCTGGATAAATTAATCGATGAGTTAGCAAAAGGAAAACTCATGGAGAAGATTTTGCGGAAATAATAACTGCTCTATTTCTTCTTATTTTTACGTTTAGATTGAGAACGTTTTTGCTTTTTTCGTGCTACTTTTTTCTTTTTTCTTGAACGTACAATGAAAATAACGAGGGCAATAAGAGAGAGCATTCCCAGCGCTATTCCTGCCATTTTTCTATTCATTGATTTCCCTTCTGAATTTGGAACTGTTGCAGAATCGAATGCATCATTTTTCCCATCACGATCTGTATCTTTGATATTTGATTCGAGATAATCAAGAATACTATCGTTGTCGCTATCTCCATCAAGATAATTGGGAAGGTTATCTAGGTCACTATCGGTAAACTTTATTTCTCCGCCGCCGAGCGAAACCACTTCTTCAGCGGTTTTGACACCGTCTCCATCGTCATCACTATCAAGATTGTTCGTTATCCCATCGTTATCAGCATCCGCGGTATTAGATTCCAAAAAGTCAGGAATCAAATCACCATCACTATCGCCCGTTTCGTTGGCAGTCAGAATTCCATCATTATCATCATCCAGATCCAAATAATCTGGTATTTGATCATGATCTACATCTGAAAGAATTTCAAAATCTCCTTCAACAATCGTACCGTCATCTACCGTAGGAATACCATCTCCATCATCGTCAGCATCACTACTATTGACGATGCCATCAGTATCAGTGTCGATACTATCAGACTCTAAATAGTCAGGAACCGTATCTGCATCTGAGTCCGTAGTCGCCTCTTCTACGGTGGGAATACTATCTCCATCGTCATTGGCATCAAGATAATCGGGAGTTCCGTCACTATCGGTATCGGTGAGTATTGCGTTATCAGTTGGATTATCAGTTACGGTTGATGTTCCCTCTTCAATGGTTGGAATACTATCTCCGTCATCATCGGCGTCTGAACTATTTACCAAGCCATCGTTATCAGTATCAATGGTATCAGATTCTAAATAATTGGGGACCGAATCATTGTCTGAGTCGGGTAACACAGTCACTTCCGTCTCCGTATTATTTTCTTCGACAGTTACCATACCATCCCCATCGTCGTTGACATCTACATTATTGGTTTGTCCATCTGCATCTGTATCAATATTGTTTGGCTCAATATAATCAGGAACCGAATCATTGTCTGAATCTGTTGAAGGTTCTTCGGTGACACTTTCCCCTTCTGCAGTATTAGAAACACCATCGCCATCAGTATCAGCAACACCTGATTCTACAGCAACGGGTTCGTCAAGGGTTTGGGCACTAAGCAATGACGCTGAGACATGCATCCCAAGCACCAGCAAGAGGATCGGGAAAATGGACAGGATCTTTTTCATGTATCTTTACTGTAACATATCCGTTATGATAAAGACATGAGCTTTTCTCATGCATGGCAAAAACTTCTTAATAAGCATTTGGATGTCAACAGACATGAAGTCTATACAGCTATTACAGAGAATGCCCGGCTATCCCCAAC
>JBBTVD010000004.1:0-25049 GCA_038063415.1 Patescibacteria group bacterium
TTTTGTTGTTTTAATTCCTGCCTTTTCACGAAGATATGCTAGTGGTGATTGTTTTTCATCTTTTTTAATAATTGCATGAATATAGAGTCCTGCAAGATTACTACCATCTAGAAAATCCATTGGTTGCTCAAAGTTTTGGGATACTAATAAGCTAGGAGGCCTATTGCACTTCTCTCCTATTTTTCCCATAAGTAAAGAAAGTGGTTCTCCATAAAATCTTTCCCAAAAAATATTTCTTTTAAGTTTTTTTGCGGTGATGATATCTTCTAAACTAGGCTTAATGTTTGCTCGTTTAAAAATCTCTTGCATCGTATCTCCACCATCACGATGTTTTGCAAAATACTGACACATACCGTCTAATGTTTTTCCATCAAGGAAATTAAATTTAGTTCTTGTCAATTCTGCTGCATCAATTAACCCAACCGGTAAATCAATTTCTTTTCTCTCACCAATCTCTCTTGCTGCGTTTATCAACATCTCTCTGAGTAGTTCTGGAGGAACATCTCCCCATTTACTCTGTCTCTTTTTCATTTTCTCTTTCACTGTTGCCAAAGTCATAGATGGCGTTTTTCTTTGTTCTGGGAAAACTTGTATGGGATGTCTCACGTGTGATCTTTTGATTAAATCAACGAGAGGTGGGGTTGCTTCTGGTTGGGAAGAATAATTTTCTTTTCTTGACATGTTTGGTATCTTCATAGCAGAAAAGAGATGCTTTGTGAAGGCAAAAAAAAGATCATCAATGCTATACTAATCTACATGAAACAGATCCTTCCTCTCTCACAACATGTCATTGCCAAGATTGCTGCCGGAGAAGTCATTGAACGTCCAGTCTATGCGGTTAAAGAGCTGGTTGAAAATGCCCTTGATGCGGGAGCTGACCATATCGTTGTACAGCTTGAAGAAAGTGGTCTAAAAAAAATTACTGTCAGTGATAATGGAAGTGGGATGACACGAGCGGACTTGCTTGAAGCTTACAAACCGCATACGACGAGTAAATTACAAACAGTAGAAGATTTACAGAGTATCCACACAATGGGCTTTCGTGGAGAGGCACTTGCAAGTATCACAGCTATTAGCCATCTGACTATTGCCAGTCGAGCAAAGGGAACAACTTCAGGAATAAGTATTACCCTTCGTAATGGCATTATCGAAAAAGAAGGTCTTTTTGGAATGCCTGAGGGAACAATCGTGACCGTCAGAAACCTTTTTCATAGTGTCCCCAGTCGCAAGAAATTTCTTAAGAGTGATCGTACAGAATTTCGTCATATCATTGATTTCTTAACGAAGATTGCGATTGCTTATCCACAGGTGCATTTGACCTTCTCCCATAATAATAAAGCTGTCGTCGATCTGCCAAAAACTGATACGGTACTTTCCCGCATACAGTCATTACTGGGTGAGCAATTTTTTGAGAGTCTTTTGCCCATAGTCCCTTCAGAAGAGACAATACAGCTGGAGGGTTTTTTTACGAAACCACACTTTGCAAGCAAAAGCCTTCAACGGCAGTATGCATTCCTTAATAGTCGAAGTATTACTGACAAAGTGATAAACGCTGCTATCAAAGACGCCTACGGGACGTTAATTGAACCGACTGCCTATCCAGCTTTTATTATTAATATTATGATCCCTCCAGAATATGTTGACGTAAACGTCCATCCTCGTAAAGAATCTGTACGGTTCGTTGATCAGCAAGCAGTATACGAAACGGTCTTTCAGACGGTAAAAAAGACACTTGCCGAGCATAAACTCATCCCGATGGCCGCAATACCGATGCTTTCTGATGCTGCGAAAGTATATAACGATGGAAAAGGTTGGCGTTCTGGGCGAGTGGGGTCATATGCAGGACAACTGCTGAAGGAAAACCGTGAGCCGTGGAGCTTTGCTTCCGAGGAAACAATTTCGACAGAAGCATTGCAAATGCACAATGTCTACCTTATTACTCAGACAAAATCAGGCGTACTTTTTATCGATCAGCATGCAGCACATGAACGAATTCTCTACGAGCAAATACTTGCGGAGTTTACAAAGAAAAAACAACAAAAAGAACAGTTTCATCTTGCAAAACCAGTACTTATTGAGATGAGTTATGCTGATAGTGAGCTGGTACAAGAATATCTTCCATTGTTACAACACGCAGGTTTTACGGTTGAGCACTTTCGGGAAAATACGTTTTATGTCAGGGCTGTTCCGTTGCTCCTTCAGGATCGGGAGGTTGGACAGCTCGTTTCAGAACTCCTCGTTGATCTCTCAGAGGAGAAAAACCCAAAAGATCTTGATACTGTTAGTCAGCGAATGATTGCCTATCTTGCCTGTCGTGGGGCAGTCAAAGCAGGGGATAAGCTGAGCAAAAAACAGATCAAAGAACTTATCGAGAAGCTAAAAAAGACTCCTAATAACGCCACCTGTCCACATGGGAGACCGACGAGGGTGGAGATGGCTTGGGGGAAGTTGGGAAGGATGTTTGGGAGAAAAAGTTGACTTAAATGAAGACATCGTGTACACTTTTACCACATGAATACAACATCTTTGCACATAAAAATAGATGATACGATAAAATCACAAGCACAGCATACTGCTGACGAATTGGGACTTTCTTTAAGTGCAGTGGTAAAGGTCCTCCTCAAACAGTTTATTCGTACGAGAAGTTTATCAGTAGATTTAGATGAAAGACCTACAGCATATTTCAAGCAATTACTCAAAGAAGCAGATGAAGATATGCAAGCAGGAAGAGTCTCTCCTACTTTTACTAATGCGAAGGATGCAATCACCTGGCTCAATGAGCCTAAAGCAACGTATGAAAATGGAGATAAAGTACACGACAAAATTTAGAAAGCAATATCACAAAGCTACAAAAGAGATAAAACGTGCATTTGCCCAAACACTTGATCTCTTTCTTGAAGATCCACATCATCCTGTACTCAGAAATCATACGTTAAAAAGAGAGTATTCTGGACACAGAAGCATAGATATTACTGCTGATTGGCGAGCAATTTTTGTTATCGAGAAAAACAGAAAAGGAGAAGAAAAGATACTTTTTAAATTTATCGGAACACACAAAATGTTATATGAGTAGTGGTATCCAGTATAGAAACTTATAGTTTTATGCTATAATCATTTATATGAACAGAAGAGAATTTCTTTTGGGTATAGGAGCCGTTGCTACAGGCGCAGGCTTAGTTGTTGGTGGACGAGAGGTACTTTTTGGTGATAAAAAACCAGAAACGCCTGAATCGTTGCGACGAAAAGAGTTTGAATCATTTCGTGCTATCCTTCGACAGCACACCCATGCAGAAAATTTTTTGCCTCCGTATTTTTTGGAGGCACCGACAGATAGAGAGTTGGTTGGTTCTTTTACGGTGCGAAGAAGAGAACATCCAGAACTGACAGAAACAGTCTACGAGCTATCCGTACCTGATAGCGTACCGCCAGTTGATCATCCTATGGTGAATGGTATTGCAGACGAAAAAACCCCTGCTCTACGAGTAGTGTATTCAGCTATAAAACCAGGTTACAACATTACTGATATGACCATCATTGAAGGATGTTTTACCACTTCTTCAGATACACCAACGAGGCTTATTGATACGGATCCTCGTGGCCAGTTTGCCCGGTATGCTTCACGGTTGGATACTGGTCTTTCTGAAGCATCGATGAAAGATTTGCTGCGGAAGTTTTCGACACATCCAGGATTTCAAGATGAGAATCATTGGGTAAGAAGTAGTCATGGAATCGAGAATACCAATGTTTCTATTGCAGAAGTTTCCAAATTTGCTGAAGGAGATTCACTCTTTCAGGTTCAAGGACGTGCAGATCAAATGGGAAATGTGAGATTAGAAATAACAAATAAAACGCAGGATCCAGCACTTGGTATTTATAGAGCATAATATTGGTATGAATTCTCCTCAAAGACCTCCTGAGTCAAATAAAGATGATCCGAAAATGGTCGAATATTATCAAACCCTGGCAGATATTTTGGGTGTATTTTGGCAATTCCATAAGAAGCGTTTAGATGAAGGGAATTTAGCATTTGCCTATTCTTATGCTTACGAAGGTGATGGTAACCCTACACCTATTCCTTTTGATTCCAATTTGGAACCTGAAGACCAAAAAGGACATAGTCCACAATTTTTAAATTGGACATATCTAGGGTTTTATGCTGATGTTGATAGCGCAGTAGATGAGGCTGGTCTTGATACCGGTGCGTTGGCTGCCCATATGGAAATTCGATTAGAAGAAGATGAAGCTAAAGAGAATATCATTGCCTATTATCAAAGGCTTTATGATCCGACTGTACAAAAGGTCTATAAAGAACTAAGAACTAAAGGTTATACGCATAAAGATTTAACCGTATAGTCTTATTACAGATTTATTCAGCCTCTTCTTGTCCTTTTGTTGGCCTTGGGACAAGTAGCCATAGTTCTTGAGCATATTTGTCAGTTCCCTCCCCTTTCTGTTGAGCATAATAGTGTGTCATTAGTAAATTTCCGTAGCTAACTGGATAATTGGCTTCGTTCGTGAAATGAGCTTGAGCCAACCTCTTATTCACTCTTCCTAGGTTGTGTGCATCCTCTTTTACCCACGCAGGACGTGGCGTTCCAAAATAGCGTATCCAATCAGCATCCTGCCAAGTTTCAAATGCTTCTGGTGATATATGCAGAGATGCATACTCTGAGTGTACTGTTTGCAATACTCTGTCAAACCCTTCTTGAAGTAATGCGATATGGGCATCTACCTTCTCATGAATTATCGGGGGCACTTTTTCTCTTAGTTTTGCAATAGTTCTCCCTTTTTTTAATTCTAGTAACATTTCATCTGGTACATTAGCCTCACGATCATGTACGAGCCATTCATAGGCTCTTGTTTTTACTTTGTATCGTTCTCCTGTTGCCGTTTTTACCACGACACCTTCATGGATGGGACCTTGCCTGTCCCATTCATCTATTTGTCTTCTTAGATCGTCCATCGTTGTTATCTGTTGGTAGGTCTTTACGATCGGAATAGGAGAGGTTAACGGATCAGTTGGATTTGGTATTTCTTCTCCTGTTTGTGCCATAACCAAAATGCCAACACTTTTTTCTTTTGTGGATCAAGGCGCAAATCATCCCAATATTTTACTACCAGCTTTTTATCTAATTTTTCTCCATCAAGACCATAATTAATCAATTGTTCAAGTTTCCAGATGGTATATTTCTTAGGATCTTGCTGTAATGCTGTGGTATCTGTACTCCAATTATACATAATTTTATTATACCTTTTTTTGACGAGGATTACAAAAATTGTCAGTTTGCTGCTACCAACATAACAGGTGTAAACCTACTCTCCTTGGAGGGTGATGGTTATATGGGTCTATTTAGGGGAATAATCAAATGGAATGGACTATTTAAATAAAGGAAATTTTTTGCTATTATATATTTATATGACAGAGATGCGACCAGGCGGGGGAGATCCAACTCCAAAAGTACCTGCGAGAGAAGATATTCTTGCAAAGATGCAAACTGCGGAAGATAGTTTTGTTCCTCGTGAAGGGGTATATGTTTGGCAACAAGCTTTTTTTAATAACATATCTAGCCTGCTTCTGCCAGAAGAATCAAAAAAAAGTTCGAGAAAACTACCTCTAATGTTCGCGGCTGCTCATCCTGGGAAATCGGTGCGTGCTATGGGTGTTTATGATAAGGATGGTGGGAATAGCGAAAAATTTCTTGATGGTACGTATGAGAGTTTTTTTAGTGATATAGATCGCGTAGCGGAAGAAAGTGGGGTAGATGCAGCAAGACTTGCTCTTCGTATCGAGACAAAGGATCAAGTGCCAGATGATAGAGAGAGTATTCGTGCATACTATGAAGAGATTTTTGGTCCCGAGGTACGAGAAACCTATGTTAGATTACGGCTTATGGGCTATAGCCATGAAGATTTAAGGGCATAGGCTGCTCTTTTTAGCATTGGTTTACTGTATATCAACTCAAGAAACCCGACGTTTGCTATACGCCTCATTATCCTCTATAATAAGTGACTAATTCCCACTACTATGGATAAAATAACTATCAAAGGTGCGCGTGAGCATAACCTTAAAAACATTGATCTGGAAATACCCAAAAATAAGCTGGTAGTTTTTACCGGGCTGTCTGGAAGTGGTAAATCCTCACTTGCCTTTGATACCGTCTATGCAGAAGGCCAGCGCAGATATGTCGAAAGTCTTTCTTCTTACGCTCGGCAGTTCCTGGGCACCATGAAAAAGCCAGACGTCGATCTGATTGAAGGACTCTCTCCTGCTATTTCGATTGATCAGAAGTCAACCAGCCATAATCCTCGTTCAACGGTCGGTACGGTAACTGAAATTTATGATTATCTCAGGCTTCTCTTTGCTCGTATTGGGCATCCGCATTGTCCTAATTGTGGTCGAGAGATCAGCCGCCAATCCAAAGAGCAAGTAGTTGAATCAATCACTCGTTTGCCACAGACCTACACACCTCGTCATTCTGGGGAGGACGAAGGACGACTCCAGAATCCTGATTCTGGACGCGCTCATTCTTCGCTTGCCAGAATGACAAATAAATCATTTAGGATTCTTCTTCTTGCGCCACTGGTCAAAGATCGTCGTGGAGAATATACGGAGCTCTTCCAAAGTCTCAAGAAGCGAGGCTATAGTAAAGTGCGAGTTGATGGAAGGATATACAATATCTCAGATGACTTTGTCCTTATAAAGACCAACAAACATAATATTGATGTAGTTGTCGATGCAATGGTACTTGATAGCTCACTCGATCAGACTCGGCTGGCAACGGATGTCGAACAAGCACTTTCTTTTGGTAACGGTGAAATGACCGTCGCTGTGATCAAAGATGCGAGCTTTACCATGCCTGAGAAACCAGAAAAGATGGAAGATATTCTGTTCTCTGAGAAATTTGCTTGCCCTGTCTGTAACATCTCGCTCCCTGAGATTGAACCTCGTATCTTCTCTTTTAATACACCTCATGGTGCGTGTCCCAACTGTGCAGGGCTTGGTCGGGTACTCAATGCTGACCCCAACCTTATTTTTAACGATAATCTCTCAATCAACGAGGGCGGTATCGTCCCATTCTTTAACATCGGGACAAGTGACACCTGGTTCGCGCGAACCCTCAAAACCTTTTGTCAGGAAAACGGCATTTCACTTTCTGAAAGGTTTGGTGTGATGTCAGAAGAGAAAAGAGAACTCCTTCTTAACGGGACGGGGAGTAAAGAATATGTGGTAGAGGGAGAGAATCGTTGGGGCAATCAGACAGAGATTCATGAGCCATTCCGAGGAGTCGGTTGGGAGCTAAAGAAAAAGTATAATGAATCTGAATCACAATTTGTGAAGACACAGATTGATAAGTTTATGAAGTTTGAAGTCTGTCCCGAGTGTAAAGGAGGCCGTCTCAAAAAAGAGGCACTTGCCGTGACGCTCGATGGTAAATCAATCCTTACGGTTTCACAAATGTCTATCGAAAAAGCACTTGCCTTTGCCAGTAAACTTAGCGCAAATACCCTTTCACCACGAGAACAGGAGATTGGGATGATGATCCTTCGTGAAATTAAGCAACGGCTTACCTTCCTCGTTGATGTAGGACTTGAGTACTTAACGCTCGGAAGAACTGCTTCGACTCTTTCAGGAGGGGAAGCACAGCGTATTCGTCTCGCTTCACAGATTGGTAGTGGTTTGACAGGAGTGCTTTATGTTCTTGATGAGCCATCCATTGGGCTTCACCAGCGGGATAATACCCGGCTAATCGAAACTCTGAAAAAACTTCGTGATCTGGGCAATACGGTGCTTGTGGTTGAGCATGATGAAGATACGATGAATGAATCTGACTATATCTTTGATTTTGGTCCGGGAGCAGGGGAGCGTGGTGGAGAAATTGTTGCGCAGGGAACTGCTGAGGAACTCAAAGCAAACAAAGATTCACTCACAGGAAAATATCTCTCAGGCAAGAAAAAGATCAGAGTACGACGAACACCAATTGAAGAACGTGATCCTGATACCTACTACCCAGATATTGATAGTGATCAGAAGTTTCTTCAGCTTATTGGTGCAGGAGAGCACAATCTCAAGGATCTCACTGTTTCTTTTCCTCTCAATCGACTCGTTGTTGTTACAGGAGTCTCTGGAAGTGGTAAATCGACGCTTGTTAATGACATCCTCTACCATGCATTGATGAAAATGAAGAATGCCTATCATCCACAGAATCCAGGGAAGCTCGACGGCATCCAAGGAGATGAGTATGTACGGCATGTCTATGCTATTGATCAGTCACCCATTGGTCGTACACCACGCAGTAACCCCGCAACCTATACGGGAGCATTTACCTATATCAGGCAAATTTTTGCTAGTACCAAAGAAGCAAAGCTCCGTGGTTATGGTCCTGGAAGATTCTCCTTTAACGTCAAAGGAGGACGTTGTGAAGCTTGTGAAGGTGAGGGACAGATTAAAATCGAAATGCAGTTTATGCCTGATGTCTACGTTACGTGTGAAGTCTGTCAGGGGAAGCAGTACAATCAACAAGCTCTTGAAGTACTCTTCAACGGCAAATCAATCGCTGATGTGCTGGCAATGAGTGTGGCAGAAGCCGTACAATTCTTCTCCTTTATGCCGGGGCTTGCGCACAAGCTGGCAACCCTACAGGATGTCGGTTTGTCATATATCAAACTCGGACAGCCTGCTCCAACGCTCTCAGGGGGAGAAGCACAGCGAATTAAGCTTGCTGCGGAACTTTCTAAGAGAGGCAAGGACTCTCTCTATATCTTAGACGAACCTACCACAGGGTTACATTTTGCTGATGTTGAGAAGCTGTTGGCAGTTCTGCAGCAATTGGTTGCGATGGGGAATTCAGTGATTGTGATTGAACACAACCTCGATGTGATCAAAAATGCAGACCACATCATTGACCTCGGCCCTGAAGGGGGAGAAAAAGGTGGACAGCTCGTTGCTACAGGAACCCCGCAAGAGGTTGCAGCCAATGAAAAATCTTGGACAGGAAAGTTCCTTGCGTCTGTTCTCTCCAGTTAAATTTAGTCAGGTACCCAATCTGCAAGAGAAGGCGGTTGCGTGAATCCTTCAGCAGCCATAAGCACTTTATCTACCTTTTGGGATAAGCGTTGAGCATCATAGGGGGAAAAGAAAGGCTCGTCTCCTGTTGCGTATTCTGGTCCTACTGATTCATGCATAACACCAATCACATATGACCCATCATCACTTTTGCCTAAGTATATGCTGTTTTGTTCAGGTGCTGCTACATCTCCCCAAGAGAGGCTTATATGGGTTCCATAAGTACTCGTTATGTGTTCTTGTTCTTGAGGAAGATTGCTTTCTAAGGTATAGATAAAAGGTTCTTCTGTTATCGTACCAGAAACAAGGTTATCGTTAACTTCCCACTGAAATGGTTCCTTTTTTTCCCAGAGAGTGTTTGCTAAATCAGTATATATGGTACCAACCGTATCATCCACATATTGATGGTCCCCTTCGGTAAGACGAATTTGAGATGTGGGGAATTCAGTAATATGATTGGAGCTTCTTCCGAGTTTGGTAAGATACCTGGTAATACTTCCCTGCAATCCTTTACGTTGTAATCTTTGTGCAAGACGAGCCGTAAGGAGATAGGTCATTTGGGCCAGTGGGGTTTCTCTTCCCTTCTCAAAAAGTCGTGGATCAATACCTCCAAGGATACGTTCAAAAAACTCTGCTTTAAGTTCAGCCATGTTTTTCCCTCCGTAGGCATCTGGTAATACTTTTCCTATGACATCATCAAATACCTTATCCCGGTCCTCATGCTCAAAGCGAAAACCAGGGGGAAGGAGTCTACTGATGGCAGGATCATCTTCCATACCACGATGACTACTAATTTCCTGATCAAGTTCATGGCCAAGTTCATGAAGTATTATTCTATCCTCACCCGCTACTGGTTCTTTTCCGAGCGATTTTGCTAGAAATTTATTATCAGAGAGATCAAGATACATAACTCCATTTGCTGACCTCATCGCTCCTTTAGACTCATCATCTAAGGTACCGAGTTTAATTTTTTTGAGGTTAACTGATTCGAACACCTCTTCTGGAATAATAGAGATTATCGCAATCCATTGTTTTGAGGCCTGTTTAAGACCTTCTAAGTCAAGAACTTCTGGATCAACGGCCCGATAGTCTGAAGGATCCCTGAGAGGATTACGTTCTTCTCCAAGTGTTATCTCAAACCCGTAATGAGCAGTAAAATCATTTATCTTACTGATGACTTCTTTTTGCGATTTTGCTCCTTGTACAGCCCCTATTGTTGGTGAGGCATCTCTTATAGTTAGTCCTTCCTCTCGTGCAACACTATTCATATACTGATAAATACGTCCATAATCCTCTGCAAAACGTCCCGTTAACGTTGCCCTGAATTCTTTTTCGCGATCATCCATAGGTTCATGAATAATACTTCGTGCGTGAGCAATTTCTGCTTCACTTACGGGTGGAGCAGTCTCTTGAGTAAGCCAATCTTCGGCACGTTTAACTAGAGACAAAGGGTCTCCATTGTCTATCAAACCTCCCGCTGCTATCGCTGCAGGTGGTATAACTAGTGCATATCCGAGAAGTTCTCTTCGTGATACCCACTTCTTGCGGGGAGTTTCTTTACCAGGTTTTTCTTTCGGTTTATCCTCTCTTCTTCTCCAGAGCTTTTTTATAGGATGTTTATGTCTGCTTCGTTCATTAGGAGTTTCTTTTCGCTCAGACATAGGTCTATTTGACTACAATTGTTCCTTTTTTGCAAGAGTATACTTTGGACAGGAAAGTTTTTGAAAAATGTTTTACAATAGAGAATAAGCCTCTTCATGTGTCATTCCTGCGAGGGCAGGAATCCATCCAGAAATTAGATCCCCGGGTCAAGCCCGAGGATGACAGTAGAGAGGCATTTTATTTCATGAAAAAGATTGTATTCAACTTGCTTCTTCTGGTTTTTTTTCTGTTTACCTTTTTCTTTTTCCCGACGCAATCTTTTGCCGCTGAGAACTTCACCACTGATTACAACGTCACCTATGAAGCAACTGACACTGGAATCACCCATGCAATCCTCAAGATTACCCTCACCAATACGTCTTCTCAATACTTTGCCTCATCCTACAAAGTAAAGCTCGGATTTGACGATATTAGCAACGTACAAGCATCTGATCCTGATGGTCCGATTAACCCTACCATTGAAAAAACAGATGATGGCTATGCTATTGGTGTCGTTTTCAACCGTAAGTCAGTTGGCCTTGGGAGTAAGATGACCTTTACGATCTCTTTTGATACGCCGACCATTGCCAAAAAATATGGCAATGTGTGGGAGGTAAATATCCCGGGCATTTCCAATACAGAAGATTTTGAGAACTTTACCGTAGCCGTCAAAACGCCACCATCATTTGGAAAACCTGCATATATCAAGCCCAAACAACCGAGTAATTCGATGACCTTTACCAAAGAACAACTTGGCAATTCAGGTATTTCTATCGCCTTTGGGGATAAGCAAGTGTATGATTTCCAACTAACCTACCATTTACAAAATGCCAACGTCCTTCCCACAACACAAGAAATTGCGCTTCCACCAACAACCAACTATCAGGAGGTAGCAATCACCGACATTAGCCCGAAGCCCAGGAACGTACGAATTGATGAGGATGGTAATTGGCTTGCTGAATACACTCTCACTCCTTTCCAAAAGCTTGATATTACCGCACGTGGACAAGCTGAAGTACTCCTTACACCTCGCCAACAAGAAATCTCTCCACAAGAAAGGGAAGCATATCTGAAGCCACAAGGCTATTGGGAAATTGCTGATCCAGCCATCCAAGCACTTGCCCGGGAACTCAAAACTCCCCAAGCAATCTATCATTACGTCGCAAATACACTGAAATATGACTTCGAACGAGTAACCAAAAACGAACCACGACTTGGAGCAGTTGGAGCACTATCACAACAGGATTCGGCAGTATGTCGGGAGTTTACTGATCTTTTTATCGCCATAGCTCGGGCAGCGGGTATCCCAGCTCGTCAGGTAGAGGGGTATGCCCATACCGAAAATGCCAGACAACGACCACTTTCGCTCGTTCAGGATATCCTGCATTCCTGGCCTGAGTATTATGACTCGCAGAAAAGAACGTGGGTAATGGTTGATCCTACGTGGGCAAGTACGACTGGTGGTGTTGATTATTTTTCTGTCCTTGATTTCGATCATCTGACATTTGTTATCAAGGGGAGAGATAGTGGTGAACCAGTTCCTGCTGGTGGCTATAAGCTGGCAAATAACAAAAACAATAAGGATGTAAAAGTTATTTTTGCCGATACTTTTGCAAGGCAAGAGCCTGATTTTAGTATCCAGACATCGTTTGGTGATCCATCGGTTGCTGGGCTTCCGATTCGTGGAGAAGTAACCGTTATCAATACCAGTACAGCCTTACTTCCTGCAAAGGTGATGGCAATTAGTACGCTTGCATTAACTCCCAAAGAGCAAGTGTACTCAGTAAGTGCTATTCCACCTTATGGGCATCAAGATGTGGACGTAGTTTTTGATGCCACACGTTTTTTGGATAGTACTATTGATGCTTTTAGTATTCGTTTGGGTGGAGAGACAGCAGAAAAACGAGTAAGTGTTGCACCGATTTATCTAACCAAAGAGGGAATAGGAGGGGTGGTTCTTTTTATAGGCATTGTAACACTCCTTGTTTTTTTGAGGAAAAAGCCTGGGAAAAAAAGTTGAAGGAAGTGTAAAGAACGTGGTACAATATCTTTGTATGAATAAAGCAATTCCATTTACCAAATTTACTGGAGAGAAAAAAATAAAAGAATTTCCTTTTCTATCTCAAGTTTCAGTTGTCACGGATCAAAAAGGCACACCTGCTGGTTTTGCGTTTGGAAGAGATGCCTTTATTTCGTTGTTAACAGCAATGGATGATTCTTTTGAAGAATCTGTCTCCAATCAGAAAAAAGCATATGCCAACCCTGCGGGAAAATTGATTGATCTGATAGAAGAAAAGCTTACCGTACAGGCAGATTTTGTTAAAGAACTTAGGGTGTCAGCAAAAGAAACACAAGATTCAGAGTGGATTCCACTGGATGAAGTGGTACGATCATTACATGTATAATGTTGTTTTTTCTCCGAAAGGTAAAAAAGATTTAGTCAAACTTCCAAAAGATTTACAAAAAAGAGTTATTAATAAAATTACCTTTTTTGCATCTGTTGCAGATCCTCTCTCTTTTGCAAAGCCATTAGTTAATTTGCCCCCATTGACGCATCGGTTTAGAGTTGGTGATTATCGAATTGCCTTTTTTATCAAAGGAGAAACGCTTTGTATTGATCGTATCGAACATAGAAAAGACGTCTATGCCAATTAAATAAAGATCATAGTATGCTCTATTCACGACAAGACTATATAGCTTTGCCCGAAAATGCCGGTGTCTATCGGTTCCTTGACGGACAAAAAAAAGTTATCTATGTAGGCAAAGCAAAAAACCTTAAATCAAGAGTATCTTCATATTTTACCAATAGTGGTCTACTCGGTCCCAAAACAAAACGTCTCGTTGAAAAAATTGTCTCGATCAACATAATCAATGTAGAGTCAGAGCTTGAAGCATTACTTCTTGAAGCTTTTTATATCAAGCAATATCATCCCAAATATAATATCGTCCTTAAAGATAATAAAGCATATGTGCAGATTCGTATTACAATAAAAGACACCTATCCTGTGGTGACACTTGCCCGTCAAGAAAGTGATCCAAAATCGCTCTATTTTGGTCCATATCCTCACGCTGGTGCCGTGAAGCTTGTTCTCAAAACCATCAGGAAGATTTTCCCCTATCAATCAGTACTCCATCATCCCAAAAGAATTTGTCTTTACCATCATTTGGGTCTTTGTCCGTGTCCTCCTATCTTTGACTCGATCGAACTAAAGAAAGAATATCGTAAAAACATTAACGGTATTATCAAGATCCTTGAAGGTGGTTCTCGAAAAGTAATGCGTGAGCTTGAAAAAGAGCGGAACAGCTTAAGTAAGAAAGAGCGCTACGAAGAAGCATTGGTACTACAAAAGAAAATAGATGCTTTAAGCCTGATTACGCAACCTTTCCACCGGCCAGTTGAATATGATGTAAATCCCAATCTGCGTATCGATATCCGTCAAAAAGAAATGGAAGCCCTGATGGAGCCATTAAATGAAACTGGTTATCAGATAACAAGCCTTCATCGAATTGAATGTTATGACATCTCCAATATCCAGGGAACCAATGCTACTGGATCAATGGTAGTGTTGACTGACGGAGAGATCGATAAATCGCAATACAGACGGTTTAAAATTAGACGGGAATGGAAAAACAAAACAGAAAACGACAAAAAAGAAATGCCCAATGACTTTGCCATGATGCAGGAGATGCTTACTCGTCGGCTCAAACACGTTGAGTGGGAGACGCCGGATCTGTTGGTGATCGATGGGGGGAAGGGACAAGTTTCGTCAGTGTTAGAAGTTTTGCAAAAGTATCATCAGAATATTCCATTAATTGGGTTGGCAAAAAGAGAGGAGACGATTATTGTTCCGAATACCAACCTCATTGCGAGGAATGAAATAACGAAGCAATCTCAATCTCCTGCGGGGGATCGCCACGCTTTGCTCGCGATGACGTTTACCGAGATAGCACTTCCCAAGAGGAGTTCGGGATTACAACTGATCATGCGTATTCGGGATGAAGCCCATCGTTTCGCCGTAACGTATCATAAGTTACTCAGGAGTAAGTCTGCATTTATTTGACAAATTAATCAAATGTTTTTATTATGGGTTAGTATGTATGAAAGAATGTTTGGGATTTCTCATGCGGAGATCAATGAACGAGGAAGAATAGAGCCGATGAGAGCAAAGAATTTGATTAGGCTAGGTTGTGTGTTAGACCTTGCACGCGAGATTAGATGGGTTCCTCATGTGGATGAACCTACTAGAGAAAGCATTGGAGCTATTTTTGATGTGTCACCAGCTGAAAGTAGTATTAATAGAGATTTTCTTATTCTGATGTACGATGGGATCATACAAGCTCGTCGGGTACCAGTAGCTGATGCTTCTACAGTGCAACGATATATGAGAAGAGATACTCCTTTGGAGATTGATAGGAAAGACTTTATGTTGCCCGATAACAGGCGGGGATTGCAAAAGATATTCCGATCTCCTCCCGCTGAAATGGATGCAGTAGCAAAGTTTTTAAAGAGTAGTGAACCATCAGTTGTTATTATTCCTCCTACGAGAGCAACGTATGCTTACTTTGGAGAGAAATTACGACAGGTTCAAGGACAAATTCAGTTGGAAATGGGTGAAAAAGCTGCCAATAACTAAGTGCCTTTATTTTGTTATACTCTGATCCCCTTGACAGCAACGAAAAAAATAAGCAATAATGGATCTATAAGAGTATGAATCTGTCCAATTTCAATCTTAAAAAAGCTAAAGGTTTTACCCTCATTGAACTTCTTGTGGTTATTGCAATTCTTGCAGTACTTCTCTCGATCACCCTTATTGCTATCAATCCTGCACGGCAATTTGCTCAAGCAAATAATACCCAACGTCGTTCAGATGTAAGCACGTTACTGAATGCTATTAATCAATATATGATCGATAATAATGGTGATACCCCCACTGGAGTAAGTGCATGTACTTCATCAGCTCCTTGTACGTTAAGTAATGATAGTGGCATTGCAGGAAGTCTTGATATTTGTTCTGCGCTTGTCTCACAATATGTAGCAGCTCTTCCTGTCGATCCTACAGATGGTACCGGATCACCAGTATCAGATTGCTCTACTGGCACGTACAACACAGGATACACGATCTATCAAGGATCAGATAATCGTCTCACTGTTGCTGCTCCAGGAGCAGAACTCTCCGAAACAATTCAGGTAACGAGATAATTTTCTTCAGAAAGCCATCTTACTTTTCAGGAATAAATATTATATAATATTTTACTATGGGAGAAATTGAGAAAAGACCTACTGAGCTTGCTCGTTTTGCGTCTGCTGGGAGAAAACTGCTTGACAGAGAAGCTGGTTCCCCGCCAGAAGCAACACTTGGAACATTGCAAGAAGCAAGGGAGAGAGAAAAAGCAAGGAAAAGTTTTAGTGGATTATTTCGACTTTGCTTAAGAGGTACCCAAAAGTGGCAACAGTTAAGTGAACGAGATGATTTTTTGGCACATTATCAATCTAGATGGATGTCACTAGTATCAGGTCCCAGATCAATGCCTGAAGCTATTGATACTTTTGGAGTAGAATTTTTGGCAGGTGCCGTTGCTGACTCACGTATTCATGACTCAGAAGCTAAACAGCAGCAAAGCGCAGTAGAACTATTTGATTATATTTTTTTACTTACTGCAACTACATGTCTTACGTTACCTCAAAAATCGGAATCAGGAGCTAAAAAGTCAAAAAAAAAGCAACAAAGAAAGAAAACAGATACCCAAAGACTTTATGAACGGAGTAAACATGAATTACATAAAGTAAGAGAAATAAATCAAAGTTTAATAGCTAAACTTGAGGAGCTTCATCCTCTTTATGTCTCAAACAAAACAAGCCCAGAAAAAATATTACCTGAATCAGTAGCAGATCAGCTCAGGATGCAATTTGAGACAGACGAAGGCAAACGTCGTATGTATGATCGATCTGATATGGCAAAAGTTATTGATCGTTTTCTGGCTGAGTTGCCACATGTTGCCTTTACTGCAACTGATGTCAGGGCAGAATTTGAAGCAGCAGCGAGGGAGAGAGAGCGAAGAGAAGCGTTAGAAATAAAAAAAAGAAAGTGGAAAAGAATTCTACGACAAGGAACAGGTGAAGAACGAAGAGAATCTGATTCTTCAAAACCAAGTCGTAGACGAACGGAGCGAGACCGAGAAGAAATAATAGAAAACCTTGGAGAGATTGTCGATCTTTGGGGGGAGGCTGATGGGGCGGTTGAGGAATCTGAGTTTGGTTCACGTACTCCAGGAACAAAGACAGACAATAAATATTATGCTGCTACCCTTCCTTTTACGCGACCTGATGGGGCGATCGTGACCCATATTAATGGCGAACCAGTTAAGGATGGAATTGTCGATAATCCTAAGGAAGGCGCAGTATATGTTTGGAGGAGTGACGTCAGTGGAGAAAATGGGAATCGCACGGTTTATGATGTTTTTGATGGTACAACTAAGCTGGATGCAAGAGCAATGGGTGCAATAAAAGTTGTCCATAGAGGTGATTGGCAAGAAAGAGTGCTTGATTATTTAACTGCACCAGCTGAAGTATTTAAAGCAGAGCTTGATAAGAGAAGAGTTGAACAACTGAAAAGAAAACAAATGAATGCTAGAGAATCTGAAGTGTAGCGATCACTTCTTTTTCTTCTTTGGAGATTTTTTAGCGATCTTAGTTTTAGTAAGACTTTTTTTGTGCAGGTGTGGCTGATTACTGACGATATAGAATAACCAAAGCAACAGTCCCATACCAACTACTGCGAGCGTCATAAATGGATAGAAGTCTTGCGAAGAGAGAATTGATTCACTATTGAGGTAGAAAAGGAGGAAAATAGCAAAAGCAATTACCACAACAAAAAATGCCGTAAGTGCCCGCATTGTTTCGTAGTGTGATGCCTTCCTCATATATCTATGATAGAGATTTTTTGGGTGGATTGTCAATGGATCAAAGTATATAATTTTTGATACCGTATTATTTTTTCGTTAACTGATACTCTGTCGGGAAATAGAGGAACCATGCGGGAGAATCATCCATCAAATATTTCTGGAAGTCTGTATAGAGTTTTTTTCGTGTTTCCAAATCAACTACTTTTCTTCCATCCTCAAGAAGTTTATCAATACGAAGGTTTTTATACTGTGTAATATTATTCATTTGATCACTATGCCAAAGCGTATACTGGTCAGGGTCTCGAGGGATAGAGAAATCACCGAGAAAAATTTGAAACTTACTCGGGATTCCTTCAACTTCTTCAACTTTTGTTTCTACCCCAAGTTGCTTCCATGACGCAGCAATGGCTTTTGCAGTATCTGTGTGTTTTTTGAGCGTAGCAATAGTCAATGTATATTTCTTCTCTGGCTTTGTATCTGCTTCGATACCGAGAAGTTCCTTAGCATGTACGATATCCTGTTCTCTCTTTGGGAGTGCTTTATGATAAAAAATAGACTTAGGTGAGTAAGGAAGGAAGGCTTTTTCTCCCGTTGCGAACGTTTGGGGCATAGCATACGTTAAAGCCAGTCGAAGTTTTTTGTCAGAGAGTGTTTCATCTGTCGTATTAAAGAAGAGTGTGACAAGATGGGTGTAATCGGTCTCTTGTTTTACTTGCGTGTTATGGAAACTTGTAAAGTCTGTATCTTTCACTTTGGTATTGGTGAGTCCTACGGCTTGTGAAATTTCTCCAAGAAGGAATGCCATTTTGAGGGCTTCTTCACTGGGATAAAATTGATAACGAATGGTATCAAATCTATTTTTTGTTGAAACAAGCGTTATTGACTGGACGAAATTACCATTGAGTTTGATATTTTCAACCGTGTAATCACTTACACCAGTAAATCCTGAACTAAAAATAGGTTTCGATACGGTAATAAGAAAAGGAGCATAGGCATCCTTTAGCTTAAAAACAATCGTTCGTTTATCAGGTTTTTCAATGGCAACGTCAGCAAAGTTATAATTGATACTTGCGGCATCAACTCTCTTTCCATTCGTAAAGGTGAGGTCAGGTTTAAGATAAAAAGTATAGGCTTTTCCATTGTCTGATATCTTCCAGGAAGATGCGATATCAGGAGAGATTGAGCCATCAGCTGCTACTTTGGTGAGACCTCGAGAAAGCCTTTCCATGACAATTGGAGGGAGGTTATCTTGGGTATATGCCCCAACAATACCTATCGAGACCTTTTTTGATACGGGGAGAAGCGAATGAAAATATCGGAATCCATACAGGAGGACAAAAAAGAACGTAAGTCCCAGCAGAAAGGAAATAAGAATCGATCGCCACGATTTCCTGATATATGCTTTGATTACCCAGAACAAAAGTCGTCTATTAACTGCCATAGTTGCTTAGTGTAGTCAATTGGGCTACCTCCCTGAAGGAATTAGGACAAGTTGTGCAATAGAAAAAGAGATAAGCAAAATCGACAAAACGATTGTTGCAATAATGAGGAATTTCTCTACGTTTCTTTTGCTTCGGTACATTTCTCCACCTCCACCAAAGACTGGCGAAAGTCCTCCCTCTGGTGCTTGGAGCATGATTGCTCCTATCAGAAGAACGGAAACAACTATTTGTACTACCGAAAAGATCCCTTCAATCATAAGTACCTATAATTATAACAGTTTTTTATTTGATAAGCCAGGAAATAATTGTTTCAATGAGGGATAACACAAAGGCAGTGAAGAGATAGGCAAAAAAGAGCGAGAACGTCATGTCGGGAGTAATAAAACCGAAAAAGGTTGTGCTTTCATACGTAAACGTGCGAATCATAATTTCTGGTACAAAGATCGTTAAGAGATACAAGATAAATGCATTGGTAAAAAGCGAAAAAATGCCAATGGTAAGCATATTGACCGGAAAACTAATGATATTGAGGATTGGTTTGAGTATCAGAAAGAGGGCAGCCAGTCCTGCTCCTCCCGTGAGCAGAGTCCAAAATCCTCCTCTTATTACCACTCCAGGAACGATATTGGGGAGGAAATAAAGCGCAAGTGTATACAGAGCAATCGTACGTAGGACAGTTTTCATTGCATCCTACATGCTAGCATTTCTCTTGACGTAGATGCAAGAGGTCGAGTATGATAGTAACCATCCATGAATACCGTTGTTTGTCCTCATTGCAAAAAACACGTTGAAATCTCAGAAGCGCTGCGTCATCAATTTAACGAGCAGCAACTTGCTGAAATTACGGCAAAGCACAACAAAGAGCTTGAAGAAACAAAAAAAGAAGCATTGGAGGCCTCAGCCAAGAAGATAAAGGAACAATTCGCCATACAACTTACCCGGGCACAAGAAGATGCCAAAGAAAAAGATGAACGGATCAAAGAGCTCATTGAACAAATTACCGAACTTACCAAAGAACTGCGACAATCAAAAAAGGAGAGAGAAGAAGCAAAAATGGAGATGGAAAAGAAATTAGCAGAGGAGGAAGGAAAGATCAGGCAGGATGCGCAAAAGAAGGCTGAAGAGGAACAACACCTCAAAATGCTTGCGAAAGATAAACAGTTGCAAGATACCCTCAAAGAACTTGAAGATGCCAAAAGGAAGCTGCAACAGGGCTCACAGCAAACACAGGGAGAAGTGTTTGAGCTTGAATTTGAGCAACTGCTCCAGCGGGAATTTCCTCATGACAAAATCAAACCTGTTGGTAAAGGAGTAAGAGGTGGTGATATCGTGCAGGAAGTCTGGGATGCACGAGGGAATTATAACGGCAAGATTTTGTGGGAGCTAAAGAATACCAAAACCTGGACAGAAGGTTGGGTTGATAAGTTAAAAAATGACAAGCGGACCATTAATGCTGAGGAAGCAGTACTTATCTCCGAAGTGCTACCAAAAGAAGTGCAAACTGCTGGCTTTCGCAATGGTGTCTGGGTTACCAAACACGAGTTTGTCATTGGTCTTGCCTCAGCCCTGCGGGCAAGTCTGATTCAACTCTACTATACAAAAGCTGCGGCTCAAGGCAAAGATGCAAAGGTAGAAGTACTCTATGCATATTTGTCTGGGGTAGAATTCAGGCACCGCATAGAGGGGATTATTGAAGCGTTTACCAAGATGCAGCAAGAAATAGAGAAAGAAAAACGTTATTTTGCGACTAAATGGGCACATGATGAAAAAAACATCAGGCAAGTGATTGACAATACCTATGGGATGTATGGAGATTTCAAAGGTATTATGGGGAGTAGTGTGGCGACCATTAAAGGACTAGAAGTAGAAGAGGAACAACCACGATTGCTGGAGTAATTATTTATGACCTATCCTACCTTTGACCATGAAAATGAACTTTGGCAAAAAGGCTACAAATACGTGGCCGGTGTTGATGAAGTGGGTCGGGGATGCTTTGCCGGGCCGGTAGTCGCAGCCGCAGTAGTGCTACCCCCAGGATTTGATGAAACCGATGAGATCAATGATTCCAAGCTTCTCTCAGCCAAAAAACGTGAAAAACTTGCTGCAATTATCAAACAACATGCGCTAGCATATGCTATCGGAGAAATTTCAGTAGAGGTAATTAATCACATCGGAATTGGACGAGCTGCACAACAAGCTTTTTCTAAAGCGCTTCTTAGTCTTTCCCGTGTACCTGATTTTATTCTCAGTGATGCTTTTCTGATTCATGGTTTTGCTCCTCATATACAAAAACCCATCATTCATGGTGATCGATTGAGTGTTTCTATTGCGGCAGCGTCTATTATTGCAAAGGTCTACCGAGACAAACTTATGCAGACGCTCCATCATCGTTTTCCCGTGTATGATTTTGCTACCAACAAGGGATATGGCACGAAGAAGCATCGGGAAGTAATAGGAACCCACGGATTGTGTGACTTACACAGAACATCGTTTAACTTACAAAGATTTCTTCCACCAGACAATCTTAGTAGGCCACGCCAATCTGGTGCCCATGGTCATGAAACTGCAAATGTCTCATAGCTTCCTGTGTCTTGGCGAGTTCTGCTAGATCAGGTGCTTGTTGTTTGACAACATATGTTTTGTCAAATACAACATGTGGTGGGTGAATTGGAACATCCTCTATTTTTTGACTTGATGCAATGTCCACAACCGAACCCACATTACTGATTTTTTCCTCCTTTGCTTTCATAGCATCTTGCCAAGCTTTTCCTGTTCTTCGTGTATAGTTTTTGATTAGTTGATTAAACATATTTTTTCTCCTTCTACATTGCATTATAGAGATATATTCGAAGCTTACTTGATATTTATTTGACAGCAATATTACAGAAGATTTGTAAAGTTAGTCGGTGGGGTTAATTTGACTAATGAGCATATATGTTTTACCGTTTTCTTGTTGCATGGTACCTGTCACATGGCTAAATCCTTCGTGCATATTACTTCCTTTATACAAGCCAAGCTGTGGACCATTGTCGTTCGTTATGGTAACCCACATGCCTGTATTATCGTCCGTAGTTGATTGTTTTTTTACGAAGTAGTCTCCCGAGATCGTACCATTAGTTTGTTGTATCACTTGCTCTGGCTGTGGTTGAGTCGGTTCTGGTGTTGGTACGGGTTGCTCTGGGGCAGGTGGTGCAGTTTCAGCCGCGGGTTCTGTAGGTTCTGTTGGAGTTTGTTCTTGTTCTGTACTTGCTGGCTCTGGCCCTTCTGGTGTTTCTGTAGCGGTGATTGGCTCAGGTAAAGTTTCAGGATTTGTTTCTGCTGCTTCTCCTTCAGCTGGTTGAGGTTTTGGGAAAAGTTTGTCATGGAAGGCTTGCACCAGTTTTTTATTTCTGAGTAAAAAGAATGCTCCGCCGCCGATAACAACAATCAAGAAAAGTACTCCCAGAATTACTCCCACAGGATTTCCTCCAGAAGCAGGTTTTGTTGTTACGGCACTTGGTGTCGCTTTTTTGGGTGCTGGAGTGGTTGTAGTGAGCTCAGAAAGACTCCCAACTTTTTTGGGTGTCGGGCTAATAATAATAGACGGAACTGGGAAACCAAGATCCAAGAGTCTTTTAAAGCTTAATACCATCAAGTTATAATCAGTACCTTCGACAGCGCCATTGTCGTCAAAATCAGCCACAAGTCGTTGTGGACAAAGCTCTGTTTCCTTTCCACCAAAACAATTGACAAACATATTGTAATCATTAATGTCCATAATGCCATTTCCACCGGTTGGAGCTATGTCTCCAACAATCATTACTTGTTGCGGGAGTGGATCATTAAGTTTTTCTCGTTTTTCCAGGGCAATACCCATGCCTCCAACAGCATCAATTTTTTCTTTGAGCAACAGAGGAACGGTTTGGTCTGTTTCAATGGTTATTTGATAGACACCATTTGCTACTTCGTCACCGAGGTCAAAATCTGTTACTTGGTAAGCACTAAAGGTCGGGCTTTTATCATTGTTGTTATAGACTGCTTGTCCGTTGATACTATAGAGAGGCTCAACTGTTTCGTCATAGACATTGCGTTCCATAGGATACAAGTTCACCGTTATATTGCGCTTAGGATGTAATGGCGTAAAATTAGCTCCACCACTGCCGATACCAGGCATTGAAAAATTGAAATCAAGAATAGGACCTTTTGGTTCAGGTGTAGGTGCTCTTGTCGGTGAAGTGCTCTGAGGAGCAGGCTCTTCTAGTCCTGCAGGAATTTCTGCTGGTGGGGCTGCACGGAGATAAAGGGTAAAAGAATATACCAGTGCTATATTTGCCAGAAAAAGAATAACCCAGAGATGGATACCTTGTTTAAGCAATTGTTTGATAAGTGTTCTTTTTTTATATCTTCCCATAAAATTATTTTTATTTTTTACCTTTTAAGTTTTTATTTTCTTTTAGTCTCCTTCATATTTCCAGAAGCTTTGCAAAAGAAGGTTGTAGTCAGTGATATCTGTCTTTTCGTCATCATTAAAGTCCAAAAGCTCTGCTTCGTCACATTTGCGATCTTGGAAACAAACCAGTGCAATGTTGAAGTCTTCAAGGGTTAACGCATTATCGGCAGTAATATCTCCTTGATGGAGTACCACAGGGGGGATAATATTGAGTCTATCATTTCGTATGCTCTGGAAAATTGGCAAGACACTTGTGGTAAGCGTGCCTTCGCTCATGATTTTAAGATAATATGTTCCATTTGGTACTTGTCCTAAGTGAATAATCCCTCGAAACATGCCGTCAATATATCTGATAAAGCCTGTTCCCGTAACCACAGGTTTATTTTTGACGTCAAACAGCGTTACTTGCATTTTGCGAGAAAGATGCTTGGGGCTTCTGTTCCCATCAGTTCCTATTCCTTCCATTTTGACAGTGAGAAAAAGCTGGGTGTCGTCAGGATTCTTGACAAAGCTTGGATCAATTGTCGGAGTAGGCATCTGAGTAGGTGTTGGTGTGTTGGTTGGAGTAAAAGGTTTTGTCGGGAGAGTCGTTGGTCCTACGGTCGGGATCGCTGTTGGTTGAACCGTTGGAAGACTTGTCGGTTGTAGAGATGGCAGAACAGTTGTTGGCACTACAGTTGCCGATGGAGTAGCAGTTGGGCTAGGCGTTGGGCTTATTGGGACGGTTCCAAAAGTAGCTACCCAAAAAGTATTATTGGGGGTGCTATCCGTTGCCAGCGATACCGCAGCATATTTAAACGAAGGATTAAGTAAATTTTCGTTTTGGGAATTTGCATGCTGCCAGCTTGCAAGAATACTTTGTGGATCGGTAGTGCCACTATCAATATTTTCGGCAAAGGTTGCATATTGGTTAACATCACAATCTTTCAGTCGTGTCGTAGTATCACGTCCAAGAGAATCAATATGACTTAGGTTGGTGTGCGTTAACATATCATTACTCATCCATGAAGCTGCTTTATTGAGTTCGTTAGACCAGACAAGTGGAGTACGCCCTTCCTGTACTCGATAGGTATTAATCGAATCAAAAAGTGTCCCTTCGATAGTACTGATAGCGAGTTGTGCATTGGTTACCGTACAATCGTTGCTTGTTGCCGCTCGAGTTCTATTGACTTGCTCCTGCTGTGACTGCATGACCGAAAGCGTTGTGCCTACGACAAGAAGTAAGATAATTGCTCCTGGTAATATATATGAAGAGACTTTCCCAACGAGTGCTTTTTTTTTCATAGCCATGACAAACCAGGTACTTACATTAATAGTATATGGTTTAACAGGGAGAATCAAGGCCTCCAAACATGACATACAGGGTGAAATTTGATACAATATGCTGACAATAAACACGGGCCTCTAGCTCAACGGTAGAGCAGTACCCTCTTAAGGTATTGGTTTCGAGTTCGAATCTCGAGGGGCTCACTAAATATAAGTAATTTGATTATTACTATAAGTTATTATATAATAAATATTATGTCAGAAAGACCTACACCAGCTGAAGCAAATAAGTTTCGACATCTAG
>JBBTVD010000004.1:25059-74624 GCA_038063415.1 Patescibacteria group bacterium
GCTCACAGATTATGCCGTATATATCTTTCACCATGTCTGATAAAGATTTCCACGTAAAATATTCATAATAATACTCCAGACCCTCACGAGGCTAACCATTAAAAATTTATTAAAAAATATAGAGAAATACCTCTTGACAATAGATAAGTATTATTGTTATTCTTTAATAGATAAGTCTGCCCAATGAATTTCTTAAAGAACATCAGTTTAGTAGTAATTTTCTTTGCACTAGTAGTCTTCGGTGCCTTCTCACTTCCCGACATAACTCAAGCAGCTCCAGACACAAAAGCATCGCAAGGTCGCGTAAGCTTTAAATCCGGCCTTTCTGTTACAGATACCCTTAAATTAGCGTCCGAAAAAGGACTTCGCGTTGAATTATTAGAAGGAGAATTTACTGTTGGTAGCGTATCGACATATGATTTCTATCCGATAAAGCCCGGTATGGATTCAAAGGCAATAGAAGCGGATTATAAGAAAAGTAGACTTGCTTATTTTCAAAGCATATCGGAAAGCCAGGAAAAATTACCTGTCGATAAACGTCAGGTACCCTCTACGCAAATTGCTGAGATGAAAGCGGCTGTACAGAAAAATGATGTGGGTAAAATTACTATTAAAAAAGTAACATTTGTCGGCGATGAAAATGCTATAAAATCACTTTCACAAAATCAGAATGTGGAGCAAGCAACTATTGTAAAAGAGCCAAAGGCTCCGGTCACTACGCCACTTGAAAATCTACAAAAAACAGTTGCAAAGAAAATCTTCAAAGATAATACATCAAAATCTATACAATCTAATGGAGTTACTACAATGGCGTTAACACAAACACTCCCTTCAATTCCAAATCAAGGAATGCTTGATACAAAAACGTCATCTCAATATAGTGGACAAAGAGAAGCAATAAACTACATGTATTGGGGCAATATGAATTTTGGCTCAACACAAGCTTATGAGCCGGAAATATTCTTCGAAAATCATGATGGACAATCTTTCTTAAATAATGGCTCAACAGCATATCCTGGTTGCTTCCCTGTTTATGAATACGCCACTACCAATTTCCCCTCAAGTTCTCGTCCATATATAGATACTCGACTTTACTCTGATCAAAGTGGTACTGGATGTACTAGTGGTGAATTAGAATTTACAATCGGTGCATTTCAGGCAAATCAACTTCAAACAAATACAACCTATTGGACATATTTCCGTACCACAAATGGCAATGCAAGTACGGATAGAATGTGGCTTGGAGGACAAGTTGGTCATCAATCTCCATCAGGTGCCTTCTGTCCATCGGGATATGAGACATGGTGTATCTTCGGTGACAATCCAGGTGCCGGAGATTTACATGCTGACTTAGTACAGGCATGGAAGAGTGGTGTACCTTGGCAACACTATTGGGTATGGGATGTACGATTCTGTGAGCATGATAGAAATGGCGGATTTGGACAATGCTACGACTTGGCTCCGGGTACATACGACTTAACTGAGCTTCCAAACTTTGATAATAAGATTACAACTGTCAGAATAGGTGGCGGATTAAAATGGAAAGTGACCTTATACGAAAATGTTACTCCTGCAACCAACTTCTGCTACGGGAATGGTGTGCAATTAAACAACAATGGGCAACGATGGGAAGTCAATCTTTATGAGAACGGTTTGAACTTCAATGACAAAGCTAGCTGTGTTGTTGTAGAATTGGAGTAATGGTAGAACTTCAACCTCCAAGCTTATTACAAAATCTTATTCTTTTATTTATTTTCTCACTTCCTTTTATCGCTCTTGCCGCTATAGTTCTCATCTTATATAAAAAAATAGTATCAAAATCTGCACATTCCAATACAAAAATAGTTGCTAGATTTTTGTTAATAACAATATTTAGTATTTTTATTGTTTTCCAATCTCTTTCTCTTCCAAAAACAATCAATGACCCTAATGAGTTAAATAATATAGTATGTGGTTGGCCGCTTCCTTTTATCGAGTATACAAGTTATGCAAATCCACCACTTCCATCTACGAAAGGTTGCGGCAGTTGGATGAGTAGCCCAATGGACACTCAAAAAACATTTCTTTGGGGAGCATTCTTTATAAATATCACTAGTATCTTTAGTGTTATATGGGGAGGGTTATATCTCAAAAAGAAATTTAATAAATCAGAGTCTGGTGCAAAACTAGATATTGGTTACCCCAGCAATCCAAAAAAGTTTTAGCATGTGAGAAATCAAGGATAGGTAAGCATTTTTAGTAAAGTTAAGAATGCCCCTCGTCTCTTCTTTCCCCAAATGGTAGACTCTCTTCAAATAGGTATAAATCGAACCTCAAACAAACCAAATCAAAGTAAAATTTAGTTGTCATACAGTTGCTGCGATTTCTTCAGATTTTGTGTTAATCTAAAACAATGGAAGTATTATTTTTTCTTGCAGCTTTTTTTTCAGAAATAATTGGAACCATTGCAGGATTTGGATCCTCAACGATCTTTCTTCCGCTTGCCTTACTCTTTTTTGATTTCCAAACGGCGTTAGTTTTGGTAGCATTTTTTCATATAGTTGGGAACAGAGGAAGAATAAGTTTTTTTAAGAAAGGACTTGATAAGGGGCTTCTTATAAAGTTTGGGATTCCAAGTGTCATTTTTACTCTTATTGGGGCGTTTTTAGTATCTTACACATCACAAAGCACACTAAAAAGTATTTTAGGAGCATTTCTTATTGTGTATGCTGTTTATTCGCTTTGGAAAGAGAATTTTCGTATTAAAGCCTCATCAATAAGTGCTATAGTCGGTGGTGGGCTGTCAGGTTTTTTTGCAGGGCTTATTGGTACCGGAGGAGCTTTGCGTGGAGCATTTTTAACTGGATTTGGATTGTCAAAAGATACGTATGTAGCTACTACTGCTGCAATAGCTCTTGCAGTAGATATAACTAGAATACCTGTATATCTTAGTCAGGGATTTTTTGAAAATAAGTATTATTGGTATTTACCAATCTTATTTGCTTTGGCAATTGCAGGTTCTTTTACAGGGAAAAAAATCCTTAATAAATTTTCTTATAAAATGTTTAGAAAAATTGTGTTGATTGCAATACTCCTTATTGGCATAAAATTTATTTTTGATTGGGCAACCCTATTATAGGAAATGGTGGTTATGCAGCAGAGATAGCTTGCCAAAATTCTTCTTCCACATGCTTAGGATCAAATTTTGACTCTGCCCAACTACGAGCATTATCTTGTAGTGTCTTAAGAACCAAGGGATTATTCATGAGATCTAATATCTTGTCTGCAGCAGCTTCTGGTGAATCTACTAATACACCAATTGGTGCATGAGGCTTTGCGCTTGAAACCATTTCTTGTATTCCTTCACACGATTCTCTTCCAATCGTTGTCATTCCTGCTTTTGCAGCTTCTGCAATAACCCTCGGTGCTCCTTCAGAGGGAGATGGATGAAATAAAATATCGTACATATTATAAAGTGTATTCATATCCTGCAGAGTTTTTACTCCAGCATAATTGAATCTGACTAATGAATCCTCAGGATCATCCATTGCTAAAAGTTCCTGTAAAAGTCTTTGATCTCTTGGTTCTCCAACGAGGGTTATTTTAATTATTTTAAAAGGTGATATTTCTGTAATCTTAGTATGTTTTGCCTGTAATTGTGCATGGAGTTCTTTTAACCAATCTAACCCTTTATGTCTTACAACCCTACTGGCAACAAGGATTCCCAGTGCATCCTCTTGAAGAAATTCTGCTCTTCTTTCTCCTTTAGTGTCGTTAGCTCTTAAATCAGAAGATATTTCGGCACCTGCTTGATTGGTTACTACTCGAATTTTTTTAGGATCAACCCCTACACGAATAAGTGATTTTTTAATTGCACCTGAAATGCCTATGTTTATACCCACTTTGTTTGCGATAGCTGCTTGTCTTGTTTGATTCTCTTGTTGTTGTTGTTGCCTGGTATGATAGTCTTTTTCTGCTTCTTGTACTCCTCTCATTAGTGGTGCATCCAACTCACTGCCCCAGCGTGCTACGGTTCTTGTCAGCCATTTCTCAGGAAAAGAACTAATGATTGAATCCATATATATACCACGTGGTTGTATCAAAACAATATGTGATGGATCCTCTTGTTCTAAATAGGTACGTATATTTTCTCTTGCTTCTGCTGTGATCGCATAATCTCGAGGCGAACCCTCCCCTGATTTATTACTGGCAAGTTGCATGGTTGTACTTAGTACCTCTGAAGGAATATCGAATGGTGAGATACACGTCCAGTTCATTTTACCTCCTCCATACCTGAGTATAGTTTGTGCACTCTTTTCTGCCCCACCTGTTTTGGTAATATCAAAATCAACAACAACAGCGGCTTTTGTTCCTGGTCTTAATCTTTCTACGAATGAAGGTGATTCTTTTCTCCTTTCCATACTGCTATATATTATAATACAAGATTTTTACTGTTGCTTTCTGCTATACTGGTAAAGGAAAGGAGGAGCAAAAATTATGACAGGTACAATCAAAACAAAGTTAGATAAAGGATTCGGATTTATTAGTCGCGATGGCGAAACAAAAGATCTGTTTTTTCATTCTAATGACTTGCAAGGCGTAACCTTTGATGAAATTCAAGTTGGTGACACCGTTACTTTTGAAATCGTTAATGGTGACAAAGGTCCAAGTGCAAAAAATGTAGCACGTGCTTAATCACGAAAGACATTTTCTAAAAAAGCTCATCTAACGGTGAGCTTTTTTGTGGGAAAGAGTTTGTATAAATCTGCTTTAAGTGTACTTTATTCCTAATTCTTGCTAAAATACCCCTTTTAAAGAAAAGAGTTACTTATGAGAAGAGAATTTCCACTTGGAACATTGTTGGTAGCAGGAAGGAGAGGCTCTACCGAAGTCTTACTAGCTCAAGGAGACAAAGCTCTTGACGTACATGTTGAAAGGTCAAATGCACCTGATAATCGTGCGCAATTTTTCTTTAATCCTGATGTGGCGCGTCTTGCTCACCTTGACAGGGTTGGTAACCAAAGGAGAATACCTTCAACGTCTGCATCACTAGCAAGCTTAACTGAAGCGAAAGGATCAGATGAGCAATACTTACTGGCAGTCAAAAATCCAACGTCTCCTTATAGCCCAGGGGGTCTTATGCTTATTGCTGGGAGAGTCTCGGATATTGTCCGGCCAGCTGAAGAACAAAGAACACAACTTATCTACGATGAAGATTTCCCTGCAGAAATACAAGCAGCTTATTGGGGGACTGCGATGGGCGTACTCGATCGTTTTATGGATCTGAAGGCAAATAATCACCCCAGTGTAGCTGCTTTTAGCGATGGGGTGATACCAGCAATTATGGGTGCACATTCTCGAGATGTACGAGGTGATCGACCATCAATACGTTCGGTCAAATTCCCTCATGATCATATTGTTTTTATTGATCCAGCACATATGACATCTCTCGAACAAGAGCTTCCTGAGTGGAATCTATCGAGAGAAGATAGGCATTTTAGCAGAGGATTTCTTGGGAGTAGAAATCTTAATGAATTTGTCGAGGCATTAAATAGAAAGCAAGGTACCAATCAATTTACTGTTCATGAGGGAAGGCCTTTTGGATATCAAGTTGAAATTCCTTTTGGGGAACAACATGGAAAGGATGTTGCAACTATCTTGTCCAGTCATTTTAAGAATTTTTCAGAAATTGCTACACAAGAAGAAGCATTTATTAAAGCAAAGCTTCTAGATTATCCAGAACTTGCTGAAAAGATTCATGCCAACACCGTGGTTCAGCCATCATTTGCTTTTTACTTGATCCCTGATCCAAAAAGGCGAGGATTCGGGCGTGCGATTTTCGTTCCTACCATTGTCCCCAACTGGGGTGCTCCCGAAAAAGCAGGCATTGATCAGAAAGTAGATCCAGATTATGAAGCAAAAATTTCTGCATCTGATACGGCAATGCTCCATAGGGTTCTTGTTGGCTGATCGTTCTGTTATAATGAACAACTCTCCTATTTATGATACATGCAAAAAATATTTCTTATGGATATGCACGTTTAACCGTCTATGAAGAATCCAGCTTTACCATCCTCAAAGGTGACTTAGTAGGACTGGTTGGACCAAATGGAGCTGGGAAGTCGACGTTGTTTAAACTGCTTAAAGGTGAAGATGATGCTTCAAGTGGGTTTTTAGAAATTCGTGGGACTGTTGGCTATGTCCCTCAGGAAGTAAAACACGATCCAGAGCTTGAGACGGCAACAGATATCCAAAGCTATATCGATCCTGAAATGAAAAAAGAGATGTATGAGTTGATGATTATGCTCGAATCATTGGATGTTAATGCTGATCTTGATACCAAACCCAAGATATTAAGCGGAGGTCAGCGAACCAAACTAGCACTGCTCCGTGCGATTATTCAAGAACCTGATGTTTTGCTCCTAGATGAGCCTACCAACTTTTTGGATACCGAGGGAAAACGTTGGATTATGGAGTTTCTCAGTGAATACCCACATACCCTGATTGTTATTTCCCATGATATTAATCTCCTCGATCAACATATCGATAAAATTTTGGCTATCAATCCACATACAAAAAAAATTGAAGAATACAAGGGAAATTATTCAAAGTATGTGAAGCTCAAAGGTAATAATGACGCTGCTCTGAAGAAAAAGTTTGAGAATGATCAAAAAGAGATTAATCGAATGAAAAAAAGTCTGCAAAAAATGGCGAGTGGTGCTACTGAGAAAGGAGCGCGTGCGAGAGCCAGTGTCCAGACTCGTATTGACCGTATTAAAGAAAAACTGCCTGAGCTACCAAAAGAAGTACGAGGCATCAAGTTTACGCTTCCTGATCCCCAACATACCAGTGAAATTCCACTTCAAGCCAAAGATATCTCCATCAGCTTTGATGACAAGCGTATCTTATCCAATGTTTCCTTAACGATCAAACGAGGAGAGCGAATTGCACTGTATGGTCCGAATGGTGCTGGTAAAAGTACCTTTATTAAGACACTCATGGGTAGATTGCAACCAGATACAGGGGAAATTATTCGTGATCCTGAGCTCTCTATTGGCTATTATTCACAAGAATTTGAGACATTTGATTTTAGTAAAACAATTATCCAGATGGTTGAGGAGCAGTGTCATTTGCCTCTGATGCAGATTTTGCCTATTCTTGGTTCATTTAATTTCCAAAGACCCCGAATTTATCAAACAGTCGGAACATTATCAGGAGGGGAGAAGACCAGACTTTCAATTGCTCTTTTGATGCTGCAAAATTATAATCTCCTGATCTTGGATGAGCCAACGACGTATCTCGATATGGTTTCACAACGTACTATCCTTGAAGCACTTAAAACCTATAAAGGGGCTATGCTTTTTGTTAGTCATACCGAGGAATTTGTTGAGGGACTTTCTCCAAATAGGATTATGCTTCTTCCTGAGAATAAGATTAAATACTGGATACCCAAGGATATTTCAAACTTTACATTTTGATAAAGTTATTTGAATCGTACAAATTTGTTACATACGTACATTAAATAATTTCTACTCGTTTACTGGTTCAGCAAGCTCTTCCTCTAACCGCCTCATTCTATTAATGGTCAATTGAGTTTCTGGTGCACTAAAAGCAGCAAATTTCCAAAGCAATGCTTTTCTTTTTTTACCTAATGCTTTGTATGCTTCAGAGAAAAATTTAGCTTTTTTTTCTGTTGTAAGTAATCCTACAGGTTCATGACCTTCTCTTATGAAATTTTCTAAGAAAGCATCAGCCCTATGGGTATCTCCTCTCGCTAAGAAAAGGAGAAATTGTTCGTACATAACAACCTGTGAAGTAAAAATTTCATCTGGTAATGCATGTATCTTAGCTTGTGCTTGATCAAAACGCTTAGCTTTTCGTAATGCAAGAATTTTGTCGTACTTGAGTTGATAATCCTCTGGCGATTCTTCGAGCTTCCGATCAATATAAGCAAGTAACTTATCATAATTACCTGCTTTATCTGCAAGGAAGAAAATGGGAGAAATATAGTCTCTTTGAGAGTCAAAAAGATCTTCGCGTTGGAAAAGAATATCTAGGGCTGCATTATAGTCTTTTGCTTCTATTTGTGTGTAGAGTAATGTAACATGATCACTAACGTTTTGGGGAATCCGCTTCAATCGCTGAGGAGGAAGTGGTATTCTTCTTTGAAATCGCTTCTCAAGATAGGGAGCTGTCGAAGGAACCAACTTTTCGTTGATTGAAGGCAAAGGTCTTTTTAATAAACGAATAAGTGTCCCCAATCCTCCGACCGCACCAGCATTTGCTTCTAGAACATAGACATTTTTGTTAGCATCAGATATTAAATCAATACCAACAACTCCGTGCAAATCAGTACCTACCTCAGCACAAACAACGCTTGTTGTAGCTCGAGCAGCAGCAAATATCCTCTCAACAAGCGCAGGATCGTCTAACGTATCGACAATGGCAGCTTTTGCATCAATTGAAATATTTACGGGTGTTATACTTTTTTCTCGGAATCGGATTTCTGCATCTATTACTTCCGGATTGTCTGTATCGAGTGTAGTAAGGACTCTAAAATTATAATCAACTCCTTTTTTACCATTCCTTCTCAATCTTTTTAATTTTAATTTTGATGCTGGGGGAGGAGTAATGCGTTCTTCGATAATAACCCCTCGGTTGCCTTCCATAAGCTCTCTGGTAGCTCTTTTGGCTTTTGTAACAGCTTCTGGGTTCGTTAAATCAAAAATTTTAACCTTATATCCGTGAGAGCCAGTATTGGCCTTTACTACTATCCCCGAAAGATCAGGGAACGTTTCTAGAAAATTATCAATTTGTTCATCGATATTACTATCCTCAGCAGTTAGAAAGATTCCTGTTGGAACCCGTATCCCGGCATCAGATAGTAACTCTTTAGTTTTTTGTTTATCTTTGACTAATGCTTGGAGTCGTTGTTGTCCGCCATCCCATTCATCAAAAACAGGATCTGGTCTTTTTGTATCAAACATTGGGTTATAGCCATCAATTTGAATAGGGACAGTAGGGCGAACATATCTAAATTTTTTATTATGATATACCCAAAATGAATCAGTCCAAATTGTTTTACTCTTTTCATCAATAAGTAATCCAGAATCAGTTTGTGTAGGGGAGATAAGAATAGGTGTAATTGGATGTTCGTCTTGACGCTGCACGTTATTGTTCGTTTCATTTGAGACAAGAATTCCTACGGTACTATCTCCTATCCCTGTATAAGCCAAAACCCTTCTGTCGCGAAAAAAGGTGGGTTCAAGAGTATGTATTGCTGGATCTACGTCTATCCCCTTAAGGTTTAAATCATGGAGAATTCTTGTGATATAAGTTGCTTGTTGGGCAACAAACGCATCTTTTTTCTTCTTACCCCATGGGTCTTTTTCTTGTGTGAATCCTACTGTTTCCATCAAGATATTGTATCTATGAATAACCTCTTTTTGCAATAAATAAAAAAATGCTCCTTTTATTAATACTATACATCTATAATAAAATATAGAAATCATGTAGTTTTTTGCCACAAAAAAACTTGACATGAAGCTGGATTTACTGTATATAGATATATTTATAGGTCTAAATAAATTTTTATAAAAATATCATGGTGTATAACAAAATTTCTGTCGTCGTTCCAACATATAATGAAGAAGAAAACATTGAGCAGCTCATTGCACGTATTGATGCTGCGCTTACAGCAAAAAACATTACCTACGAAGTCATCGTGGTCGATGATAACTCCACCGATAAAACCCAACAAGTAATCAAATCGTTACAAAAAAACTATCCAGTGAAACTTTTTATCAAGAAAAGTGAAAAAGGCAAAGCCACATCGCTTCTTGAAGGTTTCTCGTATGCTTCTTTTGAGCTTATTTGTATGATTGATGCTGATCTGCAATATCCTCCAGAGTCTATCCCTGAAATGGTACAGAGGATGCATAAAGCAGATATTGTCGTTGGCAAACGCATTTACTCACATAGTTCACCACTTCGTTCCTTCTTCAGTCGTGGGTTTTCCTTCTTCTTTGTTCGATTGCTTAATGGCATTCAGGTCGATTCACAATCAGGTCTGAAAGTTTTCAAAAAACATATTATTGAAAGAATTTCTCCATATCTTGCTCCAACGTCTTGGACATTTGATCTTGATTTCTTAAAGAAAAGTCTTGATGCGGGGTATGTAATCGATTCTATTGATATGCCTTTTGAAAAAAGACATGCGGGTAAAAGTAAACTCAATGTAGTCAAGGCCTCTTTTGAAATAGGCAGTCATGCCGTTGCATTGCGATTTGCTGAACCGATTCTAATCGCCTTTCATCCAAAACATGGGGTTAAAAATGCAAAGGAAGGATTTCATTATCAAGGTTTGCCATTTTCTTCTTATGTCAATCATCCTCTGCAAAAGAGTGCTCTCAAACAAACAACCAAAAGCCAAGTCTTTTTTATGCTTGCGCTTGTCTATCTCTTGAGTGTTTCGCTCATGATCAATGCGCATATGACGATTATTACGGCATTATTGTTACTCAATATCTTATATTTTACCGACTTACTTTTTAATCTCTTTCTTATTTATCGTAGTTTTGCGGTTACTCCTGAACTCACTGTCAATAAGAATGCGATAGCTCGTATCCCCGAGAAAGACTGGCCTACGTACACGGTTTTTTGTCCTCTCTATAAAGAATGGAATGTCGTCCCGCAATTTATTGACGCAATGAGTAAGCTTGATTATCCAAAGGACAAACTACAAGTAATGTTGCTTCTTGAAGAAGATGATAAAGAAACGATCGAAAAGGTAAAGCTGTTTGATTTGCCAACATATTTTGATATCGTTGTTGTCCCGGATGCGAAGCCAAAGACGAAACCAAAAGCGCTTAACTATGGTATGCGTCATGCAACAGGAGAGTATATCGTTATTTATGACGCAGAAGATATCCCTGAATCTGATCAGTTAAAAAAAGCCGTGCTTGCTTTTAAAAAATCACCAGCGACGATTGCCTGTATTCAAGCAAAGCTGAACTTTTATAATCCTCATCAAAATATCTTAACGCGCGTTTTTACCGCTGAGTATTCATTGTGGTTTGATCTGGTACTGACAGGGTTACAATCAATTAATGCACCAATTCCACTTGGTGGTACCAGTAATCATTTCAAGAAAAAGATTCTAATGAAACTTGATGGCTGGGATGCCTTTAATGTGACTGAAGATGCAGATTTGGGGCTTCGACTAGCAAAAGCTGGGTATCGTACCGCCATTATGGATTCGACCACCTATGAGGAAGCAAACAGTGATTATATAAACTGGTTCCATCAGCGAATGCGTTGGATTAAAGGATATATCCAGACTTATTTTGTCCATGCACGAGATTTGCGTAGCTTTCGTTCATCACTCAGAGAACCACATGCATTGACCTTTCAGCTTATTATTGGAGGAAAGATTCTTTCGATGCTTGTTAATCCATTAATGTGGTTACTTACGGTGAGTTATTTTGCCTTTACTCCGTACGTTGGGGCAGCCATTGAGTCGCTTTTTCCACCATCAGTGCTCTATATCGCTGTGTTCTCACTTATTATTGGGAACTTCTTATATCTGTACTATTACATGATTGGTGCTGCCAAGAGAAAGCAATGGCATATTATCCCTTTTACGATCTTTATCCCTTTGTATTGGTTGGCTATGAGTATCGCTACCGGACTTGCCGTATGGGAGTTTCTCTTTAAACCACATTATTGGCACAAAACCAAACATGGTTTACATTTACAGCCAGAGCAGGGGACAAAAAAAGTTGTTGTTACTGGAGAAGTTTCACCAAGCTTTCAGCAAGCCTAATCCTCATCTATGAAAAAAATCTTCCAAAAACTCCATAAAAAAATTGAAAAGAAAGGACTCAGTATCCCGGTTGTTTTGGTTGCAAGTGTGATTAGCCTTATCGCATGGTATGTGACCTATACACAAAATCTTGTCCTTGTTTATAACGACGCAATGTCACATATCAATATCTCACGCCTTGTTATCGATAATTTACAGCCTGGCCTTTCTCAGTTGGGAAGTGTATGGTTGCCACTGGGGCATATCTTGCCTATTCCTTTTATCTGGAATGATTGGGCATGGCATTCAGGTTTTGCTGGGAGTATCGTTTCTATGATTTCGTATGTCGTGGCTGTTTGGGCTATCTACAAAACAGTCTTTATCCTCACAAAGAAATATATTGCGAGTATTCTTGCAGGTTTGGCATATGCTGTCAATATTAACATCCTGTATTTACAAGCAACACCTATGACTGAATCATTATATCTTGCTCTCTTTGCTCTTTCTGTACTTATTTTTGTTAATTACCTGACAACCAGGAAAGAAAATATGCATTATTTACTGATCCTTGGCTTTCTAGGTTTTTTGCAAGTACTTACACGATATGACGGATGGTTTGTTGTCATTGCTCAAGCTTTACTCATCGTGGGAAATGAAACATTTATTGTCAAACGAAAATTTGCTGAGAGTTTGAGTAAAGTATTTCTTTTTGGCGCTCCTGTAGTACTTGGAGTCGGGCTCTGGTTCCTTTGGAACGCACTTATCTTTGGCCATCCTTTGTATTTTGCTGTAGGTCCTTATTCTGCTCGTGCCCAACAAGCAACTATTGAACAAACAGCAGAGCTTATTACCAAAGGAGATATTATTACTTCAACTCGTGCATATTTTTATGCAATGCGTGACAATGTCGGGTTGTATACAATGGCTCTTGCGACGATTGCGCTGAGTACTTTTTTTCTTATCAAAAGTACTATTACCACTGTTTCACGACGGCTATTAGTAGTATTTTTGCTCATTTCACCGATTCTTTTTAACATTATTGCGCTTTTCCTTGGGTTTTCTATCCTCAATATACCTGATTTGCATTGGAATCCATCTGGTTCACCAGAAGGTTCTTGGTTTAACGTCCGTTATGGTGTACTTGCGTTGCCTTTTGCAGCTATCTTAATTGGACTCTTTGCTTCATGGAGGAAATTGGCAGCGATCATTGCTCTTGAGATCATCCTTTTTCAAGTACATATTTTTTCCTTAACTGGAGCAATTACGATAACTGACGGGACGATTGGTTCAAGTGCATTCAGAAATACTGATGTTGCCAAAGTACTTCAGGGTCATGTCTCGTCGGAAGATAAAGTCTTAATGTCTCTTTCTACGTTTAATCCTGTAGCTTTTCAAAGTCAGCTTCCACTCAGACAGTTTATTCATGAAGGGGTACAAACACAATGGCAAACAGCGCTTATTAATCCAGTCGACCATGCAGCCTATGTTGTGATGAGTAGTAACAATGAAGGAGAAATCGTCAGACGACTCATGCTTACCGAAAATAAAGCATTTTTGGATGTATATGAGCGGATATATAAAGATAATGAAGCGGAAGTATACAAACGAAAAGCACAAGAAGTCGCTGTTGAAGGAGGGGACAACTAATGCTAAAAAAGTTTTTTGTCTTTGTTCTTTCGTTACTTGTTGCTAGTGTTCTCTTCCTGGTTGCTTCTCCGATTGCTCATGCAGCTCCACCAGAGAACTTCCAATTACAACAAATTATCGGCAGTGGACTCAATCAGCCTTCTGGTTTTGAAATTGCTCCTGATGGAAGAATTTTTATCCTCCAGCGTGAAGGACAGATTCGAGTATATAAAAATGGCACACTCCTGGAAACACCATTTGCTGACCTTCCTTCGGTTGCTTCTGGTGATCGTGGGCTTATCGGTATTGCTTTTGATCCTGCTTTTGCTATCGACAATCATTATGTCTATTTTTATTACACCGGACTTGATCTTCGCAATCGATTAGTTCGTTTTGATGCTTCAGGCGATGTCGGGCAAAATCCTCTTATTATCTATCAAACAAATTCACCATCTCAAGAGCTCCATGTTGGTGGAAGCATTCGTTTTGGTCCTGATGGTAAGCTGTATTTTGCAGTTGGAGATAATGGCTATCCACCAAATGCACAGAATTTATCAAATCCACATGGAAAGATTCTGCGAATCAATAAAGATGGAAGTATCCCACTTGATAATCCATTTTATGGACAACAGGGCTCGTTACCAGAGATATGGGCATATGGGTTCCGTAATCCATGGAGATTCCAATTCGATAGCGTTACGGGAAGAATGTATGGAGGCGACGTGGGTGATTATACCTGGGAAGAAGTAAACCACATCGTAAAAGGTGGCAATTATGGTTGGCCGGCAGCAGAAGGTATGTGTACTCTTCCTTGCAACAACTATACCAATCCAATCTATTATTATATTCACCAAGGTGATTTTGGATCAGCGGTGACTGGTGGTTCAATTTATCATGGGGGTATGTTCCCACAGGAGTATGATGGTGATTATTTCTTTGGAGATTATGGGCAAGGGTTTATTCGTCGAATGGATCTTGACGCGGCGGGGAATAATATCGGTGTATCGGATTTTGATCCAAATGCCGGAACGGTTGTTGATATGAAGGTTGCTCCTGATGGATCACTCTACTATCTGACTATTTTCCCAGGGGTGCTTTATCGAGTAAGTTATGCAACAGACAGTCATTTGCCGATTGCCAATGCAACTGCTGACGTAACCAAGGGAATTGAGCCACTCACCGTTACCTTCTCAAGTGCAGGAAGCTCTGATCCTGATAACGATCCGATAGCCTATCTCTGGAATTTTGGTGATGGGACAACGAGTACCCAAGCAAATCCTACCAAAACATTTACAGAGAAGGGTACATATACTGTCCAACTTACCGTTTCTGATGCAACTGATGCTTCTCAAGCAGTACCGATTGTTATTCAGGTAGGACAACCACCTGTGGTTACGATTGGTTCTCCCGTTGAAGGAGATCTGTACCGCGCAACTGATGAAATACAGATTACTGCACATGCAGTTGACGCTGCTGGACTTGATCTCAATGATGCAGCAATCAAAACAGAAGTATTTCTTCATCATAATACGCATATTCATCCATTCCTTGGACCACTTATCGGACGGGCGCATAGCTTTACCACGCCTGATCATGGAGAAGCATCAGCAGATACCTGGTTTGAGATCAAAGTTACTGCAACTGATGCACATGGACTCGCAGATACTGAATCAGTAAATGTTTTCCCAATCAAGTCAGCTATGACCTTTACGACCAATGTACCGGGGCTTACTGTGCTGCTTGATGGTTCACCACATGCTACACCACACGTTGTTACTGGTGTTGAGAAGTTCAAACGAGAGATAAGTATCAATACCGTTCAGGAAGTAAACGGTGAAGTGTATGTGTTTGATCATTGGTCAGATGGAGGTGTTTCGCGACATACGATTATAACACCAGCTGAGGATACGACGTTTACTGTTCATTTCCGTCCTGCAACGGCATGGAATGCATCATTCTACAACAATACTGAATTAACAGGAGCGCCAGTACTTACCAGGCAGGATGAAAAAATAGATTACCTCTGGGAGAATGGATCTCCTGATCCAGTGGTAAATACGGATCAATTTTCTGCTCGTTGGACCCAAAATGAATACTTTGCTGGTGGCCGTTACACATTCACTACTGCAACTGATGATGGCGTGAGACTCTTTGTTGATGGAGCGTTAGTAATTAACGAGTATCATGGCAATAATGCCGCTTTCAATGCTGAAATTGATCTGACAGAAGGCATGCATGAGATCACCATGGAGTATTTTGAAGGGTTTGGTATGGCAAACGCCCGACTTGATTGGGACCTTGCAGCAACACAACCTGTTACTCAACCAACGACTAGTTACAACGCTGAATACTTCGATAACAAAACATTGACAGGTACACCCCTTCTTACCAGAAATGATGAGACGATTAACTTTAATTGGGAAAATGGTTCACCTGATCCGCAAGTTCCACTTGATAATTTCTCTGCTCGTTGGACAAAAAACGCTTCCTTTGAGGCAGGAGTGTATATCTTTACCGCAACTGCTGATGATGGGGTGCGCGTAAAGGTAGACGGGGAAGTAATTATTGATAAATGGATTGATCAAGGCTCCACAACCTATGAAGTCGAAAAGACACTCACTGCGGGCAATCATACGGTTATCGTTGAGTATTATGAGAACGGTGGAGGTTCAGTAATGCATTTTGCTTATGAAAAGACTGACGATTCAACCCCAACCGTAGGATTTGCCGCAGAGTATTTTGCCAATCAGATGCTTACAGGACAGCCTGCCGTGACTCGAATAGATCCAGATATTAACTTTAATTGGGCAGATACCGCTCCTGATGCAACGCTTCCGATTAATCAGTTCTCTGCTCGTTGGACGAAAAACGAAACTTTTGCAGAAGATGGAACGTATGAATTCTCGATTACAGCTGACGATGGAGTCAGGTTGTCTATCGATAATGAACTTGTCCTTGATAAATGGCTTGACCAAGCAGCAACCACCTACAAAATCCAAAAAGCCTTAACTGCTGGTACGCATACGATCAAAGTAGAATACTATGAAGCGTGGGGAGACGCCGTTGCCAAACTGAGCTATGCAAAAATAGGAGGTACGCCACCTCCGCCAAATGATGGTTCGTATACTGGTGAATATTATAATAATCGTGATTTTACTCCACCAGCTGTACTGACCAGAAATGATGCTACGATCAATTTTGATTGGGGTGGAGCTTCACCAGATCCGTTGGTTAACGCCAATGATTATACTGTTCGTTGGACAAAAGCAGCTACCTTTACCGATGGAACGTACGAGTTTACCGTAACCGCAGATGATGGCGTACGGGTAAAGGTTGACGAAGAAGTGATCATCGATAAATGGATTGATCAGGCACCAGCTACCTATAAAGTTGAAAAGTCAATGACTGCTGGACAACATACCGTAGTTGTTGAATATTATGAAGCTGGTGGGGGAGCAGTGGCGAAGTTTAACTTCCAGAAGATAGAAGAAGGCACATCAGGAGAAGAAGAACCAGAACCAACAGAAGGTACGTTTAGCGCAGAATACTTTGATAACATCAACCTTACGGGAACTCCTGTATTGACTCGCCAAGATGCACAAATTAACTTTAATTGGGGTGCAACTACCTCACCAGATCCACTGATTGCTGTTGATAATTTCTCAGTCCGTTGGACAAAACAAAAACAATTTGCTGCTGGAGACTATCAATTCATCCTGAAATCTGATGATGGGGTTCGATTCTGGATAGATGATCAGCTACTTGTTGATGATTGGACAGACCACGCAGAAAAGGTACATACACCAACTGTAACGCTTACTGAAGGCATGCATACAGTAAAACTGGAATACTACGAAAAAGCTGCAAATGCAATCATGGTCCTTGAAGAATAAGAGATTATTTAATCTTGAGGAGTTCTACTTCAAAAATAAGTGTCGCAAATCCTGGAATATCTGATCCAGCACCATAGGCTCCGTATCCAAGCTCATGTGGAATCGTTAGCTTCCTTTTGCCACCAACTTTCATACCTGGAACACCCATATCCCATCCTTTGATTACATAGCCGACACCGATAGGTGTCTCAAATGGTTGATGGCGGTCAAGTGATGAATCGAATTTGGTTCCGTCTTCCAGCCAGCCGGTGTAATGCATAACGACAATGTCACCATCTTTGACTGGTTTCCCTTTGCCTTCAACAAGATCTTCAATTTTTAATTGTTGTTTTTTTGCCATGTATGGTTCAATTATATCAGGTTGTTTGGCTATAAACCACTTCTATTTGCTATTTCCCGCAAGAATAAGTTGTAGTCAAAGTGATTGACATTCCCATCATCAGTGATATCCGCAGTTTGCTGGTTGGCTGAAATACATGTCTCCGATGTTTCTAGATCAGCATAACAGCTTAAAATAACATTATAGTCTTCAATATTAAGCTTGTTATCATTGGTGATATCTCCTGTTACAAGAGAGACTTCAGGGAGTATATTTATGCCTTTTTGTAAAGATTGTATCCCTGACACCTGTTTTTTGAGATACTGAGCTCCTTTGATTTGTATCAGATAATTTCCTGCTGGTATTTCACCTATATTTACTTCACCAGTGAATTTACCTGTGGTAGAGGAAAAAACTGCTTCAAAAGATTTCGATTTTACGAGTACATTTTGATTGTTATAGATATCAGCAGTGAATGTTTTTTTGCTCCTTTTGGGAGAAAAATTTCCCTTGGCCGTAGGATTGGTATTATCTCCTCCTGCTCCAATGCCATGTAATGACAAAGTAATTTGCAACTGTGTATCTGAGGCCGTTTGGGCAGCTTGGGGGAGTTGATCGACGGGTATTCCAACAGGACTATCTTTACCAAAAAGGGCTAAATATTTTTTGGAAGCATTTGGCGCATCTACTGATCCCAAAGGACTTGCGATACCTGAACCTACGTTATTTGGCTCGATTGATAAGGGTGCATTATAGTAAGCTTCGTACGCAAGGATATCACTCGTATTTTTAAATGTTTCAAACATCTTTTCTACATAAAAAGGATTATCTCCACCACCTTGATCACTGCCAACAGCAATGCCCCATTCTCCAACTGCATATTTTTTGCCGTGTTGCCTGGCAAATTTGATAATGTCACAGAGCCCTGAACCGCCTCCTGCATTACATTGATTGTCCCATTCTGCTTGATTACGGCTTGGAGGATAGTGATCATAGGAATCTGTCCCAATAATATCAACAACATCATCTCCAGGATATGCTGTATACATGTTCCCTCCCGCAGGGACGGGTCCACCATGCCCATTTACTGTCCAGTCAATCAGCACATTTGGAGCGGTTGATTTAATTGCTTTGGCTACCTGTCTCCAGCAATTTTTAAAGTTTGTTGGATCAGCATCAGTATGCCAGTACATAAATGTCCCGTTGAATTCCCAACCAATGCGGATGATCGTATTTGGCGTGTCTCTGTCATATTTTTTGAGGAAGGTTCCAAAATCTTTCCAATAGTTATCATAAGCTCCTGTTGCACAAGTAGCATTATTGCCTTGTCCTTGCGGATACATTGGTTGCGAGATAATGAACATGCCCTTGTAGTTTTTGTACCCTAACTCTTCAAAAATATTTGTAGGGTTTGTTATCCCACCCCAGGAACCTCGTGAAGTAAAGACATTGATTGCATCGATTGGACGACCTCTCCATGTGCCAAAATTAAGATGTGGCTGGAGTTCGTTGGCTACATGGGAACCTGAAATCCAGGGTAGCCCCGAAGAGGTCGTTGCAGCTTCAACTGGCAGCTTCACAACAAAGAATAGAGAAAAGATAAAAAGTAATGCTAAAACAAAGGAACGTTTCTTTATCGACATGATAGTTTGCTTACTTATTGTACATGATTTTTATAAGTCTTTTATTGGAGAGAGGTCGTCCCATAAGAAAAATGGCTTATATGCTTGTAACTTTTCTTGTGTATGATAACCACGTGTTAGGGCAATTGAGCGGACGTTTGCTTCACGAGCTGCCAGAATATCCGATACCATGTCTCCAACATACAAGGTGTTGTCAGGGTGAACACCCAAACGAGTATACATAGCTCTGATCTCTGTCGATTTGTTAAACGGGATACTTCCTCTAATCTCATCAAAGTACTCAATTATGCCGTACATCTTGGCCTCTTGATGTAAATATTTTTGGGGATGACTACTGATCACTACCAATTTTTTACCTTGTGCTTTGAGTTCCTGGATCGTATCCTTAACATCTGGGAAGATTGTTGGATGGATGCCATCGGCAAGTACTTCCAGAAAGATTTTTTTGTAGAGATTCCATATTTGCTCAGGAGAATCAGTAACCCCTGGTTTTTGATAATCCCGAGGGATGCCCGTTGCTGTTCGATACCACTCCTCAATTGTTTTTTGGGATTCTATGCCATAATACTGACACATTCTCACATGAGATTCGTATACTGTTGGACGATCATCGCTTAACGTACCACTCCAATCAAATTGAATAAGCTCAATAGTGTCAGACATTATACAAGCATAATACCTGAGGAAGAAAAGAAGCACAATACCATTAGGAGATTTTGGGAAGTGCTTGCATAAAGACACTAATATGCCTGGGTAAGTTCTCCCGCTGTGCAAGAATCAGCCCTTTTGAGACAACTTTTTTGAGTAATGATTTGTCCGTAGTCTTCAGTAGTTGTAATGTTTCCATTTGGATTCGCAAATCTGAAACTTCAGTCACTCCACCACCCGTGATATCATTTCCGTAATGTTTCAGAGCAGTTGCTTTGAGTGTTTCTGGTTGTGGTATTTTGCTCACTGCTGCGCCCCTGGCCAGTGTTCCACAAAGTTGTAGTCCGACAATTCTTGTTTCAAGGGAAGATTTGATGATAACGTCAGACGCCTGGTTAATCATTGCTTGTGTTGTATGACTGTCGTTTAGATAGCTTGAAGCGGCACTAATATTTCGCATTGCAGTAATTTTTTCAAATTGTGTCACAGGAAGTGTGTCCAATGTTTTTTTGCCAAGAACAATTGCTTTTTTATATAAGACAGCACTCTTTTTGGAAGAAGAGTATCCTCCTGCAATATAAAACATTTCGACCCAAAGGAGGTGTAAATAGGTTGTTATTCGAGGATTTTTACTTATCTCTTCTAATTGAGACAGGGATGTGATCAGTGGTGTTGTATATTTGATAACAGTGCTTGCTGAATTATACGAGCAAAAAATCCTCCCTTTGAGGTATAAAACCGTTGCTATCAATTCGTACAGTTTATTTTTGTGTGTTTGAGAAAATGTTTGTAGGGTGATTTTTTCAAGATAGGTATGAATAAGTGCCATGTTTTTTTCGATTCGTTTCCCATACCCAAAATGGAATCCTTTATATGCTTCATCAACCAGATGTTCTAGGAGGTCCAACATATCGACGGTACTTGTTGTTTCTATCAGAGAAATATTTTTGGCTCCACCTTTGAGCATATAATCCTGACTAAGACAGCGGAACAGATATGTCTGCTCTGTTGAAGGAAGATTAAGTACCTGGCAAAATGCTTCAAGCTGTACTGGCGTAAAAAGCCTTTGTCCATTAATAACTCGAGAAATGACGCTTGTATCTATCTGAGAGTAGCCAAGTTTTTCCCAAATGCTTATAGAAAGTTCTTGAAGAGGTTGACCATTAGTAAAGATAATACGCGATTTTTGTCTTCGATAATATTTTTTGATTGCAGATGCGAGGTACGTCATTGTACGTTTACTATATTTACTATATAAAATATAATAATCTTCTCTTTATTTATACACCAAAAATTTCTTTTTGAAAAGCACCAATGACATGTCTGTCAATGACAACAATAAAACAAAAAACCTAGAATAGATTCTTCTCAATACTTATGGATAAAAGTCGTGTTACGTATTACTCCCAAGCGGTAGCCTGGGAAAAAGAACCTTTGGCAAATAATGAAATAAAATCATTATTGGTAGAAAGCTTGCTGTTGTTTATTGAAAAAGAAATGACTTTCGAGGATGTTTGGCAATACACCCAGGCAATCATGAAATACCATAAAAATGCGCTTCCTTCTGATGTTGTTAAAGGAATACGTATGCTTAATGATTTGCGAAATAGTGTTATGACCAATAGAAAGCCGGGGTACACTCGGGCTCTTGAAGAACCAATAACAGATATTTTGCTTTCATTAGTTAAAACGCCACCTATTGACATTGTCTATGAAACCTCTCGTTCCTAGTCCTCTGTAGAAAGAATATATGGAGTATGGTGCTTAAACAAGTTTCTTTCCCGCCAGTGTAAAATATTTTTTGCTTGGGCATATCCTTGTTGTTCAAGTTCCGAAACAGATACTCCTTGTTCAAGATGTAAATAGAGTACCTTGTCTGCTTCTTCATAGGTAAAGCCAAATTCTCCCTCATCAGTTTGTCCCTGCCAAAGCCCTGCTGATGGGCTTTGTTTGCTGATTTCTTCAGGAACTCCGAGATAGGTTGCCAATTGATATACTTGTGTCTTGTAGAGATGTTCAATTGGTTCAATATCAGAAGCCTGGTCGCCAAATCGAGTAAAGTAACTCAGTAAATTTTCTGATTTATTTTCTGTCCCGCAGACAAGTGCGTTATATTTCTTGGCCAGATCAAATAATACAATCATTCGTATTCGAGCCGAGATATTCCCCTTACGTATGTTCTCTTCTTGTGTTTCTTTGATTCCCAATACTTGAGCAAGTTCTTCGACAGAGTGTTTTATCGAAAAGTGCTTAACATTTTTTGCGGGTATCTTCGCTTCTTCAATAAGTGGTTCAAGTTGTGCAAAAAAAGATTTTTCATAATACAAATGTGCGACAATAATTTTTTCTGGAGGCAATATTTCTTTGAGGAGAGCAAAAGAAACCGCCGAGTCAATTCCTCCTGAAAGACCGATAACGGCATGGTCAATACGTTGTTCCGCAAAGGTTTTTTTCAAGAAAGAAACAATCCGTTCTTTTTCTTTTGCTGGATCAATGGTGAGTAGGTAGTTCATATCTCTTTGCATTTTGTTTAAAGTTTTTATCCGTCATGCTGGCTCCCGCCTGCAGCGCGTTGCTTTGCATTGCGGGCAGGTGTCCAGCATCTCTTTTTGATTCTGGAAGCGTTCGTTCCTCACTTGCCAGAATGACGATTACGTCTTTCGTTTACTATACAATCCCTTCTTTCTAAGATATTCCTCAATCTCTTTCGGTACTAAGTATTTTATCGGCAATCCTTTTTTGATTCTTTTTCTTATCACGGATGATGCAATGTTGGTCAAAACAAGATCGTCTTTGTGTAAAACAATAACATTTTCAGGAATTGTTTGCAACTGAAAAGCTTCTTTTACTCGCTCTTCCAGGTGCCAGAGCATATGTTCCCGGGGGAAAATAATAAGATTATGCTTTTGTACCAGCTCTTGCCAATGATAATACTTCTGAAATGATTCCAATTGGTCACTTCCCAGTATCCAATAAAAGGTATGCTCTGGATATTTTGTCGTGAGTCCTTGTAGTGTCTTAAGTGTATAACTTGTCTGATTTTGCTCGATTTCAAATTGAGAGACTTTAATAAACGAATTTTTAAGAAACTTTGCCATGGTAACCCGATCTTCAACACTACTCAGTTGCTTGTGAAAAGCTTTGTCTTGTAGGTCTTTTTGATAGAGTGGTATAAGCCATACTTCATCCATGGCAAGTTGTTCTCGTACTTGCTGAGCAATAAGATAATGTCCGAGATGTGGAGGGTCAAAACTTCCCCCTAAAAGTGCAATTTTCATAGGGTATGCGAGTCGTCTGCCAATTTATAATAACTTGTTTTGGTCTTGCCAAATTTTTGCAAAATGTCCTTCTTCACAAGCGAGGAGATCAGTGCATGTGCTTGCTGACGGGTGACATCAAGACTTTCTTGGATATCTGTCATTTTTATTGCTTTTTTGTCAATAACGATTTGGAGAACTTCTTCTTCACGTGCGGTCACAAGGACTCGTTTTTCACCAGTTACTTCTTCCATTTTGGTTTGCTTCAGATCAGTGATTCTGGCAAGTGCAGCTTTGAGTGAATAGTCAATCCCTTCAAGGAAGTAGGCGAGCCATTCAGTCAAATCTCCTTCGTCAGCCGTGTGCAGTGTGTCAGAGTACAAATGTCGATCAACATCATAATAATCATCAAGGATAAAATATCTTGCTACTTCGTAATTTTTAAGGAGCAAAAAGTATGCTGTGAGAATTCTTGCAAGTCGACCATTGCCATCAAAGAAAGGATGGATATAAACAAATCGGTGGTGTAAAATACCTGCTTGAATCAATGGATGAGTCTGTTTGTCTTCCATTGCCCAGGTGTAGAGTTCTGTTAGCGCCTCATCGATTTCTTTTTGTGTATGAAATGGCGGATTGTGTTTGACAACAATCTCTGTTTGCGTTCGATGTCCGACGAACACATGTCCTTCACGAAACTCTCCCAAATCTTTCTTTTCGATATTAATCATCAGTTCATGATGGAGTTTTTTGGTCAGTTCAGGAGTGATTGGAGTTCGTTTTTTTGCAAGTAAAAAGATCGTGTTGAGTACAGAAAAATAATTCTTTACTTCATTTTCAGATTTGGTTACCGGGATTTGATCGCCAAGGATAATATTGGTAACATCCATGGGAGAGAGGGGATTGCCTTCGATGCTCGTTGAGTGGTGGGTAGCAAGGATCTGATTCTCCTGAGCAAGTTTGAGCGAGATTGAGGGGATAAGCTTCTCTCCAAGAAGTTGTCCATAGAGTCTTTCTATTCCTGTTAATTCTCGGATGATTGCAGGTGTATAAGCATATTTAGGAGTAAACATATATCTAGTATAAAATATTGGTAAGAATTGTCAAGAGATATGTAGATCTAATTGTAAATCACCTGGCTATAAGTCCGTCCCATTAGGGCAATTTGCTAACACATGCTATACTTTTGTCAGTGCATTTTATTCTCACGTTTTTTTCTGCAAAAAAATATCTGATATTTGCCTTATCACTCCTTGTTTTATTTGGCATCTATCTGTGTTTTTATCAACTCGGAAAAGCCCCACTTGATAATTGGGATGAAGCTTGGTACGGCGAAATTACCAAGAACATGATCAAAGATCAGGAATTTATCGTCCCTACATGGAATGGTAGTCATTTTTTTGAAAAACCCCCACTCTATATGTGGCTCACGGCCTTCTTTGCATCCTTTATGGGGCTGACCGAATTCTCAGTAAGACTAACGTCAGCTATTTGTGGCATACTTCTTCTGACTGGTGTCCTCATTTATAGTTATAAAAAATTTGGTTTTGTCCCGGGTGTTGCGGCCTTTGTCACCCTTGCTTTTAACGACGTATTTATTTCTCGTGTACGTAGTGGCAATTTGGATGCATTGACGAGTTTCTTTGTTTTTCTTATCTTTCTTTTTATCTTATTAAAGTCACGAAAGCGGTTTATTTTGCTCGGAATTTGTTTTTGTTTACTTGCATTGACCAAAGGCTCTTTTGTTCTTTTCCCACTGAGTATCTTTTTGCTTCATGAACTTCTCTTTCGTAGGAAAGAAGTATTTAAAAATTGGCTCTACTACCTGTTACTCTTTGCTATAGCTATCGGTATTCCGGGATTATGGCTCTATATTGGATATCAAAACACCTTAGTACTCGGTAATCTTTTCATCACGTCGTATCTTTTTAACTCCGATCAGGGAGCTTCTAAGATAAGTCTTGCGACCTTTAAATTGGACTATATCTCCTATATGTATTATTCATTACAACGAAGATACTTTTTTGTTTTTCTTCTAGGATTTGCTTTGTTATTCCGCAAGATAAAACAAGCTGAATACTTTCTGCTGTTAGTATTTCCATTGAGTCTTGTACTTTTTCTTAGCTTTTCTCAAAAGACAAACAATTGGTATCTTGTCCCAATTATGCCCTTCTTCTCGATTATTATTGCCTATGCCGTACATGAAATATTGAGATTTTGCAAAAATAATCTCATTGTGAAATTTGCTTTGTTGGCACTTCTGATTGCATTGTCTGTCAGAGCATATAGCAATAACATTGCACCCATTTTGACGACTGCATCGGCTATTGGAGAGGCCGAGAGCGGGAAGTATCTGGATGAACATGCCAAAGACGATGAAATCATCGTCCGTCTTGATCACCTCTATCCTTCGATGGTCTATTACTCAAATCGTACGGTGCGTTCTTCTGTGCCAGAAGCTACCACACAAGGAGTTTGGATAAGTAGGGAAGACTTGGCGAACCTTGTCAGGAGTAAAAAACAGCGATGGATTGTCGGGACAGAGACAGAGATCAAACAATTTGTGAAGCAATTTCCAGAACTTGATTACAAAATAATCGCAATTAATGCTCAGGAGACGATTGCAAAGATGTATGACTAAAAAATTTGCTATACTCCAACTATCTTATGAATACCTACAAGGCTCTTGTTGTTGATTTTGATAACACACTCGCGGACGTACATACTTATAGAATTACTTCGCAAGTCAAACAAGCAATAAAGCAACTTATACAGAAGGGGTATCTTTTCTCTATTGTAACAGGTAAGCCATTTGCTGGACATATTGAAGAAGTATGTAAAGAACTTAATCTACAAACTCCACAAATTGTTCATGGTGGTGCAGAAATAATTGATCCACAAACACAAGAAATTCTTTGGGCAAAGTATATCGATGATGTTGAAGTTAAGGAAATAATCGCACATTTGTTACGAGAGAAGATTATTTTTTGTGTTGAGAAAGGTAGAAACGTGTATACCTCAAATGGTGAAATAGTAAGTTTTTATGGTGATCTCATTAATTTTAAACATGTTGACTCATTACGCATAAGAGATATACCCAAAATAGTGATACCATCAAGTATGAATAAATTTACAGAAAGTAACGTTGATATACTAATAGAAGAGATGAAAGGTCGATATAAAGATATTCATACTATCAAAGGAAAATTTAGAGACTATTATGGTTTTGATATTACCCATCTTGGTGCAACGAAACAAACAGCGATGTTTGAGTACATGAAACTTCTTCGTCTAGAGAAAGAAAAAGTCGTTGGTGTAGGGGATGGATATAACGATTATCCGCTACTGAGTGCCTGTGGTGTAAAGGTTGCAATGGCCGATGCCCCGAAAGATTTACAGGTAATTGCAGATCTGATCGTACCGACACAAAAAGAAAATGGTCTTCTTACCGTTATTAAAACTTTCTTCAAATAGTTTTTAAACACTTTTTTCGAGCCATTGGTTTTTTAACCATGCACCACGCCGTACATTAGCTGATCTTTTCTCTTCTGAGCCTTACGGCTTGCGACTGCCCAACGACTTGTCCGCTCAAGAGAAAGCTTGGTCGTTTCATAATCCCACAGAGGAGATTCATGATCGTCAAATGCAACGATCAAATCTGCTCCAAGTTTCTCTTGGATCGTCCCATGAGGAGTGGTAAGTTTACCCTGGCCTTGGAGTTCTTGTCTTTGGCGAGAATTTTGAAGGTGAAGGGGGACTGTAGGTTCATTGATATACCTGGTAGTATAACATACACAATAGATGCATAAGATGCTTGTATGGGAATAATTTTTAGAGTATTATTAGCGCATGAAACAGATTGAGCAGACATACACTATCAATGCCCCAATAGCCAAAGTTTGGCAAGCGCTTACTGATGCTTCAATTGCTGAACAATGGGGTGCTAGTCCTGCCAAGGTTGATCCAAGAGAAGGCGGCGAGTTTAGCTATTGGGGTGGAGATATCCATGGCATCAATACCAAAGTAATTCCTGAAAAGTTACTCCAACAAGATTGGTATGGTCACGATAATCCGAGTTGGAAATACAATGTTACTTTTACATTTGAAGAGTATGATGGCACGACAACCGTACAGATGCTTTATGCAGGTGATATTGTCGATGAACAGAAAGATATTGCTGATTGGCGAGATTACTATTTTGATCCAATTAAGAAGTTATTAGAAAACCGAGCTGAAACTCTTTGATGAGACTCTGTACCCCCTGTGGAATGATTTTCGTACCTATTTAACATCCTCCATTGATTCTCAAGAAAAAAGTACCCTGCTCATGGCTATTTCCTACTTTAAAAAAAAGGAGGGGTAATTATAGTCTGATCCATTTTGTACACTTGACATATCGGCACTTTATCGGTACAATATCAGCACTCCCTATGTATACTCCATATTTTACCATAACTCCAAAAGTAACTCGAGATATAGAAGCAATTGGCGCAGTTTTTGGGTTTTTTCGAAAAGTACAAATCCCTAAGGGCTATAGAAAAGAATTTGTTTCTAAAGTAACAGCTGAAACTATTCATGCCTCAACTGCAATAGAAGGCAATACTTTGACAGAAAAACAGGTTGAAGATGTATTAAATGGGAAAACGATTCATGCTGAAAAGCAGGATATTAAAGAAATCATAAACTATAACAGTGCGCTCACGTATATAGAACAATTTTCAAAAAAAGAGAAAGTGCCTCAAATAACAGAGACATTCATCAAAGAAATTAATGCATGTATATTAAAAGGGATAAGAGATGATATTGCTGGTATCTACAGAACTGGACAGGTGATAGTGGGGGATTATCTTCCTCCAGAATATTCAAAAATTCCATTACTTATGGAGGAATTCATAGAATGGATTCAAAATCCTCAACCTGCTCAATTATCACCAGTTCTTTATACAGGTATTGCACATTACCAATTTGTTGCGATTCATCCTTTTGGCGATGGAAATGGAAGAACGACGAGAGTACTAACAACCTATATGCTTATGCAAAATAATTACGACATGACAAGCCTTTTTGCTCTCGAAAGCTTTTATAATAGAAATAGAAAAGCTTACTATGAAGCTCTCAATTCAGCAGATAAGTATAGAAAAGATGGACAACCAGATTTAACACACTGGCTTGAATATTATATTGAAGGAATGCTTATTGAAGCAGAAAGAGCAAAATCTCGAATAGAAGCTCTGCTTGAAAAAAGTACAAAGCTCTTAGATAAAGTATGGTTAAGTGATATACAAATGAAATTGCTTCACCTTACAGCTCAAAAAGGAAGTGCCAAAGCTAACGATTTTTTACAAGTTTCAAGCTTAAGTATACGAGGTACTTATAAAACATTACAAAAGTTAGTGGAATCAGGGTTACTAGAGAAAACAGGTGAGAAAAAAGGGACAGTGTATAAAATTACAGAAAAAGGGTTAAGGTATGTCAAATGATAGTGTATCCGATATAATATATCAATGCAAATAACATCATATTTTATAGGAATAGTCTTAGAGAACGCTCCATTTGTTACATTATTTGTTCGGCTTCAACAATATATAAAGAAACACAAATTAGAAGACGCAGTATTACTGCAAAATATTCTCTCGCTACATATATCACTTTATTATTTTGATGCCACACTAACGGAAGATCAAAAAAAAGCTGTCAAAGAAGATGCGGAACATCTCTCCTTAATGCATGAAACCCTTGAAGTTTCACCGATCAAAGGTAGTTATTTCAATAAAGGTACTAACAACACTTTATGTTATATTACTTGTTCACAAACAGAAGTTCTTGAAAAGCTACATAGTTTTTTTACAAAAAAATACCTCTCTCCAAATGTTCCAGAAAACCAGTATGCATATATCCCACACCTTTCATTATTCACTATTCTTGATTCAGATAAGTATGCTCAGCATAAAAAAGCGGTGGATCAAATCATCATTGAAGAAATTGAATTATTGAAAAAGTATTCTTTAGTAAAAGATATACAGTTATTTCAAGTCAATTCACTCTTCTCACCAGAAATACAAATTCCTGTATAAATTTAGCTCTCATAATATAACCAGTATGTGTACGCCCGGAGGGATTTGAACCCCCGACCTAATGGTTCGAAGCCATTCGCTCTATCCAGCTGAGCTACGGGCGCATATGAAGCTATTTTAGCAGAACTTGCACCCAAATACAAAAACAGTTAGAATAAGGTAATGAGAGCTTTTTTGGGAAGCCATAAGAAACTCATTGGAATTGTCGTCATTGTCCTAGTTATCCTTCTGGCTATTTTTTGGCCAAAGCCACCACCTGATCTTCCGACCCAAAAAGCACAAAAAGAAACGATAACTCAAGCAGTTGCTACCACGGGAAGTATTGTTGCCGATAGTGCTGTCGATCTGACGTTTATCGCTGGAGGAAAGCTGGTATACCTGGGGGTTAAAGAAGGGGATACCGTAAAGGTAGGACAGACAATTGCTGTACTTGATCAACGTTCATTTCAGAAGAACCTTGAATCATCACTCCTTGCGTATTCTGTAGAACGAAACGAATTTGAACAGGGAAGATATGACAATAATGCCCCAACACCCAATGATGCAATCACTCAAGATATAAAATTTCTTCTTGAGACCAATCAATTTAATCTTAACAGCTCGGTTGTCCAAGTCGAGCTGCAAGCAATTGCAAAGGAAGCATCAGTGTTAACATCACCCATTAATGGGATTGTTACCGAAACGGATGTGACAACGACTGGTATCAATATTACGCCAAGTACTACCTTTAGTATTGCCGATCCTACATCACTTGTTTTTCAGATTGAAGTTGATGAGGCAGATGTCGGCAATATCCAAATCGGGGATACTGTTGACGTAACACTTGATGCTTACCCCAATAATCCTCTCAAAATGAGTGTGGAATCAATTGATTTTGACAGTCAGACATCTGATACTGGTGGGACGATCTTCAATGTCGAAGCAACACTTCCTCAAATGCCTGGTGTTGATTATCGAATCGGGATGAATGGAGATGCCAATATTATTACGGCAGAAAGTTCCAATACGCTGGTTGTATCGCTTGCAAGTTTGACCGATGATAACTCAGTATACATAAAAAAGGGGGATACGTTTGAAAAAAGAAAGGTGGAAGCAGGAATCCAAAGTGATACCGACGTACAAATCCTTAGTGGACTTGAAGAAGGAGATGAAGTTGCTCTTCAGCCAGATGATGCAGCCGAGCTCGTGAAGAATAGTAACAAGCGATTTTTCTTTTTCTGATATGATCAACGTCATTGCGAGCGAAGCTCGGCAATCTAATAGTCTCTTTTATGCTCGGGGATTGCTTCGTTGTTTTACTCCTCGCAATGACGATGTATAGCAACTATGAAAGCAACTCATGTTATTGAACTAACCGACATTATCAAAGATTACGTGAGTGATGAAATTATTACGCAAGTACTTCATGGCATTAATCTTACCGTAAAAAAAGGAGAATTTATCGCTATTACCGGGCCTTCAGGTTCAGGAAAGTCAACGCTTCTCAACATCATTGGACTCCTTGATACGGCAACCACCGGGAAATATATTCTCAATGAAAATGACGTCACCAAACTCACTGAGGACGAACAAGCACATATCCGTAACAAAGAGATTGGCTTTGTTTTTCAACAATTTAATTTACTCAAGAGGATTTCTGTGCTTGAAAATGTTATTTTACCTGCCATCTATACCGGCACCAATAAAGCAACTCGTGAGGCAAAGGCCAAAGAATTGCTCACCAAAGTTGGTCTGGGTGACCACTTCTATAAAAAACCAAACCAACTATCCGGGGGTCAGCAACAACGGGTAGCGATTGCACGATCTCTGATGAATGATCCTGCAATCATTCTGGCTGATGAACCGACAGGAAATCTTGATACCAAATCAGGAGATGAAGTTGTGGGAATTCTCAAAGACTTAAACAAACAAGGTAATACGGTGGTTATGATTACCCATGAAGCTGGTATCGCCAAACAAGCGCAGCGAGTGATTACGATACGAGACGGATTAATCGTCAATAAATAGGTAAGGTAAACGTCATCCTGGTAAACGAGGTACGAGTGCATCCAGGATCAACTGATTCTGGACAAGCCAGAATGACGAAAACTATATAAAAAAACTATGGACACACGAGAATTATTTAAATTAGCACTTGGATCACTACGAGCAAACAAACTTCGCTCAGCATTGACAACACTTGGTATTATTATTGGTGTTTTTTCAGTTATCTTACTTGTGGCACTTGGAAATGGTCTACAGGCATACATTACCAACCAGATTGCCGGTCTTGGCTCCAACATCCTCTTTGTTCTTCCGGGTAAAGTTGGGGGGACTCAAGGACCAGGAGAAGGAGTAAATAAACTTACTTTTTCAAACGTAAAATATTTTGAAGAACGAATGAAGAGTATTGCCGTGACTAGTCCATTGGTATCAAAGATAGGTACTGTCAAATATATGAACAAATCCAATGACAATACCAATATCTGGGGAACCTCATCAGATTTCCCTGAGATAATCAAAACAGAAGTAGAGAAGGGAACATTCTTTACCAAAACGCAGGAAACAAGCGCAAGTAAGGTTACAGTTATTGGCTCGACAGTTGTTGAGAATCTCTTCCCCAATACTGATCCCATTGGTAAAAAAATTACTATTTCTGGGGGGAGATATACCGTTATTGGCGTCAGCGCATCCAAAGGATCAAGCTTTGGCCAGGATCAGGACAATACTATTGTTATTCCAGTCACCGCAGCCAGAAAACAGTTCTCAATAGACCTCGCAAATAGCATTTATCTTTCAGCCAATTCACCAGAACTGGTGGATTTGGTAAAAAAACGAGCTAACGAAGTACTGCTTACCCGACTTGATGAGGAAGATTTTACCATTATGACCCAGGAGCAAACACTTGAGACAGTAAATAATATTACCGGCGTCCTAACACTCGCATTGGGGGGGATTGCAGCAATTTCACTCGTTGTCGGAGGAATTGGTGTTATGAATATTATGCTTGTGTCCGTTACTGAGCGAACCAAAGAAATTGGCCTGCGTAAAGCGCTTGGAGCGAAGCGCAAAGATATCTTATTACAGTTTCTTCTTGAGGCAGTGATGCTTTCTCTTCTCGGTGGACTCATTGGTATTCTTCTGGGGCTGGGTGCATCGGCTGTTCTTGCAGCTTTTTTCTTTGCGACGGTTACACCCTGGTCGGTTATCCTGGCATTTGGATTTTCTATGGCTGTTGGAGTTATTTTTGGTATTGCGCCGGCAATCAGGGCTTCCAGACTCTCTCCAATTGAAGCATTGCGGTATGAGTAACTTGGATCTCTGATTTTTAAAAAGAATTTTCATAGTTGACATACGAGAGATAAGGTGACTATAATAAACCTATGGAAGAAATACCAGGAGCAGGATCACCAGTTAGCGGAGAACAAAGGAGGGTTAGATTTGGGGAAAGGACTCCATCTGCGATCGAACAGAGACAAATAGGGGAAAAGCTTAGAGCAGTTGGTGGAAGAGTTACATTTGGAGAAAGTACACATAGTACATTAGAGGACATTGCTTCCATGGGGTCTCAAACTACACAAGCAGAAGGAACACAAATCAATGGACAGGTGCCTTCAGAATCTAGAGTTGAACAACCACGTAGAGTTAGAGTTACCCGTCCTCCTGAACGATCCTAATGCAAGAAGCTTAACGATGAATTTTCTTCTTTAGTACGAAAAAAAACACCTCTTGCCATTGTGCAATTTTTATTACACAATAGATGTAGCTCTGCCCTATGAAATTTGATACAAAAGAAACATCGTCCAAAGCAAAAGTACTAGCCGAGAAGAAAAGGAAACGCAAAGAGCGTGAAAGCCGTCTTCTTGCAAAGAAACCATATCTTGAACTCGTTACGGCAATCCTCAGTATTCCTGTGCTTATTACGGTTATCATTCTTAACTTCACGAACCTTAGAAACATTAACAAAACACAAACAACTCCTACTCCAGCTGGCAATATATTCTTTAGCAATCCCGAAGCGACCACCGAAGAAGAAAAAGAATGTCTGAGCGAAATTGGACCTGTCGAGATTATTTCTCCCGAAGAAGGGGACACGCTTACGACAAATCCCGTAACGATTGATGTCTCACATGATGACGAGAAGTATTGTGGAGTTGTCTGGTCATACCAAATTAATGGAGAAGGCTGGTCATCCTATGATGATAAAGCTATTGCGCTCTATAATCTTTCACAAGGTGATATCAAAGTTGAGTTACGAGTAAAAAGTATCACGGGAAATGAACAGACGACACTTACGAGAAACTTCCGTTATCAAGGCAAGACTACCGTCGCGACACCTGAACCTGAAGAAGATCCAACTCCTTCCATTTCACCTTCACCAAGTCCACAGCTCTAAAAAGCGTCATTGCGAGCGGAGCATTAGCGTAGTCGACCTGCCACAACGCTCTCGTTCCGATTAAATCGTAACTTTGCTTGGTCAGGATGACAATAAAGGAGCAGCTTTGATACAATAGGGAGATGAAGAATCGTTTCCTTAGCCTGCTCAAATTCTTTGTTGGTTGGCCACTTGCCCTTCTTGCGCTTGTCTTTATCGCCCAGTTAATCATTCCTCAAGCAGAGACTATTGCAGGGCAAATGCAACATCTCAATTACACGCTTTTAATCTATGGTGTTGGGGCAAGTATTACCTATTATTTTTTGCGAAGTTATCTCTGGTATCGGTTGTTGCATGAGTATGGCCATAAGATTTCTTTTAAAGAATCAACTTATTTGTGGTCTCTTTCTGAAGTAAAACGCTATATACCGGGAAATGTGTGGTCATTTTTAAGTCGTGCAGTTCTTTTTGGAGAGAAAGATATTCCCAAAAGAGATATCGGAGCGTGTCTCATTCTGGAAGCAAGCTTTTTTGTCTGGGGAAGTATTATCATTTCTCTCATAAGTATTCCCTTTATTAATACGCTCTTTTCGCTCAATCTTTCTTTTGTATGGCTTAGTCTTTTCGTAACGCTTGGTATTGCTCTTTATAGTCTTAATCATAGTGTGGTGCGTTACCTCCCACAAAGGATAAGACATGCATTTACTTTTATTCTGCCCAAATTTGCTCCTTTTGTCATTCTTGAACTTATACTCATTGGGACAATTACCATGTTTTTCTTTGGGTTAGGTTCGTATCTGACCATTAGCTCCTATCTTCTGATCGAACCACAGCTAGCTTTTTCTTTTAGTAGTTTTTCTGTTTTTGCTTTCCTCGTTGGCTATCTTTCGTTACTCACTCCAGCAGGATTTGGTGTGCGAGAAGGCGTACTGCTTGCAGCACTTATTCGTATCTCTGGATGGACCTCAGCAGCAGCAGCTTTTGCGACGTTGTTTTCACGACTACTGCTTATCCTCTCAGAACTTCTTTTTATCGGACTTACCATCCTCTGGAGTAAAATTCAGCATCCTTCCTTAAAGAAATTTGAAAACAACATAACCAAACACAGTGGCATAAGTATTGTCGCAACGATGGTTGTCTTCTATTGTCTTTATTTTGTCCCAATTACTTTCCTGCGGTATGACAATTTCAATACTGGCAAATTTGACCTTGGAAACATGAGTCAAACCGTTTGGAATACAATACATGGTAGATTTTTTCTCTTAACCAATCCTGATGGAACCAATATTATTTCCAGACTTGGTGTGCATTCTGATTTTATCCTGGTACTACTAGCCCCGTTTTATGCTCTTTGGCAAAACCCCAAAATGTTACTTTTAATTCAAACAATCATTCTGGCAGCTGGTGCAATTTTCGTGTATCTTATTGCACGGGATGTCCTCAAAAATCGGTTCCTTCCACTCGTTTTTAGTTTTATGTATCTGATTAATCCTGCACTACAACGGACGAATCTTTACGATTTCCACGCGGTGACACTAGCTACCACGTTTTTCCTTGGTACGTATTATTTTTATCGGAAGAAACAATATCTTTACTTTGGTATTTTTGCGGTACTTGCAGCGCTTTGTAAAGAACAATTATGGGTAATCCTGGCACTGTTTGGTGTCTTTATTGCTGTTTTCCAACGCAAATGGATACTTGGAGCTAGTATTACCGCATTTTGTTTGGCAATGTTTTATATCATTGTCTGGGTTGCCATCCCAAATGCTCTCGGAGCCAATCATTTTGCCCTCTCGTTCTTTGCAGAACTTGGCGATTCTCCGACAGAAGTGGTTGCAACAGTTCTTTTTTCTCCCTGGAAAGTATGGGATATGATTGTTGTCCCAAGTAAGCTCGACTATCTTGAACAAATCTTTTCTCCACTTGGTTATGTGTCTTTACTTGGGTCGCTATGGCTACTTTTTGCTATTCCAGATTTACTTATTAACTTACTCAGTAGCAATGCAAACTTTCATCAAATTTATTATCAGTACACCGCAACAATTACGCCATTTCTTTTTATTGCAGCAATTCATGGTACCAGGGTTCTGCAACATGTCCTTTCTGTCATCCTGAGCGCAACGAAGTGGAGTCGAAGGATGACAATTAATCTAATAATTAGCATTTACCTTATCTCTATGTCTCTACAAGCTGCATATCTTTATGGTCCACTCCCAGGAACCCCCAAAGAAAACATCACAATGATTACCGAAACAGTTGCCGATCGAAAGTTTATTGAAAAATATTTAGAAAGTATTCCGAAGGAGAGTAAGATTGCAGCAACAAACCAAGTTGCATCTCATTTGACGCATCGACAATATCTCTATGTCCTCCCAAATGGTGTGGATGAAGCAGATATGGTTGTTTTTTTGCTGATTGAGTCGTATACTCGGGAGAGAGAACTGCAACTAATCAAAGAACTCAAAGATAATAAGCAATTTAAACTTGTAGTGGATAGTGAGCCTTTTGTTGTTTTTAAACGAATAACACGGTAGCAATTATGTATCACGTCATTCTGGTAAGCGACGATAGACGCGCATCCAGAATCAAAAAAGATGCTGGTCAAGCCAGCATGACAAGGAGTATTCTATATGCAAAATATTTTCCGAATCATTAAAATATCCAAACCACTTCATCCTTTGGCCATCACTATTGCTGTTCTGATCATTGTTTCATCATTACTTCAGCTTTTGGCTCCAATCCTTTCGAAATTCATTGTTGATCAAATTGTTGCTCGAGTAGAAGGCAAAGGAGGAGATATACAACTCCTGATTTTACTTATTGTTCTTGCTTTTGCAGCAAACCTTGTCGGGCTTATCGTAACAACCATCTCCAATAGATTAGGAGATCACTTCGCTGGAAGATTACAAAAGTTTCTTACTGAAAAGTTTTATGACAAAGTACTGATGCTTCCGCAAGCATACTTTGACTCTGAGATTTCAGGAAAAGTACTTAATCAACTCAATCGGGGCATTGTTTCGATACGAGGTTTTCTTAATTCTGCTACCAACTTTATTATCCCGATGTTCCTGCAGAGCATTTTTACCATTGTTGTCTTGGCCTATTACAACGTGCCAATTGCCATCTTTACCCTCATTCTTTTCCCCGTTTATTTACTTTTAAGTTATTACTCAACCGTTAAATGGGGCAAAGAAGAAGTTAAGAAAAATAAGATTGAGGATGCGATGCGAGGACGTATGCAAGAAGTAATTGCCAATATGCCACTCGTCAAAGGCTTCACCAATGAAAAGAGTGAATACCAATTCATTTCCAAAAATTTAGGTGATAGTAATGACATTTATGCCAAACAAAGTCATACCTTTCATGTCTTTGATTTCTTCCGTGGGTTATCACTTAACATCATCCTTTTTGCCGTAAACATTCTTGTTTTCTACAATACCTTTCAAGGAGCGTTGACCATTGGTGAAATGGTACTTATCTTACAACTCTTTAACCAAGCTCGGATTCCTCTCTTTGCGATGTCATTTATCTTGACCCAAATTCAGACGGCCGAAAGTGGCTCCAAAGAATACTTTGAAGTATTGGCTCTCAAATCAACAGAAAACTATAACAAGCAATCAGTAGTAAGTAGAATCAAAAATCCAAAACTAGTTTTTGAAAACGTTTCCTTCAATTATGAAAAGGATGCTGATGTACTCAAGGGTGTTACTTTTGACATTAAAAATGGCCAAAGCGTCGCGCTTGTCGGACATAGTGGTGCAGGTAAATCAACCATTGTAAGTCTGCTCCTCAAGTTTTATGAACCAACCAGCGGCCAAATTCTTCTTGGTGATAAGCCCTACAGCAAGCTTGATTATCATCAGATCAGACAAAATATCGCCCTTGTGTTCCAGGAGAATGAATTATTTTCTTCAACTATTAGAGAGAACGTTGCGTATGGAAGACCCAATGCAACAGAGAAAGAGATTATTGAAGCACTCAGAAAAGCAAATGCGTGGGACTTCGTCAGTAAATTTGCCAAAGGCATAGAAAGTGAAGTGGGAGAGCGGGGAGTAAAGCTCTCAGGAGGTCAGAAGCAGCGTATTCAAATAGCTCGGGCAATTCTCAAAGATGCACCAATCTTGATTCTTGACGAGGCAACCTCCTCACTTGATGCTAAATCAGAAAAAGAGGTACAGGTCGCGCTTGAAAAATTAATGAAGGGAAGACTGACACTTATCATTGCTCACCGTTTCTCAACCATCCAGAGTGTCAACAAAGTGGTAGTTATCGATCATGGAGAGATTGTAGACATGGGCAACCCACAGGAGCTTGCCAAAAGAAAAGGAATCTATGCAGATCTGCTTAATTACCAAATAGAAGGAAATAAAAAACTCCTTGCATCTTTTGAGCTTCACTAAGCAATTGTTTTGCATTTTCTTTACAGAAGAGTATATAATCATAGTATGAAAAAAGATCTATTAGCCATTACCAGTCTGTTGAAAGAAAAAAAAGACATATTAAGAAATGATTTCTCTGTTAAAGAGATAGGTGTCTTTGGTTCCTATGCAACAGGTGAGAATAAAACAACCAGTGATATTGATATTATTGTTGAACTATCACAACCAGTAGGTATGTTTACTTTTCTGGAGCTAGAAGAATATTTAAGTAATTTATTTGATAAAAAAGTAGATCTTACAACAAAAAAATCGCTTAAACCTCTCATTAAAAAAGATATTCTTCAAAACATTGTCTATGTCTAAAAGAGAAAATGCGCTTTATATCAATGATATTATTGTTGCAATTGATACAATTGTAGGTTATGTACATACTATGTCTTTTTCTGAATTTGAAGATGACAAAAAGTCTATCGATGCCGTAGTAAGAAACATTGAAATAATTGGTGAAGCCTCAACTCATATTTCAGAAGACTTAAAGATCCAACATCCGAAAATTCCATGGAAAAAAATGATAAGCATGAGAAATAAAATTATTCATGAATATTTTGGAATAGACAACGAAATCCTTTGGGAAACAATTCAGAACGATCTACCTTTATTAAGCGAAAAAGTTAAACAATTATAGTATTTTATGACTAGTGTTATCAAGGCCAATGGAAAAAAAGAACAATTTAGTGAAGAAAAAGTACTTAACTCTATCCGTCGTGCCCGAATACCTCAAAATCTCCAGGCAGAAGTTCTCATGCATGTTAAAGGTAAATTGTACGATGGTATCTCGACAGAGGAAATCTATCGACATATTATGGAGTTTTTGACACGGGCTCCAGAACCGTATGTTGAATCCCGCTATAGTCTCAAGCAAGCCATCATGGCGCTTGGCCCCACAGGGTACCCTTTTGAAGATTTCTTTGCACAACTCCTCGAAGCAAATGGCTATCACACCAAAACCAGACAAGTACTTGCCGGTAAATGTGTCACGCATGAGATAGATGTCGTTGCACAGAAAGATGGCAAAACGGCGATTGTTGAAGCTAAATTTCACAATACTCCTGGTACTCGTACCGAAGTACAAGTTGCTCTCTATACACAGGCCAGATTTCAAGATATAAAATTCCGCAATAAAGCAGATGAATCATGGATTATTACCAATACCAAAGCAACCGTTGATGCCGAGACCTATGCTATTTGTATGGGGATGAAGGTTATTAGTTGGGATTTCCCTCATGAAGGAGGAAGTTTGCGAGAGATGATCGAGAGGTCTAATCTTCATCCGATTACGATGCTGACGACTCTCTCTCAATCTGCCAAAAATCAATTGCTCAATAATCACATCGTGCTTTGCAAACAACTGCTTGAGCAGCCTATGATCCTTGAGACATTGTCACTCAGCAGAGAAGATAGAGAAAAGGTAATGGCTGAGGCGAAAGTGATCTGTCAACAGGAAAATTAGGCTACCGTATACTTGCTGCATAACCATTGGGGACAGTCGTAAGTCTGTCTGCATAAAGGAGGAAACCATTTCTAATCGTATGATTGCCATGTTTGGCATTGATCTGATCAATAATATGAGCAAGCTTTTGTTGCTTTTGGTCCTCAATAAGTAATGGTTGGGGAAGCGTATCAGCATCTTGGAGGTTACCAGTCCAGATACTAATCTGTCGGACATAATGTATGTCATTCTGGAGCGAACCCCGATTAAAGAGGGGTGAAGTGATAAAATCTATACCGAAAGATCCTATCGTGGTCTTTGCCACTCCAGGATGACATGGAGTTTTTACTAGTAGAGAAAGACACATCTCAAATAGCTCTCTCCCTGTATCCGCCCCATAGGTCAGTGTTTGTCTTCCACTGATACTTTTATCTCCTCCCAGGTATATACCGACGCTTCGAGCTTTTTTGCCAAGACGTCTGAGCTTTTTGGCGATCTCTTCACACAATTCATAGATATTTTGGAGGACTATACGCTTATCATACTCATTGTGTGGGAGGCAGTATTGTCTTCCGACAGATTTTACTTCTTCACGCTGTGTATCAGGGATAACTGGACTCAGGTCATGAGCCATGCCGATGTCTTTGAGAATCTTTCCTTCTACTTCACCAAATTCGGAAATCAGAGCGGGAAGGGGAGCAAGACGAAGCTTGAGTGGGGTAGTAATTCCCATGGCATAGAGCCGCTGAGCAATGCGATAGCCAATGCCACAAAAATCAGTGAGTTTAATCTTGCTATAAACACGAATAATCTCGTTTTCTTTGATCTCGGTTATGCCATTAGGTTTTTGCATGCCAGATGCTAGCTTGGCAAGCAATTTATTGTGGGAGATTCCAACAGAAGCAGTGATGTATTCACCAATTTCTTCCCATATTCTTTTTTTGATCATCGCGATAAGTTTTGCTACTCCACCAAACAGAGGAGCAGTAAGTGTGACATCCATAAAGACCTCATCAATTGAAAAGATCTCAACCGTTGGAGAATAGTCTTTACAGATCTTGATAAATCTCTGACTGACTTCCCAATACAGCACAAAATGAGCCGGCACAAAGACGATCTCTGGACAGATTTTCCTGGCTGCAAATGTTTGACTGGGGGATTTGATCCCTTTTTGTTTGGCCTGGACACTTGCGGCAATAATACAATTCCGTCCATTCTGAGCGGTGACTCCAATTGGTTTACCACGAAGTAGTGGATTATCTTGTTGCTCTACACTTGCAAAGAACGAATCAAAGTCGATATGGAGGATAACTCTTCGCATAATTTTTATTATAATAACTAAAATTTATACGAATATAAAGAGGACAAAAGGATACTAATCAGGTCATTCCGAACTGGCGGACTGAACGAAGTGAAGGAGCCCGCTTGCTTGACAAGGGTGAGATCCGAAAACGAGTTCAGGATGACACATAAAAAAGTTGCAAAAAAAATTACACCTCTCTATAATCACTTCATAATGGCAATCAAAAGAAAGATCCCCGCAACGATGGCTTCGCAACATCCAGACCATGCATCTGTCCCGTATTGGCACACTGAAGCTTTTATTACCGTGCAGCATGAACATGAGGAAACCTATTCTGCTTTTTCTGATCTCGGTATTGATGAATACAAATGGGATTGGGAAGGCAAACTCGTTGACGAGTCGGTGATGGAGCGCATGCTCAGTAATTATTATACCTATTTTAAAGAACAACCTATTGGTAAAGAAAAATTTTTGACCTTTCGTTTGCCCAATCCAAAGGCTGAGACAGAGTTTCGTCTGGCTCGAGCATTTATTAATTTGCTCAGTTCTGCGGCTCTTACCAAACAAGTAGGAATGCATACACCACCTCTTTTTGAAGTGATTATCCCGATGACAGAATCGGCTGAGGAAATGATTGCGATTCAAGAGGCTTTTAAAGAAATTAGTGAACTGAAGCATACGTTATATCGTTTTGATGAGAGTTCAATCAAAGAATTAGAAGTGATTCCACTTTTTGAACAGGTAGATACCATTATCAACTCTGACAAAATTCTTGAAAAATATCTCCAAATGTATAAAGAACGATTCGGAAAGAAACCCACGTATCTTCGTCCCTATACCGCCAGATCAGATCCAGCACTTAATTCTGGTATTATTCCGACAGTCATTGCGACCAAGATCGCACTTTCCCGATATAAAAAACTCGCCAAAAAACTCGACATTGAACTCTATCCAATCATCGGTACCGCAATGCTTCCATTCCGTGGAGGACTTCGTCCTGATGCTGTTGCGCAGTTTGTTGATGAATATAGCGGTATTTCGACAGCAGTTATTCAAAGTGGTTTTCGATACGATTTTGATCGTGAAGTGGTTAAAAAAGGCATTAAAGAACTACAAGCACTGTTACCAAAAAGCACTGCTCGATTGGTCTCTCCATCAGATGAAAAAGTACTTATCGATATGATTCCGACCTTTGAATCAGCATATCGAGCAACGATTGAAGAAATTGCTCCATTGATCAATACGGTTTCTGGTGCATTACCAAAGAGAAGAGAAAGAGTTCAACATATTGGTCTTTTTGGGTATTCACGAGGAATGGGTAAGGTAACCCTTCCACGAGCGATTGGATTTACTGCAGCGCTTTATTCTGTTGGTATTCCTCCAGAACTATTTGGTACAGGAGCAGGTATTCAAGCAGCACAAGTGGCTGGTACGATAGACATTCTAGAGAAACATTATAAATACTTAAGACAGGATCTTCTCAGGTCTGGAAGATATCTCAATAAAGAAAATTTAGATAAATTGATCAAGAAATATCCATCCCTCAAGAACGTTAAGAAAGAAATAAAAATAATTGAAGCCTATCTGGGAGAGAAGTTAGAGCCTGCATCGCTTGAGGAGAAAGAACATCATATTTTGACAAGTAAGATAGCAGCAGCTCTGGAAAAGAAAGAGAAATTAACTGAGCTTATTACCCGTGCAGCACTCCTCAGAAAAAGCCTGGGGTAGATTTATTGTAGATAAAAATCTATTGACAGGCTGGCTATTTCTTTGCTACGATAGCTGTGTGACGCGACTATTAAAACAAAGAAAGCCATTATTGACCATTACACAATTCGATAGGCTATCGAATATTTTAGACAATTTCGGACAAGTGGTCCTTGGAGTAATGGTTTTAGGGCAAATATTCAGCAATAATGTACTTAATTTTTATAGCATTTTGTTTGGAATAATTACGATGTTTTTGTTATGGAGTATGAGTCTTCTTGCTGCAAGAAGAGAGGGGGTGAGTAACAGATGGATATAAATATTTTTGTAAGCTCTGTTTTTGCTGGGTTAATTCTCTTTGCTCTGGTTGCGTTTATATTAATAGCACCCGGGCCAAAGAAACCAAAAAAGGAGTAGCTTATTTTCTCTTGAGGGCGTCTTTGCCTGCAAAGACTGCTTTGTCACCAAGCATTTCTTCAATCCTGAGTAGTTGATTGTATTTTGCAACCCGATCAGTTCGAGAAAGTGACCCTGTCTTGATCTGTCCTGTAGCAAGACCAACTGCCAGATCAGCAATAGTCGTATCCTCTGTCTCTCCAGATCGATGTGACATGACGGTTGTCCAGCCAGCTTTCTGTGCCATCTCAACTGCAGCAATCGTTTCAGTAAGCGTACCGATCTGGTTTGGTTTAATGAGGATACTGTTACACGCATCTTCTTTAATAGCTCTTTCAAGGAAAGTGATATTGGTAACGAGTAAATCATCTCCAACGAGTTGCACATTGTCACCAATGGTCTTGGTGAGATATTTCCAACCATCCCAATCACTTTCATTGAGTCCATCTTCAATCGAAACAATTGGATAGTTCCCGGCAAGCTGTGCAAGCCAATCAACCATTTGTTTACTTGTGAATGATTCTTTTTCTGCCCGTAGGATATAGTGTCCATCGTGCAGAAGTTCTGATGCAGCCACATCAAGCCCAAGCATGATATCAACGCCTGGAAGATATCCAGCCTTATCAATCGCCATGATAATCATCTCAAGTGCTTCAGCATTGCCGTTTTTGACTTGCGGAGCATAACCACCCTCATCACCAACAGTTGTAGTATAGCCACGAGATTTAAGTACCTTGGCAAGATGGTGGAAGACTTCGGCCCCCATCTGTAAAGCTTGCGAAAAGCTCTTTGCGCCAACTGGCAAGATCATAAATTCCTGAATATCCGTGGCAAAGTCAGCATGCTTACCGCCATTGATAATATTCATCATCGGTAGGGGCAATAGATTTTTCTTTGATGAGGAGAAGGAAGCAAAGAATGGTACGCCCATTTCAAGCGCTGTTGCTTTGGCGGTAGCCAGTGATACTGCAAGAATGGCATTTGCTCCAAGGGTTGCTTTGTTTGGGGTTCCATCCAGTTCAAGCATTTTGGTATCAATTGCTTTTTGGTGAGCGCCGTCCATACCGATCAAAGCATCTGCAATTACCGTATTAACGTTCTCAACTGCTTTGAGGACACCTTTACCAAGATAAGTCTTACTATCCCCATCACGTAGCTCAATTGCTTCGTTACTACCCGTAGATGCACCTGAGGGGACAGCAGCTCGACCTATCATACCATTTTGCAGTTCTACATCTGCCTCAACCGTAGGATTACCTCGAGAATCGAGAATTTGACGAGCGTGAATGCTTTTTATGATCATGTTCACTATTTTACTCTAGCGACTGAAAAGATTCAAGAAGAGTTTTTTAGAAAAATGAGAAGACAACCGCAATAATGATGATAATAAGAAACAGCTGTCCGAGACTTCCAAACATGGGGAAAACAAACTGAGAAAGGATCCAGAGCACAAAAAGTATCATTGCAATTTTCTGGAGAATGCCTGGTAAAAAGTTAATTAAGTAGCCGATAAAACCAATCAAGAGCAATGAACGTAAGGTGACAGGATGACCAAAGAGTGAAAAGAGTGTCATGTTGAGGAGTGGTATTTGGACAAAGCCAAAAACCCACAGAAAAGCGACGATGCCAAGGATGATTTTGACTACCATACCTCTATAGTAATTAAAAAATATTGTGTTTTCAAGCAATAGGTTAATCATCTTGATTTTTGCCAAAAGAAGAGTATACTAAATGGTAACTATGTATTACTCCTATCCTTGCTCCTATTGTTCTTTCGTCTTTTATACCTATGACGACAGTAGATTCAAAGCTGCTGAAAGGCTAGCTAAGGCTATCAAACAACATCTTATTGAAACCGGCGAAGATGACAAAGAAACTAAGTTTGACTATGGAGAGAAATGGAGTGGACAAATGGTGGAGAAAGAAATGACAGAGTCTCCAGACGCTCCTCCTGGTGGAGTACAAGTATAAAAAGATTATCATTTAGTATAGCTTTCCTCATGGTGTTTTACAAGACTTCACATTGTCAAAGGTTTCTCGTATGATGATTCCGAACTATGCATAAAAAAGGCTACGCTGACATTCTTCTGGGTCTTCAGTATGGAGACGAAGGCAAGGCTCGTGTTATTGATTATCTGGCAAAAGATTACGATATCATTGCTCGGTTCAATGGGGGAGCCAACGCTGGTCATACCATCAAACAAGGAGATATCACGATCGCTCTGCATCAAATCCCTTCAGGCATTTTTTATCCGCAAACAACCCTCTATATAGGCTCAGGATGTGTGGTAAATATTGAGAAACTTGCAGCTGAGATACAACTAATCAAGGACGTAGGGATTAATTTGCACGGCCGTCTCAAAATTGCTTCTCAGGCAAGTATCGTACAACCACATCATATCCTTCTTGATCAGCTTCTTGGTAAAAAGATTGGCACCACCAAAAATGGCATTGGACCAGCCTATGCAAACAGGGCCATCCGAATGTATGGCAAACATCTTGCCAATATCCGATTGGCTGACATCCTTGATGATCCACAAACTTTCTTTCGTTTAATTGAAGAGAATCTTACCTATATACAAAAGCAATACCATAGCAAAGAAAAGAAAAATCTGATGCTTGAAAGAATCAAACAAACATTTGCACAAATTGCTCCTTTTATTGAGGTTGATCCCCTCTACATGGAACAACGTGCAGCTCACGGAGCAAAAATTCTTTTTGAAGGAGCTCAATCAGTGATGCTTGATGTCGTCAAAGGTTCAGTGCCGTATGTGACTTCAAGTAGTACCATTGCTTCAGCTGCCTATACGGGAGGCGACTTACCCCTAAAATATCATCGCAAGATCATTGGTGTCGCCAAAGCGCTCATGTCTCGGGTAGGTTATGGACCTTTCCCCTCTGAATTTGGAGGAAGTAAATCAGAACACTATACCCTTGAAGAAGACCATGGAAAACCAAAGCACACCAAGACAACTGAAGCCAAAGAAGAAGTAACAAAACTCATTGCTTCACCAGATGCTTTTGACATGGGCATGGCGCTTCGTATTCTTTCAGGAGAGTATGGTGCGACGACGAGTCGTCCGAGGAGAATCGGCGCCTTTGACTTGGTACAACTTGTCTATGCCGTCAAAATGAATGGGGTAGATGAACTTGTCATCACGAAATGCGACACACTGCGTGAGTATGCAAAAACGCATAGCAAAAAAATACCTGTTGTTACTGGTTATGACCTTGATGGGAAAAAGATAGCGTACGTCCCAGGAGCAACCGCGGCATTTTATCGGGTAAAGCCTGTCATAAAATATTATCAATCATTTAGCAAAGATCTTTCCACTGTGAGACAAGTTGCAGCTATCCCTCATTCCCTCAAAACCCTTCTTAAAGACGTTGAAAAAGCCTGTGGATGTAGGGTTATTGGTCTTGGAGTGGGTCCTGAGCGGGAACAGTATATTAATTTGGTTTAGATACATGAGTTCGAATCTGTGTCGCTAAATCCTCTAAAGAACTAACTATTTCAATTTCAGGCCGTGGAAGCCCGGTTTGAATGATCACATCTTGTGGCCTTTCATATGCCGGGTCTACACCAATAAAAGCAGGCAATTTCGGACGAGAGTTTACCCACATTCCCAGCTCATACCACACAATCGGATTGAGGCTTCCTCGACTAAACCAAACAGCGATTGAACTTGCGTTTCTCAAAAAATCATATTCCCATTCAATCTGCTCCTTCAAAGCATTTGGGTCATCCTTAGGGAACTCAACTCTTCTAGGATTAAATATATTTACGTTTGGTAATCCGGGAAGTAGCTCAATCAGGTTTTTCTGCCAATCAGGGCAGTTGCTGATTCCTCCAGCCAAAAACAATTGATGTTTTCTGGGTTCAAATTCTCTCGATGGGGCTCCAATAATCGTTGGTCCTTCAAACCTTCGTAATCTTTCCATGAATAAAATTCTACAAAAAACCAGAGGACAAAGTAAAGAGATCTTTTTCGTCTTGACTTATTCCTTTCTAAGTATCATTATTAATGATATATGATACAAAAAAGTAACGGCTATAGCAAAAGACCTCTTTGGCAATGGATACTTCTTTATCTGGTTATTGGAGCTATCGTTTATGGACTTATCTATTACTTTGTCTTTGCAGGAAAAGATAGCTATGATGTAAACCAAGCAGGACAATACGAGTCTCCAACAACTACAGAACAAACAATAGCTCCTCAAGAACAAACGGTAATTACGCTTACTGCAAGTGGTTTTACTCCAGCAAACATAACCATAACAAAAGGTACTACTGTTACCTGGAAAAATGAAAGTGGTAAGGACGCTACCGTAAATTCCGATGCACACCCCACACATACGAAGTACTCTCCACTTAACTTGGGCAACTTTTCTGATGGAGATACGCTTACATTACCATTTAATGAATCGGGAACCTATGGCTACCATAACCACTTTAATGCAAGTGAACAGGGGACGATCATTGTGCAGTAGCAATTTGGAGCTAAATGAGTAATTTCTTGAAGTTTGCGGCTACAGTTTCCCATCGGTATTTTTTCATTTCAGTTTTATTATTTTTTTCCATTCTTTTAGTTTCAAATCTACCTTTTGCTGTCTGTAAAAAGGTAAGTTTTTTTGCAAGAGTGTTTGCATCTTCCGTCTCTATGAGATAGCCATTTTTTCCATCAATAACTGCTTCCGGTAAAGCTGAATTATTTGCTGCTATACAGATTTTCCCTCGACTCATTCCTTCATACACAGAAAGCCCAAATGATTTATTGTGTGACATATGTATCATCCCAATACTATGATCAATGAGGTAATATTTATCAGCAATAGAAATTCTCCCTGCAAAAATAACGTTATTTGTAAGCTTTTTCTCTTTTATTAACGTTTGTAACTCCTCAAAATAGCTTTTGTCTTCAATGCCGCCTGCGATTATATAGGTAAACGGGTTTTTCATAAGAGAGAGGGCACGAATTGTCGTATCAATATTTTTGATACGATGAATTCTCGAAACTTGTATTATGTATGGTTTGGCTTTTTTTACAATATCTTTGGTCTTTTGTGAAATATGCTCAGTTTTCATTGATAAAAAAGCTTCGTCTTCTACTCCAAGTGGAATTACGTGGATAAGACGCGGTGAAATACTATTTTTAATAAGTTCCTCTTTTTCCCAGTTTGAAATAGCAATGACACTATCTGCTGTATAGTTAATCAATCTGCGACCCAAAACTATATGAATAAGTTGTTTGATAAACCGTTTTGTTGGAGAGAAGGTTTTCCAGTCAGGAGTAAAGCCTCCGCAAGGGAAGTAAACTGTTTTGAATCGTTTCATGCCTATCATTTTTAACACAGCAATTGAACAGAAAATAACGAGATGTGGAACTAGGGTAAAATTAGTAAGACATACTGCGTCCATCTGGTTATTAGAAAGCTTGGGAAGGAAAAAACCTTTTATTGTTTTGTATCTTTTTATAAGAATATTTTCTTTCTTATCTTCTAAAGGAAGGATATTTTGTTCAGAAAGCGTACTAGCAGATACATGCATGGTTATAGAATACTTTTTGGGATCAAAATGCCTCAGTAGTTGCAATAATGCAGTTTCAATTCCCGCGTGAACGGGGAAAAAGTATCGGTTTACTACATGTAATCTAAAATGAATCATTATAGGCTATTATACCATGTGAACTATGGGTTTTCAATATGCACGTTTTTAGGTTGTATGTGTTGGTTCAAGAAGCGCCCAATTATGCGATACGTAGGGCTCACTACACATATTGCGATTAAAACAGCAGGGACGCCTCATTCCTTTGTTGAGTTTGTCCAGCATTACTTCTCTATGCTTCCTTCGGGTTTCAGGTGTCTTAACAGCACGTATCCAGCGAATCCAGTCCCAACGTGCCATAGGAGTAATATCCTTCCATAACGCCTCAGCTTTGGGAGAAGAAGACAGCGATTTCTGCACATCATCAGGCACTTCTGGCTCTATCCATTCTTTGGTTGGTTCAAGAGAAACGTTGACGGTATCACCGGCCGCAGCGTGAGCGTTATCCAGCAACTGTTTGTCAGGTCGAAACCAGTGGCTTGGCTTTAGACCTGGGCCATACTTACCATCCGGTTCAAGCAACGTTTTAAAAGGAATGCCATTAAGAGTCCCTGCAACCATTGTCATACCTCGAGAGGGGAGCTTTGCTGAAGCATCTACAGGTAACTTGAGAATGGTCCATTCGTGAATTTTAAAGAGTTTCGTTCTAAAATGGATTGATGACATCTACTTATTATACCAAATTATGCTTTCCTCCATATGCTCGATATTTTCTGGAGTTGCAAATTCACTTTTCTTAACCCAAACTTCTGAACCTTCAGGATCTCCTCTAAATCCACACCGTCTTCTTAAAAATTCCGCAAATTGAGGATTGGTAGCTGCATAAAGATAAAAATCTTCATCCTCTGCTTGCCCCTTTATCTGGATTCCATTTTGTAGGGCTGCCGCCAATAAAAGAAAGCCTTCAACTGCATCACTTGCAATATGTCTCCTCTCATGTTCTGGAATTTCACTAGGATCGTTTGCCCTTTTGCTAATTGAAGTCTCGGGAAGAAAATGAACTTTTATTACACTTATACCTTCAGCATATTTTCCTCTTCAACACCATTACCATACACAAGACAAGGGATATCAGTAAGTCCAGTTGTTGCTT
>JBBTVD010000005.1:0-12376 GCA_038063415.1 Patescibacteria group bacterium
CAAAGGCTGAAAACTCTACGTTGACTCTGAAAGAAGCTCAGGATGTCTATGATGTTCTTTTGAATAATGAGGAATATACGTTTATCAGCGAGAAACTAAAAGCAAAGCAAAAACTCGATAAGAAAGATTATGAGAAGCTAGAATTTTATAATATCGCAAAGACTTTTAGAAGCTATAATCAAAATCCTGTTGCTTTAAAAGATGTAGCACCAGAGTATATAAAAGACCTCCACAAACAAATAACCCTTGGCTTAGATGTTTTTAAAGATCATTTGACAGGTTTTGATATTTATAAAGCTGGAAAGTGGCGAGATAACAATGATATTCGAGTTGGGACTTATATCCCTGCTCCTTATAAAGATATTGAAAAAGGTGTTGAAGAACTACTGACATGGATAAAGAAACATCCTACGGTCACCTCAGTGGGAGTCTTCCATACTGCTTTGTATGCCTTACATCCATTTAATAATGGGAATAAAAGAGTTTGTAGAGTGCTTGAGCATATCTTTCTTCGTAGTTTGGACATAAATGCCAAGAATCTGTATAGTACCTCATATTATTATCATAAAGAGAAGGCACGATATTATAAGTATTTACTTCATTCGTTAGAAAAAAGGAACCTTAACCACTTTGTTTCTTTTTTCCAAGAAGCTCTTGTCCTTTCAATCATTTCTGTTATTAAAACGAGTCTTGAAGTGAAACGAAAAGAATTCTTAGATGGGAAAGATATTGATACTCAGATAAAAACAATTCTTGAGCCTCTCATAAAGCGACATGAAATACAATTTAAAAATCTTTTAAGAGCTACTCATGGAAAGATTGCACGACAAACCTTTGTTACCTATCTACAACAAGCCACAGAGTTAGAGATAGTTACCAGACGTGAACAAGGTCGTAACACCTACTATGCCTTGAATGTTTCACCACAAGAGGAGAAAGTGCTCAATGAGTTGCTTGCAGTAGCAAAAGCAAAACTTACTTTCATCCCAGATGAAATTAAGCTGGCTTAACCGCATGAAATCTTAATTTCAATTTTACTTCCGATCTTATACACTTTATATTGTGTCGAATATAATGTAGTGAAGAATAATAGTTGGTAAAGAATCTGGGTTGACTGACAGGGGGAGAGAGACGGGGCTTAATAGGAACACTATATTTATTTTATATATAATTAATAACTATTTATAATATTAAAACGATAATCCATGACCATTACATCTTGATTGTACTGATACTTAGCGTTGAATCCGTCGTCTTTTGATAAAATTGCAACTTTCTCTTTTTTGCTAACAAAGTCATCTGCAACTATAAAAATAGATATATCACCAATTTCTATTACTGGGCTGTTAAAATCAATATATTTTAAAATCCTCTCTTTTTGAACATCGTCCTCTCTCATCTCACTTAACATTGGTACTATTAGATCCACAATTTTCTTATATTCATTATGATGACTATGATCATTATGAAGATGCTTACAAATTTCTGTAAGAATATGCGGTGTGACAACAAATTTACTCCACTTATTATTCATTTTAATGAGATCTAAAAATTCTAAAATCATCTTTAATTCTGATGACTCTTTCTTTTCAAATCTTGTTTTAACAGTTCCATCTACAATTTCTTTAAATACACTTGTGTCTATGAGTATACCGTTTCTAAGATAAGGAGAAACATCTTGAGTAAAATCTTTCACTGATCTAATATCGAAGAACATTATTTTTTATTTTCCTTCAGGAGCCTTTTTGGGTGTTACTGTCCATTCTGTACCGTCCAATGCTTTATTTTCAGGGCCAGAAAGTTTTTTGATCGAAACACTATTTGTATTTAAATCAACAGTTACTTCATATCGTGACGGAGAGGTACTACCTAAAGTTTCATAAAAACTGCAAATGATTTTCCATTTTTTAGATTCTTCAGTAGCAGTTCCATTAGTTGGAGTTAGCTCTTCGATATTGAAGTTTAATAATCCAATATTTCCATGGACACTTTCGAAAAGACTTCTTGTTAATTTTATTGCTGTTATAGAATTTGTTTCAGGCATAATTTTATTTAAAATTTAGCTATTTTGAATCTTAATTAAATAATACAAAGTTTCAAAAGAACTAACAACCTCCGCTTATTATATCAAAAGATATCATTAATGCAACCTGTAGTAATTATTTTTTGATTTTTCTACCAGCTAATAATTTATTATAGTCATGTTTCTGTATTAAATTTTTATAATTTTTAATTACATCCCAACGGAAATCATATCTTTTTTCTTCCTTCCATGTGGGAAATTTCACTCTAAAGTATTCCCCAATAGCAGTTTGCATACCGTCATTAGCACCTCCTACGACTAAATGTGCATCATTCGGAGAAAAATCTTCACTAATAAATTGAGCAGATAATAATGCAACTAAACCACATGTAGCTTCAACTAAATTCTTTATATTCGCATGTCTAAAGTTTAAATGAATATCATGCTTAACTGAATTATAGTATTGATACCAATTAAGTTTTTTATTTTTTGCCCAATTATTAAATGGCTTATACTTTCCATATTTCCCTTCCCATCTTGGTAGAACAACCTCATAGTCTGATAATTTATGAGTTTTTTCAAGTAGAGAATAGTCTGACATATTTAAATCACCTTTTTTAGTATATCCATTTTCAAGAAGGATTGCCTTGCAGTTAGCCTCTATTTCAATGCAGACTCGAATAAATAGTTCATGTATTCTATATGAGTAAGTTTCCTTGTTTTTATCAGACGGTTCTACATATTCAAAAAGTTTTTGAAGATCATTTTGAACTAGTAAAAATGAACGAATATATTTTTCTGGAGAGTTAGCATAATCAGGATGTTTTACATAGTTTCCATTTCCACTGTTAGAGTATGACCCATCACTAAGTTGTCTTACTGTCCTTTTATAAGGCATAGCTAGTCCCATATATAAAGTATTATATCAGCATTATTTGCTACTTTCTTAGGAATTTGTTATTATCCGCTACTGTCTAAGGCTTTTGAAGAGTAATTTGTGGACTTTTGGACAAACGATTTTCATCCCGAAATTGGGGCAAAAAACAGCCAGTAATACTGGCCCCTTCTTCTATCGGTTAGGAAATCGGGCTTTCATCCCGGGAAGACGAGTTCGACTCTCGTAGGGGTCACTCATCCTATAGTGTTCAGTATTGACCATGCTGCTATGACTGATTAGCTTGTGGGTGCTTGCTAATTTTTAGTCAGTTTGCCTCGGAAGTCATTTCACAGCCCGTAAGTAATAGTCCAGTAGAAGGTAAATTATTCGTAGATATTGCGTGGTAGGCATACTTCAATATAAAATTGGTAATAAGAAAAAATCTCAAGAATTCTTGAATACAGCCAAGGAGCAAATGACCAATTTAGGAGTTGAGGAGAAAACTTTTAGCAACAGCGCGTTCTTCGTATCACTTAAGGAGCAGATTCTTAAAACTAAATTCTACTAAGTTACTATTTTTAACTTAGGCCATTTTCTTAACCAATCTTTCTTATTCATTCTTTCGTAAAACCTTTTTGTATCTGTATACACTCCAGGGGTGGGCCTGAGTACAAGCTGGACAAGATCATCAATTCCGTGAGGAGCTTTCAAAGTAACTTCGTTCTGTTCATTAAGACATACTCCTATACATGTTGCCGTTTCTACCCATCGAGATAATGCTTCTTCTGAGTCCTTATATGGCTCGTCATTATGGAAAGCATGCATTCTTGCTTGGTTAGTTACAGACCAATTAATATCAGGCATAAGTTCCTTTAGACGTTTCTCGTACTCTATCTCTGCATTTGTCGTATCCTGCTTCATTTCTTCTTGAGTAAAATCATCTTTATCAAAATAAATGACATCAATATCTGGAAGAGATGTCCTATCCTTATACTCATGGAGGTGATCCCAAACTTTACTTCGTACAAATCCTGCACCGATCAACCAATCAGGAAGATGTAATGATTGAACAGTCTTTAGAACATCCATCATCCATTTATCTTGCTCAATTAAACTAATAATATCCTTTTCGGTCATAATTTATACTAACATATTGTTAATCTTTTTCGCTCAAAAGATTTTTTCTCCATCTTAATTTTTCGACCATTTTCGGATTATAGCATTGTTGATAAAAATTTGGATAAAATTACTGCTATAATTGGATGATATGAAAAATGCAATTATCATCCACGGACGGCCAGATAAAGAAGAATATTATGATTCTACAGGGCCATCGTCGAGTAATTATGCGTGGATACCCTGGCTACAGAAACAACTTCTCCTTCATGAAATAATTGCACAAGCTCCAGAAATCCCTCACGCTTACGAACCAGATTATCCTACATGGAAGAAAGAATTCGAACGGTACGATATGACTCCAGAAACAATACTCGTTGGACATAGTTGTGGGGGAGGTTTCCTCATTCGTTGGCTTAGTGAGCATCCAGAAGTAACCGTAGGCAAGGTTGTCCTTGTCGCTCCATGGCTTGATCCTGAGAGAAAAAGTACGACCGATTTTTTTGACTTTGAAATCGACTCCAAGATCGCAAACCGTACGAAGAATTTTATTGTTTTTTATTCAGACAATGATACAATTATCGGGGTTCAAAAAACGATTATGATTTTGAAAGAGAAAGTGAAGGCTGCTCAGTTTAGAAAGTTTCACCTGGGTCACTTTTGTATAGAAGATATGCCCAAGGGAACCTTTCCTGAACTACTTGAGGTACTTTTGGTAGATATCTCGTAATTTTGCATTCTGAATCAAAGCTGCTATACTAAATTCATCTCCTGCCCGAGGTCTTCATTTTCCTCGGTGTAGAAAGAATTTTTTTATGCAGTATAAAGCAGTTATTTTTGATGTAGATGGTACGATTCTCCCTGTGGAAAAAACAGTTCTGCCAAGTCTTCGTCTCAAACAAGTCATCAAAAGAGTAAAAAAACAAAAGATTGCGGTAGGGCTTGCAACAGCCAGACAATATAAAAAAGTAGCAAAAATTGTCGAATACCTTGAGCTTGATGCGCCACTTATCCTCAGTAATGGTGGACAAATTGCTGATCCCAAAACGGCACAGTACTTGGTTGAGCATACAATCCCTGAGGAACACCTGCTCAAGCTTATGGAAATCATCCGTGAACAAGGGCTTCCTTTTTGGATTCAGGACAATGGGCATGATTATATTTCTGAGCCTTTGACGGGTGAATATGTCCCGTATAAACCGTTTGTTTTGATCGTTGATGGCTTTAAGACGAGTAATCAAGCAGAGGAATTTATTGCATCGCTTCCAGCATATGAGGATATTAGCGTAGTTAAATCTTCGGCTCCCGATAGTGATATTATCCAGGTGCATATTACTCACATTCTTGCAACCAAACAACATGGAATCGAAAATGTTGGTAAGCTTCTGGAAATCAATCAATCAGAAATTATTGGAATTGGAGATGGTTACAATGACATTCCTCTTTTTAAGGGTGCAGGGCTCAAAGTTGCTATGGGGAATGCTGTTGAAGCGCTCAAGAAAAGAGCTGACTACATTGCTCCATCCGTCACACAAGATGGCGTCTCAACGGTTATGGAAAAGTTCCTCCTTAATTAGTTATCTACAATTACTGTCATTCTGGCTCCGTCCAGAATCTATAATATAAAACAAGGATCCTGGATGCGCTTTGCTTACCAGGATGACGAGGTCTACCTATATCAATTCTTAGTTTTTTTTCGAACGATCCGTACACTCACAAATGCTACCAAAAAGATAATTGCCCCAGCCAAAAAGCCGGCAAGAATATCACTTGGATAATGCACACCTAGATACACCCGACTGAATCCAATAAGAAAGATCAGAAGCAGACAACCAAGTGCGATAACACTACCAAGCTTTTTCTGTCGAGTAAAATGATAGACAAAATAAGCGAGGAATGAGTAAAAGATAAAGGCATTCATTGCGTGTCCTGAAGGGAAGCTATAACTGGAAAGCGTGAGCAGGGGAGCAATATCTGGTCGGGGACGCTCAACAATATCTTTCAGCAAAAGGTTACTTCCATAACCGATAAGCATGATTGCAAAAAAGAGAAGGGAATCCGTTCGTCGCCGCTTAAGAAGTAACATTCCAAGGACAAAGATAGCTCCAACCACCAAAAAAATATCGCCTAGAGAAGTAATCCCAAGCATCATAGTGGTAAGTATTGGTGAGCGTAATTCGTAGATTGCGCGCGAGAGGCTACTATCGATGTGCATTACAGCGGGGTGTTGCAGGAAGGCAAGAATAAGAGAAAAAAGAATACCAGCAACCAAAATACCACCACTTGCAATCGAAAGAATATGTAGATGATGCTTAGTTCGTGATCGTTTTGCCATAGTTATTATTGTATAATGACTAAATGGAAAATACAAAACAGAAAAAATATACCCATGCAATTGTGGGTGGTACCTTCGATCATCTCCATGCAGGTCATCGTGCCTTATTAGCACAGACCTTTGCCCATACTGAGCAGATAACGATTGGGCTTGCTACGGAGAAATTAACGCAGCATAAAGAACTTGCTCAAGCAATTGAGTCATATCATAAGCGTGAACAGTACTTACGAAGTTATCTGAAAGCAACCTATCCCGATAAAGATATACAAATTATTGCTTTGACTGATATGTTTGGGAACAGTCTGACAGATCAGACGGTTGATGCCATATTTGTAACTGAAGATACGTATCCAAATGCGGAAATAATTAATAAGGAGCGGGAAACACGCAACCTCTTGCCGCTCGTTGTTGAAATAGTTCCTTTTGTCTTTGGAACAGATAAAAAGAAGATTACTTCCGAGAGAATTCGTGCAGGTGAAATTGATCGGGAAGGTCAGAATTATTTCGACATTTTTACCGTTCAAAAAATACTCACGTTACCTGATGAACTACGTGAAACACTTGCGCATCCAATTGGAAGAGTTTTTTCTGATATGCAGGCTGTAGTCAAAGCATATCCAGATTCACTTTTTGTCTCCGTTGGGGATATTGTTTCCGATTCTCTCAGAGAAGAGGGAACCACTCCTGCCATCCAAGTAATTGATCTCAAAACCCGAAGACATGCGCTTGAGAAAGCTGATCATCATGAAGGACTGACTGCGCAAAATCCTGCTGGAACTATTACCGCAGAAGCCGTTCAGGCATACAAAGCTGCGCTCGAAAAATATATGGCTTCTCAAGTCACTCAAACAGTTATTGTTACCGGGGAGGAAGATCTGCTGGCTCTTCCAGCGATTCTGCTGGCTCCCTTACAGACAGTTGTCTTGTATGGGCAATATGAGCAAGGAGTGGTGGTAAATGAAGTGACGGAGGAAATGAAAAAAAAAGTAATAAACCTCCTTAAAAAGTTTTCTTAGTAAAGGAACATCTCCATAACATATTTTCATGAAATATGATAAAATCTGGGCATGATAGAACGATTTAGTTTTCCAAAAGGAAGAGAACCTTTTGTTTCAAGTTCGGATATTGGATTGACCCTTGAGCCTCATCGGATCATTCATTCACCTGCAGTAAGAGCAGCTCGTCGAGTGGTCCTTCCAGGTGAATATGATATAACTCCTCAGGCTTTCCGAGATGCAGGACATCCAGATCATAGGTTAGTTGTCGATTCAGAAGGTAATGGTCTAGTATTTGGAGCTGATATTTATTATGGGGTACATTTACCTCGTGATAGAACAACTTTACCAATTTGTTCTCCTACCATCCTAAGAGGCATTGCTCGGGTTCATGAAATCATTCTCTATCAACCGAACCAATAATTTCATATATTGGAAGGTCTATCGTCATGAAAAAAAGTAAAATACAGTATGTCTTAGGCTTTGTCTTTGATGCCTCACTTCAGCAAGTGCTGTTGATCCACAAGAATCGTCCCGATTGGCAAAAGGGGCGAGTTAATGGCTTGGGGGGTAAAATTGAGAAAGATGAAACTCCCTTACAAGCAATGAGTCGTGAACTAGCCGAGGAATCAAATTTACTCGTTGCCCAGGATGCATGGATGACTGTCGGAGAAATGTCATTTATGGGTGGGGAAGTCTTCGTCTTTACCGTTCAATATAAAGGGGAATTAAAAGATGCAGCGACTGTTACTGATGAGGTTGTCAGATGGTACCCAAAGGATTTATTGCCAGAGAACATCAATACTAATCTTAATTGGTTAGTCCCACTATGTATAAACAAAATCAAAGAAGGAAAACCAAAGCACATAGCAGTGATCTATTAGTCCTTTGCAAAAATCTTCGGACCTCTGTATAGTAGTACCATCCTATGCAGCCTGACTTTTCTACCCCCATGATGAAGCAGTATACAGAGATCAAGAAGCAGTATCCCGATTGTTTGCTCTTCTACCGTATGGGAGATTTCTACGAACTCTTTATGGAAGATGCGCATACGGGTGCCCGAGTGCTCAATATTACCCTCACTGGCAAATCCAATGGAAAGAATGGCCGTATTCCCATGGCTGGAGTGCCGTATCATGCCGTTGATGCCTATCTTACCAAACTGGTCAAAGCAGGCTATAAAGTAGCCATCTGTGAACAGCTCTCTCCACCAAACAAAAAAGGTCTCGTCAAACGAGATGTTGTGAGAATCGTAACCCCTGGGACCATAATGGATGAAAAAGCCCTTGATAAGAAGCGAAATAACTATATTATTAGTCTTTCGGTGAGCGAAAACGCTGTTGCTTTTGCTATCGCTGATATCTCAACTGGATATTTTGCCCTCAATTATGTCCAGACAAAGGACATCTCCCAAACGATTCAGGACGAACTAGCAAAAATCCATCCAGCAGAATGCATTCTTGCCGAAAAACACTACAACAACTCGGAAATCCTATCGATGCTTCGTCGGGAAAAGGACTTGAATATTTTCCCTTATGCTTTGTGGGATGTCTATGCTGATGAATCCAAAAAAGTGCTGCAGGATCACTTTGGTGTTGGTACTCTTGCAGGCTTTGGCATCACTGATCAACCATTAGCTCTTGAGACGGCAGCAGCACTTCTTGGTTATCTGCAAGAGACCCAAAAACAATCTGTCAGACATATCAAAAAGATTTTGACTACATCTGCGGATGCAACCCTGCTTCTTGATCGGTCGACAGTACTAAACCTTGAACTTTTCTCGACAATCCGTGCGCATGAAAGCCGCGGGACGCTTCTTTCAGTTCTTGATGAAACGGTTACTCCTATGGGAGGAAGGTTGCTTAAAGAATGGCTCAAAAAGCCCCTGATCGATCGGGTAGCGATTCACGACAGGCACGAAACCGTTGCATACTTTGCTCAGGAAGAAGCCCAGAGAGCAGTGCTTCGCGAAAAGCTTACTGAAGTGAGCGATATTGAGCGGCTCATTTCACGATTATCCGTTGGTCTTGGCAACGGACGGGATGTGATTAATCTCAAAAATTCCCTCCAGGTGATAGTTGAGGTTAAGGGATTACTTGGTGAAGGAGAGACGACATTATTGAAAGAGTTAGGAGAAGGAATCCATACCTGTCATCCCGCACTTGATGCGGGATCCATAGACAAAAAAAAGAATGATACGTTGGAACGAATAATTTCTTACATTGAAAAGCACATTCTGCCAGAACCACCTATCACTCTAAGAGAGGGGAAGATCATTCAGACGGGTATCAATAAAGAACTTGATCAACTGCGAAAGATCGTTGGAGGGAGTCGAGATCTCGTTCTTGCATTGGAACAACAAGAACGGGAAAAGACAGGTATTGCATCACTTAAAGTACGCTTTAATCAAGTCTTTGGGTTTTATATCGAGGTAAGTAAAGCAAATGCCGCACTCGTACCCGGACATTATATTCGTAAACAAACCCTCGTCAATGGTGAACGGTTCATTACACCAGAGCTCAAAGAACAAGAAGAAATTATTCTCAGTTCAGAAGAACGAATTAACGAGCTTGAGTATCAACTCTTTCAAGAAGCACTCGAAAACATCCTGTCACAGGTAAGCCTGATGCAGGAAGCTGCTCAGAGTATTGCGACGCTTGATTGTCTGCTTACCTTTGCACAGATTTCAAAACAGCGAAATTATATTCGACCGCAACTACTCACCACTGGAGAAATACAGATCGCGAAAGGGAGACATCCCGTAGTTGAAAGATTACTTGAAGATACTCCCTTTGTCCCCAATGATGTAACACTGGACAATACCAATCAGCAGTTGCTTCTGATTACTGGCCCCAATATGGCCGGGAAATCTGTTTTTATCAGACAAGTGGCGCTTATTGTCCTGATGTCACAGATCGGTTGTTTTGTCCCGGCAAGCAAGGCGCAGCTCAGTATTGTTGATAAGATCTTTGTCAGGAGTGGCGCCTCAGATGTGATCACTTCAGGACTGTCTACCTTTATGGTTGAGATGGTAGAGACGGCAAACATCCTCCATCATGCAACCGAGAAAAGTCTGATTATTATGGATGAAATTGGTCGGGGGACAAGTACCTACGATGGCATTAGTATTGCCTGGGCGGTTGCAGAGTATCTGGTTAGCCAATACAAGATCGCTCCTAAGACGCTTTTTGCGACCCACTATCATGAGTTGCAAGTACTTGAAGAGCGGTATCCCAAGCATATTCGCAACTTTCATGCTGAGGTTACACAGGAAAAGGGAGAACCAGTTTTCCTTCATACAATGCTGCCAGGTGGAGCTTCACATAGTTTTGGCGTAGCAGTAGCCAAACTTGCCGGGCTTCCTGAAGAAGTTATTACACGGGCAAAAGAACTTCTGGAAGAGCTGGAGAGTAATAGAAATGTGTCGTCATCCTGGCTCGTCCAGGATCAATCCGATAAACGAAAAACGGATTCTGGAGTCGCAAATGCTCCCCAGAATGACGAAGTGCGTTTACGCGGAGATGATAATTTAGCTTTTCATCTTATCCATAAGGAACTGGAAGCAATTGATATCCATCAATTAACGCCACTTGAAGCACTCAATAAGCTTGCAGAACTTAAGGATAAATTAAAGCTTTTTACGGCTAAGCAGAAAGAGTTCCTAGAAATAGATTGATTAGAGCATCTTACTCTGCCATAATAGTCGCATAAAGCAATCTAAAGTAGGACAAATGTGAGTAACGTTTGCCTTCTCGAGATTCTTGCACAAAGGATTATATGAAGATTAAGTTGGTCTATCGACATGCCTACTCATAATTTGTAGAGCCTCTTCATAATGTTCTTGAAGTATGTCTGGATCAGTCTCCATACCAAATTTACTTTTTATTTCATCAACCATTTCTTCGAAAGTAAATTCGGAAAGAGTAATTCCCATGATCAATGCTCTTTGGAAAGGAGAAAGATGTCCAAAGGCTATTTTCATTCTTTCACTAAAAATGATTGTATCTGTTGGTTTAATAAGAGATGGGGTTTTGAGTGTATCTTGAAGCTTTAGATCTGTATCTCCAATTGTTTCTGCAAGAGATTTTTTGCGATAGTAATCTTTCATTTGTGTAGTAATATATTTTTCCAGATAAGCATTGGTGGAAAATATAACTTCTCGTAGGGTTGCTGATGGGTTACTTCTGATTGTTTCTCCTATTGCAAACATTGCTTCATTTTGTAAAGAATCTGGTTCAATGTCTTTTTTATGGAAGAAGCGTTGATATATGCGAGTAATAGCCTTAGACCAAATAAGAGTAAAAGGAGAATCAAGAGTAATATGATCATTAGCTACTTCTTGTAAAAAGTTTTCATCTTTAGGTTCGGGGAAAAATTTTAGGAATAATCGTTGTATTTCACGAATCCTATATTGGTTTCGAGCGTTAACTTCTGGTATCGGTATTTGTGTATGTTTTTTTATCCACATTAATGGAGTTTCGTTTTCATCTCTCTCTTGTCCACGGGAATACTCAAATAGCCCTTTAAGCGTTCTACCACTTAGAAAGATAAATGGATTTTTCAAGTCAGTATAGGTCAAAAAACTAGCTGGAAGATCACGTTCTTCTGCTGCTTTATTCAATACTTCCCGTTTTACTTCGGGAGGAACTCTTTTCCACAATATTTTGGTATTATTCTCAATGCACATTTCTATATAAGCAAACGTTATGGGTTCTAGTTCCCATCCTATTCTTTTGTAGAGATATTCTATAGCAGTTTGTTGTTTGTCTTTATTGTCGGCGATATAATCTCTTAACCCGCTGAGTCTGTAATTATTTAAAGAAGCAATTGGTATTAGAAAATGATGATCTCTCCACAAATATAGTGGTCTACCAATCTCTAGAGCAACATCTTGTAAAAATTCTCCTAAAGCTTCTCCTTCTATATCTCTCCATAGAATTTCTTGCTTTTTTTTTATTACAGCTGTAATATCTTGTTTTGTTGTTTTAATTCCTGCCTTTTCACGAAGATATGCTAGTGGTGATTGTTTT
>JBBTVD010000006.1:0-380378 GCA_038063415.1 Patescibacteria group bacterium
CAAGTGTTGGATCAGCAACCTCTATTTCTATATATTCTTTAATGAGTTCAACTTGAACCTCTATCGCAGCATCTATCTTCACATCCTCTGAAGGAGATGCTTCTTCTTTAAGCTCGACCAACGTCTCTATAATTTGTGGTATAGGTTCAAGAATGTGAAGCGTTTCAGTTGCTGAATTTATTTGCTCTGTCTCTGTCGAGATTTGGGTATCTGTATTTACTTGTGTATCAACAGAAGCAGTCGGGGTTGGCGATACAGCAACTTCAGTGTCAAGTGATATTGAAAGGTCTGTATTGGAGACTGTATCAATAAATTCATTTGTCACTTCTTCTTTTAGTTCCGTAACGACTTCCACGACATCTGGAGAAACTTCAGGCGTTCGCTCCAGAACTTCTTCTAGTTCATCAACAACAATTACATCAATAACGCTGACGTTATCCTCATGACCCGAATCTCCAAAAAGGTCACTTTCCGCAAGACCTGTTGGATTATTAGCGTATTCATCTATAATATGCTCTTCAATCAGATCTTTAATTTCTTCAACTTTTTCCTCAATTGGCGTAATTTCACCGGCTGCCGAAGGAGTGTCAACACGAAGTTCTATTGCGGTAATAATTTTTAAGGCTTCTGGTTCGCTGCCTACCACTTCTTTCGCGAATTCCAGCATTGTTGTTTCAGTTGTTATTTCTGATAATCTTTCTTTAAGATTCTCAACAACTTCATCTTGTAAACGATCAGCAAGAACCACGAGTTGCGGATTTTCAAAACTATCTTTCACATGCTCGTACGCTTCAAACTGTCTGACAGGATTGCCCGGTAAACCTTGTGCATAAGCGATCAATTCTGCCTCTCGTTCAGTTCTGTTCATCGCTAATAGTTTTGCCTCAAGCTTCTTCACCAAGCGCACTTCTGATTTCTCAAGAATCAGATCAATTTTTTCCGGTTGGAACCTTCTGATTTCAGTAAGGAGTTCAATTGCCTTGAGTTCTTTAAATTTACTTCCCGAACCTGTATTGACTGCACTTTCAAGACGGGCAACAAGCGTTTCCACATTCCCTCCACTTAACTGCAATAAGGAATCAATACCGTCTTTCAAAATACTCTGCCGGATTTTTTCGATACGAACATAATCTTCTCCATAGACTTTAGCTGAGATTGCTGAAAAAACAGTCTGACGTGCCAAACCATTTTTGATAATAGTATCAACTAATTTGTCTACTCTCTCGGGTTGGGTTTGCCTCACTGTATCGAGTTTGCCCGAGTTTTCTTTTAATATATTGAAATCCTTTTGCACATCGGCGAGAACAGCTAACGCTATAGTAAGAGATTTTCTTGAGCTGTCTTTTTCTATCAGTTTGGCTGCCTCAAGTGTCCTCTCGTTATTTTGCCTGACAAGCAGTTCCGCACGACTCAACGGATCAAAAGTAAATACAAGTTGTGCTTTTCTGATTACGCTTTTTATAAAATAGAAGGGATTGTCAGGTAAAAGCCATGGATCAGATACATCTAGATCAGCAGCAGTAACCTGCAAATCAAGTTTGACATCAGGACTTTCTGCCTTCTCTCGTATTCTTGTCTTTGCAGCCTGGACAATCGCATATTCGACACTGGAGGGAAGTTTGGCGATTTTGGAAAGCTTCACACCATTTGGAACAGTCAATTGAGGGATGCTTTTCTCAGGCAAATCCTTCTTAAGCTGAGTTATCTGCTGCTGAATAGCTGTCGGCAATTTTTTCTCCAAATCCGTTGTCTTTTTGGTAATAAAAATTGCTTGGGTAACTTGCTGGATTACTTCATACAAATGCTGTTCATCTTGCTTTGCAATTTTGCTGATAGCTTGTGATTTTTTAGAAAGATTGGTAAAGAATGTTGGTGATGCATACTTTTGTACTATCTGTTTTACTTCAGGATTTCTACTTATGAACTGATTGTAATCCTCAAATATTTCAGGATCATTGACTTGTGTCAAAAGACGCTCTTGCAGTATTCCCGATTGAGCTCTCAAAGCGACATCTATCTTTGCTTTATCATTTTGATTTGCCTCTTGTTGTAATTTTTGTAAAAGTGCAATGCCTTGTGGATTCCCCAAAAGAATCCGTACATCAGCATTGGTCGATGCAGGATTATAGGAAAGCGTAGACTTTGTAAGAAAATCTTTACTCGTTATTTCTGCAATGAACCGTTCATGATTTCTCTTTTTCAAATCACGAAACAACTGCTTAACCTCTGATGATACATCAGGGCTGGCTATAGCGATTGTCTCCAAATTGGAGATCAACAAAACATCAAGAATATCTGTTGGTCTGTGTGCCTCTGGGGTAAAAGATACTTCTAAGTCAGAGAGTTTTTGTCCCTTGAAAAACTGGGCGTACCGCGGCAGAGTACTCTTTTTCATCTGAGCAAATTTGGATTTTTCCACTTCATCACGCCCTGCATTGATTGCCAACTCCATTTCCGCAAGTACTCTCAAATCTTCCGGATTCTGCAGGATACGATCCGTAAAGTCATCAAGAGACTTCTGATCTTTCAAAGTAAAAACGCGATGTATCAGTTTTTTCATCTCGATCTCTTTCAGGCTTTCAACCCCGAGAATAATTTCTCTATCTGAAAGCGAATCTTGTATCTGATTCAGTGATTTTATTTGACGAAGCGGATCTCCAACCGAGTAATGAGCATAATTTTGGAGTTTGCGATTACGCGCGTCTCTTGGGAGCTTGAGCATCTTTTTCTCAAACTCGCGAGCCAGCTCTTTTTCTAACCCGAGTAATTTCTTTTTCGCTTCGGGCTTTACGTCATTTTCAACATCCGAGATAATTTCAATAGCTTTAAGCTCTGCAAAATCCTTGCCTACTACTTTTGCCACTTCTTTTACAGCGATATTATGAAGTGCTTCCAAATTTGGTGCGGCGTTAATTCCAGCAACAGCAGTTGGCACCAGATATTTTTGTCTAGCATCTTCAATGATAAGAGCATCTCCCAAAGGCAGCTCTTCTTCAATTTTTTGCAAAATAAGCTGAAGTCTGTTATGTTGCGCAATTTGCAGTGCCAGAACTTCACGATCTGTTTGTATCTTTGGATCTTTCGCCACAGCCGCTGTTTGCAGACCAATTTCTTTAATAAGGGTTACCGCCTGCTTAATTGCTTTGTTCGATCTATCATTTTCCAGGAGGTTTTGTAATTTGGCAATCTTTCTGTCTATTCTCCGTATTTTTATCTTAGCTTTTACTGCGGGGTCAGTCGTCGTTAGCTCTTCAACTGTCTCGCTGATTGTTTGAAGAAACGAAGATTCTGCCTGTTGTAAACTTTGCTGAGGGGAGCTTGTCGAAAGATCATATGATGTTATTGATGGATCTGTAGCCAAAAATTGACGTGCCTTTTCTTCTATTATCTCGTTCTTTGCCTCATCTTCAATTGCTTGTTGAATACTTGCAGACAAAATAGTAGAAGACTGTGTGATTGGCTTGGGTTTGGTGAATCTTCCCACTAATTCGTGAACAGGTGCTTGTGCAAAAGCAACGCCAAAATACAGAAGAAAAAGAATCAAGAAAAAGATGACAATAAGTTTTTTGGTTAAGATTCTGACGACTTTTTGCCAGAAAACTGCAGCTCTTTTTTTGTGATGATGGTTAGAACTTTTAACGGAAGATTTCCTGAAGAATGCTTTGAAGTGCTTTTTAAATTTCATAAGCAGAAATTCTCTGCCTAAATACATTGTGGCAAGTTATTCAATCAGATGCAAGAAGCAATATCGTAACTTTCTCTTGTAGTACCCCAACTATGGGAAACACCTTTGTCGCGTTAACGAAAGAGCATTGTCTGGAACCAAACCATCTCTATAACAGCACGAATCTAGGTGTTTTGTAAAAGACTGATGTTATATTTTAGATCTAATTTTTATTTAAAAGCTTGCCTTGAGGGTAACGGATGGCAGCTTTAGGGTTATAGTCCTGTTTTGCTGAGCGTGTCGGTCAAGGCCCCTTCTATCGTTATAACTCACAGGCTTTATTCTAAAAACTTATCGCGGCAGTATCTATGAAAATTATCAAACTTTTGGATAAAATTAAATGATAATTTATTAATCCTATTTTGTGCTTTTATATAATGAGTAAGACCCTCTTTTGTCTCTTTCCATTCTCGGGACATACGATAGGAATCAAATTCAGGAAATGTATTTAAACTTAAAAAATTTGATAATTCGTCAAGTGCAATATCCATTTCTTCTTTATACGTCTGTATGTTCTTATCAAAAAATGAATAATCAACAGGAAAATTATATGTGTCGGACAAATAGTCATTAATAGAATTTCTAAGAGAAGCTGGATGAAGATGAATAAATCCGCCATTCCTTGATCTTACTCTAGCGTTTTCAGGAATCAGTTGAAGGATTTTTCTATAAAGTGCTAAGTCCCAAGTATAATAACGATCTGTGCTAGGGTCATGTTTTTGCGCAAATAAAATCATTTCTGTAATGGTTGGATTGCTGTGCTCAATTTTTTTAATTGCATCAAGATAATTGCATCTAAATTCTTGCATTATTCTCGCTACTTCTTCACCAATTTTTTTCCATTTCTTTATTTGTTCCACTGTAAAAGTAATTTCATCTGTATCGATATAATGCCCATGCGTTCCGCACATCCATATACCATTCTCTTGGCTTTTAATTGCTTCAGGCTTCATTTCTGGTAGAGGAATTCTTTTTGCACCTTTACCAAAAGAGGCAGAGTAAATATGTGCAGCAACACCAGTGTTGCTACTGTCAGTATCGTTTTTTTCTCGGCTAGGACCAATTGTTGCTTGTCCACAACCCAGATAGCAACATTTATAACCTGCTCGTTCAGCTAACTTTATTTTTGTGTTGGTTGCAAAATCGTTATCTCTTGGCATCGTAGTTCGTTTAAGAAAAAAGTTCTTCGTTTATCCCGTGACTCGTGTTACCGACAATTTCATATACTTGATGATTCAAAGGTTGTACATAATAAGAGCTACCCACAGATAATGTATCATTTGAGTATTTTTCAGAATACACTATTACATAACCGTCATCGTCTTCTAAAACTTCAAAAATTACGGCATCTTTTCTTTTTTCTTTTCGTGGGATTGTTAAAACAACCAAATCTCCAACACGTATTTCTTGCTTTTTGTGATCAAATTGACCTGTATCATTTTTCATGAGCAGAGTATATCACTTTTTGATCTATCAGCAAATGCCACAGATGCCACACATTTTTAAAGATTTGTGGTTTTTGTCATAAGGTACCATACGGACTCATTATACTTCCTTACGTTTTCTTCTCTTTTCTTCGGTTTCATTACGTTTTAGATTGATATATCAATCTAAACCCTCTTGACAAATATTGTGCAATGTATTAAATTGATTGCATAAGGTGTTATTAACTACTCAGCTAATACAATAGTATGAATAAGTGATAGTATCTGGTCTTCTGCCGTCCCATGGAAAACGGACGTTAGGAAGTCATACATGTTATGAGGATTTAACGGTATGGCATCTTGGCGTCCGTTTTTTGTTGGAAATTATGGAAAAATTAATTTGGCACACAGACAGAAGAAAAGTAAAAGACCTGATTGGATATCAGAAGAATCCTCGTGTTCTGTTGGATAACCGAGCTGAACTCCTCACAGAAAGTTTCAATAAATTCAACTTGGTCGAAATCCCTGTTATCGATACTGACAATACTATTATTGCAGGACACCAACGAGTAGCCATTTTGATGCGTCTTGGCAGAGGTGAAGAAGAAATTGATGTACGAGTACCCAACAGACCATTAACAAAAGAAGAACTGAGCGAATATAATTTGAGAAGCAATGTCCATGTTGGAGAATGGGACTGGAATGCACTGAAGGGATATGAAATTGAAGATTTGCTTACCGTGGGATTTAATGATATCGATTTGGAGAAATTTTGGGACAACGAGTTGGCTGTTGAGAGTGATTCCTTCGATGTAACGAAAGCTCTAGAAGAAATTGAAAAAAATCCTATTGCGAAACCCGGACAGATCTATAAATGTGGCAATCATACCGTAATCTGCGGAGACAGTACAGATATTGAAGTTGTTAAAAAATTGGTTGGAGATAAAAAGGTGTACTATATTAATAGTGATCCGCCGTATAACATAAAATTGGATTACTCAAAGGGTATCGGCAATAAGAGCAATTATGGAGGGAAAGAGAAAGACAATAGACCCGAGGACACATACCGAGAGTTCTTAAAACAAACTATCGAGAACGCGCTTGCTGTTTCACAACCAGATGTCCATGTTTTTTATTGGTGCGACGAAAATTATGTTTGGTTACTGCAAGAATTGTATAAAGAATTAAAAATCGAGAATAAACGGCTCTGCATTTGGATCAAAAATAACCAAAATGTTACTGCAAGGATTGCCTTTAACAAAATGACTGAATTTTGCACGTATGGAGTGCGAGGCAAACCCTCTCTCAATGCCACGCTTCGCAATTTGAACGAAATACAAAACAAAGAGATTGGAACTGGCAATCGTTCTGCCGACGACATTTTCGATCAACTTAACATTTGGCTTGTCGATCGCTTACCAGCGAATGAGTACCACCACCCGACAATGAAGCCTCCAACTCTGTATGAAAAAGCCATCAGAAGATGCACCAAACCCGGTGATTATGTTTTGGATTTGTTTGGTGGGAGCGGTAGCCAATTGATAGCAGCAGAGCAACTAAAACGCCAAGCACTTCTTGTCGAGCAAGATCCAATTTTTGTGGATCTTATTTTACTACGCTATGAACAATTTACCGGCGTCAAGCCAATTCGAATCAATTAAAGAGGGAGATGTTATTCAGATAGGACCACATGTACTTGGATGTGGTAAAGCTGGAGATGGAATTCTTCTGGAAAAGCTGTTGCAGGAACGCAAGATCAACCTTATTCTCGCTGATCCTCCATATGCATGCAACTACGTGGATGGCAAGCAAGTCTTTTCTAAGTTGTCACACAAAACTGATATTGTTAATGACCAAGCGCAATCTGAGAAGGAGTACATACAGTTTTCGCGAGTATGGATGCATGCTGTTAGTCCACATCTTGCTATTCCCAATAGTGTCTACGTGTTTAACACGGATAAAATGGCTTTTGCGGTAAAACAAGCGATTGAGATTGAAGGCGGGAAATACTCGCAACTGCTTATTTGGGCAAAAAATCAAAGTGTCATTGGACGACTTGACTATAATCCGCAGCATGAGTTGATTGTGTATGGCTGGTTTGGCAAACATACATTTTACAAGAGCAAAGATAAATCTGTTTTATGTTTTCCCAAACCCCATCGAAGCAAATTGCATCCGACAATGAAACCAATCCCCTTGCTTCGCCATCTTATCCTGAACAGTAGCCGCATGGGAGACATCGTATGGGATGGTTTTGGCGGAAGTGGTTCTACCATGATTGCCTCTCAACAAACCAGACGCATATGCGTCATGACAGAAGTGTCTCCTGAATACTGTCGACTGATTATCACTCGTATGCAAGATGTTTTCCCTGATTTACCCATTACCAAACTTGCAGTATGACTGAGGAAGCAAAAAACAAACTAAAACAACAATTATTGGAAAGACTCACGAAGAATTTTACTATTCGTTCAGCTTGTCATGCTGTAGGTGTCGATCGCAAGACATTTTATCGGTGGGCAGAGGAAGATAACGACTTCAAAAAGTTAGCATATGAAAATATGCAGGAAGCGAAGAAAGATATTACTGATATTGCAAATGCCCAATTAGTAAATCATATTAACCAAGGAAATTTGAAAGCTGTTATTTATTGGCTCAATCATAAAGATCCAGAAATAACAGATAAAGCAAGCGCTATGACTGAAGAAGAAATTAAAGCACTATCAGCACTTCTCTATAACGATGATACCTTCAAGAAAGGGCAGGAGTTACTTATGTCCTATGTATTACAAGGGAAAATTGGCGAAGGAACTGCCCAACTTATTTTGCGCTTATTCATGGCGCAAATGAGAGTGGAAGATATTAAAATAAGGAAAACCGAAGCGGAAGTGATGAGCGAAGTACTGCTAAGGGATTCATTGAATAAATCTCAAAAGAAATAATATATGATATACGAGAAACAATCCCTTATTGCAAAAATAGCTGGAAAAGGAATAATCACACCATATGAAGCGATTCATCTTCAGTACCTCAACAAACTACATCTCAGAAAGCAAATACCGAAGATACATGGTGAAAATCTTTACATAGCAGCGGAAAAAAGCGCTGATCTTTATTTAAAGCAGGATCTTGCTAGGATTCTTTCGTTTCCGACAATGGAAGATGGATCTGAATATGACTCGTATCGCTGGGCAGCAACTCTTATGTGGAAAGTGGATGCTGGTACAGGAGAGTTAGGATACAAAGCAATCGCACTACTTAATGAATTTAAATATTTGCAAAGCGAATATACAGCAACACTTACAAGAAATTTACGAGATGACAAGCAAATGGAAGGCGAACTTCTTGATTTCTCTGGATACTCTCAGGTACATCAGCGGATAATCACAGTTAGACAAGTGCTTTTATCGTTTTCGGAAACGTTTAATTTACTCTTTACAAGTATTGATACTATTTTGACACTCAATTATTTCCTCAAATCAATGGTTGATAAAGAAGAATATAGTTGTTTGAAATTTTTGTCTATGTTACTTGCAGAGGAGAAAGCGGAGTTTGATGTTGAGAAAGGAACAAATATTGCACATCTTTTTTATCAGGAGGTAGTCAATTCGCTTATTGAAAGTAATCATGAAGAATTTGTCGCTTTTATGCAGTGGAAATGTAATATGTTTGGGGTTAATCTTAGTAGAAACTTCTCTGAAGGGTCATTGGCGTATGTAGAAAAGTTTTTATCAGATGCAACCGAAAATTTAATTTCTTCTACAAAATAAATCTAAACAAATCAACGATCTTTTGTTATATTATACCAACTGCCTTTTCTGATATGGCAGGGAAAACATATACTACATTTAATAAGATACGATTCGTTCTCTTTACACGTTCGTATGCCCACTATTTTATTACACAATACATAAATAACAAGTATAAAATTAATGATAGGCTACCCGCAAAGACGCTTCAAAAGAAATATTTCAATAAATATGCAGTTCCAGAGATATCACGGTTAGCTAAAATTCTTAATTTCAAATATCACTTGCTATGGAAATCAATCATTCTTAATGACAAGCCATCGTTGAGTAAAAAAGTCAGTGAGAAAGAAAAAGTTGAAATATATCTTTCTGTAGAAGATGAAATAACTCAACTCTTTATTCAGAAACAAAAACAGCATGAGTCTGATTACGTTGATCCCGACTATGAAGGGGAGTTTGCATTACTTAGCATGGCAGTAGAGCGAGCAGTTGGAGATGTTTTAGATGATATTGAAGATGATTTTCTTTTTAGTCAGAAATCTGAAGAATTGAAGAGGAAATATATTTATCTGTATTACAAAATTGCTTATAAATATAAATTACCAACGTTAAGAATTACGCCATTTATTCTACGGCTAATTAGTTAAAGGTAATTATACCTTATATACATATACTTAACTTAACTTGACTTTGATTTTGTATTAAAGTATTCTTTTAACCTTTTTTCTAAAATCATATAGGCTAAATTTAACATAGGGCTATCCTCATAGATAAAATCTAAAACACTATTCCTTATACTTAAAATTTTATAATTATTGCTTCTAAATTTAATTTCTGGATTTCTAGCCGCTTCAAATATATCTTTCTTACTAAATGATTCAATTTGATCCTCCTCTAGTATTTCAAGTGTTTTTTTCTCGTTTTTTATTTGTGATTGTAAAAAATACATTGAATAAGTTGGGCCAGTTCCTATTCCATTATATCTATCTTTTACATTCCAAAAAACAATAATTTTATCCGCTTCTTCAAAAAGAGACAACTCTTTTTTTAAATAAGGGAAATTATTATTAATGATTGTTGAGTAAACTGATTCTAAGTTAGTGAAAACATTTTTCAAGTTATATGTAGCATCTACTTTTGAGAACATGTCCCAAACCCATCCGCCTCCTTTTCCTAGTCTTGAATAATCTCTAGCTTTATAAGGTCTTTTTATTTTTTTATTATCTTGTTTTAATAAATTCAAAAATTCCACAAACAATCCAAAAGGCATCTTATCATTACCTACCAAAACATTAGTAATTTTCTGATTGTTTTTTAGTTTGATATCTACTTTATCCCTAATCTCATTACGTTCATCATTTATGATTTCATTAATCCACGTGGGATCTAAATATCGTATCCTTCCGAAATTTATTCTTTGTTTAAAATTATTTCTGTCTTTTTCTACAAGAAAATTAAAAGCTTCTTTTAACCAAAGAGGAAGATAGATATTAAAAGCTCTTTCAATTTCTACAATACTGTATTCATCTCTTTTCTCTAATCCCATTTGAATATTGAATTCATCTATAAAAGCAAAAATAAATTCTCGTGCTAAAAAATCACTTCCTTTATGACTGAGTAGTTTTTTTTCAACAATTTTTAAAACTTTTGGTTGAATAATTTCTTTTGCGTATTCTGTAGGTCTTTTTTCAATTGGGTTTTCGATTGAATGTCCCGTAAAGCCTAACCCTTCTCTTGTAATTTGATTATGGAGATTATCATCAACTTCTTTTATTTGCACATCATTTGTATCATACCCAATCGGATATAGGGTATATATTACGCTTGTATCTATATACTCGTAATAAGCTAAACCAATCTTCCATGTTTTGGGGTAATATATATTTTTTACAATTTTAAATTCATTATCAATTAAACTATTTAATCGATCTAAGAAAAAATGTGCATTTATAAAAGATTTTTGAACTTTTCCTAGAGCGGGATTAGAATTTTTCAGAATTGTATCATAAGCTTTTTTTAATTCATCAAAATTTTGATATTTACGGATATGATTTCGAGTAAGTATTTCCCATGCATCAATATAATCTATTGTATTTTTATCTAAATATTGTTGCGGATTAAAATTTATGGTTTTAGTATATTTGTTCTTACCCAAACTAATTTTTTTTATTGTTTGAGCATCAAAATAGAGCCAATAGATTTTTTCATTTTTGTTATCGACACCCAATAATAAGCATGGGTTTATCTCACAGTAAGTAAAGAAAGAAATAGGACAAGCAAATTTTAGTTTATGGTTTATAGGAAGAGTTTTTGCCTGTACAAATAGAGTGCCTACAAAAATATTTTGAATGTCTTGCACATCGACATATCCATCGATATTCGGCCACTTATCGATAGAAAAAAGTCTTGGCATAACTCTTTTATGTGATGCCAAAACTTTATTAATCAAACCAATAGATTCTGTGTCTGTAAAACTTGTAGAATCATGTGAAGGTACATTTCCCATATGGATTTTCTATGCTAAATTACTTGTCGATATTTCAACTTGCAGGACTTTAAAAAGCTGTACCATAGCGAGCGTATCAAGCTTACAATACTCGATTAGATCAGTCATAATCTGATTTTTTGTTTCTGCATTTTTTCCATCAAGTACCGTCTCCATCCAGAGCCGTTGCGCTGATGCTCCTTCCTGGATATTGAGTTCCTTATATGATAATTCCGATACCAGAACAGGCAATACTTTCTTGATTGATGCACTTCCATAAAAATCTTTATCAACAAACCAACCCTCAGCAAACGGAGTCATGAGATCAATTACTCTGTTATTTAGACTTTGCATAAAGTCCGCATACTCGGGAAACATTACACCAAGTTCTTTATTTCGACTCTTTTCAAATTTTTCGTACCATACAAGAACCGTTCCAGTCTCACCTATATCTTCTTTGAGTCTTTCGAGAAGAGGAAGGCCTGGATGAGTGTTTTCTGTATGCAGATACTCTTTGTGTTGTATAAGAGCATCAGGGCTTTCAATGATATGAAGTGAATATTGAAATGGAACTTGTTGATAGGGTCTAATGCCGTCAAAGGATGGAATGACGCTACTGAGTGTTTCGTAATCCAGGAAATAGAGAGGGTACTGGATATTCTTCATAAATTCACTGATTTTTGTTTTCTCAATAAGACGCTGATTGGTCTTTGTCGCGTGCACTTGCCGTTTTTGTTTTTCTGAGAGGGCGATATGGTCTGGGATGTCTTTAATGTGTGTAATCCCGAGATCTTCAAGCTCACCAACGAGCTGTGGTTTGAGTGTTGCAAGGTGATAAATGCTATGTGGATCAAGATCAGTATAGAGAGATTTATAAATGGCAAGCCATTCATCAATTGGTCCAAATCGAACAAAGCGAGGTGACATGCCTGGTGGAGTCTCTGATTGGATTGTTCTAATGGCTTGTTGGATATTTAGTTTTGTTTCATCAATGAGAAGCCTGACCGCCTCTGTGACATCAGTTGTCTTTGTTAGTGCTTTTGTATCAATTGGTCCTTTTCGTACATATTGATTATTAACATGGATGACACCGACATTTCTAATTGTTAACCCTGCGAGCTCAAGCACAACGACTTGAAACGCGAGATCATACTCATGATCTATCTTAACTGAGGTACTGGATTTTATTTCGTATAAATCAAACACATTGCCTTCAACTCTATCTAATACATCAAAAATACAAGTTATATTATCCGTCCCAACTCTTCCTTGCAAAATTGTTTTTGTACCATTTTCTATTGCATCAGTCGTTCGTTTTGGCAAAGTTATATATTCTTGATAACCATTAAATCCGAGAAGTGTACTATTCGGAAACAATTTTTCGGCATATGTTTCAACCAAATGCCCATTATCAAACATAGCTTGCAATGCTTGATCTACTTCAGGGAGTTTGGCTTTATCATGCTTCTTAAGCCATAACCATGCAGGTTGTTTAAGAAACATCATATATTCTGATTTAGAAATAATCATTGTCATTTTATTTTAACCTATATTATTGATGATACTTCTATGACATAACTAAAGCTTATCGCCAATTATCTGTTAGAATAATCGTCTTATTTTTTGGTTCGTGTTTAAGTGGCTCAATTTTGCCTATATCAATAACTACAGGAACATTTGCTAAAAGGCCTGCCAAAATACAAGTTCCTGTTGGTAAAATTGGCAAATACTCAAATGAGACTTTATCTAAATAAGAGATTGTTTGTTTTACGGCATTAATATCTTCATTGTTAATAAGTCGATGGAGAAAATAGTTATGTAATTGTGAGATAATCGTCGGTGAAATATCCGATGGTCTCTGGCTTGCAAGAGTAAGGAAGACTCCAAACTTTCGACCCTCTTTAATAATTTCTTCAAAGGTTTCCAGACGATAATCCTTCCATTGCTCACTTTCTCGTTCAGAGTTCTCTGAGAGAATATTGTGGGCTTCATCAATTATGATATTTAAATATTTTCGATCATCATTTTCTATCTTTTTGTCGTTGTACAATTTCTTGCACAAGAGTAAAGGAAGAATTTTCCTCATATGCATATTAACATCCTTTAACGACACAATAGTAATATTTTTCCTTCCATCAATTTCTTCAATCGTCCTAATTTCGATAACTTTTTTTAGATCATCAATTCTTTTATCTAATCGTTTAATAAGAGGCGAAAGATGTTCCTTGTTAGAAAATCCTCGAATTATGTCATTATAGTATTGAATTACAATTTGCAATCTTACTTCGTCTATAGGTGTAACTTGAGTAATATCAATCTGTAGTAGAGTGATTTTACTATCAATAAAATCTGTTCTAAAAGTAGCTTGATCACTAAAGGTTTTTATTCCGTTTTCTTGATAATAATACTTATTAACTCCGCTATGGAACTTAAGGTGTTCATTATAATCTTCCAAGAGTGTAGTAATAGTTGCATTGCCACCTAGGCAGTCTATAAGTTCTTTTAGTAAATTGAAAATTATTGTTTTTTCAACGTTTCTATCACTCTCAGTCGTAGCTTCATATATCATTTGTCCAATTAGATTTTTTAACTCAGCTTCTTCTCGTATTTTGGGAGCAAGATAGCTGTTATCTACTGAACGACGTAAAAAGGGCATTTGTGTTTTTTCGGTTGCTTCTAAAAATACCACCCAAAAATCTGAATCATTAAGGCTCTCTCTTGTAATCGGAAACTTATCTCCTCCAGTTGTGCGTGTGGAAAGCTGATAAGTATTCTTATATTTTTTGTCTATAATGACATGATCTCGTCTGTTACCATTTACATATTCGCCATTAAAATCAATTAGAAAAAATTTAGCGTTTCTTTTGAATTTTCTTTTATCTTTATATTTCAAAAAAAGCTCACGATAAATTTTTGCGAGTGTATATGATTTACCACTACCTGTGTTACCAAAAATGCCGATATGGCTTGCCATAAGTCCATTAACTCCTACTCGTATCTCTTGACCTTTCTCAAATGATAATGTACCTATGGTTAAAGGATCGTCATTATCTCTTATAAAGTCGTGCACTTGTTCAAATTCTTTTTTATGAAGTAGAAAACATTCATTGTCGAGCAATGGAAGCTCCTTAATGCCACGTTCAAAATGCTTTCCTTTAAAAAAGCCCAGTAGGCTGAGACTTAAAACTCTATTAACTTTTTCTTTCTCATTACCATACCCTTGTTTTTTAATAAATTGCTTATCTTCATTTACAAACTCACCTTCAACCTTACCTATGATTATGGTAAATCCTTTTATGATTTTAATATAGCCGCCAACGGAAATATTTTTTAGAAGTTCGCCTTTATATACAAGATGTGAGGTGTTCTTTGTTTTATCCACCTTTACTTCTACTGTTCTACCTTTAACTGAGATGACTTTCCCAATTTTGAAAATAGAATCCTCAGATAATTGATCGTTTTTTATAGGCATATATTTTACTCTTCTGCTTCAGGATTGTTGATTTTTTCTTCTGTTACAATATTCTCTACGTTTTCTTCTTCCAGTAAACATCCAAATATATTTTTATTGATTGTTGGAAAGTCATATTCGAATTTGTCAATTTTTGATCCGTCACCTGTTACTTCTTGTTCCGGGGCAATAATTTCAATATTATTATTTTTAATATTATTCTTTCCAAATTTTTCTTCTATACCTATTTTTGCCTTTGAACTATGAGCAATAACATAAATCATAAGAGTAGGATTAGAATTAGCAGCTCTTAACGTTATCTCTTTAAGATGCTCGTCTGCAAAGGAAAATCCCATTACAAAAAGAACAGTATTATCTTTTTCAAGTTCATTTGAGTATAAACGCAAGAGTTCATAATATGTCTGGTTCATGAGTGTATGCTTGAATTTCTCCTTTGTAGGATTAACAACAATCAGCAGTTTTTCATAGGCTTCCATAAATGCGTCAGTAGAAGCATCAGTAGTTTTTCCGGTCGCAGCTGTTATTAGTTTTGCTATTGTCGCATCTTCAGGGATATCTATAATATGTGCCGGAGAAATTGTTTTGCTTGAAACTTCTTTAACGTGTTTTAACTCACAAGAAAAGATAATATCATTTGGTGTAATTTCCCAAGATAATGATCCATGTAATTTTGAAAGGTTAAATACTGGAAGCTCTGCTGTATTATCATAATGTAAACTTTTCTTGAAATGCGATTTTTTAAAATTACTGAGGCTAAATTTGGGTTTAAATCGTCCATTAAAACCGTCGTTGTATTCAAGATTAAGATCTTCCAAAGCTTTTTCTAAAAAAATATCAATATTTGTAGTAAAAAGGTTTACTTCTTTGCTGAGAAGGGTAACTTTGCGTTTAAGCAGAATAGAATTTAATATGTTGAGAAAATTACGATAGGTTTCTAGGACCTCTTGTGCAGTAACATCAGATTCAAGTATTTTTGGATTTTTAGAAATTACGTCATCAAAATATTTTTTATAAAGAGATGCTCGTATAAGTTTTTTTTTGCTAGCGCTCATATTTTGTTTTTCTTCAAGCTCCGTAAGTAATTTCTCAATATTTCCGAGCGTTTTGAGATACGGCAAAGATAGACCTGATCCTATGAGAAAGTTTATATTACAATCTTGAATTATATTTTTAATTTTATCGTTCATAGAGTTTATAACTATGTGCTCTTTATAAATTTTTCGATATCCTTTTTATGATATCTTCTTACTCTTTTAATCCCAATTTTCATCGCAATAAGAATGCCTTTTTTATCCCAAGCTCTGAGTGTATTCGGATGTACTTTTAATATTTTTGCCGTTTCTTTGAGCGTTAATAATTCTTCCATATATAATGCGGTCATTCTACATCATTTTTCATTATATTACAATACATTACATAACAACTGAATACAAAAGACGATGAGAATAAGAATTAAAAATTATGCAGAGAGTAATAATTAATGAGGGTCTGTATTTAAAAAAGTTCTGGTACCTTTACTTTCAAAGCTCGAGCCAGTTTATCCATCAACTTAATAGATGGTGACTTTCTGCCTTGTTCAATATGCCCCATATGTGTCCTGCTTATGCGTAACTTTTCGGCTAGTTCTTCTTGCGTATATCCTATTGCCTTTCTTAACTTTTGAATCTTTCTGCCTTGTTTTTCTGGTGTAGTAGCCATATGAACATTATCGATAGCTTTGAGTTCTCAATCCACTAGCTTAAAGCGAGCATTTAGCCTCAACTACTACTTGATTTTATCTTTTGTTTCATTTATGATCAGGAAGAGCTTCGAAAGGAGGTGATTTATATGAAGAAATTCTTAAAATGGGGAGGAATTGCCCTTATTATTATAATCGTGCTTGCTGTTATTGGCGGTGGTGGTAAATCAAGTAATAGTACAAACTCCACGGGAAATAGTGGACAAGCACAAGAACAACCGAAAACGCCTGAGATGGTTACAGCACAACAAATTGCTGATGACTTTGATGGCAATCAAGTTACTGCTGAAAAGACATGGAATGGTAAATTTGTACAATTTACAGCTACTGTTTCAAATATAACTGATACAGGGCTTTCTTTTACTAATGTTGCTTCAAAGCAATTTTCAATGGCACAAATAAGCTGTAAGGTAAAAGATACACAACAGCTATTGTCGCTTAAAAACGGAGAATCAGTCACAGTCAATGGAGTTATTGGCAAACAAACAATTGGTGTTATCGATATGAGCGACTGTGAAGTTGTAAAGTAAGCTCATCTTTCTAAGACATTTCGGGTTAGAGTGCCTATCCTCCGAAATGTTTTTAGTTGTATTCATCTTCTCGATAAGAGAATAGTAAAAAAAGATATTAAGGCACCTGCAATCGGACCACTCAAAATTATTAATTTACCCTCTGGGGATGACGCATTGTAGAGTCCCACTATATAAGTATAAAAATTAAATATTTGTTCCTTGAAAATAAAAACTAAACTTAGAAAAGCAAAGAAGAAAATAGTTTTTTTATTTTCGTAAATAAAAACTACGGGACGAAGAATAATGTATTCTAAAAATAATTCAAAAAAATCTTCATGAGTTAAGCGATTATATCATGCTACATAAAGTGTATTAAAATATTTTTTCATATATATTCTGTCGTATTTTGCGTCTGGACTTCGAATGGCTTTAGCGGTATCGTCTGCCCTGATGAAAAAAGAGGAAGACATAGAAAAAGCGCTGCATATTCTTCAGAAATGCGAAAAGTACTTTTATTGGTATCTTTTGAAACACGATAAAATTTATATCGAACGCTTCTTTATTCACACCAAGAAACTAAAAAGGATGGTGCAAAAATGGAAAACAAAGTAAATAATCCAATTGTTGAATATTGTTTATATGCAAGAAAATCATCAGAAGATGACGAGCGTCAGGCAATGTCCATTGATTCCCAAATTAAAGAGATGAATGAGATGGCAGTAAAAGAAGGATTGTTTATTAAAGAAATCCGCAGAGAAAGTCACTCAGCAAAAATGTCAGGACAACGCCCGGTATTTATGAAAATCATAGAGGATCTTCGTTCAGGGCTCTTCTCAGGCATCCTCACATGGGCACCAGATCGCCTGAGTCGCAACGCAGGAGATTTAGGGATGCTTGTAGATCTTATGGATCAAGAGAGGCTTGTTCATATAAAAACTTTTACTCAAGCATTTTCAAATACTCCTTCTGAAAAGTTTTTGCTCATGATTCTTTGCTCACAAGCTAAGCTAGAAAACGACCAGAAAGGCATAAATGTAAAACGAGGAATTCGTGCAAAATGCCAAATGGGCTGGAGACCAGGACCTCCTCCGATTGGATACTTTAATAGAGCATTTAATGGGATAAAAGATATTGTGATTGATCCAGAAAGAGCATCTTTTGTTACAGAAATGTTTGAACGGGTCGCAAAAAATGGAGATAGTGGCAGAACGATAAAGCGATGGCTTGATAGAGAAGGGATGACAACAAGAGCAGGTAAAGGAGTAACGCTTAGCCAAATTTATATGATGCTAAAAAATCCTTTTTACTATGGAAAGTTTGAGTACCCTATTGGGGGTGGAAATTGGTATGAAGGTAAACACACACCACTAGTTAGTAAAGAAACTTTTGATAAAGTGCAAAAACAGTTGATTACTTATCCAAAGTCAGCATGGGGTGGGAAAATTATTGCCTTTAAAGGATTGTTTAAATGTGGAAACTGTGGCAGAAATATCGTAGGAGAAGAAAAATGGAGAAAACGGAAATGGGCAGAGCCAGTAAAACATGTTTATTATCACTGCGCTCCTATCCTCAATCGTTGTACTGAGCCTTATATTAGTGAGGAAAAGTTGATAAAGCAGATTCTAAGATATATTAATTTTATGAACATTGCTCATCCAAAACACTTAAAATTAACAGAAACACTTAAATCAAGCATTTCTGCATATATGGCAATACGAGAAGAAGTTTTATATGAACAAGAAATTAATCCTAATGATTCACCAATAAATGTAGTCGAATTTGCTGCGTATGTTTTCAGGAGTGGGTCAATAAGTGAAAAACGAGATTTAGTACTTGCGTTAGATAGACAGCTTTATATTAAAAATCAATTTATTTCATCTTTAAATGAAAATACATAGACTAATCATTATATTGCCTCGTACCTCTGCAATAGGGGAACTTACTACATCCATAGAATTTTCCGTATTTGCCATTTCTCAATACCATTTTTGAATTACAGTTAGGACAGTTTTCATGGTCAGATAAATATATAGGTGTCTGAGAAGAAACACTTTTCTTTTTACATAAATTACAAAATTTACCAATTCCGGTTATAAGAGATTTATCTTCAAACTGATAAGCATCTCTAAATTCTCCACATTTGGGACATTCTTTCATTTTTCCATTCTGCAAATTTTCAATTGTAGAATGAATATCGTCTAGTAATGGGTTTACTCTATGACGGTTTTTTACTAACTCTTCGATTCTTTGATTTAATGTCTCAATTGGAGATTTTCCAATATTAAATCGATTAATTCTAAGGAATTTATATCCATAGCTTTCTAATACTTTTTCTCGATAAACATCTTGATCATTGTAATAATCTTGATAATTGAATTCATTTACGTCTTCATCCTCTTTAAAGTGTTCTTTAAATCCATCGTATTCAATTATTATTTTGTGTTCTCGCTTTCGTTCATCTATATAAACAAGCAAGAAATCTGTTTTATACGCAGGATGATTATATGATTTATTTAATTGTTTTAAATATTGACCGAGTTCAAATTGTGGGAAAAAGTCTATATTGTCTTTATTATTTTTCCAAAACTGAGTTTGATAAAACCAATTCATTACTTCTTTCTCCATAGGGGAGTTCTTATCAGTCTCACTTACATCTCGTTCTTTTTTGGCTTCTTCCAAAGCAAACTTATAATGCATTAAAGCATTCCCAATAGATCCGCTAAATTCCTCTGGCTTTTTACTTAATACAAAATGCATGGTTTCTTGAGCACGACTAAAGCCAACATTTAAACGCTGCGCCTTAATCTTTCCGTCTTCTTCAATGTTAATACTATTTAAATCACTGATGAAGATATATCCTAATCGATCATCTTGAGGAGTTGCTACCATTGAGTAAAAGATTGTATCTCGCTCTTCTCCTTGGCAGGTATCAAACGTCATGATTTTCAATTTCAAATCCTTAAAATAGTAATCTCTTTCAGGTAATTTATTAATTCGATCACTTAATAATTTTTGTTGATCTGTATGTGGAGTTATTATTCCAACACTTATTTTCTGATCATCTTTATGCATTTTTTCTAGCTCACTTATTATGTAGTCAATCTCTAACGAATTAGTTGTAGGAATCAAGTCTGTTTTGCCATCAGATTCAATAATTTTAAATTTAAGCACATCGCTAATCTTTTTACCTCTTATCTTCATTACCTGAAGACTATCTTGATAGAAATATTTATTTGAATAAGAAATAATTTCTTTGTATCCTCTAAAATGCTTGATGAGTTGAATATTATAATTACTAATAAATTCAAAAAAGTCCAGTATGGAGGTTTTTATATTAAACTTTTCAAGCTTAACTAATTTTGCATTTTCTTTGGATATGTGTTTTGTGAACACTGATTTAAGATTATTCAGATACTCGGTATTTGTGTCAGATCGAGCTTGAGCTGCTTTTACATTACTAAACTGTTTCTTATCACCCAAAATTAGTACCTTTTTAGCTCTCAACAATGCAGGGAATGCTTGAGCAATACTTACCTGAGATGCTTCATCAATAATTACTAGATCAAAAATATCTGGCTCAAGAGGTATGTATTCAGCATAATCTCTTATTCCAGCTAAAATACAAGGAAATGCTTCTTTTAATTTCGAAAATTCATCTTTGGGAAATTTTTGCTTCTTTTTAATTATTTCTCTCAATGTTTTTGCAGTTGCTCTACTATTTTCGTAAAAATCAATTAAACGCCCATCCATAATATAAGTCATCTGAGTTATCATTAGGTCTTCAATTATCTTTTTTTGATTGGAGTAATCACTAAAAGATATGCCCTTAAATTCTTTGGAAATCTTTTGTAGTAAGCTTAAGTAGCGGAGTAACTTTTCAAAATCTAAATCTGTCATTCCTGTTAATTTATTATTATGAAAAGTCTCAAGAGAATTATTTATACCAATATTCTGTGCGGACAAAGGATATATCTCTTTGAATAAATTAACACTTGAAAATAGAGCTTCGAGTGTTTCAATTTTTTCTAAATAATTTTCAAATTGATCGCTTATAATAAAAGTGCTGACAAACTTTATATAATCGAATTTATCTCCTTTTACGCTTAGCAACTGCTTTTGCAATTCGTCTGCGGATTTATAGATACGTACACACTCTTCAAGCAAGCTAATTTTGCTATGGGCATCTTTGATGGTTGATTGAGGAAATGAGATTTGAAAATCTGCATCTAATTTTTTAATTTTATCTTTCTTAAATGTGTAGCCTAAAATCCAATTTTTTTCATTTTCATATTTAGTTACATATTCTTCTAATACAACGACATCTTTATCTGAAATTGGACCTAGTTGCTTTAAATTATTAATATTATCTTTATATATCTCATGCAACTTTAAAAAAATAGTTTTTACTTCTGCAAGGAATATTTTATGCGTCTGTAACTCTTCTATATTTTTAAGTTTGGAAAAGGAAAAACCGCTCAGTTTAATATATAATTGCTCTTCATCTGTTAAAGAAGAATCTTCAAGTTTGCCTTTAATTTCTAAGAATATACTTCTCAATTCATCGAGATCAGAAATGCCGTTGTCATTAGACACAATCTCTTCTTTGTCTACAATTGCCTTACTAGTTATAAAAAACTCTTCAAGATTAAAAAATTCATATATCTCATCGATATTTATATGACTATATGAATAAATTTCTGCTTGCAAATCCTCATTTAGAGAATTTAATCTTTTATCTATATCACTTTCGACAGACGCATGATTGCTTTTTACAACTCTGTAATTAGCTTTAATATTCTCAATTGCAGAAGTAGCTAAAATTTGATTATAAGTACTCCCTGTTTTACCTAATCTTAAAAGAGGGTTTTGAAAATTCTTATCCAGTCTAACTTTATTTAAGGTCTGAGTAATTTTATCTTCTACAACATCTAATGCTTCTTTTTTATCTGAAAGGACCAAGATGGATTTATTTTCTAAAATGGCATTAAAAGCAATTGCCGTTATTGTATGACTCTTCCCAGTACCAGGAGGACCCTCAACGGTAATATAACTACAATCATCTTTTTTTAATGCAGAAAGTAGCTGTAATTGCTCACTATTTAGAGGAATTGGACTTCTCGCTATTAATTTCTCGCTCACCTCTAAGTTATCCCACTCTTCCTCTACAGCTGGATTAAATGGAGAAGGATCTTTGTATAGGAAGTCATTAATAAGTGAATTAAATTTCTCACCTAATATACTTTCTTCTTCTGCGCTTAATAACTGAAGAATATCTTCATAGTCATTAACTAACGCCTCATCAGATTTATCAAATAATGAAAAATATATGCTATTCGAAATTCTTACTGTAAAACTTTTTGCTAATTGTAATTTTGAGTCCTTGGTATCAAGCTTTTCATCCAGGCTAAAGAAGTTAACAAGCTCATCAAATATATCTTGGATATTTGTGGCAAAAAGGCTTGGATCATCATTAATATAAATTATTCTTTCTGTAATCAACTTTAAATTGCCTCTTTTTTCCTGCTCTCTATTAAATTCTTGAGTAATAAACTCCAAGGCTTTTTTATTTATATAAACTTGAGGTTCAAAGTTTATATTTATTGAATCGCTTATCCTCTCCACAGAAAACGGAATGTAAAAAATTGGATATTTTATATTGCTATATGTAATATCTCCAAAATACAAATAAAACTCTTGCTTATCGAGTATATTTTGATTCTTCATTAACTCATATACTTCTGAAAATAAATCGGTGACTTTAAAGGCTTCAAAAAAAGTGGTAATTATTGCTTTTACATCTTTAAGATCAAGAAGAGGCTTCAATTCTTGTTCAACGTTAACCTTTTCCTTTGCAATTAATAATTGTAGGATTTCAGATATTTTACTTTCAACCTGTTTAGTAAGTATATCCGTTAACTCTACCTCCATCAGATAGATACCATTCTCGTCAGTTAAATGCAGATTATCTAATGGTTTTTCTATACTTGAGAGAAATGGGAGGACAAAAGTTGTCTTTATCGCTTTAGATACGTTTTCTAAAGTATTTGCGAGAGCTTGATCATATTCTTGCTTATTTATAATTGATTCTTCCTGAACTTCTTTGGATATCTTTGTAATAATCTGATTTATATCTTTACTACTAATTTTCCCTATCTGAATCTTGATAAGATTAAGTAAGTTTTCTGGAATATTTACTTTATACACTCCTTTAGAAACAGTTTTCAACTGATCTTCACCGAATGAATGACGAATAGTATTCCAAATAACATCAACGAATGTAGGATATTTTCCTAGATTCACTCCGACTAAAAGGTTGTCATTATTATGAAGTTTAATTGTTCTCCGAGGATTTTTATGCTTATGGAAATCTGACTCAAGAAAATCCATAAAGTACTTAGCAACTTCAATGATAAATTCTTTTCCACTACCTTGAAATGAAGCCATTTTTTGTTTTACAGAGTCTTCCATAAGTTATTACCATTGTCCTTTATATGAACTTAAAATTCAAGGGTATTGAAGCAAAATGCTGCACATCTTGGCTACTGAAGAGCAATTATCATCCTAGCTTTATTATAAAAAATCCAGATTCGACTATAAAGGGAATCTAGCCTTATGGTGTTATAATCTAATAATGCATTTTAATAAAACAATCTTACTTTTGGGTGCCGGGTTTTCAAAGAATTTTGGTGGACTCCTAGCAAGAGAAATGTGGGCAAAAATATTTAATCATCCTTTATTGGATACTGCTGGAGACGTAAAGTTAGCTTTAAGGCATGATTTTAATTTTGAAACTGTCTATTCTGCAATGTATAACTTTACTGAGAATGGGAAAAAAGATCAATTTAAAGTTTTGGAACAAATTTTACAAGATGTTTATAAAAATATGAACGATATATTACTCAACCCGGCTGCTGATACTGGAGTAAATATTAGTTTGCTACAAAATAATTTTATAAACAAATTCACGGATGATGGTAGTGGAGGGTTTGGTGCATGTTTTTCATTGAATCAAGATTTATTTTTTGAGAAATTCTTTAATAGAAATCCACTAGGTCCAGCATCAATAATTTATGGAACTAACCCTAATACTGTTCATGCAGGCGAACTTAATATAGATAAAAATCTTCCAACTCCAGAACAAATGGATGCTTATAAAGCACAATTTCAGGAACGAGGGTTTGGATTTATTAAATTGCATGGTTCATTAAACTGGATTACCGCGGATGGTAATTCCGCCAAAGTCATTGGAATAAATAAACCTGAAATCATCTCATCCATCCCTTTACTCAAATGGTATAGAGAATTATTTGCACAAGCTGTTCAACAAGAAAATATTAAATTAGTTGTTTATGGATACAGCTTTAATGATAAGTATATCAACGATATTATTGTAGATGCCATTCATGGTAAGCCTGATAGAAAAGCAAGTAATGCGAAAATTTATATTGTTTCACCAGAGAATCCTAAAGATTTGAAGGAGAGACTTGAAAAGACAGATCATGGCGAAATATGGAATGCTGTAGATGGTTATTTCCCATATCTTATGCGTGATTTATTCCCAGCTAATGGACAAACTACTTCTCAGTATAATGAACTTATTACGCGTATTGGATTTTAATAGCATTGTCTGTTTAAGAGTATTCATGAGATAACTATCTCGAATTACAGTCTCATGGTTCTAATCCGTATTGAACGACCTCACGAACATATCCGAACGCTAGCTTCTGTATCCATTCTTTGAGGGTGTGAATCATGAGGGTACGGTTGCGATACCGCACGTCTTTGCTGAGCGGTCCGGTCTAGAACCTTCTTATCCTTATAACGATTGTCTCACATCAAGGCTAAACGAGACAAATGAGACACTATAAAAAGGGATGTCTCAAATGATAATGATGTAGTTTGATATAGAAGACCACCACATTGGAACTCTCTTCCTGTAAGGAATATACTTGAACTAATATATGGCAAAAAAGACAAAACTAATGAGCATGCGAAAGCTGATCTATTTAGTACTATCTATAGTAATTCTTGGTCTTGGTGCTCTAGTTTGGTATAAAAACTGGCAAAGCAAGTTTGAAGCTCCTAGACAAAATACTCAATCAATTGGGTTTACTTTTAAGAAAGATACCTCCTTAACGGCAGTAGTTGGTGATCTTCACTATTACGGATTCATTAAAGATGAAGGTGCGTTTATATACGCATTAGCGCACACAAAAGATAATACTCCAGGCAAAGAGAGTGCTCTTACTATTGGGAGTAACACCATCAACCGAGAAGCTAGATATAAAATCTCTCAAAGTATGACTGCTTGGCAAATAGCGGACGTACTACTTAACCAAGGTGAACTTAGTACATGTGACCACGGCTGTCCTGATAGTAACTTTGATCCTGAACTTCTTCCGGGTGGCGATTTGGCACCCACTCTGAAAGAAAAGTACTCTGGGGTTAAAACCTACGAAGATTGCACCAAGGCGATTGGCCACGATGGCGGGCAACTTTCTTCAGAACAATATGCTCAGAGAACTGGAATTAGGAGATGTGTCGCTCCTGATGGGCGAGAATTTACTCAAGGGAAAGAAGGTTGGTCAGATGTCCCTACTCCTTAGGTGGTCGACCCCTTTTTACAGTAACTGTTCCTGGTATATTAGTTTGAGCTAGTTTGTGGCTAATCGCTCCTATATTTACGTCGTACGCCTCCAATCTAGGACTGTAGGACACAACACGAGCAATAGTATCAGGATGATTGGAAACTTCTTGGACTGAAAATGCTTTTAAGTCAGTTTTCAAAGCCAATAGGTTATCTGTTACGGCTTGGTGATCAATTTCTAAATCCTTGCCAATATGAATAAGAATCCAGTATCCTTCTGGTAACTGGAACTTACCCCCACGCTCACTTAATTTTTCTACCAATGATTTTTTAGGTAAACCAAGTTTGTTTCTACCATAAAATGTCATTTCAATAGGAGCTATTTCTTGTGTTTCATCAGAGACTGGTCGCATTAGAAATGCATCAGGCGAATCATCAATATTATTCATTTGTACGAAGCATGAATGCTCTTGCATTGTATAGAAAGCTAAGCCAAAGATCGCCAAGTCGCGTAGTTCGCGAATCCTTTTATGCTTGCCGTTGTACTCAATCTCATCATGACCAATGCCTGTGGCTTGTTTTTGATACTCAAAATAAGCCATATCAGGTCTTAGCCACACCTTATCGTGAGGAATCGTAAATTTTCTCGATGGTTTCTGCGCGTCTTTCATATATTAAATTAATCTTTGGACTTCTTGATTCCGACCCTCCCGAGTATAACAAAATATAAGTAGAGAACGAGGGTAGTATTTTGGAAATTACACTCCGCAGGAGCTATTTCACCATGAGCGATTTTATGTCTGAGCTTATATCCCATGGGCTCAAAGAGAACGAACTTAATTTGCCTACAGAAGTCTTCTCCAAATATTTTTATAAAATCTTCTGAATCAAAATCTCTTTCAGAAAGTACTTTCGTACGTGTGGCTGTATCGACTGTGGTATCTAAGGCGACAGTACTAATGCCCAGTTGTTTGGCTATGCTTAATAAAAATGATTCAAACTGTGGAACTAAAATATGAAGAGCAGAAATATAATCCTCCTCATAATATTTTTTAATACCAACAAGTACTATCTTAAGTTGATTGGGAGTAAACAATTCTGATTTAGAAAAATAATCAGATATTTCTTCAATGTTCATCATCTCTCCATAAGGGTTGCCATTTATTAGCATATACATTAATCGATTTAGACACAAAGTAACTATCTGTTTCAAACTTAAATCATACATTTGCATAAACCATGAGTATTCTGCTAACGAGCCCCCACGCAAGTTGTGACCTTCGTCTGAAATAGTAGTTAATGTTGCAAACTGATAAGTGATTGGCATTGTTCTCTTAGCCAAAATATCCACATCTTTAACTTTGGGCATAAAATCAGGGTGCTGGCCAATAATCTTCAGTACTCGGTTTTTATCATCGATCTTGAGAATACCTACAATAAAGTTTTTAAGAGAATTACTTTGTTCTTCGGTCAGATCATGTACAAACTCATGTTCTTGAAAATCCTTGCCAGACTCAATAGATTTTTTATTCATTTCCACAACCTTCGCCTTACAAAGTTTTATGGATACAGAGTCTTCAAGTTTTTTTGCCATTTCAAGCGCTTCCTTATATATAATCGCGGCACTAAAGAAACTTTCTGAATTTTCAGCTGTCTTTGCCTCCTCAATTTTTTTGTTAAGATCCGTTTTGTTCATTGTGATTTCCCAAAGTTAATCTGTTGCATCCACTCTTTTTGATTATGCGCTGACATAAATGATGGATCTTGAGAAACCATAGCAAAAAGTATGGACATAACTGGTTTACTCTCTTTATCGTAAGGGAAAGTTAGTAAACAAATAAATCCCATTGATTCAGAAGAAATAGAAGAGCGAAGATCATCTGTAGCCTTCTTTAAATCGATACTCAAGTTTGTTTCACTTGAATATGGCATGACTAGAACACAATTAATGCTTGCGGGTTTTTGAAAGTACTTTTTATATATTTTAAGTCCTTCAGTAAGTTGATAATTAGGATTGCCTTTAACAGAAATCTTTGGGTTGATCATCAAAGATTTTAATTCTAACGGAATAGATATAGTCTCTTTAGCGGTGTTTTTTGGTAATCCAAGTAAAAAACCGTCCCAGCTACCTTTTCTGAAATGTGCTTTTACACCTATTGTCTGATCAGGGAGTTGCCATGATGGAATTAACGTATAGTCAGTGCTATGTTTGCCTAATGTGTATGTCGTCTGGAGCACTCCTACCAAAATAGCTAGCTCGATTGCTCTCAAATCATTATCAAAGTCGAACTCGTTGAGAAGTTGGATATCCTTAGCTCTTTTCATGAGTACATTTTGCAAATGCTCAGTGTTAGATAGCTGTTTGGAATTGCTGAGCAACTCTTGCTCGAAATACTTTTTTATTTGTCTGTAGAGATATTTGACATCATATGCGGCCTGAAAATTTATTGTTCCGTTGACCGTTTTGGCTAAAATATTTATGACCTTTGGTTTATCATTCTTCAAAACTGGACTTTCCATAGTATTCTTGCATTATAGTTCAATAGGTTTGCCATCTTTACCAACAATTGTTTCTCTAATTTTCTTATCTTTTCTTGGGTATTTCTTCAAAAACTCTTGATTCTCTGAAACCAGATAAATAGTGTAGTAAATCTGTCCTTTTTCATTCTTCAAGTCGCGACCTTTTAGCAACCCCTCTCTTTTTAATTTACCTCTTGTCGCAGGATGTACCCCAAAGTCTGATTCTATCTGCCAATCTTGGAAGTAAATATTATCCTTGTCATATCTATGCTTTAGTGGAGGAATCACTCCTGATTTGATATTATTCCAGCAATTTCTGCACCACAAGCCATTTAGCGTCCACCAAATGTCTTTTCCATATGCTCCTTCACCACAAATTCCGCAAGAATACGGCCCTTTACCATCATCAAGGAAGAATCCTTCTGGCTCTTTCTCCAGCCTTCTTTTTCGTGTTGCTTCAATACCATCAAACTCTCCAGACATTTTTGCGAGCTGTACGAGATTATGGTTCGCATACTTAGCTCGCTTTTCTGGATCTATTTTTGATTTAGAAGCTTTAACCTCTTTTTTAGCTCCTACCAACTCATGCAGATCTTCTTCTTGTTCGTACGCTTTCAGAGTGCCGGAGAGATATCCAATGCGGTAGCGTATCCCATCACTCATTAGTCTCCAATTGGTGTCTTCTAATGTGTCTTTCAGGAGCTTCTTGAGAGTTGCTTCACTTATATTAGGATTTCGTGTTGAATTAGCATCTAGAACATTAAAGGGAATCGTAACAAACCTTCCCATATCTGGTTTATCCAGCGTGAACTTAACATATTTTTCCTTCTCTAGTTTTTCAGTAAGCAGTTTCTCGACTTCAAGAACAGTTAACCTTTTTAGATTGACTGCCGTTTGGTAGGCTTTGTCATCGTATTTCTGTTTTTCTTCTTCATATACCTCATGACCTACTTCCATGGCTTCAAGTGTTTCAACGTGTTCTATTCCATCCTTTTCATTTAAACAAAACTCTTCTCGATACTTCTCAAGAAGCTTTTTGCCTTCTTCGTCCTTACTCTTTTGCTCTTCCTTCCATTTTTTGTGTTCCTCATCATGTTTACCAAGATCCTCAATTTCAATTTTTGTATAACCACAGGCTTTGCATTTGTGTTTCCAAGTAATGATTTTGCCTTTTCGAGTAGCTATTATATCTATTTCTTCTTTGCACTTTGGACAAAGATCAGGTTTTGAAACGCGAATCTCACCATCGTCATATACCCACTGTTGTTTCTCGCAGTTACTGCATTTAAAAAGAAACATCATCCTTATGATTGGGCTGTCGTAAGTAGAGTCGAGATGTTTTGTGATATTGAAATGCATCGGAGCATTACAGAGAGGACAGACAATACCTTCGGGAGTTGGAGTGTAATCTTGCTTATCTTGTTTTAACTTATCTTCTTCCATCCACTTCTGGATAGTTTCTTGCTTCTTCTCATACCTTTTGCCTTTTACAACAAGAAGCATTCGACTGAGCATGAGATTTACATCGTGTAACTTATCTTCTTGGGAAATATCTTTTATTTCTTGGCTAGTTAGGCTTTTTTGATAAATATCCTGGAACATTTTTACCGTATCGAGGCATTCTTCAACGGTATGAAGATCGTAGCGATCTATATAGTGTTGCTCATCTTCCAGGTATTTCATTGGCAATAAAATCTCCAGAACTTATACACATAATCTAACACAAACGACCCTATTTTTTAATGGTATTTCAACACGAATACCTGTTTTTTTAAAACCTTGTCAAGGGGTATTTTCATCAAACAATTCGAAAAAGTGAAATTCAGATTAGCCCAATAAATCAAGCTATTCTCTATGTAACCCAGGTTGTCACCTAGCCCCCTCCTTGTCACGGGGGGTCAGCGAAATCGATGGTACATTTAGCTTAATCTATGAAAAATATATCAATCCAAACAGTCGAAGTACCAATCAATGATTTAATCCCAGCTGATTACAATCCGCGCAAGCATGATGATATAGCAACAGAGCAACTCAAACAAAGTATTACACGTTTCGGCCTTGTCGATCCAGTTATTGTCAACTCATCTCCAGATCGTAAGAACATTATTATTGGTGGGCACTTTAGATGGGAAGTAGCTAAAACACTTGAATATGAGACAGTCCCTGTAGTCTATGTCGATATTCCTGATCTTGAAAAAGAAAAGGAATTAAACCTTCGCCTCAATAAAAATACTGGTGAGTTTGATTGGGATCTACTCGCTAAATTTGATGAGTCATTTCTGACAGATGTTGGTTTCTCCAGTGGAGAACTTGATGGAATTTTTGATGTCGATGTACCAGAAGAGTTTGACCTCGAAAAAGAACTTAAGAAATTAAATATCCAAAATATTAATACCCAAAAAGGTGATATATACGATTTGGACGGTAGCCGTCTTATGTGTGGCGACTCAACAATAGAAGAAGACTTTCTAAAACTAATGAGTGGTGAGAAAGCGGACATGTGTATGACCGACCCACCATATATTTTGGACTACCTTCATGGCAAGAAAAAGCATGGCAAACCAATAACGGGCTTCGGTGCTAAAAGAGATAGAAGATATTTGGAAACAGACTCTCTCCCTCCTGATTTCACTGAAAAGTGGATGGGCAATATAAACAAGATTCAAAAAGAACATTTCAGCATTATTGTCTACGAAAACTGGAAAAACTTAAGGACTATCTGGGGTGAGATGGAAAAGTATTGGAAAGTGAAAAACATGATTGTCTGGCATCTGCCAAATAGACATCAGGGATTTTCAGCTAAATATAAATTCTTTTCCAAACATGATATCGCCATGGTTGGTGCTTCTCCTGACAAAGATATTCCATTTAATCTCGAGGAGGAAATTGATGGACTCCAAGAAGAATATGAAACGGCTCTCTACGCCATCGCTGGAAAACCTCACTGGGAAGGCTACCAAAAAGGTAGGAAGAACCAACCAACTGATTTCATCGAATATGTGGCTTCAGACGAAAAACATTCCGGGCAAGGTGTGATCTTTGGGACTAAACCAGTCGAGATTCTCATTCCCTATATAAAGATGCTCACAAAACGTGGAGATTTGGTTGTTGAGCCATTCTCGGGCAGTGGTAGCACTCTCATTGCCTCGACCAAGATGAAGCGTCGTTGTTTCGGCATGGAAAAGTCTCCAGTATATGCGGAGGTCATCATCAAACGTTGGGAAAAGTTAACAGGCAAGAAACCCAAAAAAATATATGGACAAAACAATTGAAAAAAGACAGTCAAAAAATAAAGAACAATTGTTGGAGATATTAAAGAAGACTCCGATTGTTCAAATCGCTTGCGAAAAAGCTGGAATTGGTCGAGCAACTTATTATCGTTGGAGAAAAGAAGATGCTGGATTTGCTCAGGTGAGCGATCAAGCACTTCTGGATGGAAACTTGCTTGTAAATGATATGGCAGAGAGCCAAATGATGAGTGCCATTAAAGACAAAAACATGACTGCTATCATATTTTGGCTTAAGCACCATCATCCTGCCTATGCAACCAAGATAGAAATCATGGCTTCAAATAAAAACCAAGACATAGTTCTTACCGACGAACAAAAAGAACTCTTAAACAAGGCATTAGAAATGGCGGCACTTATTCCGCCTCAAGAAAAAGATCATGAATGAACAACAAAAGATAATTAAACAGATCCAAGAAAGTCCTGATTTTCGAAAAGCATTAACGCAGGAGAATTTTTATTGGTTCTTCACTACCTACTTTCCTCACTACATCACCTGTCCAACTGCTGATTTCCAAAAGGAAATCTTTAATCTTATCCAAAATGAGGAATTAGAAAAGATTTCTATTACCGCCTTTCGTGGCTCGGCTAAATCAACAATAGCAACCTTGGCACTACCTATCTGGGCAATGGTTGGTAAGCCAAGCAAGAAATATACCCTGCTTGTGAGTTTAACTCAGGGATTGGCAAAACAAATCCTTACCAATATAAAACAGGAACTTTCATCAAATGAACTGTTGATACGGGATTTTGGACCATTCTCAGAAGTAGCCGATGAATGGCGATCCAATTCACTAGTGATCCCGCATTACAATGCTAGAGTTTCAGCTATATCTCAAAGCGAAAGAATCAGAGGACTCAGGCATCGACAATACCGACCCGACCTTATTATCATCGATGATGTTGAGGACTTAGAATCAGTTAAGACGAGAGAAAGCAGAGATAATCTATGGAACTGGTTTTCTGGTGAGATAAAGCCAATTGGAGATAGTGGCACTAGAATAATTACTGTAGGCAACCTGTTACATGAGGATTCGCTGATGATGCGAATTAAGCAAAATATCCAAACAGGGGGAACGGGTGGTATTTATAAGGAATTTCCATTGTTAGACGATAACGGAAATATTGCTTGGCCTGGAAAGTTTCCAACCATGGAACACATTGAAGCCAAAAGAAAAGAGATCGCTGATGAGTCAGCATGGTACCGAGAGTTCTTGTTAAAAATTATTGCTGACGAAGACCGAATTGTAAAAGGTTCTTGGATAAAATCCTACGACATTCTTCCTAGCTCTGATCGCTACCCAGCCAGACTTGTAGCAATTGGTGTTGACTTAGCTATTTCACTTTTGGAATGGGCGAACTTCACGGCCTTAGTTCCAGCGTATGTCGTGGGTTACGGTGACAATCTTCAAGTTTACATTTTGCCTTATATCTTAAACAAAAAATTAGATTTCCCACAAACAATTCAGGCAATAAAAACACTGACCGAGCAACTTAAAGTAGGTTATAGACCATATCCTGTAGCTTACATAGAAAGTGTTGGCTATCAAAGTGCCGCAGCGCAACAACTGACAGTAGAACACGTACTTGCTGAGGAAGTGAGAATTCCACATATGGATAAGAGATCAAGACTATCCATAGTGTCTCCCCTTATTCAACAAGGGAAAGTATTTTTTCCAAGAACAGGTGCAGAAGTATTAATAGGTCAACTTGTAAATTTCGGTGTGGAGAAATACGATGATTTAGCGGATGCTTTTACCTTGCTAATGGCAAAAGTCATAGAGTCAGACCGACCATCAAGCAGACGTAAACCGGGCGAAGTGTCTGCAACAGAACCTGATCCTCATCCTGGATTAACGTGGTCTTTGCAACACATGAATGATTTAGGATTTGATTTTGAACCAATTACACTTGATACGAAATTCTAAACTAAATTCCAAGAATCTGTTTCTTTTTCTGATCAAATTCTTCTTGAGACAAGATACCTTTTTCTTTTAACTCATTTAGTTTAACGAGCTCATCAGCATCGCTTGTCTGATGATTGTTTCCTGAGAAATGAGCTTGTGCGTCATATATAGCTTTTTGAACCTCTTTCTTTTTGGAAGTTGGTACGGCGTATTTCTTTCCTCCTGTTGTTTCTAAAGTTATTTTCCATATACCCATCATAGGTAGTTGAACGCTTGCTATCTGATTTATCGGAATACTTTGAGAACCAACTCCTGCCTTGAATTCAACTCTGTTGGGGAAAATCTTAATCCAAAAGCCAGCATAGCTTGTTTCGTATAAAGGTTTTTCTCCGGTTTGTTGTTTATTTCCAAATAGTCCCATTTTGTTCACCTCCAATCATAAGTTAATTGCTTAGTCCACCTTAGCATAAAATACCCCTGTATTCAAGGCTAAACTCTTAGTGTGGCTAAGTGGAGTAATGGTCAAGCGTTTTAGACAATATATACATGAGGAAAAACGCAACGCTTCCAAAAGCCATAGGGAAGAAAATCCAGAAGCGAAGAAAACAAATAGGGATTACTCAGGAGGAAGCCGCCGAAAGAGCAGGTATCAGCCGAGCCTATATGGGGTATATTGAACAAGGTAGACACGCTCCTTCTCTCGAAGTACTCCAAAAAGTAGCAAAAGCCCTCAAATCTTCCATGAGTGACTTCGTTTAAGGAATTTCTCCTGTACTACCTAAATTTCGACCTTTTTGAGGTCTTTTTTCGTATAAAAATGGTTGAAAAAGCCTAGCTAACTCTATATAATATTGTTATCAATTGGTAAGTAATGTTCATATGGAAAAACTACTAACAATCAAAGAGGCAGCTGAGATACTCAATGTCCACGCCAACACCCTACGTTTGTGGGATAAAAAAGGCATTCTGGTAGCTGTGAGGATAGGAGAAAAGCGTACTAGACGTTATCGACAGTCAGATTTAGAAAAGTTTATTAGTCACAAGAAGTAATAATTAACTATGGCAAAAAATAATAAAACAGAATCATTCGAAAAAACACTCTTTAAAGCTGCTGACAAGCTCAGAAAGAATATGGACGCGGCTGAATATAAGCATATTGTGCTTGGTTTGATTTTTCTAAAGTTTATCTCTGACTCTTTCGAAGAAATGTATATAAAATTGTCGGAAGGTAAAGGTGACTATTCTGGAGCAGATCCCGAAGATGCTGATGAATATCGTGCAGAGAACGTCTTTTTTGTGCCTCAATTAGCTAGGTGGTCATATCTCTACTCTCGGGCAAAGCAACCTACAATTGGAACTGATATTGACTCAGCGATGGAGGCAATTGAAAAAGAAAATCCCACACTAAAAGGAATTCTTCCAAAAGTTTATGCTCGTCCCAATCTTGATAAGACTGCTTTAGGTGGACTTTTGGACTTAATAGGAAATATTGCTCTTGGCGATACGGCTTCGAAGACTAAAGATTTACTCGGAAAAGTCTATGAGTACTTCTTGGGTGAATTCGCACTTGCTGAAGGCAAAAAAGGCGGGCAGTTTTATACTCCACGTAGTGTTGTTCAAATCCTAGTAGAAATGCTTGAGCCATATAAAGGTCGTGTTTTTGATCCATGCTGTGGTAGCGGTGGAATGTTTGTTATGAGTGAAAAATTCGTTCAGTCGCATCAAGGAAAAATTGATGATATTTCAATTTATGGTCAAGAAAGCAACCAAACAACTTATCGACTATGTCGAATGAATCTTGCCATTCGTGGCATTGATGGCTCTCAGGTTAAATGGAACAATGAGGGATCATTCCTTAATAATGCACACAAAGATCTTAAGGCAGATTTTGTCATTGCTAATCCACCTTTTAATGACAGTGATTGGAGCGGTGAGCTACTTCAAAATGATGCTAGATGGAAGCATGGCACCCCCCCAGCTGGAAATGCTAACTATGCTTGGATTCAACACTTCTTATATCATCTTAGTCCTACTGGTAAAGCAGGTTTCGTTTTATCTAAAGGCTCCTTAACTACTAAAACTAGTAACGAAGGTGAAATAAGAAAAAATCTTATTGAATCAGATTTAGTTGACTGCATTGTCAATCTCCCAGCCAAGCTATTTCTTAACACACAAATTCCAGCTTGTTTGTGGTTTATGAATCGCAATAAAACTCAGAAAAAAGGAGAGATACTTTTTATTGATGCTCGTAACCTTGGGCATTTAATTAATAGAAGAACACTGGAGCTATCAAATGAAAATATCCAGCAAATTTCCCAGACATATCATGATTGGAAAAATGGTAATGACTACGCAGATAAAGCAGGGTTTTGTAAATCTTCAACGATAGAGGATGTCAAAAAATTAGATTATGTTTTAACACCAGGTCGATATGTAGGGCTACCTGATGAAGATGAAGAAATCAACTTCGAAGAGAAATTAGGTCAACTACGATCAGCTTTAAATGATCAAATTAACGAAGAGAATATCCTGAATAAAGAAATTCTAGATAAACTTACAAAAATTAAGATATGAATAGCAATTCTAATAATATTTGGAGAGAATATCGGCTTGAAGAAGTTGTAGAAACTTTTATTGATTATCGTGGAAAAACTCCAACTAAAACCGCATTTGGAGTGCCTCTTGTTACTGCAAAAATAATAAAGAATGGACGCTTACTCCAACCAAATGAATTTATAGATGAGAATTATTACAAAACTTGGATGACACGCGGCTTCCCAGAAAAAAATGACGTCTTATTAACTACAGAGGCTCCGCTTGGTGAAGTAGCATTGTTAAACAATCCTAAGGTTGCATTGGGACAGAGGGTAATTACGATTCGTGGAAAAAAAGGATTTTGTGACAGCATATTTTTAAAATACTATTTCCAAAGTCCATTAGGACAAAACTCTCTTTTATCTAGAGCGCAAGGTAGTACCGTTGAAGGAATTAAAGCGGCTGAACTTAAAAAGATGAAGATTCTGATGCCAAATTATGAAACCCAAATTGAATTATCCAGAGTATTATTTGTGCTTGACCAAAAAATTGACGTTCTTCTTGAGCAAAACAAAACTCTTGAGGATCTAGCGGAAACATATTTTCTTAAATTATTTGAAGCAGTCTCAGGCGAGAATTCTGGAACACTTGGTGACTACATTGATTTAGATCCTAAAGAAAAAATTAATCGCAACGAAGAATATCGTTTTTTTGATATGAAGACACTTTCCGAAAACTCTATGTCCATTGCAAACGGGCTGTATCGTATCGTAAATTCGGCATCTTCATTTAGAAATCTTGATACTTTATTAGCCAAAATTACGCCATGTTTAGAAAATGGAAAAACTGGTTTTGTCATGAATTTGGAAGATAATGAAGTTGCAAGAGGCTCAACAGAGTTTATTGTAATGAGGTCAAAAGGTTTAGTTAGTCCATATTGGATTTATTGTCTTGCCAGAAGCAAGAATTTTAGAGATGAAGCAATACAATCAATGACGGGTACGTCAGGTAGGCAGAGGGTTCAAACCTCACAGCTAAAAAATATTAAGGTTAGTTTTAATAAGAGAGACATGGAATCATTCAATGAGATGTGTAAAGGATTTTTTAATAAGGTTAAAGAAAATTCTTCTCAAGTGCGCACATTGATAACTCTTAGAAACTTATTATTACCTAAACTAATGAGTACAGAGATTAGATTAAATTAAATTAATATGGCAAATTTAAGTAGCGTTGATAAGGTTAAAATTGAAAGACTTTTCGGAATGGGAAGTGGTTATGTGTTGGATTTTTCTAACCGCTCACTTCAGGACTTTATTTTAACCTGCTGCAAAAAAGATATTTTTAATGATAGATATAATCAAGGGTCTGGGTCAAAAGCCAATCGGTTAAGAGCTTTTTGGGATGCCGAATTAGATAGTGTTGTTGGGAAAGTCTTAACTGAAATGTTGGAGTATTGGAGAACACAAAAAGCATATTCTGATACTGGTATTCCTAAGGGGGAAGAGACACTATACAAAGATTGTTTAGTTATCGCACAAAGATTATCTGGTAAGACTACTAAAACAGAAGTCACTGAGGAAGAATTTCTACAAAAAGAATATAAAATTATTTCTGTATCTGCATTAAATATAGATGGAAATGTCGGCGATGTAGTTAAACAAAGAATCAAAGAAATTGATATATGTATGAAGGCAAAAGCACCCCTTGCCTCAATTTTTCTGGCGGGAAGCACCCTAGAAGGAATACTTTTAAGCACCGCTATTAGCAATCCAAAAGTTTTTAACCAGTCCACATCTGCACCTAAAGATAAAGAAGGAAAGGTTTTAAAGTTGAATGAATGGAAATTAAGTCAGTTAATTGATGTCGCCTGCGAAATTGGCTATTTGGATTTAGATATTAAAAAATTTAGCCACTCACTGAGAGATTTTCGTAACTATATTCATCCTTATGAACAAGCTTTAGCTGGATTTAACCCAGATGATGATACTGCTCAGATATGCTGGCAGGTATTAAAGGCTGCCATATCAGATTTAGGCAAAAAACAAACAACACTATGACACAAATATTTGAATCAGATGTAGAAAAATTAACGGTCGACCTATTGATTAATCAAGGGTTTACTTATCTGTCTCCTGAAGAACAGGAATTAGAGCGGCAGAATCTAAAAGACGTTTTATTAGTAAATCGATTGAAGGTTTCCATAGATCGTTTAAATCCATCAATTACTGCTGACGCAAAAGCCCAAGCTCTAAAACAAGTTTTAAACCTTCCAACACAAAACCTACTTGAGAACAATGAGGCATTCCACCGAATGCTTACAGAAGGCATCGAAGTTGAATATATGAGTAATGAAGGTGTCAGAGGTGAAAAAGTTTGGCTTGTTGATTTTAATGATATTGCCAACAACGAACTTATCGTCACCAATCAATTTACTGTTATAGAAAATAACATTAACAAAAGACCAGATGTCATTATCTTTATTAATGGTTTGCCTCTCGTTGTTATCGAACTTAAAAACCCTACTGACGAAAATGCTACGGTTCAAAAAGCATTTACTCAACTACAAAATTATAAAAATGCAATTCCTTCACTTTTTTACTACAACAGTATTTTAATTGCGTCCGATGGTCTAGATGCTAAAGTCGGAACTATTTCTTCTGATTATTCTCGTTTTCTTGCTTGGAAATCTAAAGATGGATATAGGGATGACAAGACAGTTGTTCCTCAAATAGAAACGCTGATCGATGGAATGTTAGTAAAAAATGTTCTTATTGATTTGATCAAACAATTCATTGTCTTTGAAAAATCCAGTCATATCGATAGTAATACCGGGCTAACGACTATTAGTACAATCAAGAAAATAGCTGCTTATCACCAGTACTATGCAGTTAATAAAGCTGTTGAATCTACAATAAGAGCGTCAGATGACGATAGCTTAGAATCTACTGCTTTATTAGTAAGAGAAAAACCAGAAGAGTATGGTTTATCTTCAACTGTTAAACAGCCTAAGGGTGATCATAAAGCTGGTGTCGTGTGGCACACGCAAGGTAGTGGAAAATCTCTTTCAATGGTTTTTTATGCTGGAAAAATTGTATTGGCACTTAATAATCCCACCGTGGTTGTCATAACAGATCGCAATGACCTAGACGAGCAATTATTTGATACATTTGCCAACTGTAAGCAACTCCTTAGACAAGATCCTGTTAAGGCTGAAAATCGCGATCACCTTAAAAAATTACTGAAAGTAGCTGGTGGTGGAATTGTATTTACAACAATTCAAAAGTTCTTTCCTGAGGATGGATCATCAACTTACGATGAACTTTCAGACCGCAGTAATATTATTGTTATTGCTGATGAAGCCCATCGAAGTCAGTACGGATTCGGAGCCAAAACTACTTATACAGTTGATGGCGTAAAAACGGGTTACGGGTTTGCAAAATATCTAAGAGATGCATTGCCATCAGCCTCATTTATTGGCTTTACGGGTACTCCTGTAGAAAAAGAGGATGCAAATACCCCAGCAGTCTTCGGAAATTATATAGACGTTTATGATATTGCTAAGGCCGTAGAAGACGGTGCAACAGTTCGTATTTATTACGAATCAAGACTTGCTCAGATTCATCTTAAACCAGATGAAAAGGCACAACTAGATGCAGAAGTAGAAGCTATCACAGAAGGTGAAGAAAGTACTGCTAAAGAAAAGGCAAAAGCAAAATGGGCTCAGCTGGAAGCTGTAGTTGGACACAGAGACAGGCTTGGAGTAATTGCTTCTGACATTGTTGACCACTTCGAGAAGCGACAGGAAGTCTTTGAAGGCAAGGCAATGATTGTTGCTATGAGTCGGCGAATTGCTGTTGAGCTCTTTGAAGAAATTGTTAAATTACGACCAGACTGGTTTGACAAAGATCTTAGAAAAGGTGCCGTTAAAGTTGTAATGACATCCACCTCTTCCGATCCAGAGAGTTGGCAAATTCACAACACCACTAAACAAAACCGTAAGGATCTTGGAGAACGATTTAAAAATCCTATCGATCCATTAAAACTCGTTATAGTGCGTGATATGTGGCTCACTGGTTTTGACGCGCCATGTCTTAACACGATGTACGTTGATAAGCCAATGCAGGGACATAACCTTATGCAAGCGATTGCTCGTGTAAACAGAGTATTTAAAGATAAACCAGGTGGATTAATTGTTGATTACATTGGTATTGCTTCTGATCTAAAGAATGCTTTAGCGACATATACCGCAAGCGGTGGTGAAGGCACGCCAACTTTAGATCAAGAAGAGGCTGTTGCGGCGATGCTTGAAAAATTTGAAATCGTTGAACAAATGTTTGATCAATACGACTTTGAACCTTACTTTACCGCTGATACTCATAAAAAATTGACCATTATCCTCGAGAGCCAAGAATATATTCTTGGACTTGAAGATGGCAAGAACCGTTTTACCAAGCAGGTAGATCTCCTATCTAAGGCTTTTGCGCTATCAGTTCCCCATCCAAAAGCAATGGAGATAAAAGATGAAGTTGGATTTTTTCAAGCAATTAAAGCCAGACTTGTAAAGTTTGAGCCAACTTGTAGTGGAAAGTCAGATGCTGAAATTGAAACTGCAATAAGACAGATTGTTGATAAGGCCGTGGTCTCTGATGGAATTGTTGATATATTCGATGCGGCCGGTATCAAGAAACCAGATATTTCAATTCTTTCTGATGACTTCTTAGCTGAAATTCAGGGCATGGAACGAAAAAACTTGGCAATGGAGCTTTTGAAAAAGATTCTCAATGACGAAATCAGATCACGAGTTAGAAAGAATTTCATTCAGAGCAAAAAGATGTCTGAAATGCTTGAGAATGCTATTAGAAAATATCAAAACAATTTATTAACTACAGCACAGGTTATAGAGGAGCTGATTAAACTTGCTAAAGATATTCGAGAGGGAGACAAGCGAGGTGCATCATATGGTCTAACGGATGATGAACTAGCTTTTTATGACGCTTTGGCAATTAACCAAAGTGCAATGGAGGTTCTTGGTGATGCTCAACTTAGGGATTTATCAAGAGTACTTGTGCAGAGAGTTAAATCAAACACTTCAATTGATTGGACTATCAAAGAAAGTGTACAAGCCAAGTTAAGAGTGATTGTTCGTCGCACTTTACGACAATTTGGTTATCCACCAGATGCCCAATTACTTGCGACCGAAAATGTGTTGAAACAGGCTGAGCTGTTGGCCGATGATTGGAAATAACAAAAATTTATGAATGATGAAAAAATACTCATTAAACAATTCTTTCAAAATTTCCTTGTAAAAGAAAAGGGTAAAGACAATATTAGTAATGAATATGTTGCCTTCTTAAAAATTCTGTGGAACGGTCTCGATGATTTAATATCTAAAAATAAAATTGCTCGAAAGATTTACATATTAGAACATATTGAAAAATATCTTATTGAAGATACTTTTCGAACTCAAATAGATTTAAGCGAACTGCCAATTGCCAGTGAACTTGCTGCATCTCAAGATACAAACACACCTGAGATCACACTTAAAGATATTGATCTAGTCAACTTCCGAGGTTTTAGAGCTAATACTAATGGGAGCGGAAGAAAAATTAGATTTCACGAAAAAGTGACTTTAATTTTTGCTCCAAATGGTGGAGGAAAAACTAGTCTATGTGAAAGTATTGAATGGGCACTTACCGGCGACACTTACGAACATACAAAAAGAAAAACAGATTCAACACTTAATTATTTTCAAAATCGAAGTAATGCAGATCCGACATATCAAAACACTAAGCTTTCGTTTTTAAACAATCAACCTACTGTTCCCAATTTAATTTTTGATCGATGTCTTCTAGAAAAAAATCGAATAGACAAATTTGCGAAACTTGCAATGCAGCCTAATAAAGATCTGCAAGAAATTCTTGGGGAGTTGTTTGGATTTTCTGATGTTGTAGATTTTTTTAAAGAGTTTGGCCAAGATCTTTCACCCACAGATAACGAAAAAGGTCGCCCAGGAAGAGAAAACTGGCAGACATGGTTAGAGTGGAGCAATAAAAAAAGTGAACTAGAAAAAATATTAGACGAATCAAAAAAAGAAGAGAAAAAAGCTAGTGAGGATTTGGAGAAACTCACAGGAGAAAAGAGTTTTGATGACAAAAAAGTTGAGATTGAAGAAAAAGGGAAAGAACTCCGCATCAAGCTTGAGAGCCTTGAGAAAAATTCTAGCAAGCAATTTTCTACAAAATCTTTTCAAGACAAGATAACTTTACATAAAGATAAAATCGAGCAGTGGAAAAAACTTGATAAGGATATATCTGATAATGCTAAGGATCTTGATTTTGAAAGCCTTTTCCAAGCAGCTAATAATATTTTCAAAAATAATTACAGTGATAATAAATGTCCGCTTTGCGATACTCCTATTGAACAGAAACCAGAGAATCCCAATCATGTTTGTGTAGTTACTAGTCCTCAACTAAAGACAGAACAAGAATTGAAGAAACTTAAAAAGCTAACCGATTGGAAAGTTGAAAGGAATAAACTTGAAATAGATTTAAAAGGTACTTGCTTTAGAGAAATAAGGGACGATTGGCAAAAGATACAACATAATTTAATAGATGAAAATTGGAAAGACATCGCGGGCGAAACTGAAAAACCATTAATTCCAGATGTCAATCTTATTGAGATTGAATCTAAGCTTGATGGGAATACAAACTCATTTATTGACGCATATGAACTTATATTAGGTAAGGATTTCACTGCATTGGCTGAGTTAGAGGGAAAAGTAACATCTTACAAAAATTTGAAGGATGAGTTATTGAAAGATAAGCCACAGAAAGAAATTGAGATTCAAAATCTACGTGATGAATTTGCCAAACTACAGGAACAAAAAAATATACTTTCTGCAAAACAGCAAATCACAAAAAGTAGCGATGAAAGATTGAAAAAGATCCTAAATCAATCCAGCAATTCAGATTTATTTAAAAAGATGTTGGACGTTTATCCAGATTTTTATAATGATCTGCAAAATTTTCAATCTGGTTCGATCTTATCTGAAGGTGCTGATATTGATGACTATGTAACGGGCTTTTACCGAGCTTTGAACTTACATGATAACGTTGGCGAGATAATAAAAGAAATTAAATTCCCCAAAGGACTTCAAGAAGATTTTTGTTTAATATTTGAAAGCAATAATACCTGTAATGCCCTAGATATCCTCAGCGAAGGGCACTTAAAGACTCTTGGTCTTGCTGCTCTACTTGCCAGAGCAGCTAAGTACAATACGTCCCTGCTTGTCTTTGATGATGCTATCAACGCTATCGATTCTGACCATAGAGATAACATTGCTTGTTTATTATCAGGAAGTTTCTCTGACGAAGAAGGAGTTAGTTCATTTGGAGAAAAGTGGGATCAAATAAAACAATATATAAAAGTATGCCAATTTGTAATAACGTCCCATGACCGCTTCTTTGATGAAAAAATCGCCAATCTATTTTCTAAGGACGAACAATTAAGATATGTTTTATATTGTGGAGCTGAAGGAGTTGATTTTTGTGAAAAAGGTAATCCAGCCAACTTTGAAGCTAAAGTCGAAGGCTTTTTAAACCCAGATACTCAGGATGTTCGCTCAGCAATATTTTATTGTCGTATCTGGTTAGAAGAAATACTTATGGACATCGCAGCAAATTTTAAAAAGCCAAGTAATGGTAAACAAATCGATTTTTCCAATACTATTGATAAAAAGTCTCGCAAATTAAAAAATCCTGAATTGGCAACTGTAATTCGTAGCTTGGTTTCAAATTTGAAAGTAAATGAGGCTTCAGATGATGAAAAAATAACAGCTGGCATTTTAGACCAGATTTATCAAGAAAAGGAAGGAAAGTATATTTGGTTTTTCGAGATCTTGAATCAAGAAAGTCATTATCGTCGACTTGATCACGTAGATATCTCTAATGCTCCAACAAGTAATGAAGTTCAAGCAATCTTTAATAAGATTCAAGAGATACAAACTCTCAATACTTAATCATGTCCAAATACTACAATCCAAATCGCACAAGAAATCTATATAACGCAAACTCTTCAGAATTATTTCGTTTAAGTCGTTCTAAGATTGATCTTTTCTTAAATTGTCCTCGTTGTTTTTACCTTGATCGTCGATTAGGAGTGGGTCAACCACCTGGATATCCATTTTCTCTCAATTCTGCTGTAGATAAGCTTCTAAAGAAAGAATTTGATACATACAGAGCCAATAAGACGTCACATCCATTAATGAAAACGTACGGTATCGATGCCGTTCCACTTGCTCATGAAAAAATCGATGAATGGAGAGATTCATTGCGGGCAGGTATAACTTTCAAAATTAATGATGAAAATGTTGTCATAACTGGTGGCGTAGACGACGTGTGGGTAACTCCAGAAGGTGAATTCATCATTGTGGACTACAAAGCGACTTCTAAAGACGCTGAGGTAACGCTCGATGCAGACTGGCAAATCGGTTACAAACGGCAGATGGAGATATATCAGTGGTTATTCCGTCAAAACGGCTTTAAGGTTTCTCCTGTAGGTTACTTTGTGTATTGTAATGGCGATACCGACCCAGCGGCATTCGACGGGAAACTGGAGTTTGATATAAAAGTAATTCCTTATGAAGGCAATACCGATTGGGTTGAACGAACGATTTTAGATGCAATCAAATGCCTCAAGGCAGATGAAATGCCTGATCCAGGCGAAGATTGCGATTTTTGCAAGTACCGTCAGGCCGTACGACAATTTGAGAAATAACTCATTCTAAACCTGGACTTCCTCGCTTTTTCCCGATACCTTGTGCTGGGATGGATAGCAAAAATCAAAAAGACAAGGTACTCGTACTTCTCCGAAGGTCAGAAAAATACTTCTACAAGTATCTCCTCACGCATGATTCTGTGTATTATTGATCGATTTTTCTCCGTAACTAAGAAATTAAGGAGATTAATAGAGAAATTTGAGCATAAATGAGATGTTGAGTGTCACTTAGCATTTACGCATGAAAACTGATATAATCTTGCTAAGCTAGACTAAGCATTTAGCCTGAAAAAGGAGGTGATATACATATGAAGAAATTACTTAAATGGGTAGGAATAGGATTTATCATCCTTATAGTAATCGGAGTTATTGGCAGTATGGGAAGTGACAGTAAAAAAGTAGGATCAACTACTGATACTACTCAAACTTCAAATACAAAAGAGCAACCAACTCAGGAAACGTACAAAGTTGGTGATAAAGTCCAAATGTCAGATATTATCCTTACTGTAAATAAAGTAGAAACAGCCCAAGGAGGTCAGTACACAAAGCCATCTGAAGGTAATCAGTGGATTGATGTAAACATGACTCTTGAGAATACAGGATCAAGTCAGCAGTACATTACAACAATGGGTCAGATGTTCGTCATAGATGGCGAAAATAATCAGTACCAAGTTGCAGTAACTGGAAAAAGACTAGAAAATGCTGGTTCTTTAGGAATGGATGGTGCATTAATTGCAAAAGCCAAGAAAACTGACTGGGTAGGATTTGAAGTACCAAAGACTGCAAAAGGTCTCAAGCTTCAGTACAACGCAAGTTTTTATAGTAATAAGAAAATATTGGTCGATCTTGGAATGTAATTATTACTATCTAAAGACGAAAAGTGCCTGAATAACATCGGGCATTTTTTGTGATGTTTTATAGTATTTTGAAGCTGGACTTCTCGAGAGGTTCCCGGTACCTTGACCACTGAAATGGCTAAGATACCCGCCCCCGCAAACCAAATAATGCCTCCAATATTAAGCGTGGAATATTGCTTATACGCAAGAAAATCAAGCGAGGATGATGAACGCCAAGCCATGTCGATTGACTCTCAGATTAAAGAAATGACCGATCTTGCATCTAGAGAAGGCTTCTTCATCAAAGAAATTCGGCGAGAAAGCCATTCAGCCAAAGAATCAGGACAACGACCAGTTTTTAAGAAACTTCTGGAAGATATTCGAGATGGAATGTTTACTGGCATTCTTTCATGGGCTCCTGATCGACTCAGTCGAAATGCTGGGGATTTGGGAATGGTTGTCGATCTTATGGACCAAGGCAAACTACAGCAAATTAAGACCTTCTCGCAAAGCTTCTCGAACAATCCTAATGAAAAGTTTTTACTCATGATCCTCTGCTCTCAGGCGAAACTGGAGAATGATCAAAAAGGAATCAATGTAAAAAGAGGTATTCGAGCCAAATGTGAAATGGGCTGGCGACCAGGGATGCCTCCCATCGGCTATTACAATAGAGCTTTTGCAGGTGTTAAAGATATTGTGATAGATCCGGACAGAGGGCACATTGTTGCTGAGATGTTTGAACGAGTAGCAAGAGATGGAGATAGTGGTAGGACACTGAAGAAATGGCTCGATACTTGCCTCACCACAAGAACAGGTAAACAAGTTACATTAAGCCAGATTTATCTCATGCTGAAAAATCCATTCTATTATGGAGAATTTGAATACCCAATTGGTGGTGGCAATTGGTACAAAGGTGCATACAAACCACTAATTACTCGAGATATATTTGATCAAGTACAAAAACAATTAATTGTTCCTAAGAAATCAAAATGGGGAGGCAAAACATTTACTTTCAAAGAATTGTTTAAATGTGCAAGCTGTAGGTCATTGGTTATTGGTGAGGATAGATATAGAAAACGAAAGTATAACGAGCCACGCTATCATATTTACTATCATTGTACGAGGCAAAAGAAATATGGCTGTCCTGAACCATATATCACTGAAGAAAAACTAATAAAACAGATTCTTCGTTACATCAATTTCATGTATATGGCACATCCTCAGCTTTTCGAGTTAAATAACTTTTTGAAATATAGTATGGGCGAGTACAAGAAAATGAGAGATGAAATTCTGTGGGCACAAGATATTAATCCAGATAACAAACCAATCAACCTTATGGATTATGCCAACTACGCATTTCGCAACGGGACAATGCAGGAAAAGAGAGAAATAACCAATGTATTAAAGAGACAACTGTATATTCATAACGAAACAGTTACTTCATTACCTCTTATCTAATCAAGAGTAAATCTTCCGTTCAAATCCGATTACTCTGGTTACCTCGGACATCATCGAACCGTAGCTACAATATCCGAGCTTTGAGGGTATTTTTGCGGTACGAATGTTTTGAACAAAAATGAGGCGTTTAGCAAGCCAGTTCGGGCTTTTTAGAGAGTACGGTCACTCTCGGTTCTTATATTGGCTGCCGGACCTGGATTCGAACCAAGATGAAAGGATTCAGAGTCCTCTATCCTACCATTAGATGATCCGGCAGTGAAGCTATTTTACTAAAATTCCACTCAAAAAGCCAATTGCTCTTTAATGGTCTAATTACTCTAGATCAAACTTGTTATTCTAGACTTTGAGCCGACTGAGATTTTGAGGCTGTTCCTGTTGATTATTTTGCACCAGCTTTCGAAGATATACTGACCTATCTCGAACATATAGAAAAATAGCTTGCAAAATGGTCGAGATACTGTACAATAAGATCCACTAACCTATGTCACTTGGTAATATCGTTCTTCTTGGTTTTGTCGTCCTCTTCTTCTTCACGTCCTTTTTTAATAATGGCATTATGCTCCTTACTGACTGGTGGTGGTTTCAAGAGGTTGGCTATACTGACGTCTTTACCAAACCGGTTATCACCCAATTTGCTCTCGGAATTGCCGTTGGATTATTCACTTTTCTTTTTCTGTCAGGTAACTTCTGGGTAGCAAGCAAAGCACGGATTCCTTGGATCGTCTTTTTGCCACAGCAACTCCTTGGAAGATATATCACGCTCACTGGTGCTGCTGTGAAGAAGACAACCTATGTCATCAGCCTTCTCTTAGCATTTTTTATCGGGCTTATCTCCTCTGTTTTTTGGCAAGAAGTCCTTCTGTTTATGCACCAGACACCTTTCGGGCAGACAGATCCTATTTTTGCCCATGATATCTCCTTTTATCTTTTTACCCTCCCTATTTTAGGTATTGGACTGCAACTTGTGTGGTTTATTTTGCTCCTGACGATCCTTGGCTGTGGCATTATCTACGCCCTTCGAGGAAGTTTTGGCTGGCTCAATTTTCTAGCAAAGAAACAAGCAAAAGCTGAGGTAGCCGAAAAGAACACCCAACGCAATGCACGGATACATATGGCAGTACTTTTTGCGCTTTTCCTCGCAACGATTGCAGCACAAACCTATTTGGGGATGTATGATCTGCTGACTCGAGATAATGGCGCAGTATTTGGTGCGGCATTTACGGATGTAACACTGCTTATTCCCTTCCACAAAATACTTGCCGCTCTTCTTGCTGTTTGTGCTCTTGCAACCCTCCTCTATGGAGCAATAAATAGCCGAAAACCCCTCTTTGTAACTGCTGGTCTGACAGCAATTATTGGAGTAGCTATGATTGTCATGCCACCGCTCTATCATCAATTTATCGTCGCTCCAAATGAACTGGTCAAAGAAACGCCATTTATCAAACACAATATTACCGCGACCAGAGAAGCATTTGGACTACAAGAGATAGCTGCACGAGAGCTTTCTGGAGATAAGCCTTTGACGGCTGAAGATATCGCGGATAATGATCTGACGATCAAAAACGTCCGACTGTGGGATCGTGGACCGCTACTTTCTACCTTCTCGCAGATTCAGGAAATACGAACGTACTACGAATTTACTGCCGTTGATAACGATCGTTATGTAATCGACGGGCAACTCAGGCAAATTATGCTTTCACCTCGAGAGCTGTCTTCAGCCAATCTGCCAAATAAGAACTGGATCAATGAACACCTTATCTTTACCCATGGCTATGGGACAGCTGCAGGGCCGGTTAATCAGGTAACCGAGGAGGGACTTCCAGTATTATTTGTGAAGAACTTGCCCCCAGTCGCTGAGAAAAAAGAATTGGCAATTACCCGTCCTGAAATCTACTACGGAGAACTTGCCAACGATCATATTTTTGTCAAAACCAAAGCCAAAGAATTTGATTATCCTAAAGGTGATGAAAATGTCTCGACAGTTTATGCAGGAGAAGGTGGTGTTCCAATTGATTCATTCGTCAAAAAAAGTGCATTTGCTCTGCGGTTTAACTCACTCAAAATGCTCCTCTCTGAAGATATCACGGGCGAAAGTCGGGTTATGTATTACCGTACGATTAAAGAACGTATGGAGAAATCAGCGCCCTTCCTGACCTTTGATAAAGATCCATACAGCGTGATTGTCGATGGCAAGATTTATTGGATTGCTGATGCCTATACGATAAGTAGGAACTATCCCTATGCAAAAGCAATGATGCTCAATGGACAGGACATTAACTACATCCGCAACTCCGTCAAAGTAGTGATTGATGCTTATAATGGAACAATAACCTATTATCAGGTCGACCAGAATGATCCTATCATAAACGCTTATGCACAAGTTTTCCCTGGAATGTTTCGACCCATCAATGAGATGCCGACAGCACTCTTCGCACATATCCGTTATCCTGAGGATATCTTTACCCTCCAAACGAACATTTATAGTACCTATCATATGGGCGATCCTGAAATCTTTTATAACAAAGAAGACCAATGGGACATCCCGGCTATTGCCGTAGAAGGAGAAGCTACAACCACAGACATCCCACCGATGGCTCCACGTCATATGATTATGAAGCTTCCAGGACAGGAACGTGAAGAATATATCCTGATGCTTCCTTTTATCCCACGAGGCAAGGACAATATGGCTGCCTGGATGGTCGCTCGAAATGACCAAGAGAATTATGGTAAATTACAGATTTATCAATTCCCCAAGCAAAAGCTGATCTACGGACCAAAACAAATTATGGCACGTATTAATCAAGATGCTGAGATTGCAAGGCAAATATCGCTTTGGGATCAGCGTGGATCACAAGTAATCCAAGGGCCGCTCCTTGTCATCCCAATTGAGGAATCATTGCTGTACGTCAGACCGTTATATCTAAAGGCAGAATCCGGTAAAATTCCAGAACTGAAAAGAGTTATTGTGGCCTATGAAAATAAAATTGCTATGGAGCCAACGCTTGAAGCAGGACTTGGGAAGATCTTTGGCACAGATACCACTCAAGAAGCAGAAACAACAATGCAACAAAAGCCTACGGATAAAGTTGCCGAGGCACAGGCACCAACTGCGGTGACACAAGATCAACAGATTATCCAGGCGAATCAAGCATATGATGCTGCTATGCAAGCCCTCCGAGATGGCAATTGGACACTGTTTGGCGAGGAGATCCAGAAGGTAGGAGAAATACTAAAGAAGTAATAATCCTTATACTCGGACAAAAGATTTTCTACGAGGCTGAGGCTGTGCAGGAACCTGAAGTGAATCCCGTCGACCCCTCCTTTGTCTCATTGCATCAAAGATGAGGTGTTGTGCAGCGCGAGCATTTCGTCTTTCAGAGCCATTGGTATTGCGATCAGAGGTACGTACCGCTAATGCTGCCAAGATGATCCCTTGATCAGCATCAGGCAATTCCAATAATCTTTCTACTCCTTGGCTCATCTGCCCGGAATTGATAGTCACAGACCTATCATTTCCATCTAATTTTTACTGATCTCACATCCTCGACAATAACACCCGGTTTAGCTAGCTCACCGAGACGATGCTGTAAGGAATTAAGTTCGTCCAATACAGGTGGTGGTGTAGATGTCTTAAATTCTACTGGTTCAACTTCTCCTCCAAGCATAGGATGTTATCTTATACCCAAAATAACTGGGCTTCATTGACTTTGCTGTCAAATTTTATGGTTGAATTAATAATCGAAGATCTGAAGTAATTATTTCTTTTTGGGTGCTGGCTGAAGAGCTGCTTCAACATCTTTCATTTCAATCTTTGACTTATAGAAGAAGTATCCCACCGTCCCAAAGGTAATTACTGGAGAGAGCCAATGTGGGATATGGAAACCAAAACTATCAAGAATCATAATTGCTCCAAGGAAAAGAATTGAGTACATTGCACCGTTCTTAAGGAATCTGTATTGCTTGATCCGTTCAATATTGCTGACTGTCAGATGTCGAAGCACCAACGCACCAATACCATTTCCGATAAGAATAAGAGGTACAAAGAAAGTGAAAGCAAAAGCACCAATGACTCCGTCAATCGAGAAGGTTGAATCAAGTACTTCAAGATAGGCAATTTTACTGATATCTGACATCCCTCCACTCAGAAGCTTTTTCTCCTGTGCTTCAGCAAACTGACGAAAGCCGTGAATGATAAAGAATGCTGTTGAACCAATGACTGCCGCAAAACCTAACATTGGGTCAATTTGCATGCCGTTCCACACAATTACTGTCAAAAGTATCGAAACGATAGCAAAGAACCATGCTCCTTGTGTCTGGAAAAATCGCTCACCTTTAAGGCCAAAATTCTTGGGTTCAAGAAATAGCCAATGGAAGAAAAGAAAAATGAGAAAAACTCCTCCGCCAAGAAGTAAATAGGGTGACGTCTTTTCAATTGCTTCAACGACTTGTGGGTCGTTCGTAAATGCCGCCGTAAGCACTCCCATAGCACCAATACCGGGATTGGCAATAAAGACAATAAGAAAAGGAAGCAGTCCACGGACAACAAAAACAGCAAAGAGAAACCCCCAAAGAAGGAACCATCGTTGGGCTTTTTTGCTCATACCGGAAAGTACTTCAGCGTTAATAATCGCGTTATCAATACTGGTAATAATTTCAAAGAGTGCTAGTCCAAAAACAGTAAGAATAAGAAAAATAATTTCCATAATAGCTTTATTTTAGCAGAATTTTAGCTGAGAAGGAAGCTGGTTATTTGTCATCCTGAGTGTTTTTTTAAATATTCCAATGGAAATAACGAAGGAGATAGGGCGTAAAGACCAAAATTCCGATAATAATAGAACCAATGGCTGTCACAAGTACCATACCAGAGGAAACATCTTTGGCAATTTTTGCTTCCATTCGATGCTCTTTGGTAATCAGATCGACCATTTTTTCAATGGCAGAATTAATCATCTCAGCTGCGATAACAAGCAAAATAGTAAGACCCAAAATACCCATCTCAAACGGAGAAATATCAAAAATAATACTCGCAATAACCACACAGAGAGCAGCAATAAAATGCACAACCAAGTTTTGGTCATTATTGAGCGCGTAATTAATACCTTCAAGCGCAAATTTAAATGATTTGACAAAACGTTTGATATCAATCATAGATATGTTGCGAAAAAATATAGAGTAGTAATGATAACAGACTTCCAAAAATTCCGCCAACAATAAGTTCTGGCACTGTATGACGCTTAATGCGTACTCTCGCCCATCCAACAACAGGGATAAGGCCAAGTAAGACAACAGATATTCTCCGTTGGGAAAGGATAATTGGCGTGATGAGCCCAACAAGCGTTGCCATATGCATACTGGCCTTAATACGAGTATTGATTAGTCCAACAACAACAAGCCCCCCGAGCATGCCTATACTGACAATGACTAAAATTGTGGGACCATGGAAGAAAAAAATACCTCCTACATAGAGAACGAGTAAAAGCATGCTAATCGTAAAGAGCAATGGACGCTGCTTGCGATTGGAGACATCAAAATTGTTAAATTTTTTCTTCTTCACTCCATAGTAGAGAATGGCAAGCATAACAAGAAGAAAAAGCGATGAGTATCCTGTCCAGAAAAGTGCTATCGAAAGATCTGAGGGTACACGATAAATAAGAAAAAAAGGCATGAGGACGAGCAAAATAAGTGGATTAAAAATAAATGAAATGATACGAGCAAGTTTGTCCGTCACAGTGTAATAAGTTGCTGCAACCGTGCAAGTGTCTTCTCTTTCCCCAGAAGGGTTATTGTCTCTGGCAAGGGCAACCCTTTTGGCTTACCAGTCAAAAGAACATACAGCACGGGCATGCGTACTTTATATTGTAGCAAAATTTCCTTCATTACTGTAAAGAGGGTAGTTGCTTCCCAAGCATCTAATTTCTCAAAAGCTTTTTGTAAATCCTGTGCTATTTGCTTTTCTTGTTCTGTTACTGATTCTGGAATAGAGGGGGCAACAAATACTTCAGTGAGCGTATCAAAATCTTTGAGCGTCTCCATGCGAGTCTTTAGCAGAGGGAGTAATCCTGCAAATAGCGTATCAGAAAATTCCTGGGCTCGCTTGGAAAAAGCTACTATGCGAGTCTTTAACTCCTCTTCACTCAGGTTTTGAATATACTGCTGATTCATCCACGTAAGCTTTACCAGGTCAAAAATGGGTCCAACGGGTTTGATATCTTTCAAATCAAACAAACGCACAAATTCCTCAAGTGAAAAAATTTCTTTTTCTTCTGGATGACTCCAGCCAAGAAGTGCCAGATAATTAAGCATAGCTTCTGGAAGAAATCCTTGCTCTAGATACCATGATGCCCATACAGGGTTTTTACGCTTTGAAAGCTTTGATTTGTCAGGATTACGGAGAATTGGCATATGAGCAAAAATAGGCTGCTCCCAACCAAAAGCTTCGTAGAGAATAATATGTTTAGGCGTTGAGGATATCCATTCTTCAGCACGGATAATATGCGTTATTTCCATGAGATGATCATCAACCACCACGCCCAGATGATAGGTTGGATAGCCATCTGATTTAAGCAGCACCTGATCATCAACTTCATTTGAATTTACGATAATCTGTCCACGAATGAGATCTTTAAACCAAAGTTTTTTATCGGGGAGAACGTTTAAACGAACCACATAAGACTCCCCCTTTTCAATACGCTCTTTGGCATTTGTTCCATGTGTTAGACAATATTTATCATAACGGGGTGTCTTTTTTTCTTTCTGCTGCTGTGCACGTACTTCATCAAGGCGTTCTTTTGTACAAAAACAATAATAAGCAGCACCTTTTTCGATAAGTTCCTCTGCATATTTTTTGTAGAGAGGTAATCTTTCTGACTGTCGATAAGGAGCAAAAGGTCCACCAATGTCTGGTCCTTCATCATAATCTAAACCAAAAGCCTTTATCGAAGAAAGAATTTTTTCTTCAGCACCTTCCTGAAAACGAGTTCTATCAGTATCTTCAATACGAATAATAAATTTCCCATTGTTTTTTCTCGCCTGAGCCCAGTTCATAAGAGCCGTATAAAGATTGCCGACATGTATATCTTGCCCTGTTGGACTTGGGGGAATACGTGTTCTAACCATACCTGCATTGTACCATATCTTGCATTGTGCTTGGTCTTTTGCGTATACTCAAAGGAGCCTATGACGCTCCACGAAACAGTTGAAATATCCAAAAAAGTAAGTATTGGTGCAGGTTTTGCCATTGTTGTCATCGGTGTGCTTGTTCTGTTATTTCGAGGTGGCGTAGCAATCAAAGAGATTCTTTTTCCCCGCAAGATTCAACCTCCGACTTTTGCGTATGATGTGCTTCCTCCTCTTGCCTTCCCACCAAACGTAAAAGAAGGAAATTTCACCTATACCCTCAACACGATTGATGGAGAGTTTCCTGTCTTCCCTGATAGACTCAATGTCTTTCCTATCGTGCAGAACGAACCAAACTTTCTGAACCTCGACAAAGCAAAGCAGAAAGCTGCTGCTCTTGGATTTGTGAATAGATTGGGAACGGTACTCCCGGAAACCCCACTTGGAGGTGTTGATTATCAATGGGCAGAACAAGGCGGTCTCAGTAGAGTATTTACCATAGATATTGTTAATTTTGACTTTGATCTTACATCAAGATTTCTCTCTTCACTCACGGTGCTAGCGGCACAAGATATTTCAAATCAGCAAAGCGCCATTACGAGTACCACAGAATTTCTTGGACTTATTACACTCTTTCCTGACGATATTGATCTAACAAAGACATCGACACCTGACCCTATTGAAAATTATGTCACCTATCCAGAACTGTTTGATATTCAAAACGGACAACTTGTCCCGGCAACAAGTCTCTCACGTACCAAAGTTATCCGGGTAAATTTATATCAGAAAAATATAGAGTATGAGCTTATCACAGGTAAAAGTGATAATGCTAATGTTATGGAAAAAGTTGAACAAAAACTTCCGATACTCTATCCAAATCCTCCTTATTCAACGATGAGTTTCTGGGTTGCTTCTGGAGATAGTAATCCTCAAGTAATGGAGTCACAATTTGTTTACCAGGAAGTTACTCGTGAACCAGAGGTAGAAGCATCGTATGCTATTAAAACACCTCAGGAAGCATTTGAAGAACTCAAACAAGGAAAAGGCTATATTGCTTCTTACAAAGGTGATGATGGTGAAATACTTATCAACAATATTTTCCTTGCATATTATATGGGAGAAGATAGACAGCAATATCTTATGCCGATTATTGTTTTTGAAGGAGATAATGGCTTTTTTGCCTACATCTCAGCCGTCAGAAATGACTGGATCCAATAGCTACTGAACCACTTGAGGTGGTGAAGAGACCACGTCTACATATTGCACTTGCTTCTCAATAAACGTTAACAGTGCCTGGGTATCAACAAATCGCTGTTCGCTATGCATCACAACGACGATATATCGATGGCCTTTGATGGTCGCTGCGGTAAGGAGTACTTCTCCTGCACCCTCGGTCGTGCCTGTTTTAATCCCAGTCACCCCATTAATCCCCAGCAATTGATTAAGATTATTTAAAGGATATGCTTGAGTTTCGGAAATGTTTGTAATCGTCTTTGCCTTGCTTGACGTTACCTGGACAAATGTTTTGTTTCCAATTGCATAAGCTCCCAGTCGAGCAAGATCAACTACGGTTGTATAATCCCCATCATCCTCAAGGCCTGCCGGATCAGCAAAATGTGTGTCGGAGAGATGCAAACTAATGGCTTTTTCATTCATCTTTGCAACAAAGGCTGTGACTCCACCTGGATAATTATCAGCAATTGCAACGGCTGCATCATTGGCAGAAGGAAGCATCATTGCGTAGAGGAGATCAAGAAAAGTAAACTGTTCTCCGAACGTAAGACCTAATCCACTTCCCTCGACGGTGGGCGTCTTAATCGTGAGTACCGCATCAAGTGGATAATAATCAAGCGCTGTCAGTGCTGTCATGACTTTGGTCGTTGAAGCCATAGAAAACCGTACGTTGGGATTTTTGGAAAAGAGAATAACCTGTGAATCTGCATCAGTAATAATTGCTGCTTTGGCTGAAAGCTCAGGAGTAAAAATCGCGTTAACTAAAGGATACGGATACATTTTGACAAGTGATTCTTCAGATCGGATTTTTTGCTCTTGTAACTGCTGGTGTGTCTGACGATTTACTCCCAAAAGAATGACCAATACGACAAAGAGGACTAAAGGGATCAAAGCCAAAAAGAAATCTCCACTGGATCTACTTGCACGCTTAGCAAAAGAGAACGGAGGAGTTTCAGGTTGTTTTTTTATGATGGAACGAGTTGGCGCTTCTTGAGGACGAGCGAGTTGTTTAGCTTTTCTAAACTTTCTTATTTTCTTCTTTGGTTGTTTTGCTTTTTGCTGCAATGACTGAGAATCGTTCATCAACACGCTCCATATCTCTTGGGAAGAGTGACGCTTCCCGCACATTGGATAACTCCAATAATTTCATTGTAATTCTTTCGAGACCAAATGAAAAGCCTCCCTCTGGTGGCATACCGTATTTAAAGGCCTGAAGATACATGCCAAAGTTATCAGGATCAATACCTCTTTCATCCATTGCCGTCAGCAATTGCTGATAGTCATTAATACGTCGACTCCCACTGAGGATTTCTGTTCCTTTAAAAAGCAAATCATAACTCAGACTATACTCTGGATCTTTTGGATCAGGATAGGTATAAAAAGCGCGCTTTTTGGTCGGATAGTGTGTAATAGTTACAAAATCTGATTTGTGTTCTTCTTTAGCCCAGAGACAAATTTCTTTTTCATCTTCAGGATTGAGATCCTGCTCTTTTGATAAATCTCGACCAGTTCTCTTGGTAATAATTGCTTGAGCTTCTCGAAGCGTTAATCGTGGAACCTGTGTTGGAATAAGTGGCTTTTGAATACCAAAGTCTGCAAGGATGTCTGCATGCTTTTCTGAGACATGTTTCATAATACTCGTCCCAACGAGTTCTACTGCATCAAGAAGTTCTTCAAAAGAATTAATAAATGCCATTTCAATATCAATCATCGTTACCTCAGCAAGATGTCGAGACGTTACCGAAGGTTCAGCCCGATATGCTTTGGTAATAACAGAAACACGCTCAAAAACTCCAACCATCATCTGTTTGTATAGTTGTGGACTCTGAATCATAAACGCCGGATGCCCATAATAATCAACTTTGAAGACATCAGCTCCACCTTCTGTTGCTCCAGCCGCAATTGTTGGGACAAAGATTTCAGTACAATCAAGCTCTTTTGCTGCATTACGAAAACCTTCAGCAACTGCTGCTTGTACCAAAAATATCTTACGGACTTTATCATGTCGAAGAGTCAAGGATCGGTAATCAAGGAGTGTCGGAAGTTCAAGATGTAGTTCTTCTCCCCCCATATCAAAAGGCAAGGTTTCGGCTTCAGCAAGGATTTCAAGTTGTGTTGCTTCAAGCTCGACCGTCCCACTGGCAATTTTTGCATTAACAAGTCTCTCGGGACGAGCATTGATTTTACCTTTGATCGAGACGACAAATTCAGGACGAAGCGTCTGGGCAATCTTATGTGCCTCTTCTGAAACTCGTGGATTAAAAACGATTTGGAGAAGTCCTGACCGATCACGAAGGTCGATAAAAAGGAGTTTCCCATGATCACGTCTGGCATGCACCCACCCCTGAACGAGCACTTCCTGGTCAATATGCTGAGGTGTTTCGGCTGTCAGTATTCTTTGCTTCATACGTTGTATCATACCCCACTTAGCCTCAATTCGCAAGAGGACCTTTAATATCTTTCACCTTCAATTGGATCTTTGTCCGACCATTCCACGTGTTTTCATCAAGTGAGTATGCTACATCAATCGTGTCACCAATTTTTAAGACACCCGCCATTTCCCCCATCTTAAAAGCAATTGCTTCAAATGATTGTCCTTCTTGAGAAAGAACGAGCTTCAAATGATTTCCTTCTTTTCCGAGTACCCGCATCTCTTCAATCATGACTCCCCTGGTTGCAAAGACAGGTTCTGGGTTTCCCATGCCAAAAGGAGAAAGTTTCTGTAGCTTTTTGTAAAGACCTTTGGTTATCTCAAAAAAGGGCAACTCACAATCAATCTTGAGCACTCGGAAAAGTATCTCTTCGGTGAGTAAACCATCGGCTGATGTTTCAAGTGTTTCTTGTAAAAGGGTTAGCTTTTCGGTTTCAACAGAAAATCCCGCCGCCATAGGGTGCCCTCCAAGAGTGAGAAACATCTGCTCATATTGTCGGAGAAACTCGATGATATTGAATCCATGCACCGAACGAACCGAAGCTTTACTCTGTTTTTCTCTTTTGGAGATGACAATTGCTGGACGATAAAATTCTTCGACTAACCTCCCGGCAATAAGGCCAATAACTCCCTCTTGATAGCTATCATGTGAAACAATAAGAAGTTTTTTCACTTCCGCTCCTTGTTCTCTTACTATTGCAACAGCATGTTCTGTGGAATCTTTCATGAGTGTTTGTCGTTCTCTATTAATAAGTTCAATCTTGGCAGCAAGTTCGAGAGCTCGTTTTTTGTCTTTGGTACAGAGCAGTCGCAGGCTATCCATCCCACTTTGCAGCCTTCCAGCAGCATTCAGTCGAGGAGCAATCATATAACCGACATGATAGGTGGCAATCTCTTCCTTCTCGATTTTTGCTTGTTGAAAAAGAGCAATGAGGCCAGGCCGTTTGGTTTGTGATAGTTTGGAAAGGCCATGAGCGACAATCGCTCGGTTTGCACCAGTCAGTGGCACCAGATCGGCAATCGTCCCAAGAGTAGCAAGTTCAAGATGATTATCCTGATTTTCCGTCATTCTGGCAAGCGAACTCCGATTAAATCGGGGGAAGTCGCGTCCAGAATCGATTCTGGAGTCCTCGCCTTTGCTCGTCCCCAGAATGACTGTTTCATTTTTTTCATTTTTAGTTTTTAGTTCCTGCGCTAGCAGGTAAGCTACCCCCGCTCCACAGAGTTTTGTGGTATGGACAATTGCCAAAGCATCAGGATTTTTTTCTCCCGCGGCATGGTGGTCGGTAATAATGATCTCAATCCCCTGCTCGTTGGCAAACCTAACGGCTCTGTTTGCAACGATCCCATTATCAACGGTAATAATTAGTGCAATTGTTCCGAGTTCTTTTTGTAAATTCTCAATACCGATTTGCGACAATCCATATCCTTCTTCAATACGATGAGGAATATAAGGAGCTACTTTTGCTCCCATTGCGTATAATGTCTCCCAAAGAATGGCTGTCCCAGTAATGCCATCAACATCATAATCACCATAGACAACCATTTGCTCTTTGTTCTCAATTGCTTTTTGTAACCTTTTAAGCGTCTTTTTTAGATGCACTGCGTTTATCCCTACGCTTTGAGGAGTTACATCAGCTAGTTTTGGATTTAGAAAAACTTCCCGATCTTTTTTTGTCGTTATATCTCGATTGGCAAGCAGCACATCTATCAAATCATCAACACTAAATCCCAGCTCTTTTTTCTTAAGTTTGCTAATTATTTTCCACTGTTTCATACTATTTTTTAACTCCTTCGGCAAGCCATTCATAGATTGCATGCATAAGAGGCCACTGTTCCTTATTCATCAAAAGATGATCGCCACCGGGGACGCCAACTAATTCTTTTCTTCCTTGTAACCTATTGAAGAAACTAAGCGATTGGATAGGTTTTACATCAGTATCTGCTTCTCCATACACAACAAGTGTTGGAACCGAAATACCTTTACCTCGGAAATGTGTTAACCAATAAGAGATCTCACTCCAAGACTCGGGATGTGTTAACAGATACATACCAATCGCTAAAGACTGATTCCCATACATCTTTCTTGGATTAAAACTAAAAAAACCATTAATCGTTATTATCTTAGCTACCTTTTTATAGGTATTAGCTGCGATGGCAACGCTAATCCCTCCGAAACTTAATCCATATAAAATAATTTCGTCGTAGTCTTGAGAGAAATGATCAATAACCTTTCCGATATCTGAAACCCGCTGCTTCAAACTGACACGCTTTTTCCCTTCACTTTCACCATAGCCAGTAAAATCAAACGGAAAGACAGAAACGCCTATGCTATGATATGTTTCAAAAACATCAGTAACACCCGGGAAGCCAAGTACTGGTTCAACTCCGTGACAAATAATGACGATTGTTTTTGAAGTATTTTTGTAGAGATAGCCTACCAGTTTCTCTTTTTTATCATTAAGGATTATTACTCTCTCAGGCTTCATCTGATATACTATACCAGACATGCCAGAAGGCAAACAAGCTATGGAACAAAAGATCCCAAAGCATATTCTCGAACTTGAAAAAACATTTACGACAGCCGGCTTTACTATTTATTTTGTCGGAGGATGTGTACGGGATATGCTGGCACAGCGTCCAATAAAAGATTGGGATTTGACAACCAATGCAACTCCTGAGCAAATGCTTGGGCTTTTTCCTGACGCCTTTTATGATAATCAATTTGGTACGGTTGGTATCCCTCTCAAAGATATCCCAGAAAGTGAACACCCAGAAGTTGTTGAAGTAACAACCTTCCGTACCGAAAAAGGCTATACAGATCGGCGCCATCCAGAGAAGGTTGAATGGGGAAAGACCATTGAAGAAGACCTTTCCCGTCGTGACTTCACAATCAATGCGATGGCCCTACCTATTCGTCATTCTGGGGAGGAACAAAGTGACGACTCCAGAATCGATCCTGGACAAGCCAGAATGACAGACATTATAGATCCCTATCATGGACAGGAGGATTTAAAAAATAAAGTAATTCGTGCCGTTGGTGATCCAAATTTGAGATTTAAGGAAGATGCACTTCGACTCATGCGAGCAATTCGCTTTGCTGCACAATTAGGCTTTATCATTGAACCACAGACATTACAAGCAGTGAGTACCGATGCCCCACTTCTCTCTGAAATATCACAAGAAAGAGTACGTGATGAATTACTCAAAATTCTGGGGAGCGACTATCCCTATGAAGGAATTATGATGCTCAAAAACACAAGCCTTCTTCAATTTATTCTGCCGGAACTTATTGAAGGAGTTAGTATTTCTCAGAAGCGTCCAGGACGACATCATACCGAAGACGTCTTTACGCACAACGTACTTTCTTTAAAATATTGTCCGGCAACAGATCCTGTTGTACGGTTTGCGACACTTATTCACGATGTTGGTAAACCTCGCGTCGCTGCGCAAGATGAGAATGGTTTAATCATTTTTTATAACCATGAAGTTGCCGGTGCACGAATGGCTTACAATATTGCACAACGGTTACGGCTGTCCAAAAAACAACGGGAGAAGATAACCAAATTAATCAGATGGCATATGTTCACGGTTGATGAACATATCACAGATAGTGCAGTCAGACGGTTTATCAGACGAATTGGTGTCGAGAATGTCAAAGATATGATGGATCTACGAGTTGGAGACCGACTTGGTGGCGGGACGCAAACGGCAGAAAGTTGGCGATTGAAATTATTTAAAAAACGCCTTGAAGAACAGCTTGCTCCAGCTCCTTTCTCTATAAACAATCTAGCGATTGACGGCAATGATATCATGAAAGAATTACAAATGAAACCAGGCAAAGAGGTTGGTGAACTATTACAAAAACTCTTTGCAGAAGTTGATGAAGATATGGAGAAAAATACGAGAGAATATTTACTCAAGAGAGTTAAGGAATTAATAGCTTAAACGGTAAGTAACACTTACTTCTCTTTCTTTCCAACAGCTCCATGCCCTGCATGGAAAAGACCGATGAGAAGTAGCCCTAAAGCAAATGATATAAATGAAATCATCGGATACTGGCTCCAATCTACTCGTGTGAACAAAACTGCTGAAAGAATAAAACAAAACCATCCAGAAAGAAGATTTGGAATAGGACCATTACCAAAAGCCATAGGATAGGATTCTTTTGTAATACCTTTTACAAAATGGGGTATAGCATTTCCCCCCAATAATCCAGAAAAAAAGCTTAAAAGAATTGCCGCGAACATAATTCTATTATAACATTGTTTTCTATCTACTACAAACTAGTATCCTAAAACAAAAAATGATATCATACAACTATGCTCAAAGAACAACTCAGAGAAGAACTCAAACAGGCAATGTTTGCAAAAGATGAAACCAAGAAGTCAGTACTTCGGATGCTGATATCTGCTATTGGCTACTTTGAAATCGAAAAGGGTGGTGCAGGATATGAAGCAACAGAACAAGATGTTATGGATGTTATAGGGAAACAAGCAAAACAACGACGTGACTCTATTGAGCAATTTACCACAGCCGGAAGAACAGAATTGGTTGAAAATGAGACAAAAGAACTTGCAATACTACAATCTTATCTCCCCCAGCAAATGGGTGAAGAAGAAATCAAAACATTAGTAAAAGAAGCAATTGCCGCGACAGGTGCCACCACTTCAGCTGATATGGGTAAAGTAATGGGAGCACTTATGCCAAAAACAAAAGGCAAAGCAGATGGAGCGCTCGTTAGTAAAATTGTCCGCGAATCACTCGCTTAACCTCTTTGTCGCTTGACAGAAGCATTTGTTTTTCCTATAAATAAAGAATAAAAGATGAGACTTCTACAAAAAAAGAAATCATTAAAATAACTCAAGGGAAATGACGCCGCTTAAAAGCGGCTTTTTTTTATTCTCTTAATGATATGGTTCAAAGAAAACTAAAAGAAAAATGTGGCATTATCGGCGTGTATACGGCAAGTCAACACGCTTCCTCCTATGCCAAACAAGGATTGGCTGCATTGCAGCATCGGGGGCAAGAAAGTGCCGGGATGAGTATTCTTACTCCACAAAAAAAGATCAAAACCTATACCGGCATGGGAATCATTCCGCATGTTTTAACAAATAGTGTCCTTAAAAAATTAGGGGAGAATGCTATGGCGATTGGACATAACAGATACGCAACTTCTGGACATGGCGCATTAGGTAACGCTCATCCTATTGAAATTAAAAATAAAAAATATCAGGTTAGTATTGGACATAATGGTAATATTCCAGAGCTTTCATCTATTCGGAAAAAACTAGGTGAGAAAAAAAGAACAATAAGCGATACGACACTTATGGCACGGCTGCTTATGCAGGAACGTCCTCAATTTACTTCATGGGAAGGAACTCTCATCAATACGCTTCCAGAATTTAAAGGGGCATATAATCTTGTTTTTTTGACAAACGATGGTTCACTCTTTGGTATCCGTGATCCTTATGGCATACGACCCCTTTGTCTTGGGAAACTACCTGATGGTTGGGTCGTAGCTTCTGAATCGGTAGCACTTGACGCAATTGGCGCTCACTTTGTTCGAGACATACATCCCGGAGAAATTATAAAAATAACACTCGATGGCAAAATCGAATCATACTTTTTTGGAGAACCCAAAAGGCAACAATTTTGTCTTTTTGAATTTATTTATTTTGCTCGACCGGATAGTTTTATTAATGGCAAAAGGGTTCGTACCACCCGAGAAGCAGCCGGAAAACTTCTTGGAAAAAGACTTAAACAAAAAGATATCCGACCCGATGTCGTAGTACCAACTTTTGACTCAGGATATCCAGCCGCAAAAGGGGTAGCAGAAGAGCTTGGACTTCCGATAGTTGATGCAATCACGACAAGTCATTATATTGGGAGGACATTTATCCAACCAGGACAAGAAAATAGAGTTGCGGCTGTTAAGGGAAAACATAATATCGTCCCTGATGATATTATCGGCAAACATGTCGTCATTGTTGATGATTCCGCAGTACGATTAACAACGAGTACTGTTCTTGCACGAGAGTTTAAACAAGCAGGAGCAAAAAAAGTAACGATGGCATTTGCTAGCCCCCCAGTTATTGAACAATGTGATTTGGGCATTGATATGCGCAGTAAAAAATATCTTCCTGCCTCCCAATTTGAGAATCAACCATTTGAAGAAATTGAAAGGCAAGTTGCATCACTGATTAACGCGCATGATGTAGTATACCTACCAATTGAAGAAACAATTAAGGCAATTGGTGGTACGACAAAAGACTTTTATCACTACCCATTTGGCGGACCTCACCCTCTACGTTCAAACCAGGAAGCATTTGCAAAAAAAAGAGAAACGAAACAAGGCAAACCAAAAATCTTTGTTTTTATTTCCGGATCAGGAACAAATTTACAAGTAATTATTGATATGATTAACGAGAAAAAAATTAATGCCGAGATTGTCGCAGTTCTTTCAAATAAAGAGGATGCTTATGGACTCACCCGAGCAAAACAACACCATATTCCAACGATAATTCTTCCTTACTCAGAAAAACTAAACGATGCGAAAGCTCGACAAAGCTATGAAAAAAAGCTTATACAACAGGTGCAACTCTATAATCCTGATATTATTTTACTTTCTGGATGGACATTTATTCTGGGTGATACATTTTTGCAAGCAATGCAAAAAACAGGTGTTCCTATCATTAACCATCACCCTGCACTTCTTTCGCAACATGCAGAAAGAGTAGTACAAACATCACGAGGAGCTATTCCAGTGATTCGCGGCCCGCATGGATTTAAAGACGCTTACGAAAAAAATCTACCGGTCTCAGGAATTACCGTCCATCAAGTATTACCAGGTAATAGCGTTGACATGGGACCAATTATTACCAAAGCAGAAGTACGAAGAAAAACAAATGATACTCCTGAAACGTTCGAAAAAAGGATCCGAGAAATGGAATATGTATTACTTCCAACTGCTATAAAAAGAATTTTGCATGTAACCAATCACCATAATATTGATATTAGTAAAGGAGACTTTCCCTGGTAGCAACGAACTATTTTAATTTTTAGAAAGCGAGGAATATATTTTTTCGCAGTGATCAATAGTGATAATGTGGTTGAAGAATCTATCTTAAACTTTTTCGCGTGGATCACAAGAAAAAATTTCATTCCGAGCAAATAACATATGAAAAAAAAGAATAACATTTTGATTATTGGTTCAGGGGCACGAGAACATGCCTTGGGATGGAAATTTAAACAATCACCAAGAATTGATAAGATATATTTTGCTCCAGGAACTGCTGGGACAGAACTTATTGGAAAAACTACCAATATAGCATTTTCTGATATTCCTTCACTAATTACCTTTGCAAAAGAAAATGCGATAGATCTTACGGTCGCTGGACCTGATGATGCACTTGCAGCAGGAGTCGTAAATAGCTTTCAAGACAATGGGCTTAACATTTTTGGACCAACCAAAGAAGCTGCTCAAATAGAATCGTCAAAAGCTTTTGCAAAAAAAATAATGCAAGAAGAAAACATACCAACTGCAACCTATCAAACATTTACTTCATTTACCAAAGCAAAAAACTACCTGCAGAAGCAATCGCTCCCTATTGTTATCAAAGCCAGCGGACTTGCCCTTGGGAAAGGCGTGATCATCGCGCAAACAAAAGAAGCAGCAGAAAAAACACTTGAAGATATCCTCATTAAAAAGGTCTTTGGTGATGCGGGGAAAGAGGTCATTATTGAAGAGTTTTTGATCGGTCCAGAAATTTCTATTCATGCATTTTCTGACGGAGAAAATGTGTCACTCTTCCCGGCAGCACGCGATCACAAGCCAATTTTTGAAGGTAATCATGGGCCAAACACAGGAGGCATGGGAACAATCGCTCCTCTTCCAGAAATAACGGACGAACAACTTGAAGAAATTAAAAAAACAATTGTCTTACCAATTATCCAAGGGCTGAAGAAACGTGGTATGCCTTTTGTGGGATGCCTTTATCCAGGATTAATCTTGACAAAAGAAGGCCCAAAAGTATTGGAGTTTAATGCTCGATTTGGCGACCCCGAAATGGAGTCCTATATGAGACTTCTTGAGACAGATATCCTTGATATCCTCATTGCTTGTACCGAAGGCAAATTAAATAAACAGAGAATTATTTGGTCGATTCAAGCTGCTTGCTGTATTGTCTTAGCTTCTGCGGGCTATCCTGTAACTTCCCATAAAGGTGATGTTATCAAAGGGTTAGAAAAAGTGGGAAAACAAAAAGATATTGTTGTCTTTCATTTTGCGACAAAAAAAGTACAGGGGGTAATGAGGACAAATGGTGGCCGAGTCCTTGGCGTTACCGCAGTTGGCAAAAACCTTGATGAGGCAGTTGATAAGGCCTATGCAGCCATTGGAAAAGATGGTATCCATTTTGCTGGGATGCAATATAGAAAAGATATTGGACGGATAAAAAAGAGTAAGATTATTGAGAGTGATGCAGGAGCGAAGCAATCTCTTCCAGAAAAGATAACAAGACTTGAGGTTTTTTCAAAAATCCCTGATACTCGGGCTGTTGTCAAAAAGAAAAAATTACAAGGGGTGAATGAAAAAATTAAAAAGGTGTCTCTTGCTGATGTGTATACCATAGATAAAGGCTTTTCAGAAAATGAGTTACAAAGAATCGCAGAAACACTTTCTAATCCAACGACACAAAGCTATACTTTTTCACCAAACCAATCATTCAAAAAAAAGTCTTTTACGTGGGCTATTGAAATAGGCTTCCTCCCTGGTGTTACCGATAATATTGCAACAACTGCAAAAGAAACAATTGCTGATTTACTCGATAAGCCATTTAATGAAGGAGAAAATATTCATACATCTCAGCTTATTTTCCTTGAGGGAGATATAAACAAAAAAGAAGCAGAAGAAATTGCTACGATGCTGTATAACCCGCTAATTCAGAGAATGCATCTTAAAAGCTTTAAAGAGTATCAAAAAGATAATGGGATGGATATTATCGTTCCAAAAGTAAAACTTGAAAAAGAACCAGAGATAAGAGAAGTTAACCTTAGCGTCTCAGATGAAGAGCTTACCGTTATTGGGAAAAAAGGTATTGCAAACTCTGATGCAATCGGAGCAAGACGAGGACCACTAGCACTTGATCTTGTGTATATGAAAATTATTCAAAAATATTTTAAAAAGCTTAAAAGAAACCCAACGGATATTGAACTTGAGTCCATTGCACAGACATGGTCGGAGCATTGTAAACATACTATTTTTGCTGATCCTATTGACGAGATCAAAGAAGGATTATTTAAAAGGTATATCAAACAAGCTACTGAGGAAATTCGTAAGAAAAAAGGGAAACGTGACTTTTGTGTCTCTGTCTTTACCGATAATTCAGGGGGCATCGCTTTTGATAACGAATATTTGATAACACATAAAGTAGAAACCCACAATAGTCCATCAGCACTTGATCCTTTTGGGGGAGCAATTACAGGGATTGTGGGAGTCAATCGTGACGCGCTTGGTTTTGGTCTTGGAGCAAAACCCGTTGCAAATATGTACGGCTATTGTCTTGCTGATCCACGAAAAGATATCCCTCTTTATAAAGGTAAAAATCAAACACAAAAAATGCTCTCATCCAGGCGGATTATGGATGGAGTTATTGATGGCGTAAATGCTGGAGGTAACCAATCAGGGATTCCAACACCCCAAGGATTTATGTATTTTGATGAACGGTACCGCGGTAAGCCACTTGTTTTTGTCGGTACCGTAGGTCTCATCCCACGTAAAATTCAAGGGAAGCTTTCGCATGTAAAAGAAGCACAACCCGGAGATTATATTGTCATGATTGGAGGAAGGGTCGGCAAAGATGGTATCCATGGCGCAACCTTTTCATCAGAAGCACTCGATAGTGGAAGTCCTGCAAGTGCGGTACAAATTGGTGACCCGATCACCCAGAAAAAACTCAGTGATGCCCTTGTCAAAGAAGCCCGAGACCAACTGCTCTATACAAGTATTACCGATAATGGCGCAGGAGGACTCTCTTGTTCTGTCTCTGAAATGGCCAAAGAATCAGGTGGTTGTCTGGTGGAGTTAGAAAAAATACCCCTGAAATATCCAGGACTTGATCCTTGGGAAATATGGATCTCCGAATCACAAGAGCGAATGACCCTTGCCCTCCCTCCACAAAACTGGCAGATGTTTTCTGATCTGATGCAACGACGTGGCGTTGAAGCAACAGTCATTGGAACTTTCACAAAAAGCGGCAAATGTATTGTCACCTATCATGATAAAACTATCATGGATCTTGATCTTGCATTTTTACATGATGGGTTACCACAAAGACCCATGACAACAAGGAAACCCAAAAATGTCATTCTGGAGCGAAATGACAATGAAGCGATAGGATCTGTATCGAGAGATCCTATCAGTCGCTCTAGCTCCTTCCAGGATGACGGCAATAAAATATTGTTAAATATGCTCTCAAGACTCAATATCACCAGTTACGAATTTATTTCACAACAATATGATTCTATTGTTCAAGGAAGTGCAGTTCTTGGACCATTACAAGGAAGAGGGAGAGTGAATGCCGATACAAGTGTTTTGAGACCAGTACTGACCTCACAAAAAGGTGTTATTCTTTCACAAGCATTATATCCTGCGTATAGTGACATTGATCCGTATGCAATGGCTGCAAGTACTATTGATACTGCTATTAGGAATGCTGTAGCAGCTGGAGCAAATCCTGATCAGCTAGCACTTCTTGATAACTTCTGTTGGTGTAGCCCAGACGACCCAGAAAGACTTTGGCAACTAAAAGAGGCAGTAAAAGCCTGTTATGACTATGCCCTCGCCTATCAAACCCCATTTGTTTCTGGTAAAGATAGTATGTTTAACAACTTCAATGGCTTTGATAAAAAAGGAAAGCTAATTAAAATAGCAATTCCACCAACGCTCCTTATATCTACCTTTGGTGTAGTTGATGATATAACAAAAGTGGTATCCCTTGATAGCAAAAAAACAGGCGATCTTCTCTATATTTTAGGAGAGACATATGAAGAGCTCGGAGGATCAGAGTATTTTGCTTTACAGAATGCACAATCGCTGACTGTCCCACAGGTAAATGCGATAATTAATAGTAAACTTTACAAAACTCTTTATCAGGCAATTCAAAAAAATCTTATTGCTTCCAGTACCAGTATTGGCAGAGGAGGACTTGCTGTCGCTGCGGCAAAAAAAGCTCTAGGAGGAATGCTTGGGCTAACGATTGACTTACAAAAAATTCCTGGACAGCACACTCGAGATGATTTCGCACTGTACTCCGAAAGCCAAGGAAGAATTCTGATTACTGTTGCCAGGGAAAATAAAAACGCTTTTGAAGAAATAATACGAGGAAATACTTTTGCCAATATTGGTAAAATCACCAAAGATCCAGCAATAGAAATCACAGGTCTAAACGGAAAATCGATTATAGAGATGTCACTCAAAAAAGCGCTCAAAGTATATAAGCAAACATTTAAAGATTACTAATATAAAAATGCTTGCATTATAGAAAGTGAGGAACAAATTTTTCGCAGTGATCGATAGCGACGAAGAGTTGGAAAGAAATTATCTTTAACCATTTTCGCGTGGATCACAAGAAAAATTTCGTTCCGAACGATAATAAATTTTTATGACAAAACCAAAAGCACTTATTTTTTCAGGATACGGACTGAACTGTGAAGAAGAAACCAAATATGGTTTTGAACTCGCTGGAGCAACAGCAGATATCATCCATATCAACGATCTGATTGCGAACAAGAAACTACTTAACAACTATCAAATACTTGCTTTTGGTGGAGGATTTTCTTATGGAGATGATACAGGGGCTGGGAATGCCTTTGCCAATAAAACGCGTAATCACCTGTGGGAGACACTGAGTAATTTTATAGACAAGGATCATCTAGCTATTGGCATTTGTAACGGTTTTCAAATTATTGCAAATCTAGGACTTCTTCCAGCAATCAAAAATCAGTATGGAAAGAGACAAGCAGCCCTTGTCAATAATGAGTCGGCTCGCTATACGGTACGATTTGTTGATCTCAAAGTTACCAATAAAACGCCTTGGCTTACGGGGATAAAAACGCTTTCGTTACCAGTTGCTCACGGTGAAGGCAAATTCTATACAACAAAAGAAAACTTGATACTACTTAAAAAATATAAACAGATTGCCCTTACCTACTTCTCTGGAGAAGCCTGTGCATACCAAAACTATCCAGCAAATCCGAATGGCTCACTTGCAGATATTGCCGGCATTACTGATCAAACAGGGAAAATTTTGGGATTGATGCCACATCCAGAACGAGCTCTCTTTTTTACCCAAATGCCAAACTGGCCACTACGAAAAGAAGAACTACTAAGGAAGAAAAAAGAATTGCCAATACAAGGATCTGGATTACAATTATTCAAAAATGCTGTACAATACTTTGGTTAGTCACTTATGAAAAAATTTGCACTCATCAGCGTCTCAGATAAAACAGGTATTATAACTTTTGCAAAAGCATTAGTAGATTTAGGATATACGATCATTTCAACTGGGGGAACAGCAAAAACTCTTGCGCAAAAAAATATCCCCCATACCCCAATTCAGGAAGTTACTGGTAACCCTGAAAGCTTTGATGGTCGAATGAAAACCATTAGTTTTCAAATTGAATCAGGCATTTTATTTGATCGAACAAATCCCAACCATGTTGAAGAAGCAAAAAAACTGAAGATTAAACCAATAGATATCGTGGTATGCAATCTGTACCCTTTTGAAGAAACTATTAAGAAACAAAACGTTACCATGGATGAAGCAATTGAAAATATTGATGTAGGAGGTCCCACAATGGTCAGGTCGGCAGCCAAGAACTATAAAAATGTCTTGGTCGTTGTCGAACCAAACGATTATAACCTGGTAATAAAAACCCTCAAAAATAAATCGACAGAAGAAACATTTCGGAGAGAACTTGCAGCAAAAGCATTTGGACACCTCTCCTTTTATGACGCGCAAATTGCTCAGTATCTACAGCTGGAAACCTTCCCCAATGAAATTGTTCTGCCAGGAAGAAAATTACTCAATCTCCGGTACGGCGAAAATCCTCATCAGCAGGGAGCTGTTTATACGAGACCAAGTGTTACGACTCCATTTAATGAGTTGACTAAACACTGGGGGAGAGATTTGTCACTTATTAACATCACCGATATTAATGCCGGACTTACCTCAGTACGGCTTTTTGGTGAACCAGCAGCAGCAGTAATCAAACACAATAGTCCCTCAGGGCTTGCTCTTGGAGAGACGATTGACGAAGCACTTACACAAGCAATTGTGGCAGATCCCGAATCAGCTTTTGGAGGTATTATTGTGCTCAATAAACCACTTGATTTGGCAACCGCAAAAATTGTCGGAGGATTTAAAGATGAACGACGAGGCAACATTGATATTATCGCGGCGCCAATCATTAAGAAGAATGCATTGGCTTTTTTGCAGAAGGTCAGAAAGACCATGGGGATTTATACCTTTGGTGAGATACCACGGGAAGAAGACCCTTGGAATCTTAAATGGATTGATGGCGGCTTTGTTCTCCAAACAGCAGATGTAGGTATCGCAGATTCATTTGGTAAATGGGAAATAGTGACCAAGAAAAAGCCAACAAAAAAACAACTGCTCCAGATGCAGATTGGTTGGAAATTTGTCAGTAGAATTCGTTCAAATACGATTCTGATTATGGATAAAAATCTGCCGATGACCCGAGGCATTGGCTCAGGACAAACCTCTCGAATTCGCTCTACCAAAATTGCGCTTGAGCAAGCAGGAACAAAAACAAAAAGTGGCATTCTTGTGAGCGATAGCTTCTTCCCCTTTCCTGATAGTGTTGAATTAGCCGCTAAACATGGTATTACCGCAATTGTCCAGCAAGGTGGTTCTATTAATGATACACTCTCAATTGAAGCAGCCGACAAAGCAGGCATTGCAATGGTCTTTACCCATCGTAGGGCGTTCTGGCACTAAAATTATGGATAAAAATATATGTACTATTTATATAGTCAGACATGGTGAGTCTGAAGCAAACCTTGCAGACGTGCGTGGAGCTGATACCAAATTAACCAAAACCGGCAAAAAACAAGTACAAGAATTTGCACAAAAACATAAGCATATTCATTTTGATGCCATTTTTTCATCTCCCCTAATTAGAGCGCAAGAAACAGCAACGATTATTGCTGAAGAAAGGAAACTCGAGATTCTCACAAAAGAAGCCCTACGGGAAAGATTCTCAGGAGAGCTTGATGGAAAAAAGTATGAAGAGATAAAAGAAGAACTAACGAAGTATAATACTCAAAGAAAAGAACTTCCCTATGAACAAGCAAAATCACTTGCTCCTGCACAAGGATACGAGAGTGACGAAATGATTATGTCACGTTTCATTACCGCGCTTAGAGAAATTGGTGTTGCCTATCCTGGCAAAAGAGTACTTGTTGCAGGTCACTGGGGGCTTATGCGTACCTTTCTTGTCCATACAGGATACAAGACTTTTAAAGAGCTTATTGGGTATAAATTTAACAACCTCGCATCGATTATTATTCAAACAGATGGCGTAGATTTTTTTATTATGGAAGTAAATGGACTCGAAAAGAATCCTAAGTACATGGTATGAGCAATCTTTTTTCATCTTATCAATCAACATTTTCCTGGCGATATGGTTCAAAACCCATGCGAGAAATTTTTAGTGAAGAAAATAAATATAAACTTTGGAGAAAAATTTGGGTTGCACTCGCAATGGCACAATATGATGCAGGACTTATTACCAAAAAAGAACTCACTGATCTGAAGAATAACCAGGAGAATATTGACATCAATCAAATTCTTGAACATGAAAAAAAGACACGACATGACGTTGTTGCAGCGATTAAAGAATTTGCGGCAAAAGCAACAGATGGTGGTGGCAAGATTCACCTCGGGGCAACCAGCATGGATATTGTCGATAATACTGATGCGATCAGGACACAACAGGCATTACACATCGTTGAGGAGAAAATTCTAGCAATTCTTGCAATCCTTACCGAAAAAATTGAACAATATGCGGATCATGTCTGCATGGGATATACCCATCTCCAACCAGCAGAACCAACAACAGTCGGGTATCGATTAAGTGTGTATGCTCAAGATCTGTTGACAGATTATCACTTCCTGCAATTTGTTAAAAAAGAAATCAAAGCAAAAGGGATGAAAGGAGCCGTCGGAACGGCAGCAAGCTATACGGCAGTACTCGATCGTCATTCTGGGGAGCAGAGCGACTCCAGAATCGATTCTGGTCAAGCCAGAATGACAGCCATGGAAATGGAACAAAACGTTATGAACCAATTGGGTATTGAACCCGCAATTATTAGCACACAAGTTTCTCCTCGAAAATATGATTATTTAGTACTGACACTGCTTGCCAGTATCTCCTCAACGTTTGCTAAGTTTGCCGGAGATTTGCGATTACTCCAGTCACCTAGCATTGGGGAATGGGCCGAGCCATTTGGCAAAAATCAAGTTGGCTCAAGTGCTATGCCTTTTAAACGAAATCCTATCAATGCTGAAAAAATTTGTTCACTTGCTCGTTATGTGGCAGCACTACCTACGGTTGCACTTGAAAATGCTACCCTTTCATATCTCGAGCGAACACTTGATGATTCAGCCAATAAACGAATTGTCATGCCAGAGGCATTCCTTGCAACAGACGAGATATTACAAGTTGGAGAAAAACTGCTTTCGGGTCTGGTCATTAATGAAAAGAAAATTGCTTTTAACCTTGCCCAATATGCTCCTTTTGCAGCAACAGAAGCAATCCTTATGGAAAGCGTCAAACAAGGGGCAAGCCGTCAAGACATGCATGAAACACTTCGGGATATTTCTATGAAAGCATGGGGAGAGGTGCAAGAAGGCAAACCAAATCCTATGGAAAAACTTTTAAGGGAAAATCAATCCATTCTGAAATATCTTTCGAAAGAACACATTATTTCACTGATTGAAGTAAAGCATCATATTGGTAATGCTCCAGAACGAGCAAAAAAATTAGTAAGGAATATTGAAAAATTAAAAAAAGGAAGTAAACTATAAAATTATGAAACCTCTTATTAGTATTATTCTAGGTTCTGACTCTGACTTACCTATAGTGCAAGAAGCCACAAGTGTTTTGGAAGAATTTGGTCTAGATTATGATATCAGCATTATTTCTGCACATAGAAATCCAGAAGGGCTTACCACGCATATTAAATCCGCAGAAGCAAACGGGACAAAACTGTTTATTGGCGCTGTAGGAATGGCAGCACATTTACCTGGGGTTATTGCATCTCAAACAATTCTTCCCGTAATTGGGATACCAATCTTGTCAAAAAGCTTGGGGGGAGCTGATGCACTGTATTCAATTGTTCAGATGCCACCGGGTGTTCCGGTAGCAACAGTAGGTATTAACGGAGCAAAAAATGCTGGACTGTTGGCAGTACAAATATTGGCACTATCTGATAAAAAACTTGCAAAAAAATTGACTGAATTCAAACAAAAAATGCGGGACGGTGTTGAAAAAAAATCAGCAAAATTACAACAACTTGGCGTACAACAGTATCTGGAGGAAATGAAAAAACCAACGATGCCCGAATCAAAAGCTACACTTACGGATACGGTAACAAATGTTTTGGAAACAATCGATATCCCAGATCTTGGCAAAAAGTATCAAGGCAAAGTCCGCGACTTTTATATTATTGGTGATAAACGAATTACCATAACGACCGATCGACAATCCGCTTTTGATGTTGTTCTTGGATATATTCCTTATAAAGGTGCTGTGCTTAATCAGCTTGCGGCATTTTGGTTCCAAAAGACAAAAAAAATCGTTCCCAACCATGTTATTGCTGTCCCCGATCCAAATGTATTAATTTCTAAAAATTGCCAACCCATTCCTGTGGAAATGGTCGTTCGCGGATATCTTTCTGGTGTGACAAAAACGTCGGTTTGGTACTCGTATGAAAAAGGGGAGCGAACAATTTACGGAATGAAATTTCCTAACGGCATGAAAAAAAATCAAAAATTGCCTATTCCGATTATCACCCCAACAACGCACCCCGAAGCAGGAAGCAAGCTTCATGATGAACGGTTAACCCGAGACGAGATTATTAAACAAAACATTGTCCCGGCAAAACTCTACAAACAAATGGAAGAAGTTTCATTGGCACTCTTTGCTTTTGGACAAAAACGAGCAAAAAAACAGGGACTTATCCTGGTTGATACCAAATATGAATTTGGTCTCTTTGATGGCAAGTTGACATTGATTGATGAGATTCATACTCCTGACTCCTCACGGTTTTGGCTAGAGGATACCTACAAAGAACGACTAAAAAATGAACTTGAACCACAAAGTTTTGATAAGGAATTTTTGCGCCTTTGGTATGTACAACAAGGATATAAAGGAGATGGTACGCCTCCACCAATGCCAAAAGAAATTGCGATAAAAATGTCTCAACTTTATATTGATGCGTATGAAAAAATCACTGGAGAAAAATTTAAAATCTTCCCCTATCCGATCGGAGAAAGAATTAGAAAAAACCTTAAACAGTCAGAAATCTTGTAATTATCCACTGCTTCGATTATGATTACCTCATGTTTTTTCTTCCTGCTTGGCTAATATTTTCTTTACTGACTGGCATTCTTTCTAACACTTTCAACTTCATGAGTCGATTCATCCTCCGCAAAGGAGATGACTCGACAGTTTTTTCCTGGTATTTTGAATGTTTCCGTTTTATCATTTTTGCTTCCCTTGCATTCTTTGACTGGCGTCTTGTCATAACACCACAATCTCTTTTATTACTTTTACTGTTAGGGATGAGTCAATTTCTTTCAAGTTATTATTATATGAAAATGCATGCAAATACTCACCTGTCAATTTCTGCAATTCTTTCCCGGGCGAGAATGATTTGGGTCCCAATTCTGGCTTTTATTTTTATCAATGAAAGACTCTTTCTCCTTGACTATCTCGGCATTTTGATCGTTTTCTTGGGTATTAGTATAACAACTGCACCCAAAAAATTAGTTTTTGATAAAGGAGCTCGCTATGCAAATCTATTTGCAATTTTTACTGCGGCAAATGTTATCTTTATCAAACTATTGTTACCAATCGCCTCAGATTTTGTCATCATAGCAGCAATGTCACTTCCCGGAACTTTCTTATATCCGTTTCTTATGCGTAATGCAAAACAAAGGATATTTACTTCATTTCGAACTAAATTTCCACTAAAAGTACTCGCGATAGCGATAAGTATCGTTGCGATGTTTTTTCTTACGACTGCTCTACGACTTGGGGATGCAAGTAAAGTGAATGCGATATATCAGGGCATGATGATTCTTTCGGTCCTAGCAGGGATTATTTTCTTACATGAGAGAAAAGATATTGCAAGAAAACTCATTGGCACAACGATAACGGTTATAGGTGTGGTCTTAATTAGTTTTTCATGATATTGGTTGGAAATCTTGGGGAAAGTATAGACATATTGACCGCATAAAAACTATAGTTTACAATAGACTCACTATGATGACCAATATCATCGCAACTGATAATTCAAAAAATATACTTGTTCCCAAGATACTTTTAGAGAAGAGCGGCTTAAGCACTGACGCAATCGTTCAGACAAAAAAAGGCGAAATTCGTATCATTTCTGCACGTAAACAAACTGTTACTGAAAATACACTCATATCCGAAAAAGCATTAGCAGCCGACTGGAACAGACCTGAAGAGGAGCAAGCATGGATACATTTGAAATAGGAGATATTGTTTTAGTCTTATTTCCTTTTTCAGATTTAAAAGGACAAAAATTGCGTCCTGCACTCGTTTTGGCAAAAGCCGAATTTAATAACCTCATCCTCTGCCAAATAACTTCAAAATCTTATGCAAGTAAAACAGCAATTTCTCTTACGCAAGTAGACTTTGTAGCAGGAGGACTCCCGATTAATAGCTTTATTCGTCCAGATAAAATTTTCACGGCAGAAGCATCGATTATCCAAAATCAAGCAGGTAAAATAAACTCGAAAAAGAAACACCTTGTTTTAGAGAGAATGCAAAAAATGTTCACTGTCTGATATGAAACAACAACAGGATAAACTCGAAATCTGTAAACAAACAAGAATGTTTGCAGCTGATTCTCTTTATAAAGTTCTCAAAAAACTGCTGGCATCTCATAAACCAATTTCTGAAGTAAGACTCCGTGACGAGTGGCTTACCGAGATGCGTAAAAATAAAAATATCTTCCCAGACGGCTGGTATACACCTCCGCCCTTTGGTATCTCTGTATTATTTGGGGATGATAAACATTTGGAAAGAATAAATTATAAAAGCTTACGAGAAAAGGACAAATGGCCACGAAATAACGTTTTTCTTAATACGAACAGTGGGATTGCATTTTTTTATATATCCCCTGTTGATAAAGAATCTGGAATTATTGGTGATTTTGCTATTACGCTCTATTTCGGCAAAGATAAAACTATTCAAAATCACTTTTTAAAGTCATTCACTATTAATAAAGAAGTATTTATAAACATGACGATTGGAATGTCCTTAAATGATATAAACCAACTAACATATAAACTTTTACAAAAGAATGGTGTCTCCAGTGATCTACTTAGCCCAACTGACCCAACAGGGACTAATTATGGGCATACTATTCCCGCTTCTTATGAAAATTGGAATTCTGAAGAAATAAAAGCTCTCCAAAATGGTAGTAAGGATTGGGAAACAGCTCTTACAATGATTAGTAAAAAAAGAAAATTTGTAAATGCACAAGAGCCTCTAAAAATTAAACCAGGTATGGCAGTTACCATAGAATCAAGACCAGAAGTACTCGATAATCCAAAAATCCCGATGACTTTATTTCATATGATTGCCATTTTTAAAGAAGATGGATCAAAAGAATTGTTAACTGGTTTTGACAATCTCTTTACATTATCGGGAATGGATTATATGATAGAGCCAGTGAAAAAACAAAAAATTAGCTATAAAGAATCAGGTGTTGATTATGAATCGCTCGACCCTGCAAAGACCCTCGCCCAAAAAGCTGGACAGCAAACAGCAAAACATTTAACCAACTATGGATTTAACGAATTGAGTGATACTCGTGGAGAATCTGCATTTATTTGGAAACAAAAAAATATTTACATGGCATCTGTCACAGAAAGTCTCGGAACCAAAAATTTAGTCGCCGATGCCATGCGGGAAATTACTGGAAAAACGTACTATGATGCAATTGGGTATGATACTGTCGCCTCAGCACTTAATGATCTTACCTCGGTTGGCGCAAAACCCTTAACAGTTTTTGCTTTTTGGGCAGTTGGGAAAAGCAGTTGGCTTGATGATCTAGACAGAACAACGGACCTCGTCAATGGTTGGAAACAAGCCTGTGATGACGCAGAAGCTACCTGGGGGGGAGGAGAAACGCCTTCTTATAACGATATTGTTCGACCTGAAGTTGTTGCTCTTGGTGGATCAGTGGTGGGCATTATTAAAACAAAAAAACGATTACTGCTCGATAAAAAAATAAAGGTCGGTGACAGAATACTTTTCTTGAAAAGTTCTGGTATTAATGCTAATGGCATTTCTCTTTCACGAGCTGTTGCAAAGAAATTACCAAACGGATATGCAACTAAGTTAAAGACTGGAGAGATGTATGGAGAAGCAATTCTGGCAAAAACGCATATCTATGCAAAGCTAATTCAAGATCTCCTTGATGCAAACATCGATCTCCATTATATTTCTAATATCACCGGACATGGACTGAGAAAAGTTATGCGTGGACGAGGAAATTTCACTTATGTCGTCGAAAAAGTATTTGAACCTCAAGAGCTATTTACGTTGATCCAGCACCATGCTGGAATGTCAGATTATGAAATCTATGGCACATATAACATGGGACAAGACTATGCACTCTTTTTGCCAGAAAAAGATATCAAAAAAGCACAACAAATTGTCAAAAAAAACAACTTTGAAAGTCTCAATGCAGGCTATGTTACAAAAGGAGAAAGACAAGTGATTATCGAACCCAAGAATATTACCTTTACTGGAGACCGACTACAAGTACGAACATAAACTCTCTTGTCGTTTTCCCTTGACAAGCAAAACAACCGTCTGCTAGTGTAAGATAAGGCGGTGGTTTACTGCTCATATTTCTGTTATATTCAAAAAATTAAATAATGATTAACATACTAGGCATTGGGCAGAAAGATGATCAAATCTTACTTTATTATGCTTATACCAAAAGCGGTAAGACGTTCTGTAAAGTTGTAAGCAGTACCGACGGATACCAATTTAATGGACAAACAAAATACGTTATCGCCACTGATGAAAAGAATCGTGAAGAGAAAAATTATGATTGGTATAAGGCAAGAATTGCAAAGCAAAAGGACACTTACTTCTTAACCTATAAAACACTTTCTAAAACAGCACCCAATCTCCACGGAGCTGTTTCATCAGACTTCTTACGTTGGACAAAAAGTGGACGAATTGAATCTCTTAAAGAAGTGGGGACTGTTATCCCTGATTTTAAGGATAAAAATAGGTATGTGATGTACTTTGGGGAACAGACCATCAAATTGGCCTATTCTGGAGATTTGAAAAATTGGAAAGTTGATGAGACTCCCCTGCTTGAGCCTCGAGTTGGAACTTTTGAAGAAGATAGCAATCTTGAAGTAGCTGGGGTATTCCAAGCATATGACAATATTCTCTTGCCTTATTACAGCAAAAGGCAAGAAAAAGGAAAGTATTGCTATGAGGTTGGCGCCTGTCTCTTCAATAGAAAAAATCCCAAAGAAATTATTTGGCGATCAGAAAAACCGCTATGGTCAACGCCACGTGATCTCCATCATGAAAGCTTAAAGCCCCTCGGTATTGCCATGTTTAAAGAACAACTTATTCTTTATTGGACACTTCACGAAACAACAGTGTTTGCTGTATCCTGTCCAATACCAGGGAAACATGCTCAGGCAACCGACAAGCAGTTTAATGTCGTTCTCAATCGCTACGCAAACAATCCAATCATTACTCCTAATCCAAAGAATAAATGGGAATCACGAGCTACTTTTAATAGCGCAGCATTGTATGAAGATGGTAAGGTACATTTCTTGTATCGAGCGCTAGGAGCCAGTGATATTTCAGTACTCGGCTATGCAAGTAGTTGTGATGGAGTAACGATTGATGAACGCAGCGATTTACCAGCGTATGTCCCACGAGAGGATTTTGAATTGCCTCAAAATCTTGGTGATCACCAAGCAATTATTGACCCATATATTTCAGGTGGAGGATATGGTGGAATTGAAGATCCTCGCATTACACGCATTGAGGATACTATTTATCTTACGTATGTTGCACATAATGGCGCGAGTCCTCCACGAGCCACGATAAGTTCTATCAAGGTTGAGGATTTTCTTAAGCAACGTTGGGATAAATGGTCAAAGGCAAAACTTATCTCGGCTCCAGGTATTGTCAATAAAAGTGCAGTCATTTTCCCGGAGAAAGTACAGGGGAAATATGTTATCTTTCACCGAGTATATCCCAATATTCTTGTGGATTATGTTGACGATCTGAATTTTAATAACTATCTACAGGGGCAATATTTTATCCCACCTCGTAAAACGCATTGGGATAGTAAAAAACTTAGCGCAGGTGCACCACCAATTCGAACCAAAGATGGCTGGCTCATGATTTATCACTCGGTAGGGTATCAAGACCCAAGTAGATACAAAATTGGAGCTATGCTACTTGATCTGGAGAATCCAACAAAAGTGCTGTACCGAAGTAATAAACCAATTATTTCACCTGATGCGCCCTATGAAAATGAAGGCAAAGCAGGCGTGGTATATCCTTGTGGTGCAGCTGTAGTTGGTGATACTTTGCATGTTTATTATGGTGGTGGTGATACGGTACTCTGCGCCGCTAGTCAAAATCTCAATACCTTTCTTGAACAAATGAAATATAACCAGGAACCAAAATTGCAAAAAATTCAGAGCCCTATGCTTAACTAATTGCTCATGATACAACTGCAACGATTACCCAATAATCCTATCATCACCCCTAACCCTCAGTCAGTGTGGGAAGCTGTGGGCGCATTCAATGGTTCTGTTGCAAAAGGACCAGATGGTTATCATATTGTCTATCGGGCACTTTCTTCCGAACAGGAAATTGAGGGAGTGAGTATGCGTCTTTCCACTATTGGGTATGCAACAAGTACCGACGGCATTACTTTTGGAGAGCATATACAGCTAATCAAGCCTACAGAAGAATGGGAAAAGTACGGATGCGAAGATCCACGTATTACGTTCTTTAATGGGAAATATTATATTTTTTATACTGCTCTTTCTACCTATCCTTTTTCTGGTCAAGGCATAAAGACTGCTGTCGCGATTACCAAAGATTTCAAAAATATAGAAAAACATCCCGTTAGTACCTTTAATGCCAAAGCTATGGCACTTTTTCCTGAACGAATTAATGGGAAAATGGCTGCACTTATAACGATAAATACAGACTATCCACCAGCAAAGATTGCGCTTGCTACGTTTGATCACGAAGAAGAAATTTGGTCACCTTATTTCTGGCAAGAATGGTACGACAACGCAAATGATCACATCATTCAACATCTCCTTCTTGATATGCGAGATCAGGTTGAATTAGGTTCACAACCAATAAAAACAACAGATGGGTGGCTTATTATTTATTCGTATATCCAAAACTACTTAGGCAATGAAAAAATCTTTGGAATTGAAGCTGCTATGCTTGATCTGGAAGATCCACGGAAGCTTTTGGGGAGGATTCGCTCACCGCTACTTATACCAGAAGAGAAGTACGAGCTGGAGGGAGATATTCCCGATATTATTTTCCCTTCTGGAGCAATTGTTAAAGATGAAACGTTATTGGTGTATTATGGAGCAGCAGATACGAGAACAGCCGTTGCAAGCTGTCCGCTACAGTCGCTGGTAGATGAACTTCTCCCACATCCACATACTGATGGAAATCCAGTCCCTGAGGACTTTAGCAAACTTAAACGATTCTCCGGGAACCCAATTCTGACTCCAGCACTTGAACTTGACTGGCAAGCACGATGCGTGTTCAATCCTGCTGCTATTTATGAAGGTGGTAAGATTCATATTCTTTACCGTGCACAATCGATGAATGGAACGTCGGTTGTAGGATATGCAAGCACAACTGATGGCTTTCATATCGAAGAGAACCTGGATGATCCTATCTATATGCCTCGGGCAGACTTTGAAAAAAAGATAGAGCCAGTAGGGAATTCTGGCTGCGAAGATCCTCGCATTGCAAAAGTCGGGGACAGAATTATTATGTGTTATACCGCCTACGACGGAGAAAGACCACCTCGAGTTGCTATGACTTCTATTTCTCTTACTGACTTTCTCAAGAAACAATGGGATACATGGGAAATGCCCAAACTGATTTCACTTGCCGATGTTGATGATAAAGATGCTTGTATCGTTGAAGGAAAAAAGCCTGGAGCTTATCTCATTTTCCATAGAATGCATGGCTCTATTTGGTTACAAGTAGCCGACCATCTTAATTTCGGCGATGGAGAATATATCACCGGTGATATCCTGGCACAAGCGAGGTCTGATAATTGGGACAATGTCAAACTAGGAATCGCAGGACCTCCACTCCCGACAGAAAAAGGATGGTTGCTTTTGTATCATGCAGTGTGTGATCCTGGGAGTGTCTATAAAGTTGGTGCAATGCTGCTTGATTACGATGATCCTTTTAAGATTCTTGCTCGAACAGATGCACCTATTTTTGAACCGGAGACAATGTATGAAAAAGTAGGAGAGATCCCAAACGTTGTTTTCCCTTGTGGAGCCATTATCAAAGATGATACGATTTTTGTCTATTATGGCGGGGCAGATAAGGTTGTTGGAGTCGCAACGATGCCGATCAAACAATTATTGCAGTTGTTGACGAAAGAATAAAGAATGATGCTTGAGTTTGGGGTTGTGTTCGTAACACTCCGGAGAGCATAGAGTCTTTCACATTGTGAATCTGAAAGAATGAAATCATTAGCAGTAAGATAGTGGCAATATCTTTAACAAACTTCTTACACTCTTGCACCTGTCAGATTGCCACTCTCGTAACGTTTCCGTCCAATATTGAGGAACGAAATAGCAAAAAACGTCCAGACGATTGCCACAATCCAAATCGTAAGCACTTTCTCCCAGCTTATTTCCTGTACCGCTTCAATGGGAAGACCTCCCATAATAAGGGCTGGGAAGATAAAGATAAAAAAGAATCGTACTCCTCCTTGAAAGATTCCCGCAGGGTAAAGGCTTGGGCCAAAAACAATCTCAAAAGCAGCTTTTCCAAGCTCTCTGGCATCAGGGATAAAAAAACCAAGACACGATGTGATAAGGAGTAAATTAATCATAAATAAGGTTGCCGGGATAAGTAGACTAATAAGCACACCTATCTGGATTAGGTTAAGCTGAGCAAGGAGCACATACCCAATCAAAAAAAGAACCCCAAAAAGAATATCTCCAATAGCAGATATACGAGTAACCAGTGTCAAAATCCGTAAATAGAGATTTTTTGGCGTAAGTAATAAACTATCAAAAAATCCATTATGTAAAGCAACAGGGAGTTCGGCTGCCCCAGAAAAAAAAGAAAATGCGAGACCATAAGCAAGGGCAGTAAACGCCTGTAACCCAATCACTTCAGTACTCCCCCACCCATTGATCTTACCAAATGCCTGAAAGAAAAATATCCAAATAAGAAGAAAGGAACAATTATTAATCATCATCCCAACAACCTGCATCGTAAATGATACTCGTAGCTCGGCTGCTGCAAGCATATTGTATCGAATGTATGTACCGACCATCCGAAACTCGCTTATCCATTCTTGCCCCAATGACTGTTTTGTTTCTCTTTTCATTTATCCTCCATTCACAGACAACGATTTTTGCGCTTTATGAAAAACAAGAATAATCATCAAAAGAAAAAAGGATATCCAAAAAGCTTGTACGGTAAGAAGCGCCACCCACTGCGAAGAAAAACTTGGATTAAACATTTGTGTTGCAAACATCGGTGCACCAAAGGGACTAACTGAAGCAAAAAACTGGACATTATCAGGGAGCAAAGCAATGGGGATATAAGCACCTCCCAAGATCATCACCGCTTTATCAACAATCCAAAAAAATGGTTCTGCATCATCTATCCAAAGAGCTGGTAGTGAAATAAGGATATAAAGACAAGCCGATACCAGTGTTCCTCCGAACATTAATAAAATTCCGCCAACAATCATTGATGTGTTCAATGAGACCTGTGGACCACCAGTCAACAGAAGCAGTATCGGTACAGCAGTAAGTAAGCTAACCAGAAAAATTGGTAGTCCTTTACCAAGTTGCTCCCAAAACTTATAGAGTAAATACTGATATGGCTTATTCAAATGGACTTCAAGAATTCCTTGTTTGATCTCCGCACTAATGGTTCTAAAAATACCTCGAAACTGGGTAAATAACAAAATCTGATAGACTACGATACTCCAGATAGCAACTGAGGCAGTAATGCCATTAACTGCCTCTCCTCTATACGAGAAAGCATAGCTATAGATCAGCAATAAGACAACTAAACGTGTCGGAACCAGTAGTGCCGTTGTCAGTAGCTGCTGTGGATAAACAAGCAATTCTCTTACCGCAACAAGAAAGATCCCTCCATATGCTCCCATAGATAGCTACATCCCCTTCCCTTCATAAATTTCTCTTATTACTTCCTCAAGTGGAGGATCTTCGATAGTAATATCCGCAATACGTTTTCCTTGAATAACTTCTTTGAGGATCGTGTCAAGCGAAATTTGTGTTGTATCAACGGTAAATATTGCTTCTTTTTTATTATTTTTTTCACTGTGGACACCTTGCATCTTTAGATCAATTCCTTTCTCATTGCCATCGCCAAAAAGAATATGAATTACTTTTTTATTGAGGTACTCCTTTTTAAGCATGCTCGTATTCCCATCAAAGATTATCTTGCCATTATTAACCACAATTGTCCGATCACAGACTGACTCAATATCCCCTGCATCGTGAGAAGTCAAAAAAATAGTGGTGTTAAAAGTCTTATTGATTTCATTCAAATTCTCACGAAGGGTTCTTTTGGCGATCACATCTAGCCCAATTGTCGGCTCATCAAGAAAAATTATTGGAGGATTATGCAGGAGAGCTGCTGCAACTTCTGCACGCATCCGCTGCCCCAGAGAAAGCTTGCGCACAGGTTGATCAATAATATCCTCAAGTTGGAAAAGAGAGATGATATGTTCTTTTTGCTTCTGATAGTTTTTTTCTTCGATGTTATAGACCTTGGCAAATAAATCAAACGAGTCACGAATGGGAAGGTTAAAAAGTAACTGTGACCGTTGACCAAATACTGTTCCAATGTTGTATGCAAGTTCTTTACGATCATTTTGCGGATTAAGTCCAAGAACACTGACCTTGCCTGAAGTAGGGTATAAAATACCAGTAAGCATTTTAATTGTCGTTGACTTACCTGCACCATTTGGTCCGATAAAAGCAATTTTTTCTCCTGGTTCTACGATAAAAGAGATAGTATTTACTGCATTTACCGTTTTTTTTGCTGGGGCAAAAAGATTAGACCAGAATCCTTTTTTTGAATTTTTGATAGGGAAAGTAAATTGTTTGGTAAGTTGCTGGACAACAACAGCTTTATCATTCATAATAGTTATTGTACCAGAAAAGGAGATAAATAAAGTTTAGTGTATAGTAAGTTTTCTTCTTGAATTTCGTACAGATAAGTAACTAAAATAAAGGGGAGCCATGAGATGTATATCAAAACAAACAGGGGGATATAAAGTTTATGCTGTAAGTGGTGTAAATACGATTTCGTTTGCGATTGATTTTGCTCATGCTGATACAAAAGGGCTCCTTGGTTTTGCTGTTGAGCGACTGGATTTACAAAATAATGAACGATATTTTGTCAAAGGTTTTAAAGTTTTTAAAGAGGTTGTCCAAAATCCTAATGAAAATACTGTCGTCAGTACATATGATCAACCTGTACAAAGTTTTGTTTGGGATGATTTTACGGCCAAACCAGACAATAAATATAGCTACTTCTTTTATCCGATAAAGGGTTCACCAAAAAAACTCGATAGATCTGCTCCACCCATTGAAATAACCGTACAAGCAGAACCTCTCTACAGCCAAACAGATGCTCATGATATTTTTTTTAACCGTGGCGTCGCGAGTAGTCAGGCCTATATTCGAAGATTCCACAACATTGCGCCTGATCAAGTGGCAGATTTTCAGAAGAAAAAAGAGATACTTTCCTGGTTAGCAAGGGATCTTGAAGACGCACTCATCGCATTTATTAACCAAGCACAAAAGGGAGATACCTTGCTTGCCTGCTTTTATGAATTCCGTTACAAACCAGTCGCCGTTGCTTTTAAACAAGCAATCGATCGAGGAGTAACCGTCAACATACTTATTGATGCCAAAGAGAATAAAGAGAATTTTCCTCGGGATGACAATCTCAAACTTATTAAAGAGGTAGGCATCCCTCAGAAATATATCAGCAAACGGACTGCCAATTCAGGAAAAATTCAACATAATAAATTTATCGTTTTTCTGAAAGGAAAAAGCAAAAAACCGACAGCTGTCTGGACTGGCTCGACAAATATCTCTATGGGAGGAATTTTTGGACAAACCAATGTCGGGCATTGGGTTCGAGATACCAAAACAGCAAAACAATTTACCAAATACTGGGAACTATTGAGTACTGATCCTGGTGCATTATCTTCCGATACCCGAGAAGAAAAGATTAAAAAAAACAAAGCATTTAAGAAAAAGGTTATTGCCCTCCAACAAGATATTTCTCCTGACGACTTATCAAACATTCCAGTAGGAGTAACACCAATCTTTAGTCCACGAACCAATGTAACAATGCTGCATACCTATGCACACCTTCTTGATAGCGCGGATCATTATGCGGCAATTACGCTCGCTTTTGGGATAAATGATGCCTTTAAAACGCTCCTTACTGACAACACCGCAAAAGATCAAATAACGTTTATGCTTTTGGAGAAGAAGGATAAACCTGTTCCAGGAAGTAAAAAGAAATTTACCTATCTGGGAGTACGTAACAATGTCTATCAGGCATGGGGTTCGTATATCAAAGATCCTCTGTATCAATGGACAAAAGAAGTAAATACACAACTACTTAAGCTCAATAACCATGTCATGTATATACATTCAAAATTTCTTTTGGTTGATCCATTGGGAGAGACGCCGGTTATCGTTACCGGCTCTGCGAATTTTAGTAATGCCTCAACGACTGACAACGACGAAAATATGCTTATAATCAAAGGCAATAAGCGGGTAGCAGATATTTATTTTACTGAGTTTAATCGTCTTTTCAATCATTATTATTTCCGTTCTATCTACGAAAGTCACAAAAAGAAGGACTATGCAAAAGACAGTAGTCTTTTTCTCTCACCAAATGATAGTTGGCTGAGTAAATACGAAAAAGGTAAACTGCGATACAAAAGAGTGATGATGTTCCGAAAAATTAAGCTGTCTTAGAGACGACCTCAGTTACTTTCTGAATGACCTCGTCAGGCGTAGTCCGCACTTTGACGATATAATATGCAGGCTTTGCTTCAAGGATATCATGGAGTATTTGTCCAGTCGCATCCAGATTACTCAATACTATTACAGGAGTTGCTTTGCCCCACTCCGTTTGTCGAAGCCGCTTTAGAAGCTCCATTCCATCCATACCACCAGGCAGAAGAATATCCAAAAGTATCAAGTCTGGATGGACCTGTGAAGCTTGACTTAGACCTTCTTCTCCACTACTAGCAAGTGAGACATCATAGCCTGTATTCTTTAGCTTTTGTGAAAAAAGTGCTCGGATGGCATCGTCATCATCCACAACTAATATACGTATCATATAGGTATCCTATAAAACGCTCCATCAACTGAGAAGTACTGACGACTTCTTCATAAAGATGAAGGTATATCTTATCCTAACATCTCTCTTCTCATCCCCGCAAGAGGTAGTAATGAGTTGCCATCTTTTGATACAGATGCTATCGTTATCCGAGAGTCCCTATGAGAAAAAAATTCCTGGTCACATTTGTTTTGTTAAGCATCATACTCCTTGGAGCATTTCTTCGTTTGCATGCAGTTTCTCCTTTTAAAATCTATCCTGATAGCTATCAAAGTCTCGTCGTGACACAAAATATCTTGACCTATCATAGTGTACTTGGCTATCTTGGCCCACAAGGGATGGTATATCCTGACTTCTTTAGTTGGACACGACCTGTCTATCCGCTCCTTATTATTTTGGGAATGTTCGTGAGTAACAACATGACACACGTTGCACAAACGATTGCCTTTCTTGCAGGACTTCTTGCTTTACCAGTAGCATTTCTGTTATGCAGCCTGATTGTTCCTCCGTCTAAAAATGACCTCCGTACGGTCATTTTTTGTGGCATTGCTGGAGCTTTTCTTTTGGCAGCCTCTTTTCATCATACTATTTGGAGCGGATTTATCATGACAGATACCACCGGGATATTTTTTCTCTTTGTCTTTCTTGTTAGCTTCTTTTGGAATCTTCCTACACAGCATAGGTTACGAGACTTTTTGACTGGTATCTTTTTTGCTTTTGCGGTAATGACCCGTTATGAGTATGTAGTTCTCGTTCTCCCAGTAACAATTTTTCTGTTTCTCCAAAAAATACCTGTCTTTAGCAAACTTTTCTTTCTTTTCTTGGGTTTTACTGTCGTAGTAACGATTGTCATAGTAGCACTCTTCCCTGCTCAATCAATTGGAGCTATTCTCATTACACAATTGCAAGATTTTTTGCCATTTTTTCTCTTGAGCATCGTATTCCTTCCCATACTTATTAGTCTAACTCGACGCTTTCTAAAAAGGCTTACACAAGGATTATTTTATACCGTACTTCTTCTTTTTGCTGTCAGTTTTCTTAGCGAGGGTTTTCTTGGAATTCGGGCATTTATTTTACACGATTTCCTCCTTATTTGCTTTTTTGTAGCGGGTAGTTTTCTTCTCCTTAAAAAGCAAACACCGCTTCTCTTTTTTGTGCTTCTTGCCGTTCTGACACTCGGAGCTACCTACTACCGAGTTAACCCGGCTATGGATCGCTACCTTACCCATGTCATCCCCTTCTTTCTTATCCCAGCCAGTTATGCTTTCAAAGAAATCTTCCTCACAAAAAAACCTTTCCTATGGGAAAAGTTAGTACGCATATTACTGATACTTCTCATACTCTTACAAATTTGCTTTACGTACCAAGGTCTTGGATATCTCCGTGACAATTCATGGTTTAAGATAGCGTATGAAGAAAAGGCGGCACATGATATAAAAAAATACGTACCCAAAAATACGTTGCTTATAACTTCACAACCAGAACCATACTTCACCGTATTACAGAGATCAACGCAAAGCATTACCAATACCTATCCTTATGTATTTCTCGACACGTTCCCAAAGAATCAGCAGATTATCATTGTCGAAGATATGGGCATGCATGTCTACTTTCCCCAATTTAGCTCCTTCCTCAAAAAAAATATGCAAGACAAGAAGATTGCGGTATTGTGGATACATAAAAACTATCATTTTGGAGATAGTGTTTATAAAGAAAAATTTCCACTCATCATCTATCGTGCAACTATCGGAGAACTTCAGACAAAAACTGGACAAAAAAAAGACAATTGATCTATTACTATACATATTGCCATCTTGCATTAATCTCATTTTCTGATAAGCTTGTTTTTACTCCTAAATCCTCTATCGTCTACAAAGGCAGATGGATGAAATACCACTTTTTTCATCTATCACGCATTATGAGATAGTTCGTTGTGAGAAAAACAAGAACTAAGTATTACAGACAATAAACAGACATTTAGTAGATTTCTAACACCGTTGTGTTGGGGAAATTTTTTGCAAAATGAAACTTATTGTACAAATACCATGTCTAAATGAAGAAAAAACCTTGCCTTTGGTTGTCAATTCAATACCAAAGTATATCGATGGGATTGATGCTATTGAGATACTTATTATTGATGACGGCTCTACAGATAATACGTTATCTGTAGCAAAAAAACTTGGAGTGCAGCATGTCGTACGTCATACGAAAAACAAGGGGCTTGCGATTTCTTTTGCTGATGGGATTCATTATGCATTAGAAGTCGGAGCAGATATTATTGTCAATACTGATGCAGATAACCAATATCCACAAAAGGACATACCACGATTAATTCAACCAATCCTTAACAATCAAGCGGAGATTGTCATTGCCGATAGACAGACAGCAAAAATACGTCATTTCTCACCACTAAAAAAGTTTTTACAAAAAGTAGGTTCTGGAATGGTACGGAAACTGTCTGGGACATCTGTTCCTGATGCGGTTTCAGGATTTCGAGCATATTCTCGTCAGGCAGCTCTTGAGCTCAATATTGTTACTGATTTTTCATACGTTATCGAAACCATTATCCAAGCCCAATACAAGCGAATAGCAATAGCAAGTATTCCTATTGAAACAAATCCACCAACCCGTAAATCTAGACTTTTTAAGAACATGTTCCAACATATTCGGCAGAGTACGGCAACTATGATCAGAATTTATACGATGTATCGGACACTAACAGTTTTTATGATTGTTGGTTTTTCCATATGCGCTATCGGTTCATTGTTTGCTTTACGATTTCTTTACTTCTTCGTACTTGGGGAAGGAGCAGGCCATATTCAGTCACTCATCTTTTCTGCCATCTTAATCACCGTTGGGTTTCAAGTAATGATGACCGGACTTATCGGAGATATTATTGGCATCAATAGAAAGCTGCTTGAGAATATGTTACGTCGGGTGAAAAATATTGAGCTTTTGCACTATAAAAAACCACGAGTACGAGCACAAAGAAAAAATAATGGTAATGGCACTAAATTGCCGAGTTACCGAGATTCAAAATTGCAAAGACACTACACGATGCAACTCTAGTTTATGAAAAATGACATTCGTTTGCTCTATATTACAAGAAAATATCCACCTATGGTTGGGGGGATGGAGAGCATGAGCGCAGCTCTTGCAAAAGAATTTACTAAACAAGTGCCAACAACAGTAATCTCATGGGGGAAATCTCAAAAATATCTTCCTTATTTTATTTTTGTTGCCTTTATACGATCATGTATTATTATCCCAACGCAAAAAATTACCCATATTCATATTGGTGATGGCTTACTTGCACCACTTGGATTACTTCTTAAATATTTTTTTAGTACTAAAGCATCAATTAGCATTGCCGGGTTAGATATTACTTTTACTTTTCCAGGATATCAATTGATCATTCCCCGAGCGGTTGCAAAACTTGATCGTATTATCTGCATTAGTAACGCAACACTTGCTGAATGTCTTAAACGAGATATCCCACAAGAGAAATGTGTTGTTATCCCTTGCGGGATTTATGCAGATGACTGGAAGAAGCAGGCTTCTCGTGAGGACCTTACAAATATTATTACACATGATGTCTCTAAGAAAAAAGTTATTGTTACTGTTGGACGTCTGGTAAAAAGAAAAGGGGTTTTATGGTTTCTTGAACAAGTTTTTCCACATCTACAAAGCAATGTTTTGTACCTCATTATAGGCGATGGGCCAGAGAGAAGAAATATTCAAGAATATATTGCCAAAATGCGTATACAAAAACGTGTATTTTTACTCGGCAAAGTATCAGATGAAAATCTTAAAATTATCTACAACACAGCCGATGTATTTGTTATGCCAAATATCATCATTCCAGGGACAATAGAAGGTTTCGGGATAGTTGCTATTGAAGCATCTGCAGCGGGACTACCAGTCGTTGCTTCAAACTGTGAAGGTATCCAAGACGCTGTCATTCCTGGGAAAACAGGTGTGCTTGTTGATGCAATGGACAATAGAACCTTTGTCGAGACAATCAATCATCTGCCACAGTTTACAAAAGAGCACATACGACAAGAAACAAAAGCGCATTATTCCTGGAATGCTATTGGAAAAAACTACATAAGCAATTTTCAACAATTATAAAAATTATGTATACGAAAAATCTTACCGTTGGTGTTTTTACTCATGATTTCTTTCCCTTTATTGGAGGTCAAGGAAGACATATTTATCAAATGTATCAACAAAATCTATTACATAAAAAAACATCTATGGTTGTTTTTTCTCCTGCCAAAAACTCATTACCAAATCATGTGCAACTCTTTCCGGAGACAGGAAGGAGTAAGCTTAAAAATATTGAATACTCATGGAAACTTAATAATATTTTTGAAAAATTGATTGAGCAGTATAGGCTTGATTTAGTACACATTCATGGAGGACCGGGAGGGCTTTTCTTATTAAAAAAACTTTCAGTCCCTGTGGTATATACAACACATCATACCTACTGGCAGCAATATAGCTATATTAGAACACAACGTTGGAAATACCTTTTATACGTTTTAGAAAAACAAAGCTATCGTTATGCTGACGAAATTATTTGCGTCTCAACAGATACGCAACAAATACTCTCAAAATACTATCAAGTAGAAAAACCCTATCTGCATTATATCCCCAATGGTATTGAACAAAAAAATTCTATTTTTGCAAATACCAACACGTATAAAAAAGCAAAAGATATCCTCTACGTTGGAAGGATAGACAAAAGAAAAGGTGTTGATTTTTTACTCAAAAGCATGGTTTCTGTTAATAAAATTGATCCAGATATTAGACTACATATTGTTGGAACAGGAAAAGACAAAGATGAACTTGAATACTTTAGTGTTCATTACAACTTACCGGTAACTTTTTATAATCATGTCTCTGACCAGGATTTGCAAAAAATTTATACAAAAGTCTCCGCACAGATCGTCCCTTCAATATTCGAAGGATTTGGCATTAGCATTCTTGAAGGGATGGCAAATGGGGTGCCTATTATAGCAACCAATGTTGATGGAATACGAAGTATTGTAAAACATAATTATTCGGGCATACTGGTCCCCTACAATGATCATGATGCGCTTGCCGACGCAATTGTTTATTTACTGGCAAATAGCAGTATTCAAAAGCAACTACTCACTAACGCGTATCGCGAGTTACCAAAATATAACTGGCAAAAAAGTTATTTCCAGACGGTACAGCTTTATGAAAAAATTATCCACTAAATCTATCTTGCAATTCATGCTGATAGTCCTTCTTCTTTGTTTTTTTGGTGTGCTCTATTCACAAACGACTCTTACACTACCATTATTTGGTGATGCTACCATCCATGGAGCAAATGCTATCGACGTACTTATAAAGGGGTGGACAGGGCTCGAAGCGGAATATCCAGCATTTTATTCATATACAATGGCATTATTCTATCCTTTTTTTGGAGAGAAAGGATTTAATATGATACCATTTATTGGTTTCATCTTTTTATTAGGTGGCACTTTTCTTTTTATTCGACAGCTCACCAAAAATTATTACTTGGGACTTCTTTCTATTATCCTGGTTGGCTGTTCACCAAAAATTATTTTTTATAGTGCTCGTATGTATCAGGAGATACTCATTGGGGCTTTTTTTATTTTCTGCATTTATCTTTTGTTTCATTATGTAGAAACAAAAAAAAGAATCTTTTTGATTTTACTCGCTTTTTTTGTTGGCATAACCTTATCAATAAAACAACAAGGTCTTTTTATCTTATATCCAACAATTATTCTTTTTTTTATCATCTACTTTTTAAAAGAAAAAATATTTCGCAAACAGATTGCAAATATTGCAATAATTATTCTTTTCCCTCTCGTAATCGGAATGGGATTTTATGGTGTACTCTTTCATACAACAGGAAAGTTGCAACCAGGAAGTAATGAATTTACTGCACTTGAAGTAATTAATACTTTCGGGCAAAAACTCTTTTCTTATCAAAAAAAAGATTCTGATACAGGGGATGAAACATTAGAAAGAGCCTTGATGACTGTAGAAACAAAATATAGCAAATTGGCCTTTAAACGTGCTGAAGAGAGACATATTTGGCCCACAGATGTCTTTACTGATTTTGATAGATTTAATCAAGCAAATAATCTGTATATCCCTTTTCAAGGCATCACGGGAAACATTTTTGTTACCCTTGCCTTATGCATAGGACTGATTGGAGGATTTATTTATTGTCTTTTTCACTACAAAAAGTATCAAGATTTACTTCTTTTTTCTTTTGTTTTTCTACCAATTAATTATCTCCTTTTTGTGAGAAATAGTGATCAACAACGTTATCATTTATTTGTCCCAATTTTTCTTCTTGCTTTCGTTTTAGTTTTTTTTCAAATTATTTTTCGCCGTCTCCATGTACCAATTACCACTACATTACTGATAACAATACCCCTTATGCTACTCCTTTTCCTTCCATTACTTGTCCCACGAATACTTCTTAATACCAGATGGAGTAATTCACAACTATACTCTCCAAGTGAAGGTGGTATTGCGTCAATAAAAGAAGCCGGGCAATGGATGCAAAAAAAGTCAAATCCTACAACAATAGTTGGACAACAATGTAATAATGAGACGCATTATTATTTCCAAAGACCTGTGGTTGGTGACTGGCGGATATACTTTCTTGATCCAAAAAATTTACAGACATATTTCATGAATAAAAATATTTCTTATTATGTTATCTATACCTCACAAATAGTAAAAGATAATGAATGGGTAATTATTTGTTGGGTGCCTGAAAGTTTTTATAAACGAATGGAAGAAAATTATGATCGTGTTTATACAACACAGAGTGAAGATGTGATCATTTATCAAGTACATCATTAGTATGAAAAAAATAACAGTATCTATTATTATTTTAAATTGGAATGGGATAGAAAATACTAAAAAATGTCTTGATTCTTTGCTTATCATTCATGATGTAGCATATGAAGTAATCGTAATTGATAATGGATCGCGTGTTGATGAAGCAGCAGAACTCAAAAAAATATATACTACAAAAATAACTGTCTATCGACAAACAGAAAATACAGGATTTACTGGTGGATGTAATTTGGGAATTACACAAGCAAAAAAAAATAACCCGGATTTCTACTTGCTCCTTAACAACGATACGCAAGTAACGCCACCGTTTCTAAAAGAACTCATACAAACTGCTCGCTCTAATAAAAAAATTGGTATAGTTAGTCCGGTAATTTATGATAGCAAAAGGGAAAATATTCTTTTTTCTGGAGGTTCGATTAACTGGTTCTTGGGTAAAACCTTTCATAAAAAAGAGTATCTTATAAAGGTAAAAGCGAATGAATTTATTACTGGATGTTGTTTCTTAATAAAAAAACAAGTAATCGAATCAATTGGTCTCTTGGATAAACAATTTTTTGCCTATTTCGAAGACGCAGCGTATTGTATTTCTGCACGAAAGGCGGGGTATTACTGCGTATGTGCGCCAAGAGCCATCATCTTTCATCAACAGACGGCTTCTTCTGATAAACGAGGTCCATTTAACACCTATCTTATGGCACGCAATAGAATTCTATTTGTGAATAACTATGCTCCAAAGGTTATCAAATATTATTTCTTCTTTTTTAATGCTCTTAAACTTATCATAGCATTTAGTTTTTTTCTTATCACTCGACAACAGGAACGTGCATATGCCTATTACAAAGGATATCTTGATGGCACACTAGGAAGAGGAGGTGTACCACGCATATGAGAACGACATTGAAAAAAGGTACCATGTATCTTACTGTGGCTTCAGGAATCTTTATCTTTGTAGGCTATCTTACCAATATTTTGCTCGGAAGATTTTTGGGGCCGGTTGACTATGGAAACTACGGCGTTATTGTTTCTTTGATCAGTTTAGTTAATATTATTCAGACGTCAGGTCTCACACAATCTGTTGCAAAATATATTGCACAAGATGAACAATTAGCAGATGAGATACTAAAGAGCGCCTTTACGTTACAACTTGTAGTCACAGGAGTAATTACAATTCTTTTTTTCCTTTTAGCACCAATGCTTGCAGCACTTCTCAATGATGAATCACTTACTCCTTATTTACAACTCGCATCAGCTAGTTTTCCAGTTTATGGCATGTATGCCCTTTATGTAGATTATGCAAATGGAAGACATTTTTTTAAAAAACAAGCATTACTCAACAGTCTTTATTCGGTAACCAAAGCTATTGGAGTTGTGAGTTTAGGATACTTGTTTCATCTCAAAGGAGTCTTGTGGGGATTTATTATAGCTCCGTTTTTTTCCTTATTGATTGGATTTTATTACCCGCGAAAAACGCGATTTCATTTCCCTTATAAAAAACTCATTCTTTTTTCATTACCGCTTATTGGCTATACACTTTTTTCAACTCTTCTACAGTCAATAGATCTTTATTTTGTAAAATCATTACTTTCTCCAGAGGCATCAGGGTTCTATACAGCAAGCCAAAGCGTTGCGCGCATTCTTTACTTTGGAACAATCGCTTTTTCGTCGGTACTACTTCCCAGCATCTCACATAGTGTCCAGCAAAAATTATATACAAAAACAAGAGAAACAATAGCACTGGCACTACGAATTATTCTACTTATTATTGCACCAATAACCGCACTCATTGCAGCAACAAGCAAAGACGTATTACTCATTCTTTATTCGGCAGCATATATTCCAGCAAGCAGCGCCCTCAGTCTTCTGATCGTGAGTTTTGTTTTTTTCACCTTATTTACGTTACTCTCAACGATTCTTATTGCTGCCGGAAAACCAAAAATTCCTTTCGTTTTGGCGGGGTTGGGTCTGTGTGCAAATGCTCTCTTGTGCTTTTTACTCATTCCTCAATTCTTTTTATCAGGGGCAGCAATAGCAAGCTTATTGAGTAACGCTTTTGTTATGATCCTTGCCGCAATAGCTCTTTACCATCAATGTAATTACTTATTTCCCCAAAATCGTTTATACAAAATAATCGGTACTTCCTTGTTGCTTTTTATACTTGCAAAAATGATAACCGTAGAGCTATTTTTACTGCCTTTTTTGTACTTATCCTTTTTATCCCTCTATGTAATCATTTTGATAGTACTCAAAGAAATAACTGATGAAGATTTTTCTTATCTTACGAGGATAAAAGTATGATACAGCAAAGTGAAAATCATAACCCAATTATGAAATTACGTCTTGTCGGACAATTTCTAGGACTTATTTGTTTAACAGGTTTTCTTGCCTACATTGTCTTACAAAACCTTTCACCTTTTGGTGCCACAATTCATTATAGTTCTGCAGTAAACAAAGATAAATCGTTACTTGTACCTGGCCCCAGAGAGAGAGTAAGCATGGAAAAGACGGATCAAGGTGTTATCTTTAAGCAAACACATGATTTGATCTACTTTACAACCAAGATGCCCTTACGGTTTGATGAGGCAACTGTCAGCTTAACTTACCAAAACACTCATCCTGAACAAATTGTTTTTGTGGGATTTCAAGATCAACCGACGTGGCATTATGAAAAAAAATTATTTGATGTCCCATTTCTCAATAATCTTAATTGGGAAACCATGGGTAAAAACCCAACCTTATATCAAAGAGAAAAGGAGTTCTCCTCTATTGAAGATTTTCTGGCTTATCCGCCAAGGCAAGCACTTATTGGAACTTACGAGTATGATATCGATATTGGGACTACACAAAAAACAAAATTACTTAATTATCAGACACAAGCAACTGACACAAAAATTGATGTGCCGCTGCGTGGGAAGCATATCTTATATGCGTATCTAGAAAACGAACCGTTCACAATATCGATAAAAAAACAGGATCTAAATTGGTACGAGGATCCAGATCCCATGACAATTATTATTTATAAAGATGGTCAAGTAGTGTATAAAACAATCATTGAGGATGATGGGATAACCGATGCTTCAAAAAAAATCCAGAGCCCACAACAAACAACAATCACCCATCCTGGTCCTGGTCTGCCTGAGAATGGTGTCTATAAAATTGTTCTCGACGCAAATAATGATACAATCATTAACCATATTACAACAAATCTCCATAAACTTGTTTTTGCAGGATCAATTTTCCCGGCAGCAAATCATGATGTTTACCCAGAAGTTTTCCCACAAACAACAGGAACAACGCTCTATACCAATGCACTCATGCTCTCGGCCACAACGTATCATAATGCCAGTATGCAAGATGTCTTTGTCGGCAACAAACGTATCCGTCTTAATACAAAAGATGATGAACAAATGATTACTCCTGATGCAGATTTTACTCAGGTAAAAACAACAAAAAATGATGTTATTCTCAATACTTTTGAAGGCTACAGTGCTTTTTCTCCACGACAATTCTTTATCCCAATGAATTATCATGTTTTCCCTATCACCAAAAAATCGGACACCTCCTTATCTGATTTTATTTTGACTGATTACAAACCAGGGGAGAACAGGAACGGTTGGCGTACAAGTAAACGAACATTTGATCTTAGCAATGCATATGTTAAAAATGGTCAACTGACATGGGTCATTATGGCACCAAAATTACAAGAGCATAAGAGTGAAATACAAATTGGCAATATACAAGTAACGCTTGATAAAAAACCTTGGTTTTAACACTATGGAAATACTTATACTTATTTATATTCTTTACCTCTTTTTGCCGGGGTTTATATTGTCTTTGATTTTGTTTGAGAAGAATACACTTGACCCCTTTGAACGAATTATCTTTTCCTATGCTTTCTCGTTGACGATTCTCCCCTGTATTGCTTTTTATGCCAATCTTCTTGGTATACCGATTACTGCAAAAAGCGTCTCTTTACAAGTACTGATTATAACGTTGGTATTTATCTCCATCTTTATCATACAGAAAGGAGGAAAAACCCATGAAAAAACATAAGTTATCATTGCATATTATTAGTCGAGAAGTCTTTCTCTATTCGCTTCTCACGTATCTTATTCTCCTTATTGCTGAAACACTTAAAAAGGACATTGTTAATTTTTTCTTTAATCTGAATATTCTTCTTGTTATTGTTTTGCTCGGTGGCTTTCTTAGTGTTTGTACGCATCATGAATTTGTTGATTCTGAAAAAAAATCAGGCATTCTTCTAAAAATAACCAGTATTTTTATCGTTCTATTTTGTGGATTCTTTGTCTTTCTTATGACACAACAGTTAGGAGAAGTAGGGTTAATTATTACTGGGATCATGGTTCTTATCGTTGTAGTGCTGAGTATATTGGTAAACTTAGAATAATGGAAAGAAAACACTAAGTTTAAGGAGTTTCTGTTCAAGACTTTTTCTCTACGACAATCCGGGAGCACTTGCTCCCGGATATGCCTTACACGCTTCTCTTCAATTATGATTATCCATTAATCAAAGAGATCAGAGATTGTGTTATAAACACCAATGCTTATCTGAGCACCTCCATCTGCAATAGCGGTTATCCACGTACCAATACTAATATTGGTATTATTCCTTACGGAAAGTCCCGGTGGGCCAGCGTGTACATGATTTGGATCACCAGATCCCCAACCAGGCCTAGCTGATTGCGTCGGCGCAGGTGCCGCGTAGGCAGATTGCACAGACAGAGATACTGCTGCAAATACGGCCATTACGACAAAAAAATGCATAATTGTTTTTTTCATTATATTCTCACCCCCTTTCTCAAAGAATTTCATATACTAATTGATTTTTTAATGTGAAAGCATTTTCCTTGCCACAAAAAACATTAAAGGTTAGAAGAAACTGAGGTGTATAGAAGGGAAAATGTAGGCATTTCCGGCAAGGAAACGATGTCTTCTATATATATCATTATATTGAAAACGAGTCAAGAGATACAAAAGGGATCAAAGTCTCTCAATACCTTTATGATCCACAGTTGTCACTTTTCTCTTCAGTCTGTTGAATATGTTCTTTGGTCACCATCTTTTTAAGATATATATCAGGATTTTTATTCTCTCATTGATATAACATGAGATATCGCGTTACCACAAGGCATGGTATGCATATACGCTACAGCAGAAAGAGAGGACTCAATAGTTACGTAACCATATCAGCAGCATACTCCAATGCAATAATACTTTCCTGAATCTTTTTGGGAGAAATTTTTTTTGGGTCAAAAGTAACCTCAGTAATTTGCTTCGCAAAATTAGTTTTGGATTCACCTATTCCTTCCAGATCTTCAAGAGTTCCGTCAATATTGAATGCGCAACTACTACAATCAAGTCCACCAATTTTAAACTGCATTTTTTGCATACTAGATTACTTTTATCGTTCCCCGATACATCCCCATACTGCACATAAAAGCAATTTCACTCCCCGGTTTATCAGGAGCTGTAAAGGTTATGGTATCCGAATTACCTTGAGGGACAATCTTTTGTATGTCATATTCGGGCAGAGTAAATGCTTGTGCACATCCCCCCGCTCCCTCATTGACTAAATGAAGCGTAACCGTTGATCCTGCTTTCACAGACAAATTTTTGGGTGAATAACCATCATCAGTAATCGTAATCGTTGCACTCTGGACAACTGCAACATCCGATGTATCACAAAATACGAATAGACAAAAAGTATTCCGTATCGTATTTCCCAAAGTAAACGTATTCCCCGTAAGAGCAATACTATTGTCGAATGTAAAAACGGCAAGTAAAATCAACACTCCGGCTGCAATTTTTGTAAATCGCTCTTTAAAAAGATCACCTAATTTAGTCGCAAAATAACCAAGAAGAAAGAATACGGGAGAAGTTCCAAGGACAAACGCAAAGAGAATTGCCGCCCCGGATAATGGATTACCTGAAGAAATAGCAAGCGCCATCATGGCTTGCGTCGTCCCACATGGGATAAAAATAGTCAATGCACCAAGAAGTGCAGGTGCAAAGATTGCTTGGCTTTTTGACTCTTTACGAATATACCGAGTAATAAATCGTGGCGGTTGGATAACGAAATAACGGAAAATAGGATGCACATGTAACATCTGAAGAGCCGTCCCGAGCATAAAAAGCGCAACCAAAATCTGCATAATAATTGTCATGGTGATTGATACCTGAAAGAGAGACCCAAGCCAACCAAGAAGCATACCAAGGAACGTATATGCTAGTAACTTTGATAGAAGAAACCAAGCTATTGGAGCAGCATGACCAGCAGTCGTTTTTTGTTGTAAGGTGTCCTGAGTCTTCTGTGCAATAGTCGTTGCTAAGAGCCCCCCCTGCACCGCTAAGCAACTGAGACCCCCAACAAACAGTCCTGTTAAAAAGACTGTCCAGATATTCATATTGTTGGTAAATTCAAACATACGACGATATAAAATTATACCTTGTATCTCTTCAATAATAAAGAATTAGTTACGACAGAAATAGAACTGCTTGCCATAGCAATTGATGCAAAAATCGGATTCAACAAAATGCCAAAAAATGGATACAGCAGCCCCATCGCTACTGGAATTAAAATGATATTGTACCCAAAAGCCCAGAATAAATTGAGTCGTATCGTCCGCATTGTTTTTTTAGAAAGGGTGATTGCTTTGGCGACACTACGTAAGTCTTTATTGATAAGCGTTATAGCAGCAGCTTCAATAGCAACATCAGTCCCTTTCCCCATGGCAATACCAATATCAGCTACGGCAAGTGCTGGCGCGTCATTGATGCCATCACCAACAAAAGCCACCAGCCCCTTGTCATTCCCGCGCAGGCGGGAATCTACTGTCATTAATTTTTTAACGATTTTCTCCTTTTCTTGTGGCAATACATCTGCATAGACCTGTGTAATCCCAACCTGTTTTGCAATTGCATCTGCCGTACGTTTATTGTCGCCTGTAACCATCGAGACCGCTATGCCCATCTGTTGTAATGCAGCAACACCAGCTTTTGCTGACTCTTTAACCGTATCAGCAACAGCAATCACACCGAGGATTCCTGGATCCCCACCTCCGCGGGAATGAAGAGAGGAGGCGAGCATCATGACTGTCTTTCCTTCCGATTCGAGTCTCTGAATTTGTTGATCAACTGTCATTCTGGCTCGTCCAGAATCAGATCCTGGATGCGCTTCTCCTCCAGCTGGCGGAGCGTTTACCAGGATGACGTCAAGTGATATTTTCTCCATCTCCATCAATCGTCTATTCCCCAACAGTACTCGTTGTTTCTGAATTATTCCTGAGACACCCTTTCCTGCAATAGCTTCAAACCCCTCGACTTTTTCCAGAGAGATTTTCTCCTCCTCAGCTTTCTTCACAATCGCATCTGCCAATGCATGTTCTGACCCTTTTTCAAGAGATGCAGCAAGCCGTAGCATGTCATCCTGAACTTGTTTCAGGATCTTTTCTTTATGGATTCCCGCCTCCGCGGGAATGACAAAAGGGATAATATCCGTCACCTCAGGCTTTCCATTCGTGAGAGTTCCCGTCTTATCAAAAACAACTGTTGTAATGTTATTTGCCAATTCCAGACTTTGCGCATCTTTGATAAGAATCCCAAGCTCTGCACCTTTGCCAGTACCGACCATAATAGCTGTCGGTGTCGCAAGGCCCATCGCGCAAGGACAAGCAATGATAAGGACAGCAACCGTATTGAGCATGGCATAGAGGAAAGCAGGCTGCGGACCAAAAAGATACCAGATACCAAAGGTAGCAAATGCAAGCATAACCACGATGGGAACAAAATAAGAAGAAACGGTATCTGCCAGACGTTGAATTGGAGCCTTACTCCCCTGAGCCTCCTGAACAAGTTTAATAATTTGAGAAAGCACTGTCTCTGATCCTACTTTGGTTGCTGTATAGAGAAATGTTCCGTGTTTATTAAACGTCGCTCCGACAATCACATCACCTTTTTGTTTCTCAACAGGAATACTTTCTCCCGTAATCATTGATTCGTCAATCGAAGAGGTTCCTTCAAGAATCTCTCCATCAACGGGAATCTTCTCTCCTGGACGAACACGGAGTACATCCCCAACCTGTACCTGTTCAATAGGGATATCAATCTCCTTACCATCTCGAAGTACCCTTGCTGTCTTTGCCTGTAATCCAATAAGCTTGGTAATCGCTTGAGAAGTTCCTGCTTTTGCCTTTGCCTCAATATATCTCCCAAGTAAAATAAGACCGATCACAATCGTCGCCACATCAAAATAGGGCATAATCTCAACACCTAATCCCATAAAAATCGTTGGGAAAAACGTAACAAAAGCAGAATACCCATAGGCAACGGTAGTACCCAATGCGACAAGGGTGTCCATATTGGATGTACGGTGTTTAAATGCGGAAAAAGCTGTTTGGTAAAATGCTGCTCCCGCCCAGAATTGTACGGGTGTTGCAAGAAGTAGCTGTAGCCAGAAATTTTGTAGAAATGCTGGAGCCGTCGTCATAAGTCCAGGGAAGCTCCCCCAAAGAATGAGACCCCCCAACACCAAACTCACAATAACTTTCGTTCGCAGCATGGCTAGTTCATTTTGCTTTTCTTTTGCTTGCATATCCTCACTTTTTTCGGCAATCTCCATTGTATAGCCTGTTTTGGCAATGGCATCCGCAAGCTGTTCTGGAGTACAGGTATCGGTATTATACGTAATGGTTGCTTTTTCCGTCGCCAGATTAACGACCGCATCAGTTACACCTGGTGTCTTTTTCAATGCACGCTCAGTCACACGAATACACGAGGCACAATGCAGACCTTTGATTGGAAATGATTTTTTAACGTTAGTCATATTTTATTAACCTTTCTCCAACTCTTTATGAGTTCTTTCCAGTAGAAAACCCCAATAATTTCAAAGACAATATTTGTTATAACTCCAGGATAATAGTTAAACGTTCTTATGGCATCAATCAAATGATGTAACTCGAAAATAAAGAAAATACCATACAGTGTTAATACCCTCAATGTCCATTTCCCGCCTAAGACAAGAAGAGCGACTGGTCCAATCATCAGAATCCATATTATGTGTGAAGAATAATATGTTGCTTGAGGGATTGTCTGAAACAAACTACTAAAATATAACATGATCCAATCATTATGGTAAAAACCAGAAATAATTTCTTCAAAGAAATGTAAATACACAACAATTATTGAAAAAATGAAAAGCCTTTTTAATTTTTTTGATAGCATATTATTGAACAATTATCTTTCCATGAAACATATTCATGCCACAGGAAATTTCGTATGTACCCTCTTTTTCAGGCGTAACAGAGATTGCTATTGTCTTATGCAGAGGGAGATATTTTCGTATCTTAAAATCTGGCAGAACTACTTCTTCGAGGCACGAGCTTGGATCACGACGGATGAAGTTGAGGGTTGTCTGTTTCCCTTTTGGAATTGAAATGACATTGGGAGAATAACCTCCTTCAACGACAATATCGACACGCTTTGTTTTTACGACTATCGCTGCTTCTTCTTTTTTCATCAAGAAGAACCAATAGGTAAAGACAATACCAGTGATACTAAATAGAGCGACGAATAATGTATCAAGTTGCATAAATAAGTTATCTCCTAAAATTAATTTTTAAAACATTGTCATTCCTGCGAAAGCAGGAATCCAGCTTGTTAAACTCTTTTTATTAGCTAGATCCCCGCATTCGCGAGGATGACAAAAATACATAACAAGTGTTACCAGCTCAGGAGCCAGTCACGCATCTGATTAATCTCAGTCGTCTGTGCTGCGATAATATCATCTGCGAGCTTACTCATTTCTGGTCTCTCTGTCCCGCTTTTGAGCATATTTGCCATCATCACTGCCATCTGATGATGTGGGATCATCTCCTCGACAAAAACTTTGTCAAAATCCTCCGCTTCTTCGAGACGATGAAAATCTGTTTCATCACCCATCATACCCATATGCATTGCGGGCGCGCCCATCATACCGTGGCCAGACATCACTTCTTGCCCTTGCGGGACATCTTTACCAAACCAGTCATTATACCACTGCTTCATTTGGGTAATCTCGTTACTTTGTGAATCAATGATATTTTGAGCAAGCTGCTTAACCTCTTCTCGTTGTGCCTTTTGCAACGCAAGCTTTGCCATCGTGATTGCATCTTCGTGGTGTGGAATCATTTGTTCGATAAAATGTGCATCAATCGTATCTGAACGAGCCATCGTAGCTTGATTTCCGTAACCAATACCCATCATCTGCATCATCCCCAGCCAAACAAGCCCACCACCAGTCAAGAGTCCGATTAAGCCATACTTTATTTCTTTTTTCATATTCTCACCCCCTTTTCTTAAAAACCTGCATAATTTCCGTAATCGATTCATCAGCTTTTCCTTTTGTAATCGATTCAGCGACACACCCTTTGAGATGGTTTTCAAGAAGGACATTCCCTGTTTCCTTGAGTCCACTTTCAACTGCTTGCATTTGATGGAGAACATCGATACAGTATGCATCAGCTTCAACCATAGAGATCACTTTATCTAAATGTCCCCGGGCAATTTTGAGTCGATGGAGTATCCTCTCTTGTGTATTTTTTGGTCTATATGTCATATCCCCCCTATAGGGATATTATGGAACTAGTCACAGAAGTTGTCAACTGGGGAAATTGTTACCGGATAAAATAAGTAACGATATCTAAAAAAGCATCCTCATCCACACTTTTTCCAATAAAATACTTCCCTTCACCTTTTGTCTTTGCTCGTGATTGCAACTCGGGGCTTATATTACCAACCGTCCCGACATACTGACAATGTTGCATAAAATGCCAATCACCGAGCGTGTCTCCTATACCCAATGTCTCTGAAAAGTCTATGCCTAGATGCGTAAGAACATCAGCTACTGCTTGTCCTTTTGAGGCACCTTTCTTGGTGATAACAGCTGACTCAAAAGGAGACATCGCAGGATGACCGCTCCACATATAATTGATATCTTCTTTGAATTCTTCTAAGACAGCTTCTATCTTTTTCTTATCCGTATCATTATCAAATAATGCCACTATCTTTATAAGATCAAAATCGATAACATGTTCGGAGAGAGAAGTAACAGCGATATGCTCTTTCTGTAAAATGGCAACTCTTTTTTCTGTCAACAAATCTCGTTGATTACTTTGAATAAAATAGTCATCGATTCCGTAACATTCGAGATAGATATTTTTTCTGACAAGTTGCTTAATTAGTTGTGTGGCAAGGTCCCTTGCTAAAAGATGTTTCTTGCTAAAATTATTATTTTTAGGATTAAAAATAACTGCTCCACCGTCACTAATATGAGGATTAGAGAGTCCTGTTTTTTTTATAATTTCTTGGATTGAGAAGCCAAACTTGCCGGTACAAAGGATGACGAGCATCCCTTTTTTGTTTAGATCAGAAAGGCGCCGTAAGACTTTTTCATTGGGAATGGGGAAATTAATACCAAGCTTATCACCAACTAGTACACCATCAACATCAGTAACAATTGCTTTGATCATATATTTCGATAGACCTCTCTTCTTCTTTTGATATCCACAATTTCAAAGCTTCGTTGACCTGAGGTTGATTCTCCTTCTGTAAGTAAAACTCTTACTCCTTTTGCCCCTATATTGATCCTATACGAATATCGCTTCCTTCCATCTGACCCTATCCCCAACATTTTTAGCCTTCCTACTCCTCGTTTATTATACTCATTTATTCTTGTTATAACTTTTTCCTGATCACCAGCTGTTAGACCTTTCATAACTTCTCCCATTTCCGCCTGTTCTTTCAGGACAATTATGTTTCTTGCCTTTCCAGTTTCTAAACTTACCGTTTCTGCGACTACCGAAAGCGCATCTCCACTTTGCCTATGACGTCGTTTGGTACTTGCTACGAGAGTGGTAGTTCCCGAGTCAGGGGGTATTTTAGGTTGCGGTACTTGATTACCCTTGGGAGGCTCTACTTTTCTTACTACTGTTGCTTTCCTTCTTTCCCATTCGTCCTTCGTTGTTTTTTCTACCTCTTGCAAAGCTGCCATAACAACCCGTTTTGCTGCCGATGAAAATTGCTGCATTTTATCTGATTCAGGATCTTCGAGATAGTTCCATTCAAATTCTTGTCTTTTTGCATCCACTCCCAACCAAAGGCTTGTACCTTCATTTTCTGCCTCATACGTTATATCAACCACAAATTCCATTGGCTTACCAGGACTAAAGGTAAGGGTTACTGATTGAGGAGGTACAAACTCTGTCCATGAGAGAGCATCAATGTCAATATCGTACACATCCTTATCTCTTGGCTTTTTTCCAATAATTTTTGCAACAGATACTCTGTAGTCATTAAATGAAGGTGTGTCAGCGATAGCATCCCCCTCCCTTTCTATAAATATCTCCTCTATCTCATCTGCCGTACGTAACTGGGTAAAAGCAGAGAGGATATCGACATATCCTTCTACCATTCCTGCAAATTTTCGATAAAAATCGCCATGCTCAGGGAGATCTCTTTGCTCCATGGCTTTTCTAAAAAGATCTTGTAAACCTTCTGCTCTATTGTTGCTAAAAAGGTGAATTAAAAAAGACTGTATTTCAGGGGATGCACCAAAATATTCTTGTATTTTTTCTTTTAGAGCAGTAAATTCTTTTGCGCTAGGATCGATAATAGTCATAGCAAGACCATCTCGGAATTCGTGTGTTTTCTCAAGAAGTGTTTCAGTTACTGGAGCTGTTAACGGGAATCTTCTTTTTATGTCTCTATATTCTGGCATATCTCTATTATTAGAAAGGTTTATAACTCCAGTCAAAATATTTCCTGTTTGGCCAGCAGCCTCTAAGACGATATTTGGGAATTCGCGAGCCAATTCTGAGGGATTTTCTTCCAAGAGAGTACGTTGAAACTGTTCCCCCGGAAAAAGCTTTAAAGCCATAAAAAAACTGAGCTGAGCTGCCAAAGGAAGTTTGTTTCGTTTCGTCTGTTCTGCTATCTTTCGTAAAGAAACCCCATGCGATGCTAAATCAACTGGTAAGATTGAGGAAAAAGCCTCTAATGCTGCAAGTTCACTTGCGTCTTTTCCTCTCCTTTGCAAAGCGGTAAAAAAACGAGAAAGAGAGTCTCCTATTTTAATCATTGCACCTGCCCTGTGTACGACTTGAGCTCCAAACATTGCATTGGTCACTTCTGCAGAGGTACTTGCATCTTTCTTTAGACCAAGAAGCTCCTCTAACGAGGCTTTCCAACTCAGATATAGCTGATTTATTGCGGGCTCAGACAAATAGCTGCTAATACTGTTTGTCAGAGCTCTTTTTCTATCCACCAGACTTTTGTCTTCCCACGATAGAGCCCTTTGATCGAAATTAACAGAATGTTCCTGCTTCTTTCTCATTAGAGTATCAGGAGTAACAAAAGCTGGACCTTCAGTTGTCATAGGGTACTTTTATTGTACTTCAGGATAGTGGCATTTCTTCCACTTCTTGCCACTCCCACACCAGCAGGGATCGTTGCGGTTAAGCTTTTTCTTCTTTTCGATTGGTGTACTTTTGGTTTCAGAAATTTCACCTTCTGGTCTGTTGGTTATGAGTTTTCGTTGCTTTGGTCTGGGAAGTGGCGCTTCCGTATGTGCAGGCCCTGAATGAGTTGATCCATCTGCATGCGTATGGGTTTCTGTCTCATGTACATGTCCCGAGGCACCATGGGGAGGATTGGCAGTTGGGGATTGTTGTACCTGCATTTTAAAGATTCGATGCACTACTTCATCGTCAATGGCAAACATCAACGATTCAAACATTCTAAACCCTTCGTTTTTATATTCAACGAGGGGATCACGCTGTGCATATCCTCGAAGTCCAATCCCCTGGCGAAGATTATCCATCGCGTCTAGATGACTCATCCACAGGTTATCAATAACAGAAAGTAACACAAACTTCTCGATCTGACGCATGAGCGGACTCCCTAATTGCTTTTCTTTTTGACCATAGACGTCATCAGCCAACTTCGTGAGGAATGTTGTTTTCTCCTCTACGCTATGCTGCTGTTCAAGCTGTTTTAAGAGTTGTTCTTGTGAGGCATCATCAAAAGGAATAACGGTCACAAACTCTCCAAGGATTCGCTTATTCGCATCTGCTTGCTCTTCAGACTGCTCCGCGATAGTCATCGTAACGAGAGATGAAAGAGCGCTTTGGATACGGTTCTGCACCTCTTCGGTAAGAGAATCATCTTGTGCATGAGCCTTCTCAAGGATCTTATGACGAAGAGCATAAATGATCTCACGCTGCTTGTTCAGTACATCATCATATTGTACGAGGTGTTTTCTGGTATCAAAATGAAACCCTTCTACTTTTACCTGTGCATTTTCAATTGATCGAGAGACAAGTGGATGGGTAAGTGGCACATCCTCTGGCATATTAAACCGTGTCATCATGCCAGCAATTCGCTCGCCACCAAACAGTCGCATGATATCGTCATCAAGTGCTACAAAGAAACGTGATGCACCAGGGTCTCCTTGTCGACCAGATCGACCTCGTAACTGATTGTCGATACGACGAGACTCATGGCGCTCCGTACCAATCACATACAGTCCACCAAGCTCCAAAATCTCATCATGCTCTTTCTGCCATTTCTTATAGGCTGGACTACTCGTATGGGTAGTGCCATCTTCATTTTGCGGAGGCTCTCCACCCAAGATAATATCAACTCCACGACCTGCCATGTTGGTTGCAATGGTCACAGCACCCTTTTTGCCAGCCTGGGAAATAATCTCAGCCTCTCGTAAATGATTCTTTGCATTGAGAAGTTCGTGTTTGATACCTCGTCTCTTAAGTAATTCTGAAAGGATCTGGTTTTTATCAATAGAGGTAGTACCAACAAGTACTGGTTGCCCTGTTTTATGAGCATTGTCAATTTCGGTCACTACTGCTGAAAATTTTGCTCTCCCCGTCTTATACACTGCATCAGCATGATCAGTACGACTTACATTGCGATGCGTTGGGATCACAACCACATCAAGTTTATAAATTTTGCGGAATTCTTCAGCTTCGGTCACCGCAGTACCCGTCATACCAGAAAGCCGCTCATACATACGGAAATAGTTTTGTAGAGAGACGGTCGCGAGCGTCTTTGATTCCCGCTGTATTGGCACATTTTCTTTTGCTTCAATTGCCTGATGAATACCTTCTGAAAGCCGTCGACCTTCCATCAGACGCCCCGTAAACTCGTCAACCAAGATTACTTGATTGTCTTTGACAATATATTCTTTCTCACGATGGAAGAGGGTTCGTGCTTTGAGCGCTGCTTCAATATGATAGACCGTATCAAAATCCTTTTCATAGACATTGGCTACACCAAAAAGTTTTTCGATCTTACCAATGCCATGATCTGTCAGATGGGCTGTCCGCATTTTTTCATCAACCTTGTAGTCAATTTCTGAGGAAAGCTTCCCCACGAGCGTTGCATATTCATAATATTTGGCAGAAGGTGATTCATCAGGTGCAGAGATAATATGTGGCGTACGGGCTTCATCAATAAGCACAGAGTCTACTTCGTCAACAATAGCGAAGTAGTAGCCTCGTTGGCGGATATTTGCCAAGTCTTGCTCCATATTGTCCCGCAGATAATCAAAGCCAAACTCTGAATTAATTCCATAGGTGACATCTGCTTGATAGGCTTCACGACGACTAATAGGCTTCAGATGGGTTAACCGTGCGTCAGAGGCCTTGTCATCGACATAGGTAGGATCGTAGAGGTACGATCGCTCACTAATCATTGAAGCAACTGATACTCCTAAAAAATGAAAGACTGGTCCCATCCAGCCGGCATCACGACGTGCAAGATAATCGTTCACCGTAACGAGATGCACACCTCTCCCCGTTAATCCATGCAAATAAAGCGCTGGTACGGCAGTAAGCGTTTTTCCTTCACCGGTTTTTTGCTCAGCAATTTTGCCCTGAAAGAGCGTAATCGCACCCATCAGCTGTGAATCAAAATGGCGAAGCCCAAGTGTTCTCCAGGCCGCCTCACGGGCAAGTGCAAAGGCTTCTGGAAGAATAAGATCAAGTGATTCACCTGAAGCAACACGCTCTTGGAGTTCTTTTGTTTTCTTAGGAAAATCTTTATCTTTCAGTTTTTTAACAGATGCTTCAAGACCATTAATTCCAGATACAATGGTCTGGATGGACGTAATCTCGCGTTTGTTGGAATCGAAGAGTTTGTTAATGAAGCTTAACATAAGACTATTATACTACCACATTTTAGCCTGGAAAAGAAGCACTACTCTTAGGTAGTTACGATTTCTTTAGTATATCTTTCCCCATATACTTGCGCAATACTTCTGGGACAACAACACTCCCGTCTTCTTGTTGATAATTCTCAAGGATGGCAACTAAGGGTCGGGTAGAAAAGGCTGTTCCATTCAAAACATTGAGATACTTTTTTTCATTACCGTCCTGATACTTCATATTGAGACGGCGTGATTGGAAATCCGTTACGGTCGACGCAGAAGTCATCTCACGATACTTTTGCTGTGTCGGAATCCATGCTTCGATATCATATTTTCTTGCTGCATTAAAACCAAGATCGCCCGTACATACGTTAATCACTTGATAAGGAATCCCAAGCTGTTGCATAAACCGTTCTTCAATCGAAAGCAGAAACTCATGCTCACGATCATCATCGCCTTCCGCTACAAAAGACACCATCTCTGTCTTATCAAATTGATGCACACGAAAAATGCCCCGCGTATCTTTGCCATAACTTCCTGCTTCACGTCGAAACGCAGTTGAAAAGCCAACATATCTTCGTGGCAAATCTTCTTTTCTCAATACATCATTCATGTGATACGGAACAATTGATTGCTCAGCAGTGCCTACGAGATATAAGTTTTCATCTTCAATTGTGTAGATCTCCTCTTTATCTCCCATCTGAGTATAGCCAAGCCCTTCCATGATTTCTTTTTTGATCATGACTGGTGGAACAATTGGAATAAAACCTTCTTTGATGAGGGTATCAAAAGCATATTGACGAAGCGCAAATTCAAGCAGTGCACCGTCATTTTTCAGATAATAGAACCGTGCACCACTTACCGTTGCAGCTTGTTTGACGTCAATAATACCCAGTGACTCACCAAGAACCAGATGATCTTTTGGCTCAAAAGAGAAGCTTGTTGGATCGCCAACGACTTTTATTACTTTATTTCCCGTCTCATCTTTGCCGATTATCACGTCAGGTTTTGCTGGATTGGGAAGCCTAAGAAGCAGGTTACGGAGAGTTTGTTCTAAATCTTTTAGTTTGGCTTCTTCTTTCTCTAGTTTTTGTTTACGAGATTGGGCATGCTCTTTATTAAATTGATCTGGATTTTTTTTAATCTGTTCATTCAGAGCATTTTTTTCTTCACGAAGACTCTGAACCTTTTGAGCAGTTTCCCGATGAAGGCTATCTACCTGCAAAAGATCATTTATATTAATTTCAACGCCTTTATTTTTAGCAGATTCTTCTACAGCTTTCGGATTTAGACGAATATATTTTATATCTAGCATAATAATGTCATCCTGAACTCGTTTCAGGATCTTTTTTTAGAATTCGTCATTCTGGCTCGTCCAGAATCTTATATTTATCATGCTGAAATAAATTCAGCATGACAAAGATAATAAGCTGATTATATCGTGTTTGGAAAAGGTGGTCAATGAGGAAGGAGTTACTTTTTCTTAGCCTTGGTTGCTTTAGTAACTTTTTTACTCTTTGCAGGAGCGGCTTTCTTCTCAGTAGGATTACTTAGCTGTTTGGTAAGCGAAGATTTTATTCTTGCTGCTTTATTCTCATGGATGATATTCTGTTGTGCAGCCTTATCAATACCACTAAATGCTTTACTGACAGTTTCTGCTGAAGTTTCGGTACGAGCAGCTTTCACCAATTTCTTAAAGGCTTCTTTTAGTTTTTTGTTTTGCAAGGTTCGTCCTTTATCTTGACGAAGCTTTTTCTTTGCGTGTTTTAACAATGGCATTTCTGCATTTTAGCATGATATACTTAAAAATACAATAATTACCCTACGGTAACTACTATGGCAAAAGATTTTCTCTGGAAAAAGAGCCTTGATCTCATTACCAAACGTCAAACCAATATCCTTTCGGCGGCGTTTGTTATCATGGCAACCGTCATTCTCTCCCAAGTTTTAGGATTGATTCGACAGCGACTTCTGGTAGGCATTTTTGGCGCCTCAGATACGCTTGGCATCTATTTTTATGCCTCACAGCTACCAGACACCCTCTTTCAGCTTACTATAGCCGCAGCGCTTACCTCAGCCTTTATCCCTGTATTCTCTGACTTTTTGACCAGAGGCAAAGAAAAACAAGCCAATATTATGGCTTCAACACTCCTTATGCTTAGCTTTTTTGCTTTTTTTGTCCTCGCCATTCTCCTTGCCATTTTTACTCCCTTTTTTCTTGGTATCTTCAACCTAGGAAATAATTTTTCTCCAGAGCAAATGACCCTTATGGCAAATCTTACCCGTATTATTATTTTTGGACAGATATTTTTTATCCTGGGAACATTTTTTACCGCCTTACTCCAATCGTATAACCACTTCTTCGTCCCAGGCTTTGCCGCAGCGCTCTATAACTTAGGTATTATTATTGGCGTTATTGTTTTTGCGCCTCTCTTTGGCATTTACTCGGCAACTATTGGGGTGATACTTGGAGGCATTATTTTCGTTCTCGTACAAGTCCCGCTTACTCGCAAGGTCGGTTTCAGATTCACTCCAGTACTTTCAGAAATAAAATCTGAAGGGATAAAAAAAATCGGTACCCTTATGTGGCCAAGGACCCTTGCTATTGTCGTCTTCCAACTAGGTACTGTTGCCGTTGGCTCACTGATTTCTTTTCTCCCCGACCCAGGAAGGATGAATGTTATTTTTGATTTTGCAAAGACACTTGCTTTTGCACCGGTCGCATTGTTTGGTCAAACGATTGCACAAGCAGCCTTCCCAGTGCTCTCTCGTGAGAAAGAAAGGATTGCAGATTTTAAAGTAACCTTTATCACCAGTTTTAATCAAATGTTGTACCTGGTACTACCTGTCTCAGTGCTTATCTTGATCCTTCGTATCCCGCTTGTCAGACTTGTCTTTGGAGCAAGTAAATTTGACTGGCCAGCAACAGTACTAACAGGACAAACACTCGCATTCTTTAGTCTTTCTATTTTTGCTCAAGCACTGATTACGCTGATTCTTCGAGCCTTTTATGCGCTTCATGACACAAAAATACCGCTTATTATTAACGCTCTCTCAACGGCAATACTGGTCATTATTGCTTATCTCTTTATAGTGGTATATCACTTTGGTGTACAGAGTCTCGCGATTGCCTTTACTATCTCAAGCATCTTTCAGCTTATTATTTTGTTTATTCTGCTTGATAAACGGGTGGGTGGGTTTAACAAACTACAACTGCTGCTTCCCTGGACCAAATTTTTTATCTCCTCTGTTTTTACCGCTTTTGCTTTGTATATCCCCATCAAACTGCTTGATCAACTTGTTTTTGATACGACCAGAACGATTAATTTAATCATCCTTGCGGGTATTTCAAGTCTTGCAGGGTTGTCTCTCTATCTTTTCTTTACCTGGTTCTTTGATGTTAAGGAGGCACAAAACTATCTCCAGGTTATTAAAAAGGTAGGTAATTGGCGGGCAATTCTTGCCAAGTCGCAAGAAGTGCTTGAGGGTGGGAAGATTAATCAGTAAACCTCCAGTTTCTCTCTCTTATCTGATAAGATAATCTAATGAAGGAGATAAGAAAGATATATGTGGTACACTTTCTTGCTGGATTATCAACAGCATCTTCTGTTACTTTTACCCTTTACTTTCTTTCTCATGGCATAGACCAATTTCAGATTGCACAATTGTTTGGTTTTTTTATGCTTGCCCTTGCTCTATTAGAAATTCCAACGGGTGGGGTCGCTGATACATTTGGACACAAAACCTCGGTGACAGTAGGTCTCTTTTTCCAATCAGTAAGTTTTCTTTTGTTCTTTCTTTTTCCCAGTTACTGGGGAATATTGAGTGGGATGCTTATGAGTGCGTTAGGATTAGCACTGCAGTCGGGGGCAACTTCATCGCTTATCTACGAACTCCTTAAAAAAGAACACATCCATCAAGAGTTTAAAAAAATCTATGGCCGAGCAAACGGTTACTTTCTTATTGCAGGGTTCGTTGCTGCACCATTAGGTTCGCTGGTCTATGCGAGCTATCCTAAAGTTCCTTACTTTTTTTCTTTCTTCGTGCTTCTCCTCTCTGCAATTGTCCTATATACAGTTAAATGGGATTTTATAAGAAAATCAGTAAACTTTGAAAGCTATAAAAATACGCTTATTAGTGGCGTAATGTTAACGCTCAAACATAAACTTCTTATAGCAATTGTTATTATTGGAATCGCTCTCACGGTAAATAGATTAGTCTTCAATCAAAATATTAGTCAGCCTTATTTGGTTGGAATTGGGGTTGATGTCGCATATATTGGCTTTATTGCGGCTGGTATTTCTGCCATCCTTGCTTTTATTTCGATATACTCATATAAGATTGCTGAAAAAATTGGCACGAATGCGTCACTTCTCTTAATTATCATTTTGCCAAGTATTGCCGTATTTATCCTCGGACTCATCAATAACATGCTGGCATTAGCTATAATACTATTCCTCGTTGTAGGTCATGCCTTTAGAGATCCAGTGGTTACGCATATAGTCCATGAAGAATTAGATTCAGAGAAGAGAGGCACTATGGCTTCAACAATGAGTTTTCTTACAGGTATTGTCGGAAGTGTCATGCTTCCCTTCTTCGGCGCAGGAATTGATACATTTGGTATGCATACGACACTTTTTCTTCTGGGAATATTTACTTTTGTTATAGGAGGGATTGGATTTATAGTATTTACCTATAAAAAAGCATGAGGAAGTAGTGGAATCACTAGCTTTTTATTAGTACATCCCGCCCATGTCTGGCATTCCGCCACCCATGCCGCCTGGAAGTTCTGGTTTCTTTTCAGGGATATCAGCAATCAAGCACTCTGTTGTCAAAATCATAGTCGCCACACTTGCTGCATTTTGTACAGCTGATCGGGTAACTTTGGCTGGATCAACAATACCTGCTTTATACATTGAACCAAAGTCCATCTTCATGACATTAAATCCGTAGTCAGCAACTGTTGATTCTTCAACCTTGCGAAGAACCCACCCTTCATCTGCTCCAGCATTTCTCGAAATACCACGGATTGGTTCAGCAAGTGCAGTATACAAAATCTCAACACCAATTCGCACATCAGATTCTTGTGTAGCTTCTTTCACCTTAGCAAGAGCTTTGCGAGCTTGAAGCAGTGCTACTCCACCACCAGGAACAATACCTTCTTCAAGTGCGGCTTTGGTCGCAGCAACAGCGTCGTTTACACGCTCTTTCTTCTCTTTCATTTCGACCTCGGTAGCAGCACCGACGTTAATAACAGCAACTCCACCTGAAAGCTTTGCCAATCGCTCCTGAAGCTTTTCTCGATCAAAGTCTGATTTTGTTTCAGTAATAGACCGCCTAAGTTGTGTGATGCGAGAAGTAATTTCCTTCTTTGGTCCTTTGCCACCGATGACACGAGCAATTTCTTTGTCTGCCCATACTTTATCTGCACGACCACAATCTTCAATCGCAATACTTTCGAGTGTTCGACCAGTGTCTTCAGAGATAACGGTACCACCGGTAAGAATCGCAATATCTTGCAACATTTCTTTGCGTCTGTCTCCAAATCCTGGCGCTTTAATAGCAAGAACATTAAAGGTACCCCGAAGCTTATTCACAACCAATGCTGCAAGTGCTTCACCTTCAATTTCATCAGCAATAATAACAAGATTCTTAGAAACTTTTACAAAATTCTCAAGGAAAGGCAAAAATTCATTGAGTGCTGAAATCTTCTTGTCCGTAATAAGGATATAAGGATCTTCAATCTCTGCTTCCATTTTGTCTGTATTGGTTGCAAAGTAAGCACTTGCGTACCCTTTATCAAATTGCATGCCTTCGGTGTATTTCACTTCAAGCTCAGTACCTCGACCTTCCTCAACGGTAACTACACCATCTTTGCCAACTTTTGCAAGTGCTTCAGCAATCTTTGTACCAATCACTTCGTTTTGTGCTGAAATAGTAGCAACTCGGACAACATCTTCGTCTTTTACTGGGCGAGCCATCTTTTGGATTTCTGCTACAACTACTTCAAGTGCTTTGCGAATACCTTCATTAAGAATCATAGGATTCACGCCAGCGGTGACATTTTTCATTCCCTCATTCACGATTGCTTGTGTAAGGATAGTTGCGGTTGTAGTACCATCTCCGGCTTTATCATTAGTTTTACTTGCAGCTTCTTTGGTTAGTTGTACTCCCATGTTTTCAAAGGGATCCTGAAGATCAATCTCTTTGGCAACGGTAACACCGTCATGAACAACTGTGGGAGATCCCCATTTTTTCTCAAGGGCGACATTTCGACCCTTTGGTCCAAGTGTTGTGATAACTGCTTTTGCCAAGATATTAACACCCTTTACGAGTGATTGTCTTGCTTGTTCTCCAAATTGTAATTGTTTTGCCATAAGTTTATAAATTATTCAGCGATTGCGAGTATATCAGATTCTTTGACGAGCTTCCACTCCTCATGTTCTACTTTTACTTCATTGCCACCCCATTTGGTATAGATAACGAGCTGTCCAACTTTAACAGCCAATGGAAAAGTTTGACCATCGTTATTATGCCAACCTGCTCCAACAGCCATAACAGTACCCATTTGTGGTTTCTCTTTGACATTTTCTGGCAAAATAATCCCACTTGCCGTCTTGGTATCCGCTTTTTGTGGACGGATTAAAACATAATCGTGTAATGGTTTAATGTTTGTTCTGTTTGCCATATAAATGTTCCTGAGGTTTCTATCAGTTGGACAGTTAGTATGCTTATTTATACAACAAACGCTTTCTATTTGCAATATCCTATAGAAATGTGCGTCGTAGAATAAACAGGTATACTATACTATAGTAACAAAGCATACTCAGCAAAGAGTAGTCATATTTTGGTTAGTCCTTGACAGCATTGTTTTTCTTCTATACGATAAAAATACGGGTTTTTCTAGAAGCTCTCTCTATATATTTATGCGTTTTAGTGGTAAAAAAATTTTTCTTTTTGGATTTTTGGCTGTACTGCTTGTAGGTATTCCTGTAACAGTCTTCTTGGTACAGCAGCAACAGCAAGATATACGAAGCCGAGCAGAAAAATCTACCACAATCTCTTTTACTCCTGAATCATCAGAAGCTGCGCCTCTGGAAAAACAAGTTGGGGATCCAGTTGCACTTGATATCATGGTTAACCCAGGAAATAATCTTGTTTCCTTTGTCAAACTTGAAATTCAATATGATCCAGAAAAACTTGCGACCACTGGAGCAAACACCTTTCAACCAAATACAGTAGCCTTTCCAACTGTCCTTGAAGGACCCATTTACTCGCCGGGAAAGATAGCTGTCACACTTTCTGTTGGACCAGATCCGACAAAAGCAATCCAGCAAGTTGTTAAAGCTGCAACCGTTAACCTTGAGGCTATAGCAAACACCGATTCAGGAGCACCTACGCTTGTTACCTATGGTACCACTACCCAAGTACTTTCTATTGGGGCAAGTGATGAAGCAAGTGAAAATGTCCTTGCGAGCACTGTCCCTGCTGCCATTTCTATCGGCGGTGAGACAGCCGAACCGACAGAAACAATCCCGACAGGATCACCTACTCCATCACCTATCTCGACAGTTCAACCAACCACATCGCCGGGGGGTACACAACCAACAGTTGAACCGACACAGACTACTGGAGGGACTGGAGGAGGAGATCCAAATCAATCACCCTTCTGTAGTAGTCTGACAGTCGATCGCGAAACCAATGGAACAGCACCATTCTCGATAACCTTTACTGCCAATGGCAATGATAGTGATGGCACAATTACGCAAGTATCATTTAATTTTGGTGATGGAGAAGTTGCCAATATAACAACAGCAGGAGGAATTGGAACTAATCAAGTAAACGTTCAGACAGCACACACCTACAATAATCCAGGAACCTATCAAGCATCTGGAGTCCTCACCGATAGTAATAATGGTTCTAGTGGTCTCAATGAATGTGTTCAAACGATCGTTGTGACAGAAGATACTGGTACAGGTGGGACAGGAGGTGGAAATACAACAACGACACAATCAACGTCTGCCAGCGCAACGCCATCTATCCCTCCAACAGGGACAACAGAAATGGCTCTTGGTATCGGAGCAATTGCCCTGGCTCTGATAGTCGGTGGAGGAATCCTCTTCTTCCTATTATAAATTACTCATGTTATACATTTTCGTCATTCTGGCCGAGTCCAGAATCCGTTTCGCTTAAGATCCTGGATGCGCTGCTGCTTATCAGGATGACGGGTTGTCTAAGGTGAGTAAAACAGAGAAAATTAATGTTTGATGTATAGAGTTACGGATTGGGGAAAAGAGATTTAATTTTGAGAATAAGCCAAGGTTTTCTCCCCCATACAAAAATCTTTCCTGTCAAAAATGGCTTCCATTGACGAATGATTCCAGATGAAACGAGAAAATACGCCTGAGGATCTGCTGAAATATGACAATCAATTTTTGAAGGAATATTTTTTGTTAGTATAACTGTACCGTTATCTATAATAAGTGCAAATTGCGGACCATTGGTAAGGTCTATGACAAAAGAAGCCACAAGATGCTTTCCTTGCTGTTTATCAAAGACCTGCGGTGTTACTTTTTGAAGAAAAGGAAATATGAAATCTATATCTTTGCCCGAAATAGGGAATGGTTTGTTGAGCGTTAAGGCAATAGCACTACCGTGCATAAGTAAATGACACAAACAGTATGCTAATCCTTCAGGTAGCGTTAAGACACCATAATGAGTCGAAAAGGTGTGGCCATCTGGATACTTATCCGTATCACGAAGAAAAGCATTTACTCTTTTGAGAAGTAGCTCTGCTAACTTATTACCGTCACGAATAGTATATTCTTTAAGGAAGTCGGCATTTTTTTCAGCAATAATTTCCCGTGTCTTCCCAGGATAAGGACTTTTCGCTCCATGTAACACGCTTCTGAATACTTGCTTTGTAACAACTAAATGAGCTGCCATTTCACCAATAGTCCATTCTGAATTTTTTACCTTACGTGAAGTATCTGGTGTAAGAGTAACTAGTTCTGCTACTCGCTCTGTAACAATACGAATTTCATCTGTTAGTTCTTTTCGTGTAAGAGCATGCGTATGCATATCTTATTTGCTATCCGATATCATTGAGAATAACGCTGACTGAGGAAGGGCAATTTTCCCCGTTTGAATCATTCGCTTCTTTCCTTTTTTTTGTGCTTCAAGAAGTTTGTCTTTTCGGGTGCGGTCTCCGCCGCTCATTTTGGCCAAAACATCTTTACGGAAAGGAGGAATTTCTTCTCGAGCAACGATATTATTATTGATTGTTCCCTGAATGATCTGCCGGAATTGTTGTCGATCAAGGGATTCTTTTAATTTTGCTACTTTCTCTCGTGCAACATAGTTTGCTTCATCTTTGTAGACGAGTTCAGTAAGCACATCAATCGGGTTACCATTAATCAGGATATCAAGCTGTACTAGGTCTGCCTGCTTGTACTCGATAAGTTCATAATCAATACTTCCAAATCCAGCTGTCACTGATTTAATATCTCCAGCAAGACCTCGGATAAACATTGAGTAGGGCATTTCGTAGGAAAGTACAGCATAAGCTTCATGATACTGCATATCAAGAAGGCTTCCTTTCTTCTTTTGACAGACATTCATGACATTGCCTACGTATTCTGCCGGGGCATAGACATTCAGCAGCATATATGGCTCTGAAATTTGCCCATCAGGATGTTTTTCGTAAAGCACTTGTGGCATTGTCAGAAGTAAATCAAGTCCAAACTCTTGATGCAGACGTTCTTTGACAATATCGGCATGCAAAAGTCCCAGAAATCCAACCCGAAAACCACTACCAAGATATGCTGAATATTCTTCACTATATGTTAAGGCAGTATCATTAAGCGTAAGCTTGCCAAGCGAATCCCGCAGATGAGCAAAATCATGAGCGTCGATCGGATACATCCCAAAGAAAACCATCGGCTGAGGCGTGGTGTATCCAGGCAATGGCGCACCTCGTCTGCCTTCAAGCATAATCGTATCTCCCACACGACATTGACGGATATCCTTAATGCCTCCTACCAGATAGCCAATTTCACCAGTTTCTAACCCATCGATTTCTTTAAGAAAAGGCGTAAACATCCCGACTTCCGTCACTTCCGTTGTCATACTATTTTGGTAGAATTCGATTCTCTCCCCCTTCTTGATACTTCCATCAATAATTCTGATATAGGCAATTACCCCCCGATACTCGTCATAAACAGCGTCAAAAATCATTGCACGAAGTGGCTTATCACTTTCTCCAGATGGAGGAGGGATTTTGGCAACAACGAGTTGTAATAACTCTTCAACATTCTCACCTGTCTTGGCAGAAATAAAGAGAATTTCTTCAGGAGAGAAACCAAATGTATCAACAAGTTCTTTTACTACTACTTCCGTCTGAGCATTTGGGAGATCAATTTTATTGAGAACTGGGATCATAACCAAGCCTTCTTTTTTGGCTACCTGATAATGTGCCACCGTCTGCGCCTGAATACCTTGTGTTGCGTCAACAAGGAGCACTGCTCCTTCGCAAGCTGCCAACGTACGGGAAACTTCATAGGAGAAATCAACATGTCCGGGAGTATCAATAAGATTTAGAGAATACGTAATATCGTTTACTTTGTAACTCATGCGTACTGGCGCAAGCTTGATCGTAATCCCCCGTTGACGGCTGATGACATTTTGGTCCAGGAATTGCTCCTGGAGCTTATCCTTGGCAATGGTATGAGTTATCTCAAGCATACGATCAGAGAGTGTCGATTTCCCATGATCGATGTGCGCGATAATGGCAAAATTTCGGATTAAATGTTGTTGTTGCATGGTGCCTATTGTACCTTATTTCATTTGCCTATGCAAAAAAGACGTGTTAGAATAACAAGACAGCGCGTATGAACAAGGTTTCGTTGATTATTTGCATTGCGGTGGTAATTCTCTTTGGAGCGATCCTCTACTTAAGCCAAGCAAATAGCTCGTCTCAATCAGCCAAACAAGTTCCGACTCTGCCGCCTGAAGCAAACTTTTTTATGGCAACAAGATCCGCACAACAACAAACGCAAACCCAACAGCAACCACAGCAGCAGCAACAACAAGTCCAAGGACAACAAACGCAAACTGACCCAAATGCTCCTGTCTTTGGGGTTGAAGAAGGGGTGAAGGCCTCATATTCTGCGGTAATTAAAACAAGTAAAGGCTCTATTACTGTCACGCTCTTTGGTGATCAAGCACCACGAACTGTCAAAAACTTTATTCAGAAAGCAGAGGCCAATTTTTATAAAAATCTGACCTTTCATCGGGTTGAAGACTGGGTACTGCAAGGTGGAGACCCCAAAGGCAATGGAACAGGCGGTGGGATGATCCAGACAGAACTCAATCAGGTTCCTTTCACGACGGGATCACTGGGGGTCGCTCGTAGTAGTGATATCCGGGTATCCAATGACGCGCAATTCTTCTTTACTAAAACTGATGCCCCTTGGCTTAATCAGCAATATACGAATTTTGGCATGGTGACTGAAGGCATGGATGTAGTGAATGCAATGAAACAGGGAGATAAAATACTCGGAATAACGGTGAGTGAATAATCTTTATTGGCTAGTATAACAACAACATTATGAGCAGATTAGTTGAGGGGCTTAGAGGGCTGAAGGAAACACTACTCGTGGGGGGGCAAAATCGCTACTAGTACGAATTATGACAGAGATGTCCCACCAGAGGCTTATGATGCCAACGTAAGAAAGATGAAAAGAGAAGCCTTAGCAACAGAAGTAGCCACTGTGGTAGAGAGTTATATCCCACATGTACGCGGAGATGAAGCTGATTACCATGTTTTGGATATAGCCGCAGGAACTGGTATCGTTTCTCAAGCATTAGCAGGAGAAGGGTTTAACGTTACTGCAACAGATGTTAGCACTAAAGCGTTAGGGGCTTTACGCCAACAATCACCAACTATTGCCACAGAACAAGCAGATATGAACCAGGGATTACCATTTGCCGACAGTTCATTCGATGGTGCTACTTCTGTTTGGGCAAATCGCTTTATAGCGGATACTCCTTTTTTCTTAGAGGAAGTACATCGTGTTTTAAAAGAAGGAGGCGTATTTATTTGGCCAATATTTCCAACTGAAATCCCCTTCTGGAAAAAGGAACAAGGACTGAGACAACCAACAAGACCAGGAAAGCTATCTGAACTTGCTCAAGAAGCAGGATTTTCTGGAATAAAGACTGTACGAAGAGCTGACATAGATGACACTGCTGGAAAACTTCCTTTTCATAGTAGAGCAAATTATCTGATCCTAACAAAATAAAAAAGGGCTTTACCACCTAAAATTGGAGAATGCGCGGTTGGCTTCTGCTTGACGAACCCTCTTACATCACTTCTTTTCTCCCCACTTCTTTTGCTTTCTCTCTAAAAAAACTCTTAAGCTCTTCCAATGACAGTGGCTTAATCATCTTGGGTAGATAGACAAAGTCCTCTACCTTCAAAAAATCTGCTGACAAAAGAAATGGCTCAAGCTTTACTTTAAATTTTATTCGTACTCCTTCAATTAAATCCCATATACTGAATTTCTGTAAAAGAAAATACAGATCAACAAAATCCTTCACTTCATCTCGCTGTGTAATGGTCAATAATTTATTTACTGCAATATCGGTAAGGCTATCAACTTTTACTCCATCGAGAAGTTGTCCTTTCTCTAATCGAGTATAAGGATAATAAGCAAAATCAACTTTGAGTTCGTTCTTATTGGAAAATACCAGTTGATAGATATACATTACTTCAACAAACTGTGATTGAAACTGAAACTGCTGTTTGTTGCTCCACTCAGTCATGAGGGTAAAGAGTATCTGATTATCAAATTTCTTCTCGCTAAAAAGATCAATATCATCTGATTCTCGATGATGCAGATAAACCGCGCTTAACGCAGTACCTCCGGTGAAATAAAAGTTTTCTTTACAAAAAGCGTTTTCTTTTACTTCATCCAGAATGATTTGTTGTTCTTTGGTGAGGTCTGGTATTTCCCCCATAATAACAGTTCAAGCAACCTTTTCTGTAAGGTAAAAAGGTGCAAACGATGCCAATATTTTTTTACCTCAGCAAGCTTTATCTTGCTTTTTCCTGGACCGTAATTAATCTGCCGCTCCAGTACATGTATTCTCCCTTGCTCTGTCTTCTCCAGTTCTTTCTTATCATAATCCCACAGCGAACTCATAAGGTTATTATACACTATACGCTAATAGAAAAGTATGCAAATTGGAGTTTAGTTTACCACCTAAAATTGGAGAATGCACGGTTGGCTTCTGCTTGTCGCATAGCAAGATCTCGCTTACGAACTGCTTCACCAAGGTTTTGTGCTGCTTCAGTAAGTTCTACAGCAAGTTTCTCAGCAAACGTATGATACTCTTTGTTTGAGCGCTTGCGTGCGGCTTCAATAATCCAACGAAGAGCAAGAGCTGTACGACGCTCATGTTTAACTTCAACGGGAACCTGGTAGTTAGCTCCTCCGATACGGCGAGCTTTTACCTCAACCTTTGGTCCGACATTTTGCATTGCCTTCTCAAAGAGCTTGACTGGATCCTCACCTTTGTCAGCAATAATTTGCATCGCACCATAGACCTGTGCTTGTGCAACAGTCTTTTTACCATCGTGCATGATGTAATTAATCAGCTTTGCGATAAAAATACTATTGTACATAGTATCTGGAGCTATTTTTCGTTTTTGGATTTTTGCGTGTCTCATAGGTTATTATTTTGCTGCCTTTGGCATCTTGGTTCCATAAATACTTCGTGAAGTCTTTCGACCATCAACACCTTGTAAATCAAACTTACCCCGAACTGCATGATACTTCACACCTGGCAAGTCACGAACACGACCACCACGGATAAGAACGATACCGTGCTCAGAAAGGGTGTGACCAACACCTTGAATATAGGCGGTGACTTCCATTTTGTTGGAAAGTTTCACACGAGCAACTTTACGAAGCGCTGAGTTCGGTTTCTTAGGAGTCATGGTTTTGACAAGGGTAACCACTCCCCGCTTCTGTGGAGAATCAAAATCAGTGTACTGACGATCTTTGGCATTAAAAATACTCTTTAAAGCCGTTGAGCGGGTCTTTTTGATTCTCTTTGATCTTCCTCTTTTTGCTAATTGTGATAATGTTGGCATATATTTTTCACCTTGTGCTTGGTATTATAGCACATTTTCCAAACGAAGTAGAAAGTAGATGTATAAAATATTAGGTACCTTCAGTATAACTAATACTTACTCCTGAATACTTTATACTTAGTTCGGACTAGGCAGCAACAACTGCTTCAGCTGCACGTGTTTCTTCTTGACCTTCTTCAACAAATTCACCAGTCATTCCAGCAACTGGAATAAGTCGTCCGATAATAACATTTTCTTTGAGACCGATCAGTTTATCTTCACGTGCTTCAAGCGCTGCTTCGGTTAAGACTTTGGTTGTTTCCTGGAAGGATGCTGCTGACAACCAAGAGTCTGAGAACAGAGCTGCTTTGGTAATACCAAGGACTACTTGTCGGCCAGTTGCTGGCTCTCCACCTTCAGCGAGCACCTCGCCATTCATCTCTTCAAATCGAGCTTTGGTTACAAAATCTCCTGGGATAAGTGAGGTGTCACCAACACTCTCAACGATAACCTTGTCAGACATCTTTCGAGTAATAACTTCAAAATGCTTATCATTAATACCAATACCCTGTGATTCATATACTCTCTGTACTTCAGTGATCAGATAGCGCTGTGCCATTGGGATACCACCGACTTTGAGTACTTCCTTTGGATCAAGATCACCTTCTGCAAGTGGTGTTCCAGCGATCACTTCATCACCATCAGCAACGGTCAGGGTCATAGACAGTGGGACAAAGTATTCCTGTGTATCAATTGGTTTGATTCGAGTGTTTTTGATTTGTACATGGTGACCATCCTCGTTTGTTTCAACGGTTACTTTACCAGTAATTTCAGCAATTGGTGTCAAATTCTTTGGTGTACGCATTTCAAAGAGTTCCTCAACACGTGGAAGACCTTGGGTCACGTCAGACATAACGATACCTCCATAGTGCTTCACCTTCATGGTCAGCTGTGTTCCTGGTTCACCAATACTTTGCGCAGCCATAACACCGACTGGAACACCTTTACCGATTAATTGCTTGGTTGAGAAGTCCCATCCATAACAGGCGGCACACAGTCCGTAAGAAAGCTTACAGGTAAGTGCTGATCGTACCACTGCTTCCTCAACTTCATGTTCGTCAAAGAGTTTTGCTTCTTCTTCACTGATTTCAGTTCCAGCCTTCAAGATAACTTTCTTGGTTTTCTTTGAAACAACATCTGCTCCAAGCACACGACCAAGAACTCTTTCTGACAAAGCCGCAGTTCTGTTCTTTTCGGTATGATACATGGTTATGCCATCGGTTGTACCACAATCATCTTCCCGGATAATCACTTCATGAGCCACATCAACCAAACGTCGAGTTAAGTATCCTGCGTTTGCTGTTTTCAAAGCTGAATCGGTCAAACCTTTTCGTGAACCACGGGCTGATGACACGTATTCAAAGATTGAAAGACCTTCACGGAAGTTAGATTTAATTGGTAACTCAACGATCTTTCCGGTTGGATCAACGATAAGACCACGGATAGCTGAAAGCTGTTTGAGCTGTTCGAGACCTGCACGAGAACCTCCAGAATCAATACTGATTTTGATAGGATTGTGCTTTTCAAGAGCCTTCCAGGTAAGATCACCAACAACATCCGTTACTTTCATCCAAACTTCATTTGAAAGTCTTTTCTTTTCGTTAATGGTAATCAAACCATTCTGATAGTCACTGTCGATCTTGGCAACCTTTACTTCGGCTTCAGCAACATATTTTTGTTTCTCAGGGATAATGTCGTTGTCAAAAGCAGCGACACTCACACCAGAAATGGTTGCACCCTTAAATCCAAGATTCTTAATGCGGTCAATAAGAGCTGCAACTTCATCAGATGAGTACATCTTCATAGCCCGCATAATAAGCTTTTTGATACCACCCGCATTGACACTCTCGTTAATAAAGCCATATGATTCAGGAAGGAGTTCATTGAATTTCAATCGACCAGCACTTGTTTCAACAAGCTTTGCCTCTTTATCACCATAGGCTGTCAGGCGAACCTGGATTGTTTCTTGCAGTTGAATCTTACCAAGGTCATAGGCAAGGAGTGCTGCGTTTTTGTTTTCAAAGTATGCTTGTTCTTCTGCTGGCTTAACCAATCTCTCATCAAGTGATGTCAAGAAGAATGAACCAAGTGCCATTTCTTTGTTTGGCAAGGTGATTGGATCTCCGTTTGCAGGTTTGAGCAAGTTATGGTTAGGCATCATAAGCGCAATTGCTTCTTCTTGTGCTTTCTTAGAAAGTGGAATATGCACAGCCATTTGATCACCGTCAAAGTCAGCGTTATAACCGGCACAGACACAAGGGTGAAGCTGAATCGCAGCACCTTCAATAAGGACTGGATAGAATGCCTGAATACCAAGTTTATGAAGCGTAGGAGCACGGTTTAGAAGAACCGGATGATTCTTGGTAATTTCTTCAAGGATATCAAAAACCTCTGGTGGACGCTTCTCGATATATCGTTTTGCTGACTTAATATTGGTAGCAAGGCCACGAACGATTACTTCACGAAGAATAAACGGCTTAAACATTTCAAGTGCCATTTCTTTTGGTAATCCACACTGGTTCAGTTCAAGATCAGGTCCAACAACGATAACAGAACGACCGGAGTAATCAACACGTTTTCCAAGCAAATTCTGTCGGAATCGACCTTGTTTTCCACGAAGCATGTCTGAGAGAGATCGAAGCTGTGCCGCACTTTGACTTGTTCGCTGTGATGAATCAATAAGTGCGTCGACTGATTCCTGGAGCATTCTCTTCTCGTTTCGAAGAATGATTTCAGGTGCACCAAGTGCAAGCAAATGCTTCAAACGATTGTTTCGGTTAATCACACGGCGATACAAATCGTTCAAATCTGACGTTGCAAATCGTCCTCCTGAAAGCTGAACCATCGGACGAAGATCTGGTGGAATAACAGGAAGTACGGTCATAATCATCGCAGATGGTGATACTCCTGCTTTGCGCATGAATTCGATCAATCGAAGTCTTTTCACAATCTTTAAGTAGCGCTGTCCAGTTGCTTTTTCTGATTCGGTACGAAGATCAGCAATTAATGCTGAAAGGTCTAAGTTATTTACAACTTCTGCAAGTGCTTCAGAACCAGTCTTAATAGTAAAGAAGATTGGGGTATCGTATTCAAGCAGTTTGAAGTACTCATCTTCTGATAACACACTACCAACGCGAAGACTCTTCAAAAGTTTGGTGAACGTATCTGAAATTTCATCAAGTTTCTTCATTTCTGAAGTAAGGGTTTCACCTGTATGGACAAGTTTCTGGCGAAGAGCAATATCTACTTCTTCAGCAATCATTTGCTTTTGTTCGCTTGGGAATTTACTGCCTGTTACTTCTTTCTTTTTCTCTTCTGCTTCAGTCGTCAGTTTTGTTTCTTCATCTTTGATTCGCTGCTCAAGTGCATCTTTTCGCTTTGCAAAAGTGTCAGCAAAGGCATCAAGTGCTTCTTTTTTCTTTTCTTCATCAACGGTTGTAATGAAGTAAGATGCATAGTAGATAATAGATTCAAGACTCTTTTGTGGGACATCCAATAAGAGTGAGAGTGCACTTGAAGCACCTTTGAAATACCATACATGTGAGACAGGAGCTGCAAGCGTGATGTGACCCAATCGCTCACGTCGAACACGAGAAAGAGTTACTTCAACGCCACATTTGTCACAAACAATACCACGATAACGGATTCTCTTGTACTTTCCACAATAGCATTCCCAATCTTTGGTAGGACCAAAAATTCTTTCATCAAAAAGACCATCTTTTTCTGGACGAAGCGTACGATAGTTAATCGTTTCTGGCTTGGTTACTTCTCCATATGACCATTGCATGATGTCATCGTTGGTTGCAAGAAGTAATTTCAATGACTTGAAGTCAGAAATATTAAGATCTTTTAAGATGTTTTTCCCTTTGTTATTCATATTATTTTTGTGCTACCTCCATTTCAGGTTCTACTATTTCTTCTGTTTCGGCTTCTCCAGCAACAGCCTGCGCATTGAGTGATTCGTCAACAACTTCTTCTGCTGCAAGGGCGACTTCAAGAGCTTTTACTTCTTCTTTAACAGCTTCTGAGGCTTTCTCTTCTGCTACTTCTGTCGCTTCATTATACACCTGTGCGTCAGTTGGCACAACATTGAGTGCGAGTGACTGTAATTCTTTAATAAGCACCTTGAATGACTCAGGAACCTTTGGTGTTGGGATATCAGTCCCTTTCACAATTGCTTCAAAAGCTTTAGCCCTTCCAACGACATCGTCAGATTTGATGGTTAACATTTCCTGTAAGATATATCGTGCACGATGTGATTCAAGAGCCCAAACTTCCATTTCTCCAAGACGCTGACCTCCCATTTGGGCTTTACCACCAAGTGGCTGCTGGGTAACCAGAGAGTATGGACCAGTTGAACGAGCGTGCGTCTTGTCCTCAACCATGTGGATAAGCTTCATGATGTAGGAGATACCGACAACAACTGGGTTTTCGTATGCTTCACCACTTCGACCGTCAAAGAGTTGTACTTTTCCATTCATTGGAAGACCTGCTTGCTTAAGAAGTTCAGTAATTTTTTCTTCTTTTACTTTTTCAAATGCTGGGATACCGACTTTAATACCAAGCTTTTCTGCTGCAAATCCAAGGTGGGCTTCAAGAATCTGTCCCAAATTCATACGGGCAAGAATACTCACCGGTGAAATAATAATATCAACAGGAGTTCCGTCAGCCATGTACGGCATGTCAGCAATAGGCATAATTCGAGAGATGATACCTTTGTTTCCGTGACGTCCAGCAAGTTTGTCTCCAACAGAGATATGTCGGAACTGTGCTACTTCAACAATAATTTTTCGCATAGCACCTGGTTCAAGTTCATCACCTTGCTTGCGGTCAAGAATCTGGACACTAATAACGGTTCCTCGCTCACCATGAGGCATACGAAGACTGGTATCTCGTACTTCACGAGCTTGTTCACCAAAGATCGCCCGAAGTAGTCTCTCTTCTGCAGTAAGCTCTGTTTCACCTTTTGGAGCGATTTTACCAACAAGAATTGATCCTGGACGAACTTCACTTCCAAGGACAACAATACCCTCTTCATCAAGGTTTGCAAGATCTTCTTCTGAAACGTTTGGAATATCTCGAGTTGTTTCTTCCATACCAAGCTTAGTTTCAACAACGGTTGCTTCATACTTTTCAATATGAATTGATGAAAGTACGTTATCTTTTACCAATCGCTCAGAGACCACAATAGCGTCTTCGTAACCAAGACCATCAAGTGAAGTATACGCAATAAGCAAGTTGCGTCCGAGTGCCAATTCTCCCTTTTGACTTGAAGGACCATCGATAAGTAGATCTCCTTCTTTGATCACTTGGCCATCTTTCACAACTGCACGCTGTGTGTACGCTGTTGCATTCGAAGTACGTTCAAATGTTTCAAGAGAATAGGTAGCACGCTGTCCTGCTCCACCTTCAAGCACAACTCGCTTTGCATCAACAAAAGAAATCTTTCCAGCAAATGGTGCCCGTACAACTCTTCCCATAACTTCAGCAACGGTTCCTTCCATACCTGTTCCAACAACAGGACTTTCAGGATTAACGAGCGGAACAGCCTGACATTGCATGTGCGTTCCCATCAGTGCACGGTTAGCTTCATCGTGTTCAATAAAAGGAATAAGTGAGGCACTTGTCCCGACAACCTGTCGTGGAACAATATCAATGTAAGAGATCATCTCACGATCAACTTCAATAAATTCACCTCGGTAACGTGCAGGCACACGTGCATCAAGAATTTCACCGTCTTCTGAGATATTGATACCAAGATGTGTTACATATTGATCTCGCTCATCATCTGCAGAGAGATAGACTACTTCATCAGCAATTTTAACAATTTCGCGGCTGCCCTTCTTCTCTCGTACTACCTTTTTGTAAGGAGTTTCTAAGAATCCATAATCATTTACTCGTGAATAGAGTGCCATATAGGTAACAAGTCCAATGTTTGGTCCCTCGGGACTCCTGATAGGGCAAATTCTTCCGTATTGTGAACTGTTGATATCTCGGATCGAGAAAGCTGCGCGTTCTCGTGAGATACCACCAGTACCCATAACCGTCAGACGGTTTAAGTTATCAATTTCAGAAAGTGGGTTTGTCTGATCAAGAATTGTTGAAAGCTGTGATGTTCGGAAGAATTCATTGATAGCAGCCATAATAGGACGTGCATTAATAAGATTAGCAACGGTGATTGGCACATCAGCCTGCAAAAGACTCATACGCTCTTTGATACTTCGCTCAACACGAAGCACACCAACACGGAAAGCATTGATAGCAACAAGTTCTCCAACACTTCGGACACGGCGGTTTGAAAGACTATCAATATCATCAACGTCGCCCTTACCTTGCTCAAGCGTAATAAGGTAAGCAAGTGAAGCAACGATATCGTCAACCGTCAAGACACGGTCTTCGGTTGGGACAAATCCTGGAACTGATTGAAGTCTCTTGTTTGTTTTGTAACGACCCACTTCACCAAGATCATAGCGTCGTGCATTGAAAAAGAGGTTTGTGAAGTATTCACGAACTTTGTCGAGAATAACTGGCTCGCCTGGATGCATTTTCTTAAAAATTTCAACAAGTGCTTCAGTTTCACTTGTTGTTTCATCTTTTTGGAGAGTGTTTTCGATAAGATCTATTTTGCCATCTTTCCCTGCATACTCAGCAAACTTTGCTTTGATTGCCTCATTGTCTGAAATACCAAGTGCTCGAAGGAAAGTTGTTGCGAGGAATTTTCGACGTCGGTCGATCTTAACAGTAATAGTACCGTAGCGAGTTGTTGCAAATTCAAGCCATGAACCATGTACTGGTCGAATTTCACTTGAATAGAGTGATTTACCAGTGATGGGGTCTTGTGCACCAGTAAAGAAAACACCAGGTGAACGAACGAGCTGGTTAACAACTGCACGCTCAATACCATTCACAATAAAAGTTCCACGCTCAGTCATTTGTGGGATATCACCAAGGAAAACTTCAGCACTTTGGTGCTCATCAGTTTTTTTGTTTGTCAGGGTAACAGAAACAGTAAGAGGAGCACTATAGGTAAGGCCTTTAACGAGTGCTACTTCTGGATCAATAGTTGCTTCACCAAGTTTGTGTTTGTGGAAGGCAAGCGCCCAGTTTTTGCCAGTAAAATCATCAACAGGAGTAATTTCTTTGACGATTTCAGCAATCCCTTCTTCTTGGAATATTTTGTATGATTTCTTTTGAACTGCGAGAAGATCAAGCTTTGGCAGCATTGTGTATGTTTTCCCCCAGTTTTGTCGTATAGATTGGTCGGTTTGGTCTGAGTGCTTAGGCATCGTGCGTTATATATATTTTGGTAGGCAGTCCCCTAACAGACAATAAAAGACACAGAGGGACTTGCCCCTTGTATCTTTATATGACAGAGAGTGTTTCTATGTATATCATATATATCCTTATTCTGTCAAGGGTTTGATACTAATTGCTCTACCTGTATGGCGTCATTTATTCGCTCTTGAGCAAAATTTGTTACATCTCGTACACCCTGTTGATTCAAAATAGGGTCTTGTGAGTTACTAACACTCGCACTCGTTCTGTACCTTTTGCTCCGCTCAGGAAATTCTGCACCAATTACCGTACGGATAGTATACCCATCATCCTCTTTTTGTACACCAATTGAAAAAACGTCAGGCAAACCCATAATAAGATGACCGCCAATTGCAGCCTCAGGATTCGTCGACCACGAGACGGATATACTGTCTATTTTCTCAGCAGGGAGTATGCCATCGGGAAGATATCGACTTGCATTCTCGTTCCACCAACGATCATCTACTTTTGCACTAATGGTATAAATGACACCATTAACACCTTTCTTTGTCAATAATATCTCATGATTTCCCCCTTCGATTGCAGCCATAAAGCCATTATCACCAACGCGGAGTAGCCATGGTTTCTTTGGCTCAACCAGAACCTGACCAAGCTCTGACATATTACCCTTTAAAGGGGTTTCTAAGGATGCATGTGCAAAGAGCTCAGTAATTTGTGTCGAGGAACTTGTCAGATACTCTTGTAAGATATCGTCAGTAGTAGGCTTTTCATTTGGAGAAATTGCTTCATATGCAGGTGCTGGTATCTTTGGTTCTTGCTGTATATGCATTCCTGCAGCAATGCCTGTAACGACTGCTGCTCCAACTGCAACTGTATTTCTAGTTCGCCTAAATCTAGGTTGTGTCAATCTTGGATGACGCCCAAATATATTTTTCTTTTTAGATCTCGGTATCGGTAGTGGAACTGTGTCAGCTTGGCTAACGTCAGTTGGACGACGAATCTCCATCGTATCAGCTCGGCGACGATGAAGATCCAGTGTATTTTCGTTAGACATATTTTTATAAACCCATACTTTTCCGAATTTTTTGCCACAATGTTTCTTCTTGTTGAGGTGCTGGAAGAGCAGCAAGTATTTGCTGGGCTTGCTCAGGAGAGAGTTGCACTACTTGCCCGTTATTCCCTGACTGTTGTGAGACAACCTGCTGCACCATACCATTCTTAAAGAGATCTCCAATTGGCATTTGCATCAGTTGATTATTGCTTGTAGCCGAAAGCATCTGTTGTAATTGTGCAGGAGTAATTCGCATTGCTTGCATTACCATGCCCTGAGCATGGGTATTATTCTTAAGAAGCTCTCCAAGTGTTTGTTGCAGGATACCTGAAGACTGAGATTGACTGCTTTGTATCTGTTGGGTGGCTACCTGTGGGAGACTATCAGTATTCACAAACTTAGTATAACGTTTTTTTGAACCACTGTACAGAAAGCCTGTTAAACTCTTCCCTCCATGCTGGATCATCGAGACTATGAGACGATTCTTTAATGACTGATGCTTCTTTCTGTTTTGCAGCAACAGCCTGAGACAGATATGCTTCACACATTCTTTCCGGAATAACTGTATCTTTTTCAGAAATCACAACGAGGAGCCTTCCAGTGAACGTACTCATTGCTTGGATAGCAGTTGTTTCTTCCATTTTTTTCATGGTCTGAAAAAAAATTTCTTCTTTCTCCATGATCTGCGTGTAGGAAACCATATCATTTGGATATGCAGCTGGAGCTCGGAGGACAAGTGATGCTACTTTCCGCTTTCTTGCAATGAGTGACGCAATCGTCCCTCCAAAACTTGAGCCGCAGAGACCAATACGTTCAGTATCAATCCCCTTCTGGTTTGCCAAGAAATCATAGGCGGTAAGACCATCACGAACTCCATCTGCTATGGTGAGCTTTGCAAAATCGCCTTCACTTGCTCCATGCCCTCGAAGATCAATTGACAATCCTGCAATTCCTTGTTCAGTAAGCTTCTGGGCAAGTGGAAGATAATTCTTTTGACTGCTTGTCATGCCATGAAAGAAAATAACACCTGGGAATTTTTGCCGTGAAGGGCTGGGTTCAAAATAGGTTCCAGAAATCTTTTGCCCATCGACGAGGAACTGAATCTTTTCCATACTATTTCTTTCGCTTCTCTATCCAGTCCTGCCAGGCGACCAGAAGCTGTGCCGCGTTGAAGATTGAAGAATATGTCCCACTCAGCATACCGATAAAGAGCGCAAATACAAACCAGCGGATTGTTTCTCCTCCAAAGAGTAATAAGGTAAAGAGTACCAACAGTGTTGTCCACGACGTATTGAGTGAACGAACAAGAGTCTGTAAAAGTGAGTCATTCACCACTTGGCCAAAAGGCACACCTGCAGTTCTCTTCAGATTCTCACGAATACGATCAAAGACAACAATAGTATCGTGAACAGAGAATCCAATAACCGTTAAGATCGCCGTTACAAATAAGCTATCAACTTCGACTCCAAAGAAATGACCAAGTATGGAGAATACCCCAATGACAAAAAGGGCGTCATGAATCAGTGCAGCAATTGCACAAACACCAAAGCGCCAACTACTGGCTGGTTTCCTTACGCCACGGAATGACCAGGCAATATAGAAGATAATGACAAGTGAAGCCACACCGATAGCTTTAAACGCATTCAGGGTAATCTCTTGACCAATTACCGGACCAATGGTTTCAAATTCATCTTGGGTAAACTCTCCGGCTGTTTTTTTGAGCTCTACAAGAACGGCTGCATTTTGCTTATCATCTAATGGCTTTGTCCTGACAACTACTCGATCACCGGAGGGCTGAATCGTTACCACATCAATTCCTTTTGCTTCAAAAGCTTTCTCAACGGTCTCGATCTTCTGTTCATTGACTGGCTGTGGAAAGACAAGTGTCGTTCGTGAGCCTCCGGTAAAGTCAATCGAAAGATTAAGCCCCCAGAGGAACAATGAAACAACTCCTGGAACAATCATCAGGAATGAAAAAAGAAAATACCATTTTCGTTTACCAATAATATCAAACATAATTTTTTACTCCTTATAAAACGTACGCAAGAACGTACGAGTGACCACAATTGCTGAAAACAATGAAACAAAGACTCCAAGAGCAAGGGTAACCGCGAAACCTTTAATCACGCCCGTACCAAAATAAAACAAAATAGCACTAATGAGAAGACTGGCGACATTTGAGTCACGGATAGATAACCATGCTCGAGAAAACCCAAGCCTAATTGCAGCTTCTCGTGAACGGCCTCTCCGTAATTCTTCTTTGACACGTTCAAAGATGAGGATATTGGCGTCAACAGCAATACCAATCGATAAAATAAAGCCAGCTATCCCAGCAAGTGTCAGCGTTACAGGAATTAACCTGAACAATGCAAGCATGAGTAAGGTATACACAATCAGTGCCATACTTGCAATAACACCAAGTCTTCCATACAGTCCTATCATAAAGACCACAATGACGACAAAGCCCAATGATCCAGCAATTAGACTCTTTTGAATAGAATCATTACCCAAGCTTGCTCCAATAGCATGTTGTTCAAGAACCGTTAAGGATATGGGGAGAGCACCAGCATTGAGTTGAATCTGCACAGTCTTTGCCTGATCGGTCGTAAACTCACCACTGATTACGGCCTGTCCTCCATAGATCGCTTCATTGACTCGGGGCGCCTCGATAATTTGATCATCAAGTGCAATTGCCAGAATCTTTCCCACATTGTCTTTGGTTATCTGACCAAATTTCTTGGCTCCTGCGCTGGTAAAGTTAAGACCAACCTGTGGTTTTCCTGTACTTGGATCAAAAGTAACGGTTGCCTCCTTCAGGTCTGCCCCGGTAAGATCAGTTTTCTTGGCAGTTGGCCCCATGAATTGCGCTATCCCAATTGGTACCCCTGATGTTGAAGCAATCTGAGCCGCTTCACTTGCTTCAAATGTCCCCTCTCCTTCTTGCCAAAAGGTCAGCTTGGCAGTCTTTCCTACAAGCGCTACAGCCTGATTAACATCCGTAACACCTGGGATCTCAACGATAATACGATAATCATCGTTTACTTTTGCTGTCTGTACCACAGGCTCTGAGACACCAAAGAAATTGATTCTGCGTTCAATGACTTCTTTTGCTGAATCAAGTGCCGCCTGTTTTCGAGCATCAGGGATATCATCCATTTCCGCACGGAGCGTAACACTTGTGCCTCCCGCAAGATCAAGACCTTCATGCAAGGAAAAATCAGGCTTCAAACTAAGGAATCCTAGATAGGTGCTTGGAGCAAGACCAGGAATGGAAATCGTCGTTCCAAAAGCTTTTATCTGGTACGGTTGAGAAAAATTGATCAGCAAAGAAATAGCTGTCAAAAAAAGGATTAAGATGAAGAACCAGCGATTTTGTTTCATGCAAGCATGGCCTCCTCATCACCAATTAACAGCAATCGTGAACCGAGCAAGATCGATGTTAAAAAAGGATCATTACGTTGTTTTCTAAATTTAAATTCTTCCTCAGTCATCGCTGTATAATTTACCTCTGTCCCAATCCGCATTTCTTCATCCCGAACCAGAAGTGCTAGCTCTGGAAGCACAACCGTCCCAACAACCATCAGATCCACTTCATCTGGTGACTGTTTTTCTTTTTTAACAAATTTGCCGGAGAACATAGCATATTTGATCTTGCCAAGTTTGGTTCGATTCGCAAGCATTTTCTGACCAAGCCCAATGGTCTTTGATCCAACTCTCAGTAGGTCAGTATAAAAGGGATAATCTTTAGCGAGAAAATAATACACTCTATTTGCACGGTTTTCTTTATTGAGGACTCCTTGCTTCTCCAGATGAATCAATTCCCGACGGACAGCATTTATTTCTTCATCGACCCTGCGGACGCATTCACGAACATGATACATCTCTGAGGGCTTCGTGAGAAAGAGGTTAAGTATTTTTACTCGGGTTTTGGAAGTGATGAGATCTGACAACATAGGATAATCTATCAGATTATAGCATCTATTTGCTCATTTTTGGAAAGAAAAATAATCACTTCTTTTTCGGCTTTTCTTTCGTTATAGTATCATTCGTAATAAGAACCAATGATTCTTTTACAGATGTATCCATATAGTCAATTTACTTCTACCAATGACCCCACAGGTTGTATTTCAAACCAGATTTTACCTTTGTTAAAAGCAATTTCTTCACCTTGAGCATCCATGATGACAAGTGGATCAACTCGTCGGGCTTTCTTCCAGGTTCCTTCAATCTCTTTCCCATCCATAAAGATAGTTACATTCCCAGTACCTGTGGTTCCATAGATCATATGAGCGTTCCCTTCATAGCCATCGTTTGCACGGCTTTCTTCCATAGAGAGTATGACAAGATTCTTGGTAGCAATCTGTTTTTTGGTATTCCGATCGTTGTGTTTGATGCCACCATTCTCACGGAGATACGTATTTGTCTTGGGATCATAGGTCCATTCCACAGCATAATCAGGATTATTCCAGAAGTCAATGTGTATTGAATCTGTTTGAGGAGCAGCCGCAGGAGCATCATCTTTAAAGGTATATTCGGTAAAACTCGAATCCCATGACTTGCCATTTTTATCAACATTGGTTAACTTACGTTTTTGCCCTACTTCCCACAGCTTTGTCGTATTGGAGTACATGGTGTGTTCTGTCGCAACCTGCCTTCCGAGTCGTCCTTCATCTCGCCAAAAGGTAGGATAGCCAACAGAAAACTGATTAATATCATTATGCTGAGCCCATCCATAATCAACGATCTGCCCTAGTGCATTGGCTGGCCCTGGGGTATTGGCTCCACCAACATGAGCATACAAGGGATAATTGCCATAGCCTGAAATGAGATCAAGAAAATACGTACGAGCAGAACGTACAGGCCCGACAATACCTGCATCGTTACAATAATAGATATTGAGAGTTCGAGTAATTCCCCCCTCGGCAACTGCTTCAAATGTCACGTCGGAAGCATTAATTCCTGACTGAGGACGAGCATCAAGATGGTTTTCAACCATGACACCAAGCGGCCGATGTTTTTCCCACCAATTACGTTGGGTCTTTGAATACTTCTCACCCGTAAGAGGACACACTTCCGTTTTTGGTTCATTGGGATTAAAAAGAATTGCTTGATAGTCATTTTCAAGGTTTGTTTTCAGAGGCATATCAGATGCTACAGGTGTTGTTTGCGTAGACTTCTGCTCTAAGAAAACATTATAGGAAAGAAACGCCGCAACTGCGTAAATTATCAGGCTTAAAATGCCAATGACGAGTTTATTCATAAGGCAGAACCAAAAAAATGCTATTTGGTATGCTCAGCTAGACTTAAGGCTCTCTTCTCTTCATCAGAGAGTTCATGTTCGATACCCTTACCTTTTACTACCCTCTTTGCGTACCATCGCATCCCTGTTCGAGCGTAGAGCGCAGTAATGACGACACCGGTATCGTACGAATCTGCCAGTGTCAGAATGAAACTATGATCACCTCCAGTATCTTTAAAAGGGTTAAATCGAAGGAGGCCTATCTTCTGAATGTGCAATCGCTCTTCTTTTTCTATTGTAGCACAGCGACTCATCAGTTCAGCAATGGCTTGTTGTGACTTAGTATTTTCCTTGATAATTTTGGTCAGCACGGTATCAAGTGTATTGCGGCTTACTCCTCCGGTAAAGAGCATATATCGAGCATGTAATCGACGGAAAGAAAACGTCAACCATCCAACCCAAACAAGCAAAATAAGTAATAGTATAAAAATAGGCGTATCCATATGAATCAAACTGTCTCCTGCCATATTAGCCTCTTGACAGCCTGAGTGTCAATAGTGTAATCTAGGCTCATTCATGCCTAAAAAGAGAAAAACTCGCCAGCAAAAGATGCAAAGCGTTGATCGGCAAAAAAGTCCCGTTGCTCAAGCCAAACAGGATCTTTCTCCTGAGCCATATACTTACTCTCTCCCTCAAACAACGGTATCGGCAATTGGTCTAAAGACACCTTCTGTTGCCCAAAAGACTGCATCGATAACCGTTAGTGAATATGCATATCTTGGAGGTGACCTCCGCAAAACACTCCTTCTGACATTAGCAATTGTTATCTGTCAGCTATTACTGTTTTTCTTTTTACCAGGCGTTTATAAATAAGTAAACGTGAAGGGGGGTGATTATACTATGGCATCAATGTATTGTGTAAAATGTCGCGACAAGCGAGATGTTGAAGACCCAGAACAAGTAACCATGAAAAATGGTAAACCAGCTTTGAAGGCAAAATGTCCAGTTTGTGGTACAGGAATGTACAAAATCGGATCAAAGTAATTTGTTTCCTAAGAAACAATAAAACCCCGCATTATTGCGGGGTTTTTGGTATGATGAAATAGTAGCCACGTATGTTTACTTCGATCAAACACTTTTTTGCAGCAATTGATAAAGCACTCGCTGTCTCAGAAAAATATATTGACAAACGAATCCTTACGGGAAAATTTGTTGAGGATCTTGTAACACTTACTGTGTTAGGCAAAAAGTATCTCAAAAAGCATTGGCCTGATTGGTGCAAAAAGATTCTGGCCGCACCTATCACCAAACTACTCATTAAGATCGCTCTTTTCAGTATAGGAATCATGAGAAAAATCCCCATCTTCGGAGAGATTGTACCGCTCAGTGCAGATGGTTTTAATCTGTGGGGAAAGTTTTTTAACCAACTTTCTTTACTTTTTCTGAGTACCTTGCTTCTCTTTTTTGGACAAGTTTTACTCCTCAATAATTCTCTTTTACTCTTTTTTATTACCCTCCCCCTTTCGCTGCTTCTGCTTCTTTTAACCATCATAACAACCTATGCTCTCTTGCAAAAAAGGGATGAAAAAAAGCCCACAAAGTCATTGGCTGAAATAAAAGAAATACTCAAACAGTCTTTTTTCTCTTTTTCATTTTTATTTTTCTATCACCTTTTTATTTTATTGAATATCTTGATACTTTTCTTTTTGTTTGCTTTCTTTTTACAAACAAGCTTTAACGAGTTTACAAGTACATGGACTTCTTCGTTTATTTTCTGGTTAAGTATTCTTTTTGTTGGCTCACTGCTTCTTTTCTGCGCAACTCTTTTTAGCTTGATAGCCTGGCAGGCATATTTTGGCGTTATTTTTGCGCAACAAAAAACTTTTTCTTCGCTTGTTCTTAGTTGGCAATTGCTCAAGAGGCATGCTTCAGTTCTTTGTTTTTTCCCTTTATGTATCGTTTTTCTTTCCATTCCTGCCGTAGAATGGGCAGGACTCCAACATACTATCTCGGGCAGCAGTTTAGGTCTTTTTCTCCTCTTTCATATTCTTCTCTTTCTGGGGTGGCTGATGCGAAGAAGATTTCTAGATACCCAGCAACCAGAAGGAATCAAGCGGCCAGCAAATATGCGAGTTTTTCATATACTTTTTGGCATTGGAGTACTCAACTATATACTGCTCACTACCACGATGGTTCAGTTTAACCCGCAGATTTCTGTTTACATTCAAGAGCTACGAAATCAACTCCTTCTCTTACGAGTTTTTGAGACCTATACCAACAAGCAATTTGGCTATACGATCCAATATCCTACCTCATGGAGCGTCTATGAATGGGATCAACGGAAACAATCAGTAACTCTTTATACCAACGAAACCAAAACAGAAAACGGAGGTATCTGGGTAACAATTACCGTACTGCCTGTGAAGGAAACAGAGTTTGAAAACTTGCTGTCTGAAAAACCAGGACTTATTAGCTATGATACAGGAACTAGAGACCTTGTTAGCAAAATTACTAATTTTTCTCTGCAAGAATATCAAGGACTTGAGTATACCTACATAAAAGAGGCCAAACCTTATGCAGAATACCAAAAACACTACCTTATCAGACGTGGTGACAATGTCTATGATATCTCCCTCCGAACAAATAGCAGAGAAGTTGAGGCACAGAATAGTATGCTTTTTAGAAAGATTATCGATTCATTCAGACTCACTAACTGATGGATTGTAGGGAACAAGCTTGTAGAGTGTACCTACTGCTACTGGCCACTCAGCAACGATCTCTGCACGACCAAAGCCGGCAATCTCCCATAATGAATTTCCAAGTGGCTCACAGGGTCCCTCACAGAGGACAAACAGCTGTGCTGTTGTCGTATCCCTTTTAGGATCGATAGCATCACTCTCAATGAGAACTGGGTCTTGCTTGTAATAAGAAAAATAATAACGATAAGCATGATCAGAATTTCCACCGGAAAGCAATGCAAAGTTGAACGGTTTTCCTCCTGTTTTAGATAAAATAAACTGAGAAAGTTTTTGTACCTGAATTTTCTGTTTGTGAGAGGGGTAGCGGAAAGGAGCATCAATAAGATTAAAAAGGAATAAGGAGAAAAACAGTACTATACTCAAAACCAAGCATACTTTCTTTGTCCCTTTCTTTTTTCCCCAAGAAGAAAAAACAGAAAGTGCATTACCAACAAGAAGAAAAGGTAGTGGAAAAAGGATTACCATATGATAGTCCAAAATTTCTTTTTTATTAATACCAAAAAGGATAAGACTCATACTAAGCCAAAGGGATAAAAGCAAAGTAACGAGTTTATTTTTGATAAAAAGCATACCGATGAGTGCAGCTAACCCCAGAAGAACAGCAGCCGTTAACCAAAGAAACAATGTCGTTTGTGGAAACATTGCTGAGATATCGGGCAATGGGTAATGGAAAAGTAGCCGACCAAATAAACGGAAGAATGCGTCGTATATGTGTCCAAAAAATGAACCATTGCCTTCATATGTTCCTCCTTGCAGCGTATCTCCAAAGATAAAAAGAAAGATTGCTTGCGTATTGGGGAATCCATGACGAACTTCAAAGGCAATAAAGGCGATAAATCCAATAAGAAAACCAAGAAATAACTGTGCATATTTTTTAAGATAGATTAGCAGTTGTATTTTTCGCTGTTGATACCAGAGACCGAGAGGAAGATAGACCACAACTATAGCAAAAAGAAATAACGAGAGATAATGCAGTTGGATTGCAATACCAAGCAAGAAGCCGGTTAGGATAACGTATCGATAAGATTTTACTGCCGTAATACTTTTATAGGTTGTATAGATAAGCAGCAAAGCAACAAAGGGAAGCACATTGGGATTCCAGGAAGAGCGTGAATAATGAATTATTAAGGGAGAAACAGCATATAATGCTGCTGCCATAATCCCCGCTCTTTCACTAAAAAAGCGTTTACCGACAAAATAGATAAGAAAAACGGTTGCTACACCGACAAGCGCAACCATCACAGCCGGCCCCACAGGATCGTACTGAAAAAGCCAAAGGAAGGGGGTAATCATATAATAATACGCTGGCCCCATGAAAAAATCTCCAGCAGAGGATCGTGGGCCAAGTAACGTGAGGTTACCTTCAAGTATTCCTTTGGCAATCAAAACATCTCGTCCTTCGTCGCCTAGAAAGGTCATATAATCCGAGATATTGTACAGCCGGAGAAAAGTTGCTAGCAGCAAAATACCAATAAGTAGGGCAAGCGATATTTTGTTTTTCATAATACTAATTATTTTTCAAATGTTGTGTTTTCCAAATAATATAATTATAGATAAAGTAATTCATAGGAATAATGATAAGAATAATAGTAGGCACAAGGATGATAAGTGAGGTTGGAACGTCATAGCCAAAAAGATATTGATGAGAACCTAAGAAATTTACGGCGAGATAGACAACTCCACCTTGAGTGAAAATAGAAGCAAGAGAAGCAACATTAAACTTGATCAGACGATTAAAGAAATGGCCTTGCTCTTTGATATGTTTGGTATCACCAAATGTCCATGTGTTATTAATTAAGAAGTTAGAGAGGATAGCAACTTCCCCACCAATCATTGCTGCGATAAACTGTTCGGCACCTAGCTGGATGCTTACGGCTGTGGTAACCATTTGTAGAAAAAATCCCGTTCCTCCCGTAACAAGGAACTTAAAGAATCTCTTGTGGTCATAAATTCCAAGTCTCAGAACAACATAGAGCGATTCAAATTGATCACTCGTACTGATCTTACTTTTACCCTCTCCTCGTTCTTTAAAGACAATCGGCACTTCAACTACTTTTGCTTTTAGTTGTAAGATATCATGGAGAATCTGCATTTTATAAGCAAAGGTATGAGACAGTAGATTATCGAGATCTATCTTACGCAGATAGCTAGACTTCGTTAATTTAAAGCCAGATGTGACATCATGAACAGTAAAATTAAACCAGACAACACGAGCCACCCAGTTTCCGACAACACTGAGAAACTTCCGATCAAATCCCCACTCTTTTGGAATGCTCCCTCCAGCGATGTATCTACTACCAATGACACAATCTGCTCCTTTATCCATTGCTGAAATAAGTCGAGGGATATCATAAGGATCGTGCTGAAAATCAGCATCAAATTCCATAACGGCATCTGCTTGCATTTCTTTCATGGCATATTGCATACCACGGACATACGCTGCTCCCAAACCTTGTTTGGTTCCCGAAAGTAACTTAATCGTATGCCATTTGTGCATAAAAGCTTTTACCTCATCAGCCGTTCCATCAGGAGAAGTATCATCCACAATAAGCAGTGACACCTGATGGTTTTTAATTGTTGGGAGAATTTCTTGTTGCAGAAGCGGAATCATCTTTCTGATGTTTTCCCGTTCGTTATAGGTAGGTAAAATAATAACAATCTTCATGCGTTTCTAAAATAGTCTATCGTCCTTTTCAACCCTTCATCCAGACCAATCGTTGGCTCCCAATTTAAAAGCTTCTTTGCCTTTGTTATGTCCGGCTTCCGCTGTAATGGATCATCAGCAGGCAGTTCATCAAAAAATAATTGAGAGGTTGATCCGGTCATTTTTTTAATTATTTCGGCAATTTCGACGATGGATCGTTCGTCAGGATTGCCAAGGTTCATTACCTCGCCATCGGTGCCTTCCGTCATCATTGCCCGAATAATACCTTCAATCAGATCGTCAACAAAACAGAAGCTTCTTGTTTGTTTACCGTCACCAAATACGGTTATTGCAGCTCCAGTTAATGCCTGATTAATAAAAGATGAAACAACTCTTCCATCGTCCTTTTGCATATTTGGGCCATAGGTATTAAAGATGCGGATAATTCTTGTATCAACTCCGTATCTTCTTCTATGCCCAAAGGTCATTGCTTCACCAAATCGTTTTGCTTCATCATAGACAGATCGTGCGCCATTCGGGTTTACATTGCCAAAATAGGTCTCTGGCTGTGGGGAGATACTCGGATTGCCATACACTTCGGAAGTAGAAGCAAAAAGAAATTTAGCTTTCTTTTCCCGTGCCAGATTGAGTAAGTTATGCGTACCCACAGAACCAACTAAGAGTGTTGCAATTGGATGAGCAATGTAACTTCGGGTGCTGTATTTGTTGGGAGAAGCTGGTGAAGCAAGATGGTAAATATAGTTCACATCTTCAAATCGATCAGCAATAGCATCAAGTGGCTTAGTCACATCATGTCCAAAAAAAGCAAATTGTGGGTTATCAAGAAAAGGAACAATGTTGTTTTTGTCCCCAGTAAGCAGATTATCAATACAAAAAACTTTTTGTCCCTCATCTAAGAGACGTTTACACAAATGTGAGCCAAGGAATCCTGCCCCACCGGTAATTAAGGATGTCACCATAGCCTCTATCTTACTAAATTTGGAAGCTTTTTGGAAGAGAGAGTATTTTTGGGGATTGCAACTACTTGGTAAAATTAGTATTATAATTTCATTCTGTATGGCAAAGAAAGCATTAATTATCGGCGTTTCTTCACAAGATGGATCATACCTTGCTGACCTGCTGCTGGAAAAAGGCTATGATGTCACAGGAACGATTAGAAGAACAACAAACTACTACCATCCGAATATTACTCACCTCTACGGAAAAATAGCTATTGAAGCAGCAGATCTTATCGATAGTGAAAGTATCATTAACGCAATTAAAAAAAGTACACCTGATGAAGTCTACAATATTGCAGCACAATCCGTTCCTGGTGATTGCTGGACACATCCTTTTTATACCGGTGAAGTAACTGGTCTTGGACCTGTACGAGTTGCCGAGGCAATAAGACATTTCGCTCCCAATGCGAAATTTTATCAAGCTACTTCTCGTGAAATTTTTGGCAATATTGCATCTGAATCTGCAAATGAATCAACACTCTTTGATGCCAACAATCCCTACGGCATCGCAAAAGCGTATGCACATATGATGATACGCTCTTACCGTGAGTCTTATGGTATGTTTGCCTGTGGAGGTATTTTATTTAACCACGAAAGCCCACGTCGAGGATTACATTTTGTTACCCGAAAAATTACTGCCGGGGTTGCTTGTATCAAAAATAAAGTTAAAAATCTGCCAATGAATGAATTAGGAGAACCTCTCATCAGTAACGATGGCAAACTACATATGGGCGATATAACGATGAAGCGAGATTGGGGATATGCCAAAGAATATGTTGAAGCAATGTGGCTGATGCTGCAACAAGATAAACCAAATGACTATGTTATTGGGACAAACACCACCTACTCCATTGAGGATGCCTGTCGTATTGCATTTGCACACGTAGGGCTTGATTGGAAAGACTATGTCGTCAGTAACAAAAAACTCTTCAGACCTACCGAAATCAAAGAACTCAAGGGAGATTATGCGCGTGCAAAGAAAGATTTAGGCTGGGAACCAAAAACATCATTTGAGGAGCTTATTACCATGATGGTTGATGCGGATCTTAAGCACTTTAGTTAAATTAAGACGAACTCTCCAGTTACACTTCTTTTCTCCAGTAATCAAGAATTGCTTTAAGGCTCTCTTCAAGTGAAATTTCAGGCTTCCAACCAGTCAGATTATGCATCTTACTTGTATCTGCACGGATTTCAGGGACATCACTTGGTCGCAATTTTGTTGCATCTACTTCAGGATGAATAGCGACCGATGATAAAGAAAGTAAGATATCAAGCACTTCTTGTATTGAATGAGAGACACCTGAACCAATATTGTAGACCTCTCCCTCTTTACCTCTTTCGAGGAGTAGGACATATGCTCGTACCATATCGCGAACATCAGTAAAGTCTCGACGAGCCTCTAGGTTGCCAATATGGATGATTGGTTTTTGTTTACCTTTTTCTATATGTGCAATTTGTCTAGCGAAGTCTGAGGTGACAAATCCTGTTTTTTGACGAGGGCCAATATGGTTAAATGGCCGTACACGGATAAGTGGTAATTGATATGAAAGGTAATACTGTAGTGCTATATAATCCTGGGTTATCTTTGATACAGCATAAGGATTTACTGGACGAAATGGCGTTGTTTCTTTTATAGGAATATCTTGCGGATCAAGTCTTCCGTACGTCTCAGCTGAACCGACAATCAGTACTCGTGTCGATACGAACGATTGCTCACGAAGGACATCAAGAAGATATATTTGTGAATCAATATTTGCATGAAGGGTTTTAATTGGATCCTCAAAACTCTGTGGGACATTTGATTGGGCAGCTAAGTGATAGACATAATCAGGATGACTCTGTGCAATGGCAACTCGAACTGCTTGTTTATCGGTAAAATCTGCTTTAATGAAATGAATGTTGTCTTTGACTGGTGAACGATCAAGACTTCCCTCAGAAGAATAGGTTCCGTAGATTTCTGCTTCACCTTTTTGCAACAAGTATTCACACAGATATCCACCAACAAAGCCAGAGGCCCCAGTAATTAATATGCTTTTCATCGTCCAACACCAACGTAGGTAAATCCTAATCCTTTGACTGTTTCAGGATCGTAGATATTTCGTCCATCAATAATGGTTGGTTTCTTAATTAGTTTTTTTACCTTTTGCAGATCAATCTGCTTAAATTCATTCCATTCGGTGACTATTACCAGAATATCTGCCCCCTCGACACAGGTATAAGGATCATCAACAAAAGTGACCTTATCTTTAAAGACTGCTCGTGTCTTTGGAATACCTTCAGGATCATACGCTGTTACCTTAAATCCTTTTTGCAGGAGGTCTTGAATTAAATATGTTGCAGGTGCTTCTCGGATATCATCAGTATTTGGCTTGAAGCTCAACCCCCAAACTGCAACATTCTTCCCTTTTGTATTGTCCAAAATTTTCTGTAACACATTTTCTCGAGCTTGAGTGTTTACACTATCAACGCCATCAAGAAGTGTCGTATCAATCCCAAGCGAATGACCTATTTGAATGAGGGCTTTCACATCCTTTGGAAAGCATGAGCCACCATACCCAATACCTGGGTTCATAAAAACACGCCCAATCCGTTTATCAAGGCCAACAGCATCAAGAACCTCCTCAATGTTGGCACCTGTTTTTTCACTATAAAATGAAATTAAATTCGCAAAAGAAATTTTTGTGGAAAGAATTGCATTTGCCGTATATTTAATCAATTCTGCTGATGCCAAATTGGTAATAACACGAGGCGCATCAATTCCTTCGTGAAGTGTCACCATACTATCAATTGCTCTTTTTGAGTCTGAACCAATAACTACTCTATCAGGGTGGAGTGTATTGGCAAGGGCAGTTCCCTGGCTTAAGAATTCAGGACAGGAAGCAATCGCAAATGCAGCGTCTTTTGGCTTTACGGAATTAAGAATTTCTGCTACCTTTTCATTTGTACCGATCGTTACGGTACTCTTACAAGAAACAACAGTAAAGCCTTTTTTCAAATGTTTACCAATTTTTTCGGCGACAGTAAATACAGCAGAGAGATCAGCAGCACCTGATGTCTGGGGTGGAGTACCGACAGCAATAAAGACCACATCAGATTCACTAACTGCTTTCTCATATTCTGTGGTAAAGTTCATTCGCTTTGCCTTAAGATTCTTTTTGAGTAGCTCTTCAAGCCCTGGCTCAAAGATTATTGGATCACCCTTTTTGAGGCGTTCAATTTTTTCTGGAGTATGTCCGATGACATGTACCGTATTGCCCAAATCAGCAAAGACGCTTGCAGTAACCAGTCCTACGTATCCATGGCCGACAAAAGTAATCGTCATATAAGAATAAAACTAAGAATAAACTAATAACCCAGTAAATGCAATAGTTAATTTCACTCTATCACCGGGCTAACCTCATGTATTGCATCTGAAAAAGACCGCATCGTTAGCCCAAGTTCTGTAATCTTGTTATTGTTTAATGCTATATTATACGGACGAGGAGCCTTCCCGGAGAAATATTCTGCGCGGGTTGTCTCGCTAATCAGTGAACGATCATAGCCAAACCTCTCGGCAATGAGTAAGGAAGCTTCGTACGGAGTAAGACTCTGCCCCCCAACAATATGATAAATACCTTGGGAATCGCTTGTTATAAGCTTATCAAGAGCAAATGCAATATCGTCAATATAAGTTGGACTCATAACATGGTCCGTAACAGCACGGATTTCTTGTCCTGTTGATAATCGATCCATAATTGCATGAACAAAGTCTTTTTTCACTGCAAAGGCATCCTTACGGAATGGATAAGCAAGCCTTGCAATAATAAATGGCAAGCTCGACTCACGAACATGTTCTTCTCCTAAATACTTTGTCTGCGCATACCAATTGACTGGGTTACAATCATCCTCTTCAGTGTATCCTCCCTCTGGAGCGTTTTCTCCGTCAAAAACAAAATCAGTTGAGATATAGATAAATTTTTTATTTGTCGGAAGACAGGCATCAAGGACGTTTTGCGTTCCCAAAACGTTTATTTTGTAAGCGGAACCATCCTCACCAAGCAAACGATCTGCCTCACACCCATCAACGTCTGCTTTTGCAGCCATGTGGATCAACAACTCATGTTCTTTGTCATTGCGTATTGGCCCAAGTGTTGTCGGGTCCGTTATATCTACGCCACTTTCAAGACTAAATTGATCAACAATATAATTCTTAGAAAGAAGCTCTACGACACGAGAGCCAACAAGGCCAGATCCACCGATCATAAAAATCTTCTTCATAGCTGTACCTTCCCTTCTTTTAATAACGTATTGAGTAATAAAATACCAGCTACATGCGAAGCGACAAGTATTTCTCCAGATAATGCTTTTGCAACAGCCTCTGAAAAAGGCATCTTTACCACAGAAATGGCCTCATCAGCATTAGGACTCGCTGTACCTTCTTGCACATCAAAAGCAGCAAAGATATAATTCGTTGAACGCATATTTGCTGAGACTTCCCAGGTAGCAATTTTTTCTAATCGACCGGCAGTTAAACCCGTTTCTTCCTTTAGCTCTCGCTTTGCTGTTTCAATCGGATCGTCTCCAGACTCAATTGTTCCAGCGCAAATTTCCAATATTTCTTTCTGAAATGAATCACGATATTGTTGCAATAAATATATTTCTCCATTTTTGCTTAGAGGAAGGATGAGAGCAGCTGCATTTCTCTCGATAAAATCTTTGGTAAAAGTTCTGCCATTTCTCTCTATCTGTTTTTGTACCACACGAAAATACTTAGCCTGATACATTGTTTTTTCTGAGAGAATCCGGGTCGAATTATTTGCCATATTGCTTTGCGTAATACTCTTGATACTCCCCTGATTTAATACTTTTCCACCACGATTCATGTTCTGTATACCAAGTTACTGTCTTTTCGAGCCACTCCTCGAACGTATGTTGTGGTTGCCATCCCAGTTCGTTTTTGATCTTTGACCAGTCGACATCATACTTACGATCATGCCCTGGCCTATCTTTGACAAATGCAATAAAGCTTTCGTCTTTGCCAAGCAATTGAACAATCATTTTGACAATTTCAATATTGGGCTTAAGTTCGGTCATTCCACCGACAAGATAGGTCTCTCCTATTTTGCCTTTCTGCAACACCAAATCGATAGCACGAGCATGGTCATCAACATATAACCAATCACGAACATACAGCCCATCACCATACACAGGAACCTTTTTGCCTTCCAGTAGGTTGGTAATAGCCAGTGGAATTAATTTCTCCGGAAACATATAGGGGCCAAAATTGTTTGAACAATTGGTAATCGTAATTGGCAACCCATAGGTTATGTTATATGCCCTGACCAAATGGTCAGATGCTGCTTTACTGGCAGAGTACGGACTACGTGGAGAATAAGGAGTATCTTCAGTAAACTTCTTGTGATCTTCAAGTTCTAGTGATCCAAATACTTCGTCTGTTGAGACATGATGAAAGTGTTTAATGTTCTTTTTGAGAGCCGCATCCAGAAGCACTTGCGTACCAAGCACATTTGTTTCTATAAAAACGGCAGGTCCGATAATAGATCTGTCTACATGCGTCTCAGCAGCAAAATGAACGATAGTATCGATTCCTTCCATTGCGGAGGATACAGCCGCAGGATCACAAATATTTCCATGAACAAACGCGTAGTGAGGGTTATCTTGCACAGAGCGAAGATTTCCCAAATTACCAGCATAAGTTAATTGGTCAAAATTAACAATGTGATCACCAGGATGTTCACGCATCCAATAAAGGATAAAGTTAGAACCAATAAATCCAGCTCCACCGGTAACAAGCAGTTTCATAAATGTATTATGCCAATTCGCCTTTCTTTACTTTTTCGGCGATAAAGTTATTTACACGCAGAAGTCCATCAAAAGTTCCAGCATCTTCCCACCAGCCATTGAGGACGCTTACCTTCAATTCTTTGGTCTTAAAGTACTGCATATAGAGATCAACAATCTCGATCTCTCCCCGATCTGAAGGCTTGAGATCGAGAGCAAATTCCGAAGCACGGTTATCAAAAACGTAAATACCAGGTACAGCAAAGTTGCTCTTTGGCTCTTTTGGTTTCTCAACAACAGAAAGCACATTGCCCTCTGAGTCAAATTCAACGACAGCTGACTTCTCAGGATCTGCGACTTTTTTTGCAAAAATATGTCCTCCACTTTTAAAGTTTTTGATAGGATCAGTGAAGTCATCCTCAAAAATATTATCTCCAAGAATCATCGTTACATTGTCTCCCTTGATAAAATCCTTCCCGACAATAAACGCGTCGGCCAATCCCCGCGGCTCTTCCTGAATTTCATACGTAAACTTTACGCCAAATTCTCTCCCTGAACCGAGTAAATTAAGAAAATGACCAGCATATTGTGGAGCAATAATGATAAGAATTTCCTTAATTCCTGCCTGAATAAGCGTATTCAGTGGATAAAAAATCATGGGTTTATTATAGACAGGCAAAAGCTGCTTCGAGGTTATTTTGGTCAATGGTCGAAGGCGTGTAGCACTTCCTCCAGCAAGAATAATTCCTTTCATAATGTACTGTTCATCCTTAGAAATTAAAAAGAAACAAGGACAGGATGAACCCTAAGCTTCCTATTAGGACATATTCTATCACAATTTTTAATGGGATGTTATGATGAATTGCATGGTGGAGTAGCCCCCAGGTAATGTAGAAGAGAGTCAAACCTAAAACAATAACAATCTGCATATTTTTGTCTCCTTGCACCAAAAAGAGTAACAAAATACACACGCTTGCAACAACGAAAGAGACGCAGTAGTACCAAATATGCTTCATAAAGTCGCTATTCATTATAAAATTACTCCTTTCCCAATGAGTATACCAGCAATAAGCAGCGCCGTTAGAAAGATAATATGATCAATGTTGTGCGCCACGATACGCGTTACTTGTTTACGCCCAATGACAATTGCGTCGATAATAAGTACACCAATAAAGAGAATAAAAATAAATAATGCGATATTTCTTGTGGTTGATTTACTATCAATAAGTGGTCTGTTTTCCAGAGATGCAACAATCTCTGGAGCGCCTCGTTGTTCGTCATTAAAAGGATTGACTGATGCTTCAAAACTTACTCGAGGGATAGCTGGTGTCGGGAAAGTCTGTCCAAGCGTTGTGGGTTGTTGTTCCTGAGCAATATATTTTGTGCCAAACATTTCTACCACAAGTACCGTATCTGAACCAGTCAATTCACCTGTTTTAATAGCAAAACCAACCTCATTATAATTTGGTGAAAGCATATTTTCTTTGTGAGAAGGACTATGTATCCATGCCGTGACTACCTCAGGAGCGGTAGTAAATCCACGAGCAAGATTTTCTCCCGCATAAAGATATTCATAGCCGCTATTTCTGATAAATAACCACGGGGTTGTTCCATCGGGAGCAATATGTGCCCAGTAATTCTTGGTAAACATATGATCAGCTTTTAACGTAGCTGCGGTTGAAAGTTGGTCATTGAGACGCAATGGTGTTAAGCCTTCTTTTTCCCGTTCTTTGTTGGTTAAGGTGAGAAGCTCTTGCGCTGAGATATCGGCGGTAATACTCAGAACAGCAGGATAGTCACGTCGTACAAGAGTACTGGATACACTGATGATGCAGAGAGCAATAACAAGCACAAAGAGACTCTGGTGATGTAATACTTTGGGACGGTGGTTATTGGTATGATGTGGTACAAAAAGATGCCGCAAAAAACTGAACATATAGTAAGGGTAACATAGACTTCACGATAATCTCAATATGGAATTATCACGAATACTGGGGAAGCACACTCTCTCCAATAGGATGATCATTAACGGGGATCTGCAACAAAAATCCAAGGGTATTCGCAATAGCAACACCCACCCGAAGTCCCGTAAATGACCCTGGACCAGGTGAAACCTGAATCGCCGTAATATCTTTTAGTTTATGGCCAGTATCATGCAATAGCTTTTCAAGTAAAGGGAGTACTACTTGAGCCTTTTGCCGATCCAACAGTTGACTGAAATGAATATTTTTTCCATTAATCCGTAATGCTACCGTTACTTGCTTATTATCTGAGGTATCAATAAAAAGAACCATCATGGGAATATTATAGCATGCATAAGCTTCCTTACTCTTTCAGGGAAACTGCCCCTTGTCGAAGAATCTCCCACGGCTCAACAGCACAGTTAATAACGGTTGACGCTTCTTTGACAGTACATTCCCCCGGTAGAACAAAATCGACAAGTTTCATAAGTTCACGATCTAATCCCTCGATGCTATAGGGAGTTTGTTCTCCATGAAAATTTGCTGAAGGTCCAAGAAGAGGCACTCCTACCCCCGCAATAAGTGATTGGGCTACCTGATGATTTGGCTGTCGGACACCCAAATTATTTCCTTCCCCCCGTACAAACTCCGACACTTTTTCTTTTTTGCAAGGAAGAACAATAGTCAGAGCACCTGGCCAATATTTTTCTAGCAAATCTCTTTTTACTTGTTCAGGAATTGGCAACAGATATGCCTGTGCCATAGCAATCCCACTGACAAGCACGGGTGTTGCTTGTGTTTTCGGACGTCGTCGCAGTCGAAAGAGACGTGTGATAGCCACTTCATTATCCATTCGACAGCCAATGCCAAAGGCCGTATCCGTGGGAAAAATACCCACACCACCCTGATTAAGAATAGTAATTGCCTGTTGTATTGTAATAACCATAGTTATATTGTCATCCTGAGCGAGCGAAGGATCTTGGCTAAAAAAGATTCTTCGGCAACGCCTCAGAATGACAAAGAGAGATCCTTCCATTCAGAATTTCTAGATTCGATTAGAGAAACTTTTTTTATTCTTATCCACCCTTTCATTTTCTTTTCACTTGCTATTGCTTCATCTATTAATTGAAATTCTTCAAAGTATACTAACTTAGATACATTATATTTCTTTGTAAATCCTTCCACCAACTTATTTTTATGCTCATAAACTCTCCTTCTTAAATCATTCGTTACTCCAATATACAGAATCTTATTATTCCAGTTAGTAAGAATATAAACCCAATATGATCTCATCTTTCAACTTCTATAAGATGTACTCGCTCCACATCATGCTGTTTGGCATCAGCCCATTCATACATGATTGCTGGAATCTTTCCTCTATTCACAACAGCATGAGGAATATAAGGAGGAAGAGAAAAAAGTGTGAGACCATGGCCTTCTGTTGGTCCCATTTTTTCTTCACGCTTACCTGTTTCATCTTTCCAGACAAGCACCAAGCCATCAGTTACGGCAAGAAATATTTCACGTCTTGGATGCTTGTGGTTCCCCCCAACCTCACTTGGAGGAATCGAGACAAGACTGTGGGTAACAGGAGTAAATCCTTCAGGCAGCGACACCTGTTCTATAAAGAGATTCCATAACCCTTGCTTTGTTTTCTTTGTTGGTGTTATCCCAATTTTTTCAACGTTCATAACTTTTCTTCAACAATAATTTCTCGTGTAGATTCATCAATTGGGTGAAACGATAACGCAAGATGTTTCTCGGGAAGTAAGTCTCCAAGTTTTTCCGGCCATTCGATGACGACAATATTTTGGGTATCCTGCATAATGTCAAAGAGCCCAATCTCTTCAATCTCATCGGTATGTTCAATCCGGTACAGATCTACATGGTACAAGAATTTCTTTCTGCTTTTACTAGCATCTGGAAGCATGTACGTTCGTATAATAATAAACGTCGGAGAAATAATAGCCTGGGTGATACCAAGTCCTTGAGCAAAGCCTTGTGTAAAGGTTGTCTTCCCACTACCCAAATCTCCTTGTAAAGTAATTACTTGGAACTGTTCTTTTTGCTTAGCAATAGTGCGGGCAAGCTCTTGTGTTTCTTGAACATGTTTTGTCGTATAGGTTTTCATCTTAGTTCCCTCTTCTTATTTTATTGTATAGCAGTATACCACAACTTACTAGTAATACCGAGCCTGCTAAAAGAAATGGAGCTGCTTTTGGTACAGCACTTTGTATATCTTTAACCAATACTGCAGTTTTTTTCTTGGCACTTTGTGATGCTTCCTTTTTCTTGGCAGAGCTTGTACTTACCCCAAGTATGGGTGAAGGATAAAATCTTTTGGAGGTAGCACTCGGTGAAGCTTTTGCTCCTGGACTGAGTTTTATAAACAATTCATCTGTTGTTTGCGACATATCCTCCTCTTTTATCGTTGGATTTTTTGTCGCATTGAGTTCATTTTCAAGTTTTTCAGTGGGTGCTGGTTTCTGTGTCGGAATAGGAGTAGGAGTGATGGTAGGTGCTGGCGGATTATTACTTTCTCCTTTTGATGGAGAGGAGAGTATCTGGAACTGACCAGTTGCATTAGGATATCTTCCAATGGTTACCTCCACTCCAGAGTCTTGGGTATAGCTATACTGATCAACAATCGTCCCTTCAGCAGTAAAGAGTACTACCGTGTCGCTATTGTTGTTAAATAATGAACTTACTTCCATGATAAAGTAATCAGAAGCATAGCCTGCGACACTATTTTCTAAACTTCTTTTTGATCCATTACCGGCATCATCCATAAAACTCGTATCATCATCGATCCAATAGGTCGTAAGTTGTATATCTGATGGAGCAACTATTTCTACCCATTCTTTATTCTCGCTACTTGGATGAGTAGAAAACTCATTAATAACGGGAGTAGACAGAGCAAATACCCTAGGTGGAATAAAGAAAACAAATGCAAAAAAGACCCAAATTAATCTTTTTAAATTAGCTATATATCTCATATGATTTAAGTTTAGTATATTTTACTTGGGAGAGTAAAGAGGCTTATTTACTCATATTACACAATGCTCCGTCATTCTGGCTTGTCCAGAATCCGTCATATGATCCTGGATGCGCTCGTACCTTGCTTACCAGGATGACGTTGGCGTAACGTGAATTATTTAGTTTAGCTACAAAAAGAACGGTGAGGAGTTATACTCGTAGATTATTAGTTATACCAACCGTACTGAAAGATTTGCCCGGTGGAGTAATATTGGTTAAACGAAAGATCAGTACCATTCCATGGGTCGTTCATTACATAGCTCCCTCCAGAGCCACTCTTAAGAACGATAAAGTGGGTTCCAAAGGGACCTGCTTTCACCCCTACAATCACTGGTTCTCCACCCGAAAGCTTGTCATCAATTGCACTTTGGCTAAAGCCCCAGGATGATGAAATTTTGCCACCTGCCCACGGGATTAACATATAAGCAGTATTGGAGAAGAAGTAGCCACCATTGCTGGTAATATCAGCTGGCGTTACACCTTGACCATGTTTCTTCATAACCATCGCGATTGAGGTAGCAAGACAACCAACTTCCCATACCTTTTCGCCAGATGAACCCATATTGCCATTCCCCCATCGTTCATCTCGTTGGTTGTAATACCAACCATCTGGACTTGCCTGCGCAGGAAGGATTGAAGCACCTGATCCTACACGAGATGTGGCAAACGATTTAAATGAGTTAATCTGTGCTCGCGCTTCTGAAAGCATCCGTTGGTATCTCGCCTCATCGTTTTTGGTCACAGAGAGTAACTCCTGTTTGGTTGCTTTGTCTTTATCAAGTTGTGCGGTATATCCCTGAAGCTCAGTCTTGAGATCTTCCACTTTTTTCTTCTTACCTTCTAGCAGTGATTTTTGATTGGCATAATCATTGCGTGCTTGTTGCGTATTATAGAGAAGTTCCTTATCATGAGCTTGCACAATACGAAGATAATTTGCTTTGGTAATTAAATCTTCTGCATCTCCTGAAGCAAGCAGCATCTGCATTGGACCACCACCGCCATTTTGGTAGGTAGCAACAATCCTATTGAGTAAAGTCTCAGATACCTTTTCAAGAGAGTCTTCCAGATTTTCCATACGCTTCCCGGCAGAATCAATATCAAGCGTTAGATCCATAATCTGTTGTTCATTGGACTGTATTTTATATTCGGTCAGTTTAATTTGATTATCCATGGCGTCTATCTGAGAAGAAAGCGAGTTGCCTTGAGAACGCAGGTCAGAGACTTTTCCTTCCAGTTCCACAATACGATCATTGAGTTCTTTAATTCTTGAGGAATTATCTGTCGTTGCAGGTGTAGTACTTGGAGTTTGTGCGTGAACCGTACCCTGCCACACAAATGATACGCTGAGTAACAAAAGAAAAATACTTGTAAAGAGAATGTTGTTCTTAGACATAGATAGGTAAAGCACTGGGATTAGCCCATTTTACTTCAAATAGCGGAGAACTGCAAGTGAGCTGGCAATGATACCCAAGACAACCGCAATCAGAAGTTCAATTCCGAGCAAGATAAAGAGGAATAAAGGCGATGCGGGAAGTACTGGTACGCCTTGAAGGAAGGTCTCAAGATATGGAGTCGCGTACAAAAGTCCTGCGGAAGCAAACAGCCAGCCAAAGACAGTCCCAACAACGCCATAGAAGATCCCTTCAATGACAAAAGGCCAACGGATATACCAATTGGTAGCGCTGAGTAGCTTCATAATCTCAATCTCATCTTTCTTTTGGGCAACCTTAAATCCAATGACCGTCATCATGATAAAGATAGAAACGAGTGCAAGGGTAGCAATAAGCGTAACACCAATAATACGAATAGCATTCGTCCAAGCCGTTAAGGTTGAAACGATATCTTTTTGATAGACTACTTCTGAAATTGACGGATTCTGCTTGAGGGTCTCTGAAATTTCATCCAAATCATCAAGTTGTGTGGTCGAAATTTCAATCGAAGCTGGTAAGATATCTTCGGTTACTAAATCCAAAAGCAATGGATCTTCTTTATTTTGTTCTTTATAAATTTCAAGTGCTTCTTCTTTGGAAACATATTTCATCGTGGCAACTTTACCAGTTTGATCAAGTGAACTACGAAGCGTATCGACATCTACTTGGGTTGCTTCATCTTTAAAGAAAGCAGTTACCTGAGGTTTTGATTCAAAGTAACTAATGATCATGGAAGACCCGACAACAATAAAAGCAAAGACTGAAATAGAGAGAAAGGTCAACAGCATAATAAAAATAGCAGCTATTGCCTGATAGGGACTTCTTCTGATATGTTTCCAACTGGTTTTTGCGTGTCGCATATTATCCTTTCTTTTCTCTTTTATCGTCTCGTGTTAAGACGCCTTTTTCAAGTACCAATACTCGCTTCATCAGACTGTTTACAATATCAGCGTTGTGTGTAGCCATGATAATTGTGGTCCCTGCAGCGTTGATATCCTGTAGCAGCTTTACAATTTCCCATGATGTTGCATTATCAAGATTGCCGGTTGGCTCGTCAGCAAGTAAGATTTCTGGCGAGAAGGCAAGCGCGCGGGCTATGGCTGCTCGCTGTAGTTCACCTCCAGAGAGCTGTACGGGAAATTTGTCACTGTGTTCGGATATCCCTACCTGAGCAAGAATCTCATCAACTCGTCTCCGAGCAGCATTGTCTTCCATATCTGCTACCTCCAAAGGAAAAAGAACATTTTCAAAAATTGTTCGATCACGAAGTAACTTGAGATCTTGAAAGACTACGCCAACACGCTTACGGAGATGAGGAATTTTCTTCCGTGAAAGCTTCACCAGATCCCAATCGCCAATCATAACTGAACCAGTCGAGGGAACCATATCCCGGATAAGGAGACGGAAAAGCGTTGTCTTACCGGAACCAGAAGGCCCTACGAGAAAAACGAATTCACCAGGCTCAATAGCAAAGGAAACATCTTCCAAAGCAGTATTGCCGGTAGGATATTTTTTGGTTACATTTTCAAATTTAATCATACTTACTCCACTACTTCTACTTTGCCTACATCCATAAGCCAACCAGCTTTTTGCGCTTGCTGTGTCTCGCCCCACACTTTGATCTTTCTTCCAACGAACAACGATAGGTCAATGACCGAGGAGGTCAGATAGACATTTTGACTTTCTCCGCCTTTGCGTACGAGATGATATTGTCCTTCTCCCTCAATACCACCTTCTTGCAAATCTCCCTCAGCCGTGTCGGTAAACGTTGCCCGATCATCTGAGCCATATGTTTGTCCGACAGCAACCTCTTGCTTGGTTACAGGAGCCTTCTGAACTCCTCCACCAGGCTCTGACATGACGGTAACAAGTGCCCATCCAGAACCGATACCAAGAACTGCCGAAAGAGCAAGTACTGTCAGAGCCTTTCCGACAGAAACACCTTCTTTTTGTTCTGCAAAGCTATGCATTACCGGCGCTGGTGTTCTTTCTTGCTGTTCCATGTGTCATTTCAGTAAGTTATCCCTATGCTTAGTAAAACACATTTTCTTTTTTTTGGCAACCCGACACCTATTGACAGAGGCATGTTCTTCATATAGAGTGACTGCATGAATCTCCCAACACTTCTCAGACAAAAACGTACCATTATTATGGGTATTATAAATAGTACCCCTGATTCATTCTCGGATGGTGGAGACTACTATAATAATACAGACAAAACACTTAATCGAATCAAAAACATGCTTACACAAGGAGCAGATATTATTGATATTGGGGGCGAATCAACCAGACCAGGCTCTGAACTCATCAATAGCGACGAAGAATTACGAAGAGTGCTTCCCCTTATTACCGCTATGAGACAAGCTTTAGGAGAAGAAATTATTATTAGTATTGATACCTGGAAACATACCGTGGCACAGGAAGCACTCAGAGCTGGAGCAACGATGATTAATAGTCTGGGTGGATTGCAACTCGATCATAAGCTGGCAGATGTGGTAGCCCACTATCACTGCCCTATCGTCATCTATCATATTAAAGGTGAACCCAAAACCATGCAGCAAGGGGAAATAACCTATACTGACGTCATGCAAGCAATTGCAGACTTTTTTACTGAGCAATTAAGGCTAGGAGAAAAAGCAGGTATCACAAGAAAGAATTTTATTCTTGATCCTGGTATTGGATTTGGCAAGACAGTTGAACAGAATCTCGAAGTTATCAAACGATTAAAAGAATTACAGCAGTTTGATCTGCCGGTACTTATTGGTGTTTCACGAAAGAGTCATCTGGCAATGATTTTGCAAGAAGAGCTTGGAGAAGAAATTCTTCCAAAGGACAGACTTGAAGCATCACTTGCTGAGACTGCTATTGCGATCCAGAACGGAGCACAGATCGTCAGAACACATGACGTCTGGGAAACCAAAAAGTTTGTAACAGTCCTTGAGAAATTTTTATAATTATGGATACTCTTTTTATCAACGATATTACGCTTCCTTGTACCATCGGTGTTACGGAGTTGGAAAGAAAAGAGAAACAAACCCTTATTATTACTGTGGCACTTTCCGTTGACCTACAAAAGGCAGGAGAAACAGATAATGTAAACGATACGGTAAATTATAGTACTCTTTATCAACACATCGTTAAAGTCACAACAGGCTCAAAATTTTTCCTTATGGAGGCTCTCGCTCAACAAATTGCAACCGTTTGTCTTGAGGATAAACGAGTAAAACAAGCAAAAATTCGTATTGAAAAACCGAAGACGGTACGACTGGCCCGTTCTGCTGCCGTAGAAATAATAAGAACCAATGAGTAATAAAAAAATTGAATTACTAATCACACAACTATTGCAAGAATTGGGAGAAGACCCCTCTCGTGAGGGACTTAAAAAAACACCCAGAAGAGTGAGTCACATGTTTACCGATCTGACCAAAGGATACACTACTACTCGGGCAACAACCATCAATAAAGCACTTTTTACTGAACAAGTGCACAATATGATTATCCTTCGAGATATCGAGCTCTATAGTCTGTGCGAACATCACCTCTTACCTTTTTTTGGCAAGTGTCATATCGGCTACATTACCAAAGGCAAAGTAATTGGCGTCAGTAAAATTGCCAGAATTGTCGATCGATTCGCAAGGCGACTACAAATCCAGGAACGATTAACACAAGAAATAGCCAACGAGCTACAAGAAGTATTACAACCTTTGGGAGTTGGTGTAGTTATTGAAGCACAGCATCTTTGCATGATGATGCGAGGTGTAGAAAAGCAAAACTCCGTTATGGTGACAGCAGCAGTCCTTGGCAATTTCCGAAGCGAACTGGCTACCAGACAAGAATTTATGACGATTATTCACAAAAATATATGAAGATTCCAGGCGTTTTTACGACAATTAAGATTACTCATGGACAACCGATCTTTCTTGAGAAACATCAAGCAAGACTTATCGCTCATGCCAAACAAGCAGGTTTCCAAATCCATACGACTGCTATAACACAAAAAATAGTAACATGGTTGCAAGATCATCCGCTAAAAGATTGTGTACTCAAAATAAGTATTTTAGGAGAGTATAAGGAACCAGAAATTCTTTTTGCTACCCGAGAGTTACCACAAACCTCAGGTTCAATTCGCCTCATTAGTGTTCCTGATAATCGCGATGTGTCAAAAGTTATCAAAAGTATTGATCGGACAATGTATGAGCAAGCAAAGCAAATGGCGCAAGCAAAAGGAGCTGATGATGCGATCTTTGAAGAAGATGGATACCTGATCGAATCAACGATCTGTAATCTTTTTTCTCTCAATAAGAAAGGTGAAATTATTACTCCACCAATTGCTGGTAAAGGGTTAGCAGGAGTTATGCGGGCAAGCATTATGGAAAATTTTCCGGTTCGTGAAGAACCTATCCCAAAGACAACAAACGGACCATTGGTTTTGACAAATAGTTTACGGGTACAAAAAGCAAGTTCGCTTGATGGAAGAATACTCGCTGACGGAGAAGTATTGTTAGAAAAACTAAAAATAACAATAAATAAAGCCGAATTTAAATATCTGTCATCCCGTACTTGATACGGAATCCATGGATTCCCGCTTTTGCTGGAATGACAATTCTAAGTTTTTTATTCGTCATTCTGGCTTGTCCAGAATCTTTTATTTAAAATGCACAATAAAAAATTACCAATCTGGGTCGATCCCAAAGCAGTCTTTACTGATCTTTTTGCCGCGGCTCCGGCAGCCTTTTGGCTTGATACAAGTCTGCCCAACGATGAAAAGAGATTCTCCTATATGGGCCTACCCAAAGAAATTATCTCCTACGACCTTCAAACTAATACAATAACCATACAGAAAGATTCTCACATCACAAAAATAACCCAAGATATCTTTACTTATCTCAATAGGAAGCTACAACAACAGGCTTTTGAAGACAAAACACTTCCTTTTCCCTTTATCGGAGGATACGTCGGTTACTTCGGTTATGAATTAAAAGCACTCTGCGGAGTGAAAAACACCTACCAGTCTCCTTATCCTGATAGTGTATGGTTCAAGGTTGAGCAATATATTGTCTTTGACCATCAAGAAAAAGAGGTTTACCTTGCTTGTCTAACAAAAAAAAAGCAACTTGCAGACAAATGGTTCCAGGACATACAAAAAAATTTATTGTCATCCCGAGTACCCCATAGAAAGTCGAGGAATCTCACACCGCAGAGAAACTTGTTTGCAACAGACCCCTCCACTCGTTCCTCGGTCGGGATGACATTTTCCCGTGAACAACAACAATATCTTAAGGACATACAAACAGCTAAAAAATATCTTAACAAAGGAGAAAGCTATCAAATTTGTCTTACCAATACCCTTACCAAAAAAGTAACAATTGACCCCCTTCTTCTTTATCAAACGCTGAGAAAAAGTAACCCTGCTCCGTATGCTGCGTATCTTCGCTATAATGATCTCACCGTTCTCTGCTCTTCTCCCGAACAGTTTCTCAAAATTGATGCAGGTGGAACAGTCACAACCAAACCAATCAAAGGAACAATAGCTCGTGGTAATACCTTGCAAGAAGATATCTTGCTTAAAAAACAACTCGCAGAAAGCAAAAAGGACTGGTCAGAGAACGCTATGATTATTGACTTACTACGAAATGATCTGGGGAAAGTATGTACGTTCGGTTCGGTAAAAGTAACAAAACCAATGGCAATAGAGACGTATCAAACAGTACATCAACTTGTTTCAACGGTACAGGGCAAATTACATAAGGATACTTCAGTTATTGATTGCATCAAAGCCTGCTTTCCCGGCGGATCAATGACCGGAGCGCCAAAAACACGAACAATGGAAATTATTGAAAAATTAGAAAAGCAAGCACGAGGCATCTATTCTGGAGCACTTGGATTTCTTAGCTACAATAAAACAGCGTCACTGAACATCGTTATCAGGACGATGGTCATGCAAAAAGATGCGGTAAGTATTGGCGCTGGTGGAGCCATTTTGATTGATTCAGATCCAGAGAAAGAATATGAAGAAATGCTACTCAAAACAACAGCTTTACAAAACGCGATTCAAAATTCTTTAGAGAGTGAGGAATAAATTTTTTCGCAGTGATCAATAGTGAAAAAATGATTCGGTAAAGATCTATAAAAGTTACTGCACGTGGAGCACAAGAAAAAATTTCATTCCGAACGACAACGCTAATGACAAAAAGCATCTAAGTCCCTATAATACCACCATGCACACAATCTATCTCGCTCTTGGATCCAATGTCGGAAAAAAAGCAACATTTCTTACCCAAGCAATTGACAAGCTAAAAAAACAACTGCAAAACGTGACGCTAGCAGATTTCTATACAACCCAACCAATGTATGTGGAAGATCAAGAAGAATTTTTAAATACAGTGATGCGGGCGGAGACATCTCTCTCTCCTGAATCACTCCTTACCTTTGTTAAAGGTCTGGAAAAAGAAATCGGAAGAAAAGAACGATTTCGGAATGGTCCCCGTGAGATTGACATCGACATTCTTTTTTATAATGATGTGATTATGCACACAAACTTATTGCAAATTCCTCACCCTCGGATACAGGAACGAAACTTTGTTCTTCGACCTTTTATGGATATTGCTCCAGAGTTTATGCATCCAGTGCTAAAAAAAACAATAAAAGAGATTTACAAAAAATTAAATATGCGTGAGGAATAAATTTTTCGCAATGATCAATAGCGAAAAGAATGGTAGTATGAGTAGTAAAGCATCTACGCGTGGATCATAAGAAAAAATTTCATTCCGAACAGAATCCTAACGACGATGATTGTAAAACCATACAAAACACATAAAATAACACCAAACGAAAATTTGTTTGAGATTCTCGATCGCTATTTGCCAAAAATTGAGGAAGGCAGTATCGTCGCAATTGCCTCAAAAATTGTCGGTATTTGTGAAGGGAGAGTGAGCAAAAAAGAATCACAAGAACAAAAGGACGAATTTATCAAACAAGAAGCGGAGTACTACTTACCAGAAAAACATATGGAACTCCTACTGACGATTAATCACAATACCCTCGTCGTAAATGCAGGTATCGACGAATCAAATAGCAATGGCTTGCTTTCTCTCTGGCCTAACGATCCACAACAAAGTGCCAACGTTATTCGCGAATATCTTAGCAAAAAATATAACATACAACGGATTGGCGTTATCCTAACTGACAGCAAAATAACACCACTTCGTTGGGGAGTTACCGGCTACATGCTAACACATAGTGGCTTTTTAGCATTAAAAAATTATATTGGCAAACAAGATATCTTTGGACAAACTATGCACGTCGAGCAAGCAAGCATTGCCGATTCTTTGGCAACGGCTGCAGTAGCTGTTACCGGTGAAGGTGATGAACAACAACCATTGGCAGTAATAACTGATGTTCCTTTTGTGGAGTTCCAACAACGAAATCCTACACACGAAGAATTGGAAGCACTCAAGATAACTCTTGAAGATGATGTCTATGCACCACTCCTCAAAGCAGTCATCTGGCAAAAAGGGAAACAAAAATAGGTTATAATGCTCGTAGCTCTTCTTCGATAAACGAATCCAGGTCTCCGTCAAGAATCTTGTCAGGATTACCACTCTCCACATTAGTTCGCAAATCTTTCACCATTTTATACGGATGGAGGACATATGAGCGGATCTGATTCCCCCAACCAGGCGTTTTGTACCCACCTTTAAGGGCTGCTTCTTGCTTCTTGCGTTCTTCTTCACGAATTACCCATAACTTGGCCCGAAGCAATTTCATGGCAAACTCACGATTTTGGCTTTGAGAACGTTCTACTTGAGCTGTCACCACAAGACCCGTTGGTTTATGCTTTAGCCGCACTGCGGTTGATACTTTATTGACGTTTTGCCCACCATGCCCACCACTACGAAAAGCATCAAATTCGATATCGTCTTCTTTGAGAAGTTCCGTATCATCATCAGGAACCTCAGGCATTATCTCAACAAGTGCAAATGATGTTTGGCGCAAACTGTCCGAATTAAAAGGAGACAATCTCACTAGTCGATGTGTCCCCGCTTCATGTTTTAAGTGTCCATACGCATACATACCCGTGATCGCGATCGTAATACTTTTGAGACCTGCCTCCTCTCCTGGTGTTTGATCAAGAATTTCATACGACCATCCTTTTCGTTCGCAATACCTGGTATACATACGAAAAAGCATCTCTGTCCAATCCATAGCTTCCGTTCCTCCTTGACCGGAGTGAATACCAAGAATAGCATTGGATTTATCGTATGATCCCGAAAAGAAGAGAAGCGCTTCTAGCTTTTTAAGTAATTTTTCTGCTTCAGCAGTCTCACCTTCTTCCTGCCACATTTGCAGGAGTTCTATTTCTTCAATCTCTTTCTGGAGCGTCGTTAACTCTTTCATTTTCTTCCCAGCAGTCTGATGATCCTGCCAGAAGTCGGCATGCATACTTTCTTTTTCCAGCTCAAGAATTCGTTTTTGCTTCTCCGGGATGTTTACCGTCGTTACCAATTTATTAATACGTTCTTTAAGATTTTCCATAGATTATTTTGTCGTTTCTAGTACTCCATTCACCTGATCTGTCACAAATTCCTTTCCTACTTCTATATCCTGAGGAACTTTTTGCAGCCGCATAATTGCTCCAAGTATATCAGAAATCTTTGTATCAAGAATGTCTTCTTTGACAACTTCTGCATTTTTGCCAAGATCTTTGACAATTTGTTCATTGATCTTTTCTGCACGCTTTGTTTCTGCACCTTTTACTACTTTTTCCTCTTCTTCTTCAGTTTCTTCAGCAGCAGGAAGCAAGGATGCAAGATCAACCGTAGGAATTGAAGGAATACCTGAAGAAAAGACAAAAAAGCCAATGCCGCCAAGGAAAACGGTTATCAAAAATATTTTGAGAAAAAAGAACATATAAAACTGATCAGGCAACCATATTCTGTGGCTTTTGCTCGGCAAAGTCGAGGATATTTTGAACCGTCACATCAAGAATCATCTGGAGTGCTTCACGACTATTAAAAGCATTATGTGGCGTCACAATGACATTCTCATTGTTCATCAAGAGATGATTATAGTACAAGGTTTCAAAATCAGGACGTTTTTGGAAACGCTCTGTCAAAATCTCGCGTTCTTCTTCAATAATCCCTTCTTGTTCAAGCACATCAAGTCCAGCTCCTCCCAGGATCCCTTTTTCAAGACCAAACAAAATAGCTTCTGTCTCAACAATTCCTCCGCGTGCCGTATTGATCAACAAGCTTCCCTTTTTGAATCGTTTAATATTTCGTTTATTAATGAGATGTTGGGTTTGTTTGGTATACGGTAGGTGGATACTTACGATATCTGATGCACCAAGAAGTTGGTTAACGGTAAGAAAGGTAATGCCATATTTTCTTGCCAATTTTTCATCCGGGTGACGCGCATAGGCAACGACCTTCATCCCAAACCCTTTGGCAATCTTTGAAACTGCTATACCGATATCTCCAAGTCCTAAAATACCGAGTGTCTTCCCGGAGATATCCATTCCCGTTAATTCGTGATGATCAAATTGGCCTTGTTTGGTTCGTTGCAACGAAGCATAAATCTTGCGAGTAAGACCCAGAATAAGTGCAAAGGTATGTTCGGCAACGGTATGGGTGCCATAGTGTGGAACATAACAGACAACTACTCGTTTCTTCCGACAAAAAGGGACATCGATATGATCATATCCTGTTGAACGGGTCGAAATAAGTTTGAGATTGGGCATTTTATCAAGTACTTCTTTGGTGGGATGGGAAGTAATAAAGATAGAAACGATGTCTACATCCGCAAATTGAGAAGCATTTTCTTTGGTAAGAGGCTCTGGATGAAAGATAAGGGTATGGTCAGCCAACTTTTTCTGAAGGTATATTTGTTCCCATGTTTCTACTTCAAAAAAGGCTATTTTCATACAGCCATCATAGCACAGGCCAGCCTATGACTGTCAAATTACGATAATTTATTTTACCTGAGTATGCGTATCTGAATATGATTGAAAAAATTATTGGAGAAATTAAAAATAGGGAGAAATTTAGGCTAGAGTAGGAACTTATCTACTGAATCTCTTTCGTGGAGGGAATTTTGCATCGCGCTCTTCACGGCTTTCTCGGCGAAGCTGACGTGCAAGTGGATGTTCATTTCCAGCCTCTGCAGGCTGTTGTCTATCTGAAGAAAAGTTCCGTGGTCCTCGGTTATTGTCTCGAGAGAAGCGTGATGATCCTCCGCCGGACCTGTTGCCACCACCAAAAGAACGTTGTGGACGATCTGAACGATAGCCGCCGCCTTGTCCTCCTTGTGGAGCTGAACCACCTTCACCTTGTGGCTGTTCAGGTGCATCACCAAAGAGCATAGAAAGATTAATTCTTCCTTGTTGGTCTTTTTCTTCAACGCGAACCTTTACAATATCACCAACAGAGACTACCTCAGATGGATCATTAACAAATCCATGACGCATCTTTGAAACATGAACCATACCTTCACGACCTGGAAGATATTCAATAAATGCTCCAAAAGGCAATAATTTCTTTACAGGACCTTCAAATACTTCACCAGGAACAACATCTCGAGTCATGCCACTAATCCAATCAACTGCTTTTTTGACGGCATCTTCAGAAAGACCTGAGACAGCAACGGTTCCATCATCTTCAACATCAACCTGTGCACCAGTCTGTGCAATGATAAGTCGAATGTTTTTGCCTCCAGGACCAATAACTTCACCAATTTTGTCGACAGGAACTTGGATAAGTTCAATCTTTGGTGCATATTCTGAAACACTTGTTCGTGGTTGAGGGATAATTGCGAGCATCTTCTCAAGAATCTGCATACGTGCACTGCGTGCTCTTGCCAAAATCTCAACAACTTGCTGATCGGTCAGACCAAGAATCTTCACATCAAGTTGAATTGCAGTAATACCAGTTTCTGTTCCAGCAACTTTGAAGTCCATATCTCCTGAGAAGTCTTCAATACCGATAATATCCGTCAATAATTCATACTTATCTCCATCAGACATCATACCAACAGAAATACCGGCAACTGGTTTGGTGATTGGGACACCAGCATCCATAAGTGCAAGTGTTGAGCCACACGTTGAAGCCATAGAGCTAGAACCATTTTGCGAAAGTACTTCAGAAACCAAACGAATCGTGTATGGGAATTCTTTTTGTGATGGGATAACCGCTTTGAGTGCACGTTCTGCAAGTGCACCGTGACCGATTTCTCGACGTGATGCACCCATAACTCGGCCTGTTTGACCAAAAGAGTATGGAAGTCCTGAGTAATGATGAATAAATCGCTTTATTTCTTCACCTTCTGCAGATTCAATAACCTGCTCAAGACGAGGTGAACCAAGTGTTGCAATAGTAAGCGCTTGTGTTAAGCCTCTTTGGAAGAGTGCTGAGCCATGCGTTCTTGGAAGCACACCTGTTTCGATACCGAGTTCTCGAATTTCATCAAGCTTTCGGCCATCCATACGCTGTTGTTTTTCAACCACATTTCGACGAATAATCTTAAACATGACTGTCTCAAGTGCCTGTAAAATAATTTTCTTATCAAACTCTGCACTTGCATCTTTGGCTTTTTCTTGATCAAAAATCATATCAACCAGTTTATCGGTTCCATCGCCGCTGGTTTCTTTTTGTGCTCGCTCTTTTGCGAGTTCAAGGATTTCTTTTTGATACCCTTTATCAATCAGAGCAACCATAGCTGCCATAGCTGCATTTGGGATGACTTCTGATTTTGGTTGACCTACTTTTGAGACCAATTCTTCTATTGAAGCAATCATCTTGCTAGTCTCTTCATGAGCAAAAGCAACTGCTTCAGCCATGTGAGCTTCAGATACTTGCAACGCACCAGCTTCAATCATGTGTGTTTTTTCTTTGGTTTGTGAGACAACAATATCAAGTTCTGAGGTTTCCTGATCAGTAATCGTAGGGTTAAATAAGTAGTCGTATTTACCTTCTTCGTTCTTGACGAGTCCCATACGGATGGCACCAATTGGACCTTTCCAAGGGATACGAGACATACTGAGCGCTGCAGACACTGCATTGAGTGCCAGGATATCAGCATCGTTCTCAGCATCTACTGAAAGCACAGTAACAATTACTTGTACTTCTTTTTTGTATTCTTTAGGGAAAAGCGGACGAATAGAACGATCAATTAACCGACCACTGAGAACTGCTTCATCAGAAGGACGGCCTTCTCTTTTTACCCAACGACTTCCTTTGATCTTTCCACCAGCATAGAGACGTTCTCCGTATTCAACACTGAGTGGGAAATAGTCCATGTCAGGACGGAGTTTACCTTCAACGACAGTTGCAAGCACAACGGTATCACCAAGGCGAGCTACGATTGCTGCTGTTGCTTGTGGTGCAAGATGGCCTGTCTCGAGTGTGAGTGTTTTTCCTGCGAATTCTAACGAAACTGAAACTTTTTTATTCATGTAATTCTTTTTTCTTTCTTTTCCTTCTTCTTCAAATGCGTAGATTATCTGTCTTCAACGATCTCTGAAGTATGCTAACTTTTGTATTATACCTGTTCTTAGTCTTTAAGTCCAATCTTTTGTAAAATAGTCTTCGTACGACCTTCGTCAACTTTCTTTAAGAAGTTAATAAGTCTTCGACGTTTTGCAATCATTGAGAGTAAACCACGTCGGCTGTGTACGTCATGGATATGTTCTTTCAAATGTTCTGCAAGTCTTGCAATTCTGTTACTCAAAAGAGCAATCTGTACTTCAGGGCTTCCGGTATCACCCTCTGCGGTCTGGTATTGCTTAATAATATCTTGTTTTTGCACTGTTGATAGCGGCATAGTGTGTATTATAACATTTATTTTCCTGACGTGCAAGGAATGACATAGCGTATATCTTGAAAAGAGATGGTTCCGCAGCGGAACGTAAAGATCGCAACAATAATAACTATCAGAACCAACAGCAGTATTATCCACGGAGCATACGATAAACCAATCTGCCAACGGGATTTTGCTTGATTTTCCAAAGCAAGACGTGCCTTATCAATAACGATGATACTTTGCTTGTAGTCATTTCGTACTTGCTGTAAATCTTTATTCCAAGCACTAAGCGTTTCAAGCAGCTTACGCAAGAGTTCTTGTTCGGTTGTGTTCATAATAAGTAGGAGCGGGCTAGGCAGAGAACAGTTTTGGATGCTTTTGTCTCATCTGTTTTCTCGTTTTTCTGAGTAAAAGAAGATTTTTATCAATCTCTTGCAACAAAGAAAAGAGTTGCGGTATGACTTCATTTTTTGATAATTGTTCTTGATTGTTTCCGGCTGATCTCATCTTCATACTCATTGTAGTACCAAAAACCCAATTTGGCAAGGTTTCTTACCCTTCAAAATTTGAAGAGCCTTTGTACACTTTTGGAGACAACCAATCAACTGGTGGACGATCTTCAGGAGAGGGAACATCGCTACTCGTTAGTGGAGGCTGGGGCATGGGTTGTGTTGGCTGTGGTACTTGCATAGGTACTGGTGGTTGCTGGGGCAATGTTCCAAAAGGATTTGCTGATGGCTGCATAGTCGATACTGGAGTTGCTATCCGTTTTGCTCCTCTTTTCATAAGGATGGAGACAATTTCAAAAGCTAGTGCACTCGTTGATGGATCTTGGAAACCCTTTGTCGCAGAACTAATACCATTAAAAAGATTTTGTGCTGAGTCCTGATCAAACTGAAAACCAAGTGACAACAGAATATCTGCCATGTGTTCACTAACAGAAGATCTGTTTGTGGCAACCATCACGACGTCTCCAAATCTTTGATTGTGTTGCTTCACATCAATATTGACAATCTTAATGTCTTGCAATTTTTGTGCATCGATAACGCTGGAAAGATCAGCAAGCGAAGGCGTGCCAACAACAATGAGCAGATCAATAGATCCACTTCCTTTAACATATTGCACGTCTTTCTCTTCAAAAGAAAGCCCTAATTCTCCAGCTTTGACAATAATATTCAGAAGTCCTTTTTGTTCATCAAGTGTATAGGAAACTTTTTCGATTTCGCCATCACGATAAGGGAAAGAAACAACGAGATCACCAGCTTCGCCACCTCCAAGTTTTTCCTGGACATGATTTATACCCACTAACCCGGAAACTTCTACTATGGGACTTGTTGCAGAAGCAATAGATACCTGTTTATTTGCATTTTTAAGAAGCAGATAGAAAGAGAGCGCTGCTGCCATATCATCCAAAGATGGATGTGGCCCCACTGCAATACCAATACTAGTACTGGTACTAAGTGCTTCTTTTATCTTTTGTAGTACATTACTATCCATAGTTTTTATTAGTAGAGATTACTAACTATGGGATATTAGCATATCGCCTACTAAAATGTCAAGTGGTGCAGTAAAGACAAGACCGGCTTCATGGCCTTTTTCTACTTTTGACGTGGGATTTTTATTAATACGCAACGATTGGAGGGTAGTTTCACCGACAACTGTCTCTCCACGCATAATTCGAACCTTGTCACTTCGAGCAATTCTTCCCTCTATAACTGATATCCCAAAGGCATAGGTCTTTTCAAAGGGAAATTTTGCCAAAATAGTTGCTTTTCCAAAAACCTGTTCCATTTGTGACAATAGCTTTCCTTCAAGTGCATCAGAAAGCTCATCAAGGAGTTCATAAATAATCTCGTAGTTTCTTAATAAAACTTTCTCTGTGTAGGCAAGCCGTACAACGTCAGGTCTCAGTTTGGTGTTGAAGCTTAAGATGATGCTTCCGGTTGATTTTGCAAGAAGCACGTCAGCTTCAGTGACCTCTCCTGTTTTTTTGGATATAACGCTAATTTCTTCTGGAAATGCTTGAATAATAGCTTCAAGAGAACCCTGGGTATCTGCTATTAAAATAACAGAAATCCCTGTCTTTTCTTTTTCTATTTGGCGGTACACTAACTCTCGTTGCAATGGAGCAGATGGCGTCTCTTTTTCTTCGCGAGTGGATTGTTTTTGACGAACAACAGCACCAACTTCAGGTACTTTTTGTAAGCCAATAACTTCGACTGCTTCTCCAACGGTTGCTTGCTGTACCTGGTTACCAGTTGGCGAGACAAGTGCCCGTACCTTAAAGATATCCGAGGCTACCTGGAATTCGCTGCGAACGGTAATGGTACCGTTTTTGATAACAATGGTTGCTTTTGGCCCTGCTCGATTATCGAGACGTGATTCAATCACAATAGCCTGAAGAGGAGCCTCAGAGGATACTTCCTTTGTATATTCTGGAGACTTGTGCATATCAAAATAGAGTAAAATCAAATCTAACAGTTCTTGAATATTTTGGTTGGTCTTTGCTGAAACAGCAATGGTCGGAATATCGCCTCCATAACCTTCGAGTGATACTTGCTCAGCAAGAAGCGATTGTTTCGCTTTCTCAGGATTAGCAGTTGGTAAATCGATCTTGGTAATAACAACAATAAAAGGGGTTTTGGTAGCTCTAAGGACTTCGATACTTTCTCTCGTTTGTGGCTTAACCCCATCAGTAGCAGAAAGAATCAGCAGGGCAATATCGGCAACTTGTGCGCCTCGACCACGCATCTTGGTAAAAGCTTCATGACCTGGTGTGTCAATAAAGGTAATATTTCGATGTTTGCCTTCATGTTCGATTTCGATTGAAGAAGCACCAATAGTCTGCGTAATACCACCTTTCTCACGTGTAGCCAGAGACGTTTGGCGGATGGCATCAAGGAGGGTAGTTTTACCATGGTCAACATGGCCGAGAACGGCTACGACAGGAGGATAGACTGAGTGTGACGTATTTTTTTCATCCATACTATGCTTTGCATCTGTTTTTCCATACCTAATTGAGAATTCAGAAGATTTATGCTTTTTCTTCCTTAACAGGTTCTGAATCTTCTACTGATGCTTGCTCTCCTTCTGCAGCTTTCCCTTCAATCTCAATTCGGTATTTCGTTAATTTGTAAGCAAGTCTTACATTTTGTCCATCCTTACCAATAGCCAAAGAAAGCTCTTCTTGAGGGACAAAAACGTGTGCAATCTTTTCAGCTTCATCAAGCTCAACACGAACGTTTTTGGCAGGAGAGAGAGCCTGAACGATATAGGTTTTACTATCTTCTGACCATTGAATAATATCAATTTTTTCAAGTCCACCCAATTCCTGGATAATTGCCTGTACTCGGACACCCTTCTGGCCGACACAAGAACCAACTGGATCAATACCAGGCTGTGCTGAATAGACAGCTACCTTTGAACGATTACCTGGTTCACGAACAACATCTTTGATCTCAACACTTCCTTGAGCAACTTCAGGGACTTCTCTTCTAAATAACTCTTCAAGCAGTCCATTTGCAGCTCGAGAAACGATAATCTCGTCCCCTTTTGTTCCCTGACGGATATCAACAAGGTAAAAAACGAGTCGTTGATTGAGATGATATTTCTCATTTTGGATTTGCTCAGAGACTGGCATGATTGCCTCAGCTTTGCCTAAATCGACAATAATATTGGGTCCGGCAAACCGAAGCACCATCCCATTGACGAGTGTACCGATTTTCACTTTGTAATCTGAGAAAATTGCTTCTTTTTCTTTCTCACGAATTTTCTGAAGAATAACTTGCTTTGCTGTTTGAGCAGCGATTCTACCAAATCCTGGTGGTGTAACATCTTTATCTTCTTGGAGGATATGTGCTTCACCAGTATTTGGGTCAAGTTCTGCGGTGAAGGTTTCAAGGTCAGCTTCCGGGTGATCTTTACGGTATGCGGCAAGGATAGCGTTCTTGACTGTTTCAAGAACGACTTTGACGTCAACTCCTCTTTCTGAAGCGACTTGATTTAGAGCTAATGCAAATTCACTACGTTGTATCGCTGGCATATGGGTAAGTATACCAGAATGAGGGAAAACCTTCAAGCAGTGCATCTTAAGGGTTTGTTATAAAAGATATAGTAAATACTTTCTCTTTTTAGTAGAATAATATAAATTTGTTTTATGAACCGCATTAAGGTCTTTATCAGTTACTCGTCTAAGCAAAAAATTATTGGAGGAAGGTTTAAATACTACCTTAACAATTATTGTGGCTATGAAACTTTTATTGCACACGACGATATTCCGCCATCGTCTATTTTTGAGGAAGAAATATTAAAAGCAATTGAGAGTACCGATCTCTTTATTCCGCTACTTTCTGATAAATTCAAAACCTCTGACTTTACTGATCAAGAAACAGGAGTCGCAGTAGGTATGAAAAAGAAAATTTTTCCCATAAAGCTACAAGATCTCAACCCTTATGGCTTTATTAACAAATATCATGCTTTACAATATAAGGAATATCCATCAAATTATTTTCCCAAGGACAACAGTAAAGAACTTGTTCTAGCGATCGCTCAGGTGTGTTTAAAAAATGAAGTATATCGAAGTAAGGCAATTGACTCGCTCCTTTATGCCTTTTGTCGAAGCACTTCTTTCGAAATAACAAACACTATTATAGAGCTCCTTTCTCGTCATGATCAGATGACATCAGAACAGCTTGATAAAATTACTACGGCAATAAAGACTAATGTACAAATTTCTGGAGCATGGGGCTTAGAAGAATTTAAGAAATTCTTACATACTAAGTACAACTGGAGCATTGACTGAAGAAAGAGGTGCTTGTAAGATATAAATAAGATGAAAACTAAAATGCAACAAGATACAAAAGAAAAATATGAGGAAGTTATTAAGCTTGTGAAAAAAGCTGAAAAAACTGCACAAAAATTTATAGAGGAAAATAAACGTACTGAGTCGAAGCTACGAATAGGGTACTCTTAACAGCCTCTTTAGGATTTCTTTATAATCTACTCCACAGAGATATCCAAAGCACCTGTCCCATTCAAAAAGAAATTAACTTTCTTTCCACGAGTAATATCCTTGGTTAGTGTATGTTGCGCAAGAAGATCCTCGATATTGTCCTGAATATACCGCCGAAGTGGTCTCGCACCAAAATCCTTATCAAATCCTTCGGAAACTATCTTTTCAATAACCGCCTCATCAAAAGTGACCGCAACATCTTGCTCTGCCAAATGCTTTATCAGTTCATTCAGCATCAAATGAACGACTTTTGTTATTTGCTCGGGACCAAGTGGTTTAAAGGTAACCACATCATCAAACCGATTGAGAAGCTCAGGTTTGAAAATCCCTTTTGTTTGTAAATACTGTACTAATTTCTGATGAAAAGCCTTATTAAAAGTCGTGCCGTGACTTAACTCCTCACGGATAAATTCTGAGCCAGCGTTGGAAGTGGCAATAATAATAGCGTTACGAAAAGATACTGTCTCACCTTTGTTGTCAGTCAAACGGCCATCATCAAGTATCTGTAAAAAGAGGTTATGAATTGCCGGATGTGCTTTCTCAAACTCATCAAGCAAGATAAGTGAGGCGGGATTATCACGTATTTGCTCTGTTAACAGGCCTCGTTCGCTTCCTTTACCAGGAGGTGAACCGAGAAGCCTTAGCAAGCCTGCTTCATCAGTATACTCACTCATATCAAAACGAATCATGTTTTTCTCTCCACCAAAGTAGTAACTTGCAAGCGCTTTGGCTGTTTCTGTCTTTCCTACACCAGTTGGCCCCAGAAAAAGGAACGATATTGGCCGCTCTGAGGTCATGACACCAGAGCGTATACGACGCATTGCTTCAGCAATAGCGGTTACTGCATACTCTTGATCAATAAGCCGTTCATGAATCTTTTCTTCAAGATGCAGAAGGGTATTAATTTCTGATTGAGAGGGTGCGGCTATGGCTACATGGACTGTTTGTTCAACTTTTGTAATAACATCTTTCTCAAGTACGATTTTATGGTGCGTTTTTTCGAAAGTATCTGCATTGTCAGAGAGCGAGACCGTATTTGCCACTGTGCCAAGGAGTGCAATTGCACTTCCCGGAAGCACTTGATCCTGTAGGAATCGATCGGCAAGCTCAACCGATGCAACAATTGCCCGATAACTAAGGATTACTTTGTATTTTTTTTCAATGACACTTGCTTCAGCAAGTACCATCTGCATTGTTGCTTCTTTGTCAGGCTCCTTCATCGGTATAATGGTAAAGGCTTCCTTTAAAGGATTCCTATCCATATAGGCCTTATAGCTACCAGTTGTCATGGTTGCAATAATTGGCATATTGCCCGACTGGAGGTAAGGGAGAATAGCCCCTGAAAGATCAAGATTATAGGAAGTTGCGCCGACGATATTTTGAAATTCTGGAATATAAAGCACCACATCACTGGCATGTGAAAGCTCGCCAATAATAGCCTGTAGACGTACTTCCAAATCACTCCTGGTGGAAGCTCCAGCAGTGAGCGCACCGACAAGCAGTTGATAAAACTTCTTATAATTGAGGCCACCACCAAGATTACCCTCAAAACTATGATACGCCAAAGCTCGAATCAGATGTTCTTTTCCGACGCCACTTTCGCCAACAAGCAGTACATTATTACTTTCAAGTCTGAGAATACTCTCAAGCATCGTTTTGAATTCAGCCTCACGCCCTTTGATAAACGGTTCTCCACGAGTTGCGAGCGAGGTAAAGTCTGCTGTATATTTTTGGGTTTCGGGAGTCCAGCCATCAACTAATGCGTCACCAAACCCTCCCCCTTCAATATGTATTTGTATTTTCTTCGGATTTTCTTCTTGAGGGAAAGCTACGCGTGCCCAAGTAACAATACTCACCAAATCCTGGGTTTTTAACTGCTTGGCAAATAATAGCTTGGTATCTTTTTCAATCATAAGCAGATACGCAAGGAAAATATCAATCGTTGTTACATAGTTACCACGAAATGTTTTTGCTGTATCAAAAGCACTTTGTGCTAATGTCTCACTTTTTAACGGTTCCAAAGGCAGATCTGTATGCGTAATTGTCGTTTTCTGCATAATTGCTTTTATTTGCGGATATTTAATAAGCTTCTGAAGAATCTGGGTTGTTGTCTGACCTGTAGCAAAGCCATCAACTGCTTGTAACGTAAATGAATCATAGATTTTTTTACCATCGTTTTTTTCCACAGGAATTGCTGGTAAAACCCTGCTCACTTTATAATGGAAAAACAGTTCAATCATGACAAAAATATTAAAGAAGAATTGTGGGAGAACAGGAGAGAGACCATTGGTTAGATTATAATAAAGAATGTAGACTAACAAGAAAAAGATAAGTAATCGGATACTCCGAAGCAAAGCATTTCTGTACCATTTATATAATTTTGAGTAAAGAACCATCATTGTTATAAAAATAATAACGCTAGTGTCAAAATAGGAAAGGCAAGAAAGCTGACAAAGATAATTGCTTCAAAAGTAAGGAGCATCAAGAACAGAACAACTTCAATTGGAATAAGCATTGTTTTGAGGGTAATTCCCATGGCTCTTGAGAAACCTACGAGGCCTTCACGATATTCATTTTTCAAAGGTTTGAAAAACGTTTTAATAAAGAGCGGTAAAGAAAATATTCGTAAAAACGCATCATTCACTGACCGCAAAAAGACAAACAATCCAACAGGAGCTTCTACATACCAAAAATGTAAAAAATGAAAAGGAAGAAAAGTATATTGTTTCATAGGGCAGCGTGTTGTTCTTAGTATAAAAAGTATGGGTGCAAAATACAACCTAACGAACCAGTACTAGTATCCAAGCAGAGAAAATAGCTTCTGTAAAAACGATAGAATAAGCGACAAAAGTTTATAGACTAATCCTTTTTGACTTTCTTGCCCATCTGATTGCATAGTTTTGTTGGGATGATCAGAAGGAATGACCGTCATAACATCTGAAGGAGATACTGTTTGGAGAGACACGACAGGTGAAAGTGAAGCATCTTCTATTGGAGCTGTGGGGGTTAAGGATGGAGGATGGGTAGTAAGCGTTAGACATCCCCCAAGGCAATACATAAAACTCGTAGGAGTTGCTGAGGCTTCTGTTGTTGAAGGAGATGGATCACTGTAGCCTACTGCTTTTGCGGCGTTTATCCGTCCTGCTTGCCAAAACGTTCCTGTTCCTTCAATGTGATCAGCCGTCGCGTATAACCGCTGCACAACGTGGGTATTGGATCCACCATAAGCGGAATCCCATACCAATGCAGCAATGCCACTTACAAGAGGTGCGGCCATTGATGTCCCGGAAAGATAATCATAGTTTGTTTGAAGAGACAAAACATTTTGCATACCAAAGGCGTGCGTGGGGAAAGTCGAATAACTATTTTCTCCAGGTGCGGATATTTGAACCCATGAACCATGATTGGAAAAAATTGCTTTTTGATCAAGATTATTGGTTGCAGCAACAGACATAACATTGGTTAATGCTCCCGGATAAAATTTGGTAGTATTTCCCTGATTACCCACCGCAGCAACAACGAGCGATCCCTTTTCCCAAGCATAGGCTACTGCATCGGACTGTACTTGGGTAAAATCATTACCACCAAGGCTAATGTTAATAATATGTGCACCATTATCGACAGCCCAAATAATACCTTCCGCAACGACTGCCGTATCACTCATGCCATCGTCTCCGACTGTCTTTGCAATCAGTAATTGACAACGAGGACAAGCGCCGGCAATACCTCGCTCGTTATTTGTCTTAGCAGCAATAACCCCTGCGACATGTGTCCCATGACCATATTTATCGTCAACCGTATTGGTAATAAAATTCTTCTGAGCAATCACTTGTGAGGCAATGTCTGGGTGCGTCAGATCAATGCCCGTATCAAGTACAGCAATCTTAATCCCCTCTCCTTGACTCACATCCCAAGCAGCAGTAATTTGGACATCGGCATGAGCGAGACCACTTTTCCCCTTTATTGTTTGGGCAGTATTCAGTAACCCCCATTGATTTCTAAAATAGGTATCATTGGGGATCATCTGAATCTGTTGTCGATAATTTTGCTCTACATAAGCAAGTAATTCCGACGCAAGAAGTGCATCCTCAAGCATTGTCTCTTGTTCTTCTGGAACGGAAATGACATAGGTGGAGAGGGCTGGAATTTTTTTCTCAATCTTGGCATTGTATCTTGTCAGCAAATCAGTCAATTGCGCTTCAGTAACACTCTCCTTTACCCGAATGACAAGTTGTCCCGCGATAGCGGTATTTTCTTTAGTTGATGATGGAACAATATTGACTACTGCATTTTGGTCAGGCATTTCGGAAGGACCAATTGTCGGAGAAGGACTTAAGGGGGAAGTATTGTTTGTAAAATAAGAAAAATAAAAAAATACACCAAGCAGGATAAAAAAGGTAATAAGTATTATGGGGATATGCAGGTTTGTTTTTTTACGAAGCTGCTCCGGAAGAGCCTCTGGAGGAAGCACTGAATGTTCTGACATATCTTAAGCCTACGAGAACCGTCTGCGTCTGTCAAGCCATAGACTATTGCTGCGGCTGTAATGCTGCTCCGTTGATGTCAACGGGAGTAACAGCAGGAGCTGCTTGCTGTGGTTGTTGAAATGGAGTAGCAACCGGTGGTTGGAACACTGGCGTTGTTGGCTGCTCTGGCATGGCTGGCATCTGTGGGACTGTCCCAGATGCCGCCAATGAGTCAACCGTCACAACAGTAGGAATTTGAATAATTGGGTTCACCATTGCTGGTTGCTGAGCAATTTGCTCAAAAGGTGCTGGGTTTACCGAAGCGGGAGCAATCGGGGCAGCAACCGCTGGAGCCTCTGTCCTCCCAAATGTACCTGCAACTGCATCAAGGATGAGCAACCCTACCATATCATTCTGTATTTTTGCTTGCTCCAATTGTTGTTTAAGCTGTGTAAGCTCTTCATTGGTCGTAGCCTCGGTTATAGCAAGCACCATAGCCGCAAGCTTATTGCTATTTTCGGCTTCATGGGATATCTTTGCCTGCAAGTCCGTGTATTGTGTTCTTTCTGCCTCTGATGCTGCTGCTATCGGATTAATCAACAGGTTCAGTGTTTGGCGAAGATCATTGACATCAGCATTCTTTAGTTCCTCCGCAACTGCTGTAAGGATTTCTATTGCCAATGGATCTCCGTTTTTCTTTGCCAATTCTAGTTTGTTATATACATCTTGAATATCTGCATCTGAAGTAATATCAGTAATGGCCAATATTGCAGCTGCAAGTTGATGATTTTGTTTGCTGGCTTCCGTAATTTTCTCATTAAGCTGGCTAAACTTCGCTTTATTCTCAGGAGAGGCCAGATAGAGTGGATTACTTAGTTGCCTAAAGATTTTTTTGTATTGAGAACCAGGATTGGCTGTTTTTGACTGAGCTGAGTCCGCTACCATTGCATTGACAGCTGCAAGCACATCTGTCGCGAATTCACTCCCCTGATTTTTTGCTTGCTCCAAATCATGCATCAGTGTCTCAATTATCTGTGGTGGAGTGGCATCATTTACCGCCATGATGCTCACTGCAAGTTGATTTTGCTGTTGCTGTTCGGCAAGCAGTCGCTCATGAAGTGCAACAAACTTTTCTTTTTCTACCGGAGAGGTAACGGTAGCTGGATTAATAATCTGTAACAACACTTTCTTAAAGGTTGTCGCTGTTTGGATTTGCTTTGCAACACTATTTGCCAAATCCAACAATTCAATCGCAAAAGCATCCCCTTTCTTCTTTGCATCTTCAAGATCTTTACGAATCTTTTGAATCTCAGTGGTTGAAGAGGTTGAATTTACTGACAAAATTGCTGTAGCTGTCCCGTTGCCTCCAGTACTTGCTTGAACACATTTATCATGGAGTGCACTAAATTTCATTTTTTCTTCTGCATCCGTAATACTTTCAGGCTGGGCAACTTTTTGAAGGACTTCTTTGAATTGTTCATCAGTTAGTACAATTGCCGTCTCTGAAGAAGTATCTTTGACGAAAACAAACTCGTTGGTATCAGTACTGTAATCGATAACGATCGTATCTCCAACAACAAATTTCTTCCCAATAATAGCAAGCGCAATTGGATTCTCTATGGCAGTTTGAATCAGACGGCGAAGTGGACGTGCCCCATAGACAGGATCATAGCCATCCTTAGCAAGCTGTGCCACTGCTTTTTCGGTAATCTGGAGAGTATACCCTTCTTCTTTTAAAAGCTTTGCTGTCTTTGCAATTTCGAGACGGACAATGCCTGCCATATGCTCTGGTCGAAGTGGCTTAAAGATAACTACCTCATCAAAACGATTCAGCACCTCAGGACGAAGGAACTTCGTCAGCTCTTCTTTTACGATTTTTTGTAGATCCGTAAACTGTTTGTTGAGCTGTTCTGCTGTTGGCTTTGCTTGTGCATCAATTGCACTGAGTTGTTGCTGAATGAGTGAACTTCCAATGTTGGAAGTACAAATCACAATGGTATTTTTGAAGGAAATAGTATTCCCTTTGTTATCTGTCAATCGACCATCCTCAAGAAGTTGCAAGAGGATATTGAAGACATCAGGATGTGCTTTTTCGATTTCGTCCATAAGCACAATTGAATAGGGTTTCTTTCGGACAGCTTCAGTCAGTACCCCACCTTCTTCATAACCGACATATCCGGGAGGAGCACCAATAAGTTTGGCGACTTCGTGTTTTTCCATGTACTCAGACATATCAAGCCGAGCCATCGCATCATCACGTCCAAAAAGTAATTCAGCTAAGGTCTTGGCAAGTTCTGTTTTACCAACACCAGTAGGTCCAAGGAAGATAAACGAAGCAATTGGCCGCTTACCAGAAGCAAGACCAATTCGACCACGTCTGACAGCTTCAGAGACGGCACTTACCGCTTCTTCTTGATCAATCAATCGTTGGTGAATACGGTCCTCAAGTTTGAGCAATTTTTCACTTTCATCTTCAGTAAGTTTGGTAATCGGGATACCTGTCCATGCACTCACCACTTTTTCGATATCTGACTTTTTGATTTGATTATCACCACGTTTCCCTCCATCCATTTGCAATTTGACTTCAGAAGAGGCTTCATCAAGTAAATCGACCGCTTTGTCAGGGAGATATCGCTCACCGATATATTTCTTAGAAAGCTTGACACATTCCTTAAGCGCATCGTCAGGGATGGTTACATGATGGAATTTCTCATATTTAGGACGGATAACTTTGAGCATCTCAACGGCATTTTCTTCACTTGGTTCTTCAGCAGTTACTGGCTGGAAGCGTCGCTCAAAAGCTTTATCTTTTTCAAAATTTTTACGATACTCAGTCGTCGTGGTCGCTCCAATTAATTGAAAATGTCCACGAGCCAGATGTGGCTTGATGATATTGGCAGCACTCATACCTTCGTCACCACCAGCACCCATCAAGGTATGAATTTCATCAATGAAGAGAACGATTTTATTATTTGCACCAAGCACTTCGTTAATTACTCCTCGAAGTCTTTCTTCAAACTCTCCCCGGTGACTTGCGCCAGCAACAAGGGAAGCTACATCAAGTTGAAAAATTCGTTTGTCTTGCAAATCTTTTGGTATTTTCCCATTTACAATCATTTGAGCGAGCCCTTCAACAATAGCAGTCTTTCCAACACCCGTCTCACCAATAATGATTGGGTTATTTTTGGTTCTTCGAAGAAGGATGTGGACAATACGGTCGACTTCCTTTTCGCGTCCAGCAACAGGATCAAGCCGTCCGGCTCGAGCCTCTTCTGTCAAATCAAGACCATATTTTTCAAGAATGGTCTTGTGACTATAGTTTGCTTTTGGATTTTTTGATAGCTTATCAACAATAGCTTCTTTTTTGAGCCCCTTCTTTTGCAAATAAGCTCCTGTCGTATAGGTGGGAGAAGAAAGCACAATCAAAAGATCTTCAGGAGAAATAAAATTTGACCCACGCATCTTTGCATCGCGATATGCCTGATCAAAAACTTCTTGAGCAGTTTTGCTCAGAACTGGTTGTTCTTTAAACGTACCCATTTTTTCGGCAGCTTGTACTTCTTTTGATAATGCCCCCCCATCTTGTTGAAAATCAGCTAGTAACTGGTAAATCTGCTGATCGTAAAGCAATCCAATAAGCAATTGATCAGGCTCTATAAACTGTTGTTTGATCCTTTTTGTCTCTTCCTGCGCATGTGTCAGTACTTGTGAAGTACGTGGATCTAAGTGACTAAGCGCTGAGACATCCGACGTAACGGGAGTCCCAGTATCCACATTGGAGGTTGAGACAGGAGTAGTTACTGCCGCAGGATCAGTTGTAGGTACTATGGTAGGATCGCTCGTTACAGTAGGATCAGTAGCGGACGGAGATGTGGGATCGCTTGCACTTGTTGAGGACGAAACAACTGGGGTTTGCGCCTGTGAAGGTGATGCCGTAGGTGCAGCAGAAGGCGGTGCTACTGGCTGTTGAGATTGATCCACTGGAGCTGCCGCTGTTGAATCAGCAGATGGATCATCTTTCCCTTTTTTTTGATTGAAAATTCCTCCAAACATAGGCAGTACTAGTACTATTAAATACTAATTTCAGAAAAAGGGCAAGGCCTTTTTACTCTTCACTTTTCATTTCTTTTTGCTCTTTTGTGCCTTGCTGAGCAGGAACGCTTATTTTTTGTTCTTCCTCGTTGGTCATTGCTTTGAGTACTGTTTCTGCTGCTTCACGTTTTGTTTGTAAATAAGCAATAATTTCATTGAAAGAGAAGCCGCCCAGCAACAGGAATGGTAGAATATCGGTTACTTTTTTCATCCCTTCTTCTTTCTTTTCTTTCTCGGGTGAAACCAGTAAGTTAACCGTATCAGTCATTTGCTGCATATCGGCTTTTATCCAATCCATTCTTCCCTTATCATCTTCTGTATAACCTTGAGGAACAAGCAGTTTTTGATAGTTTTCTTCCCACATCTTCTTTACTTCTGTGTATTCTTCATTATTAACTTGTTGTGTTGTGTTTACCGAGGTGAGAAGGGCACTCCCCATACTACCAAGAACTTTTGCCGCGATAGGATCATTATTTTTCTTTGCTTCTTGCAGTTGATCAAAAAGCTTTTGTATGTCTTGAGCAGGAGCCGTTTCTTTTACCACCAATACTTGGGTGGCCGTAGCATTTCCATCAGTACTTGCCTTTGTTAGTTCATCGTGTAATTTGGTAAAGTATGCTTTGTCGGCATCAGACGAAAGTTTTTCGGGATGATTGATATGATCCAACACCTTTCGCAACTCTTTAAGAGTAACTACTTGATCAAGGACATTTACCACCTGTGTAGCAATTGGACTTCCTTGTTGTTTCTCAGAAGCAAGTTTTCCTTTTAATGTTTCAATATCGGCAACGGAGGTCTGATCACTCACTGCAAGAACCTGTGTCGCAAGTTCATTCTTCGACTCGCTTTCTTTGACAAGGAATTCGTGTAGCCGTGTATAGAAGTCTCTCTCCGCCTCAACAGGAACTTTTGTAGGATCAGCAATTTGTACGAGTACGTTTTTTAGTTCTGCGAGTGTTAGTGCAAGCATTTCAACTTCTCCACTCAGATTCTGAGCTGCAGAAAGGATCGCACCAGCGGTGATATCTCCTTTTTGCCCAGCAAGCACCAAGCGTTCTCGTAATGCTTCATATTTTTCTCGTTCAGGACTCGCTGTTAGTTGCATTGGATTTGCAATATGGGTAAGTATCTCCTTTGCTTTAGCAACTCCCTCTTGCTGCGTTTTATCTCGTGAGAGTAGACGAGTTTCATACCGCGCAATATCACGCATTTTCGGGATCTTTAAATCAACGATGTTCATAATGTCATTTGAAATAGTAGGAGTAACAACGGTTGTTTTGCTTATACCACTTGCTAACAAGCTCTCATCACCTTCCTCGGTACCGCTTGCAACTGAAGCTGAGTTACTTGCTGAGGGCTCATCCATAGTAGCAGCCATGGTTGCTTGATTTTCAGCTTTCCTCGTCGTGACGGTAACTTTCTCTTCCTCATCTTGCACAAGTGCAACGGATATCTCTTTGGCAGCATCTTGTTTTGCCTTCAGATATCCGACAACTTCTGTCTGAGAAAATCCTCCGACAAGAAGAAAAGGAAGAATGTCAGAGACTTCTTGCATTCCTTGATTAACGACATCAGGATCAGCAGCGGTAAGCATACCGACGATTTCATCTATCTTTGCGATATCATCACGAATCCATTCACTTCTATTACCAGCCATGCCTTCTGGTACTTCAAGGTTTTGGTAATTCTCTTTCCACATATCCTTAATGGCCTTGTAATCCTGTTGGCTAACGTTCTGCACTCGATTAACTGAGGGGAGAGAGACTCGGGCAGCTGTTTCTCCAACCTTAGCAAGCTCGGTCGCAATAGGCTCTCCCTTCTCTTTTGCCTGAAGAATTTTCTCTTGAAGTTTCTCAATATCTGCAGTTGAAGTTTTTTCTGTCATACCAAGAATTGATCCTGCAAGCTCATTTCCTTCTTTACTTGCTTTAGACAATGAATCTTTAAGTTTAGTAAGTCTCTCTTTTTCAACAGGAGAGACTGCCACTGCTGGATTAGCAATTTGCTGAAGGACACTACGCACTTGCTCGGTTGATTGCACTTGTTTGACTGACGAATCAATTGTTGACAAAACAGAGGATGCAACACTGTTCTCTTTGGCTTGCATAATCTGATTTTGAATCTTCTCAATCTCTACTGTTGAGGTTTTATCGGTAACCGAAAGGATAGAGGTTGCAAGCTGATTATTATTCTCTTTACTTTCCTTAGAAAGGGTATCATGAAGCTTAGTCATTTTTTCCCGATCAGCAACATTGGTAATAGAGGCTGGATTGGCAATTTGTTGTAGGACTGTTTGCATTTGAGCTGTACTTACTTGTTGCTTCTGTCCCCCTGAAATCGTATTCATAACACTCACCGCAACCTCCTGCTGTTTTGCCTGCATCAATGTATCTCGGATTTTTTCTACCTCTTTTGCCGAAGTGTTTTCATTTACGGACAAAATGGACGAAGCAAGGGCATTGTTATTCTCCTTACTTTCCTTAGAAAGCATTTGATTAAGCTTTGTCATCCGCTCTCGATCTACAATATTATTTACTGAAGCTGGATTTGCAATCTGTTGTAGCACATTTTTAATTTGACTATTGGTTGCCATTGATTGCGACATTGTACTTGCAGCATTCAAGATAGATGCTGCCATATTATTCCCTTGCTGAGTCTCTTTACGTAATCGATCACGGAGCTGATTATATTGTTGTCTATCTGTTGTTGCTGTCACTGCCATAGGATTGGCAATACGTTCAAGTTTTTCTCGTACTTGTGTAACTTCTTGACGTTGACTTGCATCCTTTGATAAGAGTGCCGTTTCATATTTAGCAATATCACGCATAGAAGGAAGAGAAAGATTTGCTACATTTAATATTTGTGCATTTGCTTGCGAAATAGGCATGACACGAGGCTGGCTTGCAGACATTGTCGCAGGGGTAGTTTCATAGACAATCTCTTTTGCTTCACCAGCTGGCTGCAAGCCCTTTGGAATATTAAATTTCTTTGCAAAAGGGATACTCATGGCAATTCCGGCATCACCAGGAGGAGTTGGTGCAGGAGGCTGCCCACCAGGAGTGATAGGAGTTCTATTTGCCGTTGCTAGATTAACAAGGGTTTTCATGACGGCACTATCACCAGGAGCGAAATTAGCAGCATAATCAAGAAATATCTGCAAGAGGATCCATGGCAATAAAATAACCACCCATAACATAATAAGCGCAACCACATAGAGCGCGAATGTTTCAGTTAGGTTCACACTGTTCGTTGGCGTTACCAACTGCTGTGGACCACCAAGAAGGATATTGACCGCTGTTGGATAAATGATTTGATCAGCCTGATTGATACCTGGATTATTAAAGATGAGCGGGACACCGCCGCCTCCCTGTCCAGCAGCCCCTGCATTATCACTTTGCCATCGCCACATAGAGACGAGTCCTTTTAAGAATATAGCAAACAGTGGTGCATAGAGTAACCATCGGAAGAATTCACCAATCCAGATTTTCCCTGTGTTCCGAGTAGGATAATACAAAAGAAGCAATGGGAAAATTGGTGAAACAATAATAAAGAACCAAAGAATAATCTTACGCATGAGTAAAATTCCAACCATGACAAAATAGGTCAGAGCAGTAAGTTTTGTTAATAAAAGAGAGATAAAAGCGGATTCAGCATTGTAATCGCCTAAGAGCCTAAGGCCAACAAAATTTCGATAATCCCATCCCACATACAATAAATCTGCTTGAGAGATACAGTTGGGTGGACAAGAGAGGTCGCTTTGGTCATCTGATTTTAGGAAGAAGCCTTGGATAAGATCAGTAAACTGATAAAAGAACTGTAAAATAGAATAGGAAAAGACAATAAGCAAAATAACAGCCACAAAACGAGGAATGAACCGCATAATAGTGAGACTCCGCCCCCGAGTAATGATGATGACAAGCGCTGTAGCAAGAATGACAAAAAAGAGTAAAGGCACAACAATACTAATAACAATGAGTGACCAGAATTGAGCAAGTGGATTATCACTATTATCACAAACACGTGCCTGGTTTTCTGTAGGAGCTTGCGTTTCAGTCACACAAACCCAGTTATAGTTTTGTAGGGTCCAATCAAGCATGTTTCCAGCTCTCGCAGCATTTTTTCCAATGAAGGTTACCTCTGGATCAACGACCCAATAAGCCCCTGTTGGCTGAGGATTTACCTCCTCATCGACAGCATAAGCAGGAGAAGAAAAGGATAAAGCTCCAATAAAAAGGACAGCTATAACTATAAACGGAACAAAAAAACGAAAATTGGGCAGTAATTTTTTCATAGATCGATTAACTAAAACCAGGTACTTTCAAGATATCAATAAGCACGACTTCGATAAACACAAAGCCAAAAATAGCAAGCAGGAGACCGCTAATGGCATAAAAAATATAACTTTTCCCAACACTCACCCGAGCAGGGTTTCCTTTCGAGGTAAGGATAGCGTACCCACCCAAAATAAGCGCTACCAGTGCTGCCATTGCCACAAAACCAAGCCCTATCCCATAAAAACGTTGCGCAAAACCAATAGGGTCATTGGGTAAGCAACCAAAATCTGTCTGAATTTCATTGGCGGGACAAGGTACCATATTTCCACACTAGCATACGAAAAAATGAAAAACAATACTCGTGTTTTGACAAATAATGGATTTAGACTTATAATTATCTATGGATAATTTTCCGACATATCCTCTAGCCGAACTTCATGCACATATTTCTGCGTCTACTAGTCCAGCGACCTATTGGCAAATTGCCCACGACCAAGGAATAAAATTACCTCGAAAAGACTATTTTGATTTTGTGGACTATATAAGTCTTTCACAGAATAAGAAAATGACTCTGGAAGCGTATTTGAAAAAAATCATGCATCCAATATTGGATAAGCTTGGATCAGGGACGTACGCACTGGAAAGATCGATGTATGAAATTATGAGTAGCGCCTATAGAAGAAATAATATTACACTCATCGAAATTCGTAATAATCCAATGAGGCATAATAATAATGGAGAGCATGACCTAGATTTAATTATTCTAGCAATGATTAGAGGAATGGAACGAGCATTACTCGAATACCCAAAACTTTCTGCTGGTATCATTTTTTGTCTCGCTCGTGAATTTCCTTTCGAAAAGAATGCAATTATTATAGAAAAGGCAATAAAATATCATAAACGAGGGATTGTTGGTATTGATTTTTCAGGAGGAACAAATCATAAGAGCTTTCAATTAAAAGAGTATAAGGAGCTTATTCAAAAAGCAAGACGCGCAGGATTAAAAATAACAACACATTCAGGAGAACATATTAAGGATGACTTCGATAATGACATGTGGGAAGCCCTTGAATTTTTACAGCCGCAGAGAATTGGGCATGGTATTCGGGCAGCATATGATCCAGATCTAATGAAAGAGCTTGTAAAACAAAACACAGTACTTGAAGTATGTCCTGTATCAAATCTTATGACAAAAGCTATTGAAAATAAAGATGAGCTTAAGTTTATCCTAAAAACATTCCTTGAAAACCGAGTAAGATTCACTATTAACTCAGATTGGCCAGAGATGCTTGAAGGAGGAAGGCTTCGTGACCAATATAAAATGCTTAGAGATGAGAAGGTACTGACAGCGGATGAGTTGCTCGAATGTACACGAACTGCGTTTGCGAGCGCTTTTGCACCAAAGGGTGGACTTGATGCATACCTTTAAAGATAACTATCAATTGCTTTCTTCGTTATTTCCCAACTAAAACCTCTGCGTGAGAGGAAGCTCCCAACCTTCTGATAGATTTCTTGCTTTGAACTCTCCTTCAGTTTTTCCATTTTTCTTTGAATAAGCTGTTTTGCCTGAGTTAATTCATCAGGGAGATCTTCTTGGTTTTCTGCGAAAATTTTTTCAATGATTTCGGCGGAAATTCCTTTTTGTTTGAGTTCCATCTCAAGAGCATATCTCCCTTTTGGCTTTGATCTCGCGCGACTTCTGATCCATGAGCGAGCAAACAGCTCATCATTAAGGAATTTCTGAGCATAGAGTGAGACTATTATTTTATCAACTATTTCTGAGGTTATATCTTTTTTTGTAAAGTAATCTCTTACTTCCTTTTCTGAACGGTTCCGTATAGTGAGGTAACGATAGGCGAGTGGTAAATACTTTCTATAATCCTCCATGGAGACTATTCTTCTTCAGCATCTTCAGATTCTTCTGTTCCAACGACAAGAGGAGCTCTTCCATCTTTATTTTGTGCCATAATTTTTGCGACGATTTCTTTTGCCAACTCAGGCTCTTCCTTTAACTTCTGCACGGTTGCTGCTTTGCCTTGTCCAAGCAGTTGCTCATTGTAGCGATAAAAAGCACCACTCTTTGCGATGATCCCCATTTCAACCGCAACGTCCACAATGCCTCCTTCACGAGAAATACCATCTTCAAGGATATCAAACTCAGCAAGACGAAAAGGTGCTGCAATTTTATTTTTAACAACCTTCACCCGGTGACGTGAACCAAAAACTTTTTCACTATCCTTGAGTGTTTCAATCTTACGAATATCCATACGAACAGACGCGTAGAACTTTAAAGCAACTCCTCCGGTGGTCGTCTCCGGGTTACCAAACATGACACCAATTTTTTGACGAAGTTGGTTGGTAAAGATCACAATCGTTTTTGACTTAGAAATAACCCCCGTCAATTTACGCAGTGCCTGTGACATCAATCGTGCTTGCAGACCCATCACAGAATCTCCCATCTCCCCTTCGATCTCAGCTCGTGGGACCAGAGCCGCTACAGAGTCAATAACAAGCACATCAATACCTCCTGAACGAACAAGGCTTTCTGCAATTTCGAGCGCTTGCTCTCCAGTATCTGGTTGCGAAATAAGCAGTTCGTCGAGCTTAACACCAATTTTTTGCGCTCGAAGAGGATCAAGTGCATGTTCAGCATCAATAAAAGCAGCAATGCCACCATGTTTTTGTGCTTGCGCTATCGTTGAGAGACAAACAGTTGTCTTTCCAGAAGCTTCAGGACCATAAATTTCAACGATACGACCTCGTGGAAGCCCACCAACGCCGAGGGCAATATCTAACGGCAAGATCCCTGTTGAAATAACCGAAATATCAAACTTCTGTGCAGAATCACCAAAACGCATGATTGCACCACGCCCATATTGTTTTTCGATTTGATCCATCGCAATCTTGATTGAATCAAGCTTCTGTGAGGTTTCATTTTTTTGTTCTACTACGTTTCCCTTCTGTGGATTTGCTGCGCTTCTTGCCATAATTTATATACTAATAATAGCAATTCTATGCTAAAATACAAGATAGCAAAATAGATTTGCGATAGAGATTTATCTATTTTGATTTTTTTTAACGGGGTGTAGTTTAACGGTAGAATGTGCGGCTGGGGGCCGTATGGCTGGAGTTCGACTCTCCGCACCCCGACACGTTTTTTATTGAAACATAACCGCCAAAAAAATAATGATCCCGGGAATAATAAATACCCATGGACTTATCTCAGGATAATAGGGTAGAGGGATCGAGGTTGGCGTAGGAGAAGGTCTAACGGTTCCTCCTCCCCCTCCAGTACCTGCTCCCCAGGTACTATAATCGACTCCTCCGCCAAGTCCATTCGCAGGGCTATTATTTCCAAAGAGTTCAAGGTATTTTGCTGACGATTGAGGAGCATCAACAGATCCTGCAGCTGGATAAATACCTGAGCCGACATTACCTGGCTCTATAGAGATTGGCGCATTATAGTAGGCTTCATAAGCAAGAATATCACGATTTTCCATAAATGTTTCAAACATCTTCTCTATATAAAATGGATTATCTCCTCCACCATCAGCACTGCCAACAGCAACTCCCCATTCTGCGACAGAGAAGAGCTTCCCATGTTCACGGGCAAAATTAATAACATAACATAATCCATTATTGGTATTACACTGGTTATCCCATGCAGCTTGATCATGACTGGGAGGATAATGATCATAGGAATCAATACCGATGATATCTACATACTCATCTCCAGGGTAGGCATCAAAAGGATTTCCACTTGCTGGGAAGGGGGAACCGTGTGCATTAAATGTCCAATCAAGAAGCACGTTGGGAGCTGTGGATCTAATTGCCTTTGCCACGTTATTCCAGCAAGTTTTAAAATTCGTTGGATCAGCATCACTGTGCCAATACATAAAATCTCCATTAAATTCCCAACCAATTCTGATAATAGTACTTGGGGAATTTCGACCAATGCTATCAAGATAGCTGCCCGCTTCTTTCCAGTAGTTATCATAAGCGCCACTTGCACACGCAGCATTATTGCCCTGCCCTTGTGGATACATAGCTACGGAGAGTACAAGGATACCGTCATAGCTTTTATAATTGAGTCCATCAAAAATATTGGTTGGTTTAGTAAGCGATCCCCATCCAGCATCACGCACATTAAATGAAGCAACAATAACATCCGTGGGATTGCCTCGCCAAGTCCCAAAATCAAGATGGGGCTGGAGTTCATTTGCTGTATGAACACCCGATGCCCACGGTAAATCCGAATTTGGAGCAGCTTCTATAACTGTCGTTGGGAAAAAAGCAAAGAAAGTAACAAGTAGTAATACAAAAAAGAAGTGTTTCATATATCTACTTCTAGACTAAAGGATTTATACTGCCCTGTCAAATAAAAATTGAACATAGCATTCCCTTGTTCATCAGTACTATTGCAGACTTTGTGGATTATTAGCAGGTGGATATGTTTGTGTCTGAGATTGTCCCCCCTGTTGTTGAATAGTATTATTTACCGCTGGAACTTCAGCGTTTGTTTGCCCTTGCCCTATTATGATTGTTGTACCAGTACTAGATTTTAAGACTGATTGTGCCACTCCTCGTGCAGTCACAAGGGTGGTAGGTAACAAGTTAAATTGAGCTTGACTCCCAATTTGCCCCTTTGCGGTAAAAGTAATTGTTGCAACAGAACCAGTTCCTTTTAATGTAGGTCTATTTGGTGTTATACCGACAGCGTACGTTACTTTACCCTCTTGTGCGTTAACTTTGTTGATTAATACTACGGGATTTTCGAATAACGCACCTGGTGTCAATTGCACATTGCTAACAAGTGTAGGATCATACGAAAGCTCCAATTGTACTGCAGTAACATCATTATCCGAAGTGTCTATTGCAACATCAATTTTCCCTTGTTGTCCTGGTGCAACAGCAAGTGGATTTGGCGAAAGAGAAAGTACCGAATGCGCAGGCACCGACGGTGCTGGGGTCCCTTGAGCTATTGGGGCAGAAGATGGAACGATTTGAGATTGCTGTTCTTGTTGTTGCCTGTTGGCGTTAAAAGCTACAATAAAAAGAATAATCGTTACTAATACCAATCCAGAGATAAGGGCAAGCGTTTTCTTCGGCATAATTTTATGATAGACATCTCTTTCGGGTTTTGCAACTAGTACTTTTGATAACAAAAAGGATCAGAGCTATTCCCCTTGCTAACGACATTTCTTCGTATTACACTATATGTCTAAGAGAACTTTTCTATCTATGCTTTTTGCCATACTTTTTTTTATTGAGTTGTTTCTTCTTTTTTTTCTTTCAAAACAAGTAACAAAGCGTCTCTCTTTATGGTTATATCATCTCACGAGAAGTAGAACAAAAACAATTTTTATTCTTGCATTTCTCTTTCTACCAGGGACATTTCTTCATGAGCTTGCCCATGCTTTTATGGCTATGATACTATTTGTTCCCGTAGGAAAAATGGAACTTATTCCAAAGATACAAGAAGATGGATATGTAAAACTAGGAAGCGTTGCAATCGGAAGAACCGACTTCTTTCGACGCTTCCTTATTGGGATAGCACCGCTTCTGATAGGGACAACCATTCTTTTATTCTTACTTTTTTATGCAGCTACTCATGATCTTTTTACTCATTACACCTACTTACTTATTGTTCTTTACTGTGTTTTTGAGATAGGAAATACGATGTTCTCAAGTAAGAAAGATATGGAAGGAGCCTTGGAATTGTTGCTAACATGCTGCTTTGCGGCTGTAGTTGCCTTTATTCTCGGGGCAAGAATTCCGCTAAACTCTTTACAGCAATTTTTTGAACGTGACTCTATTATACAGATGTTTTACTATGGGAATCTTTTCCTTTTAATTCCTATCGTAATAAATATTATTTGTATAGGAGTGCTCCATGTTATTACTTCCTACAAAAAAAACTCCCATCCACATGGATAATAAAACAAGAAAAATGACACTACAGGTTCGAAAAATCTCTGCCTTACTTGAGAGTTTTCCCGTAAGTAGTAGCAAGATAAACGGTTGCGACACCAACAACGGTATAAATAACCTCAGCCAACCATGGTATGCTCCCAAAAATAACTTGTACTAAGTCAACGTTAAATAATCCAACTAGTCCCCAATTAAGTCCTCCAATAATTACTAAAACGAATGCAATTGTGTAGAGTGTTTTATTCTTGATCATAAAGTATCACCTCCTTTCTTATACTATCTAGATTACTGACAAAAGAGAGCACACGTCAAGTCAGACGTTTTATATGCAACTGTATCAAAAAATAACGATTCAGATTAGGAAGTTTTACTTATGGTGGCTAAATCATCTAATAACTGTCCTGAATGAGTAATCGGATTAACTTTTTCATATATCTTTGCAATTTCACCTTTAGGATTTATGAGAAAGGTTTTTCGAAGTGTGCCGATAAAGGTTTTGCCCATAAATTTTTTCTCTCCCCATGAATTATACGCTTTAATTACTTGGAGATCTGGGTCGCTAAGTAAAGGAAAGGGTAAGGAATATTTTTCTGCAAATTTTTTGTGTGAAGCAACGGAATCTTTTGATACTCCGAGAATAACGACGTTTTTTTGTTGTAAAAGGCGATAGTTGTCTCGCAGTCCACAGGCTTCTTTCGTACAACCTGGAGTATCGTCTTTGGGATAAAAATAGAGAATAACCCATTTCCCCAGAGAGTGCGAAAGTGTCTGCCTGGTATTGTCTTGGTCAAGAAGGAAAAAATCTGAAGCTACCATATCTCTCATAGTAACATGTTATTTGTCAAAGAGAAAGGAACTATTATGATATACTTTTTATCATTTGCAATCCCCATGTTATAATATAATTTATGACACAAAAACAGCCAGAAATAACTGTAGAACTAGAAGACCAGGCAATTGTCATTGCTGAGGAAGTATTCGAGCTTATTCATGAATATACACATGATAGCGCACTTTCAAAGTTCTTTTTAACTGATGAAATTGCAAACGCCTCATATGTCCTTGCTGGTGGATTTGCTGCAGTCATTTATAACCCAGCGTTAGATCCAAAGGAAGTAGAAGATACTGAAATACTTTCCTTCTTGTATGCAATGATTACCTATGGCTTTAATCTTGCATTGAAAGAAAGATCATTGCTGACAAATTCTTCGCCATATACACTTCCTAATGATAAAAAAAAGATTAAGGCTGTCCAAAAACATCTCTTGGAAAAGGCAAGCAAAGGGGATCTGGAAGCAACAGGATTAGGCAACAAAATTATTGCGATTATTGTCAATAATATAAAAACGAAAATTGCAATTCGCGACTTTAGAATAAAAGATCATCGGATCCAAACAAAAAAATTCCATGAATATGCAAAGCTTTCTCTCTATTGGGGATATAATTTTGCACATTTGCTCTTAAAAAGTAACTAATCAAGCACTTCCTTCGTTGGCTCTTTTTGTTTTTCAGCCATCATTGCATAATTGATAATAAGCAACATAAAGATATTTGCGGATAAGCTTATCAACTCATACCACTGTGATTGCATAAAAGCAAAAAATTCGGTAAGAAAGATGGTAACAAGAATTGCTATTCGGAAAAACCGATAGCCTTCTTTGCGAGAAAATCTAAGGGCAAAAATGCCAATCAAAACAAATGTTCCAGAAAGTGTCGAAGAGTAAAGCTTGCCCCATTCATCAAGAGGCAACTCAGGTCGAATAAAAAAAAGAACAACAGACTGTAACATTATTCCCACTGTTTGAAAAATTAAAAAAGCAATGACTATATTTAAGATTAATCCTGATCGAGCCATACGGTAATACCATAGACGTAGTACATTACGCGCACGCCTATACATGCTTGGAGAACTTACCGGCTCGGCATCAATGCGGTGCAAAAGCCCTTTTAATGAACGAACAATTGGATCACTTTGATCACAATTTTTTAGATACTCCTTTGCTTGACGCTCATCTTCTTCGTCAAAATCATTTACTGCTGACTCTTTAATTTTTTCGATAGTATTTACGAGGTATTCTTTCTCAGTACGTTTTTTATAGCGTGGTATAAAGCGAGAGATAAGATAAAGCAAGACAAAAATGATATAAATGAGAGCAATTGTCGGCTCAAAAAAATAGTCATTATCCCGAGTGACAAACTTACCTAATTCATCGATAAACGCACCAAAGCCAATACCCCCAAGTACAGAAGCTATCCGCATAGCCGACGTATTTAAGAAAGAAAGAAGGATAACAATCGCACCAAGCATAAAAAAACCTCCCCAAAGAATATGTGCAATGTGGAAATCGCCTCCTCCTAGTTGTGGATAATCAGTAAGTTTAAGAAATATTCTAATACTAAAAATACTAAAAAGAGCTGAAATGAGAAAATGCTCCCAATAGCTCTCAGCATCAAAATTCCGAATAAGAATATCTTTAGAAAACATAGCTCCTATGCTGTATTATACATTCTTCTCTCAATATTTGTTACAATAGATGTATGTTAGAGAATCATCCTCATCACCAAAGAAAAGTGCGTCTGGCGACGATCATTTTACTAACTTGTCTTGTCTTTTTTTCACTCTATCTCATCCTGCAACCACACCTTCGTTCAGCAGTCACCAAGCCAGCCCCAACACCCTCTCCGGTAAGCTCCCAAAATATTATGATCTTCTCTCCATCAGTTAATGGAAGGGTTAGTCAAGACTTTAGCATTAGAGGAAAAGCGCGAGGTGAAAAAAATATGGTACTTATTAGAGTTTCACAACCCTTTACAAAGAAAATTTTAGTCTTTGAGTATGCAACGACTACGGCAACACAAGCTGGAGTATTTGGAGATTTTGCACACAGTGTTCATTTAACAGGAAACCGAACAATAAAACCTGGTGACGATCTTCTTGTTGAAGTTTTTCAAGAAGATATACGTAATGGGAGAGAGGTTAGTACGGTAAGTATTCCTGTACAATTTACTCCTTCACAATAAAAGCAGTATACTATCAGCATATGAAAATTACTAAATACCTGCATTCTTGCTTGCTTATTGAAACACAAAATACCAAAATACTTATCGACCCAGGCAATATCACCTATGAAGCAAAAGTCTTTGATAAGCAGTCGCTTTCGAAACTAGATTATCTACTCATTACCCATGAACATGCAGATCATTGTCATATCCCTTTTATTAAGGATCTCGTTGCAGCTTTTCCAACCGTGACTATTATGAGCAATCCTTCAGTCGTACAATTATTGGCAAAAGAAAATATTACGGTACAAACTGAAGGGAATAACTTTATAGAATTGACCCCCGTACCACATGAACGTGTGTTTGATAACAAGGCTCCTTCGAATGTACAATTTGATATTTTCAACCTGCTTACTCACCCTGGAGACTCTATGAGTTTTACGAAGACAAAGAAAATATTGGCATTACCACTCCTCGGTCCTTCCTGGATGATCACCCAAGCAGCAGAGAAAGCGCTCGCACTTAAGCCTCAATTTGTTATACCTATTCACGATTGGCATTGGAAAGAACATGTAAGAAAAACATATTATGAGCGTCTTGATCAGTTTTTTTCTGCACATAACATAACCTTTACATCTTTTGAGTCAGGGGAAAGCGTACTGATACAAGAGTGATGCTTGACAGCTACTAGTCAAGTGATGTAAGGTAAAAATATGATCGATTCTGTCCAGTTGATTCTACTTCTTGTTATCGTTATTTTAACGATTCTTCTTGTTATCCTCGGTGTCCAAGTCTTCTTTATATTACGTGACCTCCGTAAGACAATCAATAAAACGAATAAAGTGCTTGATAACGCAAATTCTATTACTGAAAATATTGATGGCCCCCTTGAAGCAATTTCATCTCTCGCTGGTGGATTAAAAGGTGGGTCGTTTTTTACCGTTGTTAAACTTATCAAAAGTTTTATCGGTAAAGAAAAAGATGATGATGATCGTAGATACAGAGATTAAGTTATGGAAAATAAACAATCCTCAAACAATCTAGGGAGTGGCTTTTTTCTAGGTCTTATCGTTGGCGTTATCGTGACGTTGCTTTTTACCACAAAAAAGGGGAGAAAAATATTGCATAATCTTACAGAAAAAAGCATGGATAAGGTATCGACCATCGAAAATAGATTTCATGAAGTAAAAGAAAATGTCAAAGAGGATATTCAATCATTAAAAGCAGATCTGGAAGAAATTGAAGAGGATATTAGGGATACGATTGTCGATGAGCTTCCTGATAAGAAGATTGTTCACCATAAACCGCACGTTCATGAAGAAGAAGATGCTAAAAAATCTCCGGTGAAGAAATTCTTCAGTAAAAAGAACTAAACGCACCTACTCTACTACCTTTTGAGGATGAGGCAAGTGACTATCTGATTCACTCATACAGTATTATAATCCAAATTTCTCAATATTCGCATTATGAGCCTCAAGCGTTGTCGTGTAATGGTTATAACCCTCGGAATCTGAAACATAATACATATAATCTGTTTCAGGTGCATGCATAACAGCCTTCAAAACATCCACGCCAGGGTTGGCAATTGGTGACGGAGGAAGGCCAATGTTGGTATAGGTATTATAAGGGGATACTACTTTAAGGTCATTATAGGTTAAGCCTTTTTTCCACCATGTTTGTTTATTTGGCTCATAGCCAAGAGCATACTGAATAGTTGCATCTATATTAAGTACCGTTCCGGCGTCAATGCGATTAAAAATAACTGAGGCAACCAATGGACGATCTTCAGGATGCAATGCCTCTCGCTCTACCATAGAAGCAATAGTTACAATTTCATCTTGAGAGAAATTGCTGCGTGAACCTGCAGGAATGCTCGCATATTTTTTATCAAAGTTTTCAGTCATTGTCGTAATGACTTGGTCAATCGTTACGTCTTGTGGGAAGGTATAGGTGTCAGGGAACAAATATCCTTCATGTTCTGCAAGCTGGGGAATCCAACTGTCATCGTAGGTAGAAAGATTCTGAGAAAGAATCGCGGCAACCTCTTCTGCACGCTTTCCTTCAGGTATTGTCACTTGTACATCAAATGTCCCAACCTGTAAAGCCTTTGCAATTTCTTCTGAAGACATGGCAGGGGAAAGGTAAAACTGACCTGCCTGAATGTTGTTATCAAGACCTAACTGTTTTACGAGGAGGAAAAAAAGGACTGGATCGCGTATTAACTTAGCTTCCTTTAATGCGTTAGCAATTTCTCGAATTCCGGCACCCTTTTCAACAGCAAATATTTCTTTTGTGGTAGCTTGCGGATCGACTGGAACGATGTTTGTTTGCCACCAGGCGATCCCTCCAAAAAGAGCAAGCAATAAAAAAACAACTAATAGAGAAAACCTTTTCATCTTATGCAACAGTAACTACTGGGAAATTTTCTAGCGTATCTCTCCCTTCTTTTAAGTGATAAGCCGTTTCACTATATAAGGTAAGAATTGGTTCATTACCTCTGACTGACTCACCTATTTTTTTGTGTAAATAAATGCCGCTTTTCTTTTGCGTTGGTGCACCAAGCACTTTTGCGACCAACGATGCATTACGACTGTTAATCTTCTGAATTCCTCCCCGCTCATTTGCTTCCAGCGTATAAAAATACTTTCCAGGAACAAGATCTTTACTTATTATAGCAGAATTTCCTCCTTGTGCCTGGATTATTTCTTTCATTTTTTTGAGAGCAGCACCGCTTTTGAGGAGGGCTTGTGCCCACTGCTTGCCTGTACCAAATTCGCCAAGAATACGTTTTTGCTCAGCAAAAGAGGTATCTTTTTGACAAAGATCAAGAAGATGTCCTGCCAGCATAATAGCGTGGTTTTCAAGGTCAACTGGACGGTCTGTTCGTTGCTCAAGGACACAGAGTGCATCTCTCGTCTCAAGAAGTGGCCCAAGGCCTCTTCCTGCTGGTTCTATTACTCGGTGAACAAGGACATCAATCTTTAGGCCAAACCGACGAGCAAGGAATTCAAATTTACGTTTGACCAATAGAGCATCAGGTTCTGTATGCACTTTGACATATTTCCCGTAGGGAAGATCTATCACTACATGCGTTGCACCAAAGGCAACTTTTTTTGCCATAATAGAGACGAGAATTTTATCAAAACTTTCAAGCAGTAGTGGTTGTTCAACTTTGATAAGCTCATCATCAGCAGGAGCAATATCAACTCCGCCTCCCCAGACAATACAAGCATGTACTTTATTTACAATGTCATAAATCTGCTCTTTAGTAAAAGTAACCGGAGCAAGCACTTCCATATCATCACCTGTCCCTCCAGGAGTGGTAATTGCACGAGAAGAGCTCTTGGGAATAGTAAATCCTGCGGCAGCAATAATGGGAACAAGAATAAGTGTCGTTCGCGTGCCAGGAACTCCACCAACAGAATGTTTATCAGCAACAATACCAGGAAACTGTAAACGTTCACCGGTATCGATCATTGCTTTGGTCAAAAAATAGAGTTCTTCATTAGAAAAGCCTTGCGAGTAACCTGCTGCTGAAAAATAGGTTGTCAAGATATCCCCCAGACGATTGTGTGAGATGTCATCCATAATCGCAAATATTTCTTTGTAGGTTAAACGTTCACCCGTGATTTTCTTTTGTATTGCTTCAAGCGATTGCGGGATATCAGCCATATTAGATCTTACCTTTAAGTTGATCCATCGCGATTTTGACAGCTCCTTTTAAGAAACTGATAATAGCGTAGATAATAAGATTGATAACTTTATAGACAGTCGGCCAAATCTTCTCCAAAATAAGTATTACTTTAGATTTTTGTCCGTTTTCTTCCATAGTTATATATTCTCAAGTTTTGCTTTAACAATCAAGCGCTTCCAGACAGTTCCGGGAGGAGTACAGGTGACAATCGTAAGATAACTACCTTCTTGAGGCTGGGCTAAAAAGGATGTCTCTTTAGAGTCAACAATCGTAATTTCTTGAATACGATAGGTATAGTCATTATTGTTAACCGTAACTTGCAGTGTGTCTCCGACAATCAATGTATGTGCTTTGGCAAAAATAGTTTTATAATCCCTTGGATTAAAGAGCTGCGGGAGTGTCGAATGGCCAAAAATAGCAGTGTTACCCGTACTTGGAGGAGTAGCTGTCCCTCCATATTGTACGAGATGCTTGCCAATATCAGTATCTATTGTTGAGACAACAGCGTCATGGATTTCAAGTTTAGGAATTGAAAGATAATAGTATGATACGTCTGTGGTAATTTCTGTTGCTTCATACGTCTCTGGAAGCCAATTTTGTACATTAGAATAGTCAATGCTACTGAGTGAATCCTGAACGTTTTGCACAAGACTTGAAAGATCAACTTGCGTCACAATTGTTTGTTTAGGAATAGGAGCAGCAAATGACTGCTCAGCAAAAGCTGGCTTCAAGTAAATTTGCCAGGAAATAAGAGGAAAAAGCATATAAAGACCCAGAAGAACCCCTGCAAGAGAAAGTACCATCCCACTAAAACGCATGATTTTTCGCACGTTTCTTTTTCGCCCTTTCGTATAAATAAATGTCTTCATAGCAGCTTACTCAGATTTCATTTGCACATCAATCATATTGGGTAGTCTGGGGAAAAAATTGGAGATGAAGGGAATCGCAGGCGAGAAACTTATGTCACTTTTTGCGATCTGTGGTAATGACTGGAGCGTTTCTTTTGCACCACTCACTGATTGATTTTTTATGCTTCGAATAAGGTCTGCTTCCTCTATCTCTGGCAAAAGTCCAGCCTCTATCGATACGGTTGCCGTAATATCCTCAATATCTTTTGCTGAGACATCGCTAATCGTTGCCTTAACACTATTATCTGCCAGATTCACCTCTTGTTCTGAAGCAGTTTCTTTCACAACTGTTTTGGCATAGTCGAGTAAATCGTCATTGCTATATACTGCTCCCGCGAAATTGACGATACCGGTAATCTTTACTTGTTTGGCTTCTTCGTCAATTTTATTATCAAAAGATTCTTTTGCGAGTCCTGCAGGGATAACAGCAGAAAGTAATGCTTGGTCACTTGAGACTTGTTGTTCAAGCTGTTGTTGGGCTTTTGCCTGCAAACTCTTTGGCAAATCTGCTCGCAACTTTGCAATGTCATCTTTTGAGACGACCGTTATTGATTTCTTTGATCCACCTGAGAAAGCACTATCGTTTTTAGCGGCAATATTGCCGCTTACGGAAAACTTTGTTCCTGATGGCATATTATAATCTGAACCAAATTCCTTGGCTACCACACCCACATCAACCGTTCCAGGTTTCGTTCCAGAAAAAATATCTCCTGAAGCGGAGCCTATTTTTACCTCTTTATCGGTAAGAAAAACGAGGCCATTACTGGTCTTCATTTCAGTACCACTAGGGAGGCGAACATCATCATCACCATTGTTATAGAGGGTTACTCCTCCTTTTGCTTTCTCTCCAATATCTTTTTTACCAGTTGCAGCACGAGTCAGAGAACCATCAACACTTACTTCAATTTCTTCTGCTTGAATAATATTCCCCGAGAAATCATTGGGTCCCGTTGTTGAGAAAGATATTTCCTGTGTTTCTTCTGCTATTTCAGGGGTAACGGTTAACATAATTGTTGCTTTGGTATGATAGAGGTAGCCATAGATAAGTCCACCAACAAGAAGCAAAATGATACCAGCAATGATGCCAATTTTAACCGCACGGGGATTTTTGCTCAGGCTACCAGTTCCAGAAGTAAGCTTTTCTTTCAGACCCACAAAGAAGGCTTTACCGGACAAGGAAGAAACGGCAAGAGAACGATGTTTCTTCCCCGGCTTTTGATGCAGTGAAACTGGGACGATATTGTCATGTTCTACCGCAAAAATATCTGGCTCTGCTTCACTTTCAGTTTTATGCTGGTCAATCAACGCCTTATGTAACTCTTTCGGCTTCACTTCTTCTTCAGGAATATCAGCAACATCACGATCCTGCACAAATCCAAATTCTTTTGCCTCCAGAGGTTTCTCTTCTAGCTCATCACGATCTTCTGCTCTATGAGGCTCTGGAGATTCTTTTTCAGATAGTGACTCTTCTTCCTCGTCTTTTTTTGCCTCACGCTGAGGGAGAGTGCTGGTATCTTCAGGAAGCTCAGGTTTATCAATAAGGGTATATCCCATCTGCTTTGCAGCACCAGAGGCTACCGCATGTGCAGCAAATTGGTCTGAGAGGGCAGTGATATCGGGGACATGAAGAAACGGCAAATGCTTCGTCCAATGATGCGAGACAAAATCCTGCACAATACGATCATCTTCTTTGGTACTCATAAGAAGCATTCTCTCGGGGAGTACCGGAAGCGTCACATGACGAAGTAATTTTTCAACTACGGTGACTGGAGTATATTCTCCCAAAGGACTACTGAGTGTCTCGATCAACTTCCCAGCCCGCAGAATAGTAACCGTTACCATTTTTCCACCAATATCGACAAGAACGGCAGAGATAGGAGCACCTTCTTCTTCATGCATGAGATGGGAAATAGCTTCAGTAATCACCATAAAACCAATCGGTTCCAAATCGAGTGAGTCACAGACTTTTTTAAGCTTCGCTAAGTAGTCTTTTTTAATTTTTTTTGTTTCATCATCTATCCAACTTGCTTTGAGGCCAAAAACGGTATTATGCGTTTCAATATGTGGAGGCAATATCTCTTCTGTCAAACTGATCGTTCTATCAAGGACTTCAAGGAGTTGCTCCATGCTTAACTCTTCAAGAGGACGGACGAAAGATTCGGTGTGACTCCCAAGAATTTTTACTCGCTCTTCCCGAGCCTGTAGAACAACAGCAGTGGCTTGACCATCAGTCAACAGAAGTGCAAGGTAATACTCCCCTTTTGTTTCTTTTTTACCGATAAAAGGAATAGGCAGTTTCATAAGCTTTATGGATGGAGAATTCCCCCTATCCTACTATAGCATATATTCTTCGCATTTTATTTCCTAAGTTCTCCTGTTTTATTATCTTAAACGATGTAACTGCTGCTGTAAAATCAACATGTGGGCCTCCACAAAATTCAATAGAATATGCTTCATGATCGCCTTCTTTTCCAGAACCACCAATGAAATAAATCTTTGAAACCTCAGCATAGGTGTCTTCAAAAAGACCAATTGCTCCAAGCTCTTTTGCTTTTTTGGTTGGAATCATTTCAAAATGAACCGGTAAATTTTCTTTTATTTTGGCTTTTACGGTCTCTTCAAGTTGTTTTACCTCGTCATCGGTAAGTTTTCGATCAAAGTTAAAATCAAACCGAAGCCGCTCAGCGGTAATATTGGAACCAGATTGATGCAATTGTTTGCCAAACATATCTCGCAGCGCTTGATGGAGTAAATGTGTTGCCGTATGCCCCATGACTGTTTTTTCTTGATGATCGGCAAGTCCCCCACGGAATTTTTGCGCAGCACCTTTACGAGAAAGCTCTTTGTGTGATTTCATCTTCTCGGCAAATGCCTGATCGTCAAAGGTATAGCCAAGGCTTTTAATTTGGGTCGGAGAAAGTCCGTGCGAAGTATAGAGATAAAATGCATCATCAACGGTGATCTCTCGAGTTCCAAATAATTCGTCACCCACTTTTTTTGTCATCCCCAACTTGATCGGGGATCCAGTCTCTTCGTGGATTCCCGCCTTCGCGGGAATGACAGCAGAAGGATATTTTTTGGCAATATATTGCTTTGCCTTTCCAAGTGCACTGCTATATTTCTTCAGCTCTTCAAGTAACGTATACTTACTTGGTTCAAATTTTGTAACAAGCATGGGATCTGTTTCTTTGTACTGTTCAACAATTGTTTCAATAACAGGCATCAGTTCCTTCCCTCCTAGCTGCGAGAAGTTATCATAAGCTCGACGAATTAACCGCCGAAGGATATATCCCTGATCTTTGTTTGAGGGAGTGATCCCTGCAGCAAGCATAAAGAGGGTTCCTCCTAAATGGTCAGCGACAATCTGCATTGCTGCTTTGTGCTGCTGGTAAGGCTGTTTGGTGATTTTTTCTATCGTTGCAACAGTTGGGGCAAAAAGAGAGGTTTGAAACATATCAGGTTTGTTTTGGGCTGCCCCGAGAATGCGTTCAAGGCCACCACCGAAATCGACATTTGGTTTGGGAAGTGGTTGTACTGAGCCATCTGCTTCTTTGCGATACTGCATAAAAACACTATTGCCAATTTCCCAATACCGCCCACAATCACAATTGACATGGCACTTTTCATTTTTAAAGGTACTCTTCTCATGGAATTTGAGTTCCGCTCCGAAATCATAAAAAACCTCGCTATCAGGTCCACCTGGTTCTCCTGCTGGCATTTTTTCAGGAACCCCTGCTCGGCTCCACCAATTTTTCGCGGCGCCATAGGCAAAGATGCGCTCATGTTCCTTTGCTTCAATATTATGCATTGCAAATAATTCTTTCCAAATGTCGACACTTTCAGTATCTTTTTCGATTTCACCATTCCCCGCAAAGACGGTTACATATAATCGCTTCGGATCAATGTCCAATTCTTCCGTAAGAAACGTAAAGAACCAGGGAAGTTGTTCTTTTTTGAAATAATCTCCTAGGCTCCAATTACCAAGCATACGGAAAAAGGTGGTGTGCCTATCATTTCCAACTTCATCAATATCAGCAGCCCTAAAGGAATTTTGTACATTGACCAACTTCGTCCCAGCAGGATGCGTCTCTCCAAGGAGATACGGAACCAACGGTTGCATACCCGAGCTGGTAAAGAGCGTTGTTGGATCATTCTGAGGAACAAGCGGAGCATTAGCAATACGCGTGTGTCCACGCTTTTCAAAGAAGGTAATATATTTGTTAACGATAGTTGCGGCTTTCATAGAGATATTATTATAGCATCCCTTTACTGTTTGATCTAGCCTTGTCTTGTATCTCAGTGCTGAATGTACTTTTCGCAGGACGACAAGGTGACGATGACCCTATGGAGAGAAAATGCTACTGCATCCGGGTCCAAGGAAAATACATTCAGCACAAAGAGATGATACAATAGACATATGGATATGCTGCTCATCCTCGGAAGTATTGTTCTCGGATTTACCGTGATCTTTTACGTTATAAACAAAAAACTTTCTGATCTCAACAAACCCCAATCTGATCAGGCACTGCTCGAATGGCTCAAGGCAATGCAACAATCTCTTGAAATAACTAACCAAACGATCAATAAATCACTCCATACAAGCTCCTCTACGATGGTACAGACCTTACAAGAAAATACCAAGCAACTCAACGAGCGACTCGATAAAGCAGCAGCAGTCATCCGTGATGTAGGTAAAGAAGTTGGTGAGATGAATGAAATTGGTCGCTCAATGAAAGAGCTGCAAGATTTTCTCAAGAGTCCAAAATTGCGAGGAAATATTGGAGAACATGTTTTAACAGATTTGATTACCCAGATTTTCCCCAAGAATAGTTTTCACCTGCAGTATTCCTTTAAATCGGGAGAAAAGGTAGATGCCGCAATCAAAACAGATGGAGGCATCCTGCCAATTGATGCCAAGTTTCCAATGGAGAATTTCCAAAAACTTGCCAAAGCAAAAACAGAAGAAGAAGTACTTATACACCGAAAAGAGTTTGCTCGTGACATCAAAAAACATATCGATGCAATTGCCAAGAAATACGTGTTGCCAGAAGAAGGAACGATGGACTTTGCCCTCATGTATGTCCCAAGTGAGACAGTGTTTTATGAAGTAGCCAGTATGGATGAGTTGATCGAATACGCCCGAAATAAGCGCATTTATTTGGTCTCGCCCACAACACTGTACGCACATCTTCAGACAATCCTTCTCTCCTTTGAGGGCAAAAAAATTGAGACCCAATCAAGAGAAGTCTTTAGGTTGCTGAGAGCTTTGCAAATTGATTATCAGAAAGTAAATGATTCACTTGATGTGCTTGGAAAGCATATTGGCAATGCTTCTAATCAATATGGCAATGTAACCAAAGGATTTACCCAGCTGGGTCAGAAACTGTCATCTGCCAAACACTTGAATACCGAAGTTGTCCCAGAGATAAAAGAACCAGTTAATACCCCGTAAAATCTTCTGTCCTGATCTTCTCCTCAGCTATTTCAAAAGACACAAGTGCATTTTTGGCTCCTTCTACCATAGCCGGAGAACCAACAATATAATAGACAGGCTGCTGAATATCTCCAAGATATTTTTTTAATACTGTTTTAGTTAACCTTCCGGATACAAGCTTTCCTAATGCATCTTCTTTTTTTGTCAAAAGATACACTACCCGTATCTGTTTATTTTTCTGTACAATTTTTTGCATTTCATCATAAAAGAGTACTTCTTCTTTTGTCGAAAAGGAAGCAAAAAGCGTCACGGGACGTGCAAGTTTTTCATCGGCAAGCGTGAGTAACAAGCTATGAAATGGCGTTATACCGATTCCCCCCGCAATAAAGACTTTTTCATCTGCTGCATCTTCCGGCAGTAGAAACCATCCCATGGGACCAAAGAACTGGATTATCTGACCTGGCTGCAAATTAAGAAGCACCTCTTTAAAGGTACTTTGAAATACTTTCACCGTAATCATTAGTATATCTTTTTGTTTGGGAGAGGAAGCGATCGTAAAATATCGACTTGACCCCCGACCGTCAGAATCATGCGGTAAGGTCATACGGACGTACTGCCCGGGAATAAAATCAAAAGCAACACCAGCTCGATCAAAATAAAATGAATACGTATCTCTGGCTAATTCTTCTTTTTTGAGAAAACGCAGAGTAAAACTGTGTGCTCTGACAGAGGTAGTATCGCTAGGCATATTTCCCTATTATAATGCAGGAAAAGAGAAAAACAATCCTAAAGAGTACTGGCCTATGACGTTGCCCCACGAGTCTGATTATGGAGTGGACAAAGAATGGGGATATTGTATTACAGTAATTATGAAGTCCTTTTACTATTTACTAATAGGAGCGTTAACATTATGTGTTTTTTGATGATGAGTATACTCTCCTACTTCATATCCCAACTCCTCTGCAAGCACTTTATATGCAGACATTTTCATACGATCTTTCTCTGTTATTCCTTCTGGATCAACAAATGTTCCAATTTGTCCATTGCCTCCAGGTTCACCAGCTGACCTGATATTAGAAATCATCTGATCTCTTAGTCCATAAGGGATGGTCTCTCGATTTTCATACCAATATGCAGCCGAGTACATTCTGTCAGATTCATCTTTTGTAAGCTCTCTATCCGAGTTAGCGGGATCAAAAAACTTACCATCTCTTTGAATAGGTAAAGAAGGAGCTTCCCTTCCTTCTTCATTATCATCTTTTCCTTCCACTTCTGTAGGTGAAGGTGCGGGTGATTCCTCTGTGGGAGTTGATTCACCTGTAGCAGTATCTTTCTCTTCCTGAACTGAGGGAGTCTTAAAAGCATCAGGTACGGATAAATTATAATCCCCTCTCTTTGCCAGAGCAACAAGCTTGTCACCCTCCGGGAAATCCCTTCTTACTCGTTGAGCAATTTTATCTGCTTCTTCTGTTTGCCCTATTTTGAGATAAGTATCATAAATTGCAATTACACGAGCAATATTTTGTGGGTTACTCCTTAATACACGCATTCCTTTGTTGTCACCTTCTCCCGATTTTGTTTTGACAAAGCTTTTGGCCCGTTTGAGTGCTTCAGTAGTTACCTCATTTGCCTCTCCTTGTACCCCTGCAACGTCACAAAAATCTTTTACATAGTCAGTTATAGTAGTTCCAAAGCCGTATTCTATCCGAATATTGAATGAGTGCTGTATGTCTTCCATAGCAGTATCCCAAGCATGCATTTCAATCTCTGACTTAACTAGTTTCTTTGCTCTTTCTAGATTGGCTACAGCATGTGGGACAGCTGGGTCGGTATCAAAATCTAACTCGGGGATTGTCGTATAATCGTCTCCTGTTCCAATCGATTTACGAGCGAGCACAAAGGTAGGTGTGGGATCAATTCCAAGGCGCTGTTGTTCTTTCGCTATCGCACATAATTCATCAAGATAGGCATTTTTTCGGCTTGTATCTCCTTGTTGAATGTCTTCCGACTCAAGTGCTTGTAACCTGGCATTCATTGCCTGAACTTCACTATCTAAAGATGCTTCAGCTGCTTCTTCTCCATGAGCTGGCGTTGAAGGAGTTGGTTCTGGCTCTGTCGCAGGAGCAACTGGTGTTTCATCAGGTTCAGAAGAAGGTGGCGTCCTAGGTTCAGAGATGTCAGAAGGAGAAGGTTGGGGTTGCGTTTCACTAGTACCTGAATCTCCATTCGTAGGAGTAACAACAGGAGGTTCAGGCTCTTCTGTGGTTTCTGCTGCAGCTACTTGCACTGAGGACGGTCCGGACATTTCAATAAGGAGATCTCGCATTGCTCCTTCAGGTGAGGTTATCCCAACTCCCGCAGAGACACGTGTAAGGAAATCTCGTCGAGCCGGTTCGTCTTGGGTTATAACCACGTGCAAACGTGTCACATCTCCCATCAGACCTACTAATGCCTCATCTCCCACTGAGCCAAGCATTGGACGAATTGCCGCAAAATGTCTCTGAAATTTCATTATATCCACGGCTCCATCAGGATTGCGACACCCATTAATGATCGCATTACGGATAGCATTGCTATCGGTTCCATTGGCAAAATACGTATCATAAAAACTCTGTGAATCGCTTACTCCTAAGGACGTTAGTACTGCATTCAGATCTTCAGATTGCTCACCATTACGCCCTGTATCGATATAGTTATTAATCCAATTATGCCATTCTTGTGGATCGGTACTGGCCTCTTGCCTCCTTTTATCTGAGAGCTCATCGATAGCGCTGCTATCGAGATTTTCTTCAGTCATCCTATCCAATAGACCTGTTACCTGATCAGGCGTAACCGTAATTCCTGGATCAAACTGCCTTCGATCACCAGAGAGCATTCCAAGAGTAATGCTGGCCATCCCAGGTTGTTCAGCCGTACTACCAATAAATTCGTTACGAGCAATCTCTGCAAAAGCTGCATCAGTTGCTTCTTGAGGACGTATGGCTGTTTCACTCATTCTTTCAGTATATAGTATAAATGCTCTTTCGTCATCAAAAATATGCTCTTGTTGTTAAATTCTGCTACAATGTCCGCATGCCCACGTCTCTCAATCAAGAACAACAGCAAGCAGTTACCCATGGCGAAGGGCCACTGCTGATCATCGCTGGTGCCGGGACGGGGAAGACAACCGTCATCACCAAACGGATAGCACATCTGATTCAAGAACAAAAAATCTCTCCCGGCAATATCCTCGCCCTTACCTTTACCGAAAAAGCAGCAACAGAAATGCAAACACGTATTGATGAGGCCCTTCCTTACGGCTATATCGAAATGTGGATAGAGACCTTCCATGCTTTTTGTGACAGAATCCTTCGGGCAGAGGCAATCAATATAGGCCTCGATCCCAAATTCTCTATGCTGACTGAGGCAGAAGCACTTGCTTTTCTTCGCAAACATTTGTTTAGTTTTGAGCTGGATTATTTCCGTCCACTGGGTAATCCCAATAAATTTCTTCAAGGCATGCTCCAACACTTTAGCCGACTCAAAGACGATGATATCAATCCTGAACAATACCTTTCGTATGCAGAGGGACTTATGACTCGTCATTCTGGGGAGCAACGCGACTCCGGAATCGATTCTGGACACCTGCCCGCCAGTGCCAGGCGTTGGCAGGCGGGAGCCAGAATGACGGAGATAGAAAAAGAAGGAGCGACTCGGACAATGGAACTTGCCAAAGCATACACGCTATATGAAGACCTCAAAGTAAAAGAAGGTGTTATGGATTTTTCTGATCTTATCAGTAATACGCTCAAGCTTTTTCGCATGCGAAAAACAGTCTTAAAAGAATACCAGAAAAAATTTCACTACGTATTGGTTGATGAATTTCAGGATACTAATTATGCACAAAATGAACTGGCAATGCTGCTTTCCGGAGAGAGACAAAACATCACGGTTGTTGGCGATGATGATCAGGCAATTTATCGCTGGCGAGGTGCTGCTATTTCAAACATGCTGCAGTTTCGGGCTCACTTTCCGAACACTACCATTGTAACGTTGACCAAGAACTATCGTAGCACACAAACAATTCTTGATAGTGCTTATCAAATGATCCAACACAATAATCCTGATCGACTTGAAATTAAAGAGAACATCAATAAACAGCTGACTGCTATGAAATCAAAAGGTATGCAGAAGGATGCACCAATCGAATTTATCTATACCAATAGAGTTGAAGAAGAAGCTGAAAATGTCGCAAAAAAAATAAAAGAAATTGTCAAAAAAACAAACCGTCTCTATAATGACTTTGCCATTCTTGTCCGGGCAAATGACCATGCGACACCTTTTCAACGAGCGCTTGAGCGAGTCCATATCCCCTTCCAATTCCTGGGACCTGGGCATCTTTTTCAGCAGGAAGAGATCAAGGATTTGATTGCCTATCTCCATACGCTCGTTAACTTTGAAGATACCTCAGCCCTCTATCGAGTCCTTACGATGCCGGTCTTTGCTATTGCCGCTCGTGATATTGCAGCGCTTCTTAACTTTTCCAAACGAAATAATATAACTCTTTTTGAGGCAATGGAACAGGTGGAAGAAAGCCTGCTGACAGATGATGGCAAAATAAGAATTACTCGAATAGTTGAAATGCTCAAAAAACATCTGGAAAAAGTTCCGACTGAAACAGCCGGACAAATACTCTATTACTTCTTTGAAGACTCAGGGCTTCTTGGACATTATCTTGATCCGGGAACGATCAGGACCGAGAGAGAAGCCGAAAATATTGCCAAATTTTTTGATAGACTTAACTCTTTTGCTGCCAATAAAGAAGATGCTTCTATCTTTGTAGTTGTTGATTGGATTGATCTCTCTATGGAACTAGGGGAAAGCCCACAGGCAGCACTTGTCGATTGGAGCACCAACAATGCGGTCAATATCCTGACCATTCATTCCAGTAAAGGCCTTGAGTTTCCCGTCGTGTTCGTTGTCAACCTGGTAACCCAACGATTCCCAAGTCGTGACCGCAAAGAACAAATTCCTGTCCCTCAAGGGATTATCCGAGAGACCCTTCCTGAGGGAGATAGTAATCTACAAGAAGAGAGGAGACTCTTTTATGTGGCAATCACCCGGGCAAAAGAGCAGCTTTTTCTGACTGCTGCCAAGTTTTATGGCGAGGGAAAACGGGAGCGAAAACTTGCTCCGTTTATTGGTGAATCACTTGGACAACCAGCACTTGATAAGGTCCTTCGAAAACATGTGGCTGAGCAAGCAGCGGACCAATTGTCGCTTCTTGATATGTTTAACACGCAAATCGCCCCAAGCAAAAAAGAAGAAGCCCCTAAACAGGACACACCAATATATCCCGTGACATACCTCTCCTATTCGCAAATACAAACATTTCTTACCTGCCCACTGCATTACAAACTAAAATATATCCTTAATGTCCCAACCCAACCAACACCAGCGCTTAGTTATGGTGTGAGTATCCACAGCAGTTTACGGGACTTTTCTGAACTGCTCAAGACAAATGCAAGTACCCGCCCGAATCAGATGCATGAATTACTCAAAAAGAATTGGCTCAGTGGCGGATACAACAGTAAAGCCGAAAAAGAACAGGCATATAAACGCGCAACAACAACACTTTTGAGCTATGCAGATGAACTAACTACAAACTCGCCACAAACAATTGCCATCGAACTTCCTTTTGCTTTTTGGATAGACCTGCCTGCCGGCAGGCAGGGTAAACTCAAAGTTGGTGGACGAATCGACAGGATTGATAAACTCCCGAATGGCAGAATTGAAATTATTGATTACAAAACAGGCAGTAAAGTACCTGAAGAGAAGAAACTACGAGATGATTTGCAGTTGACGTTTTATGCGCTTGCAGCTACTGAAATGCGAGATGATTTGCTCGGTAAAACACCTGAAGAGATTGTTCTGACGCTTAATTATCTGGAAGTTGGGAAGATCGTCTCAACAACCAGAACCAAAGATGAACTTGAGATTGCCAAAGGAAAGATTGCGCACTATGCAGAAGATATTTCAAGAAGTGCCTTCGTCTGTACGGGAGGGATTTTTTGCAAGAGTTGTGAGTATCAGATGTTGTGCTCGACGTATCGTTAAGCCTCGGCTTCCTTCAGCCTCTTAATTTTATTCTTATAGACGAGAAGCTCTTCATCTTGTACCCCAAGTCGACGAGCAGCAAAGACAAATTTTTCAATGTGGCTAATATCGCTTGATCTCCAATCGAGAACACGGTTTAGTACAATCCTACGTATACCAGCCTCTCGAGCAAGCATAGTCCTATTAATCGATTCTAATGCTTTAGGAGTTTGTAATTGAGAGATTAGGCTTGCCAGAGCTTGCATTTCTTTACTATCTTCTTGCTCTCCTAACTTTTGAAAGTGATTATAGAGAGTAGTCAACTCTGTTAAGGTTGGTTCCAGATTCCCAAGAGCAATGGACTTACCACATGGAACTAACCTCCCGACGTTAATATGCTTTCTTGCAGGCAGTGATCCATTTCTCCTTTCCAGAATAGCAGTTATAGCAGCACTAGCGGGTATCTGAGGGACTTCTTTGTCCGCTGAGGAATGGCCGTCATCAGGATAAATGGGGATTATTAAGAGTATCCCCAGCGGCAGACGCTCTTTCAACGAGAGCATCTCCCGACTGCACTTTATGATGCACGGCAGGTGAGATACGCGCGCGCGTTCGCTTACCCATCGCTTTAAGCTGTATTCTATAGTAATCTAGATCACTAGGCTGTGCCCCTAAACTTGCAGCTACCTGGATAAACCGCTCAAGAGCATCCCTGTCTACATTCTGTTGACTCATCAAAAGATGAATCGTCTCTGGGGTTAATCCAGAAACTTGTACCAGGTCATCAATAGCAATAGCACGGAGCGGTCTTTTTTGCTTTAACTCTTCTCTATACTCGCGTAAGTAACGCATTTCAGTACGATCCACAGAAACACCTCTCGAAACAAAAAGATCATAAAGAGTACTTAACCGCTCATAGGTGAATGATGTTCTTCCTGTTTCAATCGCACTAATAACACTCTGGCTTACATCTTCCAACAAATTACTTTGCCTAATTCCTAGGTCTCTTCGGATAGCCGCCGATGCTTCTCCCGGAGTCAATGATTGTTGCTTTTCTCTTGCTTCTTCATGCATCAGACCATATTCTTGTTGTAATGAGTCAGAGAGTGCTTCTCCCTCACGGAGAAGTGTCTGCATGTGCTGTGACAGCTCACGCAGCGAACTTTTTGTGAGACTCCCCTCTCCAGAAAGGAGTTTACCAACAGTTTTCATGTTGCGCTTTAAGATTCTTACTAAATCCCGCTTACTCACCTGTGCTTTCTCGCAAAATGCCTGTAGATGTTCAGATACTTGATCGGCGGGTATCTGTGTTGTATCCCCCCTAACACGATGAAGGATCGCTTGCACAGCAGCGTTCGATGCAACTAAAAGAGGATCTTCTCGCAAGGCATCAAGCCATAATTGGAATTCTTCTAACATAATATTTCGACCACCATTTTCAATTATCGCAACATCCTTCTCATTTGTTCCTATTCTTTCTGCAAAAACTTCTCTCTTCATGCCCCGTAATTGCCGAAGCTGAGATAATTGTGGTCCAATCCGTTCTCGTCTTTCTTTCCTGATAGCCTCTACGTCAGCATTTCTCCGTTTTCGAGGAACAGAAGTATCTTCTGGTTCGATATGCGTATCGTCGACGAAATCATCAGTAACGATTGCTTCAGTAACAACTACCGGTGAACGTAATAAGTTTCCTTGAGCTATAACAATTGCATTGAGTACTTTCATCGAGACTTCGTGGGAGGCAGTACCTGCAGCAACGGCTTGTACATCTACCTGAGTTACTTCTTCTGCTTCTAACAGCTTTCCATCAGATGCCGAAGCTAGGGTGAGGAAAACTCCGAGTGCATCGGATGCAAGATCATGGATTTTTTGCTGTACCCCACCAAGCTCTTCACGAACAACTGCCTCTTTGGCATGTGCTCCTGAAACCTCACTTTGTAAAGTAACGTTTGTACCTCTCAGTGATGAGGCCTCTGACTGAGCACGTTGCACAGCCGTTATTAACTCTTCACTCGTTGCTCGCTCTTGCCCTAATTCACTGGTAAGGGTAGATACTTGGTCACGAAGAGTAGTAGCTTCTCCTCTAGCAACGGTTAGCTCTTCTGTCAAGTGACCTCTCACTTGCCCTGTTTCATTTTTTGCATCGGTCAACTGTTTTTGTAGACGATCCTTCTCAACGCGGAGAGTGTCAGTTGTAGACTTTTCACGAGCAGCTTTTTCTCGTGCCGCTCTAGACACTGTTTGTTCTTGGGTCAATGCGATCTTTAACGATGAGACCTCAGGAGCAATACTTGTTTGCGCGGCAAAGACAACTTCTGGAGTAGCATTCTTAGTACCCCTTGTTGTTGGCAGCATAAGATCCTCTACTCCTAATGCAGCAAATACTACTCGTGCTGCTTGGATACGTCCTGCTGCTGCTCCAACGCGGCGTTGAGCTTCGGATGTGGGCTTTAAATTCCCCTGTCGGGAGTCACGAGCAGCTTGCTCAGCTTGTGTTAATCGATTTCTGAGTACGCCTAACAAAGATACCGTTTCTCCAGCAGCCTCTGCACGTATCGCAACACGAGCGGATGCTTCTGTTGTTGGTCTCTGAGAATCTTCAAACTCTGCAACTCGTGCTGTCAGTTCTCGTATTGTGGCATCCTTCGCCGCTGCTTGACCTACTAAGTCTAAATTTTCTCTTCGAAGGGTTTCTTCTCTCCTCGTACCTGCAGCAATTTTTTCCTCAAAAACCGTTACTGCTTCAGGCTCCTGTTCAGGCAAGAGAGCCGCACCAATCACCCGAAACCAATCAGAAAGAGGGATGTCATCCTCACCAGATAAGGCGGCCAAGACACGGTCTTCGGAAAGACCAGTCCTTTGTACAATGGTATCTGGCTCACCTCTATCAAGGACACGTTCTCCGATATAACGCGAAACAGCACCAACCCTTGTATTTTCCAACGATCCAAGGGTATGTTCACCTTCTGAAGGAGGATCGGGAAGTTGCTCAGTAGATGCACCAGCTTCCGATCCCGCGGAAAGAGCTGTGACCAGAGAATCTACAACAGGATCTGGTAAACGAAAATTTGATTTATCTCCCTGCGTTGTGAGAGTTGCGAGTACTGCGGTAAGAACGATTCCAGCAGAATGTCTCTCTCGAGGAGATAAAGCTTCTGAATGAGTAAGCATAGCCGTGTAAATAGACCGAAAAAGTCCAGGGAGAGTCCTCGGATCTGAGGTTGTAACTTCTGAGGCGCGAGCTTTACCTTCAGGCCTTCCTCCTCGCATTTCTTCGTATTTCGCCATCTTTGCAGCATTATACATTATGGGTCTTTTTTTGACAACATAATTGTAACTTTTATTCAGTATCTATCCTCCTTGCCTCTTCTTCACATTTCCGCTACAATACCCACATCCTGGGAAGCAGGATCGCTACTCCACACAAGTGGGGAGGAAAGTCCAGACAACAGTAAAACGGGGACGGAGTGTAAGCTCCGGCTAGCAATAGCCAGTGTCCACATGCTTATCCCATTAAACGGCGTGTGGAACAGAGTCTGTATTGACAGATTTTGAGAGCAGCAGAGACGAATGGGGATGAAACGGGCAATCCTACCTGTTGCAACCGACGAACGGTACGTTTGAGGCGTTTTTACCCGAGTACTAAAGATTGCGGGCATAGAGAAATTGCGATCACGAACAGAATCTGGCTTACTCGCTTCCTGGGATAGATTAACTACTTGCGCTTGTATAGCTTCTTAGTGCGTAATGCCAGGTAATAAGAGCAACAAGAACAAGGCCTGTACCCACTCCACAAGAAAAGAGAATTACTTCAGCTGAAAGTACTCCCATCAAGGCTTTTGCAGGGAACGTCATCATAATTCCAATTGGAACAATGAAGGTCAGAATCCCCCGAAGCGGTTCGTGATAGATATCCACAGGAAATCTTCCAAGTTGTGTCAGATCTCGATATACCCATAAAGCATTATCAATTTCAGTAGTAACAATACAGAGACTGAGCACTAAGATATGAAAAGCAAGTGCAATGAGAAAAGCGTTGCCTAACAGAACAAGGTATAACAAAACTCCTCCCAATGTAACATTTCCTATATGCATGGTGGCAATGAATAAAAAGAGTACTGAAAGCAACAAAATGGGGATATCAAGCACATCGCCGCCACCAAAAAGAGAACGAAATAACGGAGAAAAAGGTTTTAGCAAAAAGTAATCAAAGTCTCCCGAAATAACATACTGTCTGAAACGATAGACTTCACGAAGGAACAACTGCCCAAGTACATCAACAATGTTGAAGGTTGCGAAAAAGAAAATCATTTGCCACAAAGAATAGCCGGATACTGTTTGTACTTTTGTCTCAAGAACAAGAATAAATAACAAAAAGAGAAAAAAACGAACTAACTTCGCAACAATAAAAAGAACTGCCCCAAAACGGGAATTGAGGGATACTTTCGCCGCACGAAGCGATAACATCCACCAGATTTTGCTATATTTTCGTAGATTATCTCCCATAAGCAGTATAACTTTTGATTCCTTTTTGCCAGAGCATTTTGGTCACTAAATAAAGAACGATAATCCAGAGTAGACACACAAGCATCCCCGTAATAAATGACATCAGAGGCATTTCACCCAAATAAATCTTTAGAGGGAAGTAGAGAAGATATTGAAAAGGTAATGCTTGAAAAATACTAAAAAATGGCTCAGGAAGCATATCCAAAGGAAAGTAAGCTCCCATAAAAAAGCTTGCGACAACAAGGTAAATAAAACGGATTCCCCAAACATCATCACTCCAAAAAGCGAGGATACTTACCAACACATACAGGATAAATTGTAAGCATAATGCCAGAAAGAGTGCTAGCAAAAAACCAAGAAGGATAAGTATATTGGTCTGAATAAAAAGAACGGGATGAATGAGAAGAAATAAGATAGTTAACTCTCCAAGGGTTAAGAGGATATTTGCAAATTTATCTCCAATATCTCGGGCAATGTAATAACCGAAATAGTTAAGTGGCCGAATTAAATAATTAGAAAGATTGCCATTGAGAATATCTGTTCCAATTTCTGTGGTTCGAGTTGAGGCAACAATGGAAGTAATTAAATAAACACCAAGGATATAGGTTATAAGCATTTCCCGGGTATAGCCAAAAATACTGTCACCCTGAGCAAGAAGGGTAAGCCAAAGGGCATATGTCCCCGCAAGTTGAATAATATTTCGCATTCGCCACATGACGAAGTTCACCCGATAGGTGAGTATCTCATTCCATGTGTTCGTAATAACCAATGTATAGCTATGCATATCGATCTATCCACTCGCACTCGTATAGAAGCGAAGAGCAAATTGCCAAAACCTTCGACAGAGAAAGCCCATACCGATAGCAAATCCTATGGGTACAAGCATTTCCTGCCAGGTCATTTGCTGCAAAAGAGCTTTTGTTGGTGAGACAACAATAAGCGTTAAGGGAAACAACACAAAAAAGAGGATCATGCCAAAGCCTTTGTATATCTCCGAGGGGAAACGAGTAATCCCATTAATCTGATAGAGTAAATCAACGAGATTTGAAACGTTCGTAAACCAAAGGAGCAACGTGAGAACAAGCATCCAGAAAGAATAGAGAATAATAACGCTTGCACATAACAACAACATAAATTGCACTAACGATACGAAGGTAAGGCTGGTTCCCATATGTACCAGGAAATACCACACGACGCCAAAGCCAATAACAAAACGAATGAGCTGAGTATAGCCGACATTCCAGCTGGAAATAAGGAATTGCGTATCAATAGGCTTGAGTAAAAAGGTATCAAGTTTGCCGAAATGAATAACATCAGCAAGGTCTCCAAAATTTCGCGAGAAGAAGAAGTAAAAGAAACTCAAAATAAGATTATAGGTGCCTGCTAACAGCATCAACTCATTGGGTGTCCATCCATAAACAGTTGCTACTTTACTGGTTAAGAGCAACATCGAGATAACACCAAAGGCTGCCCAAATAGTATGAGCAATAGCGCTATTAATAAAGTTTGCCCGGTATGCAAAAAGCTTGGTAACGTTTAACCGCAGCAGTGTCTTGTAGACCCTTCCATATACCTGTATTCTGTGTAATTTTTCTTTCATAGTTCTTACTGCCCAACGGCAGTGTACTTTCTAATTCCAGAGCGCCACATCAGGCGATAAACAAGAACGAGTAATCCAATCCAAAAAAGCTGCATGGAGAGTGCCTTAAAGACCTCCACATAGTCCAACTGTCCCTGCACCATCACAATGGGAAAATACAACATATAGGCAAAAGGTAAGAAATAAGAAACACTTTCAAGCCATTGAGGATAAAACGCAAGTGGCATAAGTAACCCTGTAAAAATAACTAATGTGACATCAACCACTTCAAAAAGTCCTCGTGAGTCGGTCATCCAAAAAGCGCACAATCCAATAATCATTTTAAAAATAAATCCAAGAAAAAAAGACAAAATAATACTGACAACACTCAGCATAAATAATTCTACGGATGAAGTAATACGCAATAACTGAAAGCAAAGGACAAGAAAAAGTATCCCAATTCCTCCCTGGAAGAGTCGATAAGGAAGCTCTTGAAAGAAGACGAGCCAAAAATAGGAAAATGGTTTGACTAAATAGGCTGTTAGTTGTCCTTCCTGGATGTCTGTCACGGCAACTCGTTCTTCATTGTGAGAAATAAGCATCGCGCGAAAGACAATAAGTAAAAGATAATATGAAAGAATCTCTTCAAAACTCCAGCCATTCACTCCTTTTGCTCCGCGCCAAAAGAGAATCATGATCAGCGGAGCAATACAAGAAATTAACAGCCAGACAAACGTACGTCCTCGCTGCTCAAAAATATCTTGCATGTGGAGAGCAAACATTCGAAAATATCGCATACAGGTAGCACTAAGACTTGGAAGACTTAGCAAAAACATCTCGTATAATCTCTTCAATATTGGTTTCCTCAATGGTGATATCTTCAACGGGAAAGCTATCAAGGAGTCGTGAGGCAACCAGATTTGATTTTGCCCGAGGGACAGAAAGCACAGCTTTGGTCTCTTCCAAAGAAACAATTTCTCCAAGCTTAGTAAGTTTTTCGCGACTAACTGGCTTGGTAAAAATCACCGATATCGCTTTTTTGGCAGCGTATTCTTTGACAATATTGGCAAGCTTGCCATCATACAAAATCTTCCCATGGTCAATCATAATAATCCGCTCACATAACTGCTCAACATCCTTCATATAATGACTGGTCAGAAGGATAGTCGCTTCGTACTGTTTGTTATATGCTTTGATAAAATCTCGCAATTTCTGTTGCATAACAACATCCAAACCAATAGTAGGTTCATCAAGGAAAATAACTTTGGGTTTATGGAGAAGCGCTGCGATGAGTTCACATTTCATTCGTTGACCAAGGGATAATTTCCTCACCTGGACAGTAAGTATTTCGGAGACATCCAGTAAGCTTACAAGTTCATCCAACGTCTTTTTATACGTAGCATCAGGAATTTCATAGATTTCTTTATTCAGAAGAAACGAATCAATAGCGGGTAAATCCCACCAGAGTTGATTCTTTTGCCCCATGACCAGGCCAATCTGTTTGAGGAATTCATTTTTACGATCAAAAGGAGTATGCCCAAGTACGTCAACCGTACCACTTGTGGGATAAAGAAGTCCAGAAAGGCATTTAAGTGTTGTTGTTTTGCCTGCACCATTGGGTCCAATGAACCCAATCAGCTCACCTTTCTCTATATCAAAGGAGATGTCATCAACTGCACGGGCATCGGTATATTTTCTACTAAAAAATGACTTAATTGACCCAGCAAAACCAGGCTCTTTCTGATGTATCTTATATACTCTTTCTAGATGCGAGACATGTATTACCATAGAGTTTAGTATACAATAAATGAGTGACTAAACGCTAGGGAGTACACCTATCTTACTGCTTTCTTCAGTGTTTTCCCTGCGGTAAAGCCAGGTGCTTTTCTCGCAGAAAGGGTTATAGCATCTCCGGTCTTTGGATTTCTTCCTTTGCGTTGTTTTCGCACACGGATGCTAAACGTTCCAAAACCAGTCAGGACGACTTTCTCTCCTCTTTTCAGAGAATCGCGAATGGTGTTAAGCATCGTTTGCACGGAATCACGAGCAGCTTTGTTTGTTAAGTTAGATTTTTTGGCAACAATCTCGATTAAATCTTTTTTTGTCATCGTCTAATCACCTCCTCTGGTATAAGCAAAAAGATGAACTCCTGCTTATAGTGGGTTTAGATTAACAATACAAGGAAAAATAAGGCTTGTCAAGGACACAATTTGAGAAGATAAGTAGCTGCACGAAACTACTGTGCGAGGGTTGTCAGATCAAATTTATACAGCCATTGATCAAGTGACTCTGGATTACAAGGAGCACTTCCTGGCCAGGTAGGACAGTCAGCAGGATTCGCAACTTGAATAACTGGTAAATAGAGAGCTCTATTGGCACTATCTACTACACCTTTTCTTACGCCAACATAGTGGGTACTTCGATCCACCAACTGGTCAAGCCCAATGTTTACTGCAGGAAGGGTATTAAGCGTTAATCCTGCTCCGCTACCAGTCTGAGTCACACGAAGCAGATAGCCAGAAAGGGTTGCTGCAAACATTGTCTTTGTCTGTGGATCCTGGACAAAGCTTCGTGTCTGGCCATAGTCTCCAGTATTTGCTGCTGTCTGATCAGGAGCACAGGTACTTCCCCATAGTTCTCCATTCCAATTTTCAGAGACAGTACAGATTGTTTCCAATTTCGTACGTACACCATCAGACTTTGCATAGACAACAATTGAACCTCCTGCCAGCGAATTGGTAAGTGCCTGGGTTGCCCATAGATTCCCTTGATCATCATACCGAGCTGTCTCAAAGCGATACTGTTGACCACTCGTACTCGTCTGACCAGAGAGGACAGGAAGAGAAATAGGTGTTATTTGATTAGTAGCACGATTGTAGGCAAATTCCTGCAGCGGGAACTCTTTCTGCACACTACCATCTGCCACATCAAAAATAACGGTGAAATATTCAAGATCGCCACTGGACGTGGGGTCAGCAATCACTTCTCGAGGATTAACGGTGAGGTAGCCACCATTGCCATTAGAAATATTTGGATAGGCATAGCTTGCGGCAATTGAACCGTCAGTATTCATGACCACAATCCGACCACTTTGCTCCCCAGCATAGGTGTCAGGATAGTATTGGCTGACAACAAACTTTTGAGAGAGTGGCAGAAGATCCATCTCGGCAAAACCCCGGCAGTTGCCTACTTGCTGTCCAAAAATATTTGCGCTTTGTGGACAGGTACTCGCTCCAAGCGCTCCTGTAGCATTTATTTGATTGGCAGATTTTGAAAGTGTCGAGTTATAGCCAAGTTCTCCATTGTTTACATCCAAATAACCGAGTGTCGGATACTCCCCATTCGCCGCAATATCCCAGCCATGATAGGAAACCGCAGAGATAAAAGCGATACGAGTTTGTCCATCAACTGATACTGGCAAAAGCGTATCAACACTTGCACCACCCACCGTATAAAACGGATTGGTCACCGATTGAGCCCCTGTTGAGGTCGGGATAATGAGATTTCTGAAGGAATTTTCGACAGAATTAAAGATACCGACCGCCATATGATCAGCGGTTGCATAGGCTTGGTTATCTGTTTGCGGATTAGTTCCAAGCACTATTTCACCATTTGGAGCAAGCGCGGAGAAAAATTCAGACTGTCCTGAAGTGAATCCCCACCCATCGACACCTACTGTTTGTACCCCCTGCCCTGAAGGTAATGTCGTACCCAAATTACCAAATGTCCCTGCTTTTCCATATAAGGTTGCGACAGATGCTGCTGGGGTTGGAGAAATGCTAGGGATTGCTGTTGGAGCAGTCGTCGGAGTAGCAGTTGGTAATGGGGGTGCTGTCGGAGTTGGCGTCGCCGTGACTGTATAGACTTCAGCTTTGTCTACCACAAAAACATATCCTGTTGACGCGGAATTCTTGCTAGAAGTAATAGTCATGGTCAGTGTATGATCCCCAGCAGAAAGAACAGGAGAGGTATAGATGAGTCCTTGTGTTTTTGTAGCCGCATAGGTATCAACGTTTACCGGAGTACCGTTATCGATTTTAAATGAGATTATTCCTCCCGGCTTCTCTTTGACACCATAGAACTTTACTTGTGAGCCGTTAAAGCGAAATGTGACAGAGTTGCCTTGCGTATAGGAATATTGGGTTGTATTATTACCGCCAGTAACACATCCTCCACAGTTTACCCACGTACCAGTATATTGAAATTGATTATTGCCAGTACCTTTTACTGTATCCTCAACAGTAGTGCTTAATTGCACAACTGCATTTTGCTCAGGAACTGTTGTGGGGGTTGCTGTTGGAATAACGGTTGGCGTTGGAGTCATAGTAGCAGTTGGTGCGACCGTTGGAATTGCCGTGGGTGCTGCAGTTGGTGTTGGGGTTGCTGTCGGTGTGGCCGTTGGTTGTGGAGTTACGGTAGGTACAGGGACAACGGTTGGAGCCACTGTTGGGGTTGGCTCACCTACGGTTTCCAGAACTTCTACTTTATCAAGAGAAAAAACATTTCCTGTTGAGGCGACATTTTTCTGATTAGTATTGGTTATCGTAATCGTATGGTTTCCCGATGAAAGTGTCGGACTAGTATAGACAAGGGCTGCTACTTTAGTCGCAGCATACGTATCAACTGAAACCGCGGTTCCACCATCAATACTTACTGACACAATACCACCTAGATTTTCTTTTACTGCATATACTTTAGCTTGATTACCGGTAAACCGAAGTACGACTTTGTTCCCAGAAGTATAGTTGTAATGGAAACTAGCATTAGACGTCGCAGGTTGACAGCCACCACATCTTACCCATGTTCCGACATATTCAAACTGATTTGTCCCTGTGCCTTTTGTCGTATCCTCAACAGTAGTTGTCGTCGTCGCAGCAAGAACAAAAGTTTTTTGAAGAGGTCTTACTACTTGCAGTAATACTAAAAAGGCAAAAAATACTATTGCGCTTGGAAGAAGAAGCGACCTGGGGGTTTTGGTTAATTTCTTCAATGATGTAAGCTTCATAAAAATTATCTACAGTCTGTAGAACTCGTGCCCGAAAGATACCATCATTTGACACGTTTGTCAATCATTAAATTATTACTATTGGATTAAATTGATGGGATGAAATAGTTTTAGAGCAAGAAAAGTTATAAAAGAGGTTGAATTTATAACACAACTAACAGTAGTGATTTCGCGACAAGTAAACTTAGCTAATACTATGTTCGGGGTATACAGCGCGGAATTCTCGAATTGCTGTTACTTTTACTTCTCCAGGGACGGCAAGAGAACGACTTACTTCTTCTTGAATCTTTCGTGCAAGGACTACTGTCTGATTATCATCAAGGCTCCCAGGTTTGATAATCACACGAAGTTCTCTCCCTGCTTCAAAGGCATACGCATCGTCAACTCCCTCATAATTCTTGGCGATTTTCTCCATCTCTTGCAGCCGAACACCATATTTTTCAAGATCCTCATACCTGGCGCCAGGACGTGCTGCAGAAATCGCATCAGCGATGTGGACAATAATTGACTCAACAGAAGAAAACGGCTTATCTTCATGATGTTCTCCAACTGCATTAATGATAGGATCTGGGAAATTGTATCGCTTCAGGAGATCAACACCGAGCTTAACATGACTGCCATCTCCTTCTAGAATCTTTCCAATATCATGGAAAAGGCAACCCAAGCGAACAACATCCACATTGGCACCAATTTCTTGTGCAATATGAATACCTATCTTTGTTTCTTCAAGGGTGTGTACCAGCAAATTCTGACCATAAGAGGTGCGGAATTTCATCCGTCCAAGTAGCGGATAGAGGTCTGCTGGGAGATTGTAGACACTGACTTCGGCCGCTAGCTTTTCTCCCTCTTCGGCCATGATTTTCTCCATTTCTTTTTTGGTTTGCGCAACAACTTCTTCAATACGGAATGGTTGGATGCGGCTGTCTTTCAGGAGAACCTCAAGTGCACGTCTTGCAATTTCACGTCGAACCTGATCAAAAGAAGAGAGACGGATAATTCCCTCTTCATCAAGGTCAACATCAACGCCAGTTGCTTGTTCAAATGCTCGAATATTGCGACCTTCTCTTCCAATGATCCGACCCTTTACTTCTTCATCTGCGACCTTAATTACTGAGACGGTATATTCTGGAATAAACTTAAGGGCACCGTGTTTGATACTATCAAGAATAATTTCTTGTGCACGTTTGTCAGCGGTACTTTTGGCGGTTTCTTCTTGCTGTTTGATAATCTTGGCAAGCATCGCAGCGGCATCTTTTTCTGCCTCTTCAAGAAGTATTTTACGAGCTTCGTCAACGGTAAGACTTGATACATTTTCTAATTTTGCAGTATATTCTCGACGTTTTTTATCAAGCTGCTCTTTTTCTTTTTCTATTTCCTCTTGTTTTGCCTCGAGCTTTTCCTGGCGTTCAAGAAGCTTTTTTTCAAGGATAATTAAATCTTGTGATGATGTTTGGTTTGACATACTACTGTGTTTGAGGCAAAAGCAAGTAACAACGTGTTACTTAGCAGTGTGCTATGAAGGTGTTTACTTTTTGCTTCATAATGCTTTCGCTGTGCTTATTATACTCTAAGTATTCCTTATTATGCAACTAGACTATTCCACTACGTTTATTTCTCGACGCTCGACGGTTTCCTTACCCATTCTATTTTTGGCCTTAATGGTAATAATCGATTTACCAGGAAACACAATCATCGTTTTGGAAAAAGTCCCATCAGAAGTAATAGCCACCGATTGATTATTAATTGATACGGTAGCATTGGGATCAGATTTGCCAGAGACAGTGATCGTTGTTGCATCTAATTGTTCCTCTTTTGGGGTATCTATGGTGAGCGATGGTGGTAGTACAAGATATCGGTACTGAAATGCAAGGTATGCTGCAATTGCCACAAGTATAAGGATAACTACCATGAGTGACTGTTGCATACGTATTTTTGGTGAACTAAATGTTTTTGGTTTAGCTAAACTATCGGGTAATACCCTGTAGGCTTTGCGGCCATCATATTCTCGTCTAAATAATGCAAGTGACTCTGTCGTGGGCAAACCTAGATATGCTGCGTAGTTTTTAACAAACCCTTGTGCATAAGCAGGAGAAGGCAACTTTGCATATTCCCCTTTTTCTATGGCAGATAAGAATTGAGATTTTATTTTTGTTGCACGAGCTACTTCTTCAAGGGTTAACTCTTTTTGTAATCTTGCTTCATGTAGTCGTTGACCAAGCCGTACCATAATACTTTTGCGTACCACGCTTATTGTTCTTGATTCTGAGATGCAAGGAATTCTTCAGCATTTCTGACCAGTACTTCTCGTGGCTTTGCCCCATCCGCAGGACTGACAATCCCCATTTCTTCCAATTGATCAAGCATTCGAGCAGCTCTTGCGTAACCAACAGACATTTTGCGCTGGAGGAATGAAGCAGAAGCTGTATTAAATTGGCAAACGAGACGAATTGCTTCCTCGAGTTGCCCATCTTTGCCATCTGCTCCAGTAGATGATGAACCTGCCCCTGCACCTTTTTTCAACGGAAGTGGTTGGTTTATCACTTCCTCCGTGTACTCCACAGGATAACTCCTCGACTTTAAGAAGTCAACCAGCTTATGCACTTCTTTCTCTGAGACAAAACTACCTTGGATACGGGTCGGTTTGGCTTGGTCTGGAGGAATATAGAGCATATCTCCCCGACCGAGTAATTTCTCAGCTCCAGCAGAATCAATAATAACCCTGGAATCAATCATTGAAGATACGTTAAAGGCAATACGACAAGGGATGTTTGCCTTAATAAGCCCAGTAATAACATTAACGGATGGACGCTGGGTTGCGATTACCAAATGAATACCCGTTGCACGAGCCATTTGTGCAAGTCGGGCAATCGCGTCTTCAACCTCAACTGGAGCAAACATCATGAGGTCTGCCAACTCATCAATAAAGATAACAATATAAGGCAATGCCTGAAAGCCAGATAATTCGTTGTATGAATCAATATTGCGGACTCCTCGTTCGGCAAAAATCTTGTAACGTTTGTCCATCTCATGCATCGCCCACTTGAGTGCTGACAATATCTTATCAGGCTCAACAATAACTGGTGTAAGGAGATGTGGAATACCATTATACGCTGAGAATTCGACACGCTTTGGATCAATAAGAATGAGGCGCACTTCCTGCGGAGATGCACGGAAAAGTAAGGTGGCAATAAAGGAATTAATCAGCACTGATTTACCAGAACCTGTCGTACCAGCAACGAGAGAATGGGGTGTTTTTGCAATATCAATTGCCACGGGTGAGCCTGAAACATCCAGTCCCAAGGAGACAGTGAGTTTTGATTTGGCTTTTTGCATAACGGGAGAAGCAAGCATCGTACGGAGAGAAACCAGCTCAAGTGATCGGTTAGGAATTTCGATACCAATAAGATTACGTCCAGGGATAGGAGCTTCAATTCTGATTTGTCCGGTAGGAGCTTCGGTCGCGAGTGCCAAATCATTGGCAAGTGAGGTGATCTTTGAGACTTTGGTACCAAGAGCAATCTCAAGTGCATACTGAGTAACCGCTGGACCCAGATTTACTTCAGCAACTCGTGCTTCAATACCAAAACTCTGAAGCGTTTTCTCGATAATATTTGCTATCTTTTTGATGTCCCCCCGCTCTGCTTTTTTATTCATTGAATCTTCAAGTATGGATAACGAAGGGTATTCCCACACACCTGTTCCTGAAGTTCCAGCGAGCATATTGGTAACGAGCTTCTCGGGAAGAAGCTCTGTCCCTTTCTTTTCTTTTTCTTCAGACTGTGACTGTTGCTGGACTGCCTTTGCGGGAGTAATAGCTTTTCTATCATCTTCCTTCTGTCCTCCCTTGATCTGAATTGGTTTATTTCGATTAAATGCTGGCTTCTCACGTTTGAAAGAAGCAAAAAGTTGCCTCGGGATAAGTTTGTTGAGCGCTTTTCCAATAGCCATGAGGCCATGGAGTACTTCATCAAGTGAGGTATCAAAAAGGACAATCAGGCCAACAGCAAGCCCTCCCAAAAGAATGATATCTGCTCCTGCAGTGGTCAGTATTTCTTCAAGGACTCCAAACATTCTATCGCCAACGCTTCCCGATCGGGTGATACCAACGAGTGAAATGAAAAAAAGGAGATATCCCATACTTACGTTGAGACGAGAGAGGTACATTTTCATATGGAGAAAGAGAAAACCAAAGAGGATAAAAATAAATGGGAAAAAGATCGTCACTCCACCAAATCGCTCGACAAGCAGACTATTTAGGTTTACTGATGAAGGACCTTGATTAACAAACGAAAGCAGACACAAGATACCGGCAATAAAAAAAGCTATCCCAAAAAGAGAATAGATAGTTTTTTTCTTGAGTTTGAGTTTAAATGGCTTTTTGCGACCACCACCACGACGAGCAGGCATAAAATCTATTATATACCTTTCGCCCCTAGACCTCAATCACTACAGGGAGCAGCAGTGGACGAGTGCGGAATTTCCTAGCGAGGTGTTTTCCGGCAGTTTCGGCAATAAGTCGTCTGATATGCGTCCAGTTGGTAACTTGTTCTTTCTTTCGTGACAATACCTGTTCTAATTCTTGTACAAGCGCACCAGAGAATCCTTGGACGTCGCCAAGCGATGAACCACGTAGAATGATTTCAGGCTTTGCCGCGAGTTGCCCGTCTTCAGTCTTAATCTCAGCAAGGATAACCACAATCCCCTCTCGGGAGAGACGCTCACGGTCTCGAACGACGAAGTGCTCTACTGCTTCCCCCGAAACTTCATCAACGTAAATATTGCGTACCGTTACTCGCTTCCCAGGGCGCATAGAGGTTGGTGTAAAGATCATTTCTTGCCCGTTTTCGACAAGCGCAATCTCGTTTGGCTTGTAGCCCATTTGTCCTGAGAACTCACGATAGGCAACCATATCCCGGTACGTACCACTAATAGGAAGTAAAAATTTGGGCTGGGCAAGCGCAATAAGTAACATATGATCACCTGAGGATCCGTGTCCTGATACATGGAACGTACCGGTCAACTCTGAACGAGCAATACGTGCGCCTCGCTTGACTAAGGTGTCCAGAAGCGTATTTACCGCGATTTCGTTACCAGGGATAACATCTGAAGAGAACACTACGACATCCCCCTTTTCTAGTTTTATCTCCCGATGTTCACCATTTGCAATACGGCTGAGCGCTGAGTTTTCTTGTCCCTGACTACCAGCAACAAGGAGGACAATCTTATTGCCAGGATAATTTTTCACGGCATCAATCGAGATTTCCGTATCACTTTTTATATGCAGATAGCCTAATTGTTGCCCAATTTCTTTGACTTTGATCACTGATCTTCCAACAAAACAGACTTTTCTTCCCATTTTTTCGGCAGCCTCAACCACTTGGTTTACCCGCGAGATGTTTGAGGAGTAAGTTGTGAGGATAAATTTACCAGGACAATCACGCATTTCGTCAGCAAAGTTTTTGCCAAGCGTTTGTTCAGAAGGAGTATGCCCACTTTTATGTGCCCCAAGACAATCAGACATGAGCGCAAGCACTCCGGCTTGGGAAGCTTCAAGGATTTTATGGAACTCAGTTCGTTTGCCATCAGCGGGTGTGAGATCAAATTTATAATCACTCCCATGAAAAAAATTCCCGACTGGCGTCTTGATAAAAATGTTTGCACTATCAGGGACTGAGTGAGTTACTCTGATAAAAGAAATCGTAAAATCACCAAGCCGAATCTCTTTATCACCAAAGTTAACAATATTTATGGCCCTGGGTAGCTGGAATTCAGCAAGTTTTTCATTGGCTAGCGCAGTTGTTAAGGGCGAGGCATAGAGAGGAAAAGGAATCTTTTTATCAGCAGTCAGCAGCTGTGGAAGGATAAATGGCAATCCTCCGATATGATCTTCATGACCATGTGTAAAGAGCATACCGACAATTTTCTTCCCTGCTTTGAGACGTTCTTGTAGTGGTGAGATATCAGGAAGCAACAGATCAACCCCAAGCATCGTTTCATCAGGGAACCCAAGACCACAATCAACAATCAAGATCTGATTGTTGTACTCATAGAGATACATATTACGGGTTACTTCTTCTTCTCCACCGAGGGAGAGAAAAGAAACGGAGCCTTGAGGAAAATTTACTTGTTTCACTTCATTCATGTAGTACAGCTAGTATACTCGTTTGCTTTCTTTTTTTCAATTTATCACTTTACCACTGTGGCATAAATTCTTTGAGATTTGCGTCAGTAATTTTGACTGTCTCTGCTTGCCCTGAGATAATAACAGTTGCGGCCTTTCTGCACATAGCGGTAATAATTCTGTCGAGACCTCGAACTCCAGGATCGTATCCAAGCGGTCTGATTAGTGGCTCCCAGACACTATCATCAATAATAAGTTGGTTGGGAAGTAGCCCTGTTTGCTGCATCGTCTTTGGAAGTACATGATCCTTGCCAATGACGGTCTTCTCGGTATCATTATAGGAAGGCATGTGGACAATCTCAAGACGATCGAGTACCGCAGTTGCAACACTATTGACGTTGTTGGCCGTCGCGATAAAGATTACATCTTGCAAGTTAAATGGATAATCAATGTAATGATCAGTAAATCGTGCATTCTGCTCAGGATCAAGAATTTCAATCAGCACACCCATAATGTCTGCACGAGCTGAATCAGTCACACGATCAAGCTCATCAAGCAGAATTACCGGATTTTTGGTCTTGGCATTCGCAAGACGCTTGATTATCTGTCCGGGCTCAGCATCAGGAAAATAGCGAGATTGTCCTCGAAGCACCCGAGAATCTGCCATGCCTCCAAAAGGAATACGTTCAAACTTCCGGCCTAAAGCATCAGCAAGAGACTTGGCAAAGGTCGTCTTACCGGTACCGGCAAGGCCAAGCAAACAAAGAATTGGCGCTTTAATGACATTTTCTTTACCACCATAGTTCTTGATATTCAACATAATAGACGCAATATACTCAAGCACTCTTTGCTTGAGGGGCTCAAGACCATAATGGTTTTTATCCATGAGCTGTTTGGCTTTTGCGAGATCCAATTGATCTTTACTTTTACTCTCCCAAGGAAGTGCAACAACCCAATCAACAAACTTCTCCGTTGACTCGTATTCCATAATGTAGGTAGAACTCAAAAAGCCAGAACTGGAACGAATCATAGCGAGTCGTGAGATACGTTCAAGGAGTTCTTCTTTGAAGTCGGCCGGAATCTTTGCCTGTTCAATTTGTTCACCGAGTCTTCTAATTTGATCTGATGATTTTCCATGGTCGGAAACTCCGACGGTTCCTGTGGCTGTTGCTCCAATACTTACTCCACTCACTTCTTGGGCTGTTGTATCGTTATTAACCATTTGTGCGCTGGCAACGTTTTGCATTTTTTGCATAGCTTCACTTTCTTGCATCGCTGTCGCGGTGAGGCTATTATCAATGACTTGAGGAATATCTCCTCGTTGCATAGCAGCTTTATCTTCAGCGCTAGGTGCAGGAGGTTGTTGTGGAGATGGTATAGCCGATTGATCGGCTGGTTTCTGGGCAGATGGATCCATATCTCTATATTACACCACGCGTTCTTCTTCACGCAAGGATTTAAGTTTCTATTGCAGCTTGGCAAGTACCATTTATGGCATATATCCCCCCACGTCATGTTAGATAAGTTAAATCTTTTTAATGTAGTTTACAGGCGGAAATTTCTTCTTTTGTAAAACCAAGAGTAATTATCTGCTTATAATATTTTCTGCAATAATGGGATCATAGTCAGATTTACCTTGTAAGAGTGTTATAAATGGTCTTTTTCCTTTTTCGACAGAGCGAGGAGATGAATACTTGAGATGCCTTGATCCTGTCTGTGGTTCTTCTTTGAAACCCAAACAAAGAAGACAAGCAACAAGCTCTCTTGAGCCAAATGATTGGCTCATTGGCCTATACTTCTATGCAAATTTCCTGCGTAGAAAGTATTTACTTTAAATTGACTTAGATTGTTTGTCTTCTCTTCCCTAGAAATAGTCACCAATTCTTGTATCGTTTGGTCACTCGGTATAAATCTTACTTGGTCATGATATTTTTTAGGAATATCAAAGAATGTGTAAATAAGATCATTTACATTAATAAATAACTCGTTTAAATCATTCGCTTCTGTAAAAATGTCGAGCTCTGGTAAATCGGCTATTAAAATTCCTGTAGTACTCTTCTTTACATCTACTTTAATATATTGGGGTAATTTTGGTAAATCATTCTTTGCTTCCATATTATATCCTTCCTATCGGCATTATCTCTTTTTAGCCTCAATTTGTCAAGATAACATATTATGTCAAAGAACAACATTTAAAGGTATACTAAAACCGTTAATCTTTCTTCCATCACGTTTTCCAATAAGAACTCTTTTGTTTTGCCATTCTCCATGCAGCTTTGTAAGTCACTCCTAACAATCTCTAATACTACCACTGGTTGCAGTCAACTATGATATCCTCTATATGTTAATAAAGAATAAATCACCTCTTCCACCACCCCCATCGCATTAATATATCAATCTAGAATGAAGTTGTTCAATTTAAGGAAGTATCAACTACTCTTCTCTTCGGAGCGCTTCAAACAGTTCTTTTTGTCTTTTCGACAATTTCCGAGGAACTTGTATCACAATTTTGACATAATGATCACCTTTGCCAGAACCTTGGACATGTTTTACCCCTCTGCCACTGAGTCGGATAAGTGTCCCAGGTTGTGTCCCGGCAGGAATCCGAATCTTTACTGACCCATCAATCGTTTCTACATTAATTTCCTCTCCCAACGCCGCTTGAGCATAGGAAACTTCTTTCTCCGAAACAATATCATACCCTTGTCTCTGGAAACGTGTATCCTGCGCAACCTCTACGACAACGTCATATGCATCAAATCGAATACGAGAACCACTATCAACACCCGCCGGAATCTTGATTTTTTGTGTTTTATTGTCAATGGTTACTTGCTTTTCAGTACCATGCACGGCTTCATCAAAACTAATCGTTATGCGATAAGCTGGACGACGTTGTCGACTGCCAAAAGGAGATCCCCCACCGCCAAAAAATTGTTCAAAAATATCAAAGGGATCAGAAAAACCTCCAAAGTCCCCAGCGCCACCATTACCAGAATAGGTATAGGTAAAGGGACCATATTGTCCTCCCTGTTGTCCACCAAACCCTCCAAAGGGACCGCCTGCTCCACCAGCACCTCCTTGCTCAAAGGCAGCATGGCCGAACTGATCATAGCTTTTTCTCTTCTCTTCATTGGAGAGCACTTCGTAGGCTTTGGTTACTTCTTTAAATTGTGCTTCCCCTTCTTTGGTTTTGTTATGATCGGGGTGGTACTTGAGGGCAAGTTTTCGATACGCTTTTTTGATCTCATCATGTGAGGAGGTCTTTGTAACACCTAATATTTCATAATAATCTTTGTTCTCTGCCATATATACTAAAAAGGGCGCCATCGCGCCTCAAAATGCTATGAGTTATTTTGTCATTCTGGCTTGTCCAGAATCAGAAACCTCTGATCCTGGATGCGCTCCGCTTACCAGGATGACGCTACATTTTACTCTACAACTTCGCCTTCGATAGGTTTCTCTTTGTCTTTTTTGTCTTTCTCTGCTTCTTTGCCATCCTCTTTTTTATCGTCAGTTTTAGTCTCAGATTCTTCGGTTTGACCAGCTGGTTGATCAGAAGGAGGTGTCTGAGCATAGGCTGCTTGCCCTATTTTTTGCAAACTATCTGACAATTCCTGTGTCTTTGCCTGAATGTCTTCTTTACTTCCTGAATCAAGAATATCTTTAAGCCCCTTTGCTTTTTCTTCAACTTCTTTTTTGACATCTTCTGCAATCTTATTCTCTTTATCCTCACGGATAGTTTTTTCTGCGGTAAAGATCAATGCATCTGCTTGATTGCGTACTTCAATCTTTTCTTTTTTCTCTTCGTCTTCTTTGGCATGCATTTCTGCTTCTTTAGTCATCTTTTCAACTTCTTCTTTGGAGAGACCTGTTGATCCCGTAATCTTAATGCTTTGCTCCTTGCCACTTGCCTTATCCTTTGCCGTAACGTTCAGGATGCCACTGGCATCGATATCAAAGATTACTTCTACTTGCGGAACACCTCGAGGAGCTGGAGGAATACCATCAAGAACGAATTTCCCAAGAGATTTATTATCAGCAGCCATTGGACGCTCTCCTTGAAGAATGTTAATTTCAACCTGTGTTTGATTGTCACCAGCGGTTGAAAATACTTGCGATTTGGAAGTCGGGATTGTGGTGTTACGGGTAATAAGTGGTGTTGAGACACTCCCTAGGGTTTCGATACCAAGAGTCAATGGCGTTACATCAAGGAGTAAGACATCTTTCACTTCTCCACCAAGCACACCTGCTTGTACTGCCGCACCTACAGCGACTACTTCATCAGGATTAACCCCACGGTTAGGTTCTTTACCAAAGAACTTAGTTACTGCTTCAACCACTTTTGGCATGCGGGTCATGCCACCCACCATAATAACTTCATCAATGTTTGCACTCTGCAATTTTGCATCCTCAAGTGATTTCTTCACTGGCTCCAGTGTCTTTTGAATCAGTTCATCAACAATTTGCTCGAGCTTTGCTCGAGTCAAGGTCATAGTCAAATGGAGTGGACCATCTTTGCCTTGCGTGATAAACGGTTGATTAATGGACGCTTCTTGACTGCTAGAAAGTTCAATCTTTGCCTTTTCTGCTGATTCTTTGAGTCTTTGCAATGCCTGTGGATCTTTACGCAGATCAACCCCATGCTCTTTTTGGAACTCATCAGCAAGGTAATCAATAATCTTCTGATCAAAATCATCACCACCAAGATGCGTATCACCATTGGTTGCTTTTACTTCATAAACACCATCTCCGAGTTCAAGAACAGAGATATCAAAGGTTCCTCCTCCTAAATCATAGACAGCAATCGTGTGCGCATTTTTCTTATCAAGACCGTAGGCGAGAGCTGCTGCTGTTGGTTCATTGATAATACGAAGTACTTCAAGACCAGCAATTTCTCCAGCTTGCTTGGTGGCTTGGCGCTCACTATCATCAAAGTATGCAGGAACGGTAATAACAGCCTGAGTAACTTTTTCTCCAAGATAGGATTCTGCATCTGTTTTGATCTTCTGCAAAATCATTGCGGAGATCTCTTGTGGAGTAAAGGTCTTGCCATCGACTTCAACAACAGCCATATCATCGCGTCCTGCCTTGACTGAATAGGCAAGGAACTTCAGGTCATATTGTACCGATTTGTCAGAAAACTTCCTCCCCATCAAACGCTTAACTGAAGCAATCGTTTGCTTAGGTTTAAGAGCCATCTGTCGCTTTGCGACGTCTCCAACAATATGTGCTATCGGATCAACCACAGATGGGATAACATTGCGGCCTTCGGCAGAGTGAATTACTTTGGGAGATCCTCCCTCCATTACAGCTACACATGAATTTGTTGTTCCTAAATCAATTCCTATTATTTTAGCCATATTAGTTTCCTTTCTTTCCGACTATTACTTGTGCTGCCCGGAGCACTTTATCATGCAACTGATAGCCTGCCCGAACTTCTTCTAGTACTTTATTCTCTTCTCCTTCGGCAACTGTCAAACATTCCATCAGGTGTGGGTTAAACTCCTGACCAATTGTCTCAATTTTGGTGACTCCTTCAGATTTGAGTACATCCAAAAATTGATTAATCATTACTGTAACTTCCTGACCCTGCCTGCCGGCAGGCAGGTCTTGAATATGATTACTTGCTAGCATTAGTGTATCTAAAACTGGCAATAATCGCAAGAGTATATCTTTATTTCCTGACCGTATCCATTCACTTCGTTCATCCTGTACGCGGCGCTGCAAATTTTGATAATCCGCAAGAGCCCTTTTATATTTTTGTTCACTCTCTTCAAGTTTTGTATCTAACTCAATTATGAGCTTTTCTTCTTTAGATACTGACTTCTTTTCTGTTTGTTTTTGAGCTTCAACAACATCCTCTAAATCTGCCATCTCTTCCTCTTTTTTTACATTCTTATCGTCATTTTTCATCTTCTTTATTGTAATTTCTTCGTAATAAATTTTCAACCCCGATCTGACCAAATCTTTTACCAACCCTTCGCGCTTTCTTCAATAAGATCGCCAAAGTATCTCACCGTCGGAATAACAGTCATGTAATTAAGACGAGCTGGACCAATAACCCCGATTCGTCCGTGAACAGCCATAGGCGTGACATAATCAGTAAAGATAAAGCCGTATGGACCCCGTAGCTTTGCTCCAAGTTCATCTTCAATTAAGATATGGATATCTTCATCTGGTTGTACGTTGGAGAAAATATTTTGAAAACAATCGTATTCATCAAGTGCGGAAAGGAGCGTTTTGGTCACATCAATATCAAGAAACTCTGGCATCTCAAGGATATTGGCATATCCTGAAGCATAGAGATCTCCTTCATTGGTAGTCGCAATAGCAAGCGTATGCGTTTTCCCAGCAAGAGACCTCGTAACCTCCTTAAGGAATCGCTGCATTGTCTCACGATAATCCCACACTTTTTCTTTGAGAGCCACTTCTTCAACCGTTGAAAGTTCTTTTTCTTTCATCAGTTCACGCACATAGAATTTGAGGCCTTTTGCAGTCGGGATACGACCAGCAGAAGAATGTGGTTTTTTGAGATACCCATAGTCAGAAAGCTTTACCATTTCGTTACGAATGGTTGCCGGAGAAGCACTGAGATTATGTTTTTTTTCAATGGTTTCAGAGCCCACAGGTTCAGCAGAATTAATGTATTCTTCAATGACACTTCGAAGAATATCTATTTGTCGCTGGGTCAAGTTATGCATATTAGCACTAATATAACATGACTGCCAAGCCATGTCAAGAGAACCTTGCAAAAATAATCGTAAAAAGCTATTCTACGATTATGAGTTTTGGATCAAGTTCTGGTTTTTCACGCTTCGGAGGGATAGCCCAACATCATGATGAAAAACGGTATGTTCTCAAAAAAATGGAGGCTGAAGGCAAAATTAAATTTTATGATGATGAAAAAAAAGAAACTGGAAAAGTAGAGATTATCGCAGAGAAGGGCAAAGTTGTATTTTATAAAGATTACCTGCCTTCCCCGGCTGGAGTCGGTTTTCTTGAACGGATTAAAAAGATTGATATTTTTTCAAGCGATGATGAGCTTCGAGATACCCTTTTTGTTATCACTGATGATAAGACAATGATGCATCCTATTTATCAATTTTCTCAAGGGAATATGGTACTTGGGAGAGGCAAAGGAGATATCGTTATGGCAATTGCCTATCATTTGCTTGGCGATGTTATTGATTCTCGTTTTATTCTTGGCTCAGCGGTTGATGAAGAAGTACTGACGACTATTAAGAAATTGATTGAAGGGAAGACTATATAAAAACTAAAACGGGCTACTGTCTAGATCTTTATCGATATTACTACTGCTACTGCTTTGTTCCTTATGCTTGAAGCTATTGGTGTTGTTATCCTCAAAATATCTGGCTGGACTTATTAATAGAGTTGAGTATTTAGACTCAATATGACAAAATAAAAAGGTGCTAGATAGAAAGACTAAAAATAAAAAGAAGTGTTTTTTATACTTTTTCCTCTACGCTTTTCTGTTCCTTTTTTTTATTCCTTTTACTATCCCTGTTTATGCGGCAGGAGAAACTTATACATGGGTAAATGGTTCCATTCAACTTAGTGGCGGTGATGTTACAACTCAAAAAACTCTCACTGGTTCAGAAATTGCATCAGGAGGACAAACACAATATGGACCTGAATTTATGAGGATTAGTCCTGCAGGAGGAGAATGCGATATTAACATTGCTGTACGAGTGCCAACGGGAAATACTGCAACTGGGGTACTGACGGCCACATCGGGAATAAGTCAACCCAATAATATGGGCTGCAATCAAGATATTGTTAACACCTATAACGGAAAATCAGTCACAATTGGTGGCAATCAAGCAGAAGGACGAGAAGAAACCGCGGCAGAGAGAATTGTTACCCTGCTCCTCATCTCCCCTGAGACCGATACTGCACCAGCATCCATAACTATTACCGTTAATAATGTTGTTGACGGGGTTCCTCGTTCTGGATCATTTACCGCAAATAAGGAGATTAAAGAAACTCGCAGTGGTAATGGAATCGATAGTGCCTATTATACTTTTCAATATACTATTAGTCCTGGAGAAATGCAGATATGTGCAGATGCCATTATAGAATGTGAAACAGCTACAAAACTTAAATATACTCCCTTATTTATCTCTTTTGGTCAAACAAAAGAGCAGAGAATGATCAATGTAACAGTTGAAGCAATTATTACTCATTTTATTTCACAGTCTTGCCAATCAAATGGCTTAACAGTTGAACTTAAGCAAAACAATGAGGTCAAACAAACCGTCCAAACTGACCCTATAGAAATCACAGCAGATACAGAAAATACAGAATTTGGTGGAGAGGGTGCATTGTCGGAGACAACCAAATCTCTCAAAGTTACCTTTGAAAATGTCGATCCTGGAACATATCAAGTTTGTATTGCTGGCACAACTGATTGTCAGGGGGTGATACTTGTAGAGGGGCAATTACCAGCAAATGGACATACGGCAACAGTGCAGACACGAATTGAAAATGGAGCAGATATTTGTGAAGCACCGGGAGGAAGTGTTTTTGAAAAAAAAGAGAACATAATCCCACCCCCACCACCCTGTGCAGACCTCCGAGATGGTAAATGCTGGGCAGTTGCTACATCTTTCTTCGGTCTTGATGTTGAGGGTCTCTTTTACACTGACCCCGAAGAACTTATTGTTCAAGTTTTTAGTATTCTCTTGAGTATCTCTGGAGGTCTTTGTCTGCTTATTCTTATTATTGGTTTCTACCGCGTCATTATCTCTCGTGGCAAACCGGAAGCCCTTAAGGCTGCTCAAGAACAAATCCAAGCTGCTATTGTCGGAGCCCTCTTCCTTACGGCATCTTTTCTTATGCTTGAGGTTATTGGTATTGATATTCTCAAAATCCCCGGCTGGACTTTGTAGTAATTTACGATTATCCTAATAAAATAGCATGCAACACAAAAAATATCTTTTTTTGGGAGCTTGTTCCCTTATTGGATTAACAATAATAACTTTCTTTTTTTCACCAGGAAACGCATTTACGATTGCTTCCCTTTCTGTCCCGCTTATTTTCTTTTTCTTTCTCTGTATGTTTAATCTCCTTTTTTCTTTCTTAACGATGCTCTTTAAACGAAAAATCTATGGATTTCTTATCGCTGCAAGTGTCTTGATCGCACTAACGTTCTTGATGAATGGGCTCACGCATCCAATATTTTTTATCCTGCTCTTTGGCGTACTATGCCTCCTTCTTTTCTTTGTCAGTTACCAAAAAGAGTAGGTTTGCCTTGTGCCTAAAGCGCTTGTCTGGTACAATTTGAGCATGGCAAAATTTTATATCACTAATGCTATCCCTTATGTCAATGCTAAGCCACATATTGGCCACGCCCTTGAATTTATCCAATCAGATACCGTAGCACGATATCATAAACTTATTGGCGATGACGTAAAGCTTCTCTGTGGTGGGGATGAAAACGCAATCAAAAATGTGCAAGCTGCAGAAAAAGCAGGTGAACCTGTTCAAGCATTTGTCGATCAAAATACGCAGCTCTTTGCTGATTTAGCACAAGCCTTAACTATCCATTTTGATGTCTGGCAAAAAGGCAGTAGCACCGACCATTTTACTGCTTCTCAAAAACTATGGGGGCTATGTGCTGACAATGGAGATATCTATAAAAAGTCCTATACTGGACTCTATTGTGTTGGCTGCGAGCTTTTTTATGAACGGGATGAGTTAAATGAAAACGGTGAATGTTTCGAGCATCCTGGCAAAAAACTCGAAGAAGTATCTGAAGAAAACTACTTTTTTAAACTCTCAAAGTACCAACAACAAATTGAAGAGTTAATTAGCTCAGAGCAAATCGCTATTATCCCTGCATTCCGCAAAAACGAAATGTTGGCATTTCTTAAGCAAGGTCTCAAGGATATCAGTATTTCTCGCTCAAACGAACGAGCAAAAAACTGGGGGGTGCCAGTGCCAGGAGACAATACCCAACGGATGTATGTTTGGTTTGATGCGCTTAATATTTATCAAAGTGGCATTGGATTCGCGTCAAATGAAGAAACGTATAAAAAATGGTGGCCAGCTGATGTCCATATGATCGGCAAAGGTATCTTGCGTTTTCATGCGATCTATTGGCCCGCTTTTTTACTTTCAGCGAAACTTGCATTACCCAAAAAAGTCTTTGCTCACGGTTATTTAACCGTCAATGGGCAAAAAATGAGCAAAACTTTGGGCAATGTTGTCGATCCCGTGGACATGCTTAATAAATACGGCTCAGACGCTATCCGATACTATTTATTAAAAGAAATCTCCCCAACAGGTGATGGAGATTTCTCAGAGGAAAAGCTGAAAGCGGTTTATAATGCGGATCTGGCAAATGGTTTAGGAAATGCTGTCTCCAGAATTGCCAAGCTAGCAGAAAAATCTGAGATCGATTTTACAGACACAAAGGCAGCTAAAGAACCTTATACACAGGAACTAAAAGATGCTTTTGAAGAATTTAGGTTTAACGATGTTTTACAAAACCTTTGGAATGTCCGTCTAAGAGCTATTGATCAGCACATTAATCAAGAAAGTCCATGGGTCATAAGGGATAAAGAAAAACTCACAAGAATATTACAAGAAGAAATTGATATGTTAAGAGAGTTCGCTCGACAAATTGAACCATTTATGCCAGAAACGACAAAAAAAATCCTTGAGCAATTTAAGGGATCAAAAATTACTAGCCAAAAACCACTTTTCCCAAGAATGATATAAGTAAAGATTTCTCACTATGATTGATACGCATTGCCACTTACAATTTCAAGCCTTTGAACAGGACTATGATGCTGTTATCAAACGAGCACGAGAGGCTGGGGTTACTACTATCATTAATGCAGGCACACAAGTAAGTTCAAGTAAAAATGGCGTAGTCTTTGCCGAAAAATATCCTGAACTGTATGCTGTGGTAGCTGTTCATCCCCATCATGCAGACAAAATTGAACCTCATTGGATTACTGAACTGGAGAAACTAACCAAGCATCCAAAAGTGGTCGGGATTGGTGAATGCGGCCTTGACTACTTCAGTTATGCGTCAAATGGTATTGTCGATCCCAAAAAGCAAAAAGAGGTCTTTGAAGCTCAAATTGTTCTTGCTCATAAGGCAAAACTTCCCTTACAAATTCATAATAGGCATGCTGGCAAAGACGTTCTTGAAATGCTCCGACACCATAAAAACCTATTACAATTGACACCTGGGATGTTCCATTGTTTTGCGGGAGACATGGATGTTCTTAAAGGGGCACTCGATCTCGGCTTTGCAATCGGCATTGATGGAAATAGCACCTATAAAGGACTTGCTCCAGGAGAGACAGTCGAGTTACGAGACATTATCAAAGCTACACCTCTTGATCGTATTGTTATTGAGACCGATAGTCCCTATCTCACACCTATCCCGCACCGAGGCGAACGGAATGAGCCTGCATATGCTATAATTACAGCACAATTTATTGCGGACGTGAAACAGACCTCTCTTGAAAAGCTCATAGAACAAACTGACAAAAATGTATATACTATATTTACGAAACTTAAAATCTTTTAGATTTACTCATGACAAGTTTTTTTAACAAAATCTTTACACGGTATCCGATAAAAACCCGTCGAGCACTTGAGCTACTACCGGGAGCTCTTGCCTGGACAGTTATTTTGGCACCCGTATGGGGCTCTCTTTTTATCCCAACAGCGCTTGCATACTTCATTCTCTTTTTTGATATTTACTGGCTATACAAATCAGTCAAGCTTGTTATAACTAACTACCAGGCATCCCAAAAGATTAAAGAAGCAGAACAGACAGATTGGTATGCCAAGGCCAAGAAATTAGCTGATGTTGAGAAAGTACATCATGTGCTGGTTATCCTTAACTATAAGGAAAGTGTTGAAAAAATGAGAAAAACAATACAAGTACTTGCTCAGCAAACGTTTCCCCATAAACAGCTTCATATCGTTCTTGCGATGGAAGAACGAGAAGAAGAAGCAAAAGAACGTGCCAGAATTATTACCCATGAATTTAAAGATGAATTTGGAAGCATTTTTGCAACCTATCATCCTGATATTGAAGGAGAAGTCAAAGGGAAGTCTTCCAATGAAGCGTACGCCGGGAGAGTTGCGTATAAGAAGCTCTTTGCAGATGGTCCGTATGACATCAATTTTGCAACGATTTCTTCGATTGATGCTGATTCACTTTTTGATAAAGAATATTTTGCTTATCTTGGTTATGCATTTCTTAAAGATCCGAAACGACATAATAAATTCTGGCAGTCAGCCAATGTCTACCACAATAATCTCTGGGAAGTGCCTGCTCCGACCCGCATCCTCTCTTTCTTCGGCAGTTTGTGGAGGACTGCCCTCCTTGTCCAGGGCGATAGACTCATTACGAATGCAACATACTCACTTTCATTCAAACTGCTAAAAGATATTGATTTTTGGGATGTAGATGTTATTCCTGAAGACTATCGTATTTTCTTTAAAGCGTTCTTTAAGAAAAAAGGTGAGGTATGGGTTGAACCTATTTTTCTGAAGACCTCAATGGATGCTGCTCAATCAGTGGGATATATCAATAGTCTCAAAAATAAATATACCCAAGAAAGACGCTGGTCGTGGGGTGTATCAGATAATCCCCTTTTTATTACCTGGTGGTTTACCGTTCCTGGAGTCCCGTTTTTCCGAAAAACAACATTAGTCTACCATGTCCTCCTGGATCACGTTATGTGGCCAACCAATTGGTTTATTATTACCATTGCAGCCAACATCATGGCGGTCATTAATCCAGTTTATGCCAGGACAGCCTTAGGCTACAGTCTTCCACAGCTCGCAGGTATGATTCTTAATATCAGTCTGTTTGCACTCCTCGCGATGTTATATCTTGAGTATAAAAATAGACCTGAAAACAAAAAATTACCACTTCGAAGGCGATTACTTTTCCCTTTTGAATTTTTGCTTATGCCCATTATTGGTTTTTTCTTGTCTGCACTCCCTGCACTTATTTCGCATACACAGCTCATGTTTGGCAAAAGAATGGAGTACAAGGTGACAGAAAAGGTGTAACTTTCCTTATGGTTGGTCAATCAACATGAAAAACATTATACGTTTTATCGATCGGATCGAACATAGTAAGATTTTCTGGACACTTCTTGGGATAAGTGTCCTCTTTTTCCTCCTCAGGCTTCCTTCGTTAATCGAACCTCATTGGTACGGAGACGAAGGTATTTATCAAGTAATTGGGATGAAGTTACATCAAGGGAGTTTACTGTATGCCGATATTTGGGACAATAAACCACCCCTTTTATATCTTGTCTATGCATTCTTCAATGGAGAACAACACCAGGTTCGCCTCTTTTCACTTTTGATTGGGCTACTCACAACAATTTCTTTTTTCTTTCTTTCCAAAGCTCTTTTTCGTTCTTTTGGTGCAAGTGTACTTAGTACAAGCATCTTTTGTCTTCTGTTGGCAACTCCTACCCTCGAAGGGAATATTGCCAATGCTGAAAACTTTATGCTTCTTCCAACGATTCTTTCAGCATTACTTATTTACCAAGCAGCATTGACAACAACCAGGCACAGCAAAAAATATGGATTACTGTTTGCAGGAGTATTACTTGGCATTTCATTTCTTTTTAAAGCAGTGGCAATTTTTGACCTTGCCGCATTTTTACTTTTCTTTACTCTCTCTACAATGTCCAAAAAACACCCTTTTAAAAAAATGCTCCATTCATTGCTGTTCTTAGTGGGTGGATTTCTCATTCCATTTACGATAACGCTTCTCTTCTTTGCTGGACATAATGCACTGCCAGCATTCTTTGTCTCAGTATTTAGAGATACGGCAACGTATGTTACCGGACAAGCAAATGATTTTCTCTTCCCCAATGGACTTCTTATTGCTAAAATGGTACTGCTGCTTGGAGCACTAGCAATTATCCTATGGAAACGAAGTTATTTTACACAAAAGACACTTTTTATTAGCGTATGGACTGTGTTTGCCTTGTTTAGTACCTTTTTTTCCCAACTTCCCTATACACATTATCTTCTGCTTCTATTACCAAGTTTTTGTCTACTTGTAGGCCTCATCTTAACTCTGTCAACAAAAAAATCTATGATTTTTCTTTGGAGTGGCACGCTGTTGTTGGGAGCTTTTGTAACACAGCAAATTCCGATCTATCAACCGATAAAAACGATTGCCTATTACGACAATGCGATGCAATTTGTCACCGCAGGAAAATCAGTTGGTGCGTATCAGAGCTTCTTTGACTTACGAACGAAGCGCGATTATGAAATCGCCTCATTTATCAAATATCATATTCCTTCTGATAAATCACTTTTTATCTGGGGAGATTCTCCGCAAGTTTATGTACTCGCTGATAGATTGCCTGAGCAAAAATATATAGTAGCATATCATATTTTAGGTAAAGAAGACCGCGTACATGAAATACAAAAGCAGCTAAAAGAACAATCGCCAGACTATATTGTTATTTTAGAAGAAGCTCCCTTCTTGCCATTTCAGTCATCTTTCTATAAAGTGAAATATTTATTACAAGGAGCAACCGTCTATGAAAAAACTTTTTAAACATGTCTGGGATGACAAGATTATTAAATGGGGAATGGGTAGTGCAGCTATCGTCTTCTTCTTTTCCCTTATTATTCTTGCTATTTTTTATTGGAATCTTCCACCATACCTTCCTGTCTATAACCAAATGCCGTGGGGAGAAGAACGTCTTGCCACCAAGTATGAGATTATTCTTCCACAACTCATTGCGTTTTCCTTCTTTGTTCTAAATTTCTCTTTATCAAGAAAATTGTATGACAAAATGCCGTTAATCTCCCGCATGCTTAGTATTACTACCTTACTGACAATGCTGCTTTCCTTTGTCTTTTTGGTTCGAACATTATTATTATTGTTGTAATGAATATACCATTTTATATTATTTTTTTACCGATTGTGGCTGCTCTTATTATCACCGCAATCGCCACACCTCTTAGTCTTAGGTGGATTAAAAAAGCAGGACTTGTTGATGACCCGCAAAAGCACAAGCATCCAGCAATCATTCATAAAAGAATTGTCCCAAGAGGGGGTGGATTACCTCTTTTTATCGGCACCTGGTTTACCATTCCATTTTTTCTTCCGATAACACCACAAATTATTGCCATATTTACTGCTTGTACCCTACTCTTGATTGTTGGGCTTATTGACGACAAGCAAAATAGTCGCGCAAAAGATTTCTCACCATATAGTCGTTTTATTGTTACCGTTCTTAGCGCTATTATTGTTGTGGCAAGCGGCATTAGCATCCAATTTATTACCAATCCTTTTGGAGAAGGGGTGCTTGCGTTAAACACTATCCTTATACCCTTCTTTTTCTTTGCACTTCCCCTTTCTGATATTTTTTCTGTTTTGTGGCTTATCTGGATTATGAACATGATCAACTGGAGTAAAGGAGTAGACGGACAGATGCCTGGAATCGTTGCAATATCTGCCATTGTCATCGGGTTATTAAGCCTTCGAATCAATGGTGGAATACCACTAGCCCTTGATGCAACAATTTCCTTTATTATTGCGGGAAGTGCTATTGGGTTTTTATTTTATAACTTTTATCCCGCAAAGATATTTCCCGGTTGGAGTGCAACTTCGCTCTATCTTCTTTTAGGAGTTGTCTCTATTTTATCAAGCGCAAAATTAGCAACCGCTATTCTGGTCATGGGAGTACCAGCAGTCGATGCTCTTTTTACTATTATAAGACGGCTACTCAATAAACGTTCTCCATTCCAAGGAGACAGAAAGCATTTACATCATCTCTTACTCTCACTAGGCTATGGACAGAGAAAAATTGCATTGTTTTATTGGCTACTCTCTGCTATATTAGGGATACTTGCCCTCCAGCTTGAGAATAAAAGCAAATTTTTTGCTATTATTATGGTAGTAGTAGTTACGGTTGGCGCATTGCTTTTCTTGCATGCGGTAACAAAACATAAGGATGAAAAAAAAGCTTCTTAATATTCTTCGGCTGCTTCGGCCGCGGCAATGGAGTAAAAATATTGCCGTTTTCGCCGCCATTACCTTTAGTGGAAGACTCTTTGAACTCGATCTTTTTCTCACTGTTTGTTATGCCATGCTTATTTTTTGTGCAATTTCAAGCGCAATTTATGTCATTAATGATTTATTTGATATTAAAAAAGACAAGCTCCATCCTTTTAAACGATTTAGACCTCTTGCCCATGGTGATGTCTCCAAATCTGAGGCAATAGTCATAGCGACGATACTTATTGTTGTTGGATTAACAGCAAGTTATTTCATCAACCTCTCATTTTTCTTTATTGCACTTATTTACTTGTTTCTTCAATTGTCTTATACGTTATCGTTCAAACACATTACGGTTCTTGACGTCCTTGCGCTTGCCGGTGGATATATTCTTCGTGTCTATGCAGGAGAAGTTGTCAGCGAATTTCATATTTCTGTTTGGCTTCTCTTGACTACTATTTCTCTTTCTCTTTTTTTGGTAGTTGCAAAAAGAAGATCAGAGCTAACCCTTATCTCTCAATACACGAGTGCACAAATTGCCGCAACACGAAAAACCTTGTCACACTATTCAGAAAGATTACTTGATGTGTATGCGGCGATGTTTGCAACATCAACATTTCTTTCCTACGCGCTTTTTACGTTTCTTGTCGATCCAAAGAATACCAATCCTGGCAGCGGAGAATTGATAAACACTCTCTTTCAAATTAATCTCGATAAGAAATGGCTTATGTTGACCATTGTTCCGGTTGTCTATGGACTGATGCGATATTTACAAGATGTCTATGAAAAACATGAGGGAGAGAGTCCTGAACGAGTTGTTCTTTCAGATAAACCTCTCCTTGCAGCAGTTATCCTGTGGGGAGTACTGGTTGTGACAATTATTTACTTTGTTAACTAGTTCTCAATTAAGATTATTCCTCTGCTTTCTTTGCGTATTGACTACTAATCCAGCCTTCTACACCATCTGGCAAGGTGATCTTGAACCAACCAGCTTTTTCTTCAACCAGATCATATGATTCACCAGGAGTAACTTGACCAATTTCTGAAGCTCCAACAGAGCTTTCTGCTCGAACTCGGAGAAACCCAGTAGGAGTATCGAGAATAAGTATCTTTGTCACGGCAACTGCCGGCGATGGACTAAGCGTAGCCGAAGGAGAAGCAGATCTTGATGCCTCTTGCGGTGCTTCAAGACTCGTACTCAGATATGCTGCAACGGTTAGCTTATACCCCAATGGCGTTCTGATACGAATGGTCTTTTCTTTATATCCATCTTTTTTTACCTTCAAGACATGATCTGATTCTGTTGGATCCTTGTGGAGGACTGGTGTGTCACCAATGGAACTATTATCAAGAAGCACCATCGACCCTCGAGGGAAAGAGACGACAAGGAGTTCCGCCTTTGTTTTATCAGAAAGAGCAGTTAGAGAAATCACACTTCCTTCAGAAAGAGAGTCTTCGCCAAACTTCCGATCGACAACGGTTAATACTCCAGAGGCAATAGTTATCTTCTCTTGGAACTCTTGCATTTTTTTATCAAGTGGTTCAAGGCGAATCGTATAATCTCCCGCTTGGAGCATATCGGTTGCATCACATTCACAGAGAGGGGTTTGTCCAATATAAGTATCGTCTAAATACACTTTACTCTCAGGACTAGAGGTTACTTGTAATGCTCCTTTTTGCCCCTGTCCTTTATACACATACTGTAAAACAAAGAAAATAAGTGACGCAAGGATAAGTGAAGGGATAATAATAAAGAACAATTTTCTCATAACGTATTGATTTGCAGGATATACTAACTATAGCATAGAAAGAGGGGCTCGTTAAGGGAATTATCTAGTTACTAAGCCAAATTCGAGAACTTCTCCACCACAATAGGTGGTAATAAGATCACAAGATTCTTGCAAAGATTTACGTACCTGCTCTGGCGTTATCTCATCAATGCCATCTACATTAAGATAGATATTTTTTGTTTGCTCTGTTACCGCTGTTCTCTGGGAATCTCGGAAATTGAAATCAATATTGTATCCTCCTTGCTGATCAAAATAGGAAAGTTCTGTTTCCTTGTACTTTGTAGATTCAGTATCGCCAAGTAATAAAATCTCCTCCCCAGCTTTTGCAAAGCGAAGTTCAGTCGGGAACTGCAGAGTATCTAGATCAAATGCGCCAATCGAGATACGATGCCTCATTACAACTAGATTATATGCATCTACACAAGTATTGATTGTATATAAATCTTTTCCTTGAGCAACCCGTCGAAGTAACGCTTCAGGGCTGGGTCTGCGTGAATGCCAATCAATCCCCATTGCTTTATAGAGTTTTCGATAACTTAAGACTTCAAGATATTCTCCAATTTTTTCTGTCGTTAGTCCTTTTAAAGAATCCAACAATTTTTCCTTCTCTTTTTCAAGTTCTGGGTTTGTTTTACTAATAGTAACTCCCTTAATGACGGCAATACCAATGGAGATTGAAGGATGTTTTTCTTTGACGTTTTTATCTATTGAAAAAATGTTTGAGGAAATACCAGTCATTCTGGCAAGCGGAGCGCGTCCAGAATCTTTATTTTCGATTCTGGAGTCCTCGCTTTCGCTCGTCCCCAGAATGACGTCATTAAACCTCTTTTGTACAAAATCTTTCTCAAGAGAGAGGATAAACCAAGCAGCTTTTGGTCCATGGTCTTTGCCAATGAGGGACTGGTAGATTGCTGAAAAAGTTTGTTTACCATTGAGTCCCAAGGGCTTCCCTAATTCATAAATCTGTGTCTGTAAATCATCAGCATTCCACTCTTTATCTAACTCTGCAACTATTTTTTGTAAAAGTTCTTTTTGTTCAGCAGAGAGATGTTTTGCTCCCTCTGGCGTATCTTTCTGAACCAAGAATTTTGCAGAATCTGGCGCATACTTTTCTATCCACACTCTCGCATATTTCGCCCATTCCTCAAGTCCTTCCTCTTTAATTTTGTCTTGCATGTTCGGCATCTGCACCCACTGTGCAAGTACAGAGAAACGAATACTTGGCGGTTTGACTATATCACCAATTTGTGAGAGTTCAAAAGTACGAGCAAGATCTTCATCCGTTTTATCAAAATATGCTGCTGCTGCTTTTTGATACGCATCAAATAAATTTGGAATAGTATCTTTCTCCGTTGGATCAAAGTTTGTTTGCTGTTTTATATCCATTTTTACAATCAAAAAACGAACTAACTCTGCCGGTAAAATAGAAAGCATATCTCCAGCTGAAAAACCTCTTCCTTTTGAAGAAGACATTTTTTTCCCACCAATCAACATAAATTCATAACTAACAGGATATGGCACAGGATAATCAAGCACTTTCTTAGCAATAAGCGAGGTGAGGTCATGCGACCCACCCTTACTCATATGATCCTTTCCAGCACCCTCTACGGTCACACCAATCGCTTGCCATTTGCAAGCCCATTCTATTTTCCACGGCATTTTTCCTTTAATACCGTTTTCATCACTAAATGGAGAAGTTTTTCCTTCATGTCCACACCCTTTTGTCCATTCAGTGGCATCAACTGGGCAACGGTAGTGAACAAATTCTCCATCCCAGTCATAGACGCGAGTTGTTGAAACCTTGCCACAGGATTCACAGTAAACCTGGAAAGGATACCAGTCAGCAGGCATTTCTTTTTTATACATTTGTTGATAAATACTTCGTATTTCGGAAGCGTTATCCAATGCTTTTTTAACCCCAGTATTCATTTTGCCACTCGTATATAAGTCTTTCGTCCAGATGATTTCAGGATATGATCCGATTTGGTTAAAAGCTTTTTTGAATTCTAATGCATAATACTCAGCATAATCTTTGTAACCCTCAAGAGGTGAAGGAACTCTAAAAAGTGGCATACCAAGATACTTCTCAAATTTCTCTCGAGGGAGATAAGAAGGTATATCATCCATTGGGTCATGGTTTTCAAATACATAGGTATACTTTGCCGCTACACCTTGATCTTTTAATGCTCGGTAAACCAAATCATGGAAAACCACCCCAAAAAGTGAACCTACATGAATACGACCCGATGGTGTCTTCATATCGTCAACCCAATAAGGTGTATATTTACCTGAATCAATAATTTCTTTTGCTACTTTATCTGCCCAGAACATAGTTAGTATTGTATCATGCGATATAGCCTTTTTTCACCAGTAACTCTGCTGCCAGTATCGCTCCTCCAGCAGCGCCACGAATGGTATTGTGAGAAAGCGCAATAAACGAATAATCAAAATGTGTGTCCTCTCGAAGTCTCCCCATGGTAATCCCCATCCCATTTCCATAATCACGATCAAGCTTCGTTTGTGGTCTATTCTCTTCTGCAAAATACTTAATAAGTTTTGTGGGGGAAGAAGGCAAGTCAAGAGAAACGAGTGCATGGTTTTTATTAAAATTTTCTATCGCTTGCAGTAATTGCTCTTTGGTTGGTCTTTTGGCAAAAGAGACAGAGACACTTGCCATATGCCCATCTGCAACTGGTACTCGAATACAAGTTGCTGAAATCGATGGTTGGATTGCAGAAACTAATACATCTTCTTTAATTGTTCCCCAAATCTTCATGGGCTCTTTTTCTGACTTTTCTTCTTCTCCTCCGATAAGTGGGATCACGTTATCAATCATTTCTGGCCAAGTTTCAAAATTCTTTCCCGCACCTGAAATTGCTTGGAGACTGGTCACCTGAACTTGTTTTGGTTGAAACTCTCGTAATGCTGTCAAAATAATACTGTACGATTGGATCGAGCAGTTAGGTTTGACTGCAATAAAACCCTTTTTCCATCCTCTCTTTTTTTGCTGTACGGGGATAAGGTCTGCATGATGAGCATTTACTTCGGGTATAAACATTGGGATATCCTCAGTCCAACGATGTGCTGAGTTATTGGAGACAACTGGGACACCACGTGCCGCATAGGATTCTTCAATCTTTTGAATAGTCTCTTTATCAAGATCAAGCGCACAAAAAACAAAATCAACTGATTCTGTAATTTTCTCTTTATCATCAACTACCGATTGTACAATAAGGTTACCTAAGCTGGTCGGAATTTTTTCTTGCATTTTCCAAGTCCCACTCACTGCTTCTCCATACTCTTTTCCAGCAGATCGAGGAGAAGCAGCAACAACAACCACTTTAAACCATGGATGATTCTCAAGAAGGGCAATGAATCGCTGTCCGACCATCCCAGTTGCGCCTAAGATACCTACTTTATATTTTTTTCTTTTCATAGTTTTTATTGTCATCTTTCGTCATTCTGGCCGAGTCCAGAATCCGTTTCTATTAAGATCCTGGATGCGCTGCGGCTCACCAGGATGACGGTTAGGTAAGGCAATTTATACTTCTAGATTAGTTCCATATTCTTTAATACTTTTTTCAACTCTTCTTTATTTTTCTTTTCCATTTGAACGAGCGGCAAGCGGAAAACTTCCTCGACCTTTCCCATCAGAGCAAGTGCCGTTTTAACTGGCTGGGGATTCGTCTCAATAAAATTAACATCCATGAGATCCAATAGCTGATAATGCATCTTTTTTGCTTTCTCCCATTCTCCCGCAAGGGCGTGTTGAACAAGTTGGGTAAAGGCTTTCGGAGTTTCGTTTGCAACAACCGAAATGGCACCCATTCCTCCAATTGCAATGATTGGCAAGGTGAAGTTGTCATCGCCAGAAAGAAGGGAGAAGTTTTTTGGAGCACTTCTGATAATCTCCATCATCTGGGGAAGATTCGCAGATGATTCTTTGATACCAATCACTTGTGGAATCTCTTGTGCTATACGTAGCGTCGTTGCCGCAGTCATATTACTCCCCGTTCTTCCCGGGACATTATAAAGTAAAAACGGTAAGTCTACCGTTGCAGCAATCGCTTTATAGTGTGCAAGAAGACCAGCTGGTGTTGGTTTGTTGTAGTAGGGATTTACATGCAGTAAAATATCCGCACCAGATTTTTTTGCAAGTTGCGATAAATGAATTGACTTATGCGTATCATTACTTACAGCACCAGCAATCACAGGAATACGTCCAGCTACCGTATCAACCACCGTTTTGATCACGAGTGAGTACTCTTCAAAACTCAGGGTTGCTGCCTCTCCAGTTGACCCACATGCTACGATACCATTGATACCTTCTTTTATTTGAAAGGCAACGAGTTTTTGTAGCGTTGGCACGTCAACATTTCCCTTTTTATCAAAAGGAGTCACAAGCGCAGTGATGGCACCAGTCAGTTGTTTCATACGATGAGCTCCTCAAACACATCATCAAAAGAATAAAAGCCTTTTTTGTTATGAATAAATCTGGCCGCAACAAGCGCACCCTCAGCAAAGCCACGTCCACCGCGAGATTGATGAGTAAGAGAAATCTCATCAGCAATACTATCAAAGGTCACTTCATGTCTGCCACGATTATGCCCTCCTCTGAGGGAAGCAAAATGTAACTCTTCTTTTTTGATTGGCCGATCAATGGCATCGGTCTGGACAACTTTTTTTGCCGGAAAGCTCTCAAGAATGATACTCGTTAGTTTTTTTGCAGTTCCACTTGGACTATCTTTTTTAGCCGTGTGATGGACCTCAAATCCATACACATCATATGCTTCAAACTTCTGTGCTAGTTTACTGGCATAACCTGTTAGTTTATAGAAAATGTTAACCCCAATGGAAAAATTTGGACCATAGACAAATGCACCATTTTCTTTTTTTATCATATCTTTTACTTGATCCAAGTTGTCATACCAACCAGTTGTCCCGATAACCAATGGTTTTTTAAGTTCGAGAATTTTTGGAATGTTTTCAAGAACAATAGCTGCTGAGGTAAAATCTATCACCACATCTGCTTCTTGGATACCTATGATGTCCAGCTCTTTTTGCTCACCATACGAAACAGATACGATTTTATCCGTTGTTGACTGCTCAACAATACTTGCAATTTCACGTCCAACTTTACCAAATCCAACAAGTGCGATATTCATTTTGCTCCTTTCTGGTTAATTAACCTTGCATGCAATAATACAACTGCGGTATCAATCTGCTCAGAAGGAATAACCAAACTGATATTAATATTTGCCGTACTCTGAGAAATCATTTGTGTGACAATATTGTTACTTTCAAATGTTGAAAAAACGGTATGCATGATGTGACCAACACTTCCGACGCCTTCGCCAATTAATGCAATCATACCACAACTTTCAGATCGTGTAACGGTACCGATCGCCTTAAGATCAGCCATTGCGGCAGAAAGATGTTCATCATTTTCTAGAGAAATAGACACACTGACCTCAGACACACTGACTAAATCAACAGAAATATGGTGCTTGGTGAAAAGGGCAAAAACTTCTGCCAAAAACCCTTTCTTAAAAAGCATCTCTGTTGAATAAATAGTCACGAGTGTTATGTGTTTTTTAGTAGCGATAGCAGCAATACGTTTCTCAACAGCAATATCTTTGGTTATAATGGTTCCTTCGTTTGTCGGATTAAGCGTATTACAAACTCGTACAGGAATGTTTTTCTGCATTGCCGGACGAATGGTACGAGGATGCAGTACTTTTGCTCCAAAGGCAGCAAGCTCGGCTGCTTCTCGATAGGAAACTTGTGGCAACAGTTTTGCGTCTTTAATAAAACGTGGATCGGCACTATAAATACCATCAACATCAGTCCAAATCTGAATTTCTTCTGCAGAAAGCGCGTAGCCAATGATTGCTGCGCTATAGTCAGAACCACCACGGCCAAGCGTCGTCACTTTTCCGTTGCTAGTTGATCCAATAAACCCAGTAATAACAGGAACGATACCTTCTTTAAGCAATGGATCAAGTATCGCTTTTGTTTTTGCTGTTGTTTCTTTTGGCAAGAACTCTGCTGAACCAAATTCATTGTCTGTCACAATAAGTTCTGTTGCTTTTATTGCTTTTGCGCTTATTCCAAAGTGGTCCATAACTGTAGCAATAAGATAAGAAGACATAATTTCTCCATACGATACTATTGCATCGGATAATTCGCTGTTCTTTTTTTTACTTGCAAGTATTTTTTGTATTTCTTGCTCGCATTGCTCAAGAAAAGGAAGTACCTGATCTTGGAGAGAAGAGTCGTACTGATCAAGTAATTTACCATGTAAGCCTCGTATTTGGACAAAAATACTTTTTCGTTCGTTAACAGAAGCTGAAGGAAGCGAGAGTAATAAATCTGTCACGCCACGAATTGCAGAGACTACAACCACTGGCTGTCGTTCCTTCTCCTCCTGGACAATAGTACAGATTGTCTCAAGTCTTTCGTGGGTACTGACAGATGTTCCGCCAAATTTTAAAATAATCATACAAGTGCTCCTTTCATCAAAACTGATTCTCCTTTGGTAGTATTTGTTTTTTGAGAAATGTTTTTGGATGTTCTGATTTTCTTATGACGAAGAATTTTCCATTGTTCACAAGTACTTCGGAGGCAGTATGCATACTCATAAAATAAGGCATTGCCTCACTCCATCCATAGGCTCCCGCAACAAAAACGCCAATCAGATCTCCTCGTTTGGTATCTTTTGGCAAAGAGACATCTTTTCGCAAAAAATCTATCGGAGAACACAATGATCCTCCAATATCCATTGTTTCACCTTCCTCTGAATCTAAACGACTGAGGTTGTATGCTGGATGTGTACTGGCAGTGTCTACCAAACTCGGCCGTAATAAATGATGCACTCCACCATCGACCAGAACTATCTTCTTGCCATAAGACTCTTTTACTGAATCTACTCGAGCAATATAAATGCCACTCTGTCCAACAATATATCTGCCTGGTTCAACAGAAAGTGCTACCTTATTTTCTTGCAAAAAAGGGAACGCAGCCAGCACATCACCAAGTTTCTTTGAGATAGTTGCAAGCTGTAATGGTTGCTCTGACTCAGCATAAGGAATACCCAATCCTCCACCAAAATCAATCGATCGAATTGGGAAATATTTATTGAGTTTTTGAGCAACTCGACAAATATTTGTGACATTCGTTAAAAAAGTTTCTGTGTTGAGCATATTTGCTGCATAGACATGCATACCAACAAGTTCACTATGTGGTAATTGTTGCACCCTTTGGATAAAGTCTTTGGTAACTATCGCTTCATCGATGCCAAATTTGGATACACCCCCAGCCATTATTTGATGTGCTGCATGCTCTGTTGGTTGTTCGATGTTTATCCGAAGTGCAATTCGTTGCCGTACTCCTTTTGCTTTTGCGATAGTATTGATTCGCTCTATTTCTTCTTCACCTTCTACATTGATGACATCAATACCATAGGAGATAGCAAACGCAAGTGCTTCATCAGTTTTTACTGGCCCAGCAAAAGAAACTTTTTTTGGATCTGCTCCAATTTTTTGTGCAACGAGTAATTCACCAAGAGATGCAACATCAAGTCCTGCACCTAATTTGTATAAACCATCGACAATCGCAAGTGCGGTGTTTGGTTTGACTGCATAATAGATAGAAATCCCATATGGAGCAAGTGCATCACGCAGTCCTTCATACTGTCTTTTGATTGTTGCAGCATCATAGACATAGAAAGGTGGAGGGACTTTGGCTACAATTTCTTCAAGAGAAACACCACTAATAAAAAAGCTCTCTTTTCCCTGATGTTTTTCCGTCGCAAAACTTTCACTTATCCAACTTGTTTTATTTTTTACTGCCATTTTGAAAAAACTCCTTTCATTCGTTCCAGTCCTTCTGTTATTTCCTCTTCCGATGCTGCATACGAAAGTCTGATAAAATTTCTCCCAGCAGATCCAAAAGCAAGCCCTGGAACTGTTACCACATTTGCTTCCTCAATTAACTTTTTGGCAATATGCATGCCATCACCAAATCTTGATACGTCAACAAAATAATAAAATGCCCCATGCGATTCTTGAACACTAAGTCCATTAATTCCTTTGAGGAGTTTCCCCATTAGCTTCCTTCGAGTAGCAAGTTGCTCATGATAAAAAATAAGTTCTTCTTCACATGCTCCTTGCACCACAGGAAGTGCCGCATATTGCGAATCAGTTGGGGCACACACATACGCTGCCTGCTGGGATTTGACCGCATCTTTGATAAAAAAATCAGGACCGACTAACCAACCAAGTCTTTTCCCTGTTTGACTTGCTTGCTTTGATAACCCATCTATAATAATTGCACGGTCTGTATACTCAGCAATTGAATGATGCTTTGCTCCGTCAAAAATACAGGTAGAATAAATCTCATCTGAGAGAAAGAATAATGATGGATGATCTGTTGTTTCTTTTGCTAGTATTTTTAATACGTTTTCTGAGGCGACTTGTCCTGTTGGATTAGAAGGAGAGTTAATAACGATAATTTTTGTCTGAGGAGTTATTTTTTTCAAAAGATCAGCTACATCAACATCAAACCTGTCGGTTAGTGCATAAGTAATTACTTTTGCTCCCCATTTTCCAGGAAGGGTTTTATAGAGAGGATAAAAAAGTGCAGGAATTAATACTTCATCCCCAGGATTAAGCATTGTTTCAAAGGTAATAAAAAGCCCACCTGTTGAGCCGGAAGTAATAATAACGTTCTCACGATTTGCTTCAAAAGAAAACGTGTTTTTGTAATTGCTAGCAATAGCATCACGCAACGCTGGTAAACCCGCATTTGGCGTATAGCCAGTTTTCCCTTCAGTAATTGCCCGACGATTTGCTTCTTGTGCTTTTTGCGGCATAGGAAACGGTAGCTCCCCTAATCCCAGACTAACTCTGGATAATGTTCCGGTATAGGGTGTTTCCATAATTGAACGAATGAGCGATATTGCTGTTTGTGCAATTCGTTCATTCGGTTGGTAATAGTGCTGCATGCTCATCGCAAAGCCTCCTCAAGTAGTGTTTTGAGAGCAGTTTTTTCATCTCGATATTTGATAATAACTGGCACTTGGATATGAATACCTTGTGCATCAGCAAATGCATTCTCACCTTTTGGCCGTGTCCCATTCACAACAACTGCTCCTTCTGGGATTTCAAGAGGCGTACTCCTTGTTGCTCTATACACTTTTTCCTTAACTAAATCATATACAGGTGTTGCCGAGGTAATATTGACGCCAGGTGTCAGAACAACCCGAGAATGAAGAATAACTCCTTCTGCAATTGAGGTATTAATACCCATAAGCACCTCATCCTCAACAATACAAGGATTTGCATTTACTGGCTCAAGCACTCCTCCAACTTGCGCACCTGCTGAGATGTGGCATCGCTCCCCAACCTGTGCACAACTTCCAACAAGCGCATGCGAATCAATCATCGTACCGCTCCCAATGTAGGAGCCAATAGCAATATAACTTGGCGGCATGACAATCACATTTTTGCCAAAATAAACGCCATCCCGAACACTCGTCCCACCAGGCACAATACGCAAGTTATCACCAGCAAAATCAAACGAGCGCAACGGTAATGTATCCTTATCTGAAAATTGAAGTGTTTCTTTTTTGTGAGACATCCTTGTGAGTTCTCCCAAACGCATACAGACCAAGATGCCTTCTTTCACCCAGGCATTTGCTTGCCAGATTCCTTTTGTATTTTTTTCAGCCGAACGAAGAGATCCCTCGTTGAGCGCTTGAAGAAAGGCTACAACAACAGCGTGAGCAGCAGCAGTACGACGCAATTCTTCGACTGAAAGTGTTGCTAACGCTATCATTTTTTTGTGTAATTGTTCTTTTCTCATAGTATTAGTATAAACAGACAGCTTCAACAATAGCCACCTGTTTTTCTAAATCTGCAACGGCAATTGATTCATGAGTACTATGTGAATCGTTTGTCCCATCGCCGATATTAACTACCTGAAGTCCTTTTTGATTAAAGTAATTCGCATCCGAAACGCTCCAACTTTGAGTATATACTGGATTAATTTTCTGCTGTCGCATAACTTCGGCGATCGATTGTACCCATGGATCATTCTCGGCAAAACGGTACACTCGTTGCTCAAGTTGTGCTGTTGTCTGTGCTTTAAGTTGATACTTCGTTGCAATCGACTCTACTTGGGTAAACACTTTTTGTGTATAGGTGTGCAAACGTTCTTCATCAAAACCACGCATATCTCCTTGAAGGATCCCTTCACCAGGTACAGTATTGCGAGTAGAACCAAACTTACCGACACCGATATTAAAGGTTGTCTGATTGTCAAGATGTCCTGTTTTTACTGAAGTTAATAATTCTCCAAGTGCAGGGATTATGCTTTTTGCTCTTTCAGGGAAAGATGAGTGACCGCTTTTCCCAATCAAGGAGATATCAATACGCATATATGCTGCTGAACCCAGCACTATAGTTCCAACTGGTAAAGCAATATCACAAATAAGTCCCTTGGTTGCGGTAAGTTTTTTGTAATTAAATCCCAAAGCACCTGTATTGGTTGACTCTTCATCAACAGTAAACAGTATTTCGAGTGGGCGATGTTCTTTCTCTTTAATTCGTTCGATCACTTCCAGGATAACGGCAATCATAACTTTATTATCTGCTCCAAGGATAGTATCTCCTTGCGATCTGATTACGCCATCCTCAATGAGAGGAACGATACCGCGCCCTGGTTCAACGGTATCCATATGTGCGGATAGAAAGAGCGGTTCGCCCTTGCCAGATATACGTACAAAAACATTGCCTATCGTATCTTTCTCAACAAAAATATTTCTTTGTGCAAAATGAGACATAAGATACGCAGCCATTTTTTCTTCATGACCGGTTGGACTGTCGATTTGTACCAATTTTATAAAAGTATCTATTAGACTATTCATATTTCTCCTCATAAAAAAACCCCTCATCGGAGGGGTACTTCTTCTGCGTCAGCAAAAATTCCCCTCTTACGAGAAGCGCTTCTTGCCGATTAATTTCACAGATGCTATAGTCATATAAGACCTATATTAACAGAGAGTAATCAAAATAACAAGAGGATAAAGATGGCAAAGACAATAAAACACACTACAGGAAATAACATTGCTATTACTGCGCTTATTATTTCTATCCTTAGTTTATTACTTAATTTTTATTTCTCTTTTGATACGACAAACTTTGAACGAGTATCCAGAAGCCAAGAACTTGTGGATGCAAATTATGAGCTTTTGTATGATGGTGGCACCAATCAGAAGATTATGCATGCCATAAAAAATGGAGAAGATATTACTCCTCTTTTTTCAAAAGAAGAGATTAATCAGTATATTGACGTATTTGAAGGATTAGGTGCATATTATTGCCAAGGTGATGTCTATAAAAAAAGTCTTACGAATACGTTTTATAACTCACTACAATACTATTGTGAAGATCCGTATATCTTCCAAAACTTTAAAGGGAAAAAGAATGGCTCAGCAACGCTTTGTGCGGCATTTTTTCCAAACTCAAAATTTGCTCAGACAGTTGATACAACAAATCTCAATACCTGTCATTTTAGGAACTAATGCACAATCTCCACCTCAACCTCAGGCATAAAACCAAAGGTTTCTGAAACCTTTTCTTGGATATGTCCGATAATCGTTAAGACATCCGCGGCTTTCCCCTCACCAAGATTAATAATGAAATTGGAGTGTTTGGTAGAGACTTCCATATTGCCAATGCGATAGCCTGAAAAGCCTAAGCGTTTAATAATATACCCCATTGATACCTTCCCATGCCAGCGATCGGTGATAAACTCCTGTGTGTCCGGCCAAATGGTCAAGACTTTCTGGACATTTTTTTGATCACGAATGTTCTTAAAGACGGAACCACAAGTAGGGTATTCAATGGGATGATGCTCTTTTCGATATAAGATATTCTTGGCAGCTACTTCTTGTGCCTGATCGAACTCGGTGTCATTTGCTGCATGCATGCCAAAGAGTGCGGACATCACCAGTAATTTTTTTTCTTGCTTGATCGAGCTCTCTCGGTAGGCAAAGTGTAATTGCTCATTGGTTAGTCGGGAAAAGTGAAACCCTTCTTCCCGCAGATCAAGGACTTCAGCACTCACCAAACGATCTTTGATTTCCCCCCCAAATGCCCCAACGTTCCCCCGTACCCCAGCACCCACCGTCCCGGGAAGTCCACCTGCCCATTCAAGTCCAGTTAGTTTTTGGGTAAAAGAATAGGTGATCAGATCATCGAGAATCACTCCAGAGAAAGCCTCAATCATATTGTCAGGCTTCACGACCATACCATCTGTTGCATGTTTTGGTGACGCAATTTGGAGTACTGCTCCATCAAAGTACTCATCAGGCATAATGAGGTTGGAGCCAAGCCCACAGACAAAAAGACGCTTGGGCTTTTCTTTGTTGATAAAATCAAGGGATCTGAGGAGACCTTCGCGGTTTTCGGCCAAGAGAAAATGGCGTGCAACACCCCCAACCTTATACCAGGTTATTTTTGAAAGAGGGAAGTCAGAAAAAACATGCATATGCAGCTTCATTCTAGTCAATTTTGTAAGAATACGCAATGACCTGGTAAATGACGGTTCGAATCTGTGTACCCTATCGCCTCAGAAATTGTTCTCTAAGCTAGAATGTAGGATACCATTCCATAATTAAACTGCTTTATTACGATGCATGGAAAAGAATCTACGCCACGCCAAGACAATCTTGCTACATTACCTGAAAGAAAACAAGCCGAAGCATTAGCCAGAGCCAATTTAGGACTTTATCGTCCCGACAATTTAGTAGTATCCCTCAGACGGATAGCACAAAAGACAGATGCTTCGATGTGGACAAATAGACTTACTCAAGGAGATGATGTTGAGACAGCTGCTTATTTTTTAGTACTAGGACTGTATTTCGGCTTCAGAAACCAGATTCTCAGGTAAACGGAAAATCCCTTCATCAAGCCTTTTTTGATCAAGGAAATGAGAGATAAACCCAACAGAGCGGGAAAGCACAAAAAGAGCGTTAAAGAATTCACTTGCCACCAGTCGCTTCAGTTCACGATCAGAGACTCCTTCTTTTTCTGACAAAAGGTCCAGAAGCACCGCAGCAATCGCGCCATCAACATTAAGGATGAGATTACCTTTTTTTGCTGTAGTAATCTTTTCAACAGAGAGTGCAAAGTGAGTAAAGCGTTTATGTGTTAACGATTTGGCAAACTGTTCGATTTCTTTGACCCGTGGATCGGGAGCGTCACTACGATACTTTTTGTGACCAATACCGGAGATGTATTGTCTTTTACTTGCAAACTCCTCGACAAAATTAGCAGGGTCTTTTTCTGAGCTAACACCTGTCAGCCAATTGGCTGCAGCTTGGTTAATTGCTCCACCAAATCGTGGCCCAATAGTAAGCAGTCCAGCAGAAAGTGAGGAAACCAGATCGCGTCCTGCTCTTGCCGTCACAATCGTATTCATCGCTCCAGAAACGTACGGCCCATGATCAGCAAGAAGCCGTAGAACAAAATCCGTAAAGTTCTCGAGTTCTTTGGAATGGATCTTCTTGCCCAAGAACATCGACATGACCAGGGTTGCAAACGACTCTTGTTTAACAATGGTCAATAAATCTTCTCCCAAGAGTTGCGGTTGTCCGTTCTTCACTCCAGAAATACTGGTGGTGATAAGCGCCCGTTGACGATTAATAAGGCTGTCGATATCAAAGGTATAAGCTAACCCTTCAGGCACAAAGTCTTCAGGAATTGCTTGAATTTGACTCAGAAACTCAGCGTATGAATCAGCAACCTGTGCTCCTGATTGACGAAGCATGATTCGTTTCCCGCGAGCACTTTCTTCTTGCTTTGATGCCATAGCTTTTGCATGACCAAACTGCGGGGGAGTGACAAACATTTCAGCAACGGTTCCAGCGATATAACAAATAACTTTCTTCGTTATTTTTTTTGCTTTAAGTAGATCAGCAAGTAGCGCTTCATCCGTCCCTCCGAGTTCACCAAAATACACGATTGTCTTGGTCTGTGGGTCTTTTTCTGCTGCCAGAAAAGCCATCTCAGGCGTCGTCATCGGGAAGCGCTCACCACCAAATGACAATGAGAAAGAAATTCGCTTGCCATAATGGGTAACCGTATTAATAATTTCATTGGTCATTCCACCAGATGAAGATAACACCGCCACTGATCCTGGAGTAAAAAGATGTGCAGTTGTTAGTTGTCGCACGTCTACCCCACCAATGGCTCCAAGCTTCATTACCGAGGGAAGAATAATACCGATACTCGCAGGCCCAGTCAGAAAGATTTTTTTCTTTTGCGCTTGCGCGTAGAGTGCAATAGCATGTTGTTCTGGGACATTTTCGGCGAAAACAATCCCACCAATCAAAGAGGGAAGAGTAGTAAGTGCTTCTTCCGTTGAGGAAAAGGTTCTTCTCCCCGATGAGAGATTAATAAAAAAGTTTGCTTCCTCTCGAATCTTTTTGGGGACATCACTGACTGATGGGAAGACAGGGATGAGCACTTCACGCTTTCCCCAGAAGTATCGTTCGTAATTGCGTCCTGCTGCGATAATTGCTCTGATACTTGGTTCCTTTTTCCCGGATACATAATCAAAATCAAGCATTGACTGCATGATTGCAGGATAGCTACCAAGAGCAATTACTTGCACCTGTGTTTTTCGTAATGTTTGAATGTCTAACATATTAGATTGTTTTAATTGCTTTACCAATAATGTCTGGCAGGGGAGTGGTCTGGTCTCCAACAAACCCCAATAGTTTTTCTTTTTCAAGAAATGCTTCCATCTGGGCAAGTCCTTCTTCTTGATGTGGTCCACCTCGTCTGACGAATACTTGAATATGCTGCTTATGCAATGCTCCTGCTACTTCTTGTAATGCTCGTATCAGTCCACTAAAGGTAATTCGAACATCTGAAAAATTGGCAACGCCTCCAGCAATGATGAGTACTTTCTTTTTTGCTTTTGATCTCAAAAGGAGACTTACCAAATTTTTGGTATATAAATATACTTCTTCAGCATTGGGGTTACCACTGTATTCCCCATAGTTGGCAAGTTGTTTACCATAACCCAAATTATATCCTTCATCAGCAAGCACAATACTTGCCCCTCCACCGGAAAGAAGCATAAAGATGCCGCCATCCAAGTTGAGCATCTCAAGACTAAATGACGCTTGGCTTTTTTCGGACAATGCGTCTATGTTGTTTTCTTCTGTCGTTTTCTCTCTGGTCTGCGCTGCTCGGAAATCTGTTTCTGTCCAGGCATGGTGGACAAAAAAGAGTCCCGAACTATCAACTTCAGCCGCAACATCAAGCAGTGAGATGTTAGTTCCTTCCACTACCAATGGATTTATTTCAAAAAAAGAGAAATGATACTCATTAAAGGTAGAAATAAGTTTTTTTAAAAATTCTTTTGGCAAATTTAAAGCCTTTATAACTTTGTCATTCTCGCGAAGGCGGGAATCCAGCCCTGCTAAAGCACGATCCATAGATTCCGGCTCGGAGGCCGGAATGACAGGAATAAGCAGTTGATTAATTGAATTCCGATTCTCTTCAATATCGATCCCTCCCTTTACTGAAAATAACACTTCGATACCTTCACGCGTCCGAGAAAGTGAAAGATACTTTTCTGATTCTTGTGAATGGGGGAGAAATGCTTCAATAATGACATGCGAGTATCCCTTGGCAAACAGTTTCTTTGCTTCCTTCTCTACATCAATTGACGAAACCTTCAGCGCGACAAGCCCTTGTTTCATGCGCTTTTTGACTCCTTCATCGACTTTTACGACATACGTCTGTTTCGGATCAAGTTTTTCAAGTATTTTTCTATCATCAGTTTTTGTAAAACTAATCCCCTGGTAGGGGAGACCGAGTTCTTTTGTGAGGATTCCTTTTGCACTGTATTCACTTATTTTTTTTCGTGCCATGAGGTAATTATACCATGAGTTAAGGAGTTAATACTCTTCAAGAGTTGAGGTGTCTCCAACTTCTTGTCCGAGCTCTTTTGCTTTAAGGATTCTCCGCATAATCTTTCCCGAACGAGTCTTGGGGAGCTTGTCAATAAAAGCAATCTCTCGAGGATAGGCATGCCCTGCAAGATGTTTTTTGACATGTATCTTAAGTTTTTCTTTCAGTTCATCGTTTTGTTCAACACCTGGTTTTATGACAACAAATGCTTTGATAATCTCCCCTCTGACTGGATCTGGCTTGCCAATAACTCCTGCTTCAACCACGTCAGGATATTCCACAAGGGCACTCTCCACTTCAAATGGTCCGACTCGCTCCCCGGCGGTATTGATCACATCATCAGCTCTCCCGATAAACCAGAAGTAGCCATCTTTATCTTGGTATGCCTTATCACCCGAAAGATACCATTGACCATTAAAGTAAGAATCAAACTTTGCTTTATTGTGCCAGATTGTTTTCATGAGAGAAGAAACAGTGCTTGCTTTGAGTGCCAGATGCCCTTCCTCCCCTACTGGTACTTCCTTACCCTCATCATCGATAATAGCAGCTTTTATTCCTGGTAACGGTTTCCCCATTGAACCAGGCTTTATGTCCAGAGCAGGATAGTTGGTAATACTAATCCCCCCCAGTTCTGTCTGCCACCACGTATCATGAAATGCTAGCCCGTACGTCTCAAGACCCCACCAGATGGCTTCAGGATTGAGTGGCTCCCCCACACTGCAAAGATGTCGCAAAGAAGAAAGGTTAAACCCTTTGACATCAACCGTTGCTCCCATGAGCAGTCGAATTGCTGTGGGAGCGGTATACCAGACGGTTACTTTGTATTCTGCAAGAAGCGTATGCCAATTCTCAGGATTAAACCTTCCTTCATAAAGAACGGATGTGCTTCCAAGCCCCATGGGGCCAAGCACGCCGTACACAACCCCTGTTACCCAGCCAAGATCTGCCGTACACCAATACACGTCATCTTCATGGAGATCGAGCACATATTTGGTTGTTACCATAGCTTGCAGAACATCATAATGACTGTGGACAACTCCTTTTGGCTTGCCTGTTGTTCCTGAAGTATAAAGCATGTACGAGTAGTCTTCTTTTTGCATATGGGCGATTGCAAAGTTGTCGCTAGCTTTTTTCATCTCTTCTTCGTAAGAAATGATGTTCTCTCCTACCGGCTTAGTTACTGACCCCCGACCAATAATAATCACTTTCTCAAGATGAGGCAGGTCTTTCCAGATCTTTTCGATTCGAGGATAAAGAGAAGCTGTTGTTATCACGACTTTGGCTTCACTATCGGAAAGTCGGTCGGAAAGCGCCATCTCCTGAAATGCGGAGAAAAGTACTCCCGCAATCGCTCCTACTTTGAGCGTCCCGAGGAAGGCAACTACACGCTCTGGAATCGCTGGAACAAAGAGAAAGACTCTATCGCCTTTGTGGACATCATACGAGGTAAGTACATTGGCAAACTTGTCCGTTAGTTTCTTAAGCTTTGCATACGAATATACTTCTTTGTCACCATCTGCACTTTCAAAAAGTATTGCAGCTTTATTTTTGTTCTTTCCTTTGGCATGTCGATCAACACAATTGTACGCGATGTTTAGTGTCCCATCAGGAAAGAACTCTATCAGCTCTTTCTCTGCTTTTTGCCACGTAAACACTTTATATGTTTTTGTGTAAGTAGTTATATTTGGCGCTACAGGAACATTCTGTATCGCTTTTTTAATGATAGTTCCTTTCTGTGTGTTCATTTATTTCTCCTCTTTTTTCATTTCTTTGTATGCATCCATAATACAAAAATTGGTGACTAGTGACAAACCATAATCCTGTGCAAACGCTACGGCCTCTGGGCTACTCACGCCATCTTGCAGCCACACCATACGGATATCCCCTCGTTCGACCACTTCCTGCAAATGGGGAATTACTTCTGTCGGCCTGCGAAAGATGTCAACGATATCTATGGGAATTTCTTTGGGTATAGCTTGTAATGTTGCATAAGACTTCTCACCAAGGATAGTAGTAAGTTTTGGGTTCACTGGAATGATTCTATAGCCTTTTCCCTGGAAATATTTTGCGACTCGATAACTGTGTCTTTCAGGATTATCCGACAAACCAATCACCGCAATGGTACGAGCATACTTCAATACATCCTCATAATTCACATCACTTCCGATTTCTTTCATTGAACGTTTTCCTGCCCATTGCCAGTTCTCAATCGCGCCAGGATCTGCTCCAACTTTGGTGATGTAAATAAAGTGATCCTTGAGAGCTTTCTTATACTTTTTAATCAGTGTCGCAGCTTTTGATGGCATGATTGCATGTTCATGCACAGCTTTTTCAAGTGTTTCTATCGCAAGGTGATACCTGTCTGTTTCGTTACGAACCTGCATATCAAAGGGCGTGGTCGTTCCTCCTTCTTCACGATAGCCATGGATACTAAACCGTTCAGGGTGCTTCACCGTAAAGAGCATACTTTTAAGTACTTCAGGATATCCATGGAAGGTCACAATGACGGACTTATCAACCGTCAAGTATTTCTCTGCATCAGGAATTTGTGGCTGGAAATGATCGGTTAGCGCTGATGCAGCTTGGAGTCGAAGCATATTGACGAAACGAATACGTACTTCTGGAGCATCTTGTTTGACCAGTTCAATCGCAGCAAGAGCCTCTTTGGTAACATAATCACCAATGCCCACAAGCACCACATGCGGATTATCATCACTGGCAAAGTCCCACGTTGCAATCCCTTTTTTGAGCGCCTGTTTTGCTTGAGGATACGTTAACCAACGAGGTTCAGGAGTTTTGCCAGCAACAACAATATTCATTTGATTTTTAGACGCCATTGTCTCATCAAGGGTAGCCAGCATACTATTGTCATCAACGGGGAAATATACCTTGATAAAATCATTTTGTTTTTCAAGCATGCCAGAGATAAAACTAGGGTTTTGGTGGGAGTACCCATTGTGCTCCTGTCGCCAGGCTGTTGAGGTCAAAAAATAATTAATCGAAGGGATGTCTTCTCGCCAAGGCATCTTGCGGACATATTTCAAAAACTTCTGATACATATGACTCATACTTGAGAAAATCTGGGAGAAAGCTTCATACGTCGTAAAGACCGCATGACGACCAGTTAAGACATACCCCTGGGCAAGTCCATGCATCGTGTGTTCTGAAAGCATTTCCATCACACGACCATCGGTAGTGATATCTTTGTCTCCTGGATCATGCGGCCAGACAAATCCCCGCGCTGTTTCTGTAAACACAGCATCAAGCCGATTAGAATAGGTTTCATCAGGAGACATAAGACGGAAGTTCTTTTGTTTTTTGTTGAGGGCAAAGATTTCTTTGAGATATGTTCCTGCCATACGCATTGCATTTGAGTGAATCTCACCGGGTGTTTCAAGTGGCTTTGCGAGCTTCTTGCCATCAGGTAAGGTAAGTGGTGTATAATTTTTGCCAAACATGTGCGGATTATCTCCCAATCGGAGATCCCCTGTTGGAATGCTATCCGTTACTTCTTTTGCAAAACCTTTTGTACGATCAAAGAGTTCTTCAAAATGGTACGAGCGCAACCACTCTTCCAAGGCCTGCAGTTCTTGCTCATCACCTCGAACATTGGGCATAACCACTTGATGGGCTTGTATTGTTCCCTCAATGGCTTTCCCTCGAAGCTTTTTGATCGTCGTCCAGCCTTTGGGAGTCTGAAGAATAATCATTGGGAATCGAGGTCTGACGGCATCTTTTTTCTTGGCTGACTCCTGAATTGCACGAATACGCTGATAACACGTCTCCATCGTCTCTGCCATTTCTTCATAAATATTTTCTCCTCCGACAAAAAATGGTTCGTACCCATAGCCAGTGAAGAGTGCTTTTAGTTCTGTTTTACTCATCCGACCAAAGATTGTTGGACCTGAAATTTTGTAGCCATTGACATGCAGGATTGGAAGGACTGCTCCATTGGTTGCTGGATTAATGAGTTTATTGGTATGCCATGCAGCGGCAATCGCGCCAGTCTCAGCTTCTCCATCGCCAATCAAGCAAACTGCCAGAAGATCAGGATTATCAAGCACTGCTCCGTAGGCTGAAGCAAGTGAATAGCCAAGTTCTCCACCTTCAAGAATTAACCCAGGAGTTTCGGGACTACAATGACTGGAAAAGCCATACGGCCAGGCAAACATTTTGGAAACGTATTTGATACCTTTCTCGTCAAGCGTTGCCTGTGGGTAGTATTTTTTAAGCGTACCTTCAAGAAATAAATTTGCCTGGAGACCCGGCATCCCATGCCCTGGACCAAGGACAAAAACTGATGACTGATTGTGTCTTTTGACAAGCGCATTGGTGTGAGCATAGACAAAGTTTATTCCAGGACAAGTTCCCCAATGACCAAAAAGTTTTGGTTTGATATCAGATGACTTAAGCGGACGCTCGAGAAGAACGTTCTCCTGAAGATAGATTTGGGTAACCGTCAAATAGTTTGCGGCTCGTACATATGTTTTGATTTGCTCGATAGTTGTGTTCATAAGTAGTATAGATTTACTTCCCAAGCTAAGGGGAACATTCCTCCTTGCCTGCTCTCTTAATCAATACGCTACTGCTCAGACAAGACGATACACAATCATCCGTCTAAACTATTCTCTTTCGGCCGTCATCCTGGTAAACGAAGTGCATCCAGGATCGATTCTGGACAAGCCAGAATGACGGTGTCAACCAATAGACACGACTCTATACATAACTGTTCCTGCTGGGGCTTCAACAGCAACCTCATCACCAACGGTTTTTCCAAGTAATGCTTTCCCAAGTGGTGATTCATGGGAAATTTTCTTTTGCTCAGGATCTGCCTCCCATTCACCAACAACATGAAAGACTGCTTCACGTGAGTTAATCTTGACCGTCACTTGTGAACCAAGCTCAACCATATTTGATGTATGATTACTATCATCGATCAAAACAACTTGTTTCAGTAATAATTCAAGTTCTTCAATGCGTCCATCGATAAACGCGAGTTCTTCTTTTGCTGCAATATATTCTGCATTTTCTGAAAGATCTCCTTGATCGCGTGCTTCAGAAAGTCGTGCAACAATAGCCGGACGTTTCGTATTAAGGAGTTCGTTATATTCTTTTTTAAGGTCGTCAAGACCCTGTTTGGTGAGATACATTTTTTTGCTGTTTGGATTCATAAGATGATTTGTTTAGTAAATCTGAGCCAGTATATGTAATATTCAAAACTTTGTCAATAAGCCTACTTTTTCGCATTTCTCCCTGAAATTACGCAAAATATGCGTCTCATAATTATATGGGTGAAAAGCAAGTTTATGTTTTGTCACAATTTCATGCGTGTGATGCTTACGAATGGTACGTAATTGTAACGCTTTGGAAACGTTGATAATAAGACCCTTACTGAGCAATGACTGCAGGACGTGTAAGACGAGATACTCCCGGCGCCATATCCGGCCAACAATGGGTAATAACTCCTGCGTGCTATTGGGTAAAAAAGTATGTATCCAGTCGTTTGCCGCAAGAAATCGTCTAAAGATATTCTCCCGTTCAAATAATGGCCGAACTTGTGCAATTTCATGCGCTGTATAGAGATTTTGTTTTGCTTTTTCCCAGTGAAGATGTGTTTCATCAATAAGTAAATTGACACACACTTTATCAGGAGCAGTCTGCTCCCCTGCACGACGACGAAGGCCATATGCCTCAAGTAAAGACAAAATAATAAGTCGAGTACTATACAGTGTTTCTTTTTTGGTGATGATAAAAAAATCAATATCATCTTGTGGACGGGCATCTCCAACAGCAAGACTACCACTCACGCCAATAAAAAGTATTGTCGGGATATACGAAAGCTTCTGAGCGATGGTATTGGCAGCATGCATTTTCTGCAGAAAAAGCTCGCGATGCTCCTCTCTTTTGGAAAGAGAAGCTTCACTGCCTGATAAGCAATACAAGCCATCTTTGGTGATAACATGTGGGATACCATCTTGTAATACTTTTTCAAACCCCTTTTTGCTTAGTGGTCGACGGGTAATCAAAAACTTCCATAGCTCTTCTTTTGCCAAGGGAAAGGCAAAGAGATCACTATAGAGTACGGTTCTAAGGATTGCTTGTTGCTGATATGTCATATTTCTGTAAAGTTTGGGCAACTCCTCCATTGAATGAAGTCATTACTGATTTCGGACTTGTCCCGTCATTAACGATAGCATTCACGGCATCTCCCAAATAGGTATTGGCAAGAGAATTAAGTCCTCCTTCACCATCCTGTGTGTCGCTGACAAAAAAAGACGAGTCCGCAGTCTCCATTTGTGCGACAAAAGGAGCAACAATTTTATTGTCTTTTACTGAATCTGCTAAATCAATCCGTGCAGGAGGCTCTCCAAATCCTCGAGCTTTCGCTGCTTCACTATAAAATTTTTGTGCAGTTTCTTTTTTGGCAAGATATTGCATAAAGAGCAGCGCTTCTTTTTGGTTTGCGCTTCTTGCTGAAACTCCTTCAACCCAATAACTAGCAATCGTTGTGTTTTTCCCGTACAGGCCAGGAACAGGATGTACAGCAAAAGGTAAGTTTGCATTGAGTCGTTGCAAACGAAAAACATCCCAAGAATACCCAAAGTACATAGCGACAGTTCCTTTGCTAAAAGCAAGTAATGACTCATCAAGACGACTATCCCACACACGCTGATCGTCAGCTCCGAATCCTGTATAGAACGTAAGTGCCTCAATTTCTGCATCAAGAGACGTATCCAAATCTAACAAATTAATACCTTGCTGTTTGAACAGTACAGAAATGATATCGGGAGCATGGGTAATATTGCCATAGACACCGATCGCCGCACCAGAAGTTTTAATCTCGCCCTGCTCATCTTTAACCGTCATTTTTTTGGCAGCTTTGGTAAAATCATCCCAATTGGTTGGTGGAGGGACACCTGCTGATTCAAGAAGCTCGGTGTTTACAAAGAGTGCAAGACTATCCGTACCAAGTGGAATACCATAAATTGCACCCTTACGAACAAGATCATCCTGCATCACCGGGTAATACGTCTTTTTAAAATCTGCCGCACTTATGACATCTGAAGATAATGGTACAAGCATATCTTGCATTATCGGAAGCCAGGTGTTATGAAAACGGAAAATATCTGGGCCAGTATCATTATTAATTCGACTGATAAGACGGTCACGATACTGTTTGGGATCTTGTTTGATATATTCGACTAGAATAGTCGGATTTTCTTTTTCAAAATCGCTAATAAGCGCCTGCATCGTTGCGTTTTCTTCCCATAATCCCCACCATACAAGCTTCACATTTTTTGATGTTTCTTTTTTGGGCAGAAAAAGAAAGATGAGCAAAATAATAACTGCAAGGATACCTACCCCAATAAGAATCTTTTTAAGTAATCCATTCCCTCCTGCCGATTGTGACGCAGGTTCTTCTGGAACAGTATCGTCAGGTGGAGGGCTCTCTGTTCCAACACCACCAGTATCTCCTGTCGTGCTTGTCGCATCCGCAGTAGGTTGTTCACCTACTGCTGCAGGAGTACCTGTGGGAGACTGCGGATTTGCCTGATCCTGCTGCTCTTGATCTGTACTATTTCCATTAAAAACAACATTTCCATCCATAATAATAAGCCAAGTATAGTATAATACGAGAGGGATACGCATAGCAATGCTCACACAGATACGGGAATCAACAAAAAAATTACACCCTCACCACCCCAAACATGTTGGTATAAAGGTGATAAAGGCAAGCATTTGGTTTTCTTTGGGAGCTATACTTGGCTTATTCTTTTTTACCAGCTTTCTCTATATTGGATACAAACAATGGTATAGCGACCGAGTCTATCTCGGAGTTACTGTCGATGGTATTAACTTCAGTGGGAAAACACAAGAGGAAGTGCGTCATTATTTTGCGCAAAAAAATAAGATCCTTCAACAAAGTAGCGTTACCTTGCACTATGCAGACACCACAGCAACCATTGCAGCAAAGCAAATTGGCTTTGGGTATGATGAAAACTTACTCGCTGAACAAGCCGTTGACATTGGCAAATCAGGCACAACACTTTCTGATATGAGTATTATCACGCAAGCATATATGGATGGGATAAGACTTCCCGGCACCTTCCATTATGATGATAAAAAACTCCAGAAATTACTCTTACCGCTACAAAAAAAGCTTGATAAGAGACCAATCGATCCTCTCTTTACTGTCACCAACGATAAAGTGGTTACCTTTAGACTGGCAACAAATGGACAAGCAGTTGATGTAGCAAAGATTAAAGAAATACTTTTTGAGAAGTTTAAAGAAACTGCTCGAGACAACACCTCCAGTCAAATAACCATGCCTGTACCAATTACGGTGGTTACACCTGCTATAGCTGATCAGGCCACAGATCTAGGAATCAAAGAATTGATTGCTCAGGGAAGTTCTTTATTTCAAGGATCAATTGAAAACCGAATATTCAATATCGGACTTGCGGCATCGAGGCTTAACGGGATTGTTATCAAGCCAGAAGAAGTTTTTTCCTTTAATGAGCATGTCGGAGATATTTCCAAGCTAAGTGGATTTAGACAAGCCTATGTTATTGAAAATGGCAAAACCGTTCTGGGCGACGGAGGAGGAGTTTGCCAGGTATCAACCACACTCTTTCGAGCTGCTCTTAAAGCAGGATTACCCATTATCGAAAGAAACCAACATGCGTATCGGGTGGGGTATTATGAACAAGATGCAGGACCAGGCGTTGATGCTGCAATCTACTCACCTACTGTTGATCTTAAATTTAAAAATAATACAGGGTACCACATTCTTATTCAGACATATTTTGATCCTACCGTACAAAGCCTGACCTTTAGCTTGTATGGTACCGATGATGGACGGGAAGTGATCGTTAACGACCCTATCATTCTTTCACAAAGCCCAGCTCCTGAGCCTCGTTATCAAGACGATCCGAATCTTCCCAAAGATCAAATTCGACAAGTTGATTTTGCAGCCCCCGGAGCGAAAGTTGCCTTTACTCGTGTCGTAAAAAAAGATGATAAAATAATTCTCTCTGATAAATTTGCTTCAAATTATCGTCCCTGGCAGGCTGTTTATCTCCGGGGGACAAAAGAGTGATCTATAGAAAATGGAAAAGAGTATAAAAAAAATTTTATCAGTAGACCAAGCTGCTCAAAGAGCAGTAGATCTACAGAAAAAAAACAAAACGATAGTTCTAGCGGGAGGATGTTTTGACGTTCTCCATCGTGGGCATGTTGCCTTTCTCCAAAAAGCAAAAGAGCAAGGAGATATCCTACTCGTGCTCCTTGAACATGATGACCGGATCAAAAAGTGGAAAGGGCCGACAAGGCCAGTTAATAACCAACAGGATCGAGCATATATTTTGGCACATATGACTCCTGTTGATTATGTCGTTCTCCTTCCTGCAGTAATGGACAATAAGGCCTATGATACACTGGTAAATCAGCTAAAACCTGCTATAATCGCTACAACGGCAGGAGACAGGAATCGAGGCCACAAAGAAAGACAGGCCAAACAAATCGGTGCGCGCGTAATAGATGTTACGCCAATGATTGAAAATCAATCGACGACGAATGTCCTTGCTATCTTACAAGATTAACGTATGAATCTTAACGGTGTTATTATTATCTTTGTCATTGTTCTTGCGGTCTTCTTTGGTGTTATCTTTACGCAATTTAATCAAGGAAGCAAAAAACTTGAGGCAACGAAAGTAACGATTAATGAAGCTACTTATACTGCTGAGATTGCCCAAACCGACGAACAAAAAGAAATTGGCTTATCCGGTCGGGATTCGATAGCTGATGATCGTGCGATGCTTTTTGTCTTTGAAAAGCCAGGAACCTATCAATTCTGGATGAAGGATATGAAGTTCCCTATTGATATCATCTTTATCAATGGCGATAAGATTGTCTCTTTTGTTGAGAATACCCAACCTTCACCAAATAATGATAATTTGCAACGATATGCTCCAGAAGGGACCATTGATAAAGCACTTGAAGTCAAAGCCGGAACCGTACAAAAAAGTGGCTTTAAAAAAGGTGATACGGTAACAATTGAAAAGAAATAGCAAAAGACTATTATGGTTATCCTCGGTATAGAAACCTCATGTGACGAAACAGCAGCAGCAGTTGTTGAAAAGAAAGAAGATAGAGCTGTATTGCGTTCAACTTCTGTCGCATCCTCTTTAAAACTTCATGCAGAGACGGGAGGAATTATCCCTGAAATTGCCGCACGAAAACAAATAGAATATATGCTGCCTGTGATCAAACAAGCAGTAAAAGAAGCAGCTATTGATCTGTCAAAAGATATTGATGCAATCGCCGTGACCTATGGACCAGGACTTATTGGCTCACTCCTTGTTGGTGTAGAAACAGCAAAGACACTTGCGTACGTCTTGAATAAGCCAATTATTCCGGTGAATCATATGCTCGGACATATATATGCGAATTGGATCATCCCCGACAAAAACCCTCCAACACTCCCGGCCCTTGCAATGGTAGTATCGGGAGGACATACCGATTTATTGCTTCTAAAAAAACATGGTGAGATACAACTACTGGGAGGAACTCGTGATGATGCTGCAGGAGAATGTTTTGACAAATGCGCAAGGCTGCTTGGCTATGCATACCCTGGAGGACCAAAGATTGCACTCCTCGCAAAAAAAGGCAACCCTGATGCCTTTAACTTCCCTCGCCCAATGATTGGGAGTCATGATTATGATTTTTCCTTTTCCGGATTAAAGACAGCATTCCTGAATACAACAAAAAAACTTTTCCCGATTCTTCGCTCTTCAGATACAAAAATCGGCTGGCAACAAATTGATCTTGAGACGCAACTTGCCGATACACAAAAACAAACACTCTATGACCTTTGTGCATCGCTTGAGAAAGCTATTGTTCAAGTACTTGTCAGAAAGGCCATGAAAGCAATCGAACAACACAACGTTCATTCGTTTCTCCTCTCAGGAGGCGCTGCTGCCAATGAAAGTTTACGTGATTTATTTACCAGCAAATGTGAACAAGCAGACATCGATTTTTTTGTCCCGAACATCCACTTGTGTACAGATAATGCAGCTATGATTGCTGCTGCTGCTGCGTATAACTATCATCCAGTTCCTTGGAAAGAAGTTACGGCTGATCCACAACTCTATTTTAGCTAATATTCTTACCAACTTTTCCATAGATTCTTGCTAGTATAGATAAATTATGTGGAAATTCTTCTTTAGCCTTTCTTTTCTCTGTTTCCTTGCTTCTCTGCTTCTCGTTACCCAAGTACTTGCTGCAAATCCTCAATCCTGGACATGGCATAACTCCACCGTACAAGCATTGATCAAGGCAATCACTCCTACCCCTACTGCGCGAGTCTTAGGCGTCCAAACACCGAAAAAAGTTCCAACGACTGATCACTCATTATTTCTCGCAGAAATTAATGCCTATCGGGCAAAATATAACTTAACTCCTGTCCAAGCAAGTAACCAAACCTGTGCTTTTGCTAAGACACGAGCACAAGAAATTGTCAGTGATTTTTCTCACAGAGGATTTCGAAGCAGGATAAATGCCAAAACGCTTCCCTATACACAATGGTCATCAGCGACCGAGAATATCGCTATGACAACAAAATCTGAAGAAGTAGTAAGCCTCTGGATCAATTCTCCTGCTCATGCAGCAAATATGAGGAAGGATACCCCTTTTGTCTGTGTACAAAAATATGGAGACAATTATGCGTATGAGGGGATGAAGCTGTAAGAGAATTAATTTCCATTTGACAAGTACTATTTCTCATTTTATATTTGACTAACTAAGAACGACAACGCGACAGCTGTCTTTAAGGAGAAAATGGAAGACGAAAAATGGAAAATAAAGTATTAATAGTTTTCCCCAGCATTGGTAATGAGGATATCATGAGGATGACTCTCGGTAAGTGATGCCTGGGTTATTTGCATAAACTTTGCTTTCTCCCATAATTCAGTAATAGTCTTTGTCCCAAGATAATACATGCCTGATTTAATCCCGCCAATGGCCTGATCAACAAGATCCGATACGCTTCCTTTTACGGGGACATATCCTTCAACGCCTTCTGCAACCAAGACGCGGTCTTTATAACTCTTGCCATGATATTCATCTTCAGATTTTATCTTTGCCCCTTGCTCCATAGCACCTTGAGAACCCATGCCACGATAGGTCTTGAATTGATACATCTCCACATCAGGTCGTAAAATACTCTTGAATCGATGCGGTACTTGCTCCCTGGGCAATTCGACAACCTCACCAGCTGATTCGCGAGTACTTGCAAAATAGCCACCCATCATTACGTTTGAGGCACCAGCTGCAAGAGCTTTGACCATATCTCCTGAATATTTGATAGCTCCATCAGCAATAACCGGAACACCATGCCGCTTTCCAGCCTTTGCTGCTTCAAGAATAGCGGTCAGCTGCGGGACACCCATCCCGGAAATAATCCGTGTCGTACAAATAGCTCCTCCTCCCATCCCCACCCGAATACCATCAGCACCAGCTGCAATCATCGCTTGTGCGCCTGCTTCAGTCGCCACATTGCCACCAACTACTTCCATCTGTGGATATGTCTTTTTGATAAATCTGATTGCTTCAATAATCCCTGTCGCAAATCCATGGGCTGAATCGACAAGCAAAACCGATACTCCTGCCTTTATAAGTGCTGCAACTCGATCTTCAAATCCTTTGCTTGCACCAACGGCAGCCCCGACCAAGAGCTTTTTATCGCTGACTTTTTTGACTTGATCTGCCTGATCGTCAATGGCGAGATTACGATGCAAAATACCAATACCACCTATTTCGGCAAGGGCGATAGCCAGATTTGCTTCAGTGACGGTATCCATGGGAGAGGAAACGAGTGGGATCTTGAGGGTTATCTTTTTGGTCAGTTGAGTGGAGAGATTAATATCCTGACGCTTAAAATCAGCATAATCTGGGATAAGCAGTACGTCATCAAAGCTGAGACCGAGGGGGGGAATATTTTTAGCGTCCATAATGCATATTATACTACATTAGGAATTCTGTCAAGCATTAACGCTTTGGAGATTGTTTTTCGCGTCGTGCTTTACCACCGGTTCCAACATTTCGTCGTTGGCGAACGCGAGCGTCCCGAGTAAGAAATCCTTTTTTCTTAAGAATTGGACGGAATTGCTCCCGATCAACTTTATTTAATGCATTAGAAATTGCTGCGATAACTGCATCGAGTTGCCCAGCAGTACCACCACCGGTTACACGAATAGTAAAAGCGTAATGCTTCTGGTGCGCATTGGTTATACGGATAGGTTCTGTATAGAGTTGGCGTTCGCGCTCACTTGGGAAATATTCTGCGATAAGTTTTCCATTAACGAGGATATCTCCTTTGCCAACAGGAGTCTCTCCCCATGCCAAGTCAGCAGGGACTGTTTGATAGAGCCTTGCTCGAGCAGAAGCTTCTTTGCGTCTTCCAACGGCAAAGATATAGTCTCTCTTTTGTTTTTTTGATGGTATTGTTTTGTCTGCCATAGATTTATATAAGCATTACGATTTAAGTGCTAATTTATCTTGATATTTGTGCTCTTCTCCTTCAAAAACAAACAGTCTCTTGAGTAATCGATCTCGCAATTTGTTTTGTGGCAGCATGCCTTTAACTGCATGCGTAATGATTTCAGCTGGTTTTCGTATGCGTAACTCTTTTAGGGTTTCTACTTTAAAACCACCTGGATAGCCAGAATGACGATAATATTTCTTTTGTTCTTCTTTGTTACCGGTTACGGCAACATCTTTCGCATTTATGATAACCACATAGTCACCACAGTCAAGATTTCGAACAAAGTATGACTTACTTTTACCCATTAAGAGATGTGCAATTTCAGTTGAGATTCTCCCAAGTGGCTTATCTTTCACATCAATGAGATGCCATGCCCGCTTAATATCTGCTGCTTTTGTCGGTTGTGTTGCTACTGTATAATTCATATTTTTTAGAGACCACTCCTTACTCTACTTCGAGCTTGCTTTTGTACTGCTTCTTTCCCTGCTTTTGCTTCTTTTTTCGCAGTCAATTTTACTTGTGATGGAACATCTTTCTTCTCAACCTTTTCTTCTTTTGTTTCTTTGGTTGCCTTTACCTTAGTACTTGCTGTTTGTTTGACAGTTTTTTCAGTCCATTCAAGATAGACCATTGGCGCATTATCTGCAACTCGGTGACTATCTCTGATAATGCGAGTGTAGCCACCTTGGCGATTAGTAAAGAGTGGCGCAAGTGATTCAATTAGCTTCGTTACTGCTGGCTGGTTTACTTTGGGATGTAATGCTCGAGTAGCACTTGTTCCACCCTTTTTTGCCTTGGTGATCAGATTATCTGCTGCGCCTTTAATAGCCTTTGCTTTGGCTTCTGTTGTTCTGATTCGTTCGTGCAAGACAAGAGAAGTCAGCAAGTTCTTAAATAACGCTTTTCTCTCATTTGCATCTCTCTTAAATTGTCTTCCAAAAACATTTTTCTTCATAAACCAAAAAAAATCGAATCTCGAAAAACGAAACTCGAAACAATGAAAAATACAAACTTTCGAAACTCAAAACATTACTTTAGCATTTTGAACGTTCGAATTTGTTTCGGATTTCGAATTTCGATATTCGAATTTAGGTCCTTATATATTTAAACTAACACCTTTTTCTTGCAGTTTCTCTTCAATAATTGAGATTGACTTACCACCCATATTTCTCATTGAAATGAGTTCTTTTCGTGGGGTAGCAAGAAGCTGCTCGATGTTTTCAATGCCACCATTTCTCAAACTATTATAGATTCTTGTTGGAAGATCAAGTTCATCAATCGTCATCTGTAAGACTGCTTGTGAGATAGACGCAGTTGCTGCTGGAACTTCGTCAGTCGTTTCGACTGCTGATGGTTCATAAATCTGTCGGAAAGAATTCGTTAAGATCTTTGCTGCTTGATTAAGACTTTCTCGAGGTGAAACAGTCCCGTTTGTCCAAATCTTAAGTACTAGTTTATCAAGATCAGTTCGGCGACCAACGCGAGTTGAAGAAATAGTGTAGGTAACTCGGCGAACTGGAGTAAATACTGCATCAGTTGTCATAGAACCAAGCTCTTCACCCTTTCGCTCTTCAGCAAGTGAATAACCATATCCTTTTTCAACGACGAGTTCCATCTCAAACTTTGACTTTTCCCCTGAGAGAGAACCAATGTAGTGATCTTTGTTTAAGATTTCAACACCATCTGGTAATTGCAAATCTGCTGCGGTAATTTCCTTTGTTCCTTTTACAGAAACTTTCACGATGACACTCTCTTTGCCATCTGCCAACTTAAAGTTAAGTTCTTTAATGTTAAGCAGTAAATCAATAATATTTTCTTTGAGACCTTGCAGTGTTGAGAATTTGTGTTTGACACCAGCAATCTTTACTGAGGTAACAGCTGATCCTGGGATAGATCCGTAGAGTACTCGTCGGATAGCATTTCCAAGAGTGTGTCCGTAACCTGATTCAAGTGGTTCAAGGACGAACTCACCAAAGTCTGGTGACGCGGTTACTTCTTTGACTGTAAAGTGTAAATCTTGCATAAGATGTATATTATATCACTATCTTGAATAATATTCAATGATCATTCTTGTATTAAAAGGTGCCTGGATATCTGCTGCTTTTGGCATACGAGCAAACTTTCCTACAGGTCCTTTCTTATCCAAAAATGCTGCGATTTCCTTTATTTCGACAAGTTCTTTTGCAACATCTGGATTCTTTTGCATTGCTGCATCAATGGTAATAACATCACCTTCATTAACGACGTATGAAGGAATACTCATTTTTTTATCATTTACCATAACATGTCCATGAGAAACCATTTGCCTTGCCATCATACGAGATTTTGCAAAACCTAATCGATACACAACATTGTCGAGTCTTCTTTCCAAGAATGCTAAGAGTAATTCTTCGGTATCTCCTTGCTGTGCTCGGGCGGTATTCACCAATTTTTTGAATTGCTTCTCGTACAAACCATACATTACCTTTGCTTTTTGTTTTTCACGAAGCTGTAATCCAAATTCAGATGGACGACGCTTTCCTTTACGTGCATGTACGCCTGGTGGGACATTGAGTCTTCGTAGAAGACTTGCAGATGTTTTTTCAAGAAGATTAACTCCTTCACGTCTAGCAAGTCTATGTTTTGGTCCAGTATATCTTCCCATTACACTCTCCTCCTGTTCTTTGGTCGAGGTCCATTATGTGGCATCGGGGTAATATCTGCAATAGAAAGAATTGATGCACCTGCGCTTTTAATACCACGAAGGGATGAGTCACGACCTGCTCCAGGTCCTTTGACAAAAACATCAACTGTTTTAAGTCCTTTAGCAACGATTTGCTTCACAATATCCTCAACAGCCATACTTGCTGCATACGGGGTTGATTTTCGTGTTCCTTTAAATCCTTTAGCACCAGATGAACTCCAACCAAGTGTATCACCTTTATCATTGGTAACGGTGACCAACGTATTATTAAAGGTAGAAGTAATATATACACGTCCGTGATCAGTCACATCTGCTGCATTTTTCTTCTTTGTTTTCTTTACTGCTGTTTTTTTCGTTATTTTTGCCATAGGTTATTTATAGTTACTTTCCTTTTGCTTTTTGAGCTGCTTCCATCTTTGCCATCACTTCTTTTTTGATAGCTCCGATAGTAACACGCTTACCTCGCTTGGTACGAGCATTTGACCTAGTTCTCTGACCACGACTTGGTAACCCTCGTGTATGCCTAAGACCACGATAACTTCCGATATCTCGCAATCGTCGGACATTGGATGCAACATCTGCTTTGAGATCTCCTTCAACTTTATATGCTTCAAGAACCTTTGTGATACGCTTTACTTCGTCTTCAGTTAATGTCTTCGTACGCTTGGCTGGGTCAATCTCAGCTTTCTCAAGAACTGGAATAACATTTTTTCTTCCAATGCCATAAATATAGCTTAGTGCTATATCAATTCTCTTTTCATCTGGTATATTTACTCCAACAATACGCATATCAATTTTTATCCCTGTCTTTGTTTATGACGAGGGTTCTCGCACGTCACTCGCACCACGCCACGGCGGCGGATAATTTTACATTTAAGGCATCGCTTTTTAACACTTGCTTGTACTTTCATAGTTACTTATATCGATAGATAATTCGGCCTCGAGCAACATCATAAGGTGTCATTTCAATACGAACCTTATCTCCAGGAAGAATTTTGATAAAATTCACACGCATTTTCCCGGAAAGATGACAAAGGACTAATGATCCATCAGAAAGCTCCACCCGAAAGAGCGTGTTGGGCAGCGCCGCTCTAACGACACCATCTTTTTCAAATGCTCCTTGGTGAGCCATTGGAGCATTATAGCAAAGCTAGCCTACATTTTCAATGCCGATTTAATCGGATTAAAAATCAGCTAGGTTAATAGCATAGTTCCCTGCTTAGTTATGGCAATGGTACGCTCAAAAAGCCCGGCAAGACTAGCATCTTCACTTCGAATTGTCCACCCATCGTGGTCAAGAACGACTTCTGCTCCACCCATATTGTAAATCACTTCAACAGCAATTGTCATCCCCTCCCGTAACAGGGGAGTATTTTCAATTTTGCCAACGAGATATCCTGGAACTTCAGGCGCTTCATGCAGCTCTCGTCCCACACCATGGCCAATCAGACTTCGTACAATTGAATAGCCACCTTTTTTTTGGACAATATCTTGAATGGTCTTTGAGATATCTCCAATATGATTACCAATAGTAGCCACCTTTATTGCTTCATCCAAGGCCTGCTTGCCAAGATTGAGAAACTTGACGGAACTTTCTGCTGGAATAAAGCCTTCATCTGGCACGATGGTGGACTCGGACATATCGGTATGGAATCCTTTATAGTAAACACCACAGTCAATTCCAACGATGTCCCCAGGCTTAAAAGCATAATTCCCCGGGATACCATGAACAACGACATCATTGGTTGAGATACAGATAGTATAGGTGTAGCCTTCTACCCGCTTGAACCCGGGTTCGCCTCCTTGTGCACGGATCAATTTCTCAGCTAATTGATCAATTGCAAGCTCTGTGACACCTGGTTTTACCGCGGCAATAAGCTGTCCCATGACATTTGCTAAAATCTTTCCCCCATGATGCATGATAGCTACTTGCTCTGGTGTTTTAATAGCAATTTTTTCTCTTTTCATATTAGTTTCTTTTCCTCCATTCAACGATAATACTTTCGACTGTTTGTTCTTCTGATAAGGTTGAATCATCAATTATAACATACCCTGCTGCAACTGGATCACTTACCAACGGATCTGTCTCTCGATGTTGATCACGATAATCCCGTTCTTTAATATCTATAATCAACGCATCCAGCGAAACTGGCTCTCCTTGTGCTTGTAATTGAGCAAGCCGACGTTTTGCCCGAACTTCCTGACTTGCAGTAAGGAATATCTTGAGCGTTGCCTGCGGGAAAACAATGGTTCCCACGTCCCTTCCTTCAGCAATGACAATATGCCCTTGTGTTATTTGCTCATTACCAATCCGCTGTTGCTCGGCCACCATATAGGAACGAACCTCCTTTATCGCCGCGACGACTGAGGAACCTTTGGCAGGCTCTGGTGCAGTGATGAGTTCTGTGACGTCTTCGTCATGCAGAAAAACATGATTTCCCACAAATGTAACCGTAACGTCAGGGAGTGTCTCAATAACAGCTGCAGTATCATGCAGGTCAATTCCTTTCCGCAGACAAACTAAAGCAAGGCTCCGATACATAGATCCTGTATACAGATAGAATCCTCCAAGTCCTTTTGCGAGCAATCGTGCAATGGTTCCCTTACCTGCTGCCACAGGACCATCGATCGCAATAATGCCTCCCTTTATCATGATTATTTCTTCTTCGCAATTTTCTTGAGTATTTCAGCATGAATCGTGTCAATGTCTTGTTCTCCGTCAATTTCTACTAATTGCCCTTTCTTTTTGTAATATTCAATAACTGGATCGGTAAATTCATGAAAGAGCCGAATACGTTTATGAATTGCCTTGAGTGTTTCATCCTCACGGCTTTCGTCCTCACGAAATGACAAACGCCACAGTGCTTCCTTATCCGAGACTTTTAAATACACAACCTTGTCAATCCCATTTGCAAAGGATTCTGCCTGTGTTACTGTACGGGGGAAGCCATCAAGGATATAGCCCTTGTTGTACGTTGGACGACCGAGGTATTCTGAAACGATTTCAAGCGTCTTGTCATCAGGAATAAGATATCCAGCATTCATGGTTTCTTTGATATAGCGACCCAAAGGAGTCCTCTCTTTGGCAATGGTTCTAAAAATATGTCCTGTCGAAAGATAAGAGACATCAAGTATTTTGTGTAATAGATTCCCCTGTGTTGACTTGCCTGATCCTTGAATACCAATAAGAATAAGTTTCATATTATTTTGTTGTTGGTGTGACAAAACTTTCATAATTCCTCATTACCAACTGTGAGGAAATCGAACGGTACGTTTCAAGCACCACGCTAACGACAATCAAAATACTTGTCCCTCCAATAAGTAAACTCTGTACACCTGTCAGTGCTCGAGCAATCTCGGGTAAGATAGCAATCAAGCCCAAGAAACAGGCACCCACTAAAGTAATACGGAGAAGAATATAGGTCAAATATTTCTCCGTGGGTTTACCAGGACGAATGCCAGGGATAAAACCACCATATTTCTGAATATCTTCAGCAATCTTTTTGGGATTAAAGACGATGGCAGTATAGAAGAAAGTGAATCCAACAACGAGTAAGAAATAGAAAACATTATAGGCAATACCTGTTGGAGCAAACCATAGGTTTATTTGTTCAGCAATGCCTCGAGCAGCAGCGTTCTGAGAGGCAAGAAGCATATTGGCAATAAGTGAAGGAAGGAGCACGAGTGACACCGCAAAAATAATTGGAATCACTCCAGCCTGATTAAGCCTTAATGGCAGATGGGTTGTCTGGCCTCCTCCTTGGACTTTATTTCCACGAGATCGGCGTGCATAATATACCGTAATTTTTCGAGTAGCTTCATTTACCAAGATAACGCCTGCAATAACCAAAATACCGAGTGCAGTAATGCTGGCAACGTTGATAAGATTTTGTGAGTCTGTGGTCGTGAACGTTCTTCCAAGCAGTACGGGCAGTTGCCCGACGATACCTGCAAAAATAAGTAACGAAATCCCATTACCAACACCACGCTCGCTAATCAGTTCTCCGAGCCAAACCAGGAACATTGCCCCGGCAACCAACGTCACTATAAAGGAGATAAAACCGAGTGGAGGCAAGACAGAGATAATCTCCTGACTACGAAGTAAAGCATACATACCCATTGCTTGCAGACACGCTAGTGGAAGGGTCAAGAGGCGAGTGTACTGCATAAATTTTTTACGACCTGCCTCACTTTCTTTTTGGAGTGCTTCAAGCTTAGGGAATACCATAGTTAAAAGTTGCATAATAATTGAGGCATTAATATATGGGTTAAGACCAAGTGCCATTATCGAAAAATTGGTCAACGTACCACCAGAAAAAATATCAAGAAGCCCGAGGAATTGATTGCCTGCAAATAAGTTACGAAGCTGGACAAGGTCGACACCTGCTACCGGAATGTGAGCAAAAAAACGAAAGACAAAAATGATACCAAGAGTAAAGAGGATTTTTTTTCGCACCTCAGGAGATTTGAAACTATTACGAAGGGTACTAAAAATATTGTTCATCTTCCCTTATTATTCTACACTACCACCAGCTTGTTGTATCTTTTCTGCCGCGCTTTTTGAGACTGCAACCTTAACGGTTAAGGCAATTGAGAGGTCGCCATCACCAAGAATTTTAACACCATTTTGCTTTGCCTGAGCAGCATCAACTAAATTATGGGCTACCAAGGTCTCGATGTCTACGGTTGTTTTTGCTGGAAGTTTTGCAAGAGCACTTACATTAAGGACGACTGGAGCTGGTTTCATAGGTTTATTTTTGCCTTTACCACGAAGATATGGCATGCGTTTAATAAGTGGAAGTGCTCCTCCCTCAAAATCTAACGGGACACTTGTTCGTGCTTTTTGTCCTTTTTGGCCACGTCCGGCTGTTTTACCACGACCAGATCCATGGCCTTGACCGACACGCTTTTTACTTTTTTTGACAATACTTCCAAGTGATCCTATGTTCATGCTATTTTTTCACTCCTTTGCTTTTTTCGATCTACTTGATCACTTACACGCTTGAGTGCTTCAAGAGTCGCATAAATATTACTTAGTTTGTTTTCGGTACCAAGTACCTTTGAAGAGATATTTTGGATACCAGCGGCTGATACAACAGCACGAACTGCTCCACCAGCAATAATACCACTTCCTGGAGGTGCTGGCTTAAGCATCACTTTAGCTGCTCCTAGTTTGATATCAATTCGGAAAGGAATAGTACCGTGTTGCAATGGAACGACGATCAGATGTTTTTTTGCCGTACTTATCCCTTTACGAATAGCTGACGCGACATCTGGTGCTTTACCAAGTCCGACTCCTACACGACCCTTTTTGTCACCGACAACGGTCAGAGCTGAAAAACCAACTTTGTTTCCTCCCTTAGTTTTTTTGGAGACTCTGTTTACCTGCACTACTTGCTCCTCAAACTCGCTTGGTGTAGCGTCAAATCTGTTTCTTTGATTGTTTTGCATATTTCGATGATACATATTAGAACTGTAACCCTCCTTCTCGTGCACCTTCGGCAAGTGCTTTTACTCGACCATGATACGCAAATCTTCCTTTATCAAAAACAACTTCCTTGATCTTTTTTTCAATTGCTAGTTTTGCTATCATTTGGCCAACTGCTTTTGCTCCATCAAGAGGAGATTTTTTCTCCTTTGTCTGAATCGTTTTTTCAGAGATACCCACAACGGTATTACCGGTAACATCAATAATTTGCGCATAACAATAGTTATTTGAACGAAAAACACTCAAACGTGGTCTATCGGTGACCTTTGCAATATTCTTTCTAATTCTTGTCTGTCGTTGTTTATTTGCCTTATTCATAGTATTATTTACCTGCTGCCTTTGCAGCCTTTCCTGCTTTACGTCGAACTTTTTCTCCTTTGTATGTAATGCCCTTACCCTTATACGGTTCTGGTGGACGAACTGCACGAATCTTTGCAGCCATTTCTCCGACCAAAATCTTGTCGATACCTGATACCGTAATGACGTTATCTGCAACGGCAAACGTAATACCCTGTACTGGTTTAATCTTTACTGGATGAGAGAAGCCAAGAGAAAGAGAAACATCTGTTCCCTGCATTTGTGCTTTATACCCAACACCAGTAAGCTCAAGCTTTTTCTCAAAACCGGTATCAACACCTTTAACAAGGTTTGCCAAATGGGCTCTTGTTAGTCCAAAAAGCGCTCGCACCTTCTTATCAGAAGACTCTTTTGCACTTACCGTAATAACGTTTTCTACAAGAGCGATTTCGATGCCAGCAGGAATCTTCCATGAGATATTTCCTTTTACCCCTGTTACCTGCACATCTGAGCCTTGTATCGTGACGGTCACACCACTTGGCACGACTATCGGCATTTTTCCAATTTTTGACATAGAGCATTACAAGAAAAACATTACCAAACTTTAAATAAAAGTTCGCCTCCAACGTTCTTCTTGACTGCCTCCTTTCCTGTAATGACACCGATATTGGTTGATAGCACTGCTATTGCTGAACGTCCTTGCTCGCGGTTAATTGTCCCGGAAGGAACATAAGTGCGAAGCGAAGGTTTTGAAACCAGTGAGACATCTGTCAAGGTTGGCTTCCGACGGACATAGCGAAGTTTGACCACAAGTGATCGCTTGCCATCAATCGTTTCTTCATTCACGCTTTCAAGAAAGCCTTCTTTTACCAAAACTTTAGCAATTGCCTTACTGATATTGGCATACGATGTCACTATCTCTTTTTTACGAGCGAGTGACGCATTTTTTAATTGTATAACAAAATCTCCAACGGTATAATTCATAGTGTTCTTTCTTTACCAGGTTGCCTTAAACACACCAGGTAATTCTCCTCTCATTGCGCGTTCTCTAAAACAAATTCTGCAAAGTCCAAAGCGACGGAAATAGCCGCGTGAACGACCACAAATCCCACAACGATTTACTTCGCGTACGGTATATTTTTGTTTCTTTTGAAATTTTACGATATCTGCAACTGTAGCCATAATTTTATTATTTTCTTGCCTTTGGGCATTATACCATATTTCAGGCTGCTTTCTTTGTCTCCTTTACAAAAGGCATACCGAGTCCCTCAATTAATGCGAGACCTTGTTCGTTATTTTGTGCTGTCGTAACAAAGATAATTTCCATTCCTTGCAGTCGCTCAATACTTCCTGGATCAATTTCTGCAAAAACTGACTGCTCATGCAAACCAAGGGTATAGTTCCCTCGACCATCAAAACTCTTTCTACTGACTCCTCGAAAATCTTTAATACGAGGCAGCACAATTGCAATAATCTTTTCAAAGAAGTTGTACATTCGCTTTCCACGGAGCGTTACCACAAGTCCAATCGCATCACCTTGACGCAACTTAAATCCTGCAATAGCTTTTTTCGCACGAGTTACCTTTGGTTTCTGGCCAGTAATTGTCGCAATCATAGCACCCATCCGCTCAATGCTCTTCTTATCGGAAACAGCATCTTTGACTCCCATATTGATAACAATCTTGGTCAATCGCGGCACAGCCATCACGTTTTTGATTGCCAAATCTTTTTGTAATTTTGCTGCAATTTCTTTAGTAAATGTTTTTTGTAATTGTGACATAGTTTTATTCCTTATAACTCTGCTTGGCATTTTTTACAAATGCGTACCTTTGCTTCTTTTATCAGCTTATAGCCAACACGAGTTGGTTTTTTGCACTTTGGACAAAGCAACATGACATTTGCAACAGGTAAGGGCTTGGTCAACGTAATAATTTCTGACTTCTGTCCTGCCGTACGAGCTTTCAGATGTCTCTTGTATTGATTAATTCCTTCAACAAGCACCTTTTGCTCTTTTGAAAAGATTTTTTCGATCTTTCCAGTTTTTTTGTTATCTTTTCCGCGTACTATTTGTACTGTATCTCCACTTTTTAATTTCATATTAAACAACCTCCACTGCCATACTGGCAATTTTCATAAATCCACGATCGCGTACTTCTCGGGCAATTGGTCCAAAGATGCGAGTTGCTTTTGGATCCTTGCCCTCCCCAATAATAACTGCTGCATTATCAGAAAATCTGACATATGATCCCTCTTTTTTACGACGGAATTCTTTTCTAGTTCGGACAATAACTGCCTTTACCATATCACTCTCTTTTACCTGACCATGAGGAATTGCTGATTTTACGACCGCATTAACGACGTCACCAACTCTTCCGAACTTTCGCTTTGATCCACCAAAGACGTGGATAACATAGAGTGTTTTTGCTCCAGAATTATCTGCTGCTGCCAACACTGTTTTTAGCTGAACCATTATTTATCCCCCTTCTGTACATGAGATTTTTCAACAATCCCCTGAATCATAAAGTATTTGTCTTTTGCCATTTTCTTTGTTTCAACGATCTTCACCGTCTGGCCAACAATAACAGTATGTCCGTTTGGTGCAGCTTTAAAGTGCTTACTTCGCTTCAATAATTTCTTATACAGTGGATGAGGGATTCGTCGAACGACCTCTACCACAACAGTATCTTGCATGCCTGTCGAAATAACTTTTCCAGTCAATATCTTAGCCATTACTTCCCTTCCTCCTTTCCTTTTCCTTGCATAATCGTGTGCAATACGGCAATCTCTTTTCGTTTGTGAAACAGTGAACGAGTGTTCTGTAATTTTACTTGCTGATGATCAAGTCGCAATTGCACAAGAGCAGCTTGTGCTTCCTTTAATAACTTGCGCAATTCAGCAATGGTTTTTGTTTGTAAATCTTGTTTCGCTTGTTTTTTCATATTAGTTCATCGCTCCTTTCGCGATAATACGTGTTTTGACTGGCAACTTATGCGCTGCAAGTCGCAGTGCCTCTTGTGCAATCTCGAGCGTTACTCCAGACATTTCAAACATCATCCGTCCTGGCTTCACACTTGCAACGTATTGTGCTGTATCACCTTTTCCTCCACCCATTCGGACTTCAGCCGGCTTCTTTGAAATTGGCTTATCAGGGAAGATCGTAATCCAAATCCTTCCACCACGCTTCGTATAATGAGTGATTGCTCGACGAGCTGCTTCAATCTGTCGACTCGTAACCCACGCTGTTCCAAGTGATTGCAAGCCAAATTCTCCATAAGAGATTTTGGTGCCGCGAGTTGCATCGCCCTTCATTGTTCCCCGCATTTGTTTTCGATATTTTTGTTTTTTTGGTAATAACATGCTTAATTTCCTTTCTCTTCTGGTCTATTGATCCAGACTTTGACACCAATATAGCCTTTTTTGGTTAATGCAGGTGTCTGTGCATAACTAATATTTTCTCGAATCGTTGATAATGGAACCGTACCAATATGAATCTTCTCACGACGACCAATTTCAGATCCACCAATTCGCCCTGTCAAAAGTATTTTGACACCAAGTGCTCCAGAAGACATAACTCTTTCTGCAGTTGAGTTCAAAATACGTTTAAAAGGTAATCGTCGAATCAACTGGTCAACAACATTTGCTGCAACGAGTTGCGCATCAAGGTTTGGTTCTTTTACTGGTTCAACCCGGATATCAAACTTTGGCATTTCTTTCTTTGTATGACGTTTTGCAAGGAAAGCATTAATTGTCTTCTTCAACTCCTCAAGACCTGAACCTCCTCGACCGATCACAATACCAGGGCGAGAAACATGAATTATCAGCTTCAGACTGTTAATTGATCGCTCAATTTCTACTCGTGAGACACCAGCAATACGTAAACGCACCATAAGCATTGTTCGTAGGAGATAGTCTTCTAAAACAACTGTTTTGTAATCACGCTCGTTGAACCAACGGCTGGACCAATTATTTACTACTCCTAATCGAATGACATGTGGATTAACTTTTTGTCCCATAGTTACTACGTCTTATTTCTTAGACGTTTTGCCTCCTTTCACTTCTTTCTTTTCTGCAACGATCTCAGCTTCTTGTACCGCAGGCACAGATACTGGCTCGTCAGCAGAGACTGATTTTACCATAATTGTCAGATTTGTGCTTCGTTTCTTATATGGATGGATACGTCCACGTGTTGATGGTCGAAATCGCTTTAACACTTGTCCTTGGTTTGCCATAACAGTACTTACCATAAGACTATTTCTGTCAAGACCTGCATTGTTCACTGCATTGGCAATCGCACTCTTAAGTGTCTTGGTTATTGGTCTCGCTGCTTGCTGTTGCAATGAAGCAAGAATTGCAAGTGCACTATCAACCCGTTTGTTACGAATACTATCCGCAACTAATCGGATTTTTCTTGGACTGATTCTAACTGATTTACTTATTGCTTGTACTTCCATAGTATTCCCTTCCGTTAGGTCTTTGAGACCTCACGTGCGACAATCTTTCCATGACCTCTAAAGTGTCTGGTTGGAGAAAATTCTCCCAAACGGTGTCCGACCATGTTTTCAGAAACCAATACGTTAATAAAATTTTTTCCATTATGAACCAAGAATACATGTCCAACAAATTCCGGTGGAATCTGACTTGCTCGTGCCCATGTTTTGATAGGAGCATGATCACCACTCTGTTTTTGTTTTACTACTTTTTGTAATAGTTTTTGATCTATATATGGTCCTTTTTTACTACTTCGTGCCATAGTTTATTTTTTCCCCTTTCTTCGTTGTACGATGAACTTACTTGAATACTTCTTCTTTCGACGAGTATTTCCAACAGCTTTTCTCCCCGCAAAAGTTTTTGGGGACGGCATACCAATACCTGAACGAGCTTCACCACCACCGTGAGGGTGAGATCGTGGGTTTTGTGCTACACCTCGAACCGTTGGACGGATACCTTTATTACGGTTTCGGCCAGCTTTGCCAACTTCTTCGTTTTTCTTATCAATATTGCCAACTTGCCCGATCGTTGCCAGAGCAATAGACAATACTTTTCGGATTTCACCTGACGGCAATTTCAAGAAAACATATTCGCCTTCTTTGGCAGTTACCAAAACCCCGGTTCCTGCTCCGCGAGCAATCTGTCCACCTTTACCAGGCGTCAGCTCGACATTGTGCACAATTGTTCCCAATGGAATCTCAGCCAATGGCAACGCATTACCAAGATGTGGATCAACACCTTTGCCTGCATGGATTGGGTCACCAACCTTTAGCCCGTGTGGTGCAAGGATATACCGCTTGTCACCGTCTGTGTATTGTACCAGAGCAATCTCACAATTTCTATTAGGATCATACTCGATCGCTGCAACCTTACCAACAATACCAGCTTTTGTTCGTTTGAAATCAATCACACGAAGAAATCGCTTATGTTGCCCACCTTGATGCCTAACAGACACCTGTCCTGATGCATCGCGTCCAGAATGTTTCTTTTTAATTATTTTTAGTTTCATTTTTTCTTTTTCTCCTCTGTTTCAGGCTCAAAAAGGGCAATTCTGTCCCCTTTTTTGACAGTAACAATTGCTTTTTTCCAATCAGCTATAGCAACTTCCTGACGTTTAGCACCAAATCGCTTCTTTTTCCCTTTGATAGTACTCGTCGCAACTGATGTAACCGTTACACTAAACATTTTCGCGACTGCTGCTTTGATAACAAGCTTACTTGCATCTTTAGCAACTGCAAAGGTATATCTCCCGTTGCTTACAGTACTCATCGATTTTTCAGTAACAATTGGTTTAATTATAACGTTCATAGATTATTTCTTTGCCAGAAAGGTTGCTTTGATAACATCAACGCTTTCTTTTACCAAAATTACTCGCTTCGTATTAAGCACATCATACGCGTTTAGCCTATTTGCTGCTGTCACCATAACACCTGTAATATTACTTGTCGCTCTCTTAACAGCATCGTTTTCCCCAGCCATTACAACAAGGATTTTCTTCTTTTTATCATTAAGAGCAAGCTTTTGCAGTACAGCAACAAATTGCTTTGTCTTTGGCTCAAGTTTTTCTACCCCTGAAAGTACGGTAATTTCTTTATCGGCAACTTTTGCTGACAAAGCTGAAAAAAGTGCTTTCCGCTTCATTTTCTTTGGCAAATCGAGACTGAAGTCTCTTGGTTTTGGACCAAACACGATACCTCCTTTAACAAAAATAGGTGCTCTGACGCCACCGTGACGTGCTCGACCAGTACCTTTTTGGCGATAAATTTTTCTCGTTGATCCTTCAACTTCACCTCGGGTTTTTGTCGAAGCATTTCCTTGACGCTTATTTGCCAGATAGACACGAACTGCTTGAGCAAGAAGCTGCTTGTTTACCGTTTCACCAAAAACTTCTCCTGGAAGAGATATCTTCTCAACAACTTTTCCTGTTAGATCAAAAACATCAACAGATATGGCTTTGGTCTTTGTTTCTGTTTTGACAGTAACTGATGCCTTAACCTCAGCTTCTTTTTTGACAACAGCCTTTTCCGTTACCTTTTTTGCTTCCGCTACTTTTGGTGTAACTGTTTTTTTTGTTACTGCTGTTTTTGTTGTTTTCTTTGTTTCTGCCATAGGTACATTCATAAAGGTAAAATTACTTTTCTGCCTTTATTTCCTCCTTTGTTTCTTTTTCAGACGCTTTTGAAACTTTTTCTGCTTCCTCATTTAGTTTTTCTTCTGCTTTTGCTTCCGACTCTTCAACTAAAGCTGGTTCTGCTGCCTCTATTTCTTCCTTAGCGACTTCCTCAGAAACTGCTTGAGGCGCTTCTTCTTTTTCTTCAGTTATCTTTAATAACGGTACAAATTTCTTGTTTTCTCCGGTACGAACAATACAAAGATTGCTATTTTTGTGTCCAGGGACAAGTCCGGCAACAAAAAGCAGATCATTTTCAGCATCAATATCAACAACAAGCAGGTTTTGTATGGTTACGGTCTCATTCCCCATGTGCCCAGCCATACGCTTCCCTTTATAGACTCTTCCAGGAGTTGTTGATTGTCCAATAGAACCAGGCGCTCGGTGACGATCTGATTGTCCATGTGTTTTTGGACCTCCCCGGAAGTTATACCGTTTTACTACACCAGCAAATCCTTTACCTTTTGACGTACCAATAACGTCAACAATATCACCAGGCTGGAAAACTGTTTCAAGAGCAATTTGTGCACCAAGTTCAGGAAAATCACTTCCATCAACTCGAACTTCGTAGAATCGCGCAGGAACACTATCTTTTCCTGTTTTTTTGACATGACCAATCAAAGCCTTTGTTGGCTTCTTTTTGACACCTGTTCCCAACTGGACACTTGCGTAACCTTCTTTTTCTACTGTCTTTATTTGAGAGACAGTATTATCAGCAAGGCCAATAATGGTCACTGGAATACGCGTTCCATTTTCAAGGAACTTCTGCGTTTGATCTAATTTTTTCCCTAATAATGTATTTATCATAATAAACCGACAAAAAAAGATAGCCAGTAGGCTACCTTTGTATTTCACAACAGTTGATGTGATCCCCACTAAACGGGGTGGCCTCTTAGGCTTTTTTAATCAATCATACTCTTAGCATGTTTAATTAGTTTGGGCATCTATATTTTTATATTTACGCAGATATGTGCGAGCGAAACTACATCTTGAGCTCTACGTCGACACCTGCTGGTAAGGCTAAATTGGTTAAACTATCTATCGTTTTGCTGGTTGGAGATATAATGTCAATTAAACGCTTGTGGACACAGATTTCATAGTGATCTCTTGCATCCTTATCAATAAATGGCGATTTATTGACTGCGTAAAGACTTCTATCAGTTGGAAGTGGAACAGGACCGATTACCTTTGCTCCCGTTCTAATGACGGCATCAAGAATTTGCTGACAACAAGCGTCAATGACTCTTGCATCATAACTTTTTAATCGGACTCGAATTCTTCCTTTTGACATAACGATAAACTGTTAAAGAACTATAAACGACTGAGCTTACTTGATTATCTTACTGATAACACCAGCTCCGACGGTTCTTCCACCTTCACGAATAGCAAATCTCATTCCTTCTTCAAGCGCAACTGGTACAATGAGTTTAACAACCATTTTGGTGTTATCCCCAGGCATAATCATTTCAACACCCGCAGGAAGCTCAACGTTTCCAGTAACATCAGTTGTTCTAATGTAGAACTGTGGACGATATCCTTTAAAGAATGGTGTATGACGTCCACCTTCTTCTTTAGTAAGAATGTATGCTTCAGCTTCAAACTCAGTGTGTGGAGTAATACTTCCTGGCTTAGCGACAACCTGACCTCTTTCAACATCAGTCTTCTCAAGACCTCGAAGAAGCAGGCCAACGTTATCACCTGCTTGACCTTCATCAAGTTGTTTCTTAAACATTTCAACTCCGGTAACAACTGTTGATTTTGTGTCATGAAGACCAATGATCTCGACTGTTTCGTTAACCTTCACAACACCCCGATCAATTCTTCCGGTAACGACTGTTCCTCGACCTTTAATCGAAAAGACGTCTTCTATAGCCATCAGAAATGGTTTATCAAGTGGTCTTTCAGGAGTTGGGATATCTTTATCAACTGCATCCATTAATTCTTCAATCTTTTTTTCATACACTGGGTCACCTTCAAGTGCTTTCAAGGAAGAACCACGGATAATAGTAACAGTATCACCTGGATACTTATACTTAGTAAGGAGTTCTCGGACTTCCATTTCAACAAGGTCAAGCAGTTCTTCATCTTGCACCATATCACATTTGTTAAGGTAGACAACGAGCGCTGGAACACCAACTTGATAAGCAAGAAGAATATGCTCTCGAGTCTGAGGCATAGGCCCATCTGGAGCTGAAACAACAAGGATTGCTCCATCCATCTGAGCTGCACCAGTAATCATGTTCTTGATGTAATCTGCGTGTCCTGGAGCATCAATGTGCGCGTAGTGACGTGTTGCTGTTTCGTATTCTTGATGAGAAATGTTAATGGTGACGCCTCGAGCTTTTTCTTCAGGAGCATTGTCGATATCTTCGTATTTCTTTGCTTGAGCCATACCTTTCTTTGCAAGAACGGTTGTAATAGCTGCTGTTGTTGTGGTCTTACCATGGTCAACGTGACCAATGGTTCCGATATTTACGTGTGGTTTAGTGCGATCAAATTTTGCCATAGTATTTAAAAAATAAATATCTCATTCATTTAATGAGATTAAATGTATGATACAACATTTTATTTCAGGCGTCAATAGGTGAAATTACCCATTTTGTCTCTCTTGACAGACTTGTTTACCTACCTTTATCATAGAAGCAAGCATACTAATGGATAATCAACAACAACTAGCTTCACCGCCTTCTCGGCTTGAGACCTTTGTCAATGCTCTTATTGATAAACGTTTTGCTGGACAAGAAATCGATAACACGGTAAAAAATAAAATGAAGGAAGATCTGCTTGATAGATTAGATGAATTTATTCTTGCCTCTACATTAAATAAATTAACAGACGATGAAATTGATCAATTTGAAAAGCTTGTTAACGAAGAAAAACAGATAGAAGAAATACGGCAATTTACCGTAACAAGAATACCTAACTATAATGATTTCATCGCAACGGCACTATTGAGTTTTGAAAAAGACTACTTAGGTCAACAATAACACCTCCCCAGAAGTAATAAGATTGTGTATACTAACAAAGATGCGCTACGCAACGTTTCTTGAAGAAAGTCTCAAAAAGGCAGGAGCTCTTGCCATAAAAAACTTCGGCAAAGTACAAGGGACAACTAAACCGAATGACAATAACCAAGTCCTTACGCAAACAGATCTCCAAATTGGCTCTTTTTTGATAGAACAAATTAAAGAGTATTACCCAATTTACAATATTATTGATGAAGAGGCTGGAATTATCGACAACAAGTCTGAATACACCTGGATCATTGATCCAATTGACGGAACCAGTAATTTTGCAGCAGGGATTCCAACCTATGGCATTATGCTTGGACTACTCAAAGGAGACATCCCCATCGCTGGAGGAATGAGTAATCCCTACTATAACCAGATATGTATTGCAGAACAAGGACAAGGAGCATACCTTAATAGAGAAAAAATCTCCGTGACAGACGAAAGAAAATTACAAAACTGCCTGCTTGCCTACCACATCGATGGACATCAAGAAAATCCGCAGCAAACACGCAAGGAAGCAGAACTTATGGCAGAAATCATTCTCCGTATTCGCAATCTCCGCACTAGTGGTAGTGAACCAATAGATGCATTATATGTCGCGAGTGGCAACTATGGAGGGCTTCTTAACCAAACAATGAAGATCTGGGATGTGGTTGCGCCACAGATTATTATACAAGAAGCTGGTGGTCAGTATACGGATTTTTTGGGGAAGGCAATTGATTACTCTAACCCAGTAAGTAAAACTTCTTCAAATTTCACCTGTTGTGCAGCAGCACCTGCTCTGCACAGCCAGATTCAGGAAATTATCAAAAATACGAATATGCCCAATACCCAAAGGAACTAATCCCCCGTTTTTTTAAGTATTCCTGTTTTTCTGCAACTGAAGTAGCATCTTCAAACCATACGACATGTTGCTTGCTTTGTGCATCAGTATAGGTGATTTTTGTCTCACTAGAATCATTTTTTCGTTTTATCGTACAATCTGCAAAGCTGCATCCCGATAAAAATGTTTGTTGTATCTCATTGTACGTAATCGGATCACCATTCTCAATTCGATTTTCTTTATCATCAACGATCCAATCATAGCCAAACATACCAAATACCACCTGGATCTTTTCTGCAGGAACAACTGCAAGATAATCATCGATCATTGCAGTCATGTCGTAGCCATAGACCTCTTTTCCTTCTAAGGGGAAATTGGGTCCGGGATTGCCGCGGGACTTATGGAAGTCATACGCCATAATACGAACCATATCGACAGAGCTTGCAAGTTCTTTAAGGGCAAATGGCCGCAGACGATAAAAGGTATCACCATAACTCATCAGAGAGAAAGATAACCCTTCTCTTTTTGCTTCTGTAGCAAAGTCTTTGGTAAAGAGCGTAATTTGCTGGACAAGAGAATCAAAGGGTATTGCAGACATTTCCAGATCCAACACAATGCCAGTAAAACCATGTTCTTTGGCAAACGAAACGGTGCTTGCGATAAGCTCTTTTTGACGAGCATCTTCTTTCAAAATCGCTGAGTTTTGCCCACTATCGAGCATACGAACGGTCAGAGCTACTGATACACCAGGGGGGAGGTCTGCTAAGAGAGCAGTAGCACGAATAGCTCCCTCTTCCTGAGTATTGATACCGAAAGATCCTGGCACTACCCCAAAATAGAGGTATTCCTGATACTCTTGTTCATGAGACAACGCGTTAGTTTGTGCCCAATACGGCACAAAAAGTGACTGAGTGACTTGCGACTCTGGAATATAACGGTCAGAAGGAGCTATCGTAATCGTTGTCGAAGGATATGAAACAGGTTCTGCGAGATCCTCTTTTACCTGATTTTTAACTTCCCGAAAAATAAGGACACTAGCAATAAGGAGTACGCAAAGAAGAATAATACCTTTCTTCATCTTCTTTATTATACAGCAAGTGAAGGTAAAGATTTGCTTTCCCGTAAGCGCAGACGTATACTTAGCTTATGTCTAAAGAATATACAAAGAAAAAGGATAAACGCCCTTTTGTTTTCTTTGGGATTATCTTTGTAACGTCTGCTTATATCCTCTTTTCAGGACCGATTTTTATGCTAAATCTGCCTTTTCTTCTCGTACAGATCTTTAGTATATTACTTATTATTTGGGCACTGGTCTCCAAGCATTTACAAAAATTACCTGAAAAAAACCTCCCTCATGGAGCATTTCTTGTAACACATGGCCCCTATGAAATTATTCGTCATCCAATCTATGCAGGACTACTGCTTATTATGAGTGCCTTTGTACAAGGATATAGTAGTTTTAGCCGTTTTCTCGTGTTTGTGTTTCTTTTGATTGCGGTATTACTGAAGCTTACGTATGACGAACGGATACTCGAGGAGCACAGTAAGGAATTTAAAGAGCACAAGCAGAAAACACATAAACTGATCCCCTACCTCTTTTAAAATTCGCTACTTTTTTATGATAAAGAAATGCTCTTCTCTTGGAAGGGATATAAAGACTTCGAGCAGTCGATCTATATCATTTTTTTGCGAACGATGCTTAGCCATTGCCTGCTGCTTCTGCTCCCAGACAGCTCCAATATCCACTGTTTTACTAATAGCTGACTGCGGGTAACCTGGAGGCATATAAATAAAATAGTCAGGAAAGTGTTTTTTAAAAACAGCTTGTGTTTGCTCGGTAAGACATGCGTACCAAAGTTCCTTACTATTCTTATCTCTTTCAAAAACAAAAGACGTGATAAATGAAACAGCAATGTGATCTAAATGACCGGTAATGCCTTTTGGTTCTAAGGTAAAAATAATCTCTGGACGAATGTTTCTGAGGAAAGTAGCTATCTTATTGGCAATCTCATGATAGAGATTGTTCGAAAGCGTTCCATCTTTATAGCCAAGAAAGTAAATTTGCTTGATGCCAAGCACTTTGGCCGAAGCTTTAAGTTCATCCCTGCGTATTTCGTGAAGCTGTCGAGTATCATCAGTGTTATTTTCACCAGCATCACCATCCGTCACGCAAATAAGATACACATCCCGGCCTTCTGCCGCAAATGTGGCAAGTGTCCCACCAGGACCAAATACTTCATCATCTGGATGAGCAAAAATTCCAACAACTGGATTCATAGAGCTATTATAGAATATTTTGGTCAAGAATAAACCCTTGACCTATAATTTTCATAGGGTATGCTCACCACAGATGCAAAGACAATGCAGCAAATGCCACAAGCAATTTCGTATCATTGAGCAGGAAAAACTCTTTTTGGAGGAAAAAGGATTACCGCTGCCCTGAAGCATGTCCGACCTGTAGGCAAGTACAGCGACTACATTTACGTGGAGACCGAGCACTTTTTAAGACAAACTGTCAGATATGTACTAGTGAAATTATTGTCTCGTACGATCCAAAAAACGTTAGTAACCTAATCCTTTGCAAAAAAGACTACGATGCGTACTTTGAAGAAAACGATCCTCTTATTGTCGAACCCTTACCTTAAAGCTAATATGCAAACACAAGTATTTTTTGCTGAACTACAGCGTCTGTTAAAAAGGTACCCACAGGTCCCCCCGAACATTATGCAATCGGAAAATTGTATTTATGTTGAAAATATTTTCCAATCAAAAAATCTTTCATTTTGTTTTGATTGTGCAGCTTGTACAGACTGTTACTTTGTCTCAGACAGCTATTTGACGAAAAACAGTATCCATTGTGATTATGCTGTCGAGCCTGAACTTTGTTATGACTCGGTTGATATCTTTAAGTGTTTTAACAGTATGTATTTGGAAGATTGTGCGTTTATGCGCGACTCGACGTATGCAGCAGGCTGCACTAACTGCAATGACGTTTTTGGTTGTGTTAATCTACAAAACAAGTCTTTTTGTCTTTTTAATCGGCAACTTTCAGAAACTGAATATCGAGAAAAAGTCGCCTTTTATAAACAATGGCCTGTACAAAAAATTCTCGCTGTTGTTGAAAAACTAAAAAGAAGCTATCCTCTTACGCAAACACATGAAGCACATAATGAGAATGCTTCATACGGAAATTATATCTACTACAGTAAAAATTGTTACCTGTGTTTCGACGCTGCGCACAACGAAAACTGTAGCTACCTTTACGACAGTTTTTACAATAAAAACTGTTACGATGATACCTATGCGGGGAACAACAACCAACTTTCCTACGAAATTGTTGATAGTACAAGTCTTTTTAATTGCAATTATGTGTTCTCTTCGCATAATGCTCAAGACAGTTCATATCTCTTTTCCCAATTCCTTCGCAAGAATCATTTTCAGACATGCCATGCCACAGGTATTGTGGCTCCAAAGCTCATATTCCGCTTTGGTCTTGGCTCCTGAATTTTTCCAACGGGGATCGTCTTTTGCGGATATCTTTTTGCGAACAATTGTATCGACCAATGTTGGTGATTCCCATTGAGAAAAATATGGAATATTTTTATGGAGGAATGATATTTTTTGTGGCTTGTAAAAGAAACGATATAAAGACTTTTTAAGAATAAGCAATAGCACATTCTTATAAGTACGAATCTCTCTCATGAATCATAGTATAACATGCTCAATCCTACTCATCCCCAAACAGAAAAATGTTGAAAAGGACTGATAAATCAATCTTTTTAAGACAAACACATCACTAGTGCGTTTGAGTGCACCAGAAATTGACATCACTGGTGTAACGAGCTATACTTATAAATATGACAATAGAAAAAAAAGAGCAATTAATTAGATTTCTTCAAGAACAAATCGCCCAAGCAGATTTTAAAGCAAAAGCATACGTTTTTGATGAAAAAAATAAAAAGCATCCTACGCGCAATTGTTTTATAAAATTACAAAAGTATGTTGATGACTTTCTAGAAGGTAATGCCGCTGCACGATGGCTTATTCTTTCTGGGTTTCGTGGAGTCGGAAAAACAACCTTACTTTCACAATTGTATTTTGGAAACGCAAATCCCGAAATAAACCGACTCTATTTATCAGTAGACCAGGTTACTCAAATGTTGGGAGTTACTTTAGAAGAAATACTTCTTGCATATGAGGAACTTTTAGGCACAGTCTTTGAAAGACTTGATAAGCCAACACTTCTTTTTTTGGATGAAATCCAGTATGACAAGAAATGGGCAATTACACTTAAAACGATGATTTTCGATCGATCTCCAAAAATTTTCATTGTAGCAACAGGATCTTCTGCACTATCACTTCAAAGTAACCCAGATGTGGCAAGACGAGCTCTATCAGAAACTGTTTTCCCAATGAGTTTTACTGAATATATGAAAATCAAAGACGGAAAGTATGAAATTAAAGGACTATCAAATCAAATTAGAAATGCTCTCTTTGAATCGAACTCAGCAGAAGATGTTTATAATAACCTAAAAGAAACAGAACAATCAGTAAGAAAGTATTGGACTGGAATTGGAAGACTTGAAGTTGATACATATATGAAATATGGAACATTACCTTTTGGTATAAGGCTACAAAATGAAGGATTAGTGTATGATCAAATTAAGAAAATTCTGGATCGTGTCATAAGTATGGATATTGCAGAATTGTCTCAATTTAAAACAGAGATAATTTCTCGTATTCCTGAGATTCTTTATGCAGTTGCAGCAGCTGATGGACTCAGTGTAACAAATCTCGCAAAAGATTTAAGCCTAAATAAAAGAACTGTTATTGATATCTTATCAGCCTTGGAAAAATCAGAGATCCTCGTAAGAATCTATCCCTATGGCGCCCATGCCTCGCAGGTAAGGAAACCTTCTAAATATCTTTTTGCCTCTCCTGCTTTCAGATCTATGTATTACAATTTTATCGGCAGCATTATTGCCGAACCATCATATATGGGTAAACTCTTAGAAGATACTGTTGGTTTTTATCTCACCAGATACTTTACAGGAAAGAGTTACTCCCTTACCTATGATAGCTCTCAATCAGGAGCAGATTTTATTGTAAGAAAGGGATTACAAAATATTATCTTAGAAGCGGGCTATGGCAAAAAAGGGTTTGCACAAATTGAAAATACCAGAAACAGAGTCAATGCAAAATATGGGATTGTGGCTTCTATGTCTCCTCTACAACTTAACCCTCAAAAAAATGCAGTTACAGTTCCGCTGTCATACTTCCTTCTTATTTAAGATGATGGAGTGTTATTATTCTACTCGTCCAGTAAAGGTTGATTTGGCAAGCATAGCTTCAACAATATTCTTTGGCACTTCTTCGTAATGCGAAGGCTCCATATAATAATTTGCTCGGCCTTGTGTCAGACTTCGAAGGCTCGTTGCATACCCTGAAAGCTCAGACAGTGGCACCATAGCAAGGACAATGGTTGCAGTTCCACGCTCTTCCGTTCCCATAATCTGTGCACGTTTGGAAGAAAGATCTCCAATAACTTCACCCATATACTCTGATGGAGTCGTAACTTCTACCTTCATAACAGGTTCAAGAAGTGACATTGGTGCTTTTTTGGAAGCTGCTTGGAGTGCTTGACTCGCTGCAATCTTAAAAGCAACTTCACTTGAATCAACATCGTGGTAAGAACCGTCATAACACGTCACTTTGACATCAACAACTGGATAACCGAGCATAATACCATTTTCTAGTGTTTCCTGAGCACCTTTTGCAACAGCTTTGATAAATTCGGCAGGGATAGCTCCTCCTTTGATTGCATCAACAAACTCATAGCCTTCACCACGAGCTTTTGGTGTAACTCTCAGGAAACAATGACCATATTGTCCTCGTCCACCCGATTGACGGATGTATTTACCTTCTGCTTCAATTTCTGTCGTAAAAGCTTCTTTGTACGCAACCTGAGGAGCACCAACATTTGCTTCGACATTAAACTCACGCTTCATACGATCAACCATAATTTCAAGCTGGAGTTCGCCAATACCTGAGATAATAGTTTGATTGGTTTCGTGATTAACTTTGACCCGGAAGGTAGGATCTTCTTCTTGGAGCCTCTTGAGTGAATAGCCAAGTCGTTCCTGATCTGATTTGGTCTTTGGTTCAATAGCAAGTGAGATAACTGGATCAGGGAATGAAATCTGTTCAAGCACAATTGGCTTCGCATCATCACAAAGAGTGTCACCAGTGATTGTTTCTTTGAGTCCAACAATCGCCACAATTTCTCCAGCATAAGCTTCTTGGATTTCTTCACGCTGGTTTGCATGCATCAAAAGGAGACGTCCGATACGCTCTTTGGCATCTTTGTTGGCGTTGTAGACGTAAGAACCTGAAGTAAGTTTCCCTGAGTACACGCGGAAATAGGTGATCTTTCCGACATGTGGATCATTTTGGATCTTAAAGGCAAGTCCAGCAAAAGCCTCATCTGGTACCAGTTTACGAACTTCTTCAGCTTCAGTCTTTGGATTAATCCCTTTTACTTCATCCAGATCAACTGGAGATGGAAGATAATCAACAACCGCATCAAGCAGAGGCTGTACACCTTTGTTACGAAGAGACGTTCCAGCGTACATTGGGACAAGCTTGTAGGCAATAACGGCTGCACGAAGCGCTTTTTTGAGCTCTTCAACAGTTGGCTCTTCTCCACTCAGATATCTTTCAAGAAGTTCATCATCGGTCTCACAGATCTTCTCGATCAACTTGTTGCGGTATTCTTCAACTTGCTCCTTCATGTCTTCTGGAACTTCATCTGAGATATCAAATTTTGCCCCAAGACCATCTGATTCCCACGTAATAGATTTACGGGTAAGGAGATCAACGTTTCCTGTGTAGGTATTTTCTGCACCAATTGGGAGCACCATGATAGCTGGATTTGCTCCAAGTCGGTCAACCACTGATTGTACTGTCGCGAGGAAATCAGCACCGAGTTTATCCATTTTGTTGATGAAACAGAGTCGTGGTTCTTTGTATTTGTAAGCTTGACGCCAGACAGTTTCGGATTGGGACTGTACTCCTTCTTCAGCATCAAGTACTGTGATACCTCCGTCAAGCACACGCAGTGATCGCTCTACTTCAGCGGTGAAGTCAACGTGTCCGGGGGTATCGATAATATTAATACGGTAGTCATTCCAGAACGCTGTGGTTGCCGCAGATACAATGGTAATACCTCGCTCTTTCTCTTGCTCCATCCAGTCCATTTGGGTATTTCCTTCGTCAATATCTCCAATTTTGTAGGTTCGCCCGGTGTAGTAGAGAATACGCTCAGTCGTGGTAGTTTTTCCTGCGTCAATGTGGGCAATAATCCCGATATTTCGGATCTTATCGAGTGGAAAGTTTCTATTGGTTGTTGTTGCTTGCGCCATAAGATAAAAAAAGTTAAAAACGCCAAAGAGCACTTTTAACTCTCAAGAGTATACCATAGTACTGCGCATTTTTGCTAGATGAAAAAAACTCAGTTGTTGACAATCCCATAGTTAGTGATATACTCCAAAGCTATGCCAGAAAAACTACGTTTTATTAAAGGATTGGAAAAAAGCTTAGACAGAATACGTCAAGCAGAAGCTCCACGGGGTATAACAATCTTCTCAAGAGGCTTACTAGCCATAACTGGAGCGGGAGCAATGCTTACCGAAGATGGCGCATTAGATCTTGCGGGTGCATCAGTAGTAGCACTATCCACCGTAAATACTTCACAAAAGACGAAACTAGCTAGTGGGCTTTTCCTCGTAGCCGCAGGTATAGTAGAAAAAAATGCCTCATCAGTTACTGCAGGTATTGCTGTTGCTGGTCAGACAGTGGGTGATAAAATAAGAAATTTACAAGGTCGTAAATAAATCAAACAGCCTAAAATTTGTTTCTTTTTTAAACTAGATTCTTTGACTTTTATCCCCAAAACCCATACACTAAAATGAAGCCGCGGAGTCTCTTGTGGCCGTTTGTTTATGGCAAAAGACATGCACTCTATCAACCTGCTGCCCAATAAGGGGGAGAGCTTGTTTACCCAATTTCTCAGTTGGGGACTGAGTATTGGAAGACTACTGATTATTCTGACCGAGACAGTAGCACTAGGTACATTCCTCTATCGTTTTTCCCTTGATATGCGGATTGTTGACCTGCATGACGAGATCAAGATTCAAAGCTTTATCGTGAGAAATTTTGCAGCCTCCGAAGAAAAGTTTCGTAATGTACAGGAACGCATTGCTCTGGCACGACTCTACAGTGAGCAATCAGACGTTACCCCGACAGTCTTTCAAGGCATTACCGATATGGGACGAGGCAAGGTAACGTTTAAGGATCTTGCAGTCGGGAATGATCGGGTCAAAATTGAGATAGAATCCCCTTCTTCTTCAAAGCTCAGACAATTTGTTGATCAGCTAAGTGCTTATCCTGAACTTACTGAGATCAGTATCGATAAAGTAGAAAATAAGCCGGCAAATGCGGTTATTGCCGTAACCATTACGGCTCTTTTGACAGATATTCAACCAACCCAAGAACCACAAGCATCAGTGAGACAAATACCAGGACAAGGTATACAAAATACTGAATTATGAAACTACCAACCCATTATTTTGAAGACTTATCAGCACGTCGCTATCGTGAATATCTCAAGCTTCTTCCTGATTTCCATAAGGAGAACACAAAGCTACTCACCATGCTTATTTTTACCTTTCTTGCGATGTCGTTCTTTGGTATCTTTGCCATAAATCCCACTCTTACAACTATCGTTGAGTTGCAAAAGCAATTACAAGATAGCGAATTTACCGTTGAACAGTTACGAACAAAAATTAATAATCTTAGTAGTCTTCAACAGCAATATGCACAAATTGAATCTGATCTTTCACTCGTGAGTGCTGCCATTCCGGAGAATGCAGATGTACCAATCGCAACAGGACAGATTCGTGCATTGGCAAAAGAACATAAGATTACGATTACGAATCTTCGTGTCAATGAAGTACTGCTTGCCTCTCCCAAACTGCACGATGCACAGATCGCTTCTTTTGTCTTCACTATGGAAGCAAGTGGAGCGTACGAAGATATGATGCAATTTTCAAATGCGCTTACCAAACTTCGCAGGATCATTACCATTGACTCGTTGGCTATTGGGAAAGACACGCAAAGCAATAATTTACTGTTGCAAATACGAGGAAGGGAGTATTTCAAAAAATGAAACGTCAAAAAGTAACACGAACTGATGTCTTATTCTTAAGTATTTCTGTCTTTATTGTGGTTTGTGCATGGATTGGGTTTAATATTTATCACAGTTGGGTCACAACAACCATCACCCCTGAACTCCAACAACAGATTATCCCGATTGAAGCAAGTTTTGATACACAAACGATTAATGCACTGCGCAGTCGACAAGAGCTACAAGCATTAATGGATGCAGATCAACGCGCTGTTGCGGTAACACCAACAGCGGTACCACAGCCAAATAACATACAGCCAACCTTTTCCTTTTCGCAACCAAATACAACCGTAAGTCCACTACCAACAATTGCAACCTCTCCCGCTCCAACAGCGGAACAACAACCCATTGAAGTTGAGCAACCATCAGAAGACGAACAGACATTTGAAACCATTCAAGGACAATGAGAGATCAAAAACAAAGCATATGGAACCAACGACTTCCCTCGTTTTTGGGAGTACTTGTGTTGCTTGTTTCTATCACTACTATTTTATGGCTGAGTCGAAACGCTGTGCTTTTTGGAACGCAAGCTGCAATAAGTAACACACCGCAAAAATTACAGATCAGCAATATTACTGATACTTCCTTTACCGTCTCCTATATAACAGAAGCCAAAGTAATTGGTGCACTTGCCTATGGTCAAGATGCATCATTCGGAACGGTTAGTCAGGATGATCGAGACAAAACTGGGACACCAACAGAACATCGAGTCCATAGCATGATAGTCTCGAGTCTAACTCCTGGAACTACCTATTTCTTTGCAATTGCTTCAGGGACAGAAACGTTTCTTGATCAAGGAAAACCCTATACGGTAACAACAGCTCGTACTGCTGGGACAAATAACGCAGATGCTCTGATGGCCAAAGGAAAGGTTACGCTTGCAGATGGATCTCTCCCCCTTGAAGGGATTGCGTATGTCTTTACACCAGAGTCGCAATTACTTTCAGGCATTATCCAGCCAGATGGTTCCTATAGCATTCCGCTAGGAACGCTGAGGACAAAAGACCTTGCAGGATTTGTAGCTATTACTCCGCAAGCCAACCTAAGCTTGATCGCAACAAATGGCACAGAAGAGTCGACGGTTTCAGTTCTGGGTGATCAAATTGATCCTATCCCGCCCGTTGTCTTATCAAAAACCTATGATTTCGCACTTGATGATACAAATGATAATGAAGCAACAATAGCAGCAACTACCGAAATTACCGCCTTCCCAACGGTTGAAGATACCGCCGAGGCAAAGCCACAAATTATTGCTCCACGAGAAGATGCAGAATTGCGCGATCCTCAGCCAATCTTCCGCGGAAAAGCGCTGCCCAATGAAACGGTTACGATCACTATTCAATCTGACCCAATTACGGTTACCGTAACAGCAGATGAAACCGGTAGTTGGGAATTTAGGCCAGAAGCACCCATTGAACCTGGTGAACATACCGTAACTATCGAAACGAAAAGTGATGTAGGACTTCTTGAAACGATAACCAATAGCTTCACCGTATTTGCGGAAGGAAGTGAGTTTATCGAACCATCTGTTGAGCCATCTATTTCTCCGACAAAAGCGCCGACAGCAACGCCAACACAGCAACCTTCACCATCCCCTTTACCAACAAAGGTCATAACGCCGTCGCCAACACAACAAATAACACAAGGACCAACTGTACAACCAACAGCTGGGCCAACAGTCGTTCCGGCTGGAAGTAGTGCAGTAATAACGGGAGTAGCTGTGACGGGTTTTCTTGCCACCATTGGCATGCTACTCTTTTTCTTCGCAATCGGGTAAAATAGAAAAATGAAGATTGCAATTATTGGTGCCGGATTTACCGGGCTTTCAGCAGCCTATCGACTAACCAAAAAAGGTCATCAGGTTACCGTTTTTGAAAAAGACGAGTTACCTGGAGGACTTGCTATTGGCTATCAAGAGAAAGGCTGGGAATGGTCTCTTGAAAAGCATTATCATCACTGGTTTACCAATGATCCCTTTATCCTCGGACTGGCAAAGGAGATAGGCTTCCCAGTGCTTACCAAACGACCAAAAGCATCAGTTTATGTAAACAATAAAATCTATCAACTTGATTCTCCCATGGCACTGCTTACTTTCCCGGAGCTTCCTCTCATTGATCGATTACGTATGGCAGTAATCTTTGCCGTACTTCGACTTAACCCTCTTTGGCAGCCGTTGGAAAAAATTAATGCCAATACGTTTCTTACCACCTATATGGGTAAAAAAGCCTATGGTATGCTATGGGAACCGCAGCTCCGCAACAAAATGGGTAAGTATGCTGACGATATCTCACTCGTATGGTTTTGGAGTCGCGTAAGCAAGCGTACACCTTCGCTTGCCTATCCAAAAGGGGGCTTTCTCTCCTTTGCCAATGCTGTTGTTGCAACAATTGAAAAAAATGGGAGTAAAGTCATTTATAATGCCGAAACGCAAGAAATTACCGATGGAGAAAAGGTTCGCATCAAAAGTAAAATCAATGGAAAAAGCAAAACTGAGACATTCGATCGAGTTATCGTTACCCTGCCTTCTTTCCTTTTTCTCAAGATGACCCCACAGCTGCCTGCAAGTTATACAAAAAAATTAGTTCGGCTTCGCGGGCTTGCGGCGACCAATATGGTGCTACGTTTAAAGAAACCATTTTTGCCAAATGACACCTATTGGCTCAGCATCTGCAAACACAATTCTCCCGTTATGGTACTTGTCGAGCATACCAATATGATCGATAAAAAATATTATAATAACGAACATCTTTTGTATATCGGTAATTATCCGGAACGGGATAGTGAACTATTTAATAAAACGAAAGAGCAAACGCTTGCGTATTATCACAAATTTCTTGAAGAAATTCATCCAGGGTATAAAAAAGACATTATCGGCTATGAACTCTTTAAAGCTCCCTTTGGACAACCAATTGTCCCGGTGAACTATTCAAAGCTTATTCCTCCTATGCAGACGCCTTTGCCACATGTCTTCCTGGCAAATATCGAACAAGTCTACCCACATGATCGGGGGACAAACTATGCTGTTGAGCTAGGAGAGAAGGTTGCAAGGTTAGTTGAACATGAAAATAGATAAAAAACTGGCAAAAATTCTTTCAAACTTTTATGCAGATCTTGCAAAAGCATATTTTATCGGAACATTCATTACACCGATACTGAATGGAATTTCTTCACTAAACGAATTTGCGTGGATCTTGACTAAGGGATTACTCAGTGTTATCCTTCTATTACTCATTGCTTGGCGTTTTGCAAAAGTTGATGAAGTATAAGTATGAATTGGCTTGATGTTTTTAATTCTGGAGTAATTTTTGCTTTACTTGCTGTCATTGCAGGAGCACTGTTACTCTTGGTCGCTAAAAAACAATCTAAAGAATCTCACACAAAATCTTCCAAAAGATAATCGACTACTGTTACAATAAAAAGTACTTGTATGATAACGTTACCATATAAAAGGTCTTTCCTCTTTATCATTTTTTTAACAGTAATTGGAACCTTTCTTCACTTCTATAATCTCAATTGGGGAGCACCTTTTTACTTTCACCCGGATGAAAGGAATATCGCTTCAGCTGTCGCGCAACTTTCTTTCCCTGATCAGATGAATCCGAACTTTTTTGCCTATGGTTCATTACCTCTCTATGTTATTTACTTTACGGGCTATCTTTTACAGCTATTCATGCAGTTCTTTGACAAACAGATAACAACATATAACCCAACCTTTGAGCAGGCAGTTATTATTAGTCGATTCTACTCAGCAATGTTTGCGACCTTGTTAATCCCCATACTGTATTTAGTTGGTAAAAAGATGTCTTCTTCCCGTCATTCTGGGGAGCAAGGCGACGCCAGAATCTCTAACAAAGGTTTATTTAAACGATTCTGGACAAGCCAGAATGACGAAAATACAGGTCTCTTTACGGCATTCTTTGCGACGATGAGTGTGGGCTTTATCCAATTTGCTCATTTTGGTACGTTTGAAATGTGGTTGACTTTTTTTAGCATCCTTCTTTTTTGGCTGTGTTTACAGAAAGTCACCAGAAAAACGGTGCTGCTTGCGGGGATTATCTTTGGCACATTGATTGCCGTTAAAATTTCTTCACTTGTTCTTATCATCCTCCCATTGCTATGGATTAGCATTGGGACGTACAAAAAAACGTCCCGGGTAAAATCACTGCTTCATATAATAAAAAGTTTGCTGTTACTGCTCATTATTGCGTTCTTGGTCTACGCAGTAAGTAATCCGTATATCTTTTTTGACACACCTGGCTTTCTTGGAAGTATGCGGTATGAATCGGGAGTAGGGCTGGGAACTACTGCAGTCTTTTATACCCAAGCCTTTATGGGGACTATTCCCGTGCTCTTCCAATTCATCTCAGTATATCCTTTTTTGCTTAATCCCCTTGTGACGATTCTTTTTGTCCCAGTAGTATTCTTTTTTACCTGGAAAACATTTCAGACAAAAAGGAATGCGCATATTATGCTCCTTTTATTTTTTATCATCCTTTTTGTTTCGCAAGCGTTTCTGTTTGTGAAATGGACACGATATATGGTTCCGACCTTACCATTTGTATATCTTATACTTAGCATTATTCTTCTGCCTTGGATGAAAAAATTAAAGTATTTTGTGGGAATAAGTATCATTGTTACGACAATACTTTTCACCCTTTCCTATTTTATCGTTGCTTATATCCAACAAGATACGCGTTTGCAAGCACAAAAATTTGTGGAACAACATATCCCACAGGGAAGCCATATCCTGAGCGAAACCTATGATATTGGCATCCTCCCGATCCAATATAGCCAACCTCTCATGACACAGTATGATTTTTATGAACTTGATAATAACTCATTTGAGTATACGCCGCAAACACTTACCGAGGCACTCGAATTAGCAGATTATATTGTTTTCCCTAGTCATCGAGTGATCCAGAGTCGTCTTTCCAATCCAAAAGTATTTCCTCATGGACATACGTTCTATACGAATGTACTCAATGAAACAGCTGGATTTACCAAAATATACGAGACACCTTGCGACCTTTTCTGCAAGATTACTTATCTGGGAAATCCGATACAAGCCTACGAACAGACGGCAAATGTATTTGATCGACCAACAGTTTTTATCTTTCAAAAAAGTTACTAACTATTCAACTGTTCCAAGAAGAAATGCTTTATCTTTTCCATTGGGGTAATAGATTGTTTGTCTGATATGAAATTTTTCTTTTAGACGAGGTGCCATTACCTCTTCAGGTCTGAGAATATACAGTGTTGTTGAGCTTTTTGTGACGGAAATCTTTCCTGTGACTATTTTGGTATATTCCCTTTTAGGATCATAAAATTTTGTGTAAATGTGTGGACCGTAGGCAATCTGTGGGGTGATAACAAATCGATCATATTCGCCGTAGTGTTGTTGTACATAAGTAAAAATCTGGCGGTATCCATACTGCCATCCCCCATAGGTCGCAGCAACTGTCTGTTTTTCGTAGGCAAGCAAGATTTTTAATTCATGATACCCAAAGATCATAAAGAGCACACAAAGCGTAATGGGCACAAAGAGATACAAACGTGATAAAAATCGTTTGGCATGTCCAAGACTACCTTCAATACCATAGGTTATAAAAATGAAAAAGAGGGGGAGAAGCGCTACTGAACGATAACTGTCAAATCCTCGAATGGTTAATGATGCAGGTATCATAGCAAGAAGCGCCGCAAACAAAATGAGTTGAGAGAAAAAATCTTTTTTTATTGTTCTATAGATAACTATTCCTATTCCGATAAACAAAAAAATGCCAAGATACCAAGGAATCAGACTTGTACCGATAATACTATGTGTATAGACAGCAAAGTCTGGCGGACGATATGTCGATCCAAAGTATGCTTGCATTGATAGATGACTAAACAGGTTAGTCATAAAGCATGATAGTACTTTTTCACTACAAAAAAGCGGGAGCTCATTAGCTCGATAAAAAAACGATCCATCAAGGACATAAGGGATAGCAAGAAGAAATGTTGTGATAAAGAAACTCAGTAAGAAAAATAGTTGCGACAAGGGTAATTTTATTTTTTTGGCTGTCCATAAGGAGAGTGCCATCATACCAACCGCAAGTACTTTACCAGCAGCATACATATAAAAAAGTCCCCCAATAGAAATTCCAAGAAACATGAGTAAGAAAAATCTCTTTTGGAACTTTTTTTCATGAAGTCTCTCAACAAAAAAGAGTGATAAAGCAAAAAAAAGCGCAGTCATCATAAATTCCATGCCAATACGAGAAAGTAAAAATACCCAAGCAATGATAGGCCAGCATAAGGCAGCCAAACAGAAGCTCACAAAAGAGACTTTTTTTCTCAGTAAAAGATACAAAATACACAGCAATAAGATTGAAGCAATCACACTCGTCAATCGAACTGCAAATTCAGTCAGTCCAAACAGTACAATAAACGGAATAACGAGGTAGGTATATTCATGATGATTTCTTGTTGGATCACCAGGGCCCACATAAAATAAACGAGGAAGGAAATCTCCGCTACTACTAAGCCCATTATTTGTGAGCAAGTGATACGCTTCATAGCCATAGGTAGATTCATCAATAAAGAAGCCAGGAGGATTCTCTGTCAAACGATAAGTAAAGATAATAAAAGGAAGTAACAAAAGAACTATCACCAGGAGAATTTTCTTCCATGCTTTCTTCATATTTTTTAAGCATACCATAGATCTACTGCTTGTTTTGACAAAAAAAACCCTGCTACAATACAAACTATGGGGGCATCCAAACAAAAACTACTGCTTATCGCAATCATCATCATTGCCTGCTTCTTCCGCTTTTATAATCTGAACTGGGATCAAGGATATCACCTGCATCCTGACGAACGATTTTTGACCATGGTTGGTAACTCCATGCAGATACCAAATTCCTTTACACACTACCTTGATGCTTCCACTTCTCCGATGAATCCTGTCAATATCGGTTATCCCTTTTATGTCTATGGAACCTCCCCACTTGTCCTGAACAAATTGATTGCTGTCGGACTCGGGACTGATACCTATGGGGATTTTACCATCCAAGGAAGATTTTTATCAGGATTCTTTGATATTCTGACCTTAGTTTTTCTTATTAAGCTGCTTGCACTGCTCTGCAAGAAAAGACATCTTCCAACAGCAATCGTACCACTGGGAGCATTTTTTTATGCAGTTTCGGTGCTTCCGATACAACTCTCCCATTATTTTGCGGTTGATACATTCTTATCCTTTTTTGTCCTGACCAGCTTTTATACCCTACTGAAGTATTGCTATGAAGGGAAAGTACGTTTTCTGGTACTCAGTGGCCTTTTGATAGGCTTTGCCGTGGCAGCAAAAGTAAGTGCTGTGTACATTCTTCCGCTCCATGCACTTATTCTGTTGTGGAGCCGCGGGATGTTGCATCAGAAATTCTTCTCCAAACAATTTCTTGGCCGAATGGCTCTTTTTGGCGTTTGTTTTTATGTAGCATTGCATCTCGCGGGCCCTTACTATTTTGCCGAAGGCGCCCTGATCAATCCGATGCCAAATCCAACGTTTCTAGCCAATATCGCAACCCTTAAATCCTATGAATCAATTACCTTTCCGCCTTCCGTACAATGGTATAGTACTACCCCAATTATCTTCCCTCTTTATAATCTTGCTTTCTTTGGTGTGGGCGTTGGCTATTTTATATTACTTGTCGCAGGGATCTTCTTCCTCGTTAAAAAATATCGTTATCCTGAACTCATTATTTTGCTCATCTGGGCCGGACTCTTTTTCCTCTATCAATCAACGCAACTGGTTAAAACAATGCGCTACTTTATCTTCCTCTATCCGTTCTTTGCTTTTTTTGCCACGGTAGGATTTGTTTCCATTTTTGGAAAAACAAAAGTATGGATACAAGGCATTGTCATTGCTCTTGTTCTGATCTGGCCACTCTCCTTTATGTCAATTTATGTGCAACCAATGACAAGAGTTGCAGCTACCAACTGGATTGGAGACAATATCCCCCAGGGGAGTCTTATGCTCAGTGAACTCTGGGATGATGGTTTGCCACTACCCCTTCCCAATAAATATTATCCAGGGGAACAGTTACCGGTCTTTGATCTGGATACTCCTGAAAAATGGCAACGCATGGATGGACTGCTTGAAAGAGGTGATTATCTCGTACTCTCATCAAATAGAGGTTGGGGGAGCATCCCCAAAGTACCAGATCATTATCCACAAATGAGTGTTTTTTATGCTGATCTTTTTGCCGGGAAACTCCCGTATAAAAAGATACAAGAGTTTACGTCCTATCCTTCACTAACCTACCTAGGTATCCCGTTGACCTTTCCTGACGGCAGTGCGGATGAAGCCTTTAGCGTCTATGATCATCCACAGGTGATGATTTTTCAGCATGTTCGTTAATATTCCCTATGCATAGATCTTTTACGTTCTTTCTTATATTGGGTGTTGGACTAAGTATTCACATATTTTTTTATCTTTCCGCGTATGTAACCCACTCGCTTGATTATTTCTTCCCAGGAGGAACAATTCATGCATATCAGGGCATTGATTTCTTCCAAGTCCCCAATGGCATGCATGCATTCTTGCATGGTGGAGCACTTACTGGAGAAGGTGCATTAACCTCGTATGCTTATGGAAATACAAACGTGTACCACCCATTTTTTACCCAAGTGGTTGGTTATTTCTTCCAACTTTTTCCACCCCAGACAGCCTTTCTCTTGTGGGGGGCAATCAAATTTTTTATTACCATTGGCATGGCGATACTCTTGCTTCTCAAATATTGGACAAATAAAAGTCTTCCCTTTGCTTTGCTACTCTTTTTTATATTCTTTCCGCAGTATCTTGAAATATGGAATGGACAATATCATTTTCTGCTTACCACCTCGCTATTTTTTGTTATCTATGCTTTTCTCAATAAACAATCTCCCTTTATCATTGGCATCTGGTACTGTATCAGTCTCCTTGTTAAACCAATTGGGTTATTATGGCTTCCTCTTTTTGCCATACGGAGACAATGGATAGTCCTCCTCACCGGTATGGGGCTTTTTGTTGCAGTGAGTCTTCCTTATCTATTCAATGGTCATGGGGCATATTATTTTGTAAATCTTTTTGAGCGGGTGAATAATCCAATAGGGGGACCACCAGGTATCTTTACGCTTGATGCACTCCTTCGTTTTTGGCAGATGCCAACCGAGATGGTTTCAGCTTTGCGGTATACAACACTCGCATTGTTAGCTTTTATTGAAATCAAATTTCGCCCCAAACTGCTTGTTAGCTTTTTCCTTTGGACAACGTCCTATCTCTTATTTTATGATTTTGTCTTTGAATATCATTACACCATTCTTATTCCGATTTTTGTCTTTGGGGTGATGACAGAGAAAATCTTTCAAAAAAATTTTTCCAAAATACTGATGATTATTACTTGTCTTCCTACACCATTTTTCCTTATGCATTTACTCCAAATAGAAACAACTGGGGCACTCGTAACTGATACAGGATGGACACTCCTTGTTCTCTTCCGAATTATCCCACTGCTCTTGCTTGGTTATTTAATGATTGCAGATCTTATGCAGAAGAAACCGACTCACCAGTAAGTATCTCACGTAACACTTTGCCATTTACATCGTTATCAAGCACTTCTTTGGGGAGTTCTTTTCGTTTTTGAATCTCATTTCTTTTTTTGATAAACTCAATAACTTTTGCAGCCAAATCTTGATGATTTTCAGAGACAAAGAGATACCCAAAACCTGTCATTTTCACCAGATAGCGAAGCCCCCTGACATCCGTAACAATAGCTGGTGTACCGGCAAGCATTGCTTCTGCCTGAACAAGAGAAAAACAATCAAGACGTGAAGGAATAATAATTGCTTCTATAGTAGAATAAAAGGTTTGTAACTCTTCGGCATTAAGTAATCCAAGAAAAGTAATGTGCTCTTTTACACCCGAAAATAATGTAGCATTCTTTCCAAAGAAGTCTTCATATGGCATATCTTTTTGTCCGGCAAAAACAAAATGTGCCTCTGGATATTTTTCTCTAATAAGTGGAATTGCTTTAAAAAGAATATCAAAGCCTTTCTCCTCAACAAACCTCCCGGCAAATCCAAACAGCAAAAGCTTTTTCTTTGCTAATGCTGCAAGCTTTGGGACTGGTTTACTTTTTGGAAGCGCTGCCATAGGTAAAATAACTGGGGTAAACTTTTTGAGAAATGGACTCAGGACATGAGAACCTTTAGCATAATCCAAGGTGTAGGTACTTAATCTATCAGCGAGCGAAAAAGAAGCAAATGACGAAATGTCAAAAAGTTTCTCAACAATCTTATTGGTAAATCCTTGTGGCAATAACAGGTCTGCATGATGAAAAATAACGAGTCGTTTGCCAAATAGTTTTGTCAGAAGAGCAAAAGGAATGCTATTACTACAGGGAGAATTTAGGAGAATAATATCATTTTTTTGCAAAAGGGAAATGAGTTTGAAGATTGTCTGTACAGAGTATTTTACCCTACTCAAACGAAAGAGATAAGGCTCACGAATAATACGGATGTTACCATGTTGCTCAACTCTCGCAAGATCTCTCTCATGTTGTACTGTCAAAAGAGTAACAGGATAAAACTTTTCTAAGTAACTTGCGATATTATCAATTGCTTTGGCAAAGCCTGTCCAATGAGGTGTGTAGAAATCAGTGAGGATGAGGATACGTTGCTGTTTTTTCGTCATTTCAAACAAAAGCTTCTTTTGCTATTATAGAGTATAGTTAGAAAAAATGCTTTGTAATTATGCGTATCGGTTTTGATCTCGACAATATTTTTATTGGTGGCCCACCTCTCATCCCACATACTATCATTGAACGGATGTACAAAAAAAGAGATCATGGAGAACTCCTTTATCGTATTCCTTCATATCCTGACCAATTACTCAGGCAAATCATCCATCTACCAATGCTTCGTCCACCAATGAAAAAAAACTTGGTCTTTCTGGAAGCGTTGGCAAAAAAAAATAAAAACCTTTATCTTATTTCAAGCCGATATAAATTCCTTGAAAAAAGAACCGCAGCACTAGTTAAAAAACACAAACTTGACACACACTTCCACCAAATGTTTTTTAACTTTGCCAACGAGCAACCACATCTTTTCAAAAATGCTATACTAAAGGAACTAAAACTTGATAGTTATGTTGATGATGACCTTTCACTTCTCAAATATGTTGCAAAAGACAATCCAACAACAACCTTCTTCTGGCTCACAAGCGCCAACTACTCACAACCCTTGCCAAAAAATATTGTTCAGATTAGAGCGCTAACAGAAATAACAAAAGATAAAAAATTATGAATCCAGTAGATTTACAATCAGTTATACAATGGTGGTTTGTTCTTCTTGTTTTGGGAGCTGGTTTTTTACCATTAACAATACTTATTTTCAAAAACTTCTTTGATCGAGGGTATATTTTCTCAAAAATTATTGGTCTGGGAATACTTTCTTATGTCAGTTTTCTGATTGGTGTTTTTCATATTGCTCCTTTCCGTACTGAGACAATTTTTATTCTGGGGATATTACTTATCGCAGGATTTTTTTTCATCACCAAAAAATATGTTTCTGTTTTAACCTTTATCAAGCAACATTGGGCAATAATCCTATTTGAGGAAGCCCTCTTCTTCACGACACTTCTTGCATGGGCCTATATCCATGCATTCGCACCAGATGTGCATGGCCTTGAAAAATACATGGACTACGGATTTATCAATTCAATCCTACGTTCTGACTACTTCCCACCAAAGGATATGTGGTTTGCCCCTCACGTTATTAACTACTACTACTTTGGACATTTGATGACTGCCCTTCTGACCAAAATCTCCTTTATTCCCTCCAATATTACTTTTAACTTGATGCTTTCAACAATTTTTGCCTTATGCTTTACGCAAACTTTTTCAATAGGCGCCAATTTATTTGTACTCATGAAACAACATACCATGCCAGGAAGAATTAAAAGAGTTATTGCTGGCATTATGACAGCAGGAGTGGTCGCTCTCGGAGGAAATCTTCATATTCTGTATGCTTTTTTTAAGCCTTATCAAACAGATAATCCCCAGCCTTTTTGGACTTTACCATTTTTCCCGTTGGACTTTCCTAATGGGTATTGGTATCCCAATGCGACGCGTTATATTTTCAACACGATCCATGAATTTCCTATTTATTCCTGGGTTGTCGCAGATCTGCATGGGCATGTCCTTGATATCCCTCTCGTGCTTTTTATTATCGCGCTCCTGCTTGCGCTCTTCCATCAGGAACACCAAACAGAAGCAACCATCCAGGTCAAAAAGAAAAGCTATCTTACCTACTTTAGCGTGCACCCACTCTGGTCGATCGGTATTGGATTAACACTAGCTCTGATGTATATGACCAATGCCTGGGACGGAGCGATTTACCTTCTTCTGACTATTCTTGTCTTATTTAGTCTCTATAATGCTCTTCCCAAACATAAGATCCATACCTTTATTCTTTCCTTCGCGTTAGTTTTTCTTAGCTTTATTCTTTTTGCCCTCCCGTACAACAGTTACTTTACCCCATCTGCGGTATCTGGTATTGGTGTCCTTTGTGCACCCCAAGCACTTATCGATATGGGCAAATTTGGCCCGTTTTTGTTTGAAAAAGATCACTGCCAACATTCCTATTGGTGGGAACTGCTGACACTCTATGGATTCTTCTATTTCTTTATTATTTGTTTCCTGGTCTTTGCTGTACGAGCAAAGAAACTGCTGGAGACTGATCTCTTTGTTTTATTGCTCATCACTCTTGGAACGATCCTTATTATTATCCCTGAATTCGTCTATCTCAAGGACATTTACCCTGCACATTATCGAGCCAATACCATGTTTAAGCTTGTCTTCCAGGCATTTATGATATTGGGGATTAGCAGCATGTATATTCTGTTCCGACTAGGTGATAGAAAACCCCCTGCGATCCGTGCAATTTTCCGTTATCCGTTTCTTTTCGTCAGCGTTGTGCTGCTTGTTGCTGTGATGCAATATCCCAAGATCGCTATCAATTCATACTATGGCGATCTGAAAGACTATAAGGGCCTTGATGGAACTGTGTATCTCAAGACGCTTTATCCAACAGACTATGATGCCATTCTGTGGATGAACAAAAATATCAAAGGACAGCCCGTCATCCTTGAGGCACAAGGGGATTCGTACACAGACTTCGCCCGTGTATCAGCCAATACTGGTCTCCCAACGGTTCTTGGTTGGACAGTACACGAATGGCTCTGGCGCGGTTCCTACGACGTCCCAGCACCGAGAATCGATGAGATTAAGACGATGTACGAGACACAGGATCTAGCCAAGACGAAAGAGCTTTTGGATAAATATAACGTCGAGTATGTCTTTATCGGATCAATGGAATATCAAAAGCATCCAGAACTAGTTGAGTCAAAGTTTGATCAACTGGGAGATATGGTATTTGAGAAGGGGACGACGAAGATCTACCGCATTTACAAATAGTCTTGTCTTTGGTAAAATCCTTTTTATGAGAAGAGGCGCTGAAGGAGAAAAACCACACAAACGTATACGAAAAATTGTACCCCCCTTAGCTTTTGCTACGGTAGTTAGTTTGGCTGGATGTGCAAATAATGGAGAAGCGGTCCCGATCCAATCATACCCCAGTTTACGACTGACAGACAAAATAAATGGAACATACGATTTCTCATTAGAACAACGTGATGAATATCGCATCGCCATAGTAGGGCATGATAGGGATGGAATAGATCTTCAAGAGCTTGAAGTAGCAGCTGGTACATTAGGACAACTTGATTGTGAAATTGACCCTAACAGACCAGCTGAAGAGAGACGCGATGATCGACCAAATCCTGCAGAAGTAACAGTGTTTTCCCTTAATGGAGATTGTGTTACAAGAGCAGTGGATGCATTAGAGGAGATAGAACCACCTTTACCTACTGCATAATTAAGGCAGTTTAAATTATAACTCTACCGACCTTGTCGGTGTCGGTATCTTTGTTGGCTTGGGGGTTGGGGTTACAATCCCATACTCACCAACCATACAGGTCTTCCCCTTGAGGTAACATCCGACAAACTGTTGGATCTCAGTATAATCATCTGGTCCATTCCGTGGAGCCAGTACCCACTGATTGCCATACAGTGGACTGATGGGAGGATTCATAAGAAGACCGAGACGATCATCTGACGCATCTCCCATATCAATAACGGCACTCGTAATCTTTGCTCCTTCAAGTTTTTGGGCAAGTCTGATAAAGTCATCCAGCTCATCTTGTTTGATATCCATCTCAACACTATCCTTAAAGACTCCAAACAAGCTTGAAGCTTTCATCGGATTAAGAATTGTCCCCACTGAAAAGAGCTTATCTTTAAATGCATTAATGACCTTTTCTTGCCGCTTGGAACGGGCAAAGTCTGAGCCTTCCTTGCCAAGAGCATGTCGTGACCTGACAAATTTAAGAGCGGTCTCTCCATCCATGTGTGTTGGTCCTTTATCAAAATGCAGATGTTCATAACGGCAAGGGAAAGCATCCATAATGGTCATCGTTGCACTTTCTGAAGCGAGTTCTGCCGAGAGACTGGCAATTTCGGCTTCTGTATGTCCACAACTTGCAGCTTCTTTGCCAGCGACTGGATATTCATAATCATCAAAGGTTCGCGTGACATCGATATCCAGTCCATCTACCATATCAATTGCTTTGACAAAGCCATTGAAATCAATCTTGATAGCATAATCAATCGGTTGTCCAAGAACCTCGCTAATCTTCTTCTTATTTGTTGCTAGACCACTCCCTGGATCGTTTTCGTCAGCCAGGGTATAGATATGATTCACTTTTGACTGAGTATCGGGTATCCACAGATCTCGTGGCAAAGACACCATTCGTACATTTTTCTTCTCAGGATCTATTTGGGCAAAGATGATCGTATCAGTCAGATTGGGGCCATCATGTTTTTCTCCACCAACTCCCAAGATAAGCAAATTTACTTTTTTTTCTGGCGTTTTTTTGAGGGCAATTTCTTTCTTGGCAACGGTATCCCAGAGGAATGGGAGAGCTTGAAATACTTTCAAAAGACCAAAGCCGAGGATGACCACGATAAATAACGCAAGTAAGATCTTTACGCGTTTACGGACTCCCTGTCCCTGCCGTCTTCTTCTGCTTGCATGTAACATATTATCCATATATTTATGTCATCCTGGTAAGCAAAGCGCATCCAGGATCTGTCATACAAAATAGAGCATTTTTTTTCTATAGATTCTGGACAAGCCAGAATGACGTTTAGACTCTATGCATTTCCGACAATCCCGACAAACTTCTTTGCGTCAAGACTTGCCCCTCCAACCAGTACCCCGTCAATAACAGATACATTGGTGAAACTATTGACGTTATCAGCAGTAACACTTCCTCCATAAAGAACGGCTTTCACCTGTGGATTTTTCTGCTTTATGACCACAGCAACTTCCTCTGCATCTTCTGGCGTGTCTGGATTTCCTGTCCCAATTGCGGCAATAGGTTCATAAGCAACAACAGTTACCCCTGATGGAATCTTGGTTTCTTTACCCTGCACACAAAAGATTGGGGTAAGATCCTGTGATAATGCCATTTTTACCTTTTCCTCAAGCATTTCATCGGTCTCTGAGAAATACTTACGTCTTTCCGAATGCCCAACAATTGCATACTCTGCAAATTCTTTTACTTGAGTAGCATTTATCTGACCAGTATAAGAGCCACTAGGAAAAGATGAGACATCCTGTGCACCGAGTTTTATTTCAGCAATATATTCAAGCAGATAATCTTTGATAAAAGGAAGTAGATGATAGGGAGGACAAACAATAACTTCTTTTCCCTGAGGAACTTGAAAATCTCTTTTGACAAACTGCTGCAACCATTCCCGCGCTTCGAGACGAGTTTTGTTTGACTTCCAGTTGGCGACAATAAAAAGCTTCTTCATTATGTTACAATCTATACTACTAAGAGAGCGAGGGGTGACAGAAGTAAAAGGGATCCCGACGGCGCGCAGTGAATAATCATGAGCGAGCACTGACGGGAATGAAACTTCTGGCAGGACCCCGAACCGTTAATATTTGTCCATTATACTCTATGACAAGTGGCCTACTCAAGGATCTAAATCCAGAACAACAACAAGCAGTACTTGCAACAAATGGCCCAACAATTATCCTGGCCGGCGCAGGATCTGGAAAAACACGTGTCTTAACCTACAAAGTCCTCTATCTCATGCTTGAGAAAAACATCCCGGCAGAGTCAATCCTCATGGTTACCTTTACCAACAAAGCTGCCAAAGAAATGAAAGAGAGAATCTTGCATGCACTGGCAGAACAAAGACAAACAGCAGCGATCCCAACCGTCGCAACCTTTCATTCGCTCTGTGCCAAAATACTCAGAATTGAAGGTAAGCATTTAGGCTTCTCGCAACAGTTCACGATTTATGATTCACAGGATCAAATTGACGCAATCAAAGAAGCAATGAAGCAACTTGATCTCTCGGTCAAAGACTTTAAACCTCATTCCATTCATGCCACAATTTCTGAGGCAAAAAACGAGCTTTTGACCCCCGAAGAGTACGTTTCCTTTGCCAGGGGGACCTTCCAACAAGCCGTCGCCAAGGTATATCCTCTTTACCAAAAGATTCTTAAAGCAAACGACGCGCTTGATTTTGATGACCTTATTTCCTATACCATCAGACTTTTTCGGGAGAACGACCAGATTCGTGAGAAATATCGAAATAGATTTGAGTACATTCTTATCGATGAATATCAAGATACTAACCGTGCACAGTACACACTTACCCGCCTCTTGGTTAACCCAGAAGGCCCACAAAACGTCTGTGTCGTTGGTGACTTCTCCCAGAGCATCTACAGCTGGCGTGGAGCAGATTATCACAATCTCCTGCGCTTCAAAGATGATTTCCCGGGAGCCAAGACCTTTTCCTTGTCTCAAAACTACCGCTCCACTCAAAAAATCCTTGATGCAGCCTCAACCGTTATTGCAAAAAATAAATCGCATCCTGTACTTAAACTCTGGACAGAGAATCCAGACGGGGAAGAGATAGAGATTTATGAAGCGATGAATGAGCAAGATGAGGCTGACTTTATCATCCGTACGGTTGCCAATCTTGGCCTCAAAAACTTGAGTAAAGTAGCCGTCCTCTACCGAACCAATGCCCAGTCCCGTGTCATGGAAGAAGCACTCCTCCACCATGCACTCCCGTATGTGCTGATCGGGGGGACACGGTTTTATGAACGAAAAGAAATAAAGGATGTCCTGTGTTATCTAAGGCTTATCAATAATCCAAGTGAGTCAATTGCCTACAAACGTGCAGAAAAATTGGGGAAGGGGAGATTGGCAAAGTTCTTGGCCTATCAATCCTCTGTCATTCTGGTAAGTGAGGAACGAACGCATCCAGAATCTACTCAACAAAAAGATGCTGGACAAGCCAGCATGACGACGATTGACCTACTGGATGGCGTCGTCCGAGCAACAGGGTACCTTGAGCTGTACGACGACAAAATAGAAGAAGACCGGCAACGGTTAGAAAACATTAAAGAACTTCGCTCTGTAGCTATGGAATTCCCGCTGCTTTTTGAGTTCTTGGAAAACGTGGCTCTGGTTGAGCAAGAATATGATTCTGAAAAAAATGCCGAAGGCAAGATAACCCTTATGACGCTCCATGCGGCCAAAGGACTTGAGTTCCCGATTGTTTTTATCATTGGTATGGAAGAGGGACTCTTCCCCCACAGTCGAAGTCTTATGGATCGGGAGCAACTAGAAGAAGAGCGAAGGCTTTGTTACGTGGGCATGACCCGAGCAAAAGAGAAACTCTATATGACCTATGCCAAAAGACGACTGTTCTTTGGACAACGAGCAACCAATACCGTCTCCCGCTTTGTCCTTGAGATGCCCGAGGAAATGATCTCCCACATCAAATATGAATCCTGGGAAAGTGCATAAGTTAATCTGTTAAAAAATGCAGATATCTTTTTGCATTAAGCAGGTTGAGGATTCCCGTGAAGCCGTGATTTAACCAACCATTAACGACAACTTCATATGGATACTTTCTTTCTTGCAACAGTTGAAGTAATCTTTCCCCTTGTTCATAGGGAATCAGTTCATCTTTCTTGGCAAGATAGATCAAAATACTTTTCCCTTGTAAATTATCCATATTATATTGTGGACTAATCGATTTCCAGGCTGCTACTAACTGCTCTTTAGTAAAATTTTGCTGCTTCAAGTTCTCTTTAAAACCCGGAATGACAGCATCCCAACTCCACACCGATTCAGCGGTATCTGCTCCACTTGTATTAAGAATTACCTTCGTAATGTCGGAGGATTCATTTGCAACAAGTATTGCCGGAATCGTTCCCAGACTTGTACCAAAGACAGAAAAAGAGTCCAGTCCCTGTGCTTTTAAGATACTTATTTGCTGTAAAATAGCTTTTTTTATTGCCAGTAATTCTTTTACTGTTTTTGTAGTATTGGGTGAGAATACTTCATTGTGATAAGTATAGGTGATGCAATAGTACCCATTGCTTTCCAGAATCTTTGCCGTAATCCACAGCATCGCAGGAGTATAGGTCCAACCACCAATAAGGAAAACAACTTTCTTATGTTTTCTTCCATACTGTTTTTTTAAGAAAGATGGCATGGCATTATTATACAGTTTTTTATCTGCTACAATATCCTCATGACCGTCCACGCTATTACATCCGAAGAAAAAGCAGTATTTAATGCTGTTGTTGACCATCCTCTCCAATCGTACGAATGGGGAGAGTTTCGCGAGAAAACCGGAGTAAAAGTTATCAGACGAGGATTTTTTGAAGGAAAAAAGCTTATTTCGGCCTTCCAACTGACTATCCATCCCGTCCCACACACCCCCTGGACTATTGGTTACCTACCAAAAGGGGATATGCCGACAAAAGAGGTGCTTGAGGAACTGAAACGAATTGGCAAAGAAGAGAGATGTATTTCAATCCAACTTGAACCAAATGTGATAAAACAATCTGTCATTCCCGCGAAAGCGGGAATCCATGGATCCCCGATCGGGGTCGGGGATGACAAGCTGAAACAACTTGGACTCATCCCAGCCGCTCATCCTCTCTTTACCAAATATACCTTTGTGCTCGATCTAACAAAATCAGAAGATGAGCTTCTCAAAAATATGCATCCAAAAGGAAGATATAATATTAAAGTTGCAGGTAAACATGGGGTTACCGTTCATGAGGATAATTCAGAGAAAGCCTTTACAAAATACTGGGAACTAACAGAAGAAACGACGCAAAGGCAAAAATTTTATGCACATGGCAGAAGATATCATGAATTACAGTGGGAAATCTTTCCCCATACTCCGCAAAAAACGCAGCTAACCTCACACCTTTTTGTGGCAACCTATGAAAAAAAGATTTTGACTACCATGCTCTTTTTTGTCTTTCATGATACGCTCTACTATCCGTATGGGGCATCCAGTGGTGAGCATCGCAACGTCATGCACTCCAACCTTACGATGTGGGAAGGCATCAGGTTTGGCAAGAAGTTAGGACTCAAAAAATTTGACATGTGGGGAGCGATGGGACAAAATCCTGATCAGAATGATCCCTGGTACGGCTTTCATACCTTCAAACAACGTTATGGACCTGATCATGTTGAATTTATCGGCAGTTATGATCTCGTGATGAATCAAATACTGTATCAGGCATATAAAATTGCGGATAAGTTGCGATGGATGTTATTACGTATAAAAGGATAAAGCTTATCTTGTTACTCCTTTTCAAATTAAACCAAAGCGTTCCTTTAGTTCAACTATCCAATGGCTTTCAGGCAAAAATTTGATCCCATGTTTTTCGCAAGCACGATCAAATCCATTACTATCTCCTTCTTTTAAAGCAGTTATTTCTTCAAACCATTTTTCAGTACCACCAGGTGTTAATACTTCAATAACAACCGCTGGCACCAACCCTGGGTTCCACATGGAATGTTGAATATTACGTGGCTTAAGTGCCCATTGCCCTTTGCGAGCTGATTTAATAGTTTCTCCTATTAAAACACCAATCTCTCCAGATTGGACATATACCCATACATCATTTTTATGCACGTGAGGAGGTACAAGAGTCTTTGGTGGCAACGTCTCTTCCACAACGGACATAACACCACTAGTATGTTCAGAACGAACTTTTATTGTTACTTTAAAAGCTCCAGATAATTTTTCAGTTTTAGGGACAATAACCAATCTAGTCATTTTAGATACTACCCGAGCTGTTAAGAACTCAAATTACTTTTGCTTTAGTTTAAACTGCCTATATTTTACCTATGCTTCGGTATTTGATACACATACACTTCATTCTTCTCATCACTAGCAATGAGTGGCAGATCGATTTTGTACACAAACGTAACGACCCTTGTCCCCGGCTTTAACTCTTTAAGTAATTTAGGTTTTAACTGATTGAGGGCTTTGGGTATTAAATACATAATGACAACCGTTGCTTCTGAGACATCGACGGCAAAGAAATTCTTTCGATAAACCTTAAGCTTTCTAGAATTTTTGCTGGCCAAAAAACGAATCTTTGCCACCCAATAGCGTAAAGGATCGATCTCAATCCCTACACCTTGAGCACCCAGATTGGCTGCCGTAAGAAGAGCAGTCCCGTCACCACACCCAAGATCATACACGACATCGTTTTTTGTCACTTTGGCAAGTTTACATTGCATTTTTGCGATCTTTCCTGATGTCCGCCACCATGGAGACCAGGGGCTATCAGGAGGCCACACCATAGAGAGGAGAAAGAAAAGAAGACCTAAGGTAATAAAGAATAGAATAAATACGAGCATAGATTAGAAAAAAATAACTTTACCGAGTATATTTTTCCTGTCTATCATACCAAACGTCCGGCTATCTGTGCTATGGGCAGGATTATCTCCCATCAAAAAATACTTCTGCTTTTCCTTTTTGGCAATCCGTTTGATAAGAATCTTACCATCACGAGGATCCTTTGCAGCAACGATATCTCCTACCTGCGGCTGCTTAAAAAAGAACGCGCATCGGTTGACCAGTATGTGCTGTCCATTCTGCAAGGTAATGGACATGCTCTGACCAAAAATCTTATAATGAATAATCGGTAACCAAATCATATCTCTTTAGGAAAAAACGACTCTCTCATGTTCTGGCAAATCTAGTTCAGCAATCTGCTGGAGTGAAGGAATTAATCCAAAGATACTATCAACAGAAACTCCTGATGGCAAAGGAAAAGCAAGTAAAGAAAATAGTCGATCAGTCTTTATCTTTAGTCTATCACTAAAATTATTATTTGAGGTGGCGATTTGTACGACTTCCTGATCTCCTAATTTTTCTCCTCGAAAAGTAGAAGTTGTATGATGTCGTGATTGATAGATTCTTTTTTGTACCTCACCACCTTCTAGTAAAAGCTTAGTGATCCATTCGATATCTGCTGTTCTATCAAACTGCGCTCTTCGCTTTGCAACAGAAAGCCCACCAATAAGCGTCGTAGCACTGGAAAGTTCTGCCGACGAATAAAAGGTACGATATAGGTTCTTGGGTCTTCTCTATGCTCATCAACCACAGCTCACAGGACGTGTAATTGAGCGTCAGGTTGTATGTTTCCAATAATACTATGTAGGGTAGCCTGATCTCTTGTGGTAGAAAAAAAACCTGTGGTGAGAATTTTTGGATCAGGAGAGGTATATTCAGCAAAAGAGATTACCCTTTCAGAATAAGCCTCGGCCAACAGAATTCTTTCTTCTGGACGAAGAGGGGGAAAACCAGTTGTGTCTATTTCTGTTTTTTGATCAAGATAGATACTTGTTTCGATAGGACCAACGATACAAGCTGCTTTAAACATTGCTCTTGCTAGAAGACTTTTTCCAGCGAATCTCAAAATATCTCTTCTCGTTTGAGGCTGAGAACGATCAACTTCTCGATCTTTCACTGGGGAGATTATCCGCTTCCCTATTTTCTTTGTCAATATCAACAATCCCTGGAGAGGATACTTTATTTAGCAGCAGCTTTTGTTTGGTTAAAGATATCGGTGATTTCAACAATTAAATCGAGCAATTTCTGACCATCTGCTGGATCAACTGATTTTTTTGTTTGACCTGCTGCCTTAGTTGCTCGCCAAAAAAGATCATGTAGTTGTGGGAATTTCTCAAGATGTTCAGGCTTGAAATAATCTGTCCACAGTACCCAGAGATGATGCTTAACCAGTTCTGCTCGTTGCTCTTTGATAAAAACTGCTCGCCATTTTTGCTCGTCCTCATGAAGCTCAGCATACTTCTCCATAATCTTCATGATACTTTCTGCTTCAATTCGAGCTTGTGCAGGATCGTACACTCCACATGGAAGATCGCAATGTGCATAAGCAACCTGCTCAGGAAGGAGTTTGGAGAGGAGTGAGACAAAACGATTCATCTTTCTATATCCTACTGCTATTTTTTAAAAAAATCAACCCCGGGTTCTTGGAGATATTTTTTTCAACCAACCACCAATTGCGTCAAGGTAAGGCTTTTTATTCTCAAGCATATTATAATGTCCCTGGTTGCCTTCCAATCCTCTCTCTTCAATCACGGCCATGGGTCCGACAATCTTTCGCAAATGCCTATTTGCTCGCTCATTATCAACAGCAGCATCTGCCTTGGGATTTTCTGGCGACAAGGAAAGAATCTGCATACCGTCATCTCGAACGATGTCCTGAATGATTCCAATTTCTTCTCTTGTAAGAGAATCACCCAACTCACTAAATTCATCAAGTAACACTCGGGGACCTACGGCATTATCTGGAGCCAAATCCCTCCGAGTAGCGCCATAAACAACTGCTGTTACGATGCCTCCACCTTGATAACCTGTTTCCTCGACAAGATAATTGACACCTTTAGCAACGCTACTGCCACGCACGTCACTTAAATCATAAGGAGTACAGTCGGTAATCAGATGGGTAAATTGTATAGCAGATCCTGCTCTTCGCAACGCCGCTGCAACTTTCAATGCATACTGTCCACCAGCACTCCCTCCCATGAGTGCTACTTTTTTTAGGCTTTTTTTTTCATGCTTGAGAAAGTCTTGTACGACACTATCGAGATCAACACCTAAACTACTAAAATCAATGTACCCCATAGCTCCAAATTGTTCAAACTCAGGATGTGCTAGTGGATCTTCTGCCGAAGCTTCGGAGGAATATCGAAGAAATGAAGCAATATCTTTTGCATGATCTACCTGCACTCCCGGAAAGCAAAAAAGCGCAGCTTGAGTTTCTGCTAATCTTCGTCCTTCTCCAGAATTATCTAAGAACCTCGCATGTGAGGTGTAACCTCCGAGTAATTCAGGAACTAGTCGTGAACCTTGATCAACAGCTGATACAACGGCAACCGCTTTTAAGAAAGTTCTTCTCGGAAAGGCTCTTGCACGACCTATCGCAGAGAGATCATCAGCGGAACTATTTGGTGTTTGGTCAGGAAGCCTACGAGAAAAACTTGGTAATCCAAATCGACGAGAGGGATTTGTTTCAGTCATAAAAATTATTTTATCATCTTAATCCTATAATAATCAAGCGGTTTGACAATTACCCTCATAATATACTACGGTTAATATATGAAGTATTATAAGCAGTTTCTCCTCATGGTTCTTTTTGTACTTTTTGGACTTGTTGTTTGGTATGGGCTGAGTGAAGGTCTTGTCTATATGTTTACCATCCCGATATTTGCCGTTGGAGTTTTCTTGACCTTTTACTTATCAAGAGAATTTGATGTAGATGTCCATAGCAAAAAGGGAACACAACCTGATACTTTGCACTACATCCAATCACGGAAATGGACAATTATTATCTATTGTGTATTCTTCTTCCTTATTACCGCTTTTGTCTGGAGCTATCTTAACAGCAACCTCCTTACGGCAATTAAAGACTTTTCGTATATGGGTGTCCTCATTTGGCTCTTTGTCCTCTATGTACTGCTTGCACCATCTCTACTTGAAAAAATAGAAACAAAATTGTCAAAATCACTTAAATTGCTCACGAGTGGAGAATGGACACGAGGATATCTATTCCTCTTACCAATCACCTTCCTTATATATATCCTTTATCCCTATGAAGAATTACAACAGTTCATTATTGAAAAGATTTTCTTCTTCCCCCTTTTCTTTATCGTGTACACCTTTGCTTTTGTGGCTGTGTATTGTATTACCTACCTCTATGAGTCTATGCGCTCTGAAGATATAAAGCTTCGTCCTGGAGAAAAAGCTCTTAACGGGTAACTCGCGAGGAGACTAACCCATTCGCAAGTCTATCCGCACGTTCATTATTGGGATCACCTGAATGACCAAGTACCTTTACAAAATCTATTTCTAGTTTATTTTTTTCAATAAGACCAAATATATCTCCAAAGATTTCCTGATTTTTTACAATCTTTGCGAGTGGCTTTTTCATGTTAAACAGACTTATCTGACTATCTGTCGACAATTTGATTTTCTTGTAGCCTTTTTCAACTGCCCATGCAAGACCATGATAGATAGCAAGCGCTTCAGCGATATTATTGGTTTGTCTTCCTGCAACAAGCCCTGCTCTCTCTGTCTTCCCACTGACAAATGCCCATGCTGCTTTTGCCCGAGGCGTACCATTGTAGACACAAGCACCATCAGTCCAAATCTCGATATCATAAGAGATTCTGGAGTCACTATCGTTCCCCAGAATGACGTCATTCTGTTTCTTTTGCTTTCTGTCATCCTGGCTCCCGCCTGCAGCGCGTTGCTTTGCATTGCGGGCAGGTGTCCAGGATCTCTCTATTGATTCTTTTTCTTCAAAGAGAGGAGTGTTCGTTACTTTAAATTTGCTGTCATGATAGAGCTTATGACAATGAGCACACCAATAATAAGCACGATAATAGTATGGCTTATTTCGTTGTGCTGCGCTTTGTTTGGTTGCTTTCTCAACCAAGAGATTCCCACACTCTTTACATCGTTTCTCTTTTTCCATCAAGCTAAATAATACCACAAATGACTAATATAGTTTGTTATAATAAAGCACATGCAGTATCAAACAATCGGAACTACTGACCTTCAGGTTTCCCAAATTTGCCTCGGCTCCATGAATTGGGGAGAACAAAATACAGAAATAGAAGCGCATGAGCAGCTGGACTATGCTATGACGCAAGGCATCAACTTTGTTGATACGGCTGAAATTTACCCCATTCCTCCACACGCTGACTCCCAAGGACGAACAGAGACATACATTGGTACTTGGCTCAAAAAACGAGGCAAAAGAGACGATCTCATCATCGCCTCAAAGATAGTAGGACGAGATGAAAGTCTTTCCTATATCAGAGAAGGGAAAACTCCTTGTTTTGATAGGAAGAATATTCGCCAAGCAATTGAAGGATCACTCAAACGATTACAAACTGACTATATTGATCTCTATCAGCTCCATTGGCCCGATCGTGACACTAATTACTTTGGCAAGAGAGCCTATCAACACAATCCAAAGGATATATCTATACCGATAGAAGAAACCCTTGAAGCTCTACAGGAATTAATGAAAGAAGGAAAAATACGATATATCGGTGTTTCCAACGAAACAGCTTGGGGCATCATGCAATTCTTTCGTGGACATCATGAGAAAGGCTTACCCCGAATCCAAAGTATTCAAAATGCGTATAGCTTAATCATGAGAGAATATGAGACAGCACTCTCCGAAATTAGCCTAAAGGAAAAACTAAGTTTGCTTGCCTACTCACCGCTTGCCTTTGGGGTGCTTACCGGTAAATACCTTGGGAAAGTAAACTTCCCTAAAGGCTCACGATTTGACTATGCCAAAGGAAGAAATGCTCCTCGGTATAATCCTCCAGAAGCTCAAGCAGCTATTCAAGCATATATTGATCTTGCAAAAAAGCATAATCTCATTCCTGCTCAAATGGCAATTGCCTTTGTTACTTCACGAGATTTTGTCACTAGTACAATAGTCGGGGCAACGTCACTTGAGCAGCTTAGAGCAGATATTGGAAGCGTTGCTATAACCTTAACTGATGATATTCTGCAAGAGATTGAAGAGCTACATAAAAAATATCCTAATCCGATAAGCTAAATGAAAAAACAAACTACTGGTGTCTACCTCATCAAAGACAACAAGATGCTCTTTCTTGTCCGCAAAAAGAAAAATGACAGGATGCATAGGCAAGGTGTCTATCTCCCCATCGGCGGACATGTAGAACTCGGAGAGGGGATAGAAGAAGCAGCAATTAGAGAAGTACAAGAAGAAGCTGGCGTAACGATACATTCTGTCACACTTCGAGGCATTGTCTACATCCGTAGTCAAAATACCGGAGACTATGACAATATTATCTTTCTTTTTACCTCTTCAGATTTTACTGGTGAGCCAGTCGCGGGGAGGGAAGGATCTTTTGAGTGGGTAGACATGGAGAAGCTCAATGAAGCAAATCTCTATGAAGGAGATCAAATGTATCTACCACTTCTCCAAAAGCATGACTTTTTTGTGGTGGAGTTTTTGTATAAGGGGTTTGAACTCGTGGAACATAAAATACTCAAGCTCGTGTAGTAATTTACAAAATATACCATTGACCCAGATAGCTAACCAGAGTATAATAAAATTATGTCTTTTACTGAAGTACCCCCTGGAGTTCATGGTGAGCCAAAAGAGAGAGGTATCCCTCTAAGATACGCTGATAATGCCTCAGCAGTATCAATTACTGACGGACAGGTTGATTTTGCAGATTCCCGCTTAGGACCTGGGGATCCTAATGGAGGTGCGGCTATTGTTACTTTGAGAAATCGACAGACAGGGGAAACGAGCAGGGTGGCATTTGTGAAAACAGGTCCCCAGTTTGGTCCAGATATAGCAGGTGGTATGGCATCTTCATATGTCACGCTATACGAACCAGGTGGAACGAGGAACGCTATAACCACCGTTAGACCGCGTGAAGGAGGGGTTTCTGTGCCTAACCCAGTGACTGTTGGTAGTGCTTATTTTGATAATTTTGCGGGAAAACATCCACAATTTGGAGGACTTGGAGAGGTGGTTGAGATAACAGTGAGAGAACCTGGCATTCGTACTCAAGGGCCACAAGTAGGAGAGAATCCTTTCCCTCGGTTATTGGACCTTATAAGAAGCGATGAAGCAAGAAGAGCAGGCGGACAGGTTGCTGGTCCTAAGCAGGTATTGCGTTCTGTAGCACCTACATTGCGTGGATTAGCAAATGCCAAGCTTGGTCAAGGGTAACTATAAATTGCTCCGTAACCGTTTGTGCCGTTTATAGAAGAATTTTCCCGTCCTCTACTTTTGGCTCAAGGGTATCTCCCGGTTTGATTGTCCCTTCAATCATCTGCATGGCTATCTCATCAACAAGTTTTTCTTCAATTGCGCGTCTGAGTGGTCTTGCCCCAAAGATGGGATCATAGCCAATCTCCGCAAAATAGAGCGCAAGGTCATCCGAAACTTTCAAATCGATGTTATTTTCTCGCATACGTAGCTAAACCACCTGTCGGGTGGTAAAAATAGATTTTTGTATAAGGGGTTTGAACTGGTGGGCACAAGGTGTAAAGCTTATATAATTATTTCAACTTGATAAATTCTTTTTCCGTTGATTCGGCTTGTTTGATAATGCCTTTGAGAAGTCCATGTTTTATGTCTTTTGCATGCATGGGAATCGGAAGAATGTGCTTTCTTTCTGGATGATACATAATAAGATGACTTCCTGTTTGTCGCTTCTGAATATATCCCAAGGTCTCAAGAATCCGAATTATTTCTCTTGGTTTAAATGCTGTCATAACGCAAGATGAGGACGGTGAACTGCAACTTTTGTCACTATAACTTCTTTGCTTTCTTGTGGAATTGTTTCACCCGTTTCTTCAAGCACAGCAAGGTAGCCTGCGATAGCATCTTTCACTAGAGCAACAGCTTCTTCAAAGGTTTCTCCTTGTGTCACACAACCAGGAAGCGTTGGTACTGAAGCGATATAGCCGCCTTCATCGGCTGGTTCAAAGACGACAGTGTATTCTAATACTTTCTGAGAAATTTTCTGTTTCATAGAGTTATTATAGCAGCTTTTTTGAGTACATGCATATTTGATACAATGCTTGTAATATTTCAGAGTTCTTGACAAAAATACGCAAAGAATACGTAATGTTGTCATGCTGATTTATTTCAGCATCTTATTAGCCACGAAAGTAGATCCTGAAACAAGTTCAGGATGACACTGTGTCAGTAGCTCTGAAATGTTTCTCGTTAAATTGTTAGTTGCAAAGCTAGGACAGATCGAATGTGGATATTATCTTTGTGGTGGAGTTTTTGTATAAGGGATTTGCATTCGTTGAGCACCACGTTTTGAAGGCTCTATCGTTCTAAAAGAGCATGTGTAAAATAATCATAAGTTGAGAATATAAAGAAGTGATTAGTAAATAAACCACAGTTCCCCCTATCCAAAGAAGTAATACACCAAAAGACATTCTCACGCTTGAGTCAGCCGTCCACCATTCATGGGGACCTGCAGACCCGCACCCATAAGTATCCATATCAGAACTATAAACCAAGAATACCTTATCAGTAAGTGAGGCAAAAGTAACCTGGTGCGCTTTGGCAAGCTTCTTTACGAGATCTTTATCATTATTCGTATAATAAGACATGTCTCTTGGATTTATCCAGGGCTGAGCTATTAAAATATCGTTTGCTCCTTTTCTCTGAAACAGGGAGAGTTTGAACTGATGAAAGTATGTTTGTAATTCATTTTTCGTTAAATCTGATGTAACTAATTTTGAAACAGTATAAAAGCACAAATCTCCATTGCTAGAATTACCCCGCGATTGTTTGTAAGAAATTCCTATTTGTTTGGTATGTGGAGGAAGCGCAATATGCTCTAATTCATACGCAAGTTTATCTCTATGGTCTAGCGAAGAAGGAACAGGTATAAAGAATATGCTTAGTAAAAAGAGGAGAGCTAGAGTAATTAAAAAATGTGATTTAGTAATTAGCTTTGATCGGTGCGATGACATCGCTCAATGATAGCAAGTCAATCTTGGCTTTACAAGAGTATCTTCCCGTCCTTCACTTTTGGCTCAAGGGTATCTCCCGGTTTGATTGTCCCTTCAATCATCTGCATGGCTATCTCATCAACAAGTTTTTCTTCAATTGCGCGTCTGAGTGGTCTTGCCCCAAAGATGGGATCATAGCCAATCTCCGCAAAATAGAGCGCAAGGTCATCCGAAACTTTCAAATCGATGTTATTTTCTCGCATACGTTCCTGTACTTTCTTTAGTTGCTGCTCGCTAATTTGCAAGAGATCCTTAGGGGAGAGGGGATTATAGATAATTACCCCACTCATTCGGTTAAGAAATTCTGGTTTGAAATGTCGATGTAGCACTTTCCATACTTTCTTGTCCTCCGTAGCTTTAGCAGAGGAGGATTTCTCCTCTCCTTGCAGTACCTCACTTGCCAGATTACTTGTCATGATAATAATCGTATTACGGAAGTCGACGGTAACTCCTTTGCTATCAGTAAGATGTCCCTCATCAAAAATTTGTAGAAAGAGATTAAAGACTTGTGGATGTGCTTTCTCGACTTCATCAAAAAGAATGACAGAGTAAGGGCGACGTCTTACTGCTTCGGTCAGTTGCCCTCCTTCATCATAGCCGACATACCCGGGAGGCGCACCAATAAGTCGAGCAACGGCATGAGACTCCATGTATTCACTCATATCGATTCTGATCATTGCGTGTTCATCATTAAAGAGTTGACGAGCTAGCGCTTTGGCAGTTTCTGTCTTTCCAACGCCAGTTGGACCAAGGAAAAGAAATGACCCAATTGGTTGACTCTTCTCTCCAAGTCCTGAACGAGAACGCCTGATGGCACGAGAGACCACATCAATTGCTTTTTCTTGGCCAACAACTTGCTTCTTCAAATCTTCTTCCAGACGGAGGAGACGTTCTGATTCTGTCGAGAGCATACGAGAGACGGGGATACCAGTCCAGCGAGCAACGACCCGCGCGATGTCATCATCATCAACTTCCTCTCGCAAGACTCTTTCTTCTGTCGGGATAGCATTCCAAGCTTCGTGAAGTGTCGCAAGTTGCTTTTCAAGCTCTGGAACTTTACCGTACTTGATCTCTGCTGCTTTTTGCAGATCTACCTCTCGTTCTGCTTGTTCAAGCTCAATGCGAAATGCGTCAATTTTTGCTCGTACGTCTTGCAGTTTTTGAATGGTTTCTTTTTGTTTTCGCCAACGATCTTCGAGCATTTCTGCTTCTTTCTTTAATCCTTCCAATTCTTTTGTCTGTTGGTCATAGCGAGCCTTTGCCATATCTGTTTTTTCCTTTTTGAGTGCTGCTTGTTCGATTTCAATCTGCATGATTTTACGCTTCAGCGCATCAAGTTCTGCCGGCATACTTTCGGTTTCAATTTTGATTGCTGCAGCAGCCTCATCGACTAAATCAATTGCTTTATCTGGCAAGAATCGCTGGGGGATATACTGTGCAGAAAGTTTGGCAGCAGCAATAATCGCGTTATCCGTAATTCGAATCCCGTGATGCAGTTCATACTTTTGCTTAATGCCACGAAGAATCGAAATCGTATCTTCAATGGTAGGTTCTTCAACCATAACTGGCTGAAAGCGGCGTGCGAGTGCGGGATCTTTTTCGATATACTTACGGTATTCCGCAATAGTCGTCGCCCCAATCATTCGGAGTAAGCCACGGGCGAGGGGAGGCTTAAGCATATTTGCAGCATCGACCGATCCTTCTGCTGCACCACCACCGACGATGGTATGCAATTCATCAATAAACATAATATATTTACCATCAGAATCTTCAACTGCTTTGAGCACTGCTTTGAGTCGCTCTTCGAATTCACCACGGAATTTGGCACCGGCGAGCAGCTGGGCAAAATCGAGGATCAAAACCTCTTTATCTCGCAGGGGAGTCGGTACTGATTTTTCGACAATCTTTTGTGCAAGTCCTTCAACAATTGCGGTTTTCCCGACACCAGGATCGCCAATGAGAATCGGATTGTTCTTGGTTCGACGAGAGAGGATCTCCATTACCCGGCGGATTTCAACCTCACGGCCAATAACCGGATCAATTTCCCCCGATTTAGCCTGAAGACTCAAATTAATCGTGAACTTTTTAAGCGCCTCCTCGGGGGAGACAGGTTTGAGCATGTCTTGAATATTTGTCATAGCAAAGAAAGTTGCAGAGAGAGCACATACGAAGAAGAACTATATCATTCTGTATCTACATCTTTGAATCTCAGAACTTATCCACATACTACTACTTAGCAATACTAGTTGTCAAGTGCTAATTTTATAGGACAATATTTATTATAGGTCTATTCTGTGAAAAGTCCTTTTCGTATTTTTTTCACACCCTACTCTTCTCTTCTTCTCGTATATTACTTTATTGAACCAGACAAAACTTGAAAAAACGATGTTAATACTCTACGAATCATAACTGAATATTTTCTATACATGCTAAAAAAATGTATACCACGGCTCCTTTCTGGACAGATATTTCTATCTATTCTTAGTATACTTTTATTCTCTGAGAAAAAGTTGAATATTTCTTAAGAAAAACGTAAGAGCTTCTCCCCCTCCCTTGACTTCCCTCTTGCTTCATTCTATGCTGAGAGTATGGATTTTGGTCAACTTTTTTTAAGTAATGAAGCACTCACAAAATATTTCTTTATTGGACTAACTTTGCTTATCACAATTATTATAGATCTCTTCCTCCGCTCACTTATCAAATTACCAAAAAATATTGAAAATAGAAAAGCCCGAACCGCCACAATGTTCTTCCGTAACTTTGTTACCGTAATGATCTATATTATTGCAGCCAACATCATTCTCGTTGAACTTGGAATTAACCTTACTCCCCTCCTCGCTTCCGCAAGTATTATGGGTATTATTATTGGTATTAGTCTAAGAAATCTTGTTGAAGATTTTATTTCAGGCCTTTTTATGCTTTCACAAGATACGGTCATCATTGGTGACTATATAAAAGTTGATGATATTGAAGGAACCGTTGAGGCAATCGGTTTTCGAGCGATTACTATCAAACAACAAGATGGATCCCGTTGTGTTATCCCAAATGGACAAGTCAAACGCTTCATCAACTATTCACGACATAGAGCAAGTGTCCTTATCGATTTCCCTATCAAAGCTGATCAAAAAATAAAAAAAGTGAAGAGTGCCTTTAATGAAGCCCTTGAGGAGTTTAAAAAAGATAAACGTTTTGAAGGAATTATTATCCAAGGAACAGGAATTACTGGTATTGAAGAGATAAAAGCAACAGGTCCTATGGTTTTCCGAGTAACAATCGTTGTCCCACCAAGTATGCGTTTAGAAGCCGGAAGAGCATACAGGGAGTATGCAAAAAAAGCCTGTGAAAAATATCGTATAGCTTTTGGATAATAATATGTCTGACACACTTACTACTCTCCCTCCAGCAAAAGAAGAAACCGTCGGAAGTATTATGTCGACGAAGATACCAACTTGTCGGCCACATGATACTCATGAAAATATCTTACAGCAACTCGCAGGAAACCATTGGGATAGTATCCATGATATTTATGTCGTAGACGCAAACGATAAGCTCGTTGGTTATCTTTCGCTACAAACCCTCTTGCAATCGAAAAAATCTACCTATGCGTCAACGCTTATGCAGCAAATAAGCTTTTCGCTCAAACCTGATGATGATCAGGAAAAAGCAGTGTTTCTTGCTGTCAAAGACGATATTATCCGTATCCCAGTCATTGACGAAGCAGGACGATTTGTTGGAGTTGTAAGTGCTCATGCCCTTATCAACGTTATGCACGATGAACACTTGGAAGATAGCCTGCTTACAGCTGGTATCCATGGCAAGCACTCAAGTATTACCAAGCTTGCTACTTCTCGTATTGATCTTATTGTAAAAACACGCGCCCCTTGGTTACTCATTGGATTAACGGCAGCACTCTGTCTTGGATTTATTTCAAGTTGGTTTGAAGAATCTTTAACAAAAACTGTTGCAATTGCCTACTTTATTCCGGTCGTTGCCTATATTGCAGATTCGGTAGGGACACAATCTGAAGCAATCGCGGTAAGAGCATTAGCTACTATGAAAATTAACTACACGATTTATTTACTTAAGGAAATACTTGTAGGATTAATGCTTGGCGTACTTATTGGAATACTTGGAGGAATTGGCGCTGCTTTGATAGCAAACTCTACGACAATTGGTATTGTTGTGGCCTTATCTCTTATGGTAGCGAGCACTGTAGCTTCGGTGCTAGCCTCTCTTATCCCAATACTTTTTAAGATCTTCGGGAAGGATCCAGCGCTTGGAAGTGGCCCACTCGCAACCGCCTTTCAAGATGTCATTAGTGTACTTGTTTACTTTTCTTTCGCAGTTGCGCTTATTGGCTAGCGATGTTACTTTACGAAACGAGTTTAATACTTCCGTCTTCTTTTGCTATAAATCCCTCTCTCACTAGTTCTGCGACTAAGTTTTGTAGCCACGCTTCTTCATCTACCGCATAGTCTTGTTTTATCAATGGTCCTACTTCGTTTATCTTCAGCTGTTTTTTTTGCAAGAGAAGCTTGAGTATTTGCCCTCGATAGTACCTGTGTGAACCCACAAATTTTGATTGTTTTGGAACTGCTATTTTTTCTTTTTTAAGCACAGATCCTGCATAATCCATCAGTGCCTGATTCCATTCATATGCTTGACCAGCAGGAAGTAATTGTATGGCAATTTCTTCAATCTCTTTATCCGTCATTCTGGCTCCCGCCTGCAGCGCGTTGCTTTGCATTGCGGGCAGGTGTCCAGAATCCGGATTCTGGAGTCGTCCTTCGTCCTCCCCAGAATGACGCTTCATTGCAATCTGTGTCAAAATAACTTTTCTTACATTCGTATCAACCACCACCACTTGTTGATTAAAGGCAAAACAAAGCATGGCTCGGGCAGTATACGAACCAATGCCCGGCAGCAAAAGCAGTTCAGTTTCTTCTTGAGGAAATTTTCCCTGATATTTTTTAACGATAACTTCTGCAGTCTTTTTAAGGTTAAGTACTCGTCGGTTATAACCAAGTCCTGACCAGTATGTGAGGACATCGGCCACTGATGCCTCTGCTACGTGAGAAACGGTAGGAAATTTCTTTATCCATGCTTCATATTTTGGTATTACGCGATCAATTTGAGTCTGTTGACTCATAACCTCTGAAATAAGAATTTTGTACGGATCGCGCAATTGCAAACCCTCGTCAAAAGGCAATGCTCGCCAGGGCAATATTCGCTTGTTTTCTGTATACCAGGTAAGTATTTTCTGTCGGAAATCTGTAACCTCTTTTGCTGAAAGCATGCAGCTATTATAGCAATCATTTGGTATACTTACTGCATGCAACTCTCGATTCTCCAACTAAATATCAATGCTGATAACTTTTGGGATCGCTTAACTGCGTTTTTAAAAACACAGAATTTTGATATTCTTCAGTTACAGGAAGTTACAGGAAAAGATCTCATTGGTGGCAATATGAATACCAAGATCGATTGTTACCAAGAACTACAAGCATTATTGAGTTCAAGGTATGAAAGTGCCATGGCGATTACGGAATGGTTTAGTTCAAGTCCACAGACTGCCTATTTTGGTAACGCAACCTTTTACAAAAAAGATTTCACTCTTGTTGAAAAAACCATTGTACCCCTTCATAAGAGACAAGCACCTTTTCCTTCAGATGCAAAAACATTTGAAGATGTAAGCAAATCTATTCTCCATGTAACACTTACTATTAATGGAAAAAATATCTCTTTTCTGAATACTCATCTTGCCTGGGGGCCAACTCCAGAAGAACATCCCCATCAAACAGAACAAGGAGAAAAACTTATAGAATATCTTAAAGCAGTTCCCTCACCTTTTATCTTCACCGGAGATTTTAACCTTGATCCCAACCAACCAACTATCCATCGTATAGAAACCATCGCAAGAAATCTTACTCGAGAAAATAATATCACTAATACCCTTAATCCTCGTTTGCATAAAGTAAAACATCTTTTCCCTCCAGGGGTTGCGGTTGACTATATCTTTGTCAGTCCAGATATTGAGGTAAAAGATTTTACGGTTTTAGAAGAAGATTTGTCTGATCATTTGGGACTGACGGCAACAATTGAGGTTTAATAACTAATACACGAAATGAAGTGCCTGCTTGACACTTTTAAGAACTGCTTGTGCTTCTTCTTTTGTTTTTGTTGTTCCAGAATGCAAAATCTCCAATAGCTTTTTCTCATCATGGTACTGTTTTCGCCTTTCACGAATTGGTGCCAAAAATGCTTCAAGCACCGTAATCAAATATTTTTTTACTTCCACATCTCCTACTGTTCCTTTTATATACCGTTCTTTATATTCTGCTATTTGTGCTTCGTGTTCTTTTTTTCCGAAGGAATCAAGATAAATAAAGAGTGGATTTCCTTCAACTTTCCCTGGATCGGTGGCGTGAATTCTGTTAGGATCAGTATACATACTCATCACTTTTTCTTTCACCTCCTCAGGAGTTGATGAAAGATAAATAGTATTACCAAGACTCTTACTCATTTTAGGATTGCCATCAGTACCAATAAGCTTGCCTACCCTACCTATCAATGCTTGTGGTTCCGGAAAAATATCATTGTATCCTTGTTTCTTTGCAAGTGAATTAAATACTCTAGCAACTTCCCGCGATTGCTCCAAATGCGCTTCTTGATCAATGCCAACGGGAACCAGATCTCCTCGAACGCAAAGAATATCTGCCGCTTGAAACATTGGATAGTTGACAAATCCGAGACTGAATTGATCTCCTAACCCCTTCATCGTGATTTCATCTTTGATGGTGGGGTTACGAAGTGCCCGATTGTGTGAGACATACATGGAGAAAAGCGATGCCAACTCATAAATTTCAGGAATTTCTGACTCTACATGATATACAACATTATCTTCTGAAAGCCCAACAGCAAGCAGATCAAGTAACACATCAAGGGTATGCTGTCTGACAATATCTGCTTTTTGACTTAATGTCGTGAGTGCGTGAGTATCGGCAAGAAGTAAAAATGTTTGATATTCACTTTGTAACTTGAGCAAATTCTCCAGATTACCAACATAATGCCCAAGATGTAACTTCCCTGTTGGAGTGAAACCAGTCAAAATTCTTTTTTTAACTTTATCCATAGTTCTCCTTTATTTTACCACGTTTAGACTACGCAAAAAATGACGAATTTCCTTCTCTCTCTCTTTCTCGGAAGACTGTCTGATGATATCAACGATCGCACTTCCAATGACAGCAACATCTGCTTGTCCGGCAATCATTTTCACACGCTCTTTGCTTGAGATACCAAACCCTACCGCAAGAGGAAGAGCAAGATATTTTTTTACTCGCTTGAGGAATGTAGCAATTTCAGGCGCAAGTCCCTTCGTGGCATCCGTCGTCCCTTGCCGCGCTGTCGCATAAATAAATCCCGTTGCCATAGCGGCATTTTTACGCAAGCGTTCATCGGTCGATGCTGGTGAAATAACATGAATGGCGTGCAAATCGTACTTTTTGCACAATGCATAAAAATGCTCATGTGATTCTTCATCAATTGGCATGTCTGGGACAATAAGCCCGGAAATCCCAACTACTGCGGCATCGCGACAGAACTTCTCAACGCCATAGCGAAAAACCGTATTGTAATAGGCCATAAAAAGTAATGGAATTCCAATTTCTCCTGCAAGCGATCGTACCAAATCGAACGCATCCTTTACTTTTGTTCCATGAGCAAGGGATTCTTCACAAGCCTGCATAATCGTCGGACCATCGGCGAGAGGATCGGAAAAGGGAATTTGTAATTCGACAAAATCCACTCCTTCTTCTGCCATCACTCGAACAATCTTTTTGGTTTCAAGAAGCGTTGGATAACCAACAATCACATGCGTCATGAGTCCCATCTTTTTACTTTTTTTGATCTTTTGTATTTGATTTTCAATGGTATTCATAGCTAATATTCCTGTTCTATTTCTTTTTTCATAAATGCATAAAACTTTTTGTCATTCATTGCCCGAGTAAGAATAAATAAATCCTTGTCCCCTCTTCCTGAGACATTCACCACAATCACTTTTTCTTTTGAAAGGGTTGGGGCAAGTTTCATTGCATACGATACTGCATGTGCTGATTCAAGTGCGGGCAGTATTCCCTCTGTTTTAGCAAGTGTCTGTACTGCAGTGATAACATCACGGTCTGTAGCAGAAGCCATCTGTAGTCGTCCCTTATCATGCAAGTAGGCAAGCTCTGGACCAACCCCTGCATAATCAAGGCCAGCGGAAATACTATGCGTTTTTTGTATTTGCCCATCACTATCTTGTAAGAAATACGTCTTGTACCCTTCAATAACGCCAATGCTTCCTCCTGCAAATCGTGATGCATGTTCGCCTATCGCTTTTCCTCGTCCCCCTGCTTCAACACCGATTAATTGTACTGATTCTTCTTTTACAAATTCGTGAAACGCACCCATTGCGTTACTTCCACCACCAACACAAGCAATCACATAGTCTGGTAGTCTCTTTTCAAACTCCTTTACTTGTTTTCGTATCTCCTCTCCAACAATTGACTGAAAATTACGGTTCATCGTAGGATACGGATGTGGCCCCACCACTGATCCTATAACAGCATGGGTATCTTTTACATTTTCTATCCAGTCTTTTATTTCTGCGTTCACCGCATCTTTGAGTGTACGACTACCAAAAGAAACGGGTACGACTGTTGCTCCTAGTTGCTCCATCAAAAAAACGTTTGGTCGCTGTCTGGCAACATCTACTTCTCCCATGTATACGGTACAAGAAAATCCAAATTTTGCAGCAACAATTGCCGTGGCGACACCATGCATACCAGCTCCAGTATCCGCAATCAACCTTTTCTTTCCCATGCGCTTGGCAATAAGTGCTTGACCAACACAATGGGTAATCTTATGCGCACCTCCATGATTCAATCCTTCATTCTTTAAATAAATTTTTGCCCCACCCAATTGCTCCGTCAGATTTTCCGCAAAAACCAATGGCGTTGGCCGACCAACATAGGTACGTAGATAGTGCAAAAATTCTTTATGAAATGCCTTGTCCTTTTTTGCAGCACGATAGACAGACTCCAGCTCTTCCAAGGCTGGAATTAACGCTTCGGGGACATAGCGCCCTCCATATTTACCAAAATGAGATTTCATAAAAGTACTCCTTTTGCATTGGCAATAAATTCTTCTATCTTCTCAACATCTTCCACCCCGTTTGTTTCAATGCCACCCGCAACATCAACGGCAAATGGCTTCACTGTGGAAACAATTTCTGTAACGTTTTCTGGGGTTAACCCACCAGCAAAGAATATTTCATGTTTTTCGCCAATCTTCTTTGCTTTTTCAAGATCGATCACTTTTCCTTTGCCTTGTATCGATCGATCAAGCAAGTAAAACGAGACTAAATCATTCTCTTCAATTTCGTCATCTATATCTATTTTTTTAATAATATTGTTTTTTATTTTTTGCATATAGGCTATGTCTTCTTCTCCGTGTAACTGAACATAATCTAATTTTGCAATCTCTGCCATCTCATTAACATACTCTGGATTTGCATTTTGAAAGATGCCGACAAGTTTAATATCTCCTAGAATCATCCCAATAATCTCTTGTGCTTTTTGAGGTTCAATATATCTTTTTGATGAAGGCATGAAATTAAATCCAATAAAATCCGCTCCTGCATTAATTGCAGCAAGCGCACTTTTTTCACTTCGTATCCCACAAATTTTTACTTTAACTGTATTCATAATAATTTTTGAATAAAATCTTGTATGTTCTTTGCTTGCATCAGACTTGTACCAACCAATACCCCATGCGCTCCTGCCTTTTTATATAGTATAACTTCTTTTGCTGAATGAATACCTGAAAAACCTAATGTTATAAAGCTATCAGGAACTTTCTTTAGTAACGCACAAGCAGTTTCAACAGAAACAATAAAGGTATCAAGATCACGAGCATTTACAGCGATGATATCGGTGTCTGTAGTAAGAGCTTTTTTCAAATCTTCTTCACTGGCAATCTCGACAACTGGATCCATCCCTAATTCTTTTGTGAGCAAAACAAACCGTTGTAATGTTTCTTTATCAACTAACCGGGCAATAAGAAGCAGTGCATCAGAACCAATTGCTTTTGCTTCATAAATTTGTGAACGATCAATCACAAAATCTTTTTGTAATACAGGTAAAGAAACAACTTCTTTTACTTGTGTCACAAAGGATGGATCGCCCTTAAAAAAATGTTTTTCTGTAATGATAGAAATAGCACTTGCTCTGGCCTGCTCGTACCGTCTCACACGATCCAATAATTGTTCAGAAGAATCAAGATTTGGATTTGTTGGGGAAGCAAATTTTACTTCAGCAATAAGAGCAATTCTTTTGTCATTCTGGAGCGAAGTACTAACGGAGCGATAGAATCTATTACTTGAGATCCTATCGTGGTCGCTGCCACTCCAGGATGACACATTTCCCCTTCCCCCTTTACGCTTTTCTCTTCTAAGATCTTCCTTCTTCTTCTCAATGATTTTGACTAACATATCATGCATATTTATGTGTCTCCTTTATGAGATTTTCCAAAACCTTTTTTGCACGACCACTTGCAATTGATTCTTCAGCAAGCGTTATCCCAGAGGTAATATCATCCACTTTTCCAGCAGCATACAATGCAACAGCCGCGTTAAAGAGAACAATATCACGCTTTGGACCTGCCACTCCAGATAAAATGTCTTGTATCATTTGTGCATTTTCAGGTGCTGTTCCTCCGAGAAGATCTGTTGAGGGAACCCGAGTGAAGCCATACATTTCAGGACTAATAAATGATTGTTTACTGTTGATTCCGTCTATTGCAAACAGATGCGTTTTGGCTGAGAGACTTACCTCATCCATACCATCTTCACTCGTAACCAATACGAGACGTTCATAGGGTAATTTCTTTGCAACTGCGTTCAGTCGTTTTGCAACCATGAGATCGGGAACTCCTATCAATTGGTTCTTTACTGACGCAGGATTAACAAAAGGCCCCAAGAAATTAAAAATAGTCCGTATGCCAAGTTCTTTTCGCACGGAGGCAACATGCTTCAGTGCTGGATGAAAAGCAGGAGCAAAAAGGAAAACCATTCCTATCTTAGCGAAAACCTCTTCTGCTTGTTGAGGAGTTAATTGGATATGCACTCCCAATGCTTCAAGGACATCCGCACTACCGCATTTACTACTTGCCGCCCGGTTACCATGTTTGGCAATTTTTATGCCTGCTCCTGCCACGACAAAAGCAACTGCTGTTGAGATATTAAAGGTGTTACTGCCATCACCACCGGTACCACAAACATCAAGCGCATCTGGAAGATTTACTGGAAGCATATGTTCTCGCATCACGTGAATCAAGCCAAGTATTTCATCTGTTGTCTCACCCTTTATCCGCAATGCAACCAAAATCGCTGCAAGTTGAATAGAACTAATGTCACCGTTTAGCACCGCGTCAAAAAATTCCTTGGTTTCATCAAGTGTGAGATTCTTATTTTCTATCAATTTGTTTAGTGTCTGTGTGTTATTCATGATATAAAAAGTTCTCTAGCATTTTCTTCCCTCCCTCGGTCGCAAAAGACTCTGGATGAAATTGTATGCCCTCAATTGGATAGTGTGTATGACGAATCCCCATAATTTCATCGGTATCTTCAGATCGAGCCGTTATGATTAAATCCTTAGGAAGTGATTTCTCCTCAACGATTAAAGAATGATAACGCATCGTCTGGATATGCTGAGGAAGTCCAGTAAAAACACCTTTTTTATCATGAACTACCGAACTCGTTTTCCCATGCATTGGCACTTTTGCACGCACGACTTTCCCACCAAAGTAATGCGCTATTCCTTGCATACCAAGACACACACCAAGAACCGGCGTTTGTCTGCCAAGCTGCAAGATAACATCCGCACAAACCCCAAAATATGCCTTGTCACTTGGATCGCCTGGTCCCGGAGAGATAATAATCCTGTCATATGTTCTTTTTTCAATTTCAGCAAGAGTTATCTCATCATTTCGGATAACATCTACGGTAAAATCTTTTTCTTTTTTCATTAATAACTCTCCTAGATATTGATAGAGGTTATAGGTAAAAGAATCGTAGTTGTCGATAAGTAAAACTTTCATATTATGTACTAAATTGACCTAATACTTTTTCCATAGCAGCGAGTTTCCTAAGCACTTCTTCATACTCTTTTTCAGCTACAGAATCGTCGACGATTCCTGCACTTGATTGTGTATAGCCATAATTATCAGAGATGTAAAAGGATCGCAAAGGCAACGCAAAGGTAGCATCACCATTAAATCCAAAATGTCCGATACTTCCTCCATAAGGACCACGGGCATCTGGTTCATTCGCATCAATAATTTTTATCGTCTCGACTCGAGGCGTTCCACAAACAGTTGGCATAGGGAAATTGGTTGCAAGGGCTGAAAACATATCTTCTTTTGAATCAAGCATGCCAACGACATCACTTGAGATATGTTGTAAATGACTAAACCGTCTTGTGGTCATCAGGTCCTTGACTCGTACCGTTCCAAATCGAGAAACTTTCCCCATATCGCTTCTATGCATGTCAACAATCATCATGTGTTCTGCTCGTTCTTTTGGATCATTGAGCATTTCTCGTGCCAATTTCTGATCTTCTTCTTCTGTTTTTCCTCGACTGGTGGTACCAGCAAGAGGTCTACTTAATAACTCTCCATCACGAAGAGAAAAAAGTAACTCTGGAGCTGCTCCCAACGTCTTCTTGTTCCCAAATTTCATAAAATACATAAAAGGAGAAGGATTGACCTGACGTAGCTGTTGATAGACAAGTAGTGGATTACCTGTCACTTCATACTCTGCTTTAAAACCAACCTCACACTGAAACGTATTCCCTGCTCGAATATGTTCTTTTACTACAGCAACATCTGCAAAAAATGCTTCTTTTGTTTGTGTACTTCTTAGAAACCTTGCAGAAAACGATTGTAAAACACTCTCTTTATTGAGTAAATCATGAACAAGGTAGCTACGATCTGTTTCGTAAAAGAAGTAAAATATTTCACTCGTCACCTTGTCATAGACAACCCCGTCAGTATAGATTCCAAACATAAACTGATCAAATTGATCATGTACTTTTACCTTTACACCCGACTCCATATAATTTATAGCTTCATAGCTGAGGTACCCAACAAGACCCCCAGCATACTCACGTGAAAGAACTTGATCTGGCATAAGTTTACGAAGCTCGTAATAGGGATTAGCAACAACACTTTTCTCTCCATCAATGGTTAGGGTATTACCTCTCGCAGAAATGCTGTGTTCTGGAGCAAAACCAATGATTGAATAACGAGAATATTTTCCGTCTTCTCCTAATGATTCTAAGAGAAAGCATGTAGCAAATGCTTGTTCTATTTTTTGAAAGAGTGCAAAAAAATCTACATCTTCTGCAATTTTTTTATACGTTGGTTTTTGTGGTAATGATAGCTTCTGCATTTTTTTCATAAAAAAACCCTTGTAAACTCCCCAGCAAGAATGCTGCGAAACTTACAAGGGCCTTTGATAAAAGACGGTACCACCTTGCTTTATTACTCATTCATGACATGCTCCAATCTAATGACCGACACATGTTACTGTCTTATTCGGTTTCGTCTCCGCTGCATTATGTATTTTGCAAAAGCTCCCCGACTCCAACGCACCGGATCAATGCTCTTTCTGGATAGTATCATGAGAAAATCGCTTTGTCAATTTATGGAATTAGCGGGATTGAGAAATATTGGTAGTGCCTTCTGTTCCACAGGCTTTGATTGTTATAATGTTGTTGGCATCAACAGTTACACTAAAACCAGTTTTTGCTGCGGTATAGGTCGTCCCACCCAGTGGGTCAATCGGTATACTTTTAAGATATTTTGCAAGTGGCGTTGTAAGATCCACACATGCTGCCGCAGCCACACTACAACCACCTGTTGAGATGGTACACCCTGACGCCCCTGTACCAAGCTGTGTCTCCGCCATGCTTGTCGTAAGACCCGTTGGAAGACTTCCTTTATTATCAACGATATATTGATGAATTCCTGTAAGAATTGTCTCTACATCACTGGTACGACGAGCATCACGAGAATCCTTTAAGCGCTGTACTGGATTAAGTGCGACAAAAACAGTAACCGCTAATGCTGAAATAATAACAATAACAATGAGAAGCTCAATGAGGGTAAAACCTTTCTGATTATATGAAAAAAATCTCTTCATTTTGTAACTATATAGTTATCGTAGAAGGTTTCACAATGATTGTCAAGAGATACTTTCATTAGAGTTCTTTCCAGCTAGTAATAATAAAAGAAGTACCCTTATTCCCGACTACTTCAATTGTTCTTTTATAAGTTGTACTTGTGGTTGTCGCAGTCACGGTCCACGTACTATCTACTTTTGAAATTGTTATAGTACAGGTTCCTTCAGGTCGAGTAATACTTCCTCCAACATAGGAATCGCTTGCTCGTACTTTCAAAAGTGCATCTTCCATGCAGCCCTCGACGAACCCTAATGTATCTTCACCCTTTGATAAGGCATACGAGGACTGGGCTTCTCCAATTGCCAAGAGGCTTACGGTCGTGGCAATTGCCATAGTCACAGCTGAAATAATGATGACCGTAATAAGAGCAATATATCCCCCGGAAGAAAAGTTATTGTCAGGCTGGCTTGTCCAGCATCTTTTTCTTATGATTCTGGACACACTTCGTTTGCCAGAATGACGAAATATGAAAGACAATTTTATTCTTAATTCTTTATGCATACTTTTAATTACTCCTCACTTCCGCGCTTCCTTCAATCGTCGTTGACGCATTGTATTCCTGTCGAGTCCCCGCTCCAGCATAATTTGCATTTAGGGTAAACGTAAACTGGATATGTTTTGTCTTGTTATCTGAGGACGTGTAATTGGTAAAGGTGAAATTAGAGACAGTGGTATCAGGAGAGTTAAGATTGACGGTACTGCCGGTTCCTTGTGTGATACGGACGTTGCCAGAAGAGAGGTCAATGACTGTAGGATTGGTTGCACTCGTCGCTGTCGTTAGAGAAATAGCCGTTGACGAAACGGAGTTAATACCAGTGGCATTCCGAATTTCGTATTTAATCCGTTCACTGATAAATCGGGCATTGGCAAATACTTCTTGCTGTGTCGTACTCTTTGCGCCCCCTTCAATAATATTCCAGGCAAATGGGATGAGTGTTGTCAACATGATCGTCAAAATTGCGACATAGATAATAATCTCGATATACGTAAAACCTCTCTGAAATTTTTGTCTTTTTCTTTTCATAGTTATTGCGGTTTAAGTACCCCTGTCCAGACATATCCATCATCGGTTGCTGCTCCTGCTGCTGCCCATGCTCCTGGGTCTTCACTCCCGGCTGTTGCTTTCTTGAAGTAGACTACGCCAGCTGAAGCATCATTCCCTGACGTGGTACTATTTGAACCTGCTGTTGTGTATCCACTGGGGACAGTGATGCTTGTGTAATCATTGTTCTTCCCAAAGATCGGGAGGACAACGGCATCAGCAGTAATCGTTGTTACTGCTGGTGGATTGGGACTGGAGGTATTACTAAAGGTTGTTGGGACGCCAGAATCTGTTTCAAATGGTGTCGTTGTATTGACACTTCTGAAGATTGAGGTTCCCCAGATGGTAGTTGAGCTACTTACTGAGGAGGATGTCCAGGCAAAGGTGCTATCTCCTGACTGGAGGACACGATAGCCAATGTAGATGCGACCAAACCCTGCTGCACTTGCCAATTCCTGCTGGGTTATAGTGCCGGGTGGCGTGATTGTCTTGGTGTTGGTAAGAGTATACCACCAGAAGACGGCGACGTCTCCTGCTTGCCAACCTGACGGGAGGGTGAAGTTCCCAGTGGTTGGATTACTTCCTGTTGCACTCACGTTTGCGATATACGTGATCCCTGCTGGTGCTGTTGGCGTTGGGGTGCTTGTCGGGGTGGGTGTACTGGTTGGTCCTACCGTGGGAGTCGGGGTGGGTATTGCAATTTCTGCTTTCCAGTTGGTGAAATAGGTATTCAATGCCACTGAATTATTTCTTGTAGGACTAACATTCCATGAAACAGTCGATGTCACTTTTTTGGTGTCAGAATCAGCCGTCCCCCCGCTTGCGACAATATTACCACTGCCATCCCGCTGGACATCACTAATGGCAATAACACGAGTATATTTACTTAACGTATTATTGCTCCCACCAAATGCCCAGATATTGGAAGCATTACGGATAATGCCTGTCCCGGTTGTGTTGGTCAAATTACTAAAGTTTTGATTTTTGATAGAACGCGCTGCCTCCAAACCTTCTGCTGCATATTGATTAGCAATGGTCTGCTCTTCACCTAATCTGTTGGCATCAAAACCCTGCAGTACGACAAAGATTGCTCCACTCGAAAAGACAACAAACATCCCTGCCGAAAGAATAAGTTCAAGGATGGAAAAACCCTGTTGCAAAACAAAGCTTTTGCCAGAATGACGTACCAATGAAATGATTTTTTCCGTTATCTGATGTACTTTCATAATTACTGAGGTTTAAGTACCCCCGTCCAGACATATCCATCATCCGTTGCTGCTCCTGCTGCTGCCCATGCTCCTGGGTCTTCACTCCCGGCTGTTGCTTTCTTGAAGTAGACTACGCCAGCTGAAGCATCATTCCCTGACGTGGTACTATTTGAACCTGCTGTTGTGTATCCACTGGGGACAGTGATGCTTGTGTAATCATTGTTCTTCCCAAAGATCGGGAGGACAACGGCATCAGCAGTAATCGTTGTTACTGCTGGTGGATTGGGACTGGAGGTATTACTAAAGGTTGTTGGGACGCCAGAATCTGTTTCAAATGGTGTCGTTGTATTGACACTTCTGAAGATTGAGGTTCCCCAGATGGTAGTTGAGCTACTTACTGAGGAGGATGTCCAGGCAAAGGTGCTATCTCCTGACTGGAGGACACGATAGCCAATGTAGATGCGACCAAACCCTGCTGCACTTGCCAATTCCTGCTGGGTTATAGTGCCGGGTGGCGTGATTGTCTTGGTGTTGGTAAGAGTATACCACCAGAAGACGGCGACGTCTCCTGCTTGCCAACCTGACGGGAGGGTGAAGTTCCCAGTGGTTGGATTACTTCCTGTGGTACTTACATTGGCAATGTAGGTAATTCCAGATGGTGCTGTTGTTGGCGTGGGGGTTGGGGTTGGCGTATTTGTCGGGGTGGGTGTACTGGTTGGTGTGGGAGTGCTCGTTGGCGTGGGACCACCAGAGGTGGGTGTTGGGGTAGCAGTCGGAGCAATACCGACAAAAGAGGCTATTACGCCTTGTGGATTAACCGTAAGCGTCCTTGTGGTATCTCCTCCACTCACGGTAATCGTTGGCGTTACACTTGGCACACCAGTTGCTCGAGTAAAAATAACATCACTTAATCCACTAACCGCTACATTCGCGTTAACTGACGATGTCTCATCAAAAGCAGTATTTCGCAAAGCATACGAGTCTCCCTGAAAAAGAATGACCTGATTGGTTCCCAGGTGCACTCCCCAACTACCATTTTGCCGCCCAGACATCGCATATATCTGTGCTTTACGAAGTTGCCCTGTGAGCATGTCAGTCGTGTTTGCCACCGCATTTTGCGTAAAGAAGCGAGCAAAAAAAGGAACTGAAGAAGCCGAAAGTAAAGCGACAAGCCCAACGATCAGGATACATTCAATAAAAGTAAAACCGTGATCCCATTTGACATGCTGAACTTGTTTCAGCATCTTAAAAACATCTATTGATTTAGAATGATCCCGAAACAAATTCGGGATAACAAGCTTCTGATTCATAACTCATTTCTTAATATTCCCGGTCAACTCATAGATTGGTGAGATAATTGCCATCGCGACAAAAGCAACAATAAGCCCAATAAAAATTAACATAATTGGTTCAAAGATTGTTGAGATATTCTTGGTCGCGTCATCAACCTCCTCTTCAAAAAAATCTGCAAGATAGGCAAATGTTTCATCCAGTTTACCTGTTGTTTCTCCAACAGAGAGCATCTTGACAGCAATAAGCGGGATCTTCGGATACTTTCCTGTTTCTAATTCTTTCGCCAGAGACTTCCCTCGATCAATTGAACTCAACAAATTTTCTCCATATTTTTGAAAGACTAAATTCTGTGTCATATGTGATTCTATTTCCATAGCTGTGTTAATCGGCATGCCACTTTTAAGCATTATCCCCATGTTACGAGAAAAAGAAGAGAGTTCAGTATTTTGGATGATGTTGCCCAAGATAGGAAGAGAGAGCAAGAATCGATGCCACAAGGGCTTCACAACGGACAACTGTGTCACGAGTCTTCCAGTGACTAAAACAACAAATAACCAAATGACTACAATAACACCAAAGTTCTTCATAAGTTCTGCAAACCATAACAAAAGTTGGGTAGTCCAAGGGAGCTCGACATCAAATCCTTTAAATAATTCTAGTAACTGTGGCAAGACAAAAAGACTTATCCCGATACCAACAATCATAGCCCCCGTAAAAACGATTATTGGATATAAGAGAGCACCTTGTATCTTCTTACGAAACGCATAATCTTTACCCAATTGTTCTCCCAAGTAAGCAAAGCTCTGATCAAGAGTACCTGAATCTTCTCCAATCTTGATAATATTTACATAAAAAGCATCAAAGACTCTTGAAAACTTTCCGAGGGCATTGGCAAGTGTTTGACCATTTTCAATACTTTTGGCAACACCCTCAAGCATATCCCGAAAAGTAGCTGATCTAGTTTGTGAAGCTAAAATATGAAGAGCATCAATAATGGTAATGCCACTCTTGAGCATAATCCCCATATGCTTGGTAAAGAGCAGTTTGTCAAGAAAGCTCACATGCGAAAGCAATGGAATTTGGGCAGAAAAATTCATAAATATCACTCTTTGGTTACTCTCAATACCTCTTCAATGGTCGTTTCTCCTGCTTTGACTTTTTCAAGACCATCTTCCTCCATTGTTTTCATACCATTTTTAATGGCAATTGCTTTGATAGTTGCTGCATCTTTTTTGTTAATAATTGCCTGCTTGATCTCATCTGTTACTTCCATTACCTCAAAGACCCCTATCCGACCTTCATAAGAACTATTATGGCAAATATCACAACCTTTTCCGCGATAGAGACGAATTGAGGGTAGAGTACCAAATATTTTTTGCGTTAACGGTTCACCGATAAAGCCGACTACTTTCTCCCGAGGTAAGTCTTCACTAATACGACAAACGGTATGAATTTTACGGATAAGCCGCTGACCAATAAGCACATTAACCGTTGATGCAATCAAAAATGGTTCGATACCCATTTCAAAAAGTCTCGGAATAGCTGTGGCAGCATCATTAGTATGGAGTGTTGAGAGCACTAAATGTCCAGTCATCGCAGAATTGGTGGCAATTTCTGCTGTCTCGCTGTCACGAATTTCACCAACGAGGATAATATTGGGATCTTGACGTAAGATACTCCTGAGCCCTGTCGCAAAGGTAAAATCTGTCTTGGTATTTACCTGCATTTGATTGACACCTTCAATGTCATACTCAATCGGATCTTCAATAGTCATAATATTGACATCACGATTATTGAGCAGTTTTAAAACGGCATACATCGTGGTTGTCTTTCCACTTCCTGTTGGACCTGTTGAAAGGAGCATGCCAAACGGCTTTTTGTATGCTCTCTCAACCTTTTGTAAGTCTTCCTGAGAGAAACCAAGTGTCAAAAGAGAAATTTGCCTCGCACGTTCAGAGAGCAGACGCATAACTACCTTTTCTCCGCGACGAACTGGCACTGTTGATACACGAAGATCTAGCTGTTGTTCGTCAAGGATAAACTCTATTTTTCCGTCTTGCGGAGCTTGATGTTCATCGGTTCGCAACCGAGCAAGCACCTTAATGCGCGTAACAATTTCAGGATACATTTCTTTGGGTAATTGAATAATGTCATGGAGTACACCATCTATACGAAATCTCACAAGAGAAACTTCTGTTTCTGGCTCAAAATGGATATCTGAAGCATTGTTGTGCGCAGCATAGGAAATAATGGTTTCAACAATTTTAATAATTGGGGGCTCAGCATTCTTTCCACCTTTCTTGGAAGCTTCTTCCAGGTTCTCCTTCATGATATCTGCAAATGCTTTACCAATATCTTTAAGATATAAGACGAGTGCATTCTCTATATCTCGTGGAGTAGCATAATACAAAACAAGCGGCATGCCTATTTTACTGGACAAAAAAGTAATAATTGCAGGATTGGCCGGATTACTCATAGCAACATGTAATCCCTGCTCATCTTTTTTGAAAGCAATGATTTTTTCTTTTCGAGCAATAAGCTCTGGGATAATCATTAAAATTTCTTGAGGAATTTTAAGGTTTATTAACTGGATAAACGGTACTGAAAAAATTTGTGCAGTGAGCTTCCCTAAGTTACCGTCGTCAATCAAATTTCTGTCAAGCAAAATCTCTCCAAGTGGCTTTTGTTGCACGGAAGCATCCCGGAAAGCTTGTGTTAACTGCTGCTCATCGATAACCTGTAATTCTTTTAAGGCAGCATAGAGTGATTCATTGTTACGCATATGTATTATTATGGTCTGTTTTGCATTGATGATCAAGAGGAAAGAGGTGCAGGAGCACTTGCAAGGAGTGCATTTACTTTTTCGATCAACGAATCCAGAGACAGATCACTTTTTACCACAAAATCATTTGCTCCCATCTGAATACTTTTTTCAATATCTTCCTTTTGTCCCAAGTTTGATGCGACAATCACCGGGATTGGCTTCCAGGCAGGATTTGCTTTTATTTCAGCTAGCGTCGCAAACCCATCTTTGACCGGCATAATGAGATCAAGAACAATAAGATCAGGAGTGAAACTTTGAAGTGCGGTAATTGCCTCTTGACCATCCCTAGCCATTTGGACTTCAAAACCCGCTTTGGTAAGCTTTACTCGGTAGGCATTTGCCAAAAAATTATCATCTTCTGCAACAAGGATCTTTTTCATTGTGTTGTTGTTGGCACCACTGGAGTATTCCCAGGGTCAACAGAATCTTCTCCTTTAATAAAATTCCGTATCATCTCAATAATTTGATCCAATCGATACTCAGCCTTAAGAATATATTTTTTTGCTCCAAGTCCAAGCATCGTGTTTACTTTATCAGGACTTGCAGAATTACTTACAACAAGGACCGGAATATTTTCCCATTTGGGATTTGCCTTGAGTTGCTGCATGAAAGCCAAACCGTTCATATCTTTGAGATAATAATCCAGCCATACTGCATCCGGAAGTTCATCGAGGTTGTTGAGATAGTCAACAGCTTGCTGCCCACTGGCACAGGAGAGCACATCCATGCCGCTCAATTTCAACTTTTTGGTAATCGCTTGTAGTAAAAGAATTTCGTCTTCGACTACCATGATTGTTGGATTTTGTGCACTCATATCCTAGGACTTCTCTTTAGTTTTACAGGAAATTGACCTATCAGTCAAGCGTCACTTCTCCTTTTTTTGCTGGCGTGCCAGCTGCTGGCAAACTAAACCAAAATGTTGTACCTTTTCCTTCTTCTGAGGCAAACCAAATCTTCCCTTGGGATGATTCCAAAATGATCCTAACCAAATACAAGCCAAGACCTGTCCCAACGGTTTCTTTCTGTGCGGCATTATCTGCTCTGAAAAATTTTTCAAATAATCTTCCTTGTTGCAGCTTTGGGATACCCAAACCAGTATCGGTTATTTGAGAAATAATCTCTTCTCCTTTTCGTGAGATAAAGACGTTCACGTCTCCTCCTTTTTCTGTATATTTGATCGCGTTTGTCAATAAATTGAGATATACCTGCCTAATTAACCGTGGATCAATATTTATTTTGGGGAGATTTTCATTTACACTCACGACACAATGGAGTTCTTTTTTCAAAATAAGCTGTTCAAGCTCTTTTAAGACTCCTTCAACCATTTCTTTCAAATCCGTCGGCTTGGGATCAATAATAATTCTTCCTGATTCAATCCTTGAAATATTCAAAAGTGAATTAACCAAATCAATCATGCGTTCAATAGAATCATAAATATTCCTGGTAAAATCTTGTTGTTCATCGTTAAGTTTCCCCGCATCTCCTTGCAAAAGCATTTCAGAGAACCATCGCACCGCAGATAATGGCGTCCGCAGTTGATGTGAAGCGAGTGAGATAAATTCAGTCTTCATCCGATCAATCGCTTTTTGCTCAGTGACATCTCGAATGATCGCAATAACCCCTACAATTTTTTCACCAAGAATGACAGGGTTTGCACTAAAATGAACAAAAGCTACGTCTCCATTTTGTTGATGATGAGTATAAACATTTTCTACTTTCTTTCCTGTTTGGAGAACAATACTCATTGGACGTTGTTCTACAGGAACTTCTTTATCTTCTTTGTCATACAGCTGAAATGAGTCAAAGACTGTTTTATTCTTTATAGCAGACAATTGTAATCCAAGAATTTCTTCTGCACCTTTATTCATCACGATAATATGAGCCTGCGCATCTGTCACAAGTACCCCATCCCCGATACTGGCAATCACGGCTTCATCTTTCACTTTTTCTATTTCTACTTCTCCTACCTTTTGTGCAAGTTGTGAAGAATATTCTTTGAGCTTTTCGTTTTGTTCATTAAGCTCTTTTGAACTAAGTTCAAGTGAATGCTCAATTAATATATGATCCTGTTCGTAGCCTTCATAGGTGGAATTAACTGCTTGTAAAAACAGCTCCCAAGCAGCTTTATCCGTAGGAAGACTCTGGGTATTCCCAAAAAATTTTGTGCGTTGTCGTTCAAGTGTTGTATGCATTAGACTTCTTTGAAGGTAGTAATCGTCATTGTCTGATTATGCAATTGACATTGTTTTTCAGTAGCTGCTGTCGGACAAATCTCACCATACGAATAAAACCCTGCAAGAACAGTCTGCTCGCCGACAATTGATCTAACTGCCTCAATTTCTTCAACAGTTCGCTCTTTTAAGACAAGCTTTCTCCCGATACAACTAATAAGAATTGCAAGGTCTGGTTTTGCTCCGACAAGAGACTCAATACTCATACTCGCTGCTTGTTGCGCTCCGTCAATGAGTCGTTCAAAGTTTGCTTTCATAAGTTGTGCTTTGATGCCCTCTGGCATATCGCCTGCAAAAATCATACTCTGTTCTGTCTCATCAATATTTAACAACGTGCGAACCACCTGAACTTGTTTCCCGCTTTTATCAGTAACAGAAAGACTCAATGGGAAAAGCAAGCCACTCGCCGGAAGTTCTTTTGCCAACTCACCCAAATATTCTTTATAGAGAGTAAGAGCGTTCTTGCCATCTAACTCATACAAAACATTATTTTTTGCTTTGGTGATCGTTCGCTGAGGACCAAAGGGGTCCCAGCCACCAAGCGATCCATAGCCGACTTTAAGCGAATTACCATAGAACCCAAGCACAATAACTCTCCCCTCAGCCGGTGCCTCATCAAGCCCGACGAGCGTCAGTTTAAAATCAGAACCATCACCCACTAATCCTCCAGTAACCGAAACATTTGGAGGCAAAACCTCCCCTAAACCTTGAACCAGAGGAGTGCCATTGACCTTTAATCCATCAGAGAAAACCATCACATGGGTCAGTCCTTCGTGTGGCAGAGCGCTTGCAAGCTTTTTTCCAACTTCCAAACTCTGTTCAGGATCAGTAATACTCTCTTTAGCAAATTGCAGCGTCGTTTTCTCAAAATAGACAGCTGTTACAATAAGTGAGTTATCAAGCACCTCGTCACTGCAAATTTCTCCCGCTGTACTGGCACTCAGGATGTGAGCTTCAGGATACATAGCATGAATTTTATCAAAATGTGTCGCGTCAGAGAGAAGCGTCCGAGCACCAAAGATAAGGACTAGTTGTGGCTTTTCAGCAAATTCAGAACGAAGTACTACCCAGCCTGTTTGTTGCGTCCATTTTTTTTGACTAACTTTCATGAGATATCTTCAGTATCCACAAAGCTCGATGCTTTTGTCAAGTTTTCTCTTTTAGATGTCAAAATCAATCGTTTCAAAAGGACATAATAACTATCTTACTGAGAAACTTAGAAAAGCTCGAGAATAGGTGAGAAGTAAGAAAGAAGAAATTATGGTTGATAGGTAGTAACAAGTTGAGGAACATTTGAACTCTCTTTAGTCCCAAAACTTACTTGACCAGCTTGACCTTCATTCGTCTTTTTGACTAACCATCCGTAATTTTGGTTTGAGCCGCTCATAAAAGATTGAACATCTGAGGTAACATCAAACTCAACTACTCCACTTTGATTATTCATAATAGTAGTCGTAGCTGTAGCAGCAGAACCTGAATTTGTTTTTGCATAAATTGAATTGCCTGATTCAACAATACTAGCATTTGCTCCTTGAGGCACTTGCCATTCTAAACTTAATGGATTTGTCAGACTCGCTTCACTATTATCCGTCCCATCATGTTGAGGATTAAATTGGCCAATCAGCTCTTGCTTGAGGAATTAAAGGAGCAAAAATAAAGAAGGTTAGAAAAAAAATAGATAATGTGCTGATAAAGGATAACTCTTTCATTGAATCTTAAAAGAAAGATTGATCTATGACTCATACATTAGTAAATTTCTAACACTAAGTCAATCCCTATTTTCAAATCATTCTAGCCTTCACTCAGCTTTGATAAAAATAACTGCATCAGTAGTGCCAATTGGACTATTTAATACTTGCATCTTTACTGAATCTTTATAATTATTAGCCACATAATTTGCTAATTTTTCAGCAATCTCATTATTTTCTGGACTCAAAATTGTTACCTTATTTGCCTTGATTATTGCTAAATCATTTTCAAAATCTTCAGCTTTGAAGTTATATATTTTTTTATCTCTATTTATAAGAAACTCAAATCTTCCATCACTAACAATATTAGAAGAAACATAGACCTCATTAATTGGACTTCTATTTATAATATTAACAATATTTAGAACAATCGCTCCATTAAATTTATAATTATAGTCACTAATTGTCTGATTAAAATATAAATTCCAATTAATCATCATTATGAAAAAGGATATAAAAATTATTGTAGCTGTATAAATTCCTTTACCCATTCCATCCAAAAAAGGTTTTATTTCATTTAATGCAAATGCAATCACGAAATAAACGATAGGTATAATTCCTGCTATACGTAAGGTATTGGGATGACCTAAGCCGTAATAATGACCTTCTGGTATCCTCTCAAGAGAGAGAATATCATTGAGAATTGGAGAGATTGCTATAATCAATAAAATTAGCAAAAGGCGTCTGTTTCGCTTGAAAAGAAATGGAATTCCAATCAAAAATATTAAAAACGTTGCAAAATCAAAAAAGGTAGTACTTGATGGATTTCTTCTTAGATCAGGATCACCATTAGGCCTATTGTCCCAAGTGCCTGTTGGTAAAAATAAATTTGTAAGCCGAAATATGCTTCCACCCAATTCCGTAACTACCTCTCCTGTGGGTAGACCCTGATTAAATAAAGAAAGAACCTTTGCTCTCTCCATTATCTGGTCTGCATGTATTATGCTGTAGCTAAAAAGAGGAATTGCAACAACACATATCCCTACAATAAGCAATCCAACTTTTTGCAGACCCTTCTTGAAATTCTTTGCATGTCTAATTGCGATAAAAATACTAAGTGCAAAAATTATTAATGCAAAGGTTCTGAATCCTACATAGGTATATAGTCCTGCTCCTAAGGACAATCCAATCGCAGCATAATATCTTAAATTATTTTTTTTCCAAGCTAAAAAAAGTGGGATCATGGTTACTATCTGAAAAAAAAGAGAAGGAGTAATTTCAAAAGCAATCCTTGATACTATAATAAGTGGATAAGAGAGCATCATAAGAAGAGAAGAAAAAAGCGAAACAGTTTTATTAAAAAATAATCTTAATAAAATATAGAAGGCTGCAACGCTGAGTGCTCCAAATATGATACTAGGCAAACGAAGAGCAGCGAGTGTTCTTCCAACCAACTCAATGCTTAATCCTGTTAGATATAATAATGGTGTTGGGTGTCCATAATTAACATCTACAAAGGGGACATACTCAGATGAAGCAAAAACAAGCTCACTTGCTTTTGCTACAGTAATCTCATCTAAATGAACTCCGGGAGTTATGACATCAATTTTATATAAATAAATAGCGAATGCAGCTATAAAGAGACAGCACGCTAAAAAAATATCAAATATATGTTTTTTCAGGAATGGTAATAATTTTTTAGAGTATAGCACCCAACCTGCAAGTAATAAGACACTTATATAATGAATCATTATTGCAAAAATTGGGAAATGTTGCGTTATAGAAAAAAGAAGAAAAAGAAATATATTTATTGCGAACAAACTAATAGAAAGTATTTTTACCATAAGCGCATCATAAATTAACGTTCACAAAAAGAAAAGCATCCACAGGTTAATAAAAGAGAACTGGGGTATCCCCCAGTTGCTTTTATTGCTACGTATTTCATCCATCTTTTCTCGTGTAGCAAATGTTATGATACCTTAAGGAAAGCTCTCTCTCTACTTAACTAAGCGTTACTTCCCCCTTCTTTGCTTCCATACCGAACATAGGAAGACTAAACCAAAACGTTGTACCCTTTCCTTCTTCTGACTCAAACCAAATTTTACCCTTGGACGATTCAATAATCGCTTTAATCAAGTACAAACCAAGACCGGTTCCATCGGTTTCGATTTTGACGATATTTTCTGCTCTGAAAAACTTCTGGAACATCTTCCCCTGTTGTGCTTTGGGGATACCATAGCCATTATCCGTCACTTGGGCGATTACCTCATCTCCCTTTCGAGAGACAAACACCTGAATTTCTCCACTTTTTGGTGTATATTTAATCGCATTGGTCAATAAATTCATAAATACCTGCCGGATCAGATGCGGATCAAGGTTAATCTTTGGCATATCTTCCCGAACACTGATTAGAAGGTTTTGCTCTCTTTCCTTTATCTTTGCTTGCAAGTCTGTCACGACTCCCTGGACAAGTTCTCTTAAGTCAGTCGGATGAGGGTCAACGACAATTCGGCCTGACTCAATACGGGAAATGTTGAGAAGCGCGTTAACAAGCTCGATCATACGTTCTGAAGAGGCACTAATGCTTTGTGCGAATTCTTTTTGCTCTTTGGTAAGTTCTCCCGCATCGCCATTAACAAGCATTTCGGAAAACCATTTAATTGCAGAGAGTGGTGTCCGAAGTTGATGTGAAGCAAGGGAAATAAATTCAGTCTTCATCCGATCTACATCATGTTCCTTGGTAACATCTTCAAATACTGAAAGTACTGATAGTATCTGCCCCTGTTGGTTTTTTATCGGCACACTGGTTGCACGCATTGCTATTTGGGTTCCATCGGGACGATGTACGACCACATCATCTTTTGTCGTAGGATTCCCAGTACGTAAAGCAATAACGTTGGCTAATTCTTCCATAGGATACGGACTACCATCAGTTTTAAAGATTTGATAAATTTGCCCGATATCCTCATTGCGAGCATTTGGATCAATTCCGCGACCAATAAGCGCAATGCCTGCTTCATTTACGAGGAGTAATTTACCCGTCGGATCGTTGAGTGAGATGCCGATCGGTGTATTATGTACCACCGTATCCAAAATCTTTTTTTGTTCGTTAAGTGCTGCTGCATTCTTCTCTTTCTGCTCATTTACTTCCTGTAATGTTTGGGTCATCTGATCAAAAGACGTTGCGAGTTGTCCCAATTCGTCATGGGCATGATCATTGAGACGCACACCCAAATTCCCTTTTGCGACTTCAGCAGCTGCATTGCCAAGCTTACGAATTTTGGAAACAATAGGAATTGAAAAAAGAAAAGCAGCCGCAATGGCAATCAGAATTGCCATAAAAGAAATAATATACACATTCATAATGGTCTGTCCTACGGTCTCCTCGAGCGCACGATCTTCAGCTTCAATAAGAGTAAGCTCTTTTTGTACGACAGTATCTATTTCTTCTCGTAAGTCTTTCTGACTTTCAAGTAGTGTCCCTTCCATTGTAAGAATGGCAGCAGATGAAGCCTTTTGCTCTTGGAGCGAAAGCAACTGAAACGAATTATCAATAACGATATCTGTCATCACTGAAAGATTGGTAATCGTTGCTACCTTTTCTTGTGGGTCTTCTTGAATGTTTCTCGTATAAATATCGATGTTACGTTCTACTTCTTCAACTTTTGCTAGAATTTCATTTTTTTGTTCGTCATGACTCAGTGTATTCACTGCCGATTCAGATTCTTGTAACGCGAGGATAAGCGTCTGATTGATAATCTCATTTGTTTCACTCTTTATCGCAAGAAGGGCATTATATCGTTGAAATTCACCATGGACGACATTTTCAAATAATCCCACAATGTGATTAGCAGCGTTAACACTAATAAGACTGGTAATAACAACAAGACTGGAGATGACTAGAAATCCCCCAAGCAGTTTTACTTGTAATGATAGATTTTTTGGTGACACAAAAGTATTTAACGCTGACGAAAACGAGTACTGGCATACTCCCCCACTTGTTTCCCAAGAAGCGTACCCTGCTCATTGTCTGCGGGATAATGAATCCCTCCTAAAACTCTGGAGTCGCCTGCTTCTTTTGCCAAACGATCCCATTCCGTTATATTTTCAGGCAGCTGCGAATCTAGGACTGTCGCAGCTGCACTTGAAACACAAGAATGCCCCGCGGGGTAACTTGGATGATTGGGTGTTGGCATAATGGTTTTAATCGCGGGATCAATCATAAATGGTCGTTTTACTTGATAGGTATATTTGGAATCAAAGCAACCAATAAGAGAATCAGCCATTGCCATAGCAAGTAGCGCCTGCGTATCAAGATATTTCTCGATAGATATTTCTTGCGCACTCATATACTTTCCTACTATGTCCAACCAGATACCTGGAGGAGTTTTTGTCCCCGGTCCTCCAGCCCAAAAAATCACAGTCTTGCGCTGTTCAGAGGTTATATTTGCAAGCGCATTATTTACTTGAGCAAGCTGGTTTTGGAAGTTCTGTACGGCAAAATCAGGATTTTCAGGAACTCGGAATTGATCACCCCGATCAATCAACCATGGCTTGTATGAACCGGCATCAAGACCAAGTTGCGGTGTTGCATACCAATATTTGGAATCATTTTTCAGTGGATAGTTTTTGGTTATTGCCGAATCTTCTGCTATTCGTTGTTTTACTTTTTGCAGAAGAATATCTGACAATTTTTCTGAAAATGCATCAGTATTCGGTACTTTTATCGAAGCACAATCATCTGGATAAAATTCACAGAGTATTTTTTTTGTGAGAGAAGAGGTGTCTCCATAAAAATCTCCGTAGATACTACGGGTAATAAGTAATCCATCACGTCTGGCAACTGATAAATATGCATACAGTTTTGAAGGATCAATTGTTTTATTTTTTGCAACCAAAGCGTAGGTTTCTTCCTCCCACTGCTTAAGATCGTCTCTTGTGGTAACCTTTTCTGGTCTCTCTAATCTAGCAAGAGACTGTAGTTCTTCACTTGCATAGGAAAAGTGCGTAGGTAAATTAGTCGTTGCTATCTGTGCAGTTCGGGTGGTATTGCTCCACCCAAGTATAAAGAAAACAGCAAGTCCACCAATCAATATGACTAAAGAAAGAACTAACAACAATACTTTTTTGTTTCTCTTTGGTAACTGGCTGGTCACACCTGCTTGCTCAGAAGATACCGAAACAGGAGGCTGAGAAGGAGTAGGCAATGTTTCTTCCATACATCTAGCATACTGTCTCTGAAGAAATATTGTCAACCATCAATGGTTACTTCACCCTTTTTTGCTTCCATTCCGGACATCGGAAGACTAAACCAAAACGTTGTACCCTTTCCTTCTTCTGACTCAAACCATATCTTTCCTTTTGACGATTCAATAATTGCTTTGATCAGATACAAACCAAGACCTGTCCCATCAGTTTCGACTTTAACAATATTCTCTGCCCTAAAGAACTTTTGGAACATCTTCCCTTGTTGTGCTTTGGGGATACCATAACCATTATCTGTCACTTGGGAAATTACCTCATCACCCTTTCGTGAAACAAAGACCTGGATTTCACCACCCTTTGGTGTATATTTAATTGCATTCGTTAGTAAGTTCATAAATACCTGCCGGATCAGATGTGGATCGAGATTAATCTTCGGCATATCTTCTCGTACGCTAATCACCAAATTTTGATTTCTCTCCGCAATCTTTGCCTGTAAATCGGTTATTACTCCTTGAACAAGCTCTTTTAAGTCTGTTGGGCGAGGGTCAACCATAATTCTTCCAGACTCAATACGGGAAATATTCAGAAGAGAATTAACTAAATCAATCATTCGGGCAGCTGAAGCACTGATATTTTGGGCAAAATCCTGTTGTTCTTTGGTGAGCTTGCCAGCATCGCCATTAACAAGCATTTCGGAAAACCATTTAATTGCAGAGAGTGGTGTCCGAAGTTGATGTGAAGCAAGGGAAATAAATTCAGTCTTCATCCGATCAATATTTTGTTCTTTAGTCACATCTTCAAAAACTGAAAGCACTGATAGTACTTGTCCTTGTTGATTTTTTATCGGCACACTGGTTGCACGAATAGCAATCTTTTTGCCTTCAGGATGATAAATGACAATATCATCTTTTGTCACAGCGTGACCTTCTCTCATAGCAATAACAAATCCCATCTCCTCTGTTGGATAGCGAGTGCCATCTGGTTTATACAACTGGTACAGTTGCCCGATATTTTCGTTGCGAGTAGCAGGATCTATACCTTGACCAAGTAAGGCTATCCCAGATTCATTTACCAAGATGGCCTTCCCGCTTGGTTCATTAAGTGCAATACCAATGGGCATATTATGCACTACCGTATCCAATATCTGTTTCTGCTCATCAGTCGTCGCTTTTTCTTTGAGTAACTCCTCGGATTTTGCCTGCAATTCATCATTCTTCTTTTTGATAACCGAGATATCATTTACCAAGACAATAATTCCTTGGGACTGCTCATCGTGAAAATATGATACATACAGAGAGACAGCGAGTGGTTCACCTGTCTTTTTATGTAACATAAGCTCTTTTTCCTGTACTGTATGCATGTTCTGTACGGCCGTAAAAGTTTCTTGATGGAATTGATTAAATGTTTGCTGATCCGGAAATACTTGAAGGAGATCATTACCGAGCAATTCTTCTTTTGTATACCCAAAATAGGACAAGGCAAAAGGGTTCGTAAAAATAATTTCCCCCTCAAGATTGGTTACGATCACTGCTCCCGGGAGAATTTCCATAACTTTATTTGCAATGACCGTTTTGTTTACCAAAAAAAGCTTTTTGCGCAAAATAGCGTACGTCATAATCACGTTTGCTGTAAGATTTGTAATTGGTATAAGAGGAAGCTCAAGATGAAAAATCTGTACCAAAAATAACTCTGAAAAGAATCCAACTCCTAACGGCAAGAGGATACCGATAAACAGCCACTGCACCTGTATTCGCTCTTTCTTTTTTGCTATCGGTATTTCCCGATAATATCGGAACAAAAGGGCACTATTGACGAAAAGAAAAAAGAGCAACCAAAAAGTAAGAAGCGGAGCAAGTGGCCCTGACTGAGGAGGAGAAGTTGGATATCCAGCCGCATCAGGTTTTACTGCCGAAGAAAGATACGCAAGCTCTGTTGAGCTAGTAAGGGTAAAAGCAATAATCCCAGAAGAGATCAGTACTAAAAACCAGATAAACGATCGAAAGAGAAGATCTTCCTTCTCCAAATAGGCTAAAATAAAAATAAAAAGGAGAATTCCAGAAAATCCAACAACCAAGGGATAGGTAAGCATATTCCAAAACAGAAACGTTTCAAGAGTATTACTCATGAGTTTTACTATCTCTCCAAAAAACCATACAACAGAAATGGTTAAATAAAGTGAATACCAAAACGTTATCCGATTACGGTTCTTCTTTTTGTTTAAGAGAACGAGCAGGCCTACTGTCGTCAGTAAAGCAGCTAATGGAAGCAGAATCTCTAAAGTAAAATGAAAGTCAAATGAATGTGGCGTGTAGAAAATAGCACCACCAAGTGTCCATACAATCCAAAAAAAAGCAATAATACCAGTAAATGACAGTGGGTTCATTTGGCAGTAAGACGAACGTATTCGTCTTTAATAAAGTATGGCATGTTAGAATGACGCTTGTCCAGCTGTCCTTATTGAGAACTTGAGGGTATCCATACAAAGAAGGAACTTCCCTTATTCTCCTCTGAGGTAAACCAAACCCTCCCACCGATAAGCCCAACCAGTGACTTTACCATATAGAGACCAAGCCCTGTTCCATCAGTATCTTTCGTTTTAATATTCGCTGCTCGAAATAGCTTTGAAAAAATCTTTGCTGCTTCTCTTTTGGGTATACCATACCCTGTGTCTGTTACCGTAATCAAAATGCCTGCCTTTTTCTCTGTACCAACGGCAGGATCTTGTTCTGATGGAGCAATAGCAATACTCACCGATCCTTTTTCTGGCGTATATTTAAGGGCATTTGAAAGTAGTGTCTGAAAAATAATTTTGGCTACTTCAGTATCGATAAACACCTTTGGCAGCTTATCGTCATAGTTTTCTTGTATACGTAATTCCTTATGCTCTTGCTTTTGCAATTCTTTGATAAGAACTGAATGACTTATTTGTGTCAAGTCAGCAAACTCAGGCTTTAAGAAGAAATTGCCTGTTTCAAGTTGTGATACATGCAACAATTCATCAACAAGTGCTGCCATCCGTTCATTGCTTTGATAAATATGCATTAGATGTTCTTTTTGTTCGGAAGTTACTGACCCAATGTCTCCTTGCATAAGCATCTCTGTATACCAGGCGATTGCCGAAATGGGAGTACGAAGCTGGTGCGACGCAAGCGTAACAAATTCAGTTTTTGCTGTATCAAGGTTCTTTTCCTGCTCTTGTGTGTGCTCAACGACTTGCTGATAAATATAAATAAGAACACAACAGGCAAAAAGGCTGATAAACAATTGTCGTAGCTCATCAAGCGAATAGGCTAAAGACACAAACTCCAACGTGCCGAGAAGTGCCACGAGCGATGTGGCACAACATAGGAGAAGCGTCCAAATAATGCCAAGCTGTCTCCCACAAAGAAAAAACGCAACAAGCGGAAAGGTGAAGTACCAAAAAATCCCTGTTCGCTCAACGCCTCCCGTTGCTAATCCAACCAGCAACAAACTTCCGAGCGTTGCAAGCATCACAGCTCGAGCAAGCAAAAGATTATGGTTAATACGAAGCAGAAGTATTGTCAGCAAAAAAACAAATCCTCCAAGCAACTCAGGAATACCACTTTGAAAATTTCTTGCTATGACATTTTGTAATCCGAGAAACGTAACAAAGAAAAAACCTATAAGAGAAAATGCGTTGATAAAAATTGCCTTCCGAAGCATTTGAAGATCAGTGGTTTTCATGCCGCTATAGATAAAAGGTTCCCAGAAGTTTTTCATATAGTATCACGATAGCATATTCCTTCATCCCCTTTATAGAGGTATAATATATCTATGGAACATTTACCAGAAAAGCTTATTGGTCGTCTTTCCGAGCTCTTACCTTCCCAAAATGATGCATTACTCCTTCACGCTTTTGCAAATAAACCATTACCTGCTTTTCGAGCCAATACGCTCAAAATAAGTACCGAGAAACTACCGATACGATTGGAAAACCAAGGGTTTCTCTTGAAACAACTTCCCTGGTACCCTGATGCGTTTGTCCTACAAAATAAATCCGTCCGGGAACTGACTGAAACAAAAGAATATGAGCAAGGACTTCTTTATATCCAAAATCTTTCAAGTATGATCCCTGCGCTTGTCCTCACTCCCCAACCTAACCAAAAAATCCTTGACCTCTGTGCATCCCCCGGAAGTAAGACAACACAGTTGGCGGATAGAATGAAAAATAGAGGAGAAATAATCGCAAACGATTTGAGTAGAAAGCGTCTTTTTAAGCTCCGCGACAATCTCAAAGCATATGGTGTAACCAATGCAACCATAACTAATATCCCCGGTCAATTTATCTGGAAAAAATATCCTGAATACTTCGACCGAGTACTTGTTGATGTTCCCTGTAGTATGGAAGGGAGAATCAACGTAAATGATCCCAAAAGTTATCAGGATTGGTCACTCAAAAAAATTAAAGAATTATCCAACCGACAAAAATACCTTCTCCGCTCGGCTGTTCTTGCAACCAAACCGGGTGGTACGGTAGTTTATAGCACCTGTACGCTTGCACCTGAAGAAAACGAAGAAGTTATTGACTGGGTACTTGAGAAAGAAAAAGGGAATATTGCTCTTCAGCCTATTGCCATTCCTCATCTTCAACTTGCATCTGGTATTCCAAGCTGGCAAAAGAAAACGTTTCATCCAGAGGTTGTCAAAACCTCCCGCATCTACCCCTCACAAGAAATGGAGGGATTCTTCATTGCAAAGATTAAGAAGGTGAGATCTTCTTTTTCTATTATAGTAAACAAAGGGACTAAACAGTGATATTGCTCTTTTTCGCAATGATCACTAGCGGAAAACACATAGGACTAGAAAAAACAACTCTCTTCGCGTTGAGAATAAGAAAACGAGTGATCTTTACTGATAGCCATAAAAGCTTGCCACTTTATCCTCAATATTCTACAATGAAGCCATGAAAAAAATCATTTGGATTATCCTCACAACTATCGTTATCGGAGTTGGATATACCCAACGAGACCTACTCGCAGAGAAAACCCATGCTTTGCTGTACTACTCTCCTTGTGATACTCCCTTAACCTATCGCATTGATGAGATTGATCCTCGATTTAACATCTCAACAGCACAGTTTCTTGCAGACATCAAAACGGGGGCAAGCCTCTGGAGCAATGTGCTTGGTAAAAATCTTTTTGTCTACGCTCCACAAGGGAAAATTGCGGTAAGCCTCATCTATGATGAACGACAGCAGCTTAATAGTCAAATTAATCAAATGGATTCACAACTTAAGGAACAAGACCAGCAACTGAAACCTGAGATAGCAGATTATGAAAAGCGTCTCACAGATTTTAATGACCGTGTCACGGCACTTAATCAAGAGATTGCCTCCTGGAACGAAAAAGGTGGAGCCCCTCCAGAAGAATTTGAACGGATGCAGGACCTACAATCTAGCTTACAATCAGAAAGTGAATCTCTGGAAGCAGAGTCGCAAAGACTTAACCAATCAGCAACCGCTTTTAATGACCAAATAGGACAACTCAATCAAACTATTGATAGTTTTCAGGATGTTCTTGTCGAGAAACCTGAAGAAGGAGTCTATATCTCAGACAAAGAAGGGAAACGAATTCATATTTACTTTAATAGTTCTCGGGATGAAATTATCCATACCCTTGCTCATGAATTTGGTCATGCTCTCGAAATAGATCATATTACCAACAAGCAAGCTATCATGTATGAACAGACTTCCGAAACTACCCGACTTACCACAGACGATGAGGATGCACTCGTCGAGGTTTGTAAAGAAGTGCCAATCACGACTACTGCCATGGAAAGAATTATGATTTCTCTTCTTTACTGGCGAGAGCTTTTCTCGCAACAAATCCAAAAGAATCAATGACGCAACAAAAAATAAGAACTGCTATTATTATTCTTTTTTTTCTTGGGATTCTCGTTACTGGCACAGCTACTCTTTCACCACAAGAGAAAGCCTCTCGCCCCATAGAGCGGAGAGAAGAACCAGCCGTACAGGGTATTGGATCAGAGACAAAAAATGAAATAGACAAAGGGGTACCAGCAACCGTACTCAAAGTGATTGACGGCGATACGATCGAAGTAGACATCCAAGGAAGCAAACAAAAAATTCGTATTATTGGTATCAATACACCAGAATCTGTTGATCCCAGAAGGCCTGTGGAGTGTTTTGGGAAAGAGGCTGCTGGAGCAGCCAAACAAAAACTCACTGGACAAGTTGTGCAATTGAAAACAGACCCGACACAAGATGATCGCGATAAATATGGTCGACTACTTCGCTATGTCTGGACAGATGCTGGCAAAACTGACTTTGGGGCATGGATGATCAAAAATGGCTACGCTTATGAGTATACCTATAGCACACCTCATACATATCAAGACGATTATCGGCAACTACAAAACGAAGCTGAGGTGGCAAACCAAGGATTGTGGGGAGTAACGACCTGTAACGGCATTACAAAAGAAGAAAAACAGTCAACGCTAAACAAGAAACAGTGTGCAGACTTTACGACACAAACAGAAGCACAAGCATATTTTGACAATGCAGGTGGAGCAAGTTCACCAGAGGTCAAAGGTATGGATGGAAATAACGACGGAACCGTATGTGAATCACTCCCTTGATACTTTTTTATAAAAATGTGTTATAAATAAAGAAGGCAGGATGTTGTTATGGATCCAACAACGCCAATTCCAATTAAACCACAAAAGAATACGCGACTGCGTATTATTGCTCTTGTTGGCGTTATTTTTGCACTCATTCTTCTTGTTGTTCTCTTCTTTTTTCTCTCAGCAAAAGAAAAAAGTACACCAGAACAATACAATGCAGCAATCACGGGAACCTTTAATCTCAATGGCGTTATCCCGGCTAACGCCACCATGACCATTGAGCAAATTGATGTAACCAACCAAAGTCAAAAGGTAGTTGCGGCACGACAACTTACCGCAGTTGATCAAGGTACCTGGAGCTTTGATGATGCTACTTCTGGCCACACCTACGAGATCACCGCTAGCGTTGTCGTTAATGGAACAGTTGTCGCTAATGCAACGCCAATTACCGTTACTGCGCCTGCATCGCAAGAAGTGCTTACCGTCAACCTACCTGCACCAAAGACTCAAGGCGCAATTCCAACGCCAGCTGTTATCTCGGGCACTATCAACGTCAATGGCTATATCCCAACAGATGCAACCGTTACCGTTCAGGGGAAACCGCTTGGGGGGGATGCATTCAGTACAATTGTCAAAAATCTCCCAGCACAACAGCAACAATATATGACCTATACTTCAGCAGTTGCCGGACAAACGTATGAAGTTGTTGGACTCCTTTTTGATGTCAATGGTAACCAAATTGGCTCTTCACTGCCACTCGTTCTTGCAGCTCCTGCGCTTAACGAAACGCTTACCATTAATTCACAAGCTGTCCCCCCACCAACACCTACCCCGACGGTAACACCCACACCAGCACCACAACCAACAACGCCTCCGACCAATGCACCAACGCCACAACCAACACCCGTTCCCACGCCAGTCGTTATTTCTGGAAGTATTAACTTTAATGGAGTAGCACCGAGCAATTCACGAATTGTTATCTTCCAGAGAGTTTCTAACACACAGAGCTTTCAAGTTGCAGTCAATAACGTCTCACCAGTCAACGGAACCACATGGCAATGGACTGGGGCAACAGCTGGGACATGGTATGACATGATTGCTATTTTGAAACAAGCGCAATCCAATGGCACCGATCAAGATATTGCGGACTCCCCTATACAAACGCAGGCTGCTCCAGCAAGCAATGTAACGTTTACGATAAACTCAGGAATCGTCCTCCAACCTCCTCCCGGACCAATAAGTGTTAGTTGTGGTAGTCAATCAGGCAGCACATGGAATGCAACGGTTTCTTACGGACCAACAGGTAATGCGCAATCATATTGGTTACAAGTTGGCTCAAGTAATGGTGCGAGTGATATGGTAAATTCCATGCAAAACACGATGAATAATAACGGAAACCAAACGATTAACGTGGGGCTTAATAATAATCAGACGTATTATGCTCGTTACGCCTATGCAACCACCAGTAATGCTGGACAAGCGCAGTATTCTCCGTTTACCTCTACTACTCAATTCCTGTGTAACTAATGGTGCAATAATTGCTTATTCATATATCATCTATAACGGTTTCATTAACAACTTCGTATTGAACATGGAGATATGAGTTTTCGAGTATGTCACATTTTATGAGTTTCAATGCTTTAATCTTTTTTAATTCTTCTTCTGCATGAAGAGATTCTCCTCCTATAAGACTTTGTGTATCTTTACCACCAATCAAGCATGGAGAAATAACTAGAGAAACCTTATCAATTAATCCTTGCCTCAACCAAGAAGCATTAAGTGTCCCTCCTGATTGAATAGTAATCCTTTTTGCCTGATATTGCTTTTTCATTATTCTAAGCAAATCTACAAGGTCAATTTGATTATCATATTCGATAATTTCAATATTTGGATATTGTTGCTTTAATTTATATGCTGGATGCTGTTTATTCGTAGTTACTAAGAAAAGCGTCTTTACCCACTTTGCAAGATAAGTGACTCCTTTTTCGTTCAAATGAGGCTTGTTATCAATAATGATGAAATTAACATCTATTTTTGTCGGCTCTTTTGTTCGTTCATTTACCCCAATTTTTGCCATTACCCGACCAGTATTGAGAGAATGCCAATCAGTTTTTTGCTCAAGTTCGTAGTACTGATGTAATCCTTCTTTTATTCCTATAATTCGTTTGAAATCTTTGTCCACATCCAACTCGTCAACATCTCCTGTTGATATCTTTCCATCAAGAGATGAGATCATAAATAAAGTGGTAATTGGCCTATTCATAGGCTATACTATAAAGGACAACGTTACGTTGTAGTCAATAGACTAAAATATGAATGATCAATTACTCACTGCCGGACAATTTGCCAAGCTCGCCACAACCACCAAACGAACCGTTACCTGGTACGACCAGCAAGGCATTCTTAAGCCACATCATATAGATACTAACGGCTATCGACTCTATAAGCCTGAGCAAATCATTGATTTTCAGGTAATACTCCTCCTGAGACAACTCAACTTCTCACTAAAACAAATCAAAACATTTCTTTCACAAGATGATTCCATCAAATCGTTGTTTTTAAAGAAAAAACAGGATTTACTTGCTGAACTTACTCAACTTCGGCAAAAACTAACGACCATGGAACAATACTACCAAACGATTGAAAAAGAAGGCGTTTTTATTAAACCTGTCGTTAAGAAGATCCCTACACGCGAAGTCTATTATCTTCAAAAAGAAGGACCGTACGCCAAAATTTATGAATACGGTCTTGAGCTCAAAGCATACTTTGCTAAACTTCCCAAAACCACCGTGTTTTTGACATTGTTTGAAGAGCTTGAATACAAGCCAGTGAAATCTCGATTTAAAGTAGCTGTCTTAAAAACTTCGGGCTTACACCTCAAAAAAGGGTCTACGGAAGTAAAAAGCATTCAACTTCCAAGCTATACGGCTCTCATCTATACCTACACAGGCTTACCCACGCTTCTTTCTTTTCATTGGAAGCAATTGGAACTCTATGCAAAGAAAAAGGGACTTAAGCAAAATCAATTACTTCCATTCATGGATATAGAGGTATATCTGCACTCAGGATTTATACAAAAAATCCCAAACGATCAGGTAGTGACCGAAATGCACTTACCGATTACTCTTTAACAGTTTTTTATAGGACTTTTTTTCATTGATTGCGACTGGTACTATGAATATATGGTGAAAAAACTGGCTGGGTATTTTTCTCTTTCTCTCTGTTCCTTTGTCCTCTTTACCGCTGTCTTCCACACGGCGGTCAATGCGCAAGCCATCGAGCTCCCTCTTCTCCCTAGCCCTACGCCTAAACCACAATCAGTAATCCCTACTCCGACCACATTCTTTACCGTTACCATACCTTCACAGAGCATTATCATTACAACACCCACACCAACCCCTCAAGAAGAGAACATAAATGAACAACAAACGCAAACAGAAACATCTTCGCAGACTGATAAAATAGTAAAGATTCCTTCACCAACAAGTATTCCCACTTCAGTGCCAATAGCTATTCCTACTGCTATACCACAACCAACTGCCACTCCTGAGCCTTTACCAGATGTTGCAGCACCGGTAGAACTTGAGCCATTTTTTGCCAAATATGCTGGAGAATATAGTGTGGATGCAAATCTTCTCAAACGTATCGCTCGCTGTGAGACAGGCTTTAACAGTCAGTCTGACACCGGGACATATGCGGGGATGTATCAGTTCCTTGCCAGTACCTGGTCATCCATCCGTGGACGAATGGGAATGGACCAAAGTCCTGACTTACGTAAGAACGCTGAAGAATCAATTAGAACGGCTGCCTTTATGATCGCCAATGGACAAAAGTCTGCCTGGCCCAACTGCCATTAAGACTCTTGACAAAACATCTCTATCGCGCTATTCTGGATATATGTTTCGTATGAAATTACTGCCTATACTCATTACAGTGATTGCTGTACTGATCTCACCATCAGTAGTTCAAGCAACAACCGATGAAGCCACACTCGCAGCAAAGCAGCATGAACAAAAAGTACTTCAACGACGGCACGAAATTGACTCAAAATATGAAGAAGTGATGGTACGACTTCGGGACAAAACTGCTGAGCATGAAGATTGGATTACTCGTCTTGAACGATATAAAATGTACCACTTTCCGGTGATAGAAGGAAAAAAAGTACTTCCTATCAAATACTTAACCCTTCCATTCCGAAAGGTTGATGTGGGAGGATTATACGATATAACTGAAGGATGGATTTACTCTGATGAAGAACAGGCGATTCATGGATTTGTCTCACATAATGGTATTGACTTCGCGATTCCTTACGGGACACCCGTTGTAGCACCTGCGGACGGCTATGCCATGTCTTCATATCATACCTTTTGGCTCAGAGATGAAAACGGAGAGATACTGACATATCTGGGAAAACCGTTACGGTTTGGGTTGGGCAACTTTGTCCAGATGTATATCCCCTCGGCAAACCGTTATATTCAAATGGCGCATCTTTCTGATGTTGATCTGGCAATTCCCTTTAGTCTCCCGTTTGAAAATGAGGGTGATTGGGTACCGACAAATCATACGCTTTCTGTCCCAGCGCTAAAAGAAAGTCCTCAGTATGTCCAGGTAAGAAAGGGGCAAGTTTTAGGAAAAGTCGGTTATTCAGGGCTGTCTTGGGGATATGAAGATTATCAAGCAGGAGCAACTCGTCCCGTACAAATAGATCCCTCTGTCAATCAGAGTTGGGATGAGCCACATATTCACTTTGAAGACTTCTGGCGCCACCAAACAGAAGCCTACAAAATGGCAAATAGAGATCCCTATGGTATATACTCAACCGCTGAGGACTACCCAACTCCAGCGAGAAGAGGAGTACGAATGCTCACGCCCCTTTTCTATCGAGGGACGGACGGATTGCCACGATTTGCGGAATAATAAGAATCATCAATAGTATCCCTATAAAGAATACTCCTATCCCAAACTCACCGATAAAGTAGTATGTTCCCTCGGTATCGGACGTAAGAGGATTAAAGATTTGTTGAATAAAAAGATTATGGCTTGCATGAAGTAATACAACCGTCCAAATACTTTTTGTTTTAAGCCACATCCACGTGTAGAGAAAACTTAACCCCAATATCATACCCGTAAAACAAAACAAACTAAATAATACAGGAGTTCTCCCATTATAATCCAAAAAAATAATCATAGGATAATGCCATGCTGCCCAAATGATTCCGCTTATAAACGCTGTTTTTGCTACTGAGGTTACTTGTAAGAGTTTGGGGACGAGAAATCCTCGCCATCCCCACTCTTCACCAAGAGCAAAAACTGATTTGATTACTACGCCTGCCGTTAGAGAAAAAAGTATATGAAAGAGAAGCGGATGTATCCATGAAAAATGATAGGCATTTTCAACAACAGTAAAAAATGAGGGATTCAGAAATCCTCCTAATCCTGTTCCCCAGATACAAAGATATGTACTTGAAAGATAAAGTAGTGGGATACCATAACTTATTACTAAGTAACGAAATGGTGGTCGTTTAAAAATCGTCTTATTCACTTTTTGATGTAATAGCAATTGTGTTGTAATTGCAGCAAATGCTGGACTCCACATAAGTCCGAGCATATTGAGGCTCCATGGCGAATGAATTGTCTTCAGTTGCAGCATATGGTAATAAAAAAAAGAACTGAAAATAGCAGTAAAAAAAAGGAAGATCAGTATTTCGAATAGTATATTTTTTTTCATATTATAAAGATAGATATCGTATCTTATTCCCTGCCCAGCCAAGAAACTTCTGAAAGTCTTCCACGCTGATAACCAAGGTAGCTATGTTGATATTTGGATGAAATGCTACCTTTTCCTGTTGAACGAGATCTTTATCAATAATAACCGTGACATCGTGTTTAGTATTATTTATCAACCCAAAAGGAGAGACTGAACCAGGTGTAAGGCCAAGATATTCCTGCAATTTTTCGGGAGAAGCAAAACTCAACTTACTCTCTGCAAGGGTATTGGCAAGTTGTTTTAAATCAACTCGCTTATCACTTTGGACAACGACGAGATAATAAGCTGTCCCCTTTTTGTTTTTGAGAAAAAGATTTTTGCTGTGTCCAGCAGTAATATCTCGATCAATAGTATTGGCCTCTTCAACTGTAAAAACTGCCGAATGTTCAATTTTCTTGTATGATATACGTAATGTATCGAGTGTCGAGTAAATATCGTTCATCAATTCTTTTTCCTCCTTTTCCTTTGTCTTACAAAATCATTAATATCAGGTAGAGCAGCGGCCGTGATAACAAGAAAAGCGCCCACCAGTATTCGTACCGTTAGTATCTCTCCAAAAAAGAGAATCCCAAAAAGTATACCAAAGATAATTTCTGTCAACCCAATAAGCCCCCCAGCACTTGCTTCAATATATTTTAACCCAATAATATAGAAGAGGAATGCAAATAACCCTGCAAAAGCATACCCCAAAAGATAGATCCAAGTGATGTCAAATAACGGAGGTATATGCTGTTCTCCAAACCATAATGCAGCAAGACCATGCGAAGGAATAATAACTAACCAACTAAGAAAGGACAAATAAAACGCAGAATAGCTACTAGACAATTTTTTTGAGAATGACACCTGCAAACCACTGGCTATTCCAACAAGCGATGCCATAGCTGCTGGCAATAGGGAGAATTTTTCAAGAGAAAAAGAAAAGATTAGCAAAAGCCCGACGATTGCTAAACCTAAAGAAAAGAGTTTATCGGAAGAAACTTTTTCTTTAAGAAAAAAAAATCCGACAACATACATTGTAATTAACAATGAAACGAACAACAGAAGTGTTGCAGTTCCGATATCCATATTATTAAATGCATAAAAAATTGGCGCCTGCGTTACCGATGGAGCGATAAGAAAAACTGTTAACCATTTCCAGTCTTTTCTTTTTATTGATACTAATTGCTTTTTATATAAAACAATAGGGAGAAGAATGATACAAACCAAAAGAGATCGTATCCATCCTTGAGAGAAACCGTCGAAAGAGTCTCCAAGCAGGCGAGACCAGACTCCATAACTTCCGAGTAATAACGCTGAAAGGAGAATGAGGAGAATCCCTTTACTATGACTTCGTTGAGTTGTTTTCATGGCTCTATTATACCTGATTCTTGGAGGAGACACAGGCAAGTAACTTGAGACCAGTAGATTCATCATATTCTCGCGAGATAGCTGTTTCCAGATTAGTCAAAAAGATTTCACACGTCGGGCCAACGATGGCTTCTTTAAGATGCCCGCCAAAGCATGCGTAGTTTTCATCAGAAAGCACTGTATGCATATGAAGGAAGGGCTTGTCATCAACTAAAGAAACATTTCCCGTAAGACTAACTATTTCTAAATTTTTATTAAACACTTTCCAATGATATGCTTTTTCTTTGAGATTATAGGCACCAATTTCTACTTGACTAGCCGTACCAATCCCCTGCAGCACTCCCGTGTTGATTCCTTTCTCTACACAAAAAGTTGTTAGTTTCTCAACGAGATTCTCACCCATCATGAGACGAATAAAATAGTCTTTTTCTGTTTTTTGATACTGCATAATGTTATTTTAAGGCAACAAAGAGTCCAACAGCCATAATAGCAAGTCCGACAAAAAGATTGGCACTCATTTTTTCACCCAAAATAAAATAAGAAAGAACCCCTGCAAAGATAGGCGTTAAGAGGGTAAACATTGTTTGTTGCCACAGCGGCATATATTTATATCCTTGAATGACCAACCAAAAGCCAAAGAAATTAATAATTCCAGCAAGTACTAGAGTATAGATTGCACCTTTTGAAGCTGTCCATTTCATGGTATGACTTTGTTCAAAAATCATGCTTGCAAAAAATGATAACAAGAAAAGTACAAACATAGAAATAGACATTAGGGTGAAAGGCTGAATTACTTTACTTACAGACTTCGTTAGTGGAAATAAAGAAGCATATAACAAGGTTGAAAAGGTAATAATAGCCATGCCAATAAACTTTTCCATATGCTTTATTGTAACAAAATACTGCCCTGTAGTTTGGTCCTATTTTTTTATAGGCTATTGGAGCCTACGTACTATCGTGGTATCATTAACTATGCTAAAAAAATTGGCAGGTTATTTTGCTCTTGCGCTTGGCTCATTTGGTATTTTTACAGGCCTTTTTCATAGTACCAGTGCCTATGCACAAGGAACCATCATCCCTATCCCTTCACCGACTAAAGCAGAAACCCCACAGATCACTCCCTCACCAACTATTTTCTTTACTGTCGTTGAAGAGCCTGCAAGTACAGACAATCCAAAACTTGTGAAACCAACAGTACAGCCTACCGCTACCCCTCTGCCCACAAAGAAAGACCAATCTACAGAAGAGAAAAAACAGATTACTATCACTCCAACTCCAACAACAAAAATAACACCTACTCCCACAGCTCAAACTGCTGTTGCAGCAGGTCAAAACATTGGAGGATTAAATGCCGAAAAACTTTTCTCGATGAGTAATGCACATCGACAATCAATTGGACTGCCAGCTCTTCAAAAAGATGAAAAGACATGCTCTCTTGCGACAGCACGCGCATCTGAAATTGCAGCCGAGATGGCGGCAGGGACTTTGCATAGTGGCATGTATGGACGAAATCTTCCCTACTGGAACACGGAGAATGCCATTGCTATTGCACCAGAGGAGGCAGCTTTTAATTGGTGGCTAGGAGATCCGATTCATCGTCAAGCAATTGAATCACCAACCCATACCATAAGTTGTGTTGCCTGCTCAGGGAATTATTGTGTGCAGGAGTTTACGAGTTATCAACCAAAGTAAGAGGAAAAGAAGGATTATTCAACAAACGTATATGCCATGCCTGTTTTACCCGCTCGGCCAGTTCTTCCAATACGATGCACATAATCTTCATAGGTTGCTGGTGGGTCATAGTTAATAACATGGGTTACATTCTCAATATCAAGACCTCGTGAAGCGACGTCTGTAGCAAGAAGAATCTGCACACGATCTTGCTTAAACTCCTGCAATGCTCGCTGACGTTGCCCTTGTGATTTATTGCCATGAATAGCTGTTGCCCGGAATCCACGGTCAAGAAGTTCTTTGGTGAGTTTTTCGATTCCCCATTTTGTTTGCCCAAAGATAAGCACTTTATCAAACCCTTCCATGGTTAATAGGTCATGGAGTCGATCAATCTTTTTCTGTCCCCCCTGTACTTTGATGATATCTTGTTCGATATTTTCTGAGGTATCTTGTTGTTTGACAGAGATACT
>JBBTVD010000007.1:0-5393 GCA_038063415.1 Patescibacteria group bacterium
AGACTTTATGCTCTTTTCAACTTCAAAGCAAATCAGTAGAGACTTTATCTTTGCTCTCTATGCAACAAAACTGCCAATAGCACATGCAAGTATTGCCATTACGATGCCTGGTAAATATTATCGTGCAGGATTAGGAGCAGATATGGCGGATACTCAATCAGATAGCACATGGACATCAAATGATGTTGGACCAAGTATCTTTTATGATTTCCTGAAAGCCTCTACCAATGGATCAGCAGGAGATGGACTAAACTCCACGTATGTTGAAACTAACCTTGATTAACTTTGCTATATTAAGCATTTCCATTCTCAAGTAGAGCGAGAAACTCTGAGAGTTTTGAACTGTTTACCACTAAAATATCCATTCTTGTACCAAAATCTTTGTTGCCAGTTTTAAGTACATCAATTTCATCTGCTGGTGTAGAGTGAAAATGAGCAGGTAAAGGATATTCGTAGAGCAGATATGGTTGCTCCTCCAATGTTGCTTTAGAAAAAGGTATTTCTCCAGTTTTTTCATCTATGTCTTGGGAATTAAATTTACACAAAAATAGCTTCGCTGTCGTAACGATAGTAGGTATAAAAATTTGATGAGCAGGAATTGGTTGCATGTCAGCTTTTTTATGCGATAAAAGGTCAGCAGCTTTTAACTCTTGTTGAAAGATTGCTTTTGTCGCTAATGCTACTTGATGAGCAGCTTGCGTAATAGCTGTATTGGAAGTTTTTGTTTTATCACCCTTTTTATAATCGGAATACTTTCCCCTTGTCTCCCAAGCATCACTTGTTGGTATCCATTCTAATGAAATCATTGGACTGAGAGAACTAGTTGTGTTCCAATTCTTATAACCATCTTGTGTTGGGGCTTTCTGAATTAATGAACCAGTGAAATGCTTATGTCGTTTTGTATTAGAATGAGGAAAAAATACCCAATCAATAAATTCTGGATTATTCTTTTTACACTCAATAAGAAGTGTTAATTGTATTGTGGTCTTTTTAAGCTGGGCGTAAATATCAAGCGCACTTTGTTCTCCCACAAATGGTCCGTTATGAGGTGGAAACTCAACGGGATAGTTTGTAGAAACGATATCCCAGCGTGATTTTTTAACAGCATCTTGGCACCAGCGTTCAAAGAAAGTTCCTTGAATATTTAATGAATGAATTGCCCATTCAGATTTAGATACAGGAGATACTGGTAATGAGTTTTTTTGTTGATCCATTGTGACTGATTATAACAGAAGAACTGCTTTAAATAGTTTTCTAATAGCTTCCTTAACGCTCCACAATGCGATTTGGCTTGTCTTTATTGATAAAACGAGTAATTAGTCATCTGGGCTTCTTTATATTATGCTTCACTAGCAAAAGAGCGAAATTTGCTTCTGTTGTATGGTAACGATTTGAGATGAATTTTTGTGTTGAGCCATAGTAAGAAGCGCTTCAATTTCTGGTCTGTAGGCATCAAGTTTGCTTTTTGTTATAATCCAACTATCAAATGAGAATCTACGGCGGTGAATCAGTTCAAGGCTATTATTTAAATATTCCCAAGCATATCGATGCAGAGGTAAATAATAATGCTGATATAGCTTCTATTGATGCAGCAGAGTATATCGATTATTTATATGAAAAATATTCACTTGAACCTATTGAAAGGGATACATCCAGAAATGTTTCGCTTGAGGAACAAAAAGAGTGGCGGAAGCATGAGGGATATTTAGGTGGACCAATACAAACAGAAGTGACTCAACTTCGAATTGGTTACCCCATAAAAATTAACTCCAAAACAGAGGAAGTATTTGCACTAGATTGGCAAATAATGCCCTCCCATAATTGGGAATTAGACACTATACATGGGTACATATACTACTCTGTAATGAATACACCACAAGCAGTAAAGAATGAAGTTGAATTATTAGATAGAGTAATCTCAAATAAAAAAGCATTAATCGAAGAAAAAAATCCAATTTTAAAAAAGAAGATTGCAGAAATCGTTGAGCAAAGAAAAAAGAAAATTTCGACAGATACAGAACGCTTTAATAAACTCATTAAAGAAATTGATATTCCCCTGGAGATTATAAATAGGGATGCAGTTAAACCTATCACTTTGGGTTTTAAAGAGCCAATTAAAGCACTCATTCCTCCTCAACCTAAAGTCCAAGAAGAATATATTCTGGATAAAGCAAAAGTGCTCACCATACTTGAGATTGTGGATAATGTTGCATCAAACTGGGAAGCAGCTCCAGCAGCATATAACAAACTAGTAGAAGAAGAGCTAAGAAATATTATTTTATCCTCTTTAAATTCAGTATTTGCTGGTAAGGCTACAGGAGAAACATTTAGTAAAAAAGGGAAATCAGATATTCATTTAAATATTGCGAAAGGGGCTATTCTAATCATGGAATGTAAAAAATGGGCTGGAGAGAAATCTTTACAAGAAGCTGTAGATCAATTATTTAGATATTTAACTTGGAGACACAATTATGGCGTTATCATTATTTTTTCAAATAATCAAAGTTTTACTAATGTACTTACGACTGTTAAAGCAACAATACAAACTCATCAAACATATAAAAATGGCTTTCGTGAGATAAATACATCGCACTTTGAATCTCAGCATGCTTTTCCAGATGACGTCCATAAAACAGTTGAAATACATAGTCTAGTTTATAATTTATCCTCTTAATTATTTGTGATTGAGATCATTTTATGCTGAGATCATTTTATGCAAGGAAGTAATGAACCTATTTCAGTTAAAGAAAAATTCTCTCCTCTAAAAGTTTTTGGACATAGAATCCAACAAATTATAATGCCTATTTTCGCAATTGCAGATGGAGAGTTTGTTCATTTAGGGACAGGCTTTCTCATAAGCCCTGATGGTCTCATGATGACTGCAAAGCATGTGATTGATGAAGTGTTCGAAGAAAGACTTGAAAGAAGAACTGGGGGTGGGTTATATAAAAATGTTGAACTTTTTGCCTTATATGTTACTAATACTGAAAACCCAGAAGTTCAGGATAGCGTTATAGACGGACCATGGCCGATTAGCTTTGCTTCGTATTCAGATGAATATGACATTGCTTACTGCTGGTTGAAGCAAGCCCTAGTTAATGATAAACCGTTTAAGTTTTCTGCATGCTTATCGCTTAGTCCTGGAATTCCAAGTATTAACGAAAATATTTTAGGCTTTGGATACTATGGCAGAGATGCATCTTTTACTGGAAATGTAGTAAAAGGGAGGACAGAAGTTCAGTATTCTCAAGAGACAGCTTTCACAAGAGGAGTAGTAAAAGATATACATTTCCCAAAGCGTGACAGTTTCCACCTAAAATTCCCTTGCTTTCATACAACAGCAAGGTTCGACCCCGGAATGAGTGGTGGACCAATTTTTAATGAATCTGGCGGTGTTTGTGGCGTTATCTGTGATGCATTTGGAGAAAGCGACGAAAATGGAGACTATATCTCCTATGGTTCTCTTGTTTGGCCATCGTTAGCGATTACGCTAGAGACAAAAATTGAGAACGATCCTACTGTTACTCAAATAACTGCTTATGAAATGATAAAGAGAGGTTTTATTAAAGCAGACAAAACTTTTGATAATCTACACTTTGTGAGAAATGGAAAAGAGGTATCTCTTAGCTTACTCAAGCCAAAAGGCTAACATAGTATAATTAGTGCATGCAATATACCACCCAAGACCTTACTAACTTTCTCAAGACCCTCCATCATGCTGAGGAAGAAAAAGACGAAATTACAAACGTCAAATACATAATTTATGCTCGCAAAAGCACAGAAAGCTCAGAAAGACAAGTACGTTCACTCGCAGACCAAGTCACAGAATGCAAATCAATAGCCTCAAGCAAAAAACTTCAACTTGCTTACGCTGCTCCTATTACAGAATCAGAGAGCGCTAAGGAGCCAGATATTAGACCAAAGTTTCGTCAAATGATCAAAGAGATCAAATCTGGCAAATATAGTGGTATTGTTGCATGGCATCCAGATAGACTGGCTCGCAATATGAAAGAGGCGGGAGAAATAATTGACCTTATTGATAAAGGCATCATTAAAGACCTGCAATTTGTTACTTTCACATTTCAAAATAACACAGCAGGGAAGATGCTTCTTGGCTTCACTTTTGTGATGTCAAAGCAATACTCAGATCAACTCTCTGACAATGTGCTTCGTGGCATCAGACGAAGCATAGAAGAGGGGAAATATCTCAGTAAAGCTAAACATGGCTATTATAAAGATGTAAATCAATACCTACGTCCTGATGGAGATAATTACACGCTCATTAAAGAGGCTTGGAAAATGAGACTAGATGGCAAAATGCAGGAAGAAATCGCAGACTATTTAAATCAAAATCAGTACAGCAAGCCAACAGATGCAACAGGAGAACATCATGAACCCTTTGTATTTAGCCACAAACGTATTTCAGAACTTTTTAAAGACTCAACCTATTGTGGTGTATTAGTACATGGAGAGAAAGAGAAAAAGATTGTCGATCTGACAGAAGTCTATGATTTTGTACCAATGATCACAGTTGATGAGTTTATGAGAATTAACAAGATTGCCAACCTTGAAACATTTTTTAAGCAGAGATTTAAAGCTGAAAGAGCAGGAGCAATCAAAGCTGATCTACTACGAGGAAAAATAATCTGTGGCTACTGCAATCATCCAATGAGATCTGGACTGACAATAAAAATGAATAGCAAGAAAGGCTTAACCCATTATTACAACTACAGATGCGATGAGAAGGGCTGTAGGTCTCGTACAAAGGCTGTAAGAGCGCATGTAGTGGTCAACTACGCCATTGATTATTTACGCAAGCATAAGTTTAACTCAAGTGAAGTCTATGAGCATTATGTGGATGAAATGAAACGTGTCATTGCCAGCAAAGAAGAATTGCTGGAAGCAGAAAGGCGCAGTCTTACGAGCGTAAAAGTTGCTACTGACGATAAAATCGTAAAAATAAAAGACCTGTTACTACAGGAGAGAGATATACAAGTAAAAAATGTCTTCAAAGAAGACTTAAAGAAAGAACAAGCTAATGTTGCTAAGCTCAGTAAAGATATAGAGAAAGTCAAAGAAGAACAAGCAAAGCATAGACAAGCAATTTTGAGTTATGAGCAATTCCTTGAACTTTTCAACGATTTGCCTGATATCATAAGCAAAACAAAGCAGTTGAGTGAGAAAGACTTTTTGCTTGGAAAAATCTACTTGAACTTTATTGTGAAAGATAAGAAAGTGCTGTCCTGTCAACTAAATCAACCATTCGACAAGTTCAAAAAGAGGGAGAAAACTGAAAAAATCCTTCCTGGTGCGGATGAGAGGAGTTGAACCTCCACGCCCTTGCGAGCACTACCACCTCAAGGTAGCGTGTATACCATTTCACCACATCCGCA
>JBBTVD010000008.1:0-19847 GCA_038063415.1 Patescibacteria group bacterium
CAAATTACAAAAATCTTCGTTTAAACTATCTGTGCAAAAAAGTGGGTACTAGACAAAACGATCGTTTTAATCTAAAAACAATACAAGGAGATGCTTACTTATAATAGTTTCCCATCTTTCAGTATCAGTTTTTTATTAAAATCAACCTGTTCTACAAAATATCTATCATGAGAAATAATAAGAAAACCTCCTTCATACTCATTTAAGGCATGTTCAAGAACCTCACGACTCTCAATATCCAAATGATTCGTTGGTTCGTCAAGAATAAGAAAATGGTTATGTTGATGAATTAACTCAGCAATGATAAGCTTTACCTTTTCTCCTTGTGAGAGATGGGACACTTTAGTAAAAACATGATTACCTTTAAATAAAAACTTTGCCAAGATCTTTCTCACTTTTTCTTCCTCTCCAAGACCTGTTTTTTCCTGAAATTCTTGAAGCACGGTTTTATGCTTATTAAGCACATCATGACCTTGTGCAAAATAACCAATCTTGATGTCAGTACCTGTTTGGACAGTGCCAGCAACATTCTGTATCTGATTTAACAGGATTTTGACGAAAGTGGTCTTTCCTGTGCCATTATTCCCTTGTAAATGTATCCTGTCACCGCCGGTAATGGTTAGTTGTTTACAGGAAAAAAGATTGCCATAGTATAAGTCATTGATATGAAAAATAACCTTTTTAGCGTAGGTTTCTTCACCAAGCTGTTGGATGTTTATTCGAGTATATTCTTGAGGTTTATCCAAGCTGTTTTTTTCAATCTCCCGTTCATAACGCTTTTTCATGGCCTCGAGCTGTCTGCCCCCTTTAGGACTACTATGTACTGAAAGCTCTTGTTGTTTCTTTTTTATCCAAGTTTCCATAGCTTTCTTTTTCTCAACGAAATCTGCATACTCTTGTAGATCTTTTTCATAGATCTTCTTTTTCTGTAGCACAAATTGTGAGTAATTCCCTGTATAGTGGATTACTGCATGGGTAATGGGATCAAGTTCAAAAATTTTGGTAACCGTTGCGTCAAGGAAACTCCTATCGTGTGAAATGACAAAAACATTCCCATCAAAGTTCTGGATGAATTGTTCAAGCCACTCGATACTGGTGAGATCAAGATTATTGGTTGGTTCATCAAGGAGGAGGGTTGTTGGTTCAGTAAGTAATAGTTTTGCTAGTCCTACTTTTGTTTTTTGTCCACCGCTAAGAGTCTCTATTTTTGTCGTAGTCTCGAGCGGCAGGTTTACTTCTGCGAGTACCATGTCTCCCAATCTTCTTCGAGGGTAGTTCTGAGATAGTCAAAAATCGTTTCTCCTGCTGTAGAGGATAGTTCTTGAGGTAAATAGGCAATATTTTCCTGCGAGATTGTTACGGAACCACGATCAGGCTCTTCAAGTCCTTGTATCATCTTAAGAATCGTTGATTTTCCTGTGCCATTGGGTGCAACAAGTCCCACCTTTTGTCCCTCAGAGAGGGTAAAAGTGACATTATGCAGAATAACTTTATCTGCGTATGTTTTGTAAAGATTATTTGCTTGAATCATATATTTTCTCCATAAAAAAACCAGCCATTTGGCTGGTACTTTGTTACATTTCGTTGTTATTACTATTTACTTATTTTCATAAAAAAGACCAGCACAATACTGCCCCCTCTCGGAGGCTGCTGGTATAAATGCGATATACGAATACTTAAACATATATTTATTATATCCTGAAGCTAAAACAAAAGCAAATTTTGCTAGCGATCGCTAATTCGTCCTGCTATACTAAACTTGCTATGATAAACATCGTATATAGAGTTGTCGTTAAAGAGGGACAGGAGCAAACATTCAGGGAACTTGCTAATGCGACCCTCATTCCAGAAGCTACTAAGATGTCCGGCTGCACCCGTTTTTCCTTATTCCAAAATATTGCCAATATTCGCGAATTTATCTTTTTTGAGACATGGGACAACAAACAAAGTATTCATGAATACAAGCAGAGACTTATATCGTTGCTCGGCAAACCTCGATCAGGTGAAGAATTCCCTGAAGTAATGAATAACTTGATAGAAGAAGACGAGGATCTTGTATGAACAGTGATGAAGCAATGGCTAAATACAAGCAATTGGGACTGAAGGTTAAACAGATAACGGACAAGCCTGGTGAAGTATATACTCCGCATCGACATGGGAGAGTGTACTTGTTCACTATACGAGGTTCAGCGAAACTAAAGTTAGATAACGATGAATGGCAGCTAACTCACCCGGGCAAAGAAATTCATATACGAGAAAACCAATTACACGAAGCGATTGTAGGCTCGCAGGGTTGGGAGTATTTATTCGCAGCAAGCCTAGAAAAAATGAAGCGTCAGGGGTTGTAAATGAAGAAAACAATTAATAAAAATACTATCCAGAATGCAGAATTTAACGATCCTAGTCTAGCAGCGATTTATAATACCGTTTGTCCGCTTGATGGCTATGGAGAGTTTTATCTCACACTTGCCAAACAGCTAGATGCACAGATGATTATCGATCTAGGATGTGGAACAGGACTCTTAACTAGTGAACTTGCGAAACAGGGATATACCATGATTGGTGTTGAACCAGCAAGGGAGATGCTTGCAATTGCCCGAACAACGCATCCTGAAGATGCCATAACTTGGATTGAAGGAGATGCACTCTCATTAAAAGAATACAATGCAGATCTAGTTATCATGACAGCGCATGTTGCGCAATTTCTGATTAAAGAAGACTACTGGCGTCAATCACTCAGAGCTATATACAAAGCTTTACGCCCAGGAGGATATCTAGCCTTTGAAAGTCGTAACCCTGCTGTACAACCGTGGAATACAGATAAAAAACAACAGAAAGGTGACGGATGGTATAAGCCAGGATTTCGCCAAAAAGTAACCGATCCAGTTGCAGGAGAAATTGAGGCATGGTCAGAAATTACTAAGATTGATGGGAACAGAGTGACTTCTGATATTCATTATCTATTTAAAAGAACTGGCGAAGAATTACTTTCTCGTAATGAACTAATCTTTCGCACGAGAGAAGAAATAACACAAGCACTAGAGGAAGTTGGTTTTTCAGTAGAACATGTTTATGGAGATTGGGATTTTACTACTGCTACAGAGGAAAGTCCTGAATATATTTTTGTGGCGAAAAAATAACTAATTATGAACGTAACACACTATGCAGAAATCAATACCCTTCTTGAAACACTTCTGAAAGAACAACAGAAGATACTTGGAGATAAATTTGTCGGTTTGTATCTCTATGGCTCTTTGATATGGGGAGACTTTTATTATGCCCTAAGTGACATTGATCTGCTTGCTGCATTGCAATCAGACCTGACGGATGAAGAAGCAAAAGCACTCAAAAAAAAGCATGAAGAGCTAGCTCAGAAGTTCAAAGACTGGGATGATCGAATCGAGGTACAATATTTATCTCTTCACGGACTGAGGACTTTTAAAACGCAACGATCACCTATGGGCAATATTAGTCCAGGAGAACCATTTCATGTTATTACGGTTGGCAAAGAATGGCTCCTCAATTGGTACTTTGTCCAAGACTATGGAAAAATCTTGTATGGTCCTGATCCCAGAGGTTTTATCGATAAGGTGACAAAAGAAGAATTTATCCAAGCAGTAAAGGATCATGCGCTGGATTGGAAAAAGTATATACAAAATATAGGCAAACACCGTGGAGCTCAAGCCTATGCTATCCTTACACTTTGTCGGGCATACTATACGATCAAGAATGGTAAACAAGTTTCAAAGAAAGAAGCAGCAACCTGGATGCAAGAAAAGTTTCCAAAATGGAAGCTACTCATACAAAATGCACTCAAATGGCGTGATGAGCAGATAATAAATAAAACAGAAGACTTATCTGGTTACCCTCAGACCGTAGCTTTTGTTACTGCGGTTATTGATTTAATTGAAAAAGAATCAGCTTCCTCCTAACTCTGCTATACTTGGCTTGTATGACACATAAAATGCATCCAGATGAGATTCTCATCAATGAAATGCTCGTAAGAAAGCTCCTTAAGGAGCAATTTCCCAAGTGGTCTGATCTTCCGCTCCAAGAGGTTGTGAGTGGAACACAGAATGCTATTTATCGGCTTGGTAAAGATATGGCAATCCGTCTCCCACGAATTCCTGGAGCTGTCAGTCATATCAATAAAGAGTATCTCTATTTGCCTAAACTTGCTCCACATCTATCATTGTCTATTCCGACGCCTATCGCAAAAGGCAAACCTAGTAACGACTATCCATGGGACTGGTCGATTTATGCATGGTTAGATGGCGAAAACGCTGTAGATACTATTACTGATCTTCATCAAGCAGCTATTGATCTGGGTCATTTCGTCAAAGAACTCCATGACATTGCTCCGACTGGAGGACATCTTTGTCGTCGGGGGAAACCACTACATATACGAGATAAAGAAACTCGTGAAGCAATAGCATTATTAGAAGACATTATTGACACGAACGCAGCAACCACGATATGGGAAAAAGCACTTTCAATGTCTCAATGGGAATTGCCTCCAGTCTGGATTCATGGAGATCTCCATACCGATAATATGCTAACAACACATGGTCGAATTAGTGCAGTCATTGATTTTGGCAGCGCAGGAATTGGTGATCCAGCTGTAGATATGATGGTTGCATGGACGGCCTTATCTGCAGATACGAGAAACATATTTCGTAACATTGTCCAACCTGACGAGGCAACCTGGATACGAGGCAGAGGATGGGCACTGACCTTTGGACTCGTTGCCTTACCGTATTATACACAGAGTAATCCTACACTAGCTGATATCTCCCGAAGGACGATTGATGCAGTGTTTTCTGATCAATAAAATTACCTAGTCTAGTATTGACATTTTGTATAATTTAGACTATAATTCTAAATTAGATATGCAAACAAAACTTATTTACCTTGACGATTCCTATCAAAAAGAAATGGATGCACAGATTCTTGAAGCCATTTCTGATGGAGACGGAAAATATAAACTTATTCTTGATCAAACTGTTTTTTATGCCATGGGTGGTGGACAACCTACTGATCAAGGACAATTGACCTCTGCTTCATGGAATGGTGAAGTTTACCAAGTTATGATTAAAGATGGTGAATTGTGGCATTACGTAAAAGCTGCGACAGCTCCTACCGTAGGTGATACCGTTCACGGAATAATCAATTGGGAGCGAAGATATAAGAATATGCGCTACCACACCGGCGGACATATTATTGATTTTGCTCTGTTCCTTCTTGGCTATTCCCCAAACCAGTTAAGTCCACTCAAAGCTGATCATGGCAAGAAGCCATATATTGTATATCAAGGGACGCTTGATGAAGACATTAAACAAAGACTACAAGATAAAGTAGATGAACTTATTGCCAAAGACTTAAAATTCTCTTGGGATTTCCAACCATACGAAGAGCTTAAAAAAGAAGCAATTTATTTGCAACCAAATTTACCAACGAATAAACCATTACGAACCTTCAGATTAGAAACAGTTGGAGCAGTCGCCGATGGAGGCACACAACTGCATATGACCTCAGAAGCAGAGAAGGTCGTCGTAGAGTCTCTTACCTCAGAGGACGGAAATACAATCGTAACTTATTCGATACCTTCATAACGATGAAAACACAACAGATCATCAAACAATATGAACCAATGATACAAGGAGTAATTGCTCTGTTTGCTCCGTTTGTTGAATGTGCAATTCACGACATACAAACAGGCAAAATTGTGGCAATCTACAACAATATTTCAAAGAGAAAGATTGGTGATCTTAGCCCCCTTGCTGAACTGAACACACCAGTTGAAAGGTTTCCCGATGTTTTTGAGCCATATTATGAAACCAATTGGAACGGTCACAAGATTAAATGTACCAGTATTACCATCCGTGATGAGAATAGAAAACCTCTTTTTCTGATCTGCTTTAATTTTGACACAGCCGTCTTCCAAGATATCCAGCTTAATCTCAAGACATTTCTGCAAGTAAAAGAAACAGCAGATAATCCAGTAGAGTTATTTGGTGAAGGTTGGCAAGGGAAAATAGATACGTTTATTGAAGGTTATTTAACAAGGAATAAATTGATTCTTTCAAGCATTTCTCGAGAAAATAAACAAGAACTTATTGAGGAACTCTCAAGGCATGGAGTATTTTTCTATAAAAAAGCTCCTGATTATGTAGCTAGTAAATTACAGTTGTCTAGAGCCACGATCTATAATTATCTGAAGGTGTTACGAGCTAATGATTGAGCTTAGCAAAGCTTCTCTGCTTGTTGAATAAAAGCAAAAATCTATTATAATAACTCCACTGCCACAAGACTATCTTATGTCCCTCACTAAAGCAGAGAAACAAAAAATTAGAGAAGAAGAGAAATACCGTCAGGCAGTCGCTGCTTCTGTTTCGAGTAGTAAAGCTGTGCAAAAACATGGAGTACCACTCCTTTTATCTATCTTAATTCCTGGCTTAGGACAGTTAGTTAAAGGACAAATAAAGAAGGGACTGCTTATTATATTCGCTCCTCTTCTAGCTTTTATTCTCCTCATGTTTGTATCTCTGATTGACAGTGGAGCAACCCTCTTTTCTCTCTTTAGCCAGCTTTGGCTAGGCTATATTGTCTTTTATATCTGGCAGCTCATAGATGCCTACAATAATTAATGACCCTTTTGTAACTTCTCAGCTAATTTCGCTCTCTCATCAGGAGACATAGCTGTAATTACTTCTTTAAGATTTGTCGTAATGCGCTGTACTTCGTCCATAAGTTTCAGCAGCTTTTCTTTTTTAGTCACAGACATCACCTCCTAAAGTTTCCATATATAGAAATATATTACCACAAACTTTCTATATATGGAATGGTGTAATGTGGAAAGTTATTTCATAATTCAAGCATGACAGGTTATTCACAAGACAACCCATTTCCACGAGAAAGAAAGCTCCTTGGAGAAACAATTAGAAAGATACGTGAGAAAAAGAGAATGACGCAAGAGGATTTAGCAGATAAAGCCAGTATTGATGTATCATATCTCGCAAAGATAGAAAACGGTTACGTTAATACTACTATCCGCTACCTTATCAAAATCTCAAAAGCCCTCGGTGTGAAAGCAAAAGATTTATTGGAGTTTTAACTATTTCAGGGTATAATCAATTTAGGCATTATCTATGAAATCCCCAAAACAAATTGGTAAAACGCTTAAAAAGGCGAGAAAAGAAATAGGATTAACACAAGTGCAAATTGCTGAGAAGGTAGGTATTTCTTCAAATTATTATTCCATGCTTGAAACAGGAAAAAGGGAGAATCCAGGTTCTAAGATTATGACTAAAATTGCTAAAGTATTGAAATTATCCCCTGAGGATGTTTTTCCTATTTAGTTAACCAGCTTTTTCTTAGACTCTTTTACTAAATCGCGTAATGCATTCGTAATATCTCCTGCGATCTCTGGCAACATTTCCAAAATCTTGATAGCTCGTTCTCTGGTTGCTTCTTCAGGCTTAATCTTTTTTATCTTTTCAATCATTGCCTGTATTTGTTCTTCTGTATACTTTTTGTCCATAGCACGATTATAACATAGCTCTTATAACACTTTTCCTAATTTAAGGAAACGAAACATTTCTTCCGTCAACTGCTTATCATCTATTCTTCGCATAATTTCTCGACTCTTCATCTGAGATAAAATATTAAGACTGCCTTCCCACAGAATCTTTCTGTCAACAATTGCTAATTTTCTGTGGTGATTACCAACGCAAAGCAACGGTTGAATACCAATTCGTTCAAACCATTGAATAACTGCTTCAGATTGCTCTTTGTATGGATTAGTATGTTCACGTGGGTCTCTGGTCACTACAACGACTTTTACGCATTTTCTCATAAGTTCTTCAAAGACTGAATAAAACATGTGCATCCGTGCTGTTGTAATAAATGGACTTTCAATAATTACTTCTTCCTTATATTTTAAGAGATCAGCCACAAATCGATCATAAAATGTCTTTTCATCGTACAAAGAGTAGTTATACATTCGATTCCTCCTCGCTGCTTTCAATAATAGCCACTTTTCCGTTATAATAGGTAAAACCTAACTTGGTGAGTTTTTGGTAGGTGAGGGTAAAGGAATCAAAGATTTGTTTCCACCTGACCCCGCTACAGTTCACAGTATCAAGTTCCACAGGAAGCTTTTTTATTGGGAAAGAAAACGTGTAAAGCTACTCCACCTGGAAGGTGGTAATCATAAATGTTATACTGAGTATGGTTATGCAAAAAATCGTCCCACATCTATGGTTTGATAAAGAAGCAAAAGAGGCCGCCGAGTTTTATACCACTGTTTTCCCGAATTCCAAAATAACCAAGACTTCTGTACTACATGACACCCCTTCAGGAGATTGTGATGTCGTATCATTTAGCATTTGGGGATACTCCTTCATGTCAATAAGCGCTGGACCGTATTTCAAACTGAATCCTTCCATTTCTTTTGTTGTAAACTTTGATCCCGCACAAGATAGCAAGGCAAGAAATCGCATTGATATTATCTGGGAAAAGCTTATGGATGGTGGAGAAGCACTCATGCCGCTTGATACGTATCCTTTCTGTGAACGATATGGCTGGGTAAAAGATAAATATGGTGTTTCCTGGCAGTTAGTTTTAACTGACTCTCAAGATGACAAGCGACCATTCATCATACCAGACTTAATGTTTGTGAATAACGTCTATGGCAAAGCTGAAGAAGCGAAAAAGTTTTATATTTCTGTCTTCAAAAATGCTCCAAATGGAGACGCCAAGCATGGCACGACTGCTCGCTATCATGCCGACAGAGAATTTGATAAAAAAGGAACGATAAAATTTACAGAATTCACACTAGCGGGGCAATGGTTTGACGCGATGGATAGTGGATACAAACATAAATTTAATTTTAATGAAGCTATTTCTTTCATTGTCAATTGTGCGGATCAAAAAGAGATTGATTATTATTGGGGGAAGCTTTCTGCCGTTCCAGAATCAGAACAATGTGGCTGGCTCAAGGACAAATATGGAGTTTCCTGGCAAATTGTGCCAAAACAAATGGATGAGATGATGGACAAAGGAACGCCAGAACAGATTGCTCGAGTAACTGAAGCATTTCTTAAGATGAAGAAATTTGACATTGCGAAGCTCCAAAAAGCCTACGAGGGGGAATAAAAAGACAGTTGAAAAAGTAATTACTATGCATATTTATCAGAATAGTAAATTTTCTAAACCAGATTATAAATATATTTTTATTTTTTTGAACGCGCTTATCAGGGTATCTATTTGGTCTTCTTCATTATTTGAAGTGATTGTTATACGTAATACTTCTTTACCTCGTGGCATAGTGGGGTAAGGACAAGATGTCAAAAAAATACCGTACTCATATAATTTTTGCGATGCCTTAATCAATCGCTCTGTATCTCCTGCCAAAATTGAAACTATTGGAAAATATGTGCTATTCAATACTGTAAATCCTTCTTCTCGTAGTCCAGTAACCAAGGTTTTGGTTAATTTAAAGACTTTCTCTCTTAATCCTTCTCCTATCTCTAGTTGCAAATCTAGTGCCCGATCCAATATTCCTAGTGAGAATGGTTCCGATGGATGCGTATAGTCAAGCGGTTTGGCATAAGCCATCAAAAAATCCTTCATTGGTTTGGTTACTGTAACCACTGCGGCTGCAGCACCAAAATTTTTGGCTGTCCCCGAAACATAAATAATGTTGTCATAATCTACTGCGAAGTGATTTACTATACCATTACCTTTAAATCCATAAGGCATATCTTTCGTAGGTTTTTCTCCAACAAAACCAAATCCATGTGCATCATCTATGTAAAGTAAAGCATCATATTTTTTCGCCAATGGGACTAATTGAGTAAGAAGAGCATAGTCTCCTGTCATGCTATATACTCCGTCAACACAGATGAGTTTTCTAGGCGAAGATTTATGTTGTTCCAACAACTCCTCCAGCTTCTGCATGTCTTCTTGTTCAAAGCTAACAATAACTGCACCTTTATCTCTAGCCATCTGAGATCCTTGATACATTGTAGCGTGAGCAGATTTATCTAAGAAGATAACATCACCTCTTTTGATAATGGCAGGGATAATGCCGATATGAGCTAATGTAGTATTTGGGAAGAGAATGGTCTCCTCGACTCCTAAGAACTTAGCTGCTTTATCTTCAATAATAGGAAATAATTCATGATATCCCATTAAGCGAGCTCGGCTAGTGTGTAATCCATATTTTTCTGCAGCTTTTGTGCCATATTCCAATAGCTCATCCTGCATTTGATCAAAACTAAGATAGTTACATGAAGTAAAATCTAATAATTTTTTGCCAGTAGAGTCTATCAATTCTCTTTTGTCCACACTTGTATATGCTACATCGTACTGGTGGCTTTTCTTTAATACTTCAAATAGCGGATCCCTTTGATCGCCATTTAGAGCTTGAGCATATTTATTTTGTATTACATTTTTCATTTTAAAATTTTGTTATTATCTCATCAGCGAATCACGATTTTTTTGAAGATTTTAAGTGAATTTGGTAGCATAGGAAATGATTTTTCTGAGAACGTTTTTTGTGCTTGCTGAGCAAACGCTTCAAAATCTCCCAAGATCATAAAATTTATCATACGTATACTATTTTCTTCCTCATATGCAGAAAAGGCAAGAGGTATTATGGAAAACGCAACATTTTCATTTGCTGAATACAAATATTTTTCTACAAACTCCTGCCATTTAGATATCTCCAGATTTTCGACATAATCCACACTGGATACCGCAGTAACTGTTCCCAGAATTCCTAGCCGTTTCATAAGCCACTCAGGTGGTGTACTGCCAAGCCATCTTGCATTAATTTCTATAATTTTTATATCCTCTTCTGTAATAAATGCATCGAATCCTATTAAAAAGCCATCATCAGCTCCATATCCTATCTCTTGTGCGGCTTTTGCAGCGTTGTACAATGATTGTTTTTGTCTATTGCTTAAATGAATCGGGAAAAATATATTTCCATACCATGTGACATTATCAACCATTGTTCCGCGAATGCACATATCTTCGATGTGATCAGTGTAAAGAGTAAATGTTGTTGTTGTCTCAACATATTCCTGAGAGATTTCTTGCTGGATTAATAAATTACTCAGATCAGGCAATTTTGATAAAAGATTATTCAGCTCATCTTCTGACATTATTCTGACTACGTTATTACCTCCGCCAAGACCATCAGATTTGACAAACAATGCTTTCTCTGGAAAATCAAGCTTTGCTAATGCTTCTAGGGTTACCTCTTGCTTGGCAATCTGTAGTGATTTTGCTATAGAAAAATTGTAACGTTCAGAAAGATCGAGTAACATTGTCTTTGCATTTAATTGTTTACTGATAGTAAGATACTCTTGCGTTGGGAATGTGTTTGCTGTTATATAGGAAAAACAGGTGGTCGAAATGATCCCGATGCCTTTTTCTTCTGCAATTTTTTTAGCAAGCTCATGAAAATGCTTTGGCTTTGCATAATACACATCCTCAGTTGTTTCCAGGCCTAATGTTCTATATATTTTTTGGATCCAAGCTACGAGATGAGGAACGGTTTTAAATGACTCATCCAGAATAATTGCATCCGTTTTTTTCGTTAAAGAAAGTACTGAAAAACCATAAAAGCTATTATCGCGCGTATATGCTCTATCTTTCTTTAATTCCTCAGCAGTTAGCTGATCCGTCAACATATATGTCTCATCGGAATCAAGAGAGAATATGATTGGTTCTTGTGGATTACCTAATGTTGGACCTACAAATAGTTTTTTATTCATGATGTTTTGCCTCTTCCGTTAATAAAACTCTGTCTACTTTTCCAGAAGAAGTCTTGGGCATTAATTCTTTTTCGACAAACTTAAAGGGGATCATATATGTAGGAACTTTGGAAGAGAGAAACTCCTTAAGTGTATCTTGATTCAAGACTTCACCTTTTATGACGGAGTAATAACAATATAATCTATTGCCATATTTTTCATCAGGTACCGCAACAACAACAAACTCATCAAGAGAAGCATTTTGTGCAAGAGCATTTTCAATTTCTCCGAGTTCAATTCTAAAGCCTAATACTTTAACCATATGATCCTTTCTGCCTTTGTAATGCAACAGACCATCCTTATCTCTGAGTCCAAAATCTCCTGTTCGGCAAAATGTCGCTGGATACGCATGAAATGGACTTTTGACAAGTAATTCAGATGTCTTATCTTGCATCCCCAAATATCCTAATGTTACTGTACCGCCTCTGCACCACAACTCACCTAATTCATCAACTTCACAAATTCTCTTTCCATCTTCTGATACAACAAGTATCTCCGTATTATCTACGACATAACCCAGTGGTATTGGAGAGTCATCTTCGGGAATCATGTCTATCCAATAATAGGTAATAATATTTGTCTCTGTTGGTCCATATATGTTTGCAATTCTAGTAGTAGGTAAAATTGCCTGAAGCTTGCGTAGTTGAGGTGTAGGAAAAGGTTCCCCTGCATACATAATTTCTCTCAAATGAAGATCTGCCTTTTCAAAATCACCTTTGTTCAGAAGCACAATAAATGTTGATGGTGTCGTATAAAGAATAGTTACTTTTTGTTGTTCCATAAGTGAGACATAGTCTTTGTGCTTTGATTCACCTTCTCTTTTGTTAGTCCAGTCGTAGCAAACAAGTTTTGCCCCCGCTTTTAATGTATTAAAGATATCAAATACAGAAAGATCAAACTTAAATGGAGCGCGAGACATTACCACATCATCTTGTGTGACTTGAAATTCTTTTTGCATCCAATCAACGAATGTCCGAGCATTTCTGTGGGTAAGCATAATTCCCTTAGGTACGCCTGTAGAACCTGAACTGTGAAGAATATAAGCAAGATCATCTGAAACCTGATTTAATAGCGGGGGTTCTGAATCAGAACTATCTAAAATTGCTTGAAAATGAGCTACTTTATCATCAAAGGGTTGTGTTGTATGGTCTAGGAAAACCACTTTTTTTAAAGTCGAAGCTTTTAATAGCTCCTTATGGTCTTCATACCAGTGAGAATCCATAAAAATTATATCTAATTGTGTATTGTCCAAAATATTTATTAGTCTCTCTGTGGGAGAATACTCATCAAGAGGTACATACGAGCATCCTACTTTCAATGTTCCTAATACTGCGGTAACACTGGAAATATGGACTGGTGACAAAATACCAACAAAAGGATTGTCTGTAATTTCACTTTTTTGGGATTTTATATAATTTGCGAATCTATTTGATAAACTGTTCAGTTCTTTATATGTTATTTGTTTTCCTCCTTCCACAAAAATTGCCGTATTATCTGGCACACGCTTAACGGAGGCTATAAAATCATCATGCAATAAATATCTCATATGCTTAAGTATAGATTATTAAAATATCTGTTATTTTACCTGTCATTCGCTTATGTCTTTTATAATATTTCAAAGATTCAAAAAGGAAATGATCTAGATAGCATAACCCCACTGACTCTTCAGGATCAATAACAACTTGTTTTTCAAATTTGTTTAGATAATTAAAATATCTTTTTCTTACTACTTTTGCTCGTTTTTTAGTATTCCATGCAGATATGAATAGAATATCTCCCTCTCTCAAAAGTTTATTTATTGCGGGGATTGGATTTTCAATATATGCAAGGATATTAAACAAAAAGACATACAGAGAATTACCTTCGGGAATCTCATCTTTTTTTACATCTCCAAACATTTTTTCAATAAGTATTATATTCTTCATTTGCTTTGCTAAGTATTCTATGGAGTCATTTAGGAAAATTTTTGTAAGAGGTTCTATCGAGATGTATTTATTGGCATATTTTAAACCGTACTTTAAATACCAAAGCTCTCCTGCACCTACCGCTATAAAATTCATACGCCTTGCCTCTGGAGTTTTTGTCAAAAAATTTTTTAAGTTTTCCTCTTCTTCATTGTGGTATGGTTTGGATCGTTTGATTGCTTGTGGTGAAAGCATTCTGTGGAAGTAATCTTCGCTTACGCTTCCTTTTTTCGGGCTTTCTGTCAAATATTTTTTTATTCTAGCTGCCATTAGTTGATTGTATCTTATGTAAAATGGATCCCATCGTCAATACAGTAAAACGATAGATTTTAGATTCAGTTGATCACCTTCTTTGTTCAAAAATTTCTCTTGGAGTTTTGTATCCAAGAGACTGATGTAATCGTTTGTTGTTTTGAAGTACCCCTTCAGTACTTCTTTCTCTTCTGATGAAATTTCTATTTGTACCCCCCCCTTTAGTGTACTAAAAAACCAACAAAATTTTTTCACTGGCTATAAATATTAGCTTGCAATTCTTAAATTTCTAAGTTCAACTGGACTAAGCCGAGACGCTGTCCTTGCACCGACTTTTGCCGAAGCACGTGATGCAATAGTGGCAGCTTCACGCACAGTGGCTGGGGTTATTTGCCCTGGCCTCTCAAAAAGATCTCTCTCCAAAAGATATCCTACTACTACACCGTTCCATGTATCACCCATACCTATCGGCCGCAAATCTCTTCCCCTGACTACGTCTTGTGCAGGGACATTTACAACATCTTGAGGATCATCTCCAAACCGAATCCTGGCCCAGCGTCATCGCGGCAAACCTCCTATCATCAGGTTGTAAACGATCATACATCTCATCAAGCGCATCTTCATCTGTTGAGGCTCCAGTCATATAGCCCAATTCACCTCCATTTCCAATCAGGATATCAGGTCGAGTGCCAAGCCTATCAAAAGCTCCCGCTACTTGTTCTTTTGTCGTCCGATCAGGGGCAACATTACCGACCGCTGCAAAGAGCTTTGTTTCCATACCAGTATACCCAGCCATAGTAGCCGTAATAGTCTCCAGGAGTTCCATCATCTGGATGAGTAAGAACTAACTGTGTGGCAGCCTCATGAGTTGTTGGAAGAGGATCTCCCTCTCTTCCATAAAAATCAATTACCGAATAGCCTACCCCTACTATTTCGCCTCTTTCTGTACTCATAGATATGTATTTTATCATAATAAATTACCTATACTACTAACATATTTGCTGTATAATCTATCTGTGTATACCACCAACTCCTTCCATGGCAAAATGATCCTGCTTGCAACCATCCTCGCCAGTGGCATGGCATTTCTTGATGGAACCGTCGTCAATATCGCAATACCGACTATTCAAGCCAAGCTCCAAGCAAGCTTTGATCAAATGCAATGGGTCATTAATAGCTATATGCTGATGCTAGCAGCACTAATCTTGGTCAGCGGATCACTGGGAGATAGATTTGGAAGGAAAAGAATCTTTTCCTATGGTATTGGTTTTTTTGTCTTTTCTTCTTTTCTTTGTAGCATTGCCCAATCCATTGAACAACTTATCTTTTTCAGAGCAGTCCAAGGCATTGGCGCTGCGATGATGATCCCGGGAAGTCTGAGTATTATCTCGGCTTCCTTTGCAGATCATGTCCGAGGTAAAGCAATTGGTTTGTGGTCTGGACTTGCTGGTGGCGTTGTGGCTTTTGGACCCTTTCTGGGTGGATGGCTTGTTGAGACTTTTAGTTGGCCATCTATCTTTTATATCAATATACCAATCGGTATTATAGCTCTGCTAATCACACGCAAATACGTCCCTGAAAGTAAAAATTCTGAAGCAACACGGCTTGACCTCGCAGGCACCTTTACTATCTTTCTCAGCCTTCTTGGCATCTGTTTTGCTTTTATCCAAGCACCTGAATTTGGCTGGAGACATCCTTTTATTATGCTGAGTCTTATTTGTGGGATTATATCCTTTGTTGTATTTTTGGTTATCGAAAAAAAGAGTAAAGAACCTCTTGTCCCGATGCAACTTTTTGCCTCTCCACTCGTGGTCGGAGCAAATCTGGTTACTTTCTTTCTCTATTTTGCACTTAGTGGACTGATCTTCTTTCTTATTTTAAACCTGCAACAACTTCAACATTTCTCTCCCCTTGTCGCAGGGCTCAGCATGCTTCCTTCGATTCTTTTCATTACTTTTCTCTCTGGACCAGCTGGTGGATGGAGTGACAAACATGGACCTCGAACGCAAATGATTGTAGGACCCTTGATGGTCGCAATCGGTATGTTTCTGCTGAGCATTACAGGCAAGCACGTAAATTATTTTATAGATATCCTTCCAGGTCTTGTGCTTTTTGGGCTGGGAATGGCACTGGTTATCGCTCCCCTTACTAAATCAGCATTATCGGTTGAACAGAAATTTTCAGGAGCAGCATCAGGAGTGAACAATGCCGTCTCTCGAGTAGCAGGACTCCTCGCGGTTGCCCTGCTCGGAACAATTGTTATCTTTCTTTTTTCTGCACACCTTCAGACTTCTCTTGTTAATTCGACCTTAACGTCATCACAACAACAGGAGATACTGATACAAAAGAATATGCTTGGGGCAGTTGCAATACCAGATAATCTTTCAGTTGACGAAAAGACTATTGCACAAGAGAGTGTGGAAGATGCATTCCTTTATAGCTTCCGCTGGGCAATGGGGATCAATGCCATACTAGCACTACTGAGTGCAGTGATTGCTTATGTAACGATTCATACTACTGCAAAAAAATCTTCATAACATTGTTTATGACCACTCCAGAAAGAAGACACTCCCATAGAGCTATAGAACCCAATACCTTAAGCTCTGGTTCGGCAAGCGTCGTATCCTACTTTATGGGAGCTATTGATCCTTTGGCTAGGGAATTTCATGTAGTTTCTCGAAGACTTTTACCAATAAAAGGAGCAGAAGAAGGTAATGTTCAAAAAGGTGCTCCGATACAAGAAATCCGTTTCAAATTGGTAAGCCATGTTCTAGACGTAGCCAATACTAAGCAAGTTGTTGAATATGCCTCTGGATCTTCTCTCCAAGGACACAGCAGGACGCAAAAAGATCCAGGAACGATCTATGTTGAGTGTGAACTGCCAGAACGTGCTAGGCATAAAAAAGATGTTTTTGCAGAACTTGCAGCAACAGGAGTCATCACAGGCACAAGTCCAAACCTCTATATTGAAGCTGCCAACGCACTTGATAAAAGCTCTATCAAAGATGTCAAAAGGAGGTACATAAATCCAGCAAAGCCAACAGTGGATATCGCTTTGGGATTGCTCCATTATTATGAACGGGCAGGCAAAGAGCAGTTTTTGGCAGGGGTACGTACAACAATGAAAGCAGGAGATATGCTCCTTATGGATACGCCTCTTTTGGCACCGGAAGGCCCCACGCTTTCACAAATGGTATCAGGGAAAATAGCAGGGATAGATGTAAACGAAACATACTTTAAGTCCCTTGTGGAAGCTGATGAACTCTATCGTAGTTTTGGTTTTGTCCCAACCCGTCTCAATTATGGACTCGCAGCAGACATTCTTGATCTGGTTTCCCCAGAGCTTCTTGGCGTGTCTTTGGATGATATTAAGGAGCAGAATAAATATCAATGGTTGTATATTCTAACAATTCCCTAGTATCTGCCACACCTCCTTCATTTTGGTTGACGGAAAATTTTGACAATTTTAAGTAAACTATTATAATACACTTTTACTATGGGAGAAGGTGAAACATTTTTTACTGTTGTTGGGTGTATGGACGGACGTATTCAAAAGCCGCTCGCAGAACTGGGTACACGACTTACCGGAGCAGAACATCCAGATACACTAACACATCCTGGAATGGTTGGATTTTTGGCAGATCCTGATATAACTTCAACAGAGGTATTTGAGAGAATCGTTCAAGGGCTAAATATCTCTACCCAGGGACATAAAACTAAAGGAGTCCTAGTAGCTGGACATGAAGAATGTTTAGGATATCCTGTCGAAGATGATAATCATAGAAAAACAACAGTCCGAGCAGCAGAAAAAATAAAACATTGGTTTCGAAAGCTGGATGTCCATGCCGCTTATGTAGGGAGAGAACCAAGTGGTTTATGGACAGCTCGAGTTCTTCCTATGGAACCAGGTAAAGAATATCTAGTTAACCCATCTCCGACAGTAAATTAAACCTTCTTTCTTGGCTTAAGGCAGTGCTGTATACCCTTGCTCTTCAAGCATATCGTACATTTCTCCTGACCAGAGGACATATGACGGTTCCTCTCCCTCATTTTTCCAACGAGAAAGATACCAAGCGGTTTCCTCATTACCAAATCTTTTTTCAAAAATTTCTACCGTTGTATCATCTAAAGCATAGGTGGAGCTAATCGAACTAACCGAAGGACTTTCTCCGAGCGCCGCAGTGATCCAACGTAGTAAAATCTCTTTTTCTGGTTCTGAAAATTTCTCACCATTTTCGTCAAGAATAACCCCCGCTTCTGGATCAAAGAGTCCTCTATCTGGTGAATCTTTTGGTTCCACGGAAGGAGTTTTTGCCCTTACAGAGACAAATTCTGCTAGCTTTCCAGTAAAACCACCTTCTATAGCTGTTTCTCCCCACGCAATAATTCGAGCAACCTCTGGGTACATCTCTCTTTCTGGGGAACCTCCTGCTTCCGCATTCATAACTAATTCGCCATCTCGCTCCCGATGATGATCACCACATCTGTTGCTTGCGCAGAATCTTCTGAGACTGTCTCAACAGCGTACGTTTTTTGGAGTTCTTTTTCTAATGCTTCAATATATCCTTTGGAGACGGTATCTTTGACCGTAATCTGTGTCTGGACATAATCACTACTATCCGCGTTACCCACAGAACCAATCGTAAATCCTGCCGTTGTGAGTGCTGACTTCAGGTTTGCGGCCTCCCCAGTGATGCCACTACCATTCTCAATATCGATAGTATATGCTGTCAAGTCAACCTCCTCTTCAGGTGTTGGTGTTGGTGTAGGCTCTTCAGTTGGCGTAGGTGTTGGTTCTGAGCCAGCAAAGAACGATGGCAAACTAATACCGCCAAATGACTTATCCCCTGCTAGATAGGATACACCACCAATGAAAAGTAATCCCAAAAAGAATGTGACAAATACGACCGTTATAAAGAAGAGGATAGGATTAGTTTTTTTCTCTTCCTCATAATCACCGTCTCCAAAACTAAAACTAGATCGTGGTTCTGATGAAGCTGCTTCTTCTTCAAATCCTTCTTCACGAGGAGTTTCTCTATTGGTTGGCGTCTTAAACCCTTTACCAAAAGAACTTTCCTTTGTGACAAAGGCAGAAGAAGAACGAGCAGGTAGAGCATCTTCCTCACTCTCTGGCTCTTCCTCAACTATTTGTTTTTCTTTGTGATGATAAACCTCTGGCTGAATTTCTTCTTCTTCTGGTTCTTCCTCAATTCTTTCCTGTTCAATCCGTTCTTCTTTGTGGAAAAGCTTCTTATGTGGAGGTACTTCTTCTTCTTCGTTGATCGCAGCTTTTTGTTCTTCTAGATCTTGTTCGTGGATATCCTCAAGCGTCTCAAATCCATCCTGAGAAAAGCCTTCTTCTGACTCATCAGATGCTGATTCTCTTACATCTACTGAAGATACGGAGATATCTTCTTCAGTATCTCTCTCAACTTCTTCTTCGGTAATTTGCACGTTTTGCGAGATAATAATAGGCTGCTCATGACTATGTTCTTCAGAAGAACGAGGTACACGAATAACTTCCTGATGGGAAACGACTTTGGTATCTCTTTCCTGTGGCTCACCTGCTACCACGTTTGCTTCTTTTTCAACGGGAGCTTCTTCTTTTTTGATACCAAATTTAACTGGCTTAGCACGTTTTCTTGTTTGCATGGGCAGCAGACCTCTCTTTAAATCTTATCTATTCTCTTCTTATTTGTCAATTTATCAAGCAGTTCTTGCAACAACTTCAATTTCAACAACTGCTCCTTTTGGTAACTCTGCCACTCCGACAGTTGCACGAGCTGGTTTACTTTCACCAAAGTAT
>JBBTVD010000009.1:0-80714 GCA_038063415.1 Patescibacteria group bacterium
ATATCTCTTGCTCAACCTAGCTTCAACCGTTCTCTATGTATCGCAACCTAGACAAAGACAAGAAAGGAATTGTTACATAATGAATTTATCAGTAGGGATGCGCAGAACGCTCTTACGTTAAAAATCATCACTTTAAGCATTAAATTATGATAATTCACCATACGGAAATACCCGTAGAGCGTGTATTGACAAAAAAACGCTTAACGGGTAAGATAGACTTATGAGAGTGCATTTCTCGAATCAAGGTAATTTACGTAATTTTAAGAGTTTTGTAGCGTCCCTTGATTTATCACATCCTGAAAAATTAGAAATATCTACGCACAATAAATGGGTTACTGTTCATCCTGCAAACCTTGTCGTAGCAGCTGCGTTGGCAATTCAAGCAGGTAAGAAAAATACTGAAATTATCGGTGAGGTTCCAGAAACCGGACGATATTTAGATAGAATGGGACTTTATGATCTGGTAAAAACTGCTTCGCCGTTTGTTTATCATAGAAAAGAAGAAGCCGGACGATTTGTACCAATCAAGATTATTAAGACCGCTGAAGATCAATCGCGCTTTATTACTGATATGATACCGCTTTTGCATCTGTCAGAAAAAAACACGATAGTAGTTAAATATATCATTGGCGAGTTAGTTCGAAATGTACTTGAACATTCGTTTACAGAAAATGGAGCAATCGTTGCTGCTCAGTATTACAAAAAAACTAATCGCGTAAGCATTGGTATTTGTGATAATGGTATAGGTATTTGGAAGAGTTTGAATACGTTTTGGCATCCGAAAAACGATATTGATGCTCTCAAATTAGCATTAACGCCAGGGATTACTGGCACTACACGTAAAGAAGGTGGTACAGCTGAAAATGCCGGCGCTGGATTATTCTTCATCAAATCGATTGCCAAAATTACACGCAGTTATTTTGTTATTTATAGTGGTAGTGCGGAGTATACTTTATTAAAGCATGACAAGCGAATCAAAGGCTCGCCAAGATTGTATGCTGATCCAAATCGTGATCCACACAGCGAAACGAATAAAGTGCCAAGTTTTCAGGGAACACTTGTAGCGGTTGATATTTCACTTGACGAAACACATGAACTGAATGAATTATTAGCAAGTATTGGTGAGGTGTATGATAAAGCAATTCGTGAGCGTAAAAGGGAAAAATATAGAAAGCCAAGATTTATATGAAAAAAATTATCAACATGAGAAGAGTAGCAGGTGCTTTTGCCGAAAATAAAGATATCGCAAAGAAATTGAGAATTGAAAAAATTATGCCAGCACTTTCCAAAGGCGACGAGATTATTTTAGATTTTGATGGTGTCAGTGGTGCGACCCAGTCGTTTATTCATGCATTAATCAGTGACCCTATTCGTGAACTAAAAAATGTAGCTTTTGATAATCTGGCTTATAAAAATGCTAACGATGATATTCGAGAAATTATTTCAATTGTTTATCGTTATATGCAAGAAAGTCTTGATGGGAATGGCGAAAGTTAACAATATTGTTTTTCGTCCTATACGATCGTGATATAATCAGATCGTGAATATTTCTTGTGGCATCGTCGGCCTTCCAAACGTCGGGAAATCGACCCTCTTTAATGCACTGCTCAAAAAGCAGGCTGCTCTTGCGGCCAATTATCCCTTTGCTACGATTGAACCCAATACTGGCATTGTCCCCGTACCAGATGAGCGTTTAGAAAAGTTGGCCGAACTGACCAAAGAAGAAGAGAAAATGTCACAGCTTCCACCAATCAAACCAGCAACGGTGGAATTTGTCGATATCGCAGGACTGGTCAAGGGAGCAGCAGAAGGCGCGGGTCTTGGCAATAAATTCCTCTCACACATCCGTGAAGTAAACGTCATCGCTCACGTCGTGCGGGCATTTGAAGATCCTGATGTGATCCGAGAGGGGAGCGTGGGACCCAAGGAAGATTATGAAACTATCCAGGCAGAACTCATCTTGGCAGATATCCAGACGCTTGGCAAAGTGGCTGAGAACCGCAAGATAGAACCCGCGAAGAAGTCAGCGGTTGAGAAGCTTCTTAAAGATCTTGATCAAGGTAAGCGTGCATATAGCGTACAGCTTACTGAAGAGGAGAGGGAAGCAATCAAAGAGCTTTTCCTCCTGACCAACAAGCCAGAAGTAATCGTGCTGAATGTGGATGAAGATTCGTTAGATAAATCGGATGAAATTATTGAGAGATATCAGCAAATTTTTTCTTCTGTCATTCCCGCGAAGGCGGGAATCCATGGATCCCGGATCAAGCCCGGGATGACAAATGGTGGAGCTGGAGATCATATAAATATGATTGTCATCTGTGCCAAGATAGAATCAGAACTTGCAGCCCTTTCTGAGGAAGAACAAAAAGAATATCTTGCTGATCTCGGACTTGAAAAATCAGGGCTTGAGCGACTTATCCAAAAAGCGTATCAAGAACTTGGGCTTATTTCGTTCCTCACGGCAGGAGAGAAAGAAGTACGTGCATGGACAATCAAGAAACAGACGGATGCACCCAATGCTGCAGGAGCCATTCATACTGATTTTACCAAAAAGTTTATCAAAGCAGAAGTAATCTCTTTTGAAGATTATGTAGGGACAGGTGGCTGCAAAAAGGCAAAAGAACTTGGCAAAGCTCGACTTGAGGGAAGAGATTACATTGTCCAAGACGGTGATGTGATTGAATTTAAGATCGGTGCTTAATGTCAGCCCGAATTTAGTTCGGGATCTTTATTTTTGAGATGCTGAAACCCCGATTAAATCGGGGAAACGAGTTCAGCATGACAGCTCCCAATCTCCCTCTTGAGTTCACATTCAGATGTATGCTAAAATACACCCATGCGTACATTCGAATTAGTTCTCGTGGTAAGACCAGGAGTGAAAGATGCAGATAGTAAGAAACTTCTTGAGACCGTCAAAGGTTGGCTTGGGACAACTGCCAAGGTAACCAAAGAAGAGGATTGGGGACAAAAAGCACTTCGTTATCCAATCAAAAAAGAAAATGCTGGTCATTACCATCAATGGTTTATCGAATCAGAAGAGTCTCTTGTCAAAGACTTTGAACAAAGAATTTTGCGAAACGATAGTATTATCAGACATTTGTTGTTACGAACAAAGTAAGATATGGCACGAAGCTTAAATAAGGTACAATTAATTGGAAATTTGACACGGGATCCTGAGTTGAAATATACGCCAACAGGAACTGCTGTTTGTACTTTTAGTTTGGCAACAAACAGAAGTTGGACAACCGATTCTGGAGAAAAGCGAGAAGAGTCAGATTTTCATCGGATTGTTGCCTGGAGGAAACTCGCTGAGATTTGTAGCCAATTCTTGACCAAAGGTCGTAAAGTCTATGTCGAAGGTCGGTTAACGACCAGAAGCTGGACCGCGCAAGATGGACAACAAAAATCAATAACAGAAATTGTTATTGATGATATGATTTTACTTGATAATAAAGGCAATGCTTTAGCTGGAGCACACAGCGGATCAGATGATCACGCAGCATCAGTAGAAGACGGATCAAAAGAAGAAAAAGAAAAGAAATCAAAGAAGCAGGCTCCTTCGGAAGAAGAAGTCGCTCCTGATGATATACCGTTTTAAGGAGTAAAAATATGGCAGAAAAGAGAAAAAGACAAAAAAGAAGAATTGTAACACCAAAAGAGTGTTATTTCTGTAAAGAAGAAAAGCAGCCAATCTATGCTGATGTTGCTGCGTTGCAAAAATTTGTTACTGATCGAGGAAAGATAGTCAGCAGAAGCCGCAATGGATTGTGTGCAAAGCATCAAAGAAGAGTAAACACTGCTATCAAACATGCTAGACATCTCGCATTGTTACCATTTGTGAATCGAGACTAAAAAAGCTATCATTAGTATATGACTGCCCTGCCTGTACCACTTCCTCCTGGTTTTTCTCCCAAAGTACATTCACATGACTCTGTTACTGTCGGTATGGTTATCGCTCAGAAGACTGCACGGGTAGAGGAGGTTGTGAATGTTGCCGGAGAGCTACAAATTCCACTCTCACAGGTAAAAAAAGTCCTCAAGAAAAATCCTGGAGATATGGTTGCTGTTGGTGACATAGTTGCGCTCAAAAAAAGCTGGTTTGGCCTTAAAAAACGAGCAATTGTTAGTACAATTGACGGTATCGTGCTACGTTACGAGCGGGGGACAGGGAATCTCTTTGTCAGGACAGGAGGGCTTGGCGAAAGTAAGGAAATTGTTTCCCCTGTTGATGGGGTAGTTTCTTTGTGCGATAATAAACAAATTGTTATCAAAACGGATAAGAATGTTTTGGTTGGCAAGCGGGGATACGGAGAAAGTGGCGATGGAGAAGTCTTTGTACTTACAGCATCTTTTGATCGATCCGACCCTGATGGTACCAATTCGCTTTATCATCTTGATAGTCAAGCAATGGGGAAGGTAGTAATTGGCAAAGTTTTTTCTCGAGAGATTCTCATAAAAGGTCTTGGCGTTGGGGCAAAAGGGTTTATTGGTTTACACTTTGCCGATGATGACGTCGAATATCTGGCAAAAAGAAGTATGAGTATGCCACTTATCGAAGTCGATGAATCGCAGCTTCAGCGGCTGGTTCAATGGAAAGGTAAAAGGCTTTTTCTTGAGCCACAGTCTAACTCGATTATTATGTTAAGATCCTGAAACGAGTTCAGGATAACAATTCTATGAAATCTGAAAAATTACGTCTACTTTTTGTTGCCTTAATTGCCGGTCTTATTGGGTATTCACTTGGTACAACCAAAATAGACATGGCATGGAAAGGATTTTCTCCTCATGTCGAGGTGGCAGGGAAAGAACCACCTCCGTCTGCTATCGATGCAGACTTTAGTCAGATGTGGACTGTGCTTGAAAAGCTTGAAGGAACGTACTACGACAAAAAAGCAATTGATCCTCAGAAGCTAGTGAATGGTGCAATAGAAGGAATGGTAGCAAGTCTTGATGATCCATACACCGTCTATCTTCCGCCAAAACAAAACACCGACTTTAAGGATGGAATGGCGGGTAAGTTTGAAGGCATTGGTGCCGAACTTGGTACCAAAGAAAAGCAAGTTATTATTGTTGCGCCCCTTGATGGGAGTCCCGCGCAAAAAGCAGGTCTCAAGAGTGGTGACATCATTGCCAAAGTAAACGAAGACTATATTACCGGTTGGTCTATCAATAAGGTGGTTGATAAAATTCGTGGACCCAAAGGCACTGAAGTGCTTTTGACGGTCGTCCGTAGTGGCGAACAAGAACCAAAAGAAGTAAAAATCACTCGAGATACCATTACCGTCAAAAGCTTGACGAGCTGGATCAAACCAGTGAAAGAAGTTGAGAAGATTCAAGCTAAAAGCGAGACCCTCAAAAATGCTGCTGATCAACAACTTGCCTATATTCGTCTCTCTCAATTTGGTGATTCGACAAACGCCGAATGGTCACAAGTTGCGGCTGATATCGACCGTAAGCTACAGGCAGATCCAAATATTAAAGGGGTAGTTTTTGACCTACGAAATAACCCCGGTGGTTATTTGGGTGATGCGGTCTACATCGCATCAGAATTTGTTTCTGATGGTACAGCGGTCATGCAAGAAGACAAAAACGCTGAACAGACTAAGTTCCCCGTGAGTGGCAATGGCTTACTTACGGATGTCCCGATTGTTGTCCTCATCAATAAAGGATCAGCATCGGCAAGCGAAATTGTTGCTGGAGCACTTCGTGATCATAATCGTGCCCTTTTGGTCGGTGAAACATCCTTTGGTAAAGGGACTATTCAACAGGCAGAAGATCTTGGTGGAGGATCAGGTCTTCATGTAACGATCGCGAAATGGCTGACACCAGAGGGAATCTGGGTACACAAAAACGGCCTGAAGCCAGATGTTGAAGTAGCTGTCGACAAAGAAAATCCAGAACATGACGCACAACTTGAGAAGGCAATTGAAACCTTACTCGATGGGGAAAATTAACTTATTTTATTCGTCATTCTGGCTTGTCCAGAATCCATTCTTTTAAGATCCTGGATGCGCTATGCTTACCAGGATGACGATTTGCTGTTTTCAGTAATTTCTCAGATTTTTCTCATACAATGACTCCAGAATGAGAAAATTAGTCGTTCTTCTTTTTATTATTCTCGTTGGGTGGTTACTCGTTACTACAATTCAAAAGTATACTCCTGCTTTGGGAGGAAGAGGAAATCTATTGCCCCAAGAGAGTGAAAAGATAAAGATTGTTTCTGAAGAGTCTATTACCGTCGATATTGTCAAAAAATCTGCTCCATCAGTCGTAACAATTGCAGATGAAAATACCGCAAGGTTTAACACCATGCAAAACTTTGGATCATTTTCATTTTTTGAAACTCCACAACAAGAGATTCCTGAGGAGCCTCAGAGTATCGGTAGCGGCTTTATTATCGAAAAAGATGGACTTATCGTGACCAACAAGCATGTCGTGGCAGATAGTGAGGGACAATACGTAGTGATCTCCAATGATGATAAAAAATACACTGTCAAAAATATGTATCGTGATCCACTCAATGATATTTCCATTTTAAAGATAGATCCCGCAGAGCATAGAGGTAATACACTGCAAGCGATGCCTGTCGGAGACTCAAGTAAGTTAGAAGCTGGACAATATGTCGTAGCCATTGGAACTGCTCTTGGAGAATTTCGTAATACCGTGACAACTGGCGTAATCTCTGGGCTTGGGCGGGGGATTACTACGGGAAGCCCTTTTGAGGGCTCTGTAGAACGTCTCGATAACGTGATACAGACTGATGCAGCTATCAACCCGGGAAATAGTGGAGGACCATTGTTAAACTCCTCAGGACAGGTAATTGGGGTAAATACCGCAGTATCGGCAGATGGAGAAAATATCGGCTTTGCCATTCCTATCAATACCATTAAAGATTCTCTGAAGAACTTTAACGAAACAGGACAATTTGATCGGGCATACCTGGGAGTATCGTACAAAGTGATAACTCGAGACCTTGCTGTACTCAACGAAATTCCTGAAGGAGCATATATCCAACAAGTGTTGCCTGGTTCGCCAGCTGACAAAGCTCGCGTGCAACGAGGAGATATTATAACCAAACTTGATGGTATAAGGCTTAGTGAGTCGACACAACTGACTGCAATTATTAGCAAGAAAAGGATTGGTGACACTATAGCCATGACCTTGTATAGAGATAATGAAGCTATTGATGTAGCGGCAATTCTAGAAAAGGTTCATGAGTAGCCCTTTTCCAAAAATGCCACTTGCAAAATGAGAAGGGTTGCGATTATAATATAAGCCATGGCAACAAAGAAAACTATTAAATCAGCGCCAAAAAAGGCTACAAAGTCTGCAAAAAAGGTTACTAAGACAGCCACTTCAGTAAAAGTAGCTCCAAAAGTACAGGAAGCACTAGCAACCAAAGGCGTTAAAAAAGAAAAAATGGTTGAAGAAAAGAAAGTCGAACCCGCAAAACAAGAAAATACAAAAACAGCAACTTCAGCATTTAAGCTTCGTAAATCTCATGTTATTTTGATCGGAGTAATTGTGCTTGTTGGCGCATTCCTGTATTTCTTTAGAGGTTTATTTGTAGCAGCAGTTGTCAATGGTCAGCCAATTAGTAGAATGTCTGTTGTAAACGAAGCAGAAAAGCAAAGTGGCAAACAAGCTCTTGAAACACTTGTCAGAAATAATCTTATTGAGCAAGAAGCACAGAAACAGAAAGTAAGTGTTACTGAAAAAGAGATTGATGACGAAATCAAAAAAGTTGAATCTCAGCTTGCAAAACAAGGACAAAAAATTGACGATGTTCTTGCTATCCAGGGAATGACAAAAGAAGATCTCAGGGAACTTATTCGTTTGGATAAATTGGTAGGCAAGATCGTTGGGAAAGATATCAAAATAACTGACGAAGAGATCAATAAATATATTGAAGAAAACAAAGAAATGCTTCCTGCTGATCAGGACGAGAATCCCTTGAAGGCTTCAGTCAAAGAACAGCTGAACCAACAGAAGCTTAACGAAAAAGTACGAACATGGCTTGAAGGCATACAGAAAAAAGCAAACATCATGTACTTTGTTCAGTACTAGTTATTAAGATCCTCACTCAGAATGACAGAGAAAATACTTGACATCGCCCTCTTCATATAGTGTATGATAATAGATAATCTCTTGGATTGGAGGTGATCTATGAAAAAACAAAAGAAAGGAACAACTCCCAAGGTAGCAGTCAAAAAGCGAAAGAAAGTAGTCGGCTATGTTGGAGAAAGTGACTTCCTTATCATTACAGGAGGAGGACTCTTAATTTTTGTTTTTATCTTCCTATTTCTTGCTAGTTAATAGGAATGGGACTGTCGCTTGTGGATAGTTTACTCTTCGTCTTCAGGATGTTCTTCTGGTATTTCTCCACTCAAAATCCCCGGTAGATTTTTCCATGATTTATTTAGTCGATGATCTGTCAGTCTATCTTGTGGAAAATTATATGTTTTAATTTTTTCTGATCGATCACCACGGCCAACTTGGGTAGATCGAAGTGATGATATTTGCTCATCTCGCTTGGCAATCTCCATTTCCCACAACTTTGCGCGAAGCAGTTGCATGGCAATTTCACGATTTTGACTTTGAGATCGTTCAACAGAGGTAGTAACGACAATACCACTGGGAACGTGCTTAATTCTGACAGCAGTCGAAACTTTATTGACGTTTTGTCCACCATGTCCACCTGATCGAAAAGCCTCAAATTCGATATCATCGGGATTAATATGTAAATCAAGATCTTCAAGCTCTGGCAAGATAGAGACGGTTGCTGTAGAAGTGTGTACTCGTCCACGTTTCTCAGTTGCTGGGATGCGTTGCACTCTGTGTACTCCGGCTTCATATTTGAAGGTACCAAAGGGGTTTTGTCCGGGGTAGCCAGCTATTTTGATGACATTTTCTTCAAGTTGTTCAACAGTAAACCCTTTGAGTTGTGCTGCTCGAGTATACATTCTGAGTAATTCCTCAGCCCACAGTTTTGCTTCGTCTCCACCAGCGGCTCCTTTTAACTCAAGGATGATATTACGGTTATCAAAGTTGTCTTCTTGCTTTGTTTGGGATTCTTTAATACTTTCTTCAAGGAGTTGTTTTTGCTGGTTTAATTCTTCCAGTTCTTCTTTTGCAAGTTCTGCAAGGGAAGGATCTTCCAAAAGAACTTCTGTTTCAGCAATTTTTTCTTCAAGCTCCTGGATTTGTGTAAGTCGGTAGTCGTTCATTGTATAGATGTCATTCTGGAACGAAGTGATAGAATCTTTGTATACGGATCCTATCGAGGTCGCTGCCTCTCCAGGATGACGGATTCTGTGTAGCTACTTAATGCCCATCAGCATTTCGCGAAGTGACTTTGGAGCTTGTGATGCTTTCTTTTTTTCTTCAATTTTCTTTTTCTTAACTACCTGGAAATCAGTAGCCTTGCTTTGTTTCGTTTGGAATTTCTGAATACGTGAAGCTGTATCCACAAAACGCTGTTCACCAGTATAGAACGGGTGACACTTGCTGCACAGTTCAACATGGATAGTCTTTTGGGTTGCACCGATAGTAAATCGGTTACCACAAACACACACAACTTCCGCGTCATCAAAGTATTGTGGATGAATATTCGTTTTCATGTAGCTATTATACCGAAATCTTGCCTTATTGACAAGGGGAGGGAAGTTATGGCTTTTGCGGGGGTAATTTGTCTGTTGTCTCCTCGTTTTCAGCAAGAGCGAGATGTTTCTTATATTTAGGATGCAATAAATGTATTGGGTGGTAATGAATCCTATTCTCTGCTATAAAAAGACCTAAGAAAATTAATGCTCCACCCAAAATAAAGGTACTATTGATAGTCTCTCCGAGAAGAGGTTGGGCAATGGCTATCGCTATGAACGGATCCATATAGGTAAAAAGTCCTACATCACTCACATTGATATGTTTGATGGCATAGGTTTCCATCCAGTAAGCGATACAGGTCGTAAAAAGTACAGCAAAGATAATGCCAAGTAACCCTTGTGTATTTATCGTAAAGCCTGTATCAGATCTCAGTGTCTCGATATAGGCAAACGGGAAGAAAGTAAAAGCAGCGATGAGAAAAATCCAAAAAAGCAAGGTAACCGTCCTATACGACGGAGTGAGTTGTTTGAGAAAAAGGGTATACATGACCATGAGTCCTGCCGAGATAATCAGAAAAATGTTTCCAAGCAGAGACTGTCTGATATCCTGTTCAAAAACAGGCTGAAGCACAATGACAAGCACGCCGATAAGACTAAGCACCCCTCCAAAAAAGACTTTTTTTGTCGCTCGTTCCCGAAAAAGGAAAATGCCGCCGATAAGGATAAAAATAGGTGCAGCCGAAGAAATAATTGGCGCATTGACACTGGGACTTAATATGAGTCCAAAAAGATCATAGGCAATACGAAGTCCAAGACCAATGATGGCAATAAAAAGGAGGAGGGGAATGTCTTTCTTCTTAATTTTGAGATGGTGAATCGTAAAGGGGAGAAGTATCAGCGCACTCAGAAGGAACCTTAGAAAGCCAAAGAGGAATGGTTCAATGTCCTGGAGCGCCCATTTAAAGATTGGTGCAGTAGCCCCCCAGATGATATTGGCAATAATGAGAAATAAAATCGCAATTTGCACTCGAGATAGTTTCATACAGGATAGCTTATTGTGGCTGATCTTGTGAGTTTTTTCAAGCTGCGGTATTTCTAGCTGCTTGTTTGCTTCCCTGAGCAACTAACATAACTCCTCCAGCGGCAACGGCCGTTACTATTAGAAGGAGTGCTTTGGCTATTTTTGAAGCTTCTTTGTCTGCTTCTGTTTCTCCTGCTGACGTTGGAGCTGTGGTGCTATCTGCAGTGGTTCTAAGGGCATTAAGGAATGCCTTCATAGCTGGATTTTGTTCTTGCCCTGGTTGTTGACTGAGCATCGGGAGAAGTTTTTGCATAGCAGCCAAGGCAAGTGGTTCTCTTGCAAGTGCGTCAGCGATAGTCCTTATCTGCTCATCCTTGAGACCAAGTGCTGCAAGCTTGCCACCGATTTCTCCCATTGCTTTTCCACGAGCCTCAGCATCCATTTCTACAGGTTCTTCATTGAGTAGAGAATCTACCAGCTCTTGTGGATCTCTTGCTTCACCACCAGCTTCAGCGGCTGTAGCAGCGGTTGATCCTTCAGCCTTAGATTTAAAGCCTTCTGTCAGTTCTTTAATATCATCTGCGCTGAGGTTGCGGTCCGTGCTTGCAGCAATTTCAAGAATTTTCTCAGAATTTGTAACACCTGACTTTGCTAACTGCGCCCCCAGCTCTACCATAGCTTTATCTTTCTTTTGGACATCAGTTAGAGGCTCTGCTTCAGCAGTCGCTTCAGGGGTTGCTACTGCGGCTTCTCTTCGAGCATCCAACTCTGATGCAGGGGTGGTTCTATCGCTATCTGGAATAGTTCCTCCATTTGTGGCTCTCTCTGCATCGATCTGAGCTTTTCTTATTTCTGTAAAATCGCTAGCAGGTGCCCCATCCGTGGATTCTGTAGCTTGCTCAGCTCCCGTAGCATTTGCTGGGGTTGCTTCAGCTGGTTGGTTCGTATCAACTGTTGTATCAGGTGTAGTTGTCCCTGCAGCAGCTTCTGTTCCACTTGTTGCTTGTGCTGCTTCTGGACCATTGTTTATCACATCGACTTGTATCGGATCAGCTTCAGCTGGTTGGGTTGCATTCACAGTCGCTTCAGGAGCAACTGAATCAACACGGATAGTGCCTGGTTCTACGGTATCAGTTGCTGCTGCTGTAGTATCTACGGGATTTTCTGCTGCGCTAGGTGCTGTCTGTTCAGGTGCTTCTGCAGTAGTAGGTCCTTGAGTCTCTGTCGTTGTAGGGGAGGGAGCTGAAGCTTCTGTCCCTGCACCCATCCCTCTGGCAGAATACGCGTCTCTTCCGTTTAGTCTGTTTTGATTCCAAGCACGTACTTTGCCTGGAATCGCAGCTACCTTACTTGCACCGTTTTTGACTTTATTGAGGATTCCTTTATTTGGGTCTCTATGTCTTCCTTTGGCTGTTTGATCTACCTGGTTATCATCACCCGTATCAGCAGTAAGATCTTGATCGGTTCTTTGCGCTGTTGGTTCAGAAGGCGATGAGCCTACTTGATCACTTGTTCCTTCTGTATCTGCTTGATTACCATCGACTCCGTCAACGGAAATTGCATCTCCTGCAGCATCAGGTCTTTGGCTCAGATCTACACCAGCAACCGAGATGTCATCTCCTGCCGCAACATCCTCCAGCATACTCTGCGTACCATCAGGACGAGGAGCATCCATAATACGGTCAACGCGAATACCACCCACATCTGTATCTCTTGGTCTATCAGCAGGTTTGTCAATAACGTCTACCTTTATCCCTCCTTCAACAGAAGGTGCACCTGGGCTTGCTCCATCTTCTTGTGCCATTATTTATCTCCTTTCGCGACCGCAAGGGCTTCTTCAATAGCTCCGTTTTTAATATGTTCACTCATCAGATGGAGTTTTTCTTTACGTTCCTCATCTTCAAAGGGCTTAGCATATTTGAGGTAGACTCCCGTGACTTCGCGATTCTCTGTACTGAGGTTGCGTAACTTCGTAAGTAAGTCATGTTTGTCTTGCATGGGGAGAAGCGCCAGGAATTCTTTGGCAACTTCTTGTGCATCTTGTGGAGTGATGGTATTTTCCCTGAGGTTTTTCATGATTTCAGCAAGTAGATCCTTCTCAACATCGACAACAATAGCTTGCATATCAGGTGTTGGAGCAAGCTTCTGGGCAAGTGCTGGCTCGTCCAAAAGTTTATCTTTGGTGGTTTGTGCTGCTTGATCAATTTGTGCTTGATCTTTTGCAAGGGCTGCAGGATCAACTGGTGGCGGTGGTGGTGGAGCTTGCTGTGCTGCTTGATCAGACATATACTATTTAATCTAGCAGAAATTGAGGGGGGAGAGCAAGGGGGGAGAAAAAACTTTAGGCAGCTCTTCTTCTAAATGCATCTTGAGTAGAGGCTCTTCGAAGAAGAGGAGGTTCTACTGTTACTGTACTTTGATCCCTATTTGGATCGAGGGTTCTTCTAAAATTGATTATGGTGACTGCTGAAGTGGGCTCTGCAGAAAAACGACCTGCTTCGGTCGATAAAGTATTTGGATTTACCGTTATTGGTCTTACTACTCTTCCTCGTCTACCCTCAGATGTTGTTCCATTTTTTGCATTAACAAATAGCTCACCAGGTCTTAATTCACGTAGTTGAGCGGGAGTCTCAGCTGGAATAGCGACAACAGATTCAGTTGGTTGAGCTACCGTTGCTGTTTCATTAAACGCATCAGATGTTCTACGGCTTCGTCTTTCCGCTCGAAATCTTTGGATTCTTTGCAGAAGGTTTTCTCTTCTTCGATGTCTTGCCCGTGGCTTTTCAACAGGAGTCCCCGATTCTCTAGATAATCCACTAGGTTTAGCTGCTTCTACTGTTCTCATACATGCATTATAGACCTATAATATTTATTTGTCAAGCTCTATTATTGCTTCTTCCAGTTTTATTTGCTTCTGCTCACGTTTTTGCAGGTTCTTAAGCATTACTGTTCCTGTTTTCATTTCATCAGCACCGATGATAATAGCATAGGGGATATTCTTTTGATTGGCATACTTGAGTTGTTTCTCGAGAGGATTTTTTGCCTTGATATCACCAAGATATATTTCAGTCGCAATATTGTTGGAGCGAAGTCGAGAACAGATTTCAATCGAGCTTGCTTTGAACTCTTCACCAAAGATTGTAACCAACACCTTTGTCGTCGAGCCTGCCAGATCAGTAGGGAAGAGATTAAGAGCATCCATGGCTTCAAGGGTTCGATCAAAACCTACCGCAAGACCAACTGCTGGAATTTGCTCTCCAGCAAACATCCCGATAAGATTGTTGTATCTTCCACCACCACAGAGAGAGCCATGTGGGTAATCTGGTGTCTCTATCTCAAAGATAAGTCCTGTATAGTAGTCGAGTCCTCGAGCAAGAGTAGGGGAGAATTCGATTATATCCGTATTGACTCCAAATGATTCAAGGGCTTCAATAATTGCAACTAAGCGTTCAGTAGGTTGACTATCAAGTAGTTCTTGAAGGACAATCTTTGCTTCTTCGAGTGACCCGACAAGATTCTTATCGATTAACTCTTTCCAGACACCTTCTTTGCCAATCTTCTTGAGTTTATCAATAACGGTAATTGCGGCTGCTGGGAGGTTTTTAAAAACAGCTCGATCGTTGATGAGGATTTTGCTATTCGTAAAACCGAGAGCTTGGTAGGCTGTTGCTACTGTTGCAATAATCTCAGCATCAGCCAGCGCTGAATCAACGCCTACGGTATCGATATCGCACTGGAAGAATTCACGATAGCGTCCTTTTTGTGGTTTGTCTGCACGCCAAACAGGTTGGATTTGGTAGCGTTTAAAAGGAGTAGGGAGGTCATTTTTGTATTGCGCAACCACTCGAGCCAGTGGGACAGTCTGGTCATAGCGCATAGCAACGCGGCGCTTGCCTTGATCTTCAAAGCGATACATCAGTTTTTCTCCCTCTTCGCCGTATTTACCGGCCAGCAGTTCTTCATACTCAAGCACTGGAGTTTCCATTTGCTCAAATCCATAGCGTTCAAACACCCCTTTTAAGGTGGTAATAATATATTGTCTTTTTCTGGCTTCGAGTGACAAAAAGTCTCGAAAGCCTTTGAGTGTTTGTACTTGCATACTAGTCATATAATACCATACTTTCTTTATTGATACAGTCTTTTTGCAAACCACATACTGTCAAAGTTGTAGTAGCTTGTCTTGGTGAACTCTATATTTTGGTAGTCTTGAAGACCCTGTGAAAGAGTAGCGTTGTGTAATCGAACCCAAGAGAACTTTTTTTGCGCAAGCGTGTATGCAGCATAGCTATGTTTCTCTTTGGATGTGACATGTACTTTCCCTGCAAGTTCTGTAAAAAGCACCAAATTAAACCAGTTACCATCAGCTAGTTCCTGCGATGCATAACAAAGAAATGTATTACTTTCTTGCATACTTGCTACTATTTCCCAATCAACGTTAAAATATTCCTTTAAAAATTCTTTAGAGAGATTCTTTCGTTGATTACCACAAAAAATGACAACGTGCATTTCTCTTTGTTTTATGAGTTTTTTGTAGTCATACATGATAATTCTGCAACGTTTTTTGCTTTTAGTTATATTTGAAATAGAGCTTGGAGGTGTCTCAACATCTTTAAATTCAAGCATATATGTATAGACTTTTTTTAACAAGCGTTTTGTACGAATGACATCCTTTTTCGTTGTCACTTTATCTGCAAACAAATAAGGTATTTTGGTTGTATCGGTTAGTTCAATTGGTTTCATACTTTTTCCTCCTCAGTTTTTTAATTAGCTTGATAAGAAATGAAATCCCAATAAGGGAAAGTATTCCTTTTACAGTAAAAAATAAGAGTAATAGGATAGCTGCTTCTGTCATACTAATTGCCAATCGTCCACAAATTCTGTATCTTTTTTTCTTCTTTCCTCTTTTGCCATAGGGTGGAGCTCTATCGCTGGAGAATACCTGCTTGCCGTGACAGTTCTGCCCAATGCTTCTGCCATTGCCCGTGTGTATGCTGGTGTATTTCCACAACATCCTCCGATGTAGTTAACTCCAATTTGCTTTGCTTTTTTTGCAAAAGCAGCCATTGCAAATCTATCTAGCTGAAATGGTTCAAGAGCAATAGGATAGGCACCTTTACCGTTTTGTTGCATTGATTCAAAGGTAAGATATTTTTGTGACGTTCTAAATGGAACAGGCTGCATTGCCACGGAGCAGCTTACTTGTTGTCGTATTTTCTCGATAATTGGAAACATTGTTGCCGGACCCCTATCACAATTAAGACCGACAATATCTGCACCATTAGCTTCCAAAATTTTGCAGGCTTCAACATAATCGTACCCATCACGGGTTTTATCTTTTTGGACACTTGCCAATGTTACCATTGCTGGAAGTCCAAACTCTTTAATCACTTCCAGTGCAATAAGTGCTTCCTCAAGAAAATCATTTGTCTCAGAAATCACAAAATCAACGCCTTCTTCGGAAGCCCACTTGAGCTGTTCTTGATACATCTTACGAACGATTTTTGTAGAGGCTTCTTTATTACTTGAATCATACATCCAGGTATTGCTGATATTTCCTGCAACTAACCCGCCATATTCTTTAGCTGTTTTGTTAGCAATTCGAACTGCCTGTCTATTAAGTTTTTCTAGTTCATTTTCTCTTCCAAGCGTTTGGAGCTGATTCCTGCTGGCATAGTAAGTGAGTGCGACCATTACTTCTGACCCCGCTCGATAAAACTCTCTGTGTAGTTCTGTGACGGCTTCTGGAAAGTCTAGGACCACCTCTGGTATATATGGGCCCGCTTTAATATATCCTCGTTTTTCTAATTCAAAAACATACCCTTCCGCTCCTAGCACAATATCCTTTTCAAGCCGTTCTAAAATGCCTACTTTGTTTACTTTTATTTGCTTTTTCATATTATTTTACAAACCTTTCGGGCGAGAATTGCTGTATGTTGTAGACTGTGCCATTTTGCAGTGCTAATTGTGCAAGGATCTTCCCGATAAGCGGAGCAAATTTATATCCTGTTCCTCGCCAGCCTGTCCCGACAGAAATATTTTGATAGTTTGGAAGTTTACCAAGAATAAAATTATCATCGCTTACTAAATCGTAATAACATTGATCTGCGTCCATAACTTTTTCTGAGCGGACATTTTTTAATGCTGGTAAACATTCGTTAATAAAATCATTAATTGATGTAATGCTGCTTTTCTTTTTATTAAAATCTGGTGGATTATAATAACCAATTTTTACTGCACCTTTTTCCTTATCAAAAATAGGGTGGCCGTAGATGCCAATATCCAGGTAAGCAAAGACAGGAAAGTGCTCTGGCATAAATAATGATTGTTGGTTCTTATTAGGGTAAAAATATTTGCATTCTTGTGGTTTATCAGGGGTAATAGGGAAGGAGAGGGTGTTCTTTTTGAGTAACCCCAGTACGTCATTTGCCCATCTTCCGGCTGTTATGACAACCTTTTTGCTTGTTAGTAGTTCTTCTGTTGTTGTTATGCAAACCTCTTTAGCTGTTTCTTCTACATTAATAATTTCAGTAATTTCTTTTATCTGCACATTTCTTTCTTTTAGTATTTGGAGCAAGAGATCAGTTATCGGTGGCAGATAAAGAAATCCTGCTTTAACATCAAGATAGGCCATGTCTACCTCAAATTGCGGGAAACGTTTCTGTAATGCTTTTGTACCAAATTTTTTTGTGGCAAATTTAAGATTTTTTATATTTTGGAAGCTTTGCTCTGCATACGTTTCTTTCATATTTGGAGTGATTGATTTCTTTGCGAGATTGAGACAACCACAATCGATAAAGAATTTCTCCTTAGACTTTGCTTCGAGCTCTTTCCAAAGTAGCTGTGCTTCATACGACATTGTTGCATAGAGAGGATCTAGATAATCGTTACGGATTGATCGTGTGAAACTAAATGACGAAGCTTCTTTATTGTCGCTGCCAATAACTCGTTTTTCAATAATCGTAATGTTCTTCACAAAACGAGACGCATAATACGCAGTCATAAGTCCCATGATGCCACCACCAATAATTACTAAATCTTGTTGTTTATTTTTCATAATAATTTTCTCACCTCATCATAGTCTTTCTGGTTATAAATGGCATAAGGTTCTTTATAATAATATGCCCATTCACGGTCACCATACGAGAAATGCCACCATTCACCATCAAAAGGAGAAAAACCTACATCAGTTAGTAATTGCCTTAAAAGCATACGGTTATTAGATGCTTCAGATGAAATAGAGTCAGTAAAAACATAACAGTCTTTTATCAAATAGTCATATTGTTTTGATCCAAAATCTAGTATCTTATTTGTTTTTTCATCTTTGATAACGATGTCAATTGCGCCACCTGTTGGATGTCCTGCAACAGTAGGTACGGCAATAAAGCGGTGAACCTCTTCGTACATATCGATAGGATTTTCAAAAAATGAATCAATATTTTTTAACTCTTGAAGAAATTTCCTCTTCTGTATTTCGAGGTTTCTATATCCATATGTAATAACAAGTGTATAATTTTTATTTACTTTTTTAAGCTGTTTCTGGGCTTGTAGCAGCATGTTATAGATTTTTTCACGTACGATGATCTGTGAACCAGTGATACTTTTCATATCATCCATTCCTGGCATGTATTCAGTAGAAATTTGATCCTGATCTATCTTTATCCAGCCATCTTTGTTATCTTTGGTTTTAATTGGCTGCAAATCTTGATACCGAACCATTGTTTTCTCTAAGTCCCGAGTATTTTTTGGTAATCTTTTAATTGGTCCACTTATTTCAGCATACCCAAAGTTCTTTTTATCAAAGAAAACGGATGCCTTAATGACTAACCCTGATGGTTGAATAACTGCAAGTTCTGTAATAGATTTACCGGTTTTCAGGGCTTCAACCATTGTTACCGCCATACTTCCACTTCCACAGGCTGTTTCAAAAAAAGTTGTTTGGATCTCTCGTACATACACAATCGGAGCAATTGTATAGCTATCGCCTTCTTTTTGAGCAAAAATATATCCTACAGCTTGGGCTTGATCATAACCAAGTTTTTTAATTTCTTTCAGCCCTTTATCTTTAATTTGCTCAGAGGTAAGCCCTTGAATAGAAGAAGAAAAGTCTACATAGTGAACAATCCCTTCCATTTCAACGATAAAGTTCCCAGAATATTTTTGATCTGACATGATCTTTTTGGGATCAGCAAAGATTGGGATTTGCGCATAAGCTTCGCCATCTGATCTTATGCCAGCTTTTAGTTTTTTATTTACACCCGAAACCTTAATTAAGATATCTCCTGGTTTGCCCTCAAGTATTTCGTACGCTGCGCATCGAGTAGCATTTGCACAAAATTCTTCTCCTGCCATTATCAGTTCAGCCTTATTTGCATCATTATTTATAAAGCCGACTTGTTCAACGTTTGGATATTCATCCAATATCAAATCATTAATTTCTCTCCGTTTTTTGTCAGAATAAACTATACCTAAAATAAGGGCGGTGTCATTTTCTCCTGGTCTTAGAAGAGAAGCTATTGCTGTTGTTGATTGTTGGTTATTTTTCATCTTTCTCCTTTCCTGCGACAAAACCGACGTAAGCCCCCGTAGATACTTGTAAAGCTTTCAGTGCTACTTCTTGTCCGATAGAAGGACTAATGGTATTTGTTATTGTTTCTTTCATAATTATCTCCCTGCCTGCCGGCAGGCAGGCATAAAAAAACCGCCCTTGTCGGCGGTTTGATTCTTCTTGTTTTTACACACAAAATCACACCACCGAAAGAGGCGTGTGATGATGGTTTTGTGCATTTATGTTACTTTTTTTCATAGTGTTGCAAATAAAATTTGTCATTCCTGCGGAAGCAGGAATCCAGAATATTGTGGATCCCGGATCATGTCCGGGATGACAGTTAATTTATATTCCCTTTTGTTTCTTTAGGACAAGACGATAACCACCTTTGCCTTCAGTTAACCATTTATTAATTCTTGCAATCGTTGTACTGCTCATGCCTGTTTCTTTTTCTATCGTTTGATAGGGGATCTTTTGATCCAGCATCTGGGCGACTCGCCAACGATTCGCAAATTCTTTAATTTCAGCCTCAGTAAGCAGATCCCGCAAGAACTTTTTACATTCGTCTTCTGTCTCAAGAGAAAGAATTGCTTTATATAATTCTTTGCCAATTTTTTCAGAAAAGGTAAGCATACTTTACTAAGATAAAGTGATTATATCGCTTTACTTTGGTAAAGTCAAGGATCTATTCTATTTCGTTACAGGTTGTTTGGGAGCAAGTGCAGCTGCAGTAGCTTGTAGTACTGCAATCGTTAATGCTTTTAGTGCACCAAGAAGTGTTATTTTTGATGTTAGTTCTGTTCGTTCATCTTCAGTCATTGCAGCTCCTTTATTCATGATTCCTTGTATCCTATCATTTATTCCCCTCATTTGTCCGTCTACTGCTGTAGAGAATTCTTTAGGACCTTTACTAATTGCTATGGCAAGTGTTCCATTTGGATTTGCCAAAAAATAATCTATTACTTTTTGTTTCTCGCTTGCAGAAAGATACGGATTCAATCCTTTGGCTTCTAATTCTTTTTCCACAACTCCCTTGATGTGCCGCTGTTCAGCAGTTAGTTCTTTTGGAGCAGGCTCCCCAGGTTTAGGATTTTCTCCCGTCTGTAGATATCTTTCAGCTTCTTCAGCAAGCTCTTCAGCTTGCGGAGAGGTCTGTGTCTGTTCATCGGTAATAGATCCTTCCTTTGTGGATTGAGGTGAAGCGTTATTGTTCTCTGTATCTTTTATTCTTTGTAATGCTACAGTTGTTTCATCTTTGGTTAGTTCTCCTTTCCTGAAAGCCGCAAAAACATCGTCTTCTGTCTGAAAGTCGGGTTTACTATTCTTATTTTCTGAGGTTACTGGCGAATTATCCGTCTCTTGTTTTCCTGAAGACGGAGCCTGTTCAGATTCCGGATTTTTCTGATTAAAGTCACCTTTCGCGAGAGATTCGAGTATTTCCCCTGGAGGAGTGCCTAATGTGGCTGCTTGATCTAATGCATTGCTTACAGCTGCATTTTCATTAGAGGCCTTTTTAGGAGTTTCCTCGTGACTAGGTAATTCAGGTGTGGGTTGCTGTGAACCTCCTTCAGGTCCTGACATCGAAATTTCCTCCCTTCACAATGTTTATTTGTTGTTTAATCACCTCAATATTATACTATAATTTATAGCTCTTTGTACGTGCCTTTTGATATCAAGATATGCTAAATTTCGATGAGATCTTTTGAGGATGTAGTTAACTGAACAAGTTTATTTTTCTGAATAGTAAAGACATCTTCAATTCGTACTCCAATATCATCTACCAAATAAATCCCTGGTTCAATAGTAAAGACCATATTTTCTTCAAGTAACGTTTCGAGTTGTGCAGAAAAAACGGGTGCTTCATGGACATCGATACCAATTCCATGACTCATATGTTGGAATGGGGGATAGCCTTTCTCAACAATATAATCACGTCCTACTTGATCAACCTCATTTGCTTTGATTGATTCATTGAGTAGCAGTTTTTTTTGAATAAATTCGGTAGATTTCTGCAGAGCATCAAGGACTGTCTGATAGACATTTTTGTCATGGAGAGAAGCTTTACCAAAGAAAACCGTACGGGTCATATCTGAGCAATAGTTAGCAACTTTTGTCCCAACGTCCATCAAAATACAATCTCCATTTTTAACCTTTTGTTTACTTGGAACATGGTGTGGAAATGCGGCATTCCCACCAAAGGCAACGATGGTAGAAAACGCTATCTCAGCATCAAGTTTTTTAATGGCAAAATCAATCTCTGCTGCCAGCATTTTTTCAGTTGTCTTTTCGGTAATCTTTGGAAGTATCTGGGAGAAGACCTGATCTTCTACTTGGCATGCCTCTTGGATTGCTACTATCTCCTGAGATGTTTTTATCAATCGGAGAGGTGAGACCACGTCAGCCGGAACAAAAAGCTTTTTGCTTAGCATGTTGGTTATATTTTGTAATTCAGCAACTCGTAGATCAAACGCTTCATAGGCAATCTTTTGTAACTTTTTCTTTTCAACGATTTCAGTAAGGGTCAAGGGTAGGGGGCGTGCTCTGGAAATGGGAAGGAACTGATATTCTCCAAGATGCTTTTTTACAGCGTCAGCATACAGAGGGTAGGTCAAAAAAAACTGCTCGTCTTGTGTAATCAAGAGAAATGCGTCACCACGCTCTTGTAATGTTTTCCCTGCAAATTCTGTCAGGTACACAACATTGGCATATGAAGAAACAAGTACAGCATCAAAAGCGTTTTCTCGAAGGGTAGCTTGAAGCTTTCGTATTCGTGTTGTCATACGAGATTAATTGGCTGCCGGTGAAGAAGTTTCTGTTTCCAAAGAAATCCCAGGATGAGCTGGCAACTCAGGGAAGAATGTTAATCTGCTTGTGACAATGAGCGATGGATCTGTCTTGTCTGGGAATCCGATAGCAATAATCCGCTGTCCGACAGTGAGCTTTGAGAAACCAGCTTTAACTAGATCTTCTGCACTGTACTCATAGATTTTTGTGATCGTGCTGACATCAATTTTCTGCTCTTTGTTCTCAGGAGTCTTAATCGTGATAACAAAGTTTTTCTTATCAATTGCAGCTATTGCTCCCGTTATGATCGTTGGATCAATAGACAATCTGATAAAACGAGCAAGAAGATGTCTGGACTGTTTATTGTAGAGACCTAAGGCACTTATTTTGGTTCCTTTTTTAATATCTGAAAGGCCAAATGCTCCAGCTCCTGAGGAAGTGAATTTAGTAAGCTCATCGACATCAATAAAACGTTTTTTATTTTCGATATCAATAATAGTGATTTGGTTGCCTGATACTTCTTCGACCGTACCTATAATGCCTCTCTTTTCGACAAGGTTAAGTTCAGAAACTCGGGAAGCTATTTTTTCTTTAAGATTACTAATTTGACTGTCAAGTTTATTACTTGTCGTTTCTCCGGCAGGTTCATTTGTTGGTGCTTGTGCTGCCGCGAAAGTAGCACTTGGCATGAGAGCTGTAAGTATAAGGGTAACAATAAGAGAAAAATAACGAATGTTTTTCATAACTATGTTTTAAAACGTCTCACTAGTATAGGTAACTGTTTTTGCAATTTGTTTTTCTTCACCATTTGGGAAGATAGCAGTAATATAGATAATAGTCGTACCATCGGGGATCGTCTGTGTCAAAGAGAAGCTTCCATCTGTTGATGGCTTCACGATTTGGTCAACGGCTTCAGCGGTAACAATAACCGTTGCATCGGCTGCTGTTTTACCATTTACCGTAATAATTTTTTTATCAAAAACCTCTTCCTCTTTTGGAGAATTAATTGTCAAAATATTACCTTTATCTGGAGTAGGTGAGGGGGTTATCTTTGTTTTGGTTGTTGTAATAGGATTATCTTCTCCTGCTGGAAGCGTCCTGGTCATCTGGTAAAAGTAAAATGCTCCACCGGCAGCTACCAGACCGACAAGAATAGCAATAAATGAGAGGACAACTTTTTCTGCTTTCACAGCGCAATCATACTCAAAAAGCCAACCCTTGTCAAGGAAAGATAGCTATGTTAGTATGGTTTACATGGAAATTATTGCATTAGGATCAGAAGGCGTGCGACTCAAGGGCAAACAAGCAGTTTTTAGCGTCAATGCAACGGACAAAGCAGCAAATGGCACCTTCCTTTTTGCTCCAGCTATGCAAGCTGTAATCGATAATGAAGATAGTATTGTGCTTAGTGGTCCGGGCGACTATGAACTACGAGGGGTCAAGATTACCGGGATCCGTGGTGGTGATACAACCGTTTATAGTATGATTCTTGATGGAGTTTCCATTGCAGTTGGGAATTTGCAAGCAATTCAGTCGTTACAGACCAAACTAAAAGAACAAAATATCATCATTGCGTACTGTACGACAGAAGAGAACGCGTCGTTTTTGACATCACTTGCCTCCAATGCCCTTGTCTTTTATGGACCAAAAGCAGCAACGGTAAATCAAGTGTTTCCTAAAGAGAAATCACAGACCATTGCAAAATATCAAACGACCCTTGAAAAACTCCCACTTGAAATGGAAACAATTGTACTTGAATAGTATCAGAGTTGCGATGCACTATGGCGATTAAAACTCTTCCCCACAATGATGAAGCAGAAAAAAGCGTGCTAGGCGCGATCCTTATTGATAAAAATGCGATTGTAAATGTTTCTGAAATTCTCCGTCCTGATGACTTTTATAGCGATATCAATGGTCTAATGTTTGGGGCTATGATGATTCTCTATGAAGAGCGAAAGCCTATTGATCCACTTACGCTTACCGAGCAACTAAAGAAGAATAAGCAACTAAAACGAATTGATGCCTCATATATAACAGAACTTGTTGAGCAGGTTCCAACTGCCGCAAATGTCATGACGTATGCCAATATTGTCAAAGAAGAATCAACCAAACGTGCACTCATTCATGCTGGCGTTGAGATGACAGAGCTTGGGTATGAAGATGATGTTGAAGTAAAGACAATCATTGATAAGGCTGAATCCTCAATCTTTGGTATTTCTCAAGGCCACATCACTCGAGGGTTTATCGCGATCAAAGACACGCTGACAGAGAGTTTTGACCGAATTGATGAGCTACAAAAGAATGGGGGAGGGATGCGTGGGGTGCAAACAGGGTTTGTCGACTTTGATAGATTACTTTCTGGATTCCAAAAAAGTAATTTGATTATCCTCGCAGCTCGTCCGGGGCAAGGAAAAACGGCTTTTATGCTTAATATTGCTCAACATGTAAGCGTCAGAGAAAAACAAGCAGTTGGAATCTTTTCCCTTGAAATGAGTAAAGAAGAGTTGGTAGATCGTCTGCTTGTAGGACAGTCAGATATTGATGCATGGCGGCTCAAAACAGGGAAGCTTTCTGAAGATGATTTCTCAAAGATCTCTGATGCAATGGGACAACTTGCTGAAGCACCTATTTTTATTGATGATACGCCGGGACTTTCGCTGACTGAAATGCGGAGTAAAGCTCGCAGGCTTCAGATGGAGCATAATCTCTCGCTCTTAGTCGTCGATTATTTGCAGTTGATAGATCCAGGAAGAAAAGTAGAAAGTCGTGTACAGGAAGTCTCACTCATCTCCAAGGCGTTAAAGAACCTTGCACGTGAATTAAACATCCCTGTTCTTTGCGCATCACAGTTATCCCGTGCAATTGAGCAACGAGGAGAGAAAAAGCCGCAACTTTCTGACCTTCGTGAATCAGGTTCTATCGAACAAGATGCCGATGCGGTTGCTTTTATCTATCGTCCAGATAGTGATGTGGTGACACCATTAATTCCGACCAAACTTCTTGTTGCCAAACATCGTAACGGAGCAACTGGGGAGATAGACTTACTGTTTCAGGGGAATCGAATTAGATTTCTTAATGTAGAAAGAATGCAGGGTGAAGAAGCTATCTCTGCTGCATAGATACGATTAGGGATCTTTTTGATACAATAGAAAGTATGCTAAGAAAACTAAAAGAGCTCTTCTATTTCCCAATAGCTTCGTACTTTCGTTTTTTTGCTGCCATTCGATTGCGAAGGTGGCATCCACGCATAATTGTCGTCACCGGTTCCAATGGTAAGACCACGCTTTTTCATTTACTTGAAGCACAGTTTGGCAAGCAAGCAAGGCATTCACATCATGCAAATAGCAGCTTTGGCATCCCATTTAATATCTTGGGACTTGAGCGAAAGACACTTCTAAAATCTGAATGGATTAAACTCTTTCTTCTTGCTCCCCTAAAAGTTTTTGCTCCATTGCCAAAAGAAAAGATATTTGTGGTTGAGTGTGATTGTGATCGTCCAGGAGAAGGGAAATTCCTTGCGGAATTATTAAAGCCAGAGGTTGTGCTGTGGGTGAGTACTTCCCGTACGCATGGGATGAATTTTGAAGCGTTAGTAACAGAAAAAAGGTTTGCCACCGTTGAAGAAGCAATTGCGTACGAATTTGGGTATTTTCTTGCATATTGTTCTGATTTTGTAGTTATTGATGGTGACTCGTCCTTGCAAGTACAGCAAACAAATCGTACAAAAGCACGAGTCAAAGCCATTAAAAAGACTGAAATTTTGGACAAGTATCATGTGGATGCTACGGGAACAACGTTTGTTCTTAATAAGAAAAGCTATACCTTCACCTCATTACTTCCTGAAGTAGTTGCTACTGGTCTTGCGATGTGTATTGAAGCAGTAGACTATTTCAAGATTGATTTTGACCCAACGTTTGCTCACTACACGCTACCCCCGGGGAGGGGATCGCTTTTCTCTGGGATCAAAAAAACTACCATTATCGATAGTTGCTACAATGCTAACCTTTCTTCAATGGAAGCAATATTGTCCATGTATAAGCAATTTGCCGCAAAGAAAAAATGGGCAGTGATTGGTGATATGCTTGAGCAAGGAGCAGGGGAGAGGGAGCAACATGAGAAGCTTGCAGTAGTACTCTCAAAGGTAGATCTTGATAGGATAGTTTTTCTTGGGCCACGTGTGAGAAGATATACATATCCTTATTTGCAGCAATTGGATAGGCAAAAGATCTCCATGGATGCTTTTGACAGCCCACGAGAAGCACTTGATTTCTTACAATCTCATATTGAAGGTGGAGAGACAATCCTTTTTAAGGGAGCAAGGTTTATGGAAGGCATCATTGAGCATCTTCTTGCAAATCCAAAAGATGCAGCGAAGCTAGCCAGGCGCGAGAAAGTATGGGAAATACGAAGGAAAAAGTGGGGATTATAAAAACTAAAAATGAAAAACGTAAAATATAAAATATTTGTATTACATGGATGGGCTTACTCAACAGAAAAGTGGCAGCCATTTCTGACATTACTTAAAAAACAAGGAATTGAGCCTGTTATGCTCCAGATTCCTGGACTCACTGCACCTCTGGAAGAGGTATGGACGCTTGATAACTATGTCTCTTGGCTCAAAAAAAGTGTCGAAAAAGAAAAGGGGAAAGTAATCTTACTTGGGCATTCCAATGGAGGAAGAATTGCGATTTCCTTTGCTGCAAAATATCCAGAAAAAGTTGCGCAGCTAGTACTTATTGATAGCGCCGGTCTGTATCACAAAGAACTATTGCTCCAAATTAAACGGGCGGTGTTTCAAACAATTGCAAAAATAGGCAGAAAGTTACATAAATCAGATCATCTACGGTATTTACTCTATCGATTTGCTCGTGAAAATGATTATTATCGGGCAAATCCCGCTGTCAGAAAAACAATGCATAATTTGATCAAAGTTGATCTTTCGCCATTACTTCCACAAATAGTAATTCCTACGCTTATTATCTGGGGGCAGGATGATAAAGTGACGCCGGTTATCGACGGGGAAAGAATGCAAGCGCTTCTGCCAAACGCTCGTCTGCATATTGTTAACGGTGCACATCATTCACCACAATTTACTCATGAAAAAGAAGTAGCGGCTATCATCACTCAGGATTTAGAAAAATGATTACTTTTAACTCGCTTGGTTCCAATTATGATTATCAGTTTGCTCGCATGGCAGTATTTGCCCGAAATGAGCAAAAATATAGTGAGCAATTGCAGGAGTATTTACAAAAGAAATATACAGGAGAAGTAGCTCTTGTGTATAAAGGTCGGGAAGCATTACGACTAGCCCTTCGTCTTATCAAAGATTCTGGGCAAGCCAGAATGACGAAAGAACCTCTTGTTGGTATCTGTGGTTATACGTGCTTTGCTGTTTATGATGCCGTAATCAAAGAAGGCTTTGGCGTTACCTATTTGGATATTGATGCCAAAAGTTTACATTTTTCTCTTGCAACGTTAAAACAAACAGTAAAGGAAAACCCTCAATTAAAAATTCTCATCATTCAAAATACGCTTGGCTATCCATGTGATATGGTAGGTATCCATAAATTTTGTCAGGAGAAAGGGATTATTCTGATCGAAGACCTTGCACACGCAATAGGTTCAACGTATGCAAACGGCAGGGAAGCGGGGACAGTAGGTGATTTTGTCGCACTCTCTTTTAGTCAGGATAAAATGATTGATGGCGTTACTGGTGGAGCGCTTGTCGTCAGAAATCAAAAGTATGCCAAGCTTTTGCAGAAAGAAACTTTTGTCAAAGTAGGGGAGTGGAAACAACTCATTGATCGACTGTATCCACTCTTTACCGTGGCAATACGAAAGACATATGGAGTTGGTTTGGGGAAGATTCTCCATCATCTGCTGAGGAAATCAGGTCTTTTGGCGAGGCCAATGGATGAAAGTACCCAGATACAAACACTTTCACCGTGGTACTGTCTCTTGATTTATAGTGCTTTTTTGGATCTTGAGAGCAATCGGGAACACAGGAGAAAGATAGCAAGGATTTATCGGGAAGTGATTGATTCTCGGATACAGTTACGACTTGCTCTGTCTCGTAGTGCCAATTTGCGATTTCCTCTTCTGGTTCCACAGCGAGAAAGTCTCATTGCTTACTTAAAAAACTCTGCTGTTTTTGTCTCTGACATTTGGTATGATGCTCCTATTGGTCCAAAAAAATTCATGCAATGGACCAATTACCAGCAGGGACTCTGTCCAAATGCCGAAAAAATAGCCGACAAGATGGTCAATCTCCCTACACATAAAAATATCTCACAAGCACAGGCCAAACGGATTGCACAGCTTGTAAATAAATGGCTAAAAGCAAATTATGAATAACATCGCCTATAAACCAGTTGCGAGTGAATCAGAATGGGAAGAATTTCTTTCTCTCCACGAAGAAGCAAATTTTCTCCAATCATGGTATTTTGGAGAGTTTCATAAAAGGTTAGGGAAGCATATCCAGCGGACAGGTTTTTACAAAAAGGATAGATTGATTGGAGTAATGTTATCTGTTGTTGAACCAGCACGAAGAGGAAGATATCTAACCGTTGCTGGAGGACCAATCCTTGATTGGCAAGATACGTCGTTGGTAGACACTGTCTTTAAGACAATGAAAGCAATTGCTGAGGAAGAAAACTGTGTTTTTGTTCGAGTTCGTCCACAGCTTTTGGAGAATGAGTTTTCAATAGATCTTTTCAAAAGAAAGGGATTTAACAATGCCACCATGCACCTTACTGCTGAATTAACCTCACGTCTTGCAATTGAAAAATCAGAAGAGGAACTGCTTGTTCAGATGCGTAAAGCTACTCGATATGAAATAAAAAAAGCAATAAAAGAAGGAATAAAAATCAAAACTACGACTAATCCAAAGGATGTAAAAGCCTTTTACGATATTCAATTGGCAACAGCGAAGAGACAGCATTTTGTACCTTTCTCCTACAAGTTCTTTTTGGAGCAATTTAGTGTCTTTTTCCAGGCAAAGCGAGCGCTCATGTATGAAGCATATCTCGAAAAGACTCTTTTGGCACAAGCATTTATCATCTTTTATGGTAAAGAAGCGGTGTATCATTATGGAACGGGGACTGAAGTCGGCAGAAAGCATCCCGGAGCGTATCTTATCCAATGGGAAGCTATCAAAGAAGCAAAAAAGAGAGGTATGCAGTGGTATAACTTTTGGGGGATAGCACCTGTTAATGAACCACAGCATCGTTTCTCTGGGGTGTCTGTCTTTAAGCGGGGGTTTGCTGGAGAAGATACTCAATACTTGCATGCTCAGGATCTGGTTATTAATAAACTCAGATATGTCTTTAATTATCTTGTTGAATGGATTCGCAAAAAGGTACGAAAGGTGTAAAATAGTGGCGTATGAAAAAGATAATCCTCGCATCATCATCTCCACGTAGAAAACAACTGCTCAAACTTCTTGGTTTGGAATTTACCATTGACGCTAGCAATATCGAAGAGAAACTCAATCCTCGTCTCAAACCACGTAAGCAGGTAGAAGTTCTATCCTCACAGAAAGCACAAGCAATTGCTTCCAAATATCCAGATGCTATTATCATCGCAGCAGATACAATGGTTGCCTTTGGAGATGAAAAGTTAGGAAAACCAAAGGACGCAAAGGATGCAAAGCAAATGCTCAAAAAGCTGAGTGGAACGGTGCATTTTGTTGTAACGGGGATGACGGTGCTTGATACTGCGACAAAAAAGAGTAGGACGAGCTCTATTGAAACAACGATTATGTTTCGAAAGCTGCAAGATAAGGAGATAGCGAAGTTTATTGAAAAAGAGAAGCCCTATGATAAAGCAGGAGCTTATGCAATCCATGAGTTGGGTGGGATATTTGTGGAGCGAGTTGAAGGAGATTATCTGGGGGCAGTTGGGTTGTCTCTTTTTGCGCTGGCAAGAGAACTTAAAAAGTTTGGAGTAAGTATTATCTAGTGCCGGGAGGGGGAGTCGAACCCCCACGGAGTGTAATCTCCAAAGGTTTTTGAGACCTTCGTGTCTGCCATTCCACCACCCCGGCCTAATTAGTTCCGTCTATCTCTTTTATAATTTCTCTTCCAAATCCAGATTTAAAAAACTTTTCAAGTATCCTTGCTTCCTGACGAGATTCACATAATTCTACATGAATAAGTTTTACTGGGTTCCACCACCCCGGCAAAGAACTACTGTATTTTACTTTGTTTTCTCTTGTATGACAAGGTTAGCTTTATTTTTTTGCCTTTCAGTGTTACAATAATAACCATGAAATTCGAATTCTCATCTAATCCCCTTGAAAAAATTTCTTCAGATGTAGCTCTTGTTTTTGCTTTTGCTGGGGGAAAAAAGCAAAAATCATACATTCCTTTAGAGAGTTTTACAAAAATAGATACACTTTTAGATAGACAATTGGCAAAAGTAGCTCTCCTTGAAAACTTCACCGCAAAAAAAGGGGAGATGATAAAAATTATTCCACAGAGAGTGATTGCACCCTCTCAAATCGTTGTTCTTGGTCTAGGAGAGAAAAAGGACTTTTCACTCACTAATTTTCGTGAAGTAATTGGTTCCTTTGCGAAGTCCATGCATCTTAAGATTGACTCCGCGTCAGTCTCTCTTCCACATACAAAAGAGAGTGGTATAGAGATATCAGAATCTTTACATGCTTTTGTGGAGGGAGCACAGCTTGGGACATATGTTTTTCTCAAATACAAAAAAGAAGAAACAAAAGAACGTAAGTTTGCTAACGTTATTATTGCTGGACAAGAAGAGACAAAAAGCTTGAAGGATATTACACAAAAAGCTCAGTTATACAGTCAGGCAACGATTCTTGCCCGTGACTTGGTTAACGAAACACCAACTATTGCTACACCGACTTATTTAGCCAAGCTTGCCCAAGATATTGCCAAGAGTAGTACCCAAATCACCTGTACTATTTATTCTAAGGAAGAAGCTGAGAAAATGGGAATGGAAGCATTCCTTGGTATTGCTCGTGCATCTGATACTCCTCCAAAATTTATTCACTTGGAATACACTCCCAAGAGAGCTTCAAAAGAAAAAATTGCGATTGTTGGTAAAGGGATAACTTTTGATAGCGGAGGGATAAATGTCAAACCTGGTGAGCATATGAATGACATGAAAATGGATATGGCTGGGGCGGCAGCTGTCCTTGGCGTATTTTCGGTAATTGATGCGATTGCGCCAGAGACTACGGTTATTGGTCTTATTGCTGCGACTTCAAATATGATTTCTGGTGCTTCCATTGTCCCGGGAGATATCGTTCGGGCAATGAATGGCAAAACCATTGAAATTGGCAATACTGACGCAGAGGGAAGAGTAACCCTTGCTGATAGTTTGTCCTATGCTCTCAAACAGGGTGCAACACAGATTATTGATCTTGCAACCCTTACCGGAGCCTGTATGGTTGCTCTTGGTCATGATATCAGTGGACTTTTTTCAAATGACAAAGCATTAGCAGAAAAAGTAGTCACCGCAGCAACTGCAGAAGGAGAAAAAATGTGGGAAATGCCACTGGATAAAGACTATAAAGAGTTAAATAAGAGTGAAGTAGCAGATATTTCAAACATTGGACAAGATAGATACGGTGGGGCAATTACTGCGGCACTTTTCCTTGAAGAGTTTGTTGATGGTAAACCATGGGTGCATCTGGACATTGCCGGTCCCGCATTTAGTGCAAAAGGAAATAAACTTAGTCCTGCTGGGGGGACTGGCTTTGGGGTCAGAACTATGCTAAAATTGCTGGACACATTTCAATAAGCCGTCATTCTGGCTCGTCCAGAATCAGTAAAAAGATCCTGGATGCACTTCGCTTACCAGGATGACGATTTAAAAGATAGGAAGAATAATTATGATTTCAGTTACCGAACTTCGCGCAGGCACAACATATCATGAAGACGGGCAATATCTCGTTGTTTTGTCTTACGAGCATATCAAGATGGGGAGAGGAAGCGCCAACATCAAGGTAAAAGTCCGCAACATCAAAACAGGAAGTAACGTCGAAAAAAGCTACATCAATGGGGCTAAAGTCCAAGACGTCCACGTCCTCAAAAAGAATATGCAATATCTCTACAAAGATGATGAAGCGGTTTATTTTATGGATCCAAACACCTATGAACAGGTTAGCATTGCACTTAAATTAGTCCCTGAGCATGCTTATTTAAAAGAAGGAGAAGAATTTACGGTAAGTTTCCTTGAAGGGGAACCTTTTGCGCTGTTACTTCCACCCAAAATGGTATTTCGTGTCGCAGAGACAGCTCCCGGAGCCAAAGGAAATTCCGCAACCAATGTTTTTAAAGAAGCAATTCTCGAAAATGGTCTTAAAACTCGAGTGCCACTTTTTATTGACACGGATGAATATATCCGGGTTGATACTCGGACAGGAGCCTACTGTGAAAAGGCTCAAGCAACCGAAAAATAAGAAAATTTGTCGACTCTCTAGATAAATTTTGTGTAATTTGCCATAATCAGATTCATGAAGACACATATCCTTCGTGCTTTGACAGAAAAGTCATTTTCCTATCTCTGGTTTGGGGAAGTTTTTACGCAAATTGCTATCAATACGTTAAACTTCTTCCTCGTTCTTTTTGTGTATGAATTAACCCATTCAAATACAGCAGTTTCTGGAATTATTATTACCTACACGATCCCAGCAATTATTTTTGGTTCGATTGCGGGTGCATACGTCGATCGATGGGACAAGCGGACTGTCTTAATTTTTTCCAATGTTGCCAGAGCTCTTCTCTTAATTATTCTTGCAATCAACATTGAGAATCTTGCTGTACTTTATATACTCTCTTTTCTTATTGCCGTCATCACACAATTTTTTATCCCAGCCGAAACTCCGATGATTCCATTAACCGTACGTAAAGAGAATTTATTATCCGCCAATGCGTTATTTGGTATGGCATTCTCAGGTTCTGTCGTTGTTGCCTATTTGCTTGCCGCGCCCTTGCTTGCCTGGCTCGGTTCGGTACCTACTCTTTTTATTTTAGCAGCTATATTGGGGTTAGGTGCGATATTTGTCTACTTTGTGAAAGTAAAGGGAAAACCCTTAGTTTCTTCTCATAAAATAAAAAATAGACCAAATGTTTTTCAAGAAATCAAACTTGCTTTTCAGATTTTTACTCAGACGAAAGTAATATCACAAGCAATATCTCTTTTGGCATTAGCACAAGTTTTGACACTTATTATTGCGACCGTTGCCCCTGGATATGCCAGTCAAGTATTGGGGATTGAACTAAAACGGTTTGCACTTTATTTTGCTGCTCCAGCAGCAATCGGTATGGTAGTTGGAGGAATAGTCCTTGTTAATTTCTTTCATAATGCACGAAAGAAATACATGATTAATGCAGGTATTTTTCTCTCTGGTATTTGTCTCATGCTCTTGCCACTTGGTTCGGAGGTTGCTTCACGGACTATTATTCAGACAATCAATAATTTTTTACCCGCTTTTTTAGATATCAATATTTTGCGTACCGTTGTAGTTCTCATTTTTCTCATCGGTGTAGGAAATGCATTAGTTTTTGTCCCATCAAATACGATCGTGCAAGAACAAACATCAGATGCCTCTCGGGGGAAAATCTACGGCTTTCTTAATACAATCGTTGGTGTCCTTTCGTTACTTCCAGTGATTCTCGTTGGGGGGCTTTCTGATTTAATTGGGGTTGGGTCGGTATTGGTTGGGATTGGTCTTAGTTTATTTCTTCTGGCAGTGTATAATATACTACGCCCGTAACACTATGGAGTTTGCGATTTTTTTTCTTCTAATCATTATTTATCTGTATGTATTATACAAATTGGTAAAAGATGACTATGTTTTTATTCGAAAAAATATCTCGATCGAACAGATTTTTGATCTTGCATTCTTAGCACTTATTGGGGGTACTTTTTTTTCTCGTTTATTTTATTTTCTTTTTTCCCCGCTCAAAACAGGGAATGTGTTTTTTGCAACCTTCTCTCCCGGAATAGGAGGATTTTCTCTGATAGGCGGCGTTTTGGGTGGACTCTTGACGCTTCTTGTCGTGATACGACTCAAAAAAGCTCCTCTAGGTAGGCTTCTTGATTTTTTTACGTTAGCGTTGCTCTGTATTTTGCCCATTGGATTTTTGGCGTATTCATTTTTGCAAAAACAACCTGAGCTATATCTTTTTTTATTGTATGCTGTACTTTATTTTGTACTTGCTCTTTTTTACTTCAAATCACTTTATCCCAAAATACTAAGCAAAACACAAAAAGAAGGTAATAGTACGCTGCTTTTTTTGATCTTTTTCTCATTGGCTTCTCTTTGTACCGCGGTCATTAATCCTATTAAAGGGACCATTACCATCTTAAGTATAGAGAATCTCGTTCTTTTTGTTAGTTTTCTGATAAGTATCTCGCTTCTTATACAACAAGAGAAAACGACGAAGAGCAAAAAAAAGTGAAATTTTATGGAAGAGAAACCAATTCATATAACAGTTCTCTATGAAGATACTGACATTTTAGTCGTTGATAAACCCGCAGGAATTACGGTAAATCGTGCAGAAACAACCAAGCATGAAACGACAATTCAGGATTGGGCAGAGGAAAGATTGCATATTAAATATCAAATGCCAAATGTCAAATATGGAGAAGAGGGTTGGACACCAGAGCAAGATTTTTATGTACGAGGTGGTATTGTACATAGACTGGATAAAGAGACTTCTGGTGTATTGATTCTCGCCAAAAATGCTCGCGCATTTGTCGAGCTTCAGCGGCAATTTCGAGAAAGGGAAGTAAAGAAAGTCTATCAAGCCTTTGCGCATGGAAAGATTAATCCAGCCACAGGAACAATTAGTGTTCCCGTTGGAAGACTGCCCTGGAATGGAAAGCAATTTGGTATTGTGCCAGGTGGGAAAGAATCTAAAACTGACTATACAGTAGACACCTATTATCAATTTTCTAAAACAAAAGAATTCTTTTCATTTGTTTCTTTATTTCCTCATTCCGGTAGAACACATCAAATCCGTGTGCATCTAAAATATATTGGACATCCTATTTTTGCTGATTTTTTGTATGCGGGTAGGAAGACCTCAAGAAATGATCGAAAGCTTCTCGCTCGAGTTTTTCTTCACGCAGCAGAATTACGGATCATGCATCCAACAACAAAAAAACAAATCCATTTTGTGAGTCCACTGGCAAAAGAGTTACAAGATCTTCTTGATAAGTTTGTTATAATTGAAAAAGTATGAAAAGCCATGCTGCCTCTGCCACTAGTACTAGCATCAAAACATTTGTTATTTATACTGTAGTTGTCATTTTTGTCCTGACCCTCGCTTTGGGTATAAAAGCGTTTGCTGTTTTTCAACAAAATAAATTTGATGGTCAAGAACAATTCACACTTGGTATTATTGAAGGGCGCTACGTAAAGCAGATTGTAACGTTTTCTCCAGCAGATGAACTGATAACAGTCCTTCCCATAGAAAAAAAAGAAACGAAAGAATCTTTTAAAGCCTATAGTATAAAGCCAGATGCATGGATAACTCTCTCAGGTAGCAGTATTCCCAAAGATATCGGGCAGGTACTAACCGGTTCACTGTGGGATATGCGTCATACAAAAACAGAATTAACTATATTTGATATTGGGCGATTATGGCTCATTACAAAGCGGGTGCCCGAAGGCAACAAAATCGCATTATCGCTTACCGCAGATATGTCAGAGGTAGAACGTGAGAAGCTAATTAAAAAAGCATTGACCGATACTACAATTATTAAAGAACAGGTAACGATACAGATTATTAATGCGAGTGGTATTCCCGGGTTGGGGGGGAAAATAGAATCTGTACTTGAAAATATTGGTGGCAATGTAGTCTCGGTAACCACAGGTCATGCGCTACGCGAACATTCAAACATTAAGTACTATGGAGAGGATACATATACCTTGGAGCGTTTACAGCAACTCCTAGGCTTTCCTATGGCACCCTTACAACAGGAAACCATTGCACAGATCGTTATTACCTTAGGAAAGGATGCCAAAAAGACCGAATTGTTCTGACCGTATGTTTATCCTTAGCATTGTTATTATCTTTCTTCTTTCTTTTCTCCTTGCCGTATCGTCACTTTGGAGGCAGAATAAACTTGAAGAGATAAAGAAAGTGCGAAAGTCCCTCAAAAAACAGAAGGTTATTTATCAACGCTGATTATTTTCTTTATCTTATTTATGTCATTCCTGCGAAAGCAGGAATCTAGAAATGCCATACTAAATTCATCTCAGGGATATCTGGATTCCCGATCGGGTCGGGAATGACAGGGATAGTTACTTACTTTTACTAAGGGATAGTTTCTGTTTAGCATCATTGGCAAGAAAAGATGATTGGTCATGAAATTTTTTTGCTCGTTTTATCTCTCTGACAAAAATACAGAGCTTATTTTTGTCAGCGGTTCGTACATACGCATCATAGTCGTTACCACCAGTCATAAATTTGATTAATCGTTGACCACTATCATCAGGGAGCATCCCCAAAAATTGTTTTTCACTATCAAGAGCAAATATTTTATTTCTTTTAATGCAGAGTTCTAACTTTTCTCCCGCGCGTAAATGTGCAACAATTTTTTTATCGGCAATATTTACTAATTCAAAAATTTTGGTTTTTCCGGGCTCTTCAAGAAAAAGATTGTTCAAAGGAACAAATGCTTTTTTTGTATTATTTGTGGTAAGTCGCTTAATATTTCGAAGGGCAATTGGGTTTTTGGCATCAAGGGAAAGCACTTTTTCATAGGATGCTTTTGCCTGGGCGATATTTCCGATACTTCCAAAAGCAAATGCGATTCTATTTAAGGTATCTATATCGTTAGGTTCTGTTTCAAGAATCCGTTGATTTAGTCCTATAGCATTTTCCCAGTCTCCCTGTAGTGCCGTTTGAATAGCTTGAGATTTAAGTGATACCATGTATTTTGGATTGAAAAAATTCTACTAGTATTTATTGCAAAAGTCAAGGCAGAAGAGGTATAATGATCGTTATGAGTGGTCATTCTAAGTGGGCGACAATTAAACGAGCAAAAGGTGCCAATGATGCCAAAAGAGGGCAATTATTCACAAAGCTCTCAAAAGCAATTACCATCGCTGTTAGACAGGGTGGAGGAGTTACCGATCCTGCAGCAAACTTCAGGCTTCGTTTGGCGGCTGAATCTGCTCGGGCAGCCAATATGCCCAAAGAAAACATTGAACGGGCAATTGCACGAGCAGGGGCTAAAGATGGTAGCTTTCTTGAAGAAGGGGTATACGAAGGATTTGGTCCAGGGGGCTTTAGTGTCATTGTTGAAGCATTAACAGATAATAAGCAAAGAACAACTCCTGAGGTTAAAAATATTTTTGATAAAGGTGGGGGGAGTCTTGGCGCACAGGGAAGTGTCGCATATCAATTTGAAAAGAAAGGGGTTATTACTGTTGCTAAAGAAGGGAAGAGTGTTGACGATATTTTCTTAATTGCAGCGGATAATGAAGCAGAAGATATCGAAGACGCAGGGGATGAAGTACTTATTTTTACCAATCCTGAAGCACTTGGTAAAGTACGAGATGCTTTAAGTACGAATGGGTTAACTATCAAAGGAGCAGAACTCACATTTAGGCCTGTAGTAGTTTTTTCTATTATTGATAAGGCAACTGCTGATAAAGCATTGGCTTTCTTGGACAAACTTGAATCACATGATGATGTACAGAAAGTCTATGCAAATTTTGATATCCCAGACGAGCTAATGACAGACTAGGCACATCATGAGTACCAAAGAAAAACGCAAACGATTTTTCCACTTCTCAAAACCTGCTTTTTTTTCAATCGATAAAAGGCAAAAATTTGTTGTCGGGACAGCATTATTATCACTTGGACTTTTTTTCACGGAGTACCAACTAAGTATTTCGGGAATTATTGCAGCGTTACTTTTGGCCTTTTTTACCAATATCATTTTATTCTGGGCGATACATAACGACATTCAGGATAAAAAGAATTATGAAGTTTTTATTTTGCCATTGTTTTACAGTCTTGCTTTTGGTCTTTTTTACTTTCTGACTCCTGCGGCTTTTTTCTCCAGACTTATTTTGACGGTAATTTATGCTTTTGGTTTGTACTCGTTATTTTTAAGCCAGAATATTCTGATTGTTTCTTCAAGTAGGACAATTGCGCTGTTATCAGGATCACGAATTGTTTCCTTTGTGGTAACGCTTGTATCATACTTTTTACTAACCAATACAATTTTTACTTTTCATATTACGATCTTTCCCGTAATTCTTATTTTACTTACCTATACCTATCTTTTGGTCTACCACTCTCTCTGGACATATACACTCCAAAAGAATAGTCAACCATTATCGTTGTGGGCATCTTCGGTAACAGTCTGCCTTGTAGAGGTGGCAACTATTTTATGGTTTTGGCCAAGTAATCCGACAGTTATTTCACTTTTTCTCACAGGCTTTTTTTATGCCATTTTAGGTTTATCTCATATTTGGTTTGAAAGACGACTTTTTAAGGGAATATTGTGGGAGTATGTCTGGGTAGGTTGTGTCGTATTTTTTGTATTGATGATATTCACTCCATGGGGGAAATAAATTATTTTGTTGCAAGACAGGGAAGAGGGGAAAAAGAAATAAATCTAAAGAGAAGAGAATAAACCCTATAGTTAATGATGTGATTTGATATAGTTAAGTAGAACTTTTCACGAGATAAAAAAGTCACTTTTCACAGAATAGTAAATAAATCTTCGTGGGAATATTTTGATTAGCAGTAAATGCAAGTAGTTGCTTTCTACTGCTGAATTTTGTTTTCAGAAAGTAAGAAGATATTCGTTATGAGAGTCTCTCAATAAATAAAGAGGTATCTGTAGTCGTCTCATGAGTCTTTCGTTCGTTCTAGGGGCTTCTAGCGCTATGTTAAATATCCATACAAAAGACGATTGAAGAAGCGTCTATGAGAGGGAGTTTCTTTGTAGTCAAAAATGTACCCCCTCCTCCTCGGAAGGCTTTTTTATGGGGGAATGGGGGAAAACCCTGGCCAGCCCTATGTCGCACAATAATACTTTTGCGACATAAAGTTTCGTTGACTAAGGGGAGGGATCTTATTTTTGTGCAGAATACATTTTATTAACTTTCATTAAATTTTTATGAACTTCCAGGCTGGATCTGTGTGTACGTCTATTCTTCAAGTTCAAATAGCACAAATTTTGTCCATTTTGGGGACAGTTATGGGATGCGTTTTTATGGTACTTTTCACAGAAAATAAGCTAATTTTGCCTCAAATAAGAAGAAAAAACACTATTTTTATTTCAAAAAAAGGATGTTTAGCCCTCCCCTTCAACCTTTTTTCACCAGGGGAGTTCTTTCTTTTAATACAATATCGCTAAGTCATACGGAGGTTCTCCGTTGGGTTCAGGGGTTGTGTAGATGCCTTCTGGTGACTCAAGTGCGTCCAAAAGCTGAATGTATCTATAAAAAACAGCATTGGTCCAGCCAAATCCTTGTTGGTCTTCATATTTTGCATTACTGCCGGAGTGGCCTGTCTCTCCATTTAGTTTCTCAAAGAAGGTTTGATGTTTACGAAAAACGTTGGCATGGGCTTTAACAGCATTTTGCATAATTCCTTTAGCTTCTTCCATATAGCCGTATTTAAGTAATCCTATGACCGTAAGGTATTCGAGTGGTGACCAGATATTCGGATAGTCCCATTGTTTTGGCATGATTATTTCTTCAATAGCCGGATGATATCGTTGTTGGATCTTTGACAGATCAATATCATGGGCAAGTGACTCTTTGGCTCCAATGGTTAGTCCATATGGCGTTACAAACTTATGGAGCTTTTCTACCATTTGTTTTGCTTGATATTTGGTTGCGAGCCCTGCCCACATTGGGACATACGAAGCCAGGGAAAAATAATGCCCAATTTTCTTCGCGATATAATTGTAGTCATAAAAGAATGCTTCATTTGGATCCCACATCAGCTTATGCATTTCTTTTTGACGTTCTCTGGCTTTTTCCTGCCAGTACTCCCCTTCTCTGTCATCTCCAAGTATTTTGGCAGCCAGGGCAAAATCTTTTTCGTATTTATACAAATAACTATTGAGATCAATTGGGAAGAACTGATCACAACGGTTGTAAAACCGTGAAGTCATATCCCAACCTGATTCAAGCTCTGAAGAGTGAGCATAGCCAATATCCCGATCTCCGTAACGAGCCAAAAGAGAATCTTTGACACTGTGGTTATACGCACGAATTTTATCAATCCACACGATTTCATATTCTTTTTTTGCTACTTCCATTGCTTTTTTAAGCCAGTTCTTCTTGGTTAAGGTATATAGTTGTCGTCCAATCCCTTTTCGTACATAGTCATTGCTGGAATTCAGTGGTGAAAGATAGGTGTCAAGGATCATTGAAGAAAAAAATGGAGGCTGAGACCGTCCCATAGATGCAGGGGCGTTAAAGTTAGGAATAATTTGGTACATATGAAAAAGATACATAAAGTTCTCTATCATTTCTCGCATGAGCCATTCACGTCGAGTACCCATCAGTCCACGAAACATGAAATAACTATCCCAATAAAAGATATAGGTAAATTTATTATCATTCGGGACAAAATAATAATGTGGAAGCTTAATAAAGTTTGGGTTGACATTTACGGTAGTCGTAATTTCTCGTGAGAACTGTAATCTATTGGGAATGGTCGCTACTCGATAGCGTAGCTTCATTTTGGAAGGTTTATAAATGATTTTGTTCCAGTAGCTGTCAATGTATGCAAGGCAGTCTGCGTACTCTTTACTCCACATAAAGTTAGTATAAGATATCTTGGATAAAGTATAAAGCATGAATATTGAAAAAGAACTGAAAGCTGTTGCATCTATGGCATTGTATGTCGTAGAATAATGCATGGCTGCCCTATGAAAGATCAAAAGCTTACTGGACTTATCATTGATTTTCTCGAGTACTTAGAAGTCGAAAAAAATTGTAGTAAGTTAACCCTTCGGGATTATAAGCATTATCTTGATGTCTTTGTGGAGTGGCACTCCTCTTCCCTACCTGGTAAATCAATTGAAAATCTTACCTTGGTTGATGTTCGCAAGTTCCGTGTTTACCTGGCTGATTTGACTGATAAAAAAGGCCAAACCCGTAAGAAAGTTACCCAAAATTACTATGTCATTGCGCTTCGGTCGTTTCTTCGGTTTCTCCTCAAAAACGACTATAGGACTTTGGAGCCTTCCAAGATCGATCTGCCTAAGACAGAAAGTCGTAGCCTCAAATTCCTTGAGCGTGAGCAAGTAGATCGCTTGGTAACCATGCCTGATACCTCAAAGGAAGAAGGCATTCGTGATCGGGCGATTCTGGAGCTGCTTTTTTCAACAGGGCTTCGTGTCTCTGAATTGGTAAGCCTGAACCATCAGCAACTTAATCTAGAAAGACGTGAATTTGGGATTATTGGCAAAGGCAGACGTTCCAGAATTGTCTTTATCTCAGATCGAGCTGCTGAATGGATTCAAAGATATCTTGATGCTCGGATCGATGTCTTTAAGCCGCTTTTTATCCGATACTCAGGCCAAGTGATGGAAGAAGATGAAGGTGAGAAGATGCGTCTGACAGTACGAAGCATTGAGCGAATTGTAAAAAAATATACGGAGCTTGCTCGGCTTCCTGTGGATGCTACGGTGCATACGCTACGACATAGCTTCGCGACAGATCTACTTACCAATGGTGCTGATTTACGATCAGTACAGGAAATGCTCGGACACAAGAATATCGCGACAACGCAGATTTATACGCATATCACGAACAAACAGCTTAGAGAAGTACACAAGGCTTTTCATAGTGGAAATAAGGAATAAGTATTTTGAAAGTATTAATACCTTGGTTTTGGCTCAGAGGGTGTTTGCAAAAGAAAAACTGCCTCACGATACAATACGAGTAACTTCTCCTGACAACCCAGAGTATGTTCAAACAGCAAATGAAGTAATGCCACTAATAATTCATGAGTTCGCAAGTCAAGACTTATATAGTGTAACTCTTTCTGCTGAAAAGTTGGGACGTCGAACTACCGAAGATAATAGAAAAGAGTTTGTAGACAACGTAGACCGTCTTCATTCCACCTTCGACGAATTAACTAATCTAGTTGAAAATCCTTATGCTTCACAGCCTATGAAATTGTCATTTTTACATAGTAAAATGAAGGGAGCTATTCCAGCCAAAGATGATGGTCCAGTCATACTCTTTGGTTCCCTTCCAGTACTCTGGGGGAATTCCCGAATGGATGCTACCAAGGGTAAAAGACGGATTTTATGGAGATCATGAGTACCCTGATGTACAAAGTAACGCTGACTCTACTGGGATTGGTATGGCCGCCAATACGTTCGCTCTTAAAGAGAAGTTTGATGCAGAAATTCATGCAGGAAATGTTGAAGATGAGCGACTGTCTCCGCGTCAAGAAGGAGCAATGGTTGTCGTGAAACTTCCTCTTCGTGACACAGAAGAATCACAGACTGCATAATTTGCTATACTTGAAGAAATGAAACTCCTGTTGAGTATTATTGGGTTCTTTTTTTTAGCACATATTGCCTTGGCCTATGTAGTTCCAGAATCTATCCTTGCCGCTAATTTCCCCTATAAAAATCTTCTACATGGCTCCTATGAGATTGGTCCTATAACCGCTTTTGCTAATTTTGATGGCTATCAATATCTTTCGATCGCCCATATGGGGTATGGTGAGTTTCAACAGAGCTATTTCCCCCTTTTCCCTTTGCTCATTCATAGTGCCGCTCCCCTCTTCAATAACCAGTATTTACATGCAGGACTTTTTGTCAGTTGGTTATGTTTGCTTTTCGGGATAATTTACTTTTACAAATTAACCCAAGTCATACTTGTAGAAAAAAAGAAGAGTTTGTGGGCAGTTGTACTACTCTTATCCTTCCCTACTGCATTCTTTTATTTGATGGTTTATCCTGAAAGTTTCTATCTCTTATTGTCATCAGCTGCTCTATATTATCTCTATACGAAGCGATACCTCTATTCTTCTGTCTTTGCACTTTTTGCTTCACTTACGAAGGTACAGGGCGTTTTTCTTATACTTCCGTTTGTTCTTGCAATGGTACAGACGTGGAATTACAGGATTTCTTTTCAGTCCGTGTTAACCTTTCTCAGAAAACACATAGTGCTTCTTTTTGTAGTCCTCTCCCCTCTCTATGGTCTGCTACTCTACATGGGATATTTATTCATACAGTATGGAGATCCGTTGTATTTCTATCACGCGCAGGCAGAGTTTGGGGCAAATCGTACAGTCAACGGGATTGTGCTCTTACCACAGGTTCTCTACCGATACGTCAAAATCTTCTTAACTGCTCAGTTTAATTTCCAATATCTTATTGCTGTGCTTGAGTTTGTTCTTTTCGTTAGTCTCTTTACTGTCATTGTGTACCAACTTGTTAAAATTTTTCAGAGTAAGAAAAAGAATCTACGATTGCTTGGTATACATGGCTATTCATTGGCCGTGTTAATCCTTCCAACCTTGACGGGTACTTTAACCTCTGTGCCTCGATATGCCTTGCTTTGCTTTGGCTTCTTCCTTTTCCTTGCCAACCTGCGGTCGGTATGGATTAAGCTAGGGGTTATCGGTGTCTTTTTGATAATACAAGTAGTCTTATTCTTTTATTTCCTCCAGGGGTATTTTGTAAGTTAGTTTAGAAATCGCAAGAAACTGGATTCCTGGTTTACCGCCAGGAATGACAATTAGATATTTGTTTGTATTAGTATGTTTCGTAGGACAAGGTGACCATTGAGGTAATGACATTTTCCCCAGGGTTGAGTTCAGTGGTTTGTGCAGGTTCTACACTATCTTTTGCCATAGCCGACATTTCATATCTCATTGGAGCAACAGGGTTCACATCTGTTTCTTGCACATCAATGATTCTTCCTAAGCGAATATCTGCTTCACTACTTAATGCCTTAGCTTTTTCTTTGGCTTCAGCAATTGCCTGCTTACGAGCCTCTGCTTGCAATTCCTTTCTCTTTTCTTCATTAACTATGAACGTTATGCCACCAACCTGCGTTGCGCCGTCTTTGGTTGCTAGATCAACGACTGTATTGGCTTTATCAATAGGGGTCACCTCTACTTGAATAGAGGCATCAACTTGATAGCCTGTGAGTTGCTGTTGTCCACTCGTCCAGTCGTAGCTTGGATTAACGGAGTAATTGGTTGTTTTGATATTGTTTGCTTCAACACCCTGTGCTTTGACGTCCTCGGTTATTTTGTTAATAATTTGATCAACTTGTTGTTTTGCGACTTCAACGGTAGTAGCTTGTTTGTTTACTCCCAAGCTTACGATAGCAGTATCAGGAATTGCAGTGACCTCCCCTGTTCCCTGTACCGTGAAGAGAGATTCTTTGGTAGTTGTGGTACTGGTAACTGAGAATGGCAGTGGGCCAAAGATCTTTGTGTATGCTAGTAGACCTACAAATATAAAGAGAACAGTAAAGAATGGAATTTTCAGATCACGCACCATATATATTATTGAAGTACTTTTGAAGTTGTTTGTCAACTTCTTTTTTTTGAGTATCCTAACTCCCACTCTAACTGAGAAATAGCCCCTTCTGCTTTAGCTATTAGGGAAGCATGTTCTGTTGAATCCAGTAGTGCTATAAATTGACGATATGACTCAATCGCCTCTTCTGGCCTGCCGAGAAAAACAAGGGTACTCCCTCTATTATAATAAGGAGGGGCAAAATGACTATCAAGAGCAATTGCTTGATCATAATCATGTAGCGCTTCCTCTGGCTGATTGAGACGTTTAAGAACATTCCCTCTATTATAATAAGGAGGGGCAAAATGACTATCAAGAACAATTGCTTGATCATAATCATGTAGTGCTTCCTTTAGACGTCCAAGACGCAAAAGAGCATTGCCTCTATTGTTATAGAAGGTAGAAAAATGCGGGTTGAGAGCAATTGCTTGATCAAAGGCTACCAATGCCTCCTCTGGCTGATTGCTCTCAATGAGGGTATATCCCACGTTATTAAGTAGTTGTATATCCTGTCCATATTCTGATTGAAAGAGTGTGACAGAATTCAGTAGTCCTTCCCTGATCCATTTTGGCATCTCACTCCATGGCATCTCAGAGGTTTGTAGTTCAAACGAAATTCCCCTTGGATCAGGATTGTGGGCAAACGCAACTAAGTCAGCAACCGTCGTTTGTGTACCATCGTGATTAGTTCCGAAAATCATTTTGTTCGTGAGTCGCCCATTCAGTGAAGGTTTTAGCATGTCCCGCCATTCGATGTTCCCATCACTGGTTACCAAAAAAAGCAGCGAATGTTCCGGAACATTACCCACCAAATACCTGAGCCCTGCCTCCTGCATTAAAGCTCCACCAAGTTCTGAGGCACCAACACAATTTACACACTGCGTTGCAAGAGCTTTTTTGGGAGTATCTGCATCTTCGTTACGAGGATAGCTGCTTACCACTTGCTGAATGAGATCAGCAATTTTCCGTTCTTTTTTACTGATTGCTGCTCTGTCTTTTGTTTGCCTGACAGTTTCAAGCTCTACCCGCAGCCGGTCTATTTGTACCGCTTCACGCAAAGTTTCTTCACCATCTCTCCAATGTAGATGAGTATGCCTTACTGAATCAGGAAGCTTATCAAGTGGCATAGTGTCTGCGAGTAACTGCATACCTCTACGAAAAACAGCGTTAACTAGCTCCCGCCGCGGGGCTTCCATAGGTTTCTCTAGTGCTTTTTCTACTTTATTTAAAAACGTGCTATGAATCGGTGTGTCACTTCGACGTGATCTTGCTTCCTGCTCAGTATGAGAATCATGAGGAACAGTCCGTAATTCTCCACGTGCTTCCCGCTGTTGTAGTGTGAATGATAACTCCGCTATTCTGAAAAAATGTGCTATCTTCTCTGAACGATACTCCTCATCTCCCATGATTGGTTCTTGTGGTCTTTGTCTATATGCCTCTTTTCTTACTGCATGGACAAGCACATTGCGTTGAGGAAGCATCATCTGGATCGCTCGATAGCTTTTCACCTTTGCTTCGTCTACTCTTGATGCAGGATCTGTCAGAAAAGAAAGAAATTCCCTGCTCTCTTCCTCAGAAAGGATCTTCCCTGTAGTGACAAAAATGTCAAGACAGAGTGTTCTTTCAGGGGAAAGTGTTGCCTCCGCTATTGGTGGCTCTGTTCCTTTACCAAATTTAGTCCCATAAGTATATAACGCTTCTCCTAACGAACCTGCTATTTCTGCTGTGGCGTGAGCTCTTTCTCGTGTCTGATCGCTCCCTGATTTCAGCATGCCACGGCGGAGACGTTGCTGATTGATTTGCTCTACCTTGTCACGTCGGGAGTAAAAATAAACGCCTGTGTCTCGCAGGAACGTCATCAATTCCCGCATTTTACCGGACACTTCACGTTGTCGTTCTGGTTTATCCTTAAACGTGTCTTTATCTACCTCTTCTAAAACACCAACGATATCCCACAACTGTAATTTCTCATGCAGATATAAAATCTTTCCCCCGTTTGCTCCTTGCTCCAGTATATTGTCCTTGCTTTTTGCATCCCAAGCTTTTTTATCTATTATCTGTGGTAGGATATGATTATTTTCTGAACACCATACTGTAAAAAAGCCTCCCACTGCGGGATTACTGAAGACCCTTTGTTCAGTTTTTTCCGCAACGGCAAATGGTACTTCTCTTCCTTTAAAAGCTTCACTCATGATCTAAGAATAGCACAATATTCTAAGTAGCCATATAATCAGCACCTTTTTGACTCTTTGAGCTATAAGATCTTTTTAAGAGAATGTGTCTAAGTCCACGTTCTGCCTTGTTGTTATCAGCAGTAGGAATACCTAGTTTAGTAAGACAGGTAGAATGGTCTAGTGAACAGTTACTCTGTTTTTGCCTCAAAGTATTTTTTTCCATGACCGACGTTAGTATTCACTGCAATATTTTTCTTACACAAAGGGCAATCTTTCTCTTCCCATGATTCTGCTTTGAGTACAGCAAGGGAGGTAAATGGTGCCCCAATTGATTCTGAGGTAACAAGTTCCGGGTCACGATTGACCATCACACAAACGCCAACGACTGTCCCTCCAACAGCTCGTACGCTGTCGACAACCTTTTTAACAGAGCCACCAGTGGTAGTTAAGTCTTCAATTACGAGCACTTTTTTGCCTTTGACTAACTGATCATACCCTCTGGTAAAGATTTGGTTTTTGTCTGGAGTCTTTTCTGTATACACACCAAGAATTTCCTTGCCTTTAGCTTGTGAGAGATGATAAGCAGTCCACGTACAGAGGATAATTCCACCAAGTGCTGGTGCTGCAACGAGATCAATATCCAACTCTTTATTTTTTTCAGCAAATAATGCTCCCATTTGCGAAACAGCCTCTGTGTGAGGATACAGGGCGTCTTTATTGAGATAGACAGCCATATGTCTACCAGAAGTCCCCACAAAATGGCCATCTGTATAGATAGCTTTTGTTTTTCTGAGTAATTCTAATGTTTTTTGATCAATCGTTTCCATAGACTACAATTATACTATAAAATCTTTCTTATATTGTTCTTGAGGAACAAATTATCGATAGTTATTTATAGTATCTCGTAATTGTGTTGCTTCTTCCCTGGCTTTTTCTGCAAAATCTTGTCCGCTTGAGGCAAAAAGAATACTTCGTGATGCATTAATCATCATTCCACGCTTCTTGGTATTTAATCCTGCTTTGACTGTAGCTTCTGTATCTCCACCTTGTGAGCCAATTCCTGGAACAAGTAGTACCATGTCTCCAACGATCTTGCGAATTTCAGTAAGCTGTGCAGGATACGTCGCCCCCATAAAGATCATCGTATTTGGATAGCCTCCCTGTTGTTGCATGAGTTCTTGTGCGACGAGTTCATAGAGTGGCTTTATTTTGTCATGCTGAATTTGTTTCAGCATCTCTTCTCTTGTTTGCTTGGGATCCTGAAATGAATTCAGGATGACATACTGTTCCTGAAATTCTTTGGCTTCTGGGTTTGAAGAGTGACAACCGACAATAATTCCTTTATCTTTATAGGCAAAATAAGCGCTTAGTGATCCAATTCCCATATACGGCATGACTGTCAAAGCATCAGCTTGAAGATAGTCAAAGATATACTGGGCATAGCCTTTGTTGGTATTACCTATGTCTCCACGTTTGGCATCAATGATAACAGGAATCTCTGGATACTTCTCCTTGATATAATCGCAGGTCATTTTGAGCTCTCGCACTCCTCTATCCCCGCGTGATTCGTAAAAGGCGGGATTTGGTTTATATACACAGGCCAAATCATGCGTGGCGTCAATAATTGCTTTATTAAATTCAAACTGTGGGTATCCTTTTTCTTTAAGAAAATCTGGGAGTTTGTCAAAATCGGGATCAAGGCCGACACACAGGAGAGAATTATTTTTATCAACAGCGGCGTTTAGTTTGTCATGAAAGGACATAGTGTTAGAGGTATTGTAACAAATCTTTGACGTTTTTGACAATGTGCGTTGGCTTTGCTTTACTGATTTCATCCTCTGCCCCGTAGCCATAATATACTCCTACTGAGTCAATAGCATTTGCTTGTGCTCCGAAGATATCGTGTTTCCTGTCCCCTATCATGACAAAGGAATATTTTGGTTGGTCAGGAAAAAGAGCTAACGCTTCGGCTACGAGGTCTGTTTTGTCGGCATTGGAGAGATCGGGCTGTGAGCCGACGACTTTTTCAAAAAATGTATCCAACCCGTGGTGTTGCACAATCTTCTCTGCAATCCAGGTTGGTTTTGAAGTGACTACGAGAAGTCTGTTCCCTGATTGTTGGAGATTGGTGAGAACAGCAATGATATCAGGATATACGGTACTCTCATACATTCCAGTCGGGTGAAAATATTCTCGATAATGGAGCACTCCTTCCATCGCCTTTTCCTCGCTAAATCCATAATACTCTTGAAATGATTTATGGAGGGGTGGGCCGATAAATTTGAGAAGATTTTCAGTGTCTTCTTCAATTCCCATTCTTTTCAAAGCGTGCTGGGCAGCTTTGGTTATGCCAATTTTGGGATCAATGAGTGTCCCGTCAAGGTCAAAAAAGATAATTGGATAGGCCATGGGTTAGTTTGTCTTTGCAGTTGTTAATCGTTCAAGCTTGGTGATTCTCACGTCGTGAGTCTCCATTCGTTCTTCAATCTTTTTTACTTGAGCCGTTGCAAGTTCTCTATCTTGTTGTCTTGTTTCCAGTTCTTTTAAAAGTGGGTCAATAGCGGTAAGCACTCTATTGGTAAATTTTGACATTTCTGCCATGATATCTTCTTTCATCAGAGAAAAATCATATTTCATTTCAGCTCGCAAAGCATTTTGAGAGGCAGTAAGTCGGTCAGAGAGATCTTTTTTGGTCGGATAGTCGTTTAATGCTTTTTTCAGATCTAGTTTCGTTGGGTAGTCACTGAGAGTTTCTTTTAGGTACAGTTTGGTCGGGTAATCACTAAAAGCTTCTTTTAAATCATACTTTGTTGGGTAATTATCTAAGACTCCTTCTAATTCTCCTTTTGTTACGGGTGTTGGTGTTGCCGTTCTCTTTTGCATAAACTTAGTCTAAAAGATTCTTACTAGTTTGTCAACGAGATAAATTTCTATTTATTGTAGAAAAATCATTCTGTGTCTCTTTCCTTCTCTACGGCTTTCTTTTGACCTGGAGATAACGTGTCCCAGATATTGTCTAGAAGTTCGTCTCGCGTCAGGACGTGGTGGGTCAAATAGGTTGTCGGTTTTGGCTTTCGGATAAAGCCGACAAAGATTTGGATGTCAGTAATGAGGGAAAACCCTTCACTAATGAGATCTGCCACGTTTTTGGCAGTCCCATCACCACCGGTTGTGACATCATCAAGCAGCGCAACTGGTAAATCCCAATGAACATTTCCGGTAAGTTGTTTTTGCGTCCCTTGCTCGATGGTAGTGAGGGCTTGGGATTTAAAGATAATTTGTGGCTTATCTTCACTATATGCCACTGATCCTACCATCTGGGCACTTATCTTGGAGTCAACATTGCAGAGTATATATTTTTTATCTTTATATGTTTCGTTTAGAAGAGCTATGATTACATCAATAAACGCTTTATATGCTTGAGGAGACGATGCTACCCTACTATGATCAAGGAACATAGAGGATTTCTTCCCACTTCGTAGTGTAAAAGGTTCGTCTTCAATTGATTTAACAATAAAGGCATGTGTCTGGAGTAATCCTTTGATGTAGTTTTGTTTTAAGGTTTGGAAGTCTGTCATTTATTGGTAAACAGGAGATACATTCCTGTGCTGGCTAGTATGATACCAAAGAAAAGATTCCAGGTAAACTTCTCTTTCAACAGAAGTATTCCCAAAATAGTCAGTAAGATAACTCCACCAATACGCATAAACGGCATAACGGTAGAAACACCTTGAATCCCCTCCAGTGCCTTAAAAGAAAAAGCTGTAAAGATTGAAATGAAGACACCTCCGGTGAGTGCATAATACAGAGCATTGGTATGGAGGGGTGCCTTACGGCTGAAGAGGAAATAAAGAATGATTGCCGTAGTAAATGCTCCTGTTTGAAAAAGAAGGTTTGCGACAAAGGGATCTTTGAGTTGCGAGCCAAGTTTGCGGAAGAGATCAGCAAAAGAGACGAAAAAAATACCACCAAGAGCATACATAAACCAATGCATGATTTAAGTATAGCAGGTTTATCTGAAGTTTGATCCGTCATGCTGGCTCATCCAGCATCTCTTATTGATTCTGGATGCACGCTCCGTCAGTTGTCGGATCGCTTACCAGAATGACGGTTATGAGTTAGAGTCAGTTTGGTCGAGTTATTTCCTCAAAGTTTTCCTCGGTGAGGAGCTTTTTGGCAAGTACAATCTCTCGGAAAGACTTCTGCTCTGCAACTGCTTCTTTGACAATCTTACTTACGGTGTCATAGCCAAGTTGCGGAGAGAAAAGGGTTGCATAGGTTGTCGAATTCTCCAGAAGCTCTTCACAGCGTTTTTCGTTTGGTTTGAGATATTGAATACAATGGGTTGCAAAGACAAAAAGTCCTGAAGAACTCATCTTGAGCATCGTAATCATGGCCTCGGACATAACTGGGAACATCAGCGAAAGCTCAAGGTATGAGTTTGTTGCTGCTTGATGAATGGTCAGATTCTTCCCCATGATATCGTAGGCAATTTGATTCATTGATTCTGGAATAATTGGGTTTACTTTCCCCGGCATTATAGAAGAACCAGGTTGCAGCTCTTTGAGTGAGATCTCCCCTATTCCACCATACGGACCACTCGCAAGGAAACGAAGATCATTAGCAATCTTATTGATATCCGTAAAGAGGATATTGAGTACTGCGCTCAATTGGCAGAAATCGGACGAGCTACTTGTCTGGGACATCATATTCTTTGCTCGTTTGATTGGGAGGTTTGTAATTCGTTGCAACTCTTGGTATGTATGTTGCATATAAGCTTCTGATGCATTAACACTATTACCAATTGCTGTCCCTCCAAGACTGAGATCATAGAGATAGTTTTGTGCTTCTTTAATTCTCTTTTTATTTCTCTTCAGAATATCTCGATACGAAGCGCATTCTGCACCAATAGTCGTCGGAACGGCGTCTTGAAGATGGGTTCGGCCAATCTTACGAACATGTTTATACTTTTTTGCTTTATCATCAAAGGCGGTAATTACATAGTCTAAGCTCGTAAGAACTTCTTGAGTAAGTCTAATACAGACAATTTTAAGCGCTGTCGGATTTACGTCGTTGGTAGATTGTCCCATATTTACTTCATCGTTGGCATGAATTTTATGTCCATTAGCGTGAATCTCAGTAGCACGAACAGCAATGACTTCGTTGACGTTCATATGGATTGAGGTGCCTGCTCCCCCCTGAATCGCGCAGGTGACAAATTGCTCGTCAAACTTGCCAGCAATGATTTCATCGGCTGCTTGGACAATTGCCTGTGCGTACGGTTTTGGTAATTCTCCAGCTTTATAATGCCCAATTGCTGTAGCTTTTTTTACCTCCGCAATGCCATAGATAAGTTCAAGATGGACTTTGTTGGCAGGAAAAGGGAAGTTCCTGATTGCTGCTTCTGTTTTTTTACCGTAATAGATTTTTTTCATTGTTTTTACATTTTGTCTTAAGCTCTCGTCATTCTGGCTTGTCCACTCCGATTTAATCGGAGTCCAGAATCAAATGTGATCCTGGATGCGTTTCACTTACCAGGATGACGTTATCATATTGAACTGTACCAGAAGTAATATTGTCAAATCTTGAAAATATACATAAATGTCAGTCAAAAGTTTTGTTTGTGAGATATAATGTTTAGCGAGGACCTCTTTGTCTTTGCTCTTCAGCGATGAAGGAGAATAAAAGCATTATAGACAGAATGAAAAACGGTTGTCAAGCTCTTTATACGTCATTGCGAGGAGGGTTATGCGACGAAGCAATCTTATGAGATCGCCACAACTACTTCGTAGTCTCGCGATGACGTTTTTCTTTTATTTCCTGTGCTAGGAAGGGATTCCACATAGCGCCAGTTGCACTTAGGACAGCATCTGCACCTGCTTCTTTGTATTCATTGTAATCTTCTGGAGTCGTTACTCCCCCCACGCCTTCGATAGAAAAAGAGTAGCCTTTCTTTTCTCGAATAGTTCTGAGACGTTTGACTGTATCAATACCTGCCCATTTGATGGGAGCACCACAGACGCCGCCTTTTGCTCGATTTTTACCAGGGAGTGCTTGTTCACCTTTTTCATTCACGATAATGCCAGGAAGTGTGTTGATTGCTACAATACCATCGGCATATTCATTGGTGATTGCTGCAATCTTTTCAAGCTGCTGCTGATCTTCATAGTATCCAACCTTTAGAAGAAACGGTGTGTTGTCACTAACCGCACGTACGCTTTTGCAAATTCTTTCCGTAACAGCAATGTTGTAACATACAAGTCCTTCATCACCATTGTTGGGGCATGAGATATCCGCTTCGAGGATTTTTGCGCCGGTTTCTTTTACTTGTTTGGCTACAACTGCCCAGTCCTCAATAAATTCTTGTTGGGTTTGATTGGGGCGTACAGTTCCGACAAAACTTCCAACCATTATTTGCCCTTTGCCAGCATAAGAAATTGCCTTCTTCATATCTTCTTGCCAGAATTCAGGTTTTCTTGATGGGATATTAAAAGAATTGGTAATCGCGATTGGCTCCTGAAAGCGATCATCCCCGAGTAGTGGCTCTTGCAGTTTCTTTAGCGTCAGATCGCCCTCTACATGTACAGAAAGCACATTGGGGAAAGGATGGCAGGGGTAGGTATCGCTACGGACTGTTTTGTACACACAGATATCAAAACCTTTTTCAAAAGCAGCTTTTGCATACTTGCTATTGAGCAGGGGGCCTGCCGGTATACCAAAGGGAAGATATACTTTGTGTCCATGATATTCGTATTGTGGTTCTCCTTCTTGTGCATATACTTTCCCATCAGTAAAGGCTCCAAATGGTCCCTGGTCATAGTTGTCTTCGTAAGATTTTAGTGGATCGTAGAATGGAGTAATAAGCTTTTTCATATTTATCTTTTAAAATATACCATAAGAATAATTCCTGCAATAGCCAGCATTGCTCCTGCTATCTGAGGCAGGTTAAGGGTTTCTATCGCTTTTTGTTCCAATCCCCTGTTTGCTTATTTAACAGTGCAAAGATTGAGGTCGTACGGATATCGTTGCTACCAAAAATATATTGCAGAACCCGATCATTTCCCATGCCATAGCCTGCATGAGGGTTTGTTGCCTTCTGTTTCATGATATCGAGATACCATCCAAAATCTTCGTATTTTCCTCCTCTTTGTAGATGCAGCTTATACATGGTTGAGGTGATCAATCGTTCATTGAGACGTTCAAAATCATGTTCTCTTACCGAAGAGCCAGTCCCCTCCCCTGCGTAGGGAAAGATAAGATCTGCCGAGAGACAGACACGGTTATCTTTGCTCGAGACTTTCATATTGAAAAACTTTATTTCTTTTGGATATTTCATAATAAAGACAGGAAGTTCAGTTTCTCCTTGGTTCAGGAGTTCGACAATTTTTGCTTCATGATCAGCTTTGAGGTCATCACCAAATGTCACTTTGGGAAATCCGTTTTTATTTACTAGTGCTACTGCATCTTCATAGCTGATTCTTAAGAAATCATGTGTTGCCATCTGGTGTAGTTTTTTTGTGTTTCTCTTATATATCTTTTTGAGCGTCGTTTCGTTATCTGCCAGTACTTTTTTGACCATTGCTTGTGCTGTCCCTTGGATTGCCTGCAAGAGGGCTTCGTACATCTTGTCTTCGTCATAAGCATCACGGGTCATCCCAATCATTGTACAGTCAAACTCTTCCTCGGTAAGGCGAAATTGTCTCAAATGGCGTACATCTTCCGCTTCTTCATCTCGTCCCGAGTGAATAATTGTCCAGCAGCCAGGGAAAGATTGTAATGCTTGTTCGAGTGCAAGCTGTCCTGTTTGGGTAAAGAAGAGTGGTAGACCCAGATTATTGCCTATCTTAAAAAGAGTGTCGACATTTTCACATGCACCAGTTATACCCACAATTTCCGGAACCTCGCAATAGGTCATACCTCGTGATTCATAATTTCTCGTGGCTCCCTGTACCAGTGACTGATTTATTTTGACCAAATGAGCAAAGTGCTCTTTATAGCCGAGTGTCATTCTTTTTCCTTCAATGGAGAGCTGTAAATCTTTCATTTATCTTTATTTAAAGTAATAATATAAGAAAAATGAGGCATTGTCAAGAGATAAAAAGATCATTTTCTAATAATTTATACCATTTTTATAAAAAAGTTGAATCTATGAAATGTGCTTGCATAAATTTTTGTATGAATCTATACTAATAAGTAGAAAATGGTAAACAAAGTCCCTTATTTAGATCTAAAAGCAGAAATTCTTCAGAAAATAAAGAAAAATGGTGGTTGGGTAAATGCCCATGCACATCTTGATCGTGCATATAGTCTCACGAAAGAAACATATCACTTTACAAGTGCTACTCTTCAAGAAAAGTGGGATCTCAATGACGAATTAAAATTAAATTCGTCTGTGGATGCTATCTATGATCGGATGGCTCAAGGCGTTGAGCGAATGCTTGAACAAGGAGTTAGCGCAATTGGGACTTTTATCGATGTGGATGACAAAATAGAAGATAAGGCTATTAAGGCGGCACAAAAAATACGTGATAGATATAAAAATGACCTGCAAATAAAATATATCAATCAAGTTCATTATGGTGTTCTTGAACCTGAACCTCGAAAATGGTTCGATCTTGGCGCCGAATTTGTTGATATTATCGGTGGCTTACCTGAGCGCGATAAAGGGAAAGAGTCCGAACATATTGATATTCTTCTTCAGACAGCTAAACGCCTCAATAAGATGGCTCATGTTCATATTGATCAATTCAATGATCCAGAACAACATGACACTGAATTATTAGCAAAGAAAACAATTGAACACAATATGCAAGGAAAGGTTGTTGGCATTCATGGGATATCTATTGCTGCGCAAGAAAAAAAATATCGTCAGGATCTTTATAAAATGATGAAAAAAGCAGATCTTATGATGATTGCCTGTCCTCTTGGATGGATTGATACACGACGTAACGAAGTACTTATGCCTTTCCATAACGCGTTAACGCCTGTTGATGAATTAATTCCTGCAGGTATTACAGTTGCTTTGGGAACTGATAATATCATAGATATTTATAAACCATTTATTAATGGAAGCATGTGGGAAGAGTTGCATGCCCTTTTGGAATCTGCACATTTTTATGATGTTGATGAGCTTGTTAACGTTGCGACGGTAAATGGACGAAAAGCGTTAGGGATTAAATAAATTTATTCACTCTTTAAAGAGATAACAGACCTTATCTCTAACTTTCAATTGGCTAATTTCTTTCTCAGAACGAGGGCATGGTACTCATAAAGTCAGATTATCAGATTTTCTGATTATCGTCAAGAGCAGATGCGCTACTCTCTCATTTCAAGTATGTTAGTCAGACAGTTGATTCCTCCACCCGATTTCTTAAACTCCGATAGATCTACTTCAATGCTCTCATATCCCAATGCTGCAAGTTTGTTCCCAAAGGTAGGGTTTCCTTTTTGCCTCACAACTGTTTTTCCTGTGACAATACTGTTGGCAGAAAACCCTTCCGTTTCTTTTCTTGTGAGAGGTATAAAATTGGGCACAATATTCTTCAGAAGTTTCTGACTTTCTGGAATATAGGCATCAGGCGAGAAGAAGATTGTTTGATCATCGAGTGGGAAGAAACCGATATCAAAATGATAAAACGCTGGAGCTCTCGTATGTAACTGGACAACTTCAATATCCGGGAAGAGCTTCTGGAGGTATCGACAAACCGGTACATCCGTACGATAGCCGATAGCGACAAACAATTTATCATTCCAAAAATGCATTGTCCCATTTCCTTCAAAATAAAGCTCCTGGGGAAGCTGTACGATCTCAAAGCCATGATTTTTATACCATTCCGCATAAAACGGTGTTTCTCCCTGGCGCTCTTTGTATCGGAATCGACTCAGGAGCACGTTGTTGCCAAAGATAAGGCTCTGGTCTGTTGAAAAAACCATATCTGGTAATCCCTTCACCTGGTTAATAATTTCTACTGTTATGCCTAGGTCTTTATACACTTGTACTAAGTTCTCCCATTGCTTCAGTGCTTTTTTTGGGTTAATACTCGCAGTTTGCATCCATGGATTGATAATATAATCAAACGAGGAGAAGTAGAGGGGTCTACACATGAGAACACGCTTAATAACGCTCTGCATAATATTGTCTTTATTGTACTACGAAGCCTGCATAAGAGCAATAGGTTACTCAACAGTTTCTTTGAGTACATTGGTCAGACAATGGGCACCACCGCCTGATTTAATAAACTCTCCAACGTCCACTGGTACTGTTTTGTACCCTAATGTCTGTAATTTTTTCTCAAGGGTGTGATTTCCTTTTTGTAAGACAACATGATGATCAGTTATGACACTGTTCCCTCCAAATCCCAGCACCTCTTCTTGGCTAAATTCCAATAGATTTGGGATTTTCTTTTGTAAGATCTTTTGTGTTTCCAGGGTATAGGCATGTGGGTAATAAAAAACGGTCTGATTATTGAGGGGAAGCATCGCAACGTCCAAATGATAATACCTTGGATCAGTAATCTGGAGTGGGATTACTTCCCGGTCAAAAATCTTTTGTAAGGTCGGAATTGTCTCGTCACTACTTCGATACCCTACACCGAGGAAAATAAGGTCATTCCAAAAATACATTTCCCCATTGCCTTCAAAAAAGACGTTCTCTGGTAAGTAGTGGATCTTGTAGTCATTGTCCGAGAACCATGCTTCATAGTATTTGCTCTCCCCTCTCCTCTCTCGGTGACGGAAGCGACTAAGCAGCACTTTCTTATCCTGCACAATTCCTTGATCTGCCGCAAATACCATGTCAGGCACGTCTTCTCCTTGTTCAATAGTATTCACTTCAATACCAAGCTTTTTATAGACTTGCACCAGATGCTTCCATTGTTTCATAGCTACTTCCGTATCTGCTGTCCCTGGTTTCATCCAGGGATTGATGACGTAATCTACTGAAAAATAAGTAGGCCGACAGACGAGCACTTTTTTTATAAGTTTATTTTTCATAATGAAAGAATATAATTCTGTGTAGTAACTACACTGTTGCTTTTTGCAGTTTCTCGATGAAGGCTGTCGCAAGGTGAACACTCGTAAAAATTGGCACATTGTGTTCAACTGCTTTCTGTCTGATAATTTTCCCGTCTGTTTGGGTGACTTCCTTTTCCATAGGGATGTTAATAATAAGATCGAATCTATTGGAGTCGAGTAGATCTCCAAGGTTTGGCTTAAGTTGCGGCTGAGAAATCTTATGAACCAGAATCGTTTCAAGACCATTGGTCTTAAGGAATTTATGATTCTTGTAGGTAGCATAGATTTTGTAACCCATGTCATGCAATTTCTTAATTGAAGGAAGCAATTTAACTTTGTTTTCTCTCTTTCCGATTGAAATAAGAGCTGTCTTCTCTGACCGTTGGGCAAGTTTCATCGACAAGGTATAGTGTTCTATGAAGCCTGCTGATGCATTTTGATTCAGTCCCTCTGATACCATAAAGGTTGCCAGTTTTTCTTCAAAGATAGTGTTTGGTGTCTCAAGCGCCATAACCTGGGCCATGCCTTTGTAGAGTTGTACTGTTACTTTACCGGTTACTTTTTTATTGACGTTATCAATAAAGGCGTTTAAATCATGCATTAATGGCTCATACCAGAGTGCTCCATAGCAGAGGTATGCCCATTTTTGATCGACTGTTGCTTTAAATTCATTTTCTGTTCTGGTACAGACATAGTGTTCGAGTTTTTCATGAGCAGTAATGATGATCTCGGCAGCCGGAGCTTCAAAAACATCACGAATTTTCATACCAATAATTCTATCTTCGATGTGCACGTTCGTCCCTACTCCATGTTTTGCACCAATTTTGTTGAGTTCCATAATAAGATCCGCAAGTTTCATTTGCTTCCCATTAAGGCTAACGGGTACTCCTTTAACAAATTCAAGATGTACCATTTCTGCTTTATCAGGTGCGTCTTGTGGTAGTTTATTTACGACAAGAATTTTCTCTAGCGGTGGGATAAGTGCTGGATTTTCGATTTCTCCTCCTTCTCCTGATGTTCCCCACATGTTGTCATCATATGAGTAAGGCTTTTCACTCGTGTGACTGACTGGGATACCATTCTCTTTGGCATAAGCTAATTCTTCTGTCCTCCCCATGCTCCACTCTCGGACTGGAGCAATAATCTTGATGTCTGGATTAAGGGCAAGGGCTGAACCTTCAATACGGATCTGGTCATTGCCTCGTCCTGTGCAGCCGTGTGCAATAGCATCTGCTCCTTCTTGTGCAGCGATTTTGACTGCCCATTTGGCAAGGAGTGGTCGTCCTATTGCTGTTGCGAGACGATAGCGGTGTTGGTAGTTTGCGTTTGCCTTAATGCCTTTTGCGATATATTCTTCAGCAAATTCATCTTTGGCATCGATAACATACGTTTTGACTGCACCAAGTTTGATAGCTTTTGCTTTGATTTCATCAAGATCATCAACAATTTGTCCAATATCGATTGTGAGGGCAATAACTTCTGCTTTATATTCGTCTTGGATCCATTTGAGCATAACTGAGGTATCCAAACCTCCGGAGTATAAGAGGACAACTTTTTTAACTTCACCTTTTTTGCCTTCGTAACTTGCAACCTTTGTATATGTTGATTTTTTATCCATACAGGTGTCTGTATAAGAAAAGTGAGTCATTTAATTATATTTTGACTCATTTTTCTCTTATCTAGACCATATTAGTTATAAAATGAATATTTGTCAACAGGCAGTTTGGGCATTTTATACTAAGTTATCTTATTTTTACCCAAATATTAAACTAAATTGAGGTGAAAAGAGTCATTTTTTATTAATTAAGGTTAATTTTATCTCTTTTGTTCTCTCTGATTAATTCCCTTCGATAGGAGAAGTCATTGTTAAAAATGAACCAGTTTCTTTACGAGTTATGTTGTGTATTTTATCAAATTTAAAAATCGGTGATTTTCCGCTTCTTGACACCTTCTTCACGGTTTTGCTACGCTGAATAAGTACCGCTCTATGAAGCATCATCCTACCCATCATCATAAAAAGAAAGAACGTAGACCCTTAGTCTACTTCCTTCTCTTTCTTCTCATTCCAGTTCTGGCTATTACACTTTTTGTCATGCAGGAGCCGCAGGATGTCAGACAACGAGCTGCTGAACCTATTGCTGGATGTGGAAAGCCGGGAGACCCAGGGAACGAAAAAGGCGTAGGAAAATACTGTAATAGTTCGGTAGATTGTTTAGGTTCGGGGTCGCCGATTTGTTCCGCAGATATACGGCCAGATGATCCGCATATTTGTTCAAAACCTTGTAGTACAGATGCCGATTGTGGCAGTGGAGCTGTTTGTTATCAGGATGTACTGGGTAAAGGGTGTAAGCCTGTTGCCTGTGATGCTCCTGTTCCGACAGCGACAACACAGCCAACTGCTACCAAAGCTCCTACTGCAACTACTGCACCGAGTGCTACCAATAGGCCGACAATGACGACTGCACCTTCAGTAACAAAAGCACCTACAGTTGCTGCTTCGATAACCATTGCTCCAAGTGTCACGCAAACACCTACACAAACAGTCACAGTCTCTCCTACGTTAAGTCCAAGTGCCACAACGCTATCTCTGTCAGTACTTCTTCATGGTATCGGTTCTGGGGGAGATAGTGTCAATATCTCCAGTGCCTTGAGTAACAAGTCACCCAAGCGAACAGATCGCTTGTTTACGGTAACTGTATTTACTGGAGCCAATCAGATTGTGAGCAACAAGACTGTTCCTCTAACGTATAATACAGATACTGGTGCCTACGAAGGCATTGTGAATCTTGGAGACACCTGGTTGGGATCTAGTTATAGTCTCAAGATCAAGACAGAAAGCTTTTTGGATAATGTCCAGACAAACTTTGCTATTCCTGCCAAAAAGAAAACGGATGTTCCTGAGGTGATCTTGGTTGTGGGAGATGTCAATGGAGATAATATGTTAAATACGCTTGATTATAATTTGATTACCGGTTGCTTTAGTGAGTTTGCCACGGCTGCTTCCTGTTCCGAGAGCCAACTCGTTGCCTCAGATCTCAACGATGATGGTGTCGTGAATCGTGTCGATTATAATCTTTTTCTACGGGAGATAAGTGCGCAGAATTAGCTGATATGATATATTGACTTGCTATAAAATTTTCTGCTACGCTTAAAAAGTTATATCCTTAGTTATGAAAGTAAAAAAGAAAAAAGTTCAGATAAAAAAGAAACAGGTTTCTCGGAAACTGCTGTGGTTTTTTGTCCTGATACCCGCTCTGCTGCTTACCGTCGTTGCTCTACAATCGCCACAAATAGTTAAACAAGAGGCAGCAACAAGCGGAATTACCACCTGTGGAGGTTCAGGTGAGCCTGGAAACGAAAAAGGAGTCGGAAAAGCTTGCACTAAGGGTGGCGGAGAATGCGGTGGTGATGCCCCTTTTTGCTCGGCAGATTTTGTCGATGGTCCAGGGGTATGTTCAAAGCCTTGTTCTAACAATAATGAATGTGGAACGGGAGCAAAATGTGTACAACAAAGTCTTGGCAAAGGCTGCGAGCCAGTAGTCTGCGCAGAGGAAGCACAGCCAACTGATTTTGTTCCCAGTGCACAATGTCTGGGTACTTCCTGTGAGGAAAATGATGCTGAAGAAGAGGAAGGAGATAGCGAAGATACTGAAACAGATAATGAAGCGACAGATTCTGCGGAAGAAGATCCTGATGAAAACGGCGACAATCAAAATAATGATGAAGAAAATGATAACCAAGGAGATAATGATGGTGGAGGCAATGAAGATGCAAAGGGATTGTTCTTCAGAATTCTTGAACTTATTAGCCAGCTATTGGAACTCTTCATTGGGTGGTTACAGAAATAATGCTCAGTTCATTGTTTAAAACAAAAAGATTTTTTCTTCTCCTGCTTCTTTTGCTCGTTATTTTTGTTGTCCGGCAAATTTTTCTGTCCTCTCCATCACATGAGTTAACGTATACCGTTACTCGTGGTGAGTTAGTTGACACTGTTGAGGCAAGTGGTATGTTTATGACGGCTTTGCAAAAAGAGATTTTTTCTCCGACAAAAGGGGTTATTACTCAGTTATATGTGGTGAACAATCAGGAAGTAAAAAAAGGTGAGCCCCTCTTTCATGTCGAAAGTACCGCTACTGAAAAGGAAAAAATCACGGCACTCGCCACCTATCAAACAGCAGTAAGTACGTTAACGACTGCTCAACAAACAAAAGAGTCCCTTGATGCTACGATGTGGACAGAACATAAAGCATTGCTTGATGCACAAAATGCAAAGAACTTTCAAGAAGATAATACGACAAATCCTGATACTGATGATACGTATACTGATTTAGAAAAAAGGAGTCTCGATTCTGCGCTTGTTCAAGCCAGAAAGGACTTTGCCACGGCTGAGAAAAAATACAAAGAAGCTGACAGTGCAATTGTGGCTGCTCAAGCATCTCTTGCATCTGCAAAAAGAGTGTACGATGAAACAAAAGATGTAACTATTGCTGCTCCTGTTGGTGGGACGATCGTTAATTTGTTAAAAAAAGTTGGTGATGAAGTCTCTATCCCTGAGACATCTTCAGAATCACAATCACAGAAAAAGCCTGTTCTCCCAGTACTCATGATTGCTAATCTAGCAAATCCAGTGATTATCGCAACGGTTAATGAATCATATATCCCTCGCATTACTACTGGACAAAGAGTATCAGTTATCTTTGATGCACTGAAAGAAGAACGTTTTACTGGCTCGGTTGCCGAGGTAGATACGATAGGAACCGATACTGATGGCGTGGTCACCTATCAAGTTCGTATAGAATTTCCAGATATTCCTCCAACCATCCGTCCTAAAATGACAGCCATTGTGTCTATTGAGACGTTGTACAAAAGTAATGTATTGACTGTACCTAATAGTGCGCTACTGACACAAGATGGAAAGACGTATATTAAAAAGAATGGTAAAGTGAACGAGCTAATTGCAGTTACGACTGGAAAAAGAGGAACCACAAAGACCGAAGTTACCTCAGGTCTTGAAGAAGGAGATGTCATTCTGGCAAATGTACAATGAAGAATATACAAGGTTATGATAAAGATTTCTCGGTAGGTTTTTTCTTGGCACTTCGAGATATACGCCGGAGTAATCCCTGGACCACTTCTCTTATTATTACGGTCATGACGTTAACCTTTTTTAATATGTTGTTTGTCGGTGGGATACTTATTGGACTTGTTTCGGGACTTATTGAGGGTTTCCGGCAGTATTACTCAGGTGATGTTTTTATTAGTCCTGCTGATGAAAAATATACTATTGAACAGACCAGTACCATAATCTCTGTAGCAGAAAGTGTCCCGACCTTCGTTTCTCTCTCCAAACGATATACAGAAAATGTTCTTGTGGAAAGCAACTATCGTAACCGTGTTCGTACAACTGATGCTCCAGAAAGCGTCGGCGCTATACTTGTTGGTATTGATCCACAAGCGGAAGACAAAATTTCTCATTTGTCCAGATATCTTGTCGAAGGAGCATTCCTGGACAAAAATGATGTGGATGCTGTGGTCATTGGGAAAGACTTGCTCGCAAAGTACGTCAAAAATATCCAGGCAGTAACAAAAAAACTCCATGACGTCAAGATTGGTACCAAAATACGTCTGACCGTGAATGGCAAGCAAGAAGAAGTAACAGTCAAAGGCATTATTAATACGACTAATCAGATTGCTGATACACGAGTCTATATGACAGAGGCTATGGTACGAAAACTTTTGGGAAGAGAAAGTCTTAATGCCAATGAAATTGCTATTGACTTAGCTCCAGGTGCATCTGATGAAGAAGCAAAGGAATTTATTACCGCAAATATTTCAAATGGTACCGATGTAAAGGTCCAAACAGCTGATGATGCTGTCCCTGCAGGAAGCGTTGATGTCAAACAGACGTTTATTGTTCTTCGAGATATTGTTGGATTTATCGCGTTGATTGTCGGAGCCATTACGATCTTTATTGTTATTTTTGTTAATGCGATTACGAGGCGAAAGTTTATTGGTATCCTTAAAGGTATTGGAATCTCCTCACGGGCAATTCAAATATCTTATGTTTATCAGGCATTGTTTTATGCAGTATCGGGGATCATCATTGGTAGTATCATTATCATGGGAATGCTCAAGCCGTATTTTGACATATATCCTTTGCAACTACCTATTGCCGAGGGACGTCTTGCCCTGAGCTATACAGATCTTTTGATTAGAGCCGGTATTTTAACCCTTACGGCTTTTATTTCCGGGTTTATTCCTGCATGGTTAGTAACAAAGCAAAATACCCTGGATGCGATTTTGGGGAGATAATTTTAGTTCTGTACAATATTATGATGGAAGTAAAAAATTTAATAAAAAAGTTTCAAACTGGTGATACTGAGTTGATTGCTCTCAAAAATCTTAGCTTTACCGTCCCGACAGGGCAATTTCTCGCAATTACTGGTCGTTCAGGTTCTGGCAAAAGTACCTTGCTCTATCAGATGAGCTTGCTTGATCGTGCCAATGAAGGAAAACTTATCATTGATGATCAGGAAGTTTCAGCCTTTACTAATGATGAACGTGTTGCCTACCGTCGGGATAATTTTGGTTTTGTTTTTCAAGATTATGCTCTCCTTCCGGTTCTTACGGCGAAAGAAAATGTTATGCTCCCAATGTTGATGCAAGGGGTTGCCAAGAGTATCACAAGAGAAAAGACTGAGAAAGCCCTGCAACGAGTCGGCCTGTCAGATCGATTTGATTATCTTCCCAGTCAGCTCTCTGGTGGACAACAACAGCGTGTGAGTATTGCCCGGGCGATTGCGCATAATCCAAGGATTGTGTTCGCTGATGAACCGACAGCCAATCTTGATACTGAGTCATCCAAAATCGTTCTGGATATCTTTCTCGAGCTTAATAAATCAGGCCAAACGATTATTATGGTAACGCACGAGCCTGATTATGCCAAACTTGCTGATCGAAGGATCGAGTTGTTGGATGGAGATATTGTTAATGATATCGGACAAAAAAAGGGCAAAAAGTGAGAGTTACTTAGTGGCGTTGAAAGACTGGATGCAATGCTAACGGTTCCCTCTGTGTCGTTGCTCCCTCTCGTGAGAAAGTAACACGGGTTGCTTCAGGTTGGTACTCCGTAGGTCCTCTTGAAGGGAAAACGACATGGACACTTTCACTTTCTCCATCGTCATAAACTACAGCATCTTCCACGGTGTGAGGTTGTCTCATCCCGGCGAGAAATGTTCCTTCCCCATCAGATACTTTAATGCTACCCGCTTTAATCTTTGGATCTATAGAACTTCCTTCTACTTCGAAATAACTATTTCCAGGGTACTTCACTACTCCGATAGCGTGGGGAGCTAATCGCTTATCGGCTGTTGCATCCCTTCTCCTTGGTATTTCTACATAGGTTCCTCCTGATCTCTCAGCAATAGCGCGTAGGTTCGTACTAGTAAGACTCGCAAGGGATGGAGGATTATCTGGATTTGGAAGTGTTGACCCATCTTCGACCATTATTTTGAGATTATTTTAGAGTTTGCTTCTCCGCTGCAGTAATCAGGTTGTCCATAAGCATTGCTACATTAACCGGTCCAGTACCCCCTGGAGTGGGTGTATAAAAGCCTGCAAGGTCTGCAATCTCTTCTTCCTCATAATCTCCAAATAAGTTCCCTTGATCGTTCTTATCGACTCCTACGCCGATCAGGATTACCCCTTTCCTGATGTTGTCAGCTGTGATGACGCGATGTTTGCCAACGGCCGCGATGATAACATCTGCTTGTTTGGTTAGGGTGTATGGATCTTTTGTTTTACTATCAACGATCTCTGGGGTTATACCAAGTTGTTTGAGGTAAGAAATGATAGGTCCTCCTCCTGATGGTCCCTTGCCGATGATGACGATTTTTTGCGTTTTTAGCCACATTAGAAATCCATCGGGGGCCTGCCTCTCGCTTCCCCGTCCGACGGCTTCACTCACGTCATTCGTTCCAGGCGCTCGACGGGGATCCCCTGCTCGCGTCACTCCTTGCTTTTGTGTATAAACTTCCTCCAATATCTTAACCACGGCCGGGGCAAGTGGGAGTACAAAGGGAGATTCCGGATGGAAGCCGTCTACGTCTTTTTGTGGAGCCGTTGCAAGCTCAAGCTGTTTTTCATCAATATGCTTAGGTAGTGGCCGTTGGATGAGTATCCCGTGGACGAATGGATCTTGATTAAGCAGAAGCACTTTTTGTCGTAACTCTTCTGTCAAGACCGACTCCTCAAATCTTAGGATAGTAACTTTTGCACCAATCAGATCAGCCTTTTTTTGCTTGAGCGTGACATAGGCTACTGAAGCTGGATTATTACCAATCAGAAAAACAACTAAATGCGGTGTTATCTTTTTCCGTTGCAGCTTAAGGACTCTTTTTGTAAGGTCAGTATAGAGCTGGTCAGCGATTGCGCGGCCGTCGAGTTTCATGTAACTTTCTGTAGCATAGCATACATGGTTATGCCTGCTCAACTGCTTCGCCAACACAAGTGACGGCAGCTACACTATCTTTTTCATGGGAAAATCGCATCAGGATAACACCTTGTGTGTCTCGAGAAAGTTTTGGAATTTGTGTAATCAAGAGCTTTACGATTTGTCCGCGTCTTGAGGTAATGATAACTTCTTCACTTCCTGCAGGAATGACTTGTGCATTCACAACCTTGCCTGTACGATCAGTGACTCGTGCTACTTTGACACCTTGTCCTCCCCTGCCCTGTAGTGGGAATTGCTCAATTGGGGTTTTCTTACCCAGACCGTTTTGCATAATCACAAAGACGTCAGCCTTGTCTCCTTTTGTAATGACATCCATACCAATCACTCGATCTGTTGCATCAATTTTAATCCCTCGGACACCCATGGTTGGACGGCCCATTGGACGGACTGAGTCTTCTGAGAACTTGATTGACTTACCTTGTTTGGTTACAAGCAAAATTTGATTCTTCCCATCGGAGATATTGCTCCAGACGAGTTCATCACCTGGATCGAGTTTAATCGCGATCATCCCATTGCGGCGGATGTTTTCAAATTCACTAATACTTGTCTTTTTGACTGTACCTTTTCGAGTGGTGAGAAAGATATAGCCGTCTTTACCCTTTGTGCTGTAAATAACGAACGATTCAACAACTTCGCCAGATTCAATATTAAGGAGGTTTACAATAGCAGTTCCTTTACTCGTTCTACTACTTTCAGCAATTTCATAAGCTTTGAGTGCATAGGCTTTACCCTTGTTGGTAAAGAAGATGATATTGTCATGTGTCTGCGCATAGCGGATGGCTGCGATATCATCTGCTTCTTTGAGACTCATACCAGTAATCCCCTTGCCTCCACGATGTTGTGTATGGAAACTATTGATTGATTGACGCTTAATATAGCCTGTCTTGGTCAAGGTAATAACGGTTGCTTCATTTGGGATAAGATCTTCTTCTGAGAACTCCCCTACTTTACCTTTGTACACAACGGTCCTGCGAGGATCAGCATATTTTTCTTTGAGTTTACTGAGCTCCGCTTTGATAACACCCAAGATTTTTTCAGGGTGTGCGAGTAAGTCTTCAAGGTATTCGATGGTTTCTTTTACCATCTTGAGTTCGTCTTCAATCTTTTGTCTTTCAAGCGCAGCCAGCCTTCGAAGCTGCATATCAAGGATTGCTACTGATTGAATCTCACTCAAGGCGAATTTCGCCATCAAATTAGTTTTGGCCTCTTCCTGATTTTTTGATGCGCGGATAGTTGCGATGACTGCGTCGATATTGTCGACCGCAATCTTAAGACCTTCCAAGATATGCAAACGAGCCTTTGCTTGCTTAAGTTCAAATTCAGTACGTCTCCGAACAACACTGTATCGATGTTTGAGATATTCCTCAAGGATAATCTTCAGGTTTACCGTCTGAGGGGTTCCATTTACTAGTGCAACCATATTGACTGGGAAAGACGTTTGTAATTGGGTTAATTTATAGAGATTGTTGAGAACCTTTTTGGGAGAGGCATCTCTCTTGAGTTCTATATAGATATGCATACCACGACGGTCTGATTCGTCACGGAGGTCTGAAATGCCTTCAATTTTTTTATCTTTGGCAAGATCCGCAATCTTGGCAATCAGGAGTGCTTTGTTTACCTGATACGGCAGCTCTGTGACTGAAATAGCCGATTTACCATTATTGATTTCCTCAATTTCTGCTTTTGCGCGGATAATAATCTTGCCGCGCCCAGTCATATAAGCATTTTTAATTTCTGAAAGATCATAGATTGAGCCGGCTGTTGGGAAGTCAGGTCCATTGACAAACTCAAGCAGTTCATCAATGGTAATAGCTGATGTGTCAAATACTTCACCAGAGTTTACTGGTACGACTGGAGCTTTTGGATCGGCAGCTGCAAGTTCTGCCGCTTTTTTCTCGGCTTCCTTTTGGGCTGCGGTGATCTTTCCGATCATAAAGGTAATTGCATCAACAACTTCTGACAAATTATGTGGAGGAATCTTGGTTGCCATACCGACTGCAATACCTTCGGCTCCCATCAGCAGCAGGTTGGGAAGTTTTGCAGGTAAGAACAGTGGTTCGTCACGTGAGGCATCATAGTTTGGTCCAAAATCAACCGTTTCCTTTTCAATATCTACCATGAGCTCTGAAGTAATAGCAGCCATTCTTGATTCGGTATAACGCATAGCCGCTGGTGGATCACCATCAACTGAACCGAAGTTACCCTGTCCATCGATCAGTGGGTATCGCATTGAAAAGTCCTGTGCAAGTCTGACGAGTGAATCATAAATTGCTGAGTCACCATGTGGATGGTATTTACCCATAACTTCTCCTACAACCGTCGCACTTTTTTTATACTTTGCTGTATGAATGAGACCAAGTTCGTGCATCGCATAGAGAATGCGTCGGTGAACAGGTTTGAGTCCGTCACGGATATCAGGGAGTGCACGAGAGACAATAACAGACATCGCATAATTCAAATACGATTTCTTCATCTCTTCGGTAATGTTGGTTACCTGTAGTTTGCCAATGTTGTTGTCCATTATATTATCCATAATAAAAGTATATTAATTATATAACATCATCCAGTTTAGAGATCCTGGAGTCCTTCCTTCAGTCGTCCCCAGGATGACGATATTATTTCTTTATCCGTCATTCTGGCAAATGAACAAAGTTCATGCGTCCAGAATCAGCAATCGTCTTCGGCTTACCAGAATGACGTATAGATTACTTGAGTGATTTTTTGACCACTTCAAGTGCGACTGTTTTATCTTTCCATTCTTTGAGTTTGACCCATTTCCCGGGTTCCAGGGCTTTGTAGGTCTCAAAGAAGTGTCGGATTTTGTTTTTGATTGCTTCAGGAACATCAGTGATATCCTGATAGACACCATATTGTGGGTCAACTTTTGCTGTTGGCACCGCAATAATCTTGGTATCAATCCCTGCTTCGTCTTCCATCTCAAGCATTCCAATGACTTGGGCTGCAACAACTACTCCTGGGTAGACTGTTTTGTCTCCCACGAGAAGAATGTCGAGTGGATCACCATCTTCTCCCATGGTTTGTGGGATAAATCCGTAGTTAAACGGAAATCTGAGCGCTGTAAACATAAAGCGATCAGCAATGATTACTCCCATATCTTTATCAAGTTCGTACTTGATATCTGAGTCCAATGGAATCTCAATGAATGCATTGACGAGTCCATTTGCGACATCTTTTCCTGCTGGTACTTTACTAATATCCATAATTTACTCACCCCCCTCAAATATCCAACTCTGCCGTGATGGCATTTGTCTGGATAAAGTGCTTTCGTGGTGGTACCGAATCTCCCATAAGCATCGTAAAGACTTCATCTGCTTCCTCTGCATCATCGATGGTAATTTGCTTGAGTAATCGGTTTGCTGGATTAAGGGTTGTCTCCCACAATTCTTCCGCGTTCATTTCACCAAGACCTTTATATCGTTGTATATTGATGCTTGCGTTGCCTTTGGTTAGTTCTTTAATTGCCTTTGCTCTCTCGGATTCGTTGAACGCGTATCGTACTTCTTTGCCTCGTTGGATCTTGAAGAGTGGTGGCATCGCGACATACACGTGTCCTCCCTCAACGACCTGTCGCAAATGGCGATATAAGAACGTAAGATAGAGACAGGTAATATGTGAGCCGTCGACATCAGCATCAGCCATGATGATAATACGATGATAACGAAGCTTTTCTATATTAAATTGCTCAGCAATACCAGCTCCAATTGCGATAATCAGATCTTTAAACTTCTCAGAACCGACTATTTGATCAATTCGTGCTCGCTCAGTATTGAGAATTTTTCCAAAGAGTGGCAAAATAGCTTGGAACTTACGATCTCTCCCCTGCTTCACCGATCCACCTGCTGAATCTCCCTCAACGATGAAAAGTTCACTCTCGGCTGGATTTTTTGACTGACAATCAGCAAGTTTTCCAGGAAGGGTTGATCCTTCAAGCGCACCTTTACGAATAACGGCTTCTTTTGCTGCTTTTGCTGCGAGACGAGCTTTTGCTGCAAGGTATACCTTTTCAAGGATTCTCTTCCCTTCGCTTGGATTTTCTTCAAAGTGAAGGTTAAGTGCCTCTTTGACAATACTATTGACGACAGACTGGATTTCAGAATTTCCGAGCTTTCCTTTGGTTTGTCCTTCAAATTGGATGTTGTCCTGTGGCATTTTGATAAAGACGACAGCGGTTAGTCCTTCTCTCGTATCATCCCCAATAATTGAATCGTCTTCGCTTTTGAAGGCTTTAATTTTCTTTGCATAGTCGTTGATTGCTCGGGTAAGAGCCATACGGAACCCAGTCAAATGTGTGCCACCATTTACGGTATTAATAACGTTGACGTAGGATTCTACATTTTCGGTATAGGTATTGTTGTATTGAACCGCTATCTCAACCTGCACGTCACCATCAGATTTATTGATATAAATAGGCTTAATGATTGGATCTTTATTTTCATTGAGCTTCTCAACAAGTGAGACAATTCCTCCTTCAAAATAATAATTCACCTCTTTGATTTGGGCTTTTCTTTTGTCAATGAAGTGAAAAAAGAGTTTTGGCACAAGATAGGCGCGTTCTCGAATAATCTTGCGGATGAAGTCATAATCCCATGAATAAGTGATTTCTCCTCCACCTTTCCCCTCTTCGTCAGGTTCTGAAGTCTTAATAAATTCTTTAAAGATAGACGCATCAGGATAAAAAGTAGTAGAAGTACCTTTTTTGAGACCTACTACCTGCGGATTGTCCTGGATGGTTTCCATAACCGCTTCAACAGGTGTCTTTGGAATCCCTCGTTCGTATCGTTGTCGATAAACCTTGCCATCACGACGAACTTCAGCAACTACCCAATCTGATAAAGCATTTACCACCGATGCTCCTACGCCGTGTAGACCTCCAGAGATTTTATATGCATCTCCTCCAAACTTACCTCCGGCATGGAGTTGTGTCATAACCAGCTCCAGCGCTGACTTTTTGTGAACAGAGTGCATACCTGTTGGGATACCTCGACCGTCATCTGATACAGCAGCTGTGCCATCTTTGTTGAGTTGAATCCAAACGTTCTTGGCGTGACCGGCCAGCGCCTCGTCCACAGAATTATCGATGATCTCACGAAGTGTCTCGTGTAAACCGTATACATCAGTTGATCCGATATACATACCAGGACGCTTACGAACTGGTTCGAGTCCTTCAAGTACCTGGATTTGTTGTGCGCCGTAGTCAGAGGTTTGCTTTGTAGCCATGTGTAGAGAATATTATTACAGAACGAGAGAAAAATTTCAAGCCCAGGTTCATGGCCTAGGTAGCACTTGGGAGTGGTTCCCTCTTTTTTGCTTTTAGTTCTAGTGCCCCATCGCCAATCTGCAGAGACTCAAGTTCGTTGGTAGGAGGTAAAAGACGGTTTATGGTAGCGGTCATTTTAGGACTAAAGCCAACGAGACCTTCTTCAATCTTTCCTCGGAATAATCCAGCAAATTTTGCCAGTCCGCGAAAATTGATAGTGTGATCTTCAACTCTTAAACTGTTTCCTTCGTTTGCAAGAGTTATTGTAAAGGTTGCTTGTCCAAAGGAAGAATTTACTACCCCTTGTACAACAAATTGCTTCTGTCCAGTTGGTGTATCGACTATTTCCCCTGTTAGCTCTCTAAGTTTGCCCATTGGCAATTTTTTCTGTACCTCTGGTTTGGCTAATTCGATTATGGTATCAGGTGTAATTCCAACCTGGAGATCAGGGGTGTTCTCCTCGTCAGTTTCATTTTTAAAAGCGAGATTCAACGGGATTTTTCCAAATGTCGTATCCATTGCGGTTTCTACGATAAATTGTTTTTTTCCATCTGGTGTCTCCTGGATTCCCCCTGATACATCTGCCAGTGTCCGAATTGGAAAACGAGTCTTTTGCCAATACGGCATTGTTTCTATTTTATGACGGGCTTTTTGGGTAATGCTTTCAAAGAGTATATCTTGTGCAATTGTTGCTTGGATATCAGAGCCTGATCTTTCTGGAGAATCTTCATTGGGATCCGCTGTCGGGAGTTCAGGTTGTCCTGTTCGTCTGGCTTTAAGCTCTAGTACCCCATCTCTAATCTGTAATGAGTCAAGTTCACCAACAGGTAATTGACGGTTTATCGTAGCTGTTACTATTTTATCAAAATTTTCTACATATTTTTCTATCTTACTTTCAGCTATCTTTTGAACCCGCTTTACTTTACCAATGCCAGTATAGTCAATAATCCTGTCGACAACTTTTAGACCTTTGCCTTCATTCTCAAAGGTGAGATCAAAAAAAGCTCCTCCAAAGGAAGTGGCAACTCTTCCTTTAAGAAGAAACTGTTTGCTTCCCTCAGGGGTATCGGTTATTTCTCCTGTTAGTTCTTGTATAGCACCTATTGGCAGAGGGTATTGCTTGACCAGATTACATAACACATCTGGTGGTAAAGTAGCTTGTATAATAGGCTGTTGCTCTGCTTGGTCTCTTTCTACAACAGCAAGCGCAAAAGAAGTTTCTCCGAATGGTGCTCCTAAGGCTCCTTCTACGACAAGTTCTGGTTTTCCACTTTGGCCATCACGAATGTTTTCCGTAAGCTCTTTTAATGAATAACCATAGGGCAAGCGTACAAACTTTTTAGCAAGAGAGGATACCATGTCTGGTCTAATTGCAACTTCTATCGTATGTTCTTGTGGTCTTCTCGCTTCACGTTCTGATGACGTTTCGTCTGCGGCATCTCTGTTTACTCTTTCCAAAAGGGGTTCTCCCCTGTTTTGAGCTGGAGAAGGTTGTGTTTCTTCCGTTACATCTGCAGGAGAAGAATGAGTTTGTAATCCTTCTGGTGTTTGGATAATCACTTTGGAATGTCCTCCATGGTGTATCGTTGCATCATCACCTCTCGTTGTATGAAGAATATTTATGATAAGATCGTTCTCGGTCGCCGTTGCTATGCCAATAGGTGGTGCAAATATTCGAGGATCTCTTTCTCTCTTAATAAATTGTTGTTCAGAAAGACGTAAGTCACCCGCTGATGGTTCTCCCTGATATATCTCTCCAAGCGACAGGTGATGTGTATGTATTAGTGCTGTGGGTGCTCCTCCTTCATCCCCCGGCCAGTATGATTGCAAGAATCCTGCAAGATTTAATTTTCTTGCTAATTCTCGGGCTTTTTCTTCTCGTATTTCTGCACGTATCATTACGTCTCCAATTCGAGGTTCTTTAAAATCAGAAGCCGGTGCTGCAAATCCGGCGATAAAGATATCGTTGTTATTATCCCTTCGTACCCTTATTCCCTGAAGAGAAAATGCTAATTCCCGGTTACGATCATTGGAAGCTTCTGCATAGCGTTGTATCATTGCTCTCGCGACGTTTGAAATGACAAATACAGGTTGGTTTTGAGGGAAATCTGGCTCCCTTGCCATACTTTCTGTTTGAGCAGTGAGTTGTTTATACAAGGGTAACATATCCACCTGATCCTTTTTAATTTCTCCTGTTTGATAATCAACCATACGTTCCGCTATTTCCCTTGCAATAACATCTGATGACAATATGTCTTCTCCAGCTCTAATAGCTGTGGCTTCATGAGGTTGCAGACGTCTATTTAAAACCGCAGAAGCTTCCATCATTCTTTGATGTGAACTTTCATCACTACCTAAGGGATCAGATTCAGGAGAAGTAAGTTCAGGGGTAGAAGTTTGCCTTGTCTCAGGAGGCGTTGGCTCTGGTTGGTCAACTTGTTCATGTTCTCTCTGGCGGAGAGAAGGTTCTTGAAGTTTTTTAGCAAGCTTATCAAAGCCACTAATACTTGCTTGATCGGTTATCGGATTCTCTACTTCAGTAACAATTTCGGGTGCCAGTCTTCTGCGTTGGTCTGGAGATTGTGAAAGAATACTTCTTGCATCAATGTCTGCTTGAATTACTCTTACGATATCCAGATGTCCAAATGTCCGTTGGAAAAAGGGGGTAAGTCTTTTCAGGCGAGAAAGAGCTTGATCTCGATTTACCACTCCGTTTTGATCAAATTCAGCAAGGAAGTTCTGTGCAAAGTCTTCATAGAGTGCTTCTTTCTCTAAATATTGGTCATAAAATTGGTTAATTTGGTTTAGTTCAAGCGTATTTTCTACAGGCACACCACTTGCTGTTAACGTAGCTTTTACTGCTTGTTGTGTTTTTTCATCTGCTCCATCAAACCATGTTTTAAATCCTCGTCTCCAGTTTGTGTATTTCTCCTCGTCTGTTCCCTCTTTGGTGGCATCATACGCTTGGCGGTCCTCCCAGGCAACCTGAGCAACAAAGCGTGAAGGAAGTTGAGATGTTTTCATTTCTGGTATTTCAGAAATAAAGCCATTTCTTTCAGCAGGGGTAATTGTTTGTTTTGGATTACTGAGACGAGGATCTCGAGAGCTCATCAAAAATCGTGCTGTCTCAGGAGAGATACCTTGCGATTTTTCTTTCTCTGGTATACGAACGTTTTTTGCCCATTCAGCAGGTCTACGGATACTTTCAAGGACAGCTACCATACTACTGCAGTATACCATGCCAGAACGAGAGAAGAATTTCAAGCCTTGCTCTGTTTCTCTAGAAGCAGCCTCCTGTCTTATGGCTGAGTTTGTGTTGCAGTTGGTATGGATTTTTCAAAAAGCTGTACCGATGTTTCTAATAATAGCTGCATGTTCTTGTATCAGTTTTGGATCAACTTTTCTTTCTAGAACATCTGCGACAAATCCTACTACATCAGATTTCCCATTAAGGTATTTTGCATAAAAGGCTTTTGCGTCCATTGCATCATCAATGCCAATTTCTTTAAGAAAAACATGGGTGTTATCTGGACGACTATCTTGTCGATAGTGAGCCAAAATCGCATCAAATTGTGTATCCCATTCATCATGGGTGAGGGTTGCTTGTGCTTCTCGTTCTTTCTATGATTTTTTTGCATACCGTTCTTGTACGTCTTGGTCAATAGCCTTTGCTCCTTCAGAGCCAATCTTGCCGATCAAGCCTCTCTGTTCATCTTCTAACTTTGCAGTACCTTCTGTCTGTCCCGTAAGCAGTCTGAATTGGCGTGCTTCGTCTCCTTGCCCCAAGAGTTCTGGAGAGCTAGCTGTTTCGTGAGAAGTTGCTTGTTCTGTCATGTTTGTACCGTAGTCTATCAAAAAGTACAAAAGAATACTTTATATTTTCATTTTAGCACGATGACAAAGAAGAAAAAAAGAGCTTATTTACTCATAAAACTTTTTATGTTTTACTTTCTCTGGTAGAAAAGATTGTTCCTCTTTGGGCCCTACATACTTATCTGACCAGGTATATTCTTTAGCATAGCCCAGGTTCTTCATTAACTTCGTTGGAGCATTGCGGAGGTGCAACGGTATGGGTTCATTTGGGAATTCATAGACTGCTTGCTTGGCTCTGCCGAGTGCATTGGTTACTGCTCGAGACTTCTTGGCACTTGCGAGATAGACAACCACATGAGCGAGAGTGAGTTGTGCCTCAGGCATACCGATTTTGGTTACAGCTTCAAATGCCTGGTTTGCTTGAATAAGAGCTCCCCTGTCTGCCATGCCGATATCCTCTGAAGCAAAGATTATCATACGTCTGGCGATAAACTTGGGATCTTCGCCATTTTCAAGCATGCGGGCGAGATAGTAGAGTGCAGCATCGACAGCACTTCCCCGCATCGATTTGATAAATGCACTGGTGATGTTGTAATGCTCATCTGCTTTTTTATCATAGAGTCCTGCTGATTTGGTCTGAAAGATTTCTTGAATGATTTCCACAGAAATAACGTCATTGCGAGACTTCGAAGAAGTCGTGGCAATCTTTTTTGTATGAGATTGCTTCTCTACGCTCGCAATGACGAGAGCAGTTGTTGCAGCCATCTCAAGACCGTTGAGCATAATTCGAGCGTCACCCCCAGAGAGTCGGATAAGTAATTCTTTTGCATCAGGGGTGATGGTTTTTTTGTACTTCCCTATCCCCCGCTCTTTGTCGACAAGTGCCCGATCAATAATCTTGCCAAGGTTCGTAGGTGTAAGACTCTGGAGGACAAAAACCCGACAGCGAGAAAGAAGCGCACTAATCACTTCAAAGGAAGGATTTTCAGTAGTCGCTCCAATGAGGATAAGGGTACCATTCTCTACATATGGCAAGAGTGTATCTTGTTGCGCTTTATTCCAGCGATGAATTTCATCAAGGAAGAGAATAGTCATTCTGACTTGTCCAGCATCTTTTCTTGATTCTGGAGTCCTCACTTTGTTCGTCCCCAGAATGACGTTTGCTTTTGTTGCTCTTTTGTTCTCCTCCGCCTCGCGAATAATCTTCATCAGATCTGCTTTGCCTGTCTCAACAGCTGAGAGATGATGAAAATCGGCTCGTGCTGCCTGTGCAATCAGATTTGCGAGTGTTGTTTTGCCACTTCCTGGTGGTCCCCAAAAGATCATTGATGAGATGTTTCCCGTCTCAAGCATCTTTTGCAGCAGTTTATTTTTGCCGACGAGATGCTCCTGTCCGATGTATTCTTCGAGTGTCTGTGGCCGCATTCGGTACGCGAGGTTCATAGCGAGGTTATTGTAGCACAGATAAATTTTTTAGTGATTAAGATCGATCTTTTCCTTATAGACTAAGATTGTTTGAAAGTTTGGTAGGTTAATCAACGTAGTTTTTACTAATTCATGGTTTTTATTTTTTATTTTCTCCCATTGTTTAGGGGAGAAAATTCTTGTTGTATAGGAATTGTCATCTTCCTCAAGAACCCCTACTCCCATCCAAAATTTAACAATTGCATTTTTATTGGTTCCAATAGCGATAGCATTGGGAACAACTGTCGTAAAAACGACTATTTTATCTTCTCCTCGGACGAATTGAGCTCTTTTTGACATTCCTACTTCAGCATCGTGGTAGATTGGTCCCATAGCGATAATGTGTTCTTTCTCTGCCTCTGATATTTCTGTTAAATCTTTTGCCCCCTGCCATTCTATATTTAGTCGGGATGTTCTCATCATCATATCTTGTCGTTCTTGCGATGTTGTCGGATATGTTTGTTTTAGTCGAATAACAGCTTCCTGTAATTCTTCTTCATACTCTTTTTTGGAGTACATATCTGCTACTCGTACAATCTCCATCTGTATATTGCTTGGGAAGTATTTGCTGAAATGTTTAAGCAACATCGTAAAAGAGTCGAAATATGCATCGGTATCTTTTTTGGGAGTATTATTCATTCGTTCGATAATGATATCGTCTGACGAGAAGGAAAAGAGTACTCCGGGTTTGTATACCTGTAGAATAGGAGCCACATATTGACAGTAATAAGCAATCGAGAAAAATTCAGCCCAATCTACTTGTGGTGCTGCATCCAGACTCCACAGTTTATAGCCACCAAAAGGATACGTAAACTGAATTGGTTGATTCTTTGTTATATTTGACCTAAGTGCCGCTCGGACTCTTTTTTGGCTGTCTTCCTCCATTTTCCATTTACGGAATTTTTTGGAGGTAAGCTTTCTATAAATGAAGCCTTCAACGCCTTCTTTTTGAAGTATTTTTTGATCCTCGTCAGTTAATTGGTATGCTGTCGCTGTTTCTAAAAGAGATTGTAGGTATGCTGTTGGATTCATATTTTGGAGATGCGGGTAGGAATTGAACCTACGTCTTCTGTCTTGCGGACAGACGCCTGAGCCACTCGGCTACCACATCGGAGAAATTATAGCATTTTGTTCACCACTAAAGCTATAATGGAGTTATGTTTGGATTTAAACATTTCCGTAAAGGTCTTCTCTTTGCTTTGGTGGCAGTTTTTTTTGGTTCTATCGTGACGGTAACATTACGATATCTTTTTACCACTGGAGAAAATCCACTGAATATCAGTGCCTGGATACTTCTTCTGGCAGCCGTCCCGTGGCTTTTCCTTTTTCATAAGCATAACAAAGCTTTTACCAAGCTATCCCTCAAAAATATCTTACTGTTACTTTTTATCGGTATTGCTGGTTCTGTTGGGGTTAATTACATGCAATCGTTAGCATTAGCCAATACCTCTGCAATCAATTTTGCTTTTCTGTATCGTACGATTATCGTCTTTACCATCATTTTTGCTTGGCTCTTTTTAAATGAGAAACTCACCTGGCGCAAATGTTTGTTGGTAGTCATTATTCTTGTCGGATCGTACCTGATTACTACGGACGGAAGTACGTTCTCCTTATCTGCTGGAGATATCTACACCCTCATTATGGCAGCGGCAGCGGCTTTTATCTCAAATATTCTTATTAAGCACACCATGTCCAAAATGCATCCTGATTTGAGTGGTTCTGTTACTTCTTTGGTTGCTTGTCTTTCTCTTGTGATACTTGCTTATACAAGCAATGTTTTTAGTATCCCACAACATTTCGTTTTCGTTTGTTTGGCAAGCGTTTGTTATTTTGCCCTTATTATGCTGCGAAATCGTGCCTATGTTCTCTCTACAGCTTCTTTTGTGACGATGATTTTTGGACTAACGCCATTGTTTGTTACAATTTTATCGGTCATTTTTTTGCATGAAACGATTGAGTTTATCGAAATTATAGGAGGAATCCTTATCCTTACATCTGCCTTTTTTGCTGAGAAATATAGAGTCTGAGCCTTACGCTTTGTTCTTCTCTATTGCTCGAGTGGTGACAAATAACAGCAGTTGGGTAATAGCAAAGAAAAGTGGCGCAAAACGAAGTGCTGTTTCGTTTGAAAACATCCATGCTCCAGAGTATTATACTTGACTCGTGGCAAGGGAAAGTAACGTTTGTTCAATAGCAAATCGTGCATTAACGTTGGTTGTCTTTATGGTTGTATGTAGCTCTTGGAAAGAACGCAAATATTCCGTCATTCTGGCAAGCGAAGCGCGTCCAGAATCCGTTATCGTTTGAGATTCTGGAGTCCTCACTTTGTTCGTCCCCAGAATGACGTTTGTTACCATCTCTTCTCGCATAATTCGGATCATACTGGCGATCCACGTGAGTGCTTTTTCTTTATCTTTTGCAAGGAGCTCTGCCTTTTTGAGCCGTTCCCCGATCGGCATGGTTGGTAGGCGTTCAAAAAACTCTTGAAAATCTTGTCGTTTTTTATCAGTGAGCTTTTTTATCACCTCTGGAATAACGATCAGCTGACAGCGAGAAAGAATAGTCGGCAAAAAAGCTTCTTTTGAATCTGCGCTCAGTATCAGATACGTATGTTCTGGTGGCTCCTCAAGTACTTTTAGGAGGGCATTTTGTGCTTCACGGGTCAACAGTTGTGCATCATCAAGGACAATTGCTTTTTGTTTGCCTTTAAGTGGCTTGAGGAACACTTTCTTCTGCATAGCTTTGACGTCATCAATGCCAATACTTTGGGTATTCTTGGAAGTCTCTTCTTTTTCAATAATCGTTAGATCAAAGGTCGAAATGGCGAGCTTCTGAGCGTATTCCTGAATATATACTTGCCGTTTTTGTTTATCTGTTGCGATGATGATAAGGCTTTGGAGCATAGCGTCCTCATTATACACAAAATATTGACTTCAGGCTCTGTATTGCATACTATAAAAGTAATGCCCAATACGCCACAACAACCAGCTTCTAAAATCTCTCAGGCGCAACTTGACGAAGCAAAATCTGTACTTGATATCCTTTTTAGTGAAGGACTTATTACTAAAGAGCAATATGAGGAAATAAAAGTCCAGAGTGCTACACAAGGCATTTCACCACTTGAGATTCTCAAAGAAAAAGGTCTTATCAGTGAAGAGCGGATTGCCGAGGCGCAAGCAAAATTACTCGGTATTCCTTATATCTCTCTTGCGACGGTTTCCTTTTCTCCACAAGCGATCAGTTTCCTTCCACAAGCAGTTGTTGAGCGCTTTCTTTTGATCCCCTTCTTTTTTGATGATCAGACTCGGACGCTCTCAATCGCGATGGCAAACCCTATTGATCTAGATGCCATTGCCTTTGTGCAGCAGAAGACTGGACTGAACATCCAATCGTTTGCGGCTGCACCAAGTGAGGTAAAAAATGCCATTACGCAGCAATATCACCAGGAACTTGTTGGAGATGTTGGGGAAGCAATCCGTGAAACAGAAGAGTTTACCAAGAAACCTACTCCGGAAGGCAAACAAAATATCCAGACTGTACAGGAAAAAGAAGCACCTATTGCCAAGATTGTTTCAACGATTTTGCAGTATGCCCTCTCCAGTCGAGCATCGGATGTCCATATTGAGCCACAAGATGACCGACTTCGGGTTCGATATCGTATTGATGGTATTCTCTACGACAAATTGAGTCTTCCCAAAAATGTACGGGATTCCCTTATTTCCCGTATCAAGATTTTGGCAGAATTAAAAATTGACGAGCACCGGATGCCACAGGACGGGCGATTTAATTTCAAAGTAAACAAAGATGAAGTTGATTTGCGTGTCTCCACCATCCCAACGGTGAAAGGAGAAAAAATCGTTATGCGATTGCTTCGTAAGTCAGGTGGTATTCCAACACTTACTGAATTGGGTTTTACCGGGAGCGCGCTACGTGCTCTTGAGTCATCAATCCTGCGTCCTCATGGAATTATCCTTGTCTGTGGTCCGACTG
>JBBTVD010000009.1:80724-141727 GCA_038063415.1 Patescibacteria group bacterium
ACTGGATCGGGTAAAACAACGACGCTCTACGCTGTCCTCTCTCGACTAAATACAACGAGAGTAAATATTGCTTCACTTGAGGATCCTGTTGAGTATGAGATTCCTGGCGTAAATCAGGTACAGATTAATGCAGCTGTTGGCCTAACCTTTGCCTCAGGACTCCGTTCCTTTCTGCGGCAAGATCCCAATATTATTCTCGTTGGAGAAATTCGAGATACCGAGACAACCGATTTAGCTATTCAGGCTGCGTTGACGGGCCATTTGGTCTTCTCTACGCTCCATACCTCCAATGCTGCTGGAGCACTCCCTCGTCTCCTGGATTTGGGAGCTGAGAGCTTTCTTATTTCGTCAACCGTTACCGCAATTGTTGGACAACGTATTGTTCGTGTTGTCTGTCCGTATTGCAAAGAATCCTATGACCCTCCCATGCAACTACAAGAGGAGATTCGAATGCATCTGGGGAAACTGCTTGCTCCTACTGTCCCGATAAAACTTTTTCGAGGCAAGGGCTGTTCTGAATGTAATAATCTCGGTTATTTAGGACGAACAGGTATTTATGAAGTATTGCAAATGACTGACAAAATATCCAGGTTGATTCTTGAAAGATCAGATGCCACAACCATCGAAAAACAAGCAATTGCGGATGGGATGATTACCGTTAAACAAGATGGCTATCTCAAAGTATTACAAGGGAAAACGACCATTGAAGAAGTCCTGCGAGTAGCAGAGGATTAGACGTTTTGTCATTCCTAGCTTGATCAGGAATCCAGAGCTAGATTCCGGCTCGGAGGCCGGAATGACAGTATAAATATGACAATTCAAGATTTATTATCATTAACCATCAAAAATAAAGCATCAGATTTGCATCTACTAGTGAACATGCAACCGACACTTCGTATAGACGGTATATTACGATATCTCACCAACTATCCCGCACTAACAGGAGAGATGATCGAAACAATGGTGTTTTCACTCCTTACTCCAGAACAGAAGGAGTTGCTCCTCACCAACAAAGAGCTTGATTTTTCCTTTGGCTATGGAGCAACGAGCACAACGGCCGAAACAGGAAGATTCCGTGTGAATGCTTATTTTCAAAGAGGTTATTTGTCGGCGGCATTTCGTTTCCTTGCGCCACGGGTACTCAGTATTGAAGAGCTTGGTCTTCCCAGGATTTGTCACGACTTTGCCAATATGCGTCAGGGATTTGTCCTGGTAACAGGTCCAACAGGTCATGGGAAATCAAGTACGTTGGCAGCAATTCTTAATGAAATTAACACCACGCGTTCTTCGCATATTTTGACCATTGAAGATCCGATCGAATTTGTGTACCCCAGAGCAAATAGTATAGTCTCCCAGCGGGAAATGGGATCTGATACGCATTCTTGGACGATGGCCTTGCGTTCGGCGCTTCGTGAAGATCCAAATGTCGTCCTGATTGGAGAAATGCGTGATCCTGAGACAATGCAGGCTGCTATTACGCTTGCTGAAACAGGTCATTTGGTTTTCTCTACGCTTCACACAAATTCTGCTGCACAGAGCATCGATCGTATTGTTGATTCTTTTCCTTCAGACCAGCGGCCACAGGTACGAATCCAACTCGCTGCAACCTTAAAAGGCATCATCTCTCAAAGATTGCTTCCCAAGATTGGTGGCGGTCGAGTTGTTGCAGCTGAAATCCTCTTGGGAACACCTGCTATTGCCAGTAACATTCGGGAAGGAAAGTCACATCTAATTGATTCTGTTATCCAAACGTCCAAAGACATCGGTATGATTACCATTGATGAAGCTCTTTCATCACTCGTCAAAAATGGTATTATCGCTCTTGATGATGCCAAGAGTTTTGCCTTGCGGGAAGGAGAGCTTGATCGGCTGGTTGGATAACTATGAAAATTTACTATCGTGCTGTTACTCAGGACGGGAAGACGATCCGTGGGCTTATTGATGCCAAAAACGAAAAAGAAGCAGCAGAATACCTTCGAAATCATCAATTTCTTCCGATTAAAATAGTGAGAGAAAAACCTGGTGGTATGTTGCGTTATTTCCCTTTTTTGCAGCGTTCTTCTCTCTCTGATGTTGTCTTTTTCACCCGACAGCTAGCATCGATTATGGGTTCGGGATTGACACTTATGCAATCGTTGCAAATTTTGCATAATCAACTACAAAATAAAAATGCAGCACTACAAGGCATCGTCCAAAACCTTATTAATGATGTGCAAGATGGAAAACGATTTTCAGACGCTCTTGAAAGGTATCCAAAAATGTTCTCTCCTATTTATATTGCTCTTATTCGGACGGCAGAGACATCGGGGTTACTCGATAAATCACTCCTTCGTCTTGCCGAAAATCTTGAAAAACAGCAAGAACTTCGTCGTACTATCCAGGGAGCACTGCTCTATCCGTTGATCGTTATTCTTATGATGATTGTTGTCATTATCATTATGATGATTTTTGTTATCCCGCAATTAAGTTCTTTGTATACAGAAATGGCCGTTGATTTGCCTGCATCGACAGCAGTTGTTATTGGTCTTTCTAATTTTGCCGTTACCTTTTGGCCCTTTATTCTTGGTGGAGGGCTCTTTTTGACCTATGTTACCCGTGAATGGTACAAAAAGCCTGTGGGGAGAAAACTTATTGATACCTATCTTTTAAAGATGCCAATCTTTGGCAAACTGATGAGTGAGACAATGATGGCTGAATTTACTCGTACCTTTAGTGTCCTGATTAGTTCTGGTTCACTCGTTGTTGATTCGCTCAATAAAAGTTCGGCGGTTGTTGGTAATGTTCTTTATCAAGAAGCAATTGTAACGGTTGGGATGCGGGTCGAGAAAGGGATTAGCATTGGTGATGCTATGGAAGCCAGTCCCCTCTTCCCGCCAATGGTAGTTGAAATGGTCAAAATTGGCGAGCAAACAGGAAAGCTTGACGAATCGCTCATGCGCGCATCTGATTATTATGAAAGAGAAGTTTCACAGACAGTAAAAACACTTACGACACTGCTTGAGCCTGCTATCATGATTCTACTCGCTTTGGGTGTTGGCTTCTTGATCTTTGCAGTAATTACACCAATTTATAGCCTGATCTCCTCTTTTTAAGAAGAAATTTACTCAATTACTGTACCCAAAAATTTCTTTCCGGTAAAGTAATTTTTGATATTACCAAAATCACTGCCATCCATAACGACGACTTTAATACCCAAATCCTCAGCCTTTTTGGCAGCTATTGGATCAAAAGGAGCATTCATCCCTGGTATCCATGTATCTCCAACTATTTTTCGGAAGTTTTTCCAGTCTATTTTATCAATTGGTTTTGCATCTGGGTATTGATTGGGGTCTTTGTCGTATACTTGTTTGATATTACTGAGGTTGATAACGGTGTCGATGTGGTAATCTTCTGAGAGGAGCATCGCGCAGTAGTCGGTCGACCATCCTGGTTTCCATCCAGCGGCTACGACGACAGGCTCTTTCACTTTACGGATGATTTCATAGTTTCTAATGATATGATCACTAGCAATATCTCGGAAGACAGTTCTGATAAGATGCGCATTAAGTCTGGTCGCATGAACGCCTATCCAGTCCAGATCATCATTGGTAAGTTCATGGCCAATAACATCTTTTCCAGCATCGCGGTATTTTCGTGCAGTGACTCCCCCACCAGCTACCAAAAAAAACTGACGTTCATAATCTTGCGCCAGTTGGTTGCGAATAAAGAAATTGAGGTTATTGAGGAAAGGGATATTGAGGCCAGCTTTGGGAACAATAAGGGAGCCACCAACAGAAATGACGACTCTCTTGTGCTTGTTCTTAGTACTCATACAAAATAATATTACGTTGATATAAGTTCGTACGTTGCATAGTTAATCCTTTCGACACTATAGTATAGTTGTTGTATTTCGTCAACTATAAAAAAACACTTGCTTACCAAAAGACAAACGCTTAGTTACTATCTTTCTTTATAAGTGTATCTGTACCACTCTTTTAAATCAATGACAAATTTGTCAATAATTTTGTCAGTATCTATTTAAGTATAGACTATCTCTCTATCTCTACATTTTCTTTAGTGATAACTGTGATTTTTGGATGAGTTTTCGAAATAGGCAAACTAGTTCTTCTAACAGTGTGACCATTGAATAAGTGATACTCATATCATAGAGTGGTTTGCCCTTCAAAAGTTGTAATTCCGTAATTTGTATTACAATCCGTCTCGTTTCTTGAGAAAAATGTTTGGAAGCTGTGATAATCAGAATATTGCAGATCACGAGAAACTCCGTTACCTGTATCTTTTTTTCCAAGTGGAAAACCATTGCTTCTGCAAGTAGTGCTATCCTCTCAATTTCTGATAGATCATGTTTCTTAACTTCTTCAATGCTTTTCTCAAACCAACGAAGGCTCTTATCTTTTTGTCTGTTCTTCATCTGTACTCTAATCGTAAGAAATATTGGAGTAAATGAACACGACAAATGTGTCAAGAATTTTGACAAAGAGCATGGTATTGTTTTTCTAAAGGAAGATCCTTCCGTAAATCAAATCAATGACGCTCTATCAAGATTACGTGAAAAAGGGAGTATTAAAAGAGCTTGAAAAGAAATAGTTATATTAAAGATAAGATTATTAAGAAAAAAATCTAAGTTATATTTGCTACTATAATGACAAAAGTAACTTTACTGCTTTGATTACTTCTTCTAGTTTATCTCTCTCAAGAGATCCAACTTTTTTCATAAGCCGCTTTTGATCAATACTGCGGATAAAAATGGGCAATAATACAGATTGTTTTTCCAGGCCTTCTTTTTCTCCAATAGTCACCATTTCCGGGCCAATTGTATGGGGAACTTGAGAACTTATTGGGATAACAATCACTGAAAAACTTTTTTGATTGATGACATTCTCAGAGAAAACAAGTGCAGGTCTTTTTTTGTGAAGTTCACGATGTGTGCCAGGTTCAAGGTCAACAATCCAGATATCACCTCGCTCTGCTATTTCGTCGGCCATTGGTTTATTTCAGTCTCCTTCCACTCTTTTGCAATAGTTTTATAAAAGTGCTCGTTTTCCTTCAGACTTTTTTTGAGTTGTTTTTTTATATCTCCTGCATTCTCTAACTTCTCAGATATTGCATTAACAATAAATTGATTCCTTTTTTTGGAAGGGATGGTCAATTTAAGCTGTTCAAAAATTTCTTGAGGTAGTTGTATATTGGTTTGTTGAACGTTCATAAACTTATTATAGCTTACTTGCAATGCTTGTCAATATTAGATTGAGTGATTTTTCATAACGCAATTTTGTCAATAATCTTGACAACTGATCTGTTACAATACCGACAATGTGAAAAAGTTTGGAGAGTTGTTCAAAAAATATCGTTTGCGTGCTGAGTTTGAGACGTTCCCCTCATTTGGCGAAGCTCTTTATGAGAAGGGATATCATCTGGAAAGTAGCATTTTTTCTCGGTGGCAAAATAATTCCCGTCTCCCCACTAGTCGTCAACTTATCCTTACTATCATTGGCATTTTTGTAGAAAAACGTGCTATTACTACGATTCACCAAGCAAATGAATTTCTTGCTGCGGCAGGACATGGATACATGACCGAAGAAGAAAAAGCTACTTTTTCCTTCCCGCAAGATCCCATTGTTCCCTTCCAAGTCCCACATGAAATTGCCAACTTTATTGGCAGAGAAAAGTTGATTACTGAGATAAAAAAAGACATTACTTCAGGCAAGATCATTATCCTTCACGGTCCGCCTGGTATAGGTAAAACAGCTCTCGCGATTAGACTAGGGCACCTCTTGCGAAGCGCGTACCCTGATGGCGTGCTCTGGTACAAAGTTGACTCTTCAAATGTGATAGATATTTTGCTTTCTCTTGCGCGACTCTTTGGTGAAGATATCCGCGCGATTAAAGATTTGGCCGTTCGCGCCTCTGTGGTGCGGACACTTCTCGAACATAAGAAACTTTTGCTTATTTTTGATAATGTTAGTAGTAAAGACAAAGCTCAGATATACGCATTGTTACCGAACACCCGCACTTGCGGGGTTATTTTTTCTTCACGAGAACAAAAGCTTGCGATTGCCTCCCCTACCGGCTTTTTTGCTGTGAAGCCTTTTGATGCCCTGGATGTGCTTTCTCTTTTTCAGCAGATTTTGGGAAGGTATTACGTGGTAAAGCACAAAAAGGAGATAGTAACCATTGGAGAAAAACTGGGGAATTTGCCATTAGCGGTTCACCTGGTGGCGACCAATGTTAGGCAGCACAAGCTTCGTTTGCAAGAGTATATAGATCAACTGAATACGGATTCTTTTGATCTTACGTCTCTCAATTATGAGGATCGCAATTTGGCACGTGCGATAACAATGAGTTATGATGGTCTAACACATGAAGCAAAAGAGATATTTGTTTCATTAGGAGTCTTTGAAGGTAAAGATTTTTCTCTTGAAGCGGTTGCTTTTGTGAACAAGTTGTCACTTCGTAAAATTGAGTTGTTATTGCAAGAACTATCCAATCTTTCCCTTATTGAACAGTCACAATCTCATCGTTATCGAATACATCCCCTCCTTCGATCTTTTGCCCGTGAACAAATGAAAACTTCTTCTCCTTATTTACAAGCAGCTTTTTATTATGAACAATTGCTCAATGAAGCTGATCAGAAAAACTCGTATAACCCTCTGACACATGAAGTTGATAATATTATTTACATCTTTAAAAAGTGTTACGATCTGGGTTACTGGGATCAAGTAATCACGCTCTGGAATCCTATTGAGAAGTTTCTTTCAGATATTAATGAGACGAAGAAACTTAAAAGTTTAACTCAGACAATTGATACTGCACCAAGTGTAAATAATCTTCAAAAGATAATGACCGTTTATATGCTATTTTTGTTTTTATATTGGATTTTATTATCTCTTAGTGGTTTAAAGACAGGCTTTTGGAACTATTCTTCTTCTTTATTGAATAGTTTTATTCCCTTAATAGGAGGACTTGTTGGAATTTTTGGTTCAAGACATTGGGGGATGTTTAATACAAATATTGGCAAAGCAATATTATTTATATCTATTGGTTTATCCTGTTGGGGTAGTGGTAATATCGTTTGGGGATATTATAATTTTTTTGCAAAAATTGATATTCCTTATCCATCTTTTTCTGATATTGGATATCTCTCAGCAAGCATATTTTGGATATTTGGCAGTATATATCTTTCACGAGCAACAGGGGCAAAATTCTCTTTGAAAGCAAAGAAAAATAAACTTTTTCTTCTTCTGATTCCTTTTCTTATTATTTCTTTTTCCTGTTACATTTTGTTTTTTGTTATCAAACAAGGAATCATTTTAGAACCTCCCTTAAAAATGTTTTTTGACCTTGCCTATCCAGTAGGAGATGTAATTATCTTGACTCTCGCTGTAATAATCTTTGGTCTTTCTGTTAATTTCTTTAGAAGAAAATATAGATTATCGTTGTTTATGATTCTTACTGGTTTTGTAGGAATGTATATATCTGATTTTATGTTCTCTTATACAACCTCAATTGGGATTTACTATAATGGTAGCTTTACTGAGTTCATGTTCTGTATATCACTATTTTTTATTACTTGGGGCACACTTAGTTTCTATCTCACCCCAAAGAAGAAATGAGAATTTAACTTTCAATAAAAAACCCATAGGATCATCTTTAATGATTGACAATCTTGTCAATTAAGTGATACAAGTTAAGCATAGATCTGTTTGGCACAGGTTTTTCTTAGCTTCTGTCAAGAATCTTGACAGAATACTACAGGACATGTATAATTCAGTTAATATGTTGAATAAGCTTAGGATAAAGTTTTTATCTGGCTTTAGACGTTCTGCTTCTGGGCAGAAGCATATTGATTCTGTTGAGAATACACCGACAAATCTTCCTCATCAGCAAACAACCACAAAAAGCACGTTAACGAAAGAAGAATATGAAAACCTTCCCTTTGGTATGCATCTCATGTTTGATGCGTATAACTGTGATCCTACTGTACTTGATGATTCAAATGTTCTTTATACTCTGCTCGAAGGTCTTCCTGGCAAGCTTGGTATGAGACCGATGATTAAGCCATATATCGTCAGGACTCTCGGTAATGATAAACGAGATCCCGGAGGTTGGTCTGGGTTTGTCTTGATTGAAGAATCCCACATTAGTTTTCATACCTTTGTGAAGAGAAAATTTGTGACGGTTGATATTTATACATGCACCTTTTTTGATGCCGATAAAGCGACAAGGGAATTGAAGAAATTCTTTAAGACAGAAGATACGGAGACAATTGTAGAAACAAGGGGAAAAAGATATCCCAATGCAAATTTAATATAAATATGTTTAATGAGTGGTTCATTTTTGCTCTTTTAAGTCCCGCAATATTCGCAGTTGTAAATCTTCTTGATGATAATCTGTTAAAGCATTTGTACAGAACTCCATTCTTTGGTGCCATTATTTCTGGTTTTTTGGGTTTATTACCGCTTTTAGGATTATTCTTTTTTCCTTTTCAAATGCCACCTTTGTTTATCATCTTTCTAGCACTGGGGAGTGGCTTCCTGACAATCATATATTATTTTTATTACTTTAAAGCGCTTGAAGTTGAAGTACCGTCAATTGTTGTTGCTCTGTTTGCATGGACTTCAGCGATAACACCATTTTTAGCCCACTTTCTCTTAGGTGAAAAACTTTCTGTAAATGAGATTGTAGGATTCATTATCGTTCTATCTGCTTCTATTGCATTATCTGTAACAGATATCAAGAGATTTCGTTTTTCAAAAGCTTTTTATTTAATCTTTTTTGCCTCCACAATTTATGCTATTGTTGCAATTTTGCAAAAAACTGTCTATGAACAGGTTGATTTTTTTAGTGGGTATGTTTTTTTTGCGACAGGTTTGAGCCTAGGATCTCTTTTCCTTTCGATTGTGTTTAAAGAAGGAAGGAAGTTCTATGGAAATTTAAAAAAAATCTTTAAAAAGTGGTTTGGAGTTTTATTATTAGTAGAGATAGTTGGAATTGCTGCAGAATTAACAAACAATTTAGCTATTAGTAAAGGTTCAGTCTCTTTAGTAAAGGTAGTTGAAGGCATTCAACCTATGATTGTCCTACTTTTTGCGCTCTTGTTATATCCTTTTTTGCCAAAGTATTTTCGAGAAGCAGCTGAAGGTGAAAAAATAAAAAAATTTATTCTCATGGGGATAATCGTTGTGGGACTTTATTTTATTCAAATGGGATAGGTTGCATTAGAAAATATGGATAAAATTCCAAAATTTCCAAAATTTAAAAATCTTAAGCTGTCAGACAAAGAAAAAATAGAATCTTTAGTAGCAGCCTTTTTGCCTTTTTCCGATTACAACTTCCTTAGTCTTTGGAGTTGGAATATTAGCGAGCAAACCCAAATTTCGATATTGAATAAAAACCTCGTTATAAAGTTTAATGATTACCTTACCAATGATACTTTTTATTCCTTATTTGGAGAGGACAAAATAGATAGTTCTATTGGTGCACTTTTTAAATATATAAAAAAAAATCAAAAAACAAATATTCTCTTACGACTTGTCCCTGAATCGACAATTAAACATATAGTTAATAAAAAAAATTATCATTTTAATGAAGATAGAGATAATTTTGATTATATTTTTTCTGTCAATAAGATGTGTGATCTTAGAGGCGGTAGATATCGTGGGAAGAAAAATTTTATTAACAGATTTAAGAGAACATATGGTGAAAGAGCAGTAGTTAAAGAGTTAGATATTCAGAATAACAGTGTTCAGAATGATATAATTAAACTATTTGCTGATTGGAAAAAATCTAGAGGAAAAACAAGTAAAGAAATAAGGAACGAATTTTTTGCTGTCAAAAGATTATTAAAATATTGCAAGAGCTTCAATCTTGTCGTGGTAGGTATATTTATCGATTCAAAACTTAAAGCTGTATCAATTAATGAAGTTGTACAAAAAAATTATGGGATAGTTCATTTCCAGAAAGCTGATGCATCTTACACAGGTATTTTTCAATTTCTTACCCAACAATCAGCAATAGCTTTTAAAAAATTGGGATGCAGACTTATTAATTACGAGCAGGATCTTGGCATAGAAGGGTTGAGAAATGCAAAATTAATGTGGCATCCAGTTAAATTTTTTAAAAAATATATAATATTAGAACAAATATAGATTTATTACTAATCCTAAAGTTGTCTATGATATTAATGAATCCATCATCACATATGAAGTGAAAAAGTAACTTTTTGACTTTTAACAGAAGAGTATATAATCTTAAAATATAAGCTTAATTTTTTAATCTATGTTAAACAATTTAAAAAAGAATTTTACTTATCAGGCAGTCTTTGCATTATTCGTTTTTCTGACAATTTGGTGGCTTCTTCTTTATTTTTCTGAATCGAAAACGGGTTATCCCAATTATTTATTTGGAGTTGTCTATGGAACATTTATGGCTGGTGTTGGGACAATTATTGGATTTAAGACTGTAAAATATTGGGGTGGAATTCATAGTGTTATGGGAAGAGTTGTTCTTGCTCTTTCTCTTGGGCTTTTTGCGGAGTTTTTTGGTCAAGTAGTTTTTAGTTTTTACAATATTTTTCTTGGAATCGAAATTCCATATCCATCGTTAGCAGATATTGGTTTCTTTGGAAATATTCCATTTTATTTTATTGGTGCCCTTTTTCTTTTAAGAGCTTCAGGCGGTCATTTAAATCTTTCGTCTATTAAGTCACAAGCTCAGATTGTGCTTATCCCAGCTTGTGTATTATTCTTTTCTTATTATCTTTTTTTACAGAATTACACATTTGATTTGTCAAATTCTTTGTTGATTTTTCTTGATTTTGGATATCCACTAGGACAAGCATTATATGTTTCTGTTGCAATTCTTACTTATGGATTGTCAAAAAATTCTTTAGGAGGAATAATGAGGAAAAAAATATTTTTAGTTTTACTTGCATTTGTTGCACAGTATTTTGCAGATTTTAATTTTCTATTTCAGAATAGTAGGGGTTCGTGGTACAACGGTGGATATGGTGACTATCTATACCTTGTTGCTTATTTTATTATGACTTTAGCCTTACTTCAACTAAATGTTAAATCATTAAAAAAAGAATCTTGATGGTAAAATAAAGTTAGAAAATTTTTATACCAATGGTATGGACATATACACCCAACTAGCAAATAAGATAATAAAAGAACAAGAAACAATTATTGGTCCTATTGCCTGGGAACAGGCTGCAAAAGTATCTGGCCTTTCAGTAGATGTCAAAAATCATCAATTCTCAATCGTCGGTACAAACAAAAAAGAAATCATTGAAAAACTGGTAGAACAATATAAACTCCTCTTTGGCCAGACCTCGGTTGAGGTCTCCAAGGATGCTGTCAAAGATCTTATCTTGAGTACCTCACGAGACCAACTCCCTCAAATCCTCCTGTAAAAAACAATTGCTTTTTTAAAGAAAGCATAGTAGGATACAGATATGAACTCCATAAAAAAAGAATTGAAACATATTATTTATAAAGATAAAGAGATCTTAGGAGGAACGCCTTGTTTTGTTGGTACTCGGGTTCCTGTTGCTACAATTCTAGAGTATCTTTCTTTAGGATGGTCTATCAATGAGTTAAAGGAATCTTACCCAACTGTTAAGACGGAGCATATTGCTCAATTATTATCAACGCTTTCGAGTGAATTCCAGGCACATGCAAAAGTCGCATAAGGGCACAATTGTTATAGACGAAGGAGCAAAAAGAGAATATGTTAAAATTGCTCAAGAAGAAGGCTCGAAAATTATCCTCATTCCTCCCTCCCAGAGAAATATTGGACTATCAGATCGTGCTGTCGTTCAAAGATATACTAAAAATATTCATCCAATTTTTACCAATGATAAAACTTCATATAAAGAATCAGGTTTACTTACCTTAGGAAGAAACGGTTATGTGGTCCATGAATTTGTAAGACGTGAAGAAGAAGATGCGTATCGAGAAAAAATTAAACTTTTTTTCAAGATGTATACTGAAAAACATACGCATGGAGTAGTATAGACAATTAAAAAAATCGGAAAACCTGGAAAAAAGAAGCTTATGTTCTCACTGTAAAATTCTCTCAGAATTTGCTACAGTTAAATCAGTATGAATATCTTAAAGGCGTTAGGTTTTGTCGAAGAAAAAGAACCAAAGAGTGACGTTGGGAATTCGCCAAATAATTCAGGAGAAGTTTCTCATATTAACCAGGAAGTGTACAAAAAAAGTGTCGAACTTTCTGTCCGCAATAAAACACTCTTACTTCTGCGTAAGATTGACGACATTATCTTAAATTCAGTTACCAACCAGCATGATATTGCCCAACAAGTAGCCTCACTTCTGGTACAGGATAGTGAGGTTCTCCTCGTTACTATCTTTATTACCAATCAAGAACAACGGATACTCGATGTTATCGCTTTTGCAGAGTCCTCAAATCAACAAGTACAAAAAATAGAATCGCTTCCTTTTACTCCTCGTGTCTCTTTTGATGATGTAAATAATATACTGATTCAAGCAAGTACCCAGAGGACAGTAAAGTCTTCCAATACTATTAAGACTGTTCTCACTCCAATAGATACACAAACGTCGGCTCCATATGAAGAAATTAAAACTGTCTTTGTCTTCCCATTACTTGCAAGGAACGAAGTGATTGGCACGATGGTTGTTGGCATGCGAGATGAAGAAGCACAAATATCTCCCGATGAACGTGATTTGTTGCAACGACTTGTGGGCAGTGTTGGAATCGCTCTGTATAATGGCTTTTTGTACGACGAGCTCAAAAGAACCAACGATCGCCTCATTCAAGTCGATAAACTAAAAGATGAATTTGTCTCACTCGCCTCTCATGAACTCAAGACTCCAATGTCTGCTATCAAGTCCTATCTTTGGATGGTTATGGATCCCCGTGAAGGAGCGCTCAATGAAAAGCAACTCACCTTTATTAAACGATCCTATATCTCTGTTGAACGTTTGATCAAAATGGTTGATGAGATGCTCAATATTTCCCGTATCGAATCTGGCAGGATCAATATGAATCCTACCTCAATAGATATGATTAACCTTGTTGATGAAGTAAGAGACGAAGTGCTCCCTCGGGCAAATGAACTTGGTATAAACATTTTTATCCAGCCAAACGAGACTCTGCCTCCTGTTCTTGCTGATGCGAATAAGATTAAAGAAGTCCTTATTAATTTGATTGGGAATGCGCTTAAATTTACTCCGCGAGATGGTGCTATTACCATCTCCTTTAGTAAAGCCGGAGAAATGATTGAAACACATGTGCAAGATACGGGGGTTGGGATTGATCCTGCTGATTTATCTAAGCTCTTTCAAAAATTTAGTATGATTCCTACCTCCTACGAAGGGAACGAAGAATCCACAGGAACAGGGCTTGGGCTTTATATCTCCCGTTCTATTATTCAACTACATGGTGGGCAAATACGAGCCACTTCACAAGGAAAAGGAACAGGAACTACGTTTACCTTCTCACTGCAACCTTTTTCGGATGCTGCACTCACACAGTTTAAAGAACGATATAAAAATAGCCCTGATAAATCCGTTGAACTTATCCGCTCTAAAGTTGTTTGATAACTAGCTTTTCTTTTTGTTCTTCTGCATAATAATAGTATGGAAATCTTTTTCTTCCTCTGCATTTTTATTTTCGGAACGTTTGTCGGGAGTTTTTTGGGAGTTCTGGTTGATCGGCTCCCTCGTGGTGAATCGGTGGTCTTTGGACGATCGTATTGTGAGAATTGCCAAAAAAAACTTACTGGTTGGGATCTCATTCCCCTCTTCTCATATCTTCTTTTGGGTGGTAAATGTCGACAGTGTCACAAAAAAATAAGTGCTTTTTACCCACTTATTGAATTTGTTACGGGGAGTATCTTTGTCTTGGTAACCTATGCTTTTGTTGGCAACGATCTTGCGCAATTGATCGAAACGTCACGGTATTCGGTTACGTATGTCTACTTTTTATCACTTTTTGCTACGCTTATTGGTATCTTTTTTACGGACTTAAAATATGGCATTATCCCCTTCCCTATTGTTTTCTTCTCGTTATTAACAACGTTTCTGTGGTATTTCCTTTTTCCTGTCTTTTCTTTTACCCCAGCCGATCAGGTATTTTTCCCAACTGATGAGGCTTTTCTTTCAGGGGCTCTCTGGTCTGCACTTGGGACATTTCTTGCGTTTTTGCTCCTTTTTCTTGGAACAAAAGGTAAGGGTATTGGTTTTGGTGATGTCGTGTATGTCTTCTTGATGGGACTTGTTCTTGGGTTTCCACGGATTATCTTGGGACTCTATATTGCTTTTCTTTCAGGTGCAATTATTTCTGTATTACTCGTTGCTACGGGTAAGAAAAAAATGCGGGGTGAGACAATTCCTTTTGGACCTTTTCTGGTAACTGGGACAGTGATAAGCTTACTGTGGGGAGAGAAAATTATTCAGTTTGTTGTAGGATATTTATTTTGATGAAAAAAGGATTTACGCTTATTGAAATATTGGTCATTATTGCTGTGCTTGGAGTACTGGCAAGTGCGGTACTTTTTGTGCTCAATCCTATGGATCAGATACGTAAATCCAATGATGCCAAAAGAAAAGCCAGTCTGGGTCAAGTACAAAGTGCCTTAGAACTGTATTATCAGGATACAGGACGATATCCAGCTTCTTCTTCGAATTTTCAACTCTATATAAATAACGTAACGATCTCTTGGGGGAATAGCTGGATGCCTTATATGAGTAAACTACCAACAGATCCGACTTTTGGTAAGACATTTGTCTATTATTCTCCTGCAAGTTCAAATGGACAAACGTACTATCTCTATGCCAATTTGGAACGTGGAGCAAAGGATGCACAGGTGTGTAACGCTGGCAATGCTTGTACGAGTATTACCAGTGGTGGTGCAGGTGCCCCTTCCGCTACAGCGTGTGGTGGGACGTGTAATTATGGTGTTTCCAGTCCAAATACTGTACCATAATACCTAGCTATGAAAAAGAAAAGAAAAGGTTTTTTGAGAGGATTTACGCTGATTGAGTTACTCGTTGTGATCTCAATCATTGGTGTGTTATCGACCTTTCTGACGGTTAATTTCCTTGGAACGAGAGCTCGTACTCGTGATGCTCAGCGAAAAGCAGATATGCAACAAATTCGTTCAGCGATTGAAATTTACCGATCTGATCAAGGAAGTTATCCAACCACACTTCCTGCTTGTAATAGTGCATTGCGTGTAGGAACGACAACCTATATGCAAAAAGTTCCTTGTGATCCAACAAATACCACACCACTTACCTATCGGTTTACCTCGACCGGAACAACGTATACCTTAGCAGCTTGTCTTGAAAATATAAATGATGCACAAAAAGATGTGACGAATGTTACTCCTTGCAACGGAACTTCTAGTTGGTCTTATACCCTTACGAATCCATGAAGACACTGACGGGATTTACGCTGATTGAATTACTTATCGTTATTGCCACACTCGCTCTTGTGACGACGTTTAGTATTGCTTCATACTCTGACTATCAAAATGCACAAAAAGTTGAAACTTCTGCTTCAGAAGTAGTAACGCTTTTTCAAACTGCAAAATCTCGTGCTCTTTCACAAGTGAAGCCAACCGTATGCAATGGAAGAGTGCTTGAATCTTATCGGGTAACAATTACACCAGGGGCGCAGAATTATGTATTATCAGTTATTTGTAGTGGTGTTGTTACGCAGCTTGAAACAAAAAAACTGTCTCAAGATGTTCTCTTTACTACTGGATCAACGACAACTATTACTTTTTCTCTTTTGACAGGTGCCGCGACTTCGGGGACAATAAACATAACTGGTTATGGTAAAACAAAAACAATTACTGTTAATACTGTTGGGAATATAGGAGTAAACTAAAAAACTAATATAAGTATGAAAACAAACAATCCAAAAATTATTAATCAATCTGGACAAACACTTATTGAGGTACTCGTATCTCTCAGTATTTTGGTTATGATTATGGGTGCTACTGCTATTGCCTTGACTAATGCACTTGATAATGCACAATACGTCAAAAACCAGGCAACTGCTACGAAATATGCTCAAGAAGGTATTGAGATAGCTAGGGGTATACGAGATGCCAATTACACACAATTCCGCAACTATAGCGGGACGTATTGTCTTGCCAAAGATCAAACTACTTTGGGTGCTCCATCAGCTTCCTGCACAACTGCCAATGTCGATCAATTTGTGCGATCGGTAGTCGTTGAACAAACACCAGGATGTGCTACCGATGTAGCAAGAGCAACAATAACGGTAGCTTGGAGAGATGGCAAATGTTCTGGTGCTACCTACTGCCATACATCACAGCATGTTTCATGTCTTTCGACAGTTAATCCAATATCGGCACCATGAAAGAAAATAAAATATCATCTGGTTTCACCTTGGTTGAGGTGCTGGTTGCGATTAGTATCATCGCAATTATTGGCGTGTTAATTATTTCTGTTTTGACACTTAGTCTACGAGGAAGTAACAAAGCTGAAGTCTCTTCTGTAGTAAAACAACAAGGGAACACGGTGCTTACGCAAATTGCCAGAAAACTTCGTTACGCAAAGACCTTGGATAATCCTGCCAGCTGTGTGCCGTCAACTACGGTAGCTTCACTTACCATTACTGATGTCTCAAATACCCAAACGACCTACGCTTGTACGTCGGGAAGTATTACGGTATTATCTGCAAATGGCGTCCCATTGATTGATACGAATGCAGTTGCTATGAGTAACTGTTCTTTTGTTTGTAGTCAACAAACGCTTCTTGATCCTCCAACGGTACGGATACAATTCCTACTGACGGCAAAATCTACTAGTCAACTTGCCGAAACACAATCATCACTTCCTTTTCAGACAAGTATTACGCTACGAAACTATAATCGGTAAAGTGATTTTGTATACATAAGATGCCTTTTGAGACATTGACAGCGATATTCAGAATATGATGTACTAAGAAAGAATAGATATGAAAAAATTTCTTAGAGTTTCTGCACAAAAAGGTTTTACCCTTATTGAACTATTAATTGTTATTGCTATCCTTGGCATTATGTCTGCGGCCTTAATTGCGAGTATTGATCCCCTTGAACAAATTAAAAAATCTCAAGATGCAGACCTTAAAGAGAAAGCTGTGGAGTTCTTTAATGCAAATGCTCGTTATTACACAAGTAAAGGTGCGATGCCTTGGGCTACTATCGCGACAGGTGGAGCAAACTGTTATAGTTCAGGCAATACATTAAGTGGTGTTGCAATCAGTGCTTTAACAGGTTGTCTTACTACACTATCGAGTGAAGGCGAACTCAAAACTTCTTTTTCAAGCGCAACTAACTTAAACCAGGTTTTTGTCAGTAATCCAAGTGCACAGACCGGTTCAACCTCAGATAACGTTGTTTGTTTCCAGCCAAAGTCTAAATCACAACAAAAAGATGCAAGCACCAAATATAGTATAACAGGAGCTACGCTTACTACCTGTAAATCTGGTGGAGGTTCTGTTGACTGCTATTGGTGTGCCTTCTAACGGGAAAAAGTATATCCTCAGTACCTAGTTTATTATTCCTTACAGAGATGATCGCTACCTTTATGTTGACACGACTCATAGAGGTTGTTACGATACATACAGAAGCAAATTACGACTATGCATGCATCTTTTGATAGACCAATGAATCCACAATTACAAAGTGGGCAAGTTCTTCTGATTGTTATCCTCGTGATGGTTGTTGCGCTTACTGTCGGACTTTCAGTTGCCGCAAGAAGTATCACCAATGTACGAATTGCCAATGAGGAAGAGAGTTCTGAGCGAGCTTTTGCAGCCGCTGAAGCGGGGCTTGAGCGAGCTTTGGTAAGTAATGCAGCTACCACAGGGTCTCTATCAAATAGTGCGCTTTTTGAAACAACGCTCTCAACACTCTCTGGGCAAGAGTTTCTTTTGCAAGGAGGTACACCTATTCCTCAGGATGATGGTGTTGATCTTTGGCTTTCTACGTATCCTTCGTATAGTAATCCGTGGAGTGGAAATATAACTATTTATTGGGGTGTTTCAGGAGACGTCTGTAATGCCTCGGCAACCACAAATACTATGCCTGCACTTATGGTTTCGTTAATAACGGGTACTTCTGCTTTTCCCCGCATAACCTATTATGCTTTTGAGCCGTGTAACGCTCGGGCTGGAAACAATTTTGAAGTGATACCTACCAATGGAGGGACTATCACGGGCAAAACATTTTTGTATAGACGGACAATTGCCGTAAGCTCGGGTATTGTTGCCCGAATTGTTCCTTTATATGCACCCGCTGTTATTGGTGTGCGGGGGTGTGATGGTGCAAATAATAATTGTAATGCACTTCCTACTCAAGGTACATTGATTCAATCGGTTGGTACGTCTGATACAACCAAAAGAAAAATTGTGAGTTTTCGAGGGTACCCAAAAGTCCCAAGCGAACTCTTTCCATATAATCTTTTTTCACCAAAATGAAAAGTAATGCATTTGGTCTTGACATTGGTACAGCGGGTATAAAACTCGTGTGGTTAGATAATGAAAAAAATGGCTTTGTCTATAACACGTCTTTACTTGGCGTAGCTCCTCGGCAAGGTATGCAATCTGAGTCCCCTTTTGATCAGCAAGAAATGGCGCAACTCATTAATAAATTTGTTATAGATGCTAAGATTGGAACCAATAATGTCAATGTCTCACTACCGGAAAATCAGGTTTTTACAAAAGTCATTGATATGCCAGCCCTTTCGGATAAAGAAGTCTCCGATGCTATTTATTGGGAAGCAGAGCAATACATCCCAGCACCGTTAGATACGGTTACACTTGATTGGAGTGTCTTACGACGTCCTAAAACTTCAGGTCTTGATGCAAGGATGCAAGTGCTGCTTGTTGCTGCTCCAATTGCTTTGGTAAAGCGATATCAGTCAATTCTTGAGCTTGCAGGACTTACCGTTATGAGTGTTGAGCCAGAGATTTTGTCAACAATCCGTGGCATCTGGGGGAAGGGGCAATCACCAACCTGTCTGCTTATAAATATAGGTTCTATGAATACTTCTTTTGCCATTGTTCAAAATGGTGTTATTATTTTTAATTATATTATCGCATTGGGTGGTGTTGCCTTTACTCGTGCCATTACCGCTGATTTTGGATTTACCTTCCCTCAGGCTGAAGAATATAAGCGGACGTATGGTCTTTCAGACAAAAACTTTGGTGGCAAGATTGCCCGAGCAATTGAGCCAATTTTGACTTCAATTGCTACTGAAATAAAAAAAGCGATTGCCTTTTATGCCACAAAATACAAAGGAGAATCTGCCATTTCACAAATAGTGCTTACTGGAGGGAGTGCTCTGCTTCCCGGAATTGAACTCTATTTTGCTGACCAGATTGGAATTGAGACAGTGATTGGTAATCCGTGGAGTATGCTTTCGATTGCCAATGTCCCCAAAGAAGTTCTTGCTCGCGGACCTGAATATACTGTTTCTGTAGGACTCGCCTTAAAAGAATATGAGCAATAATATCAATCTTATCGGGGATAAGAACCAGAAAATACGTTCTCCCTTGCTTAAACGTTTAAACGTGTTACGTTTTTTTGCGATGCTGTTTCTTTTTGCTGTTTCTATTACCTCAACGATTTTCTTTCTTCTTATCGCATTCTCTCCTCTTCCTGCCTTGCAACAACAAGAACAGCGACAACTGCAAGTCTTGTCTCAATTCCAGACAGATATGGGAAGAATTGAGCTTATTAATAATCGTGTAGAGAATATTGATCAGCTTCTTCAATCGCGAAGGTCTCTCGATCAATTACTGACACTGCTCCTGAGTAAAATCCCTTCCAACGTTTCACTTGAAGCCTATCAACTTATGCCTCCTATCGTTTCTCTCACGGTAAGAAGTGATTCTCTTTCCTCAATTCAAGAGCTAAGTAATCAAATCGTTGCAGAGGAAGGGAAATCTTTTTCACAAGTAACGCTTTCAAGTTTGGCAATCGATCCGGAATCGCAAGAATTTTCGATGACTATTACTGCAAGTTTGATTAATACGCAAGGAGAAAAATAGATGGAATATAAACGAGTTTTTTGGGGACAAAAAAGTTTGCGCTTTTGGTATCTCCGCTACAAAGATTCACCTTTGTATGCAGGAGCAGTTTTTGGTGTTATTAGTACGGTTTCGCTCATTTTGCTTATCTTTCTTGTTATTCCACAGATCCAGAGTTGGTTTTCGCTTCGGGAACAAGTTGTCCAAATGGAACAAAAGATTGCGGTATTGAGGAACAATACAACCTATTTACAATCAGTAGATCGAGCACAAGTACAGAAGCAATTGGATATTTCTCTTGCAGCATTACCTTGGGATAAACAAGTAGATAGCATTTTACAAGCAATTAATAATGCCTCGATTACTTCAGGAGTCGGTTTAGGTGATTTTGCTTTCCAAATTGGCAATGTAAGTACTCTCGCGGCCAGTGTCACTTCCGATCCTGAAACACGAGGACTTAACACGACACGGGTTAATATCAGTGTAACCGGGAGTCTTGCAAGAGTACAAAAATTCCTTGAGACACTACAAAAAAGCTTACCACTTTCAGAAGTAATTAGCGCGGAAGGAACGAGTCAATCAACAAATATTCTTATGCAGTTTTATCAAAAGCCACTTCCCTCGCTCTCTTTTAAGCCAGATAAGCCGATCGTTCCTGTCTCAGCGCAAGATACCGCGTTGCTTAATCAATTATCAGAATGGAAAGTGCCAATAGTACCAGATCAAGTTATCGAGTCTTCAAACGCAGCTATTCCGCTTTTTTGAGGAGGTCTGGACGGACTGTTTTCGTTATAAGACGTGATTGTTCTTTTTTCCAAGCGGCAATTTCTTTATGGTTGCCTCCGCGTAAAACTTCAGGTACTTCCATTCCGTTATACGCTGCAGGTTTGGTATAGTGAGGATATTCTAAATACGTTTCAGTTTCTTTTTCTCCGGACAGAGAGAAAGATTCATTATCCGTTGCTCCCTGCGGAAGTACTCCTGGGATAAGCCGAGTTACGGCATCAGTTATCAGCATGGTTGGGATTTCTCCACCAGTTAAGACAAAGTCTCCTATCGAAACCTCTTCATCAATATATGCCCCAATTCGTGCATCAATGCCTTCATAATGCCCACAAATAAGAATCAAATGGTCTAAGCTCGCATATGCTTTTGCTGTTGGTTGTTCAAAAGGTGTTCCAGTTGCACTCATGAGGACTACCCTCGTCATTCTGGCTTGTCCAGAATCAGTGTTACTTAAGATTCTGGATGCGCTCGGTTCTCGCTTACCAGAATGACGCTGCTTTGCATACTCAATTGCCTGATGTACGACATCAACCTTAAGTACCATCCCAACTCCCCCGCCGTAGGGTGTATCATCGACCATTTTGTGTGAGCCTACACCGAAATCTCTTATATTTATCAATTCGATTTCTATTGCTCCTTTTTCTTGTGCGCGTTTCACGATCGAATGATCAAATGGTCCGACAAACATTTCAGGAAAAAGTGTTAAGATACTTATTTTCATAGCTTTATTTTAACAGAAACGAGTAGGATATCGTTGCGGTATTATTGCTGTTCAGCGAGGACGACATTAATTCGTTGGTCGTGTTTCATTGCTTTAATCTTCATGATATTGCGGATACTTCGGATAACTTTGCCTTCTTTACCAATAACCTTACCCATATCATCTTTTGCTACGATCATAGTAAGGACAATCATTCCTTCTTCTTCGTGTTCATCAATAATAACTGCATCGGGTTCGTCGACAATAGCGGAAACAATAAAGTGTAACGTGTCTTTCATGTTATTTTACAATACTCTGAACGGTTGCACTTGGCTGTGCACCCATCTTAATCCAATGTTCGTAGCGTTCCATATTAATCTTTTTGCTCTTGCCATCCTTAGATTTTTCGTACCAACCAAGCATGTCAGTAAAACCACCATCTCGGCGGCTTCTTTTTTCTTTGACAACAATGCGGAATTTCCGCTCACCCTTTTTACCTGTTTTTGCTAATCGTATAACTAGTGACATATATTCGCTATTCTATCATGATTTGCCTATCTTCTCAAGTGCCTGTTGCGCTGCTTGTTCTTCAGCTTCTTGTTTGGATTTACCACGACCCTCACCTGTTTGGATATCTTCAATAAAGACGCCAATAGTAAATCGTTTTGCATGTGCAGGACCTTCTTCATGGAGTACTTTATAGACAGGAGAATTTTGCCTTTTGCTCTGTACATACTCTTGGAGTAAACTCTTAGGATCTTTAAAGACTCTTTTTTGCACAAATTCTTCAATTCGAGGGATAATAGTGTCACTTAAGAAGACTTTGACGGCATCAATACCTTGATCCAGGAATATTGCCCCAATCACTGCTTCAAAGGTATTTGCAAGGAGTGATTCATTTTCGCGTCCTCGAGAGTCTTCCTCTCCCTTTGAAAGCATCAGTCGTGAACCAAAATCAAGCGCGCGCGCTGCTTTGGCAAGGCTTTTGGTATTGACCACGAGTGAACGAAGGTTTGTCAGAATACCTTCATCAAACTGTGGATAGGTCTTAAAAAGATGCTCAGAAACGACAAATGACAAGATGCTATCTCCAAGGAACTCGAGTCTTTCGTTAGATTCGAGCTTCTTTTTGCTTTCGTTAAGATACGAGCGATGAATAAAGGCTTGTGCGAGGAGTTCTTTGTTGTTAAATGCTGAAATAGGATTCATATTTTTTGTAAATGTCCAAGAACTCCATTAATGAATCCTGGACTCGTCGCATTTGAAAATTCTTTTGCTAACTCAACAGCTTCATCAATCACCACATTTGGTGGCTCTTTTTTGTCTATAAGTAGTTCATATATTGCAACTCGTAAGATTGCTAGATCTACACGGTTTATCTTTTTGACAGGGAAATCAGGTGCAACTTTCTGGATCTCTTTATCCAAAAACTCTCTTTGTTCCCATATGGCCAATGCGTCTTTGCTTAGTGTCTGTTGATGGAACTCTATGCTAAATAACTCTTGAACTAATCGTTGCCTTTTTTTATGTCGTGGATCCTGAGAAGTCTTCATACGATTAGTTGGATTCGTATCTTATCCTTAATGATCCGCAAACTGGTGTCTGTCTCGTGAAGAATATCTTTACGCAGACGTTTGTACTGTCTTGGAACCATTCTTTTGTACAACTTGTTGTCCTTTGTAAAAACCACAATTTTGGCAAATTGCGTGTGATGGGTGAAGCCCTCCACAGTTCTTGCAAATAACAGAATGAACTACCGTTAAACTGATACTTGCGCGTCGTTTTCCTTGACGTGCTCGTGAATGTCGTTTCTTTGGTTCGTGTGCCATATATGCGTATTTTACTGTATTTGGCTTGAAGTTGCAAGAAGGAGTCGAATTTGCTACTATGCAGCTATGGATAATAAAACAATTACCATTCAAGAATATGAACTTCCGATTACGATTCAAGCAGAAGAGGAAGGTGGTTTTTTAGCTCATTGTCCTCTTTGGAAAGATTGCTACGCTCAGGGAGAAACTATTGAAGAAGCCATTACCGAAATAACATATGTAGCGTCTTCTCTTATTGAGATCTATAAAGAAGAAGATATAAAGATTCCTTTAAAAGCCAAACATGCAGAGAAAAAAGCAAAGAAGGGATTTACGATTACTTTTCCTTTAATTGTTACTGCTTCATAGATTATGCCACATATACCACCGATGTCATATCACAAAGTGATAAAGAAACTTCGTAAATTAGGCTTTGTATTTCGTCGGGCTACTGGAGGCTCTCATGAGGTATGGTGGAATGAACGAACGAGGAAAACTAGTATCGTTCCGTATCATAAAGAGGTTAAATCAGGGACGCTAAGGAGTATTATCGAGCAATGTGATATAAGTGAAAGGGAATTTTTGGAGGCGTAAACGTATGCAGACAGCAAAAGTGAATTGGCCAGAGATTATTCATCTTCTGGCGGATATGGTCGTTTTTCATCATTATGAATTTGATGATTTTTTAAAGAAGTTAGTTTCCGTTACCCTTTCAGTTGTTCCTGTTGACTCCTGTCTTATCTATTATTACGATACAGACAAAAAGACACTTAGCCTAATCGGCTCTAAACGATCTCATGAGGATCTTATTGGTAATATCATTATCAAAAAAGGAGAAGGAATTACCGGTTGGGTACTTGAAAATAAGCAGACGGTTGCCCTGACAAAAGAAGCATACAAAGATCCTCGTTTTAAGTTTTTTAAAGAACTTCCCGAAGATAATTATGAGGGATTTCTTTCCGTTCCAATTCTCAATGCTTCTGGAGCTATGGGTGTTATTAATTTACAGAGCAAGCTTCCCTATACCTTTACTAAAGAACAAATTGAATCGATCGAAGCCATCGTGCAGATTATTGCTGCTTGTTTTGAACAAATGATACTCAATCGTCAGTTAGATCGACTCGAAACCAAACTCAAAGAGCGACGGATTATTGAGGAAGCAAAGGGAATACTCATGAAGGTGAAAAAACTTGATGAAAGTGAAGCTCATCATTTCCTCCGTCGCGAGGCTATGTCCAAAAGAAAAACGATGGCAGAAATTGCAGAGGCAGTATTGTTAGTCTGGAAATAACCTTTTTACTATGAGTTATTGACAGTGAAAATAGGATATTGTATAAACTCTATAACTCTTCAATGATGAAGACCCCGAAGACACAGACGTCCTCAAAAGTTTAGATTTAGTTTTATTTTTATTGTCATGCTGAACTCGTTTCAGCATCCCAAAAAAGATTCTGGACAAGCCAGAATGACGGCTTACAAGATCCTGAAACAAGTTCAGGATGACAGAAAATATGATAGAAGAACAAAAAGCACTACAACTTATTACATCAGGCGAGATCCTCTTTGTTGATCTTCGATTTACTGACATCCGCGGCGCATGGCAGCATATGACTATGACCGCACATGAATTCACTCCCGAAAATATCAAAAAAGGTTTTGGTTTTGATGGCTCAAGTATTAAAGGTTTTAACTCTATCTTTGAGAGTGACATGTTACTTATGCCTGATATGGAGACCCCTTTCCTGGATCCATTTTACGAAAAAACATTAATTGTTATCTGTGATGTCTATGATCCTATTACACGTGAGCCTTTTGAAAGAGATCCTCGTTATACAGCCAAAAAAGCAGAAGCGTACCTCAAGAAGACAGGGGTGGGTACTATTTCTTACTGGGGTCCTGAAATTGAATTTTTTGTCTTTGATAAGTTGGCTATTGGTCTTCATCCACATAACTCGTTTATAAATATTGAGAGTAGTGAGATCCCCGACTTTCCTCAGGAGGGACATGATGGCTACAAGATTATGACCAAGAGTGGGTACTTCCCTACCCCTCCTTTTGATAAATTACAAGCATTTCGTTCGGAAATGGTAACGATTCTTGAATCAATTGGGATAACCGTTGAAGTCCATCATCATGAAGTCGCAACAGGAGGACAGGTAGAAATAGATATGCGCTATGGCACACTGGTTGCAACGGCTGATAACGTGATGAAGTATAAATACGTTGCCCGAAATGTTGCCAAGAAGTACGGTATGACGGCTACCTTTCTTCCAAAGCCAATTGCTGGAGATAATGGTTCAGGGATGCATACGCATCAGAGTATTTTTAAAGCGGGCAAAAATGTCTTCTTTGACCCCAAAGGCTATGCTGAGCTTTCAAAACCAGCTCTCTCTTATGCTGCTGGCCTTCTCTCTCATCTTCGGGCATTACTTGGTATTACCAATAGTACACTCAGCTCCTATCGTAGACTCGTCCCTCACTACGAAGCACCAACAGCTATTGCTTTCTCTAAGCGCAACCGAAGCGCTGCGGTACGAGTGCCAATGTATTTTATGAATGATGAAAAGTCGAAACGATTGGAGCTTCGTTGCCCTGATCCAACTACTAATCCTTATCTATCATTCTCTGCACAGTTGGTATTTGGACTTGATGGCATTGCCAAAAAACTTGATCCAACAAAAGAAGGATTTGGACCTTTTGAGGAGAATATTTGGGAAAAATCCCGAGTCAAACAGACTCCTCAATCTCTTGTCGAAACGCTTGGATTCCTCAGGAAAGATAAAACACTTGTCGAAAGTGGTGTCTTCGCACAAAGTTTGCTGACAAACTATCTCGATATCAAAACAACTGAAATGCGTGAATCCCTTCTCTATCCTACTCCAGCAGATTTCTGGTTCAATGGAGACCTCTAGCTTGTCATCCTGGAGAGGCAACGACCTCGATAGGATCTCATCCTATAAAGATTCTATCGCACAACAAGTTACGTTCCAGAATGACAAAAGGTTTAGGGACTTGACAGAGCGAGTAAAAATTGTCTAATCTAAAGACATGGATCAAAAGTCACCATCTGAGGTCGATAAACAGCAAAACTCTTCACAAGGAGTACCTGGCTTTGGATCGACAACACCTCCGACAACTGGAACTCCTGCAGCTGAATCTACGACTACATCGGTAGCTCCTTCATCAGCATCACCCGCAGCAACAACTCCTCTGCCGTCTTTTGGCAGCATTGGGAACACTACCCCTTCAGAATCTGTCAGTTCTGCTTCTCCAACTGCTTCAGCTGGAAATGTATCGCCAACAGCAACACCACCTGCTTCTGGTTCACCGACTTCACCTTCACTTGATCATGCTCCTAAGCATGGCCCTAATGTTATATTGTTAGCGGGGATTGTTATCCTGGTAATTGCTGTGCTGGGAGGAGCTTTCTTCCTTGCTATGATGCAAAGCACTCCTACGCCTGCTCCTGTAGAAGTTCCACCAACGGTAACAGCTGCTCCTTCTCCTACATCGACAGAACCTTCTCCCACATCAGCCGTAAGTAGCACAACGGGTAATAGTAATGAACAGTTACAGAAAGATACTCAAACAATTGAAGCAAGTATTACCGGTGTAGCAAATGACGAATCCGCGATAGATGAAGGTCTTAATGATCAACAGGCTGAACTTACTCAATAATATATGCAAAGATTATTACAAAGTCTCGGTATAGCTTCAATTGCCTCCTTATGCGTTGTGGGGAGTGCTTTTGCTCAGTCACCTTCTGTTTCACAAGGAGAAAGCTCTGGTGCTATGATACGAGCTCGTGAACAAGCAAAGCAAATGAAACAAGATGCTTCAGCAAAAATTGCGGGAACTCTCCAGGAAAGAGCTGGTTATGAAATTACCCGTCGAATTACTTCGCTGGAGACGCTGATTGAACGCATTAATGGATTTCGATTGCTTACTGCTGCACAAAAAAGTGAACTGATAGCACAAATACAAACTGAAATTGATGCATTAAAAGCTTTACAAAGCAAAATTGAAGCAAATGCTGACACAGCAACCCTTCGTGAAGATGTTAAATCAATAGTTACCTCTTATCGTATCTATGCCCTCTTTATGCCAAAGATTGCAATAATTGGTGCAGGGGAACGCATAATGACCTTGACTGATGAAATGAGCGTGTTAGCAGATAAGCTTGAAGCCCGTATTGCTGAGGCTGAAGCCGCAGGGCAAGATGTAACTGTTTGGGAAACACATCTGGATACGATGAATGCAAATATTACTGATGCAGAGACCAAAGCACAAGCAGCTATAGATGCTGTTCTTCCATTAAATCCAGAAGGGTATCCAGATAATAAAAAAACCCTACAAGAAGCAAGATTATTAATTCAGCAAGCTCATCAGAGCTTGGTAACAGCTGCTGCTTCAGCAAAAACAATTACGCAGGCACTGGAGAAGACTCCTCAAGCAGCTGGTGCAACAACATCACTCACTTCCTCCCCAACTGTTGAAGTTCAACAGTGATCTTATAGCCTTTGTTAGGCAAGGCTCCGTCTCCTGTCCAGAATCCGCCATATGATCCTGGGTGTGCTCGTACCTCGCTTACCAGGATGACGTTTGCGTAACGTGAATTGTTTATAAAGTCCGGCTTAGTCTTGTGAAACAGTATCAGTTGTTTTTTCAGTAAGTTTTTCAGTAAGCTTTTTGTACTGAGAAAGCTTTTGATACATACTATCTGCTGAGATTTTAGCCCGTTGAATCATGTCAGTATCTCCAAAAGAAGCAATTCTGAGCTTTTTCATCCCATGTTGACTTGTTCCATAGATGTCTCCTCCACCACGAAGCTTGAGATCCATTTCCGCAAGTTCTGCTCCAGAGTGAGTTGTTTCCATTGATTTCAGGCGTTGTAGTGTCATTTCGTTAGTGCTTTCAGCAAAGAGCAAACAATAGGATTGTTTGTCCCCTCTCCCCACTCGTCCTCGCAACTGATGTAATTGTGCAAGTCCAAATCGTTCTGCAGCTTCAATCATAATAATGGTTGCATTGGGGATATCGATACCAACTTCAACGACTGGGGTTGCGACTAAAATATCAAACTCACGGTTACGGAATTGCGCGAGAGTTGCGTCTTTTTCTTTTGCCTTTTGTTTGCCATGTAATAAGCCAAGCTTGAGACCTTGCCTGCCTGCCGGCAGGTCAGGAGCAAAGACTTCTTTTTGAAGCCGTTCGTACTCAACTGCTGCTGCTTTAACGGTTTGCATATTTTCGGAAGTTTCAATAAAAGGACAAATAATAAATGCCTGTGAATCTGTCTCTTGCACTTGCTTGCGAATCCAGTCATACGCACCTTCTCGCTTCTCTGGTGGCACAAGCCAGGTTTTTATCTTTTTTCTTCCATGTGGCATTTCACGTAAGTACGAAACATCCAAATTGCCATACATAGTGAGCATAACCGTACGAGGAATTGGCGTTGCGGTCATCGTGAGTAAATGTGGATTAGTGCCTTTGTTTCGAATACTTCCCCTTTGTGCCACGCCAAATCGTTGTTGTTCATCAATGGCGATAAATCCAAGTTTATCAAACTGAATTTTGTCTGAAAGGACTGCATGGGTACCAACCAAAATAGAAAAGTCCGAAGCCTCTTTGGTTAGCTTTTTACTTCCCGTTACGAGTCTCACCTTTACTCCCAATGGCTCAAGGAGTCCTGTAAGTCCTGCATAATGTTGCTCGGCGAGAATCTCAGTTGGAGCCATAAGCACTGATTGGTAGCCATTGAGATGTGTTGCATACATAGCTATAGCCGCGACAATAGTCTTACCACTACCAACATCTCCCTGGAGTAATCGATTCATCGCTTTGTCCTTTTCCAGATCTTTAAGAATATCATCAACTGCTGCTTGTTGTGCCTGTGTCAGCGTAAAGGGTAATTGTCCAATAAAGTGTTTAATTTTTGCTGCTGCTTGTTTATTGGTGAATGGGATGCTTTTTTGTTGCTGTTTCCAGCTTTCACGTCGTCTGCGCGCTGCTAGCTGTAGGAGAAAAAGCTCGTCAAAAGCAAGTCGTTCTCGAGCTTTGGCAGCTGTTTCATGAGACACAGGAAAATGAATTTCCTTGATGGCTTCTGTTAATGATAGAAAACTATTTCGGGTAATAAGTTCCTCAGGTAAGTAGTCTTCTATGTTCTCCAGTTCTTGTAATAAGGTATAAATTTGTCTGCGAAGCCATTTGGAAGTAACCCCCTGTGTCTCAGGATACACAGGAATTAACCTTCCTGTATGGATAGCCTTTGTTTGTCCGTTAAAGAGGATTTCATAGGTTGGTGCCGTCATTTTGAGTGTTCTTCCTGATACTTCAACCTTTCCAGAAGCAGAAATAGTGGCATTTGCTTGAATGGCTCTGGTGAGATATGTTTGATTAAACCAAGCTAGTTGGATAGTCCCCGTCTCATCCATAACCGTTGCCTTTTGGATTGATTTGATCCTTCTGCCGCGAAGATAGGTACTTTTCATTTCAATGACATTGCCTTGGATAGTTACCGTTTCTCCCGGTTGTATCTCTGCTATCTTGGAAGCTTGAGAAAAATCTTCATAACGAGATGGAATATGAAAAAGAAAGTCTTCAAAAGTAGTAATGCCAAGTTTCTCAAGTCTGCTGGCATACATTTTGTAGGAACGGCTACCCTTGGTAATGTTATCAGAAAGATTCATGAATTAATTATATACTATCCCCTTTTTATCTACTCCAGTCTTTCTCAGGAGGAAATGTCCCAACTCCATGAGTTGTCTTTACTCCCGCTCTTAAAAGTGCATTTATTGTATAGCCTACACATCCTTGAAAAGAGTTCCTTTCATAAATTCCTGGCATACCTGGCGTAAAGGAAAAATGATCTATCTTTGGACCATTAACCCAAAGATAGCTTCCAGATACGACTGCTCTTGCTAATCCAATATTCTGAAGATTTCTTGCAAGAGCTGTTAAATTTCCTTGAATCGGTTCAGGGGTAGAATCATGAGTTGGCACAACAAAAACATCTCCGCTATCCACTCCAATTCGGGACAGGTTAGTAGGTAGTTTATTTAGAACAATATCTTCTTCAAGAATAATCAATGGCAGTCCATTTTCTCTATGTCTTCGAGTTGATCTAGCCAATAAATCTATATAGTTTTCATAAGATGCTTTATATATTCTATCTGCAAATCTTGAAGGATTCCAATCAGGAAAGAATGGATGCACAACAATTGCGGCAGTTCCATTAGTCTGTGCTATCCTGCTCCCAAAAGTCTCTAATCCAGCTGGTGTCTGTAATTCAATCATCGTTACAGGTGGTTTTTCTTTGGGTGGCGGTACATCCTTTGAGCGTAATCCAGAAATTTTGTTGCGAAAAAACTCTCTCATTGGAGGAGTATACAATAGATATCTCTCTAAGTCAAACTATAGGACTTGAATTGAACTACATCAAGAAGAAGTATGGGAGGAATGATGTCGCGATCAGTGAAATAGCTGCAATAATCATGACGATTTTCCAAAAAAGTTTATGTTTGTCAAAAATGTTCATAGATCTATTATAAGAAAAGCTTGCCGTAAGAATCAAGATATGTTTTTCGGTCATCCCGGACTTTATCCGGGATCTACTTCTTGGATTCCTGCCTTCGCAGGAATGACAAGCTATTTTTCTATCTCTATTTTAACAATTCGTCTCTTCCCTACTTGTATAACTGTTCCTGAATCGCTAACAAATGCTTCAAATGGAGCATAGGGATCGGTTACTTGTTGATTATCAACGACTGTTCCTCCTTGAGTAATAACTCTTTTTGCTTCAGATTTGCTTTCGACAAGACCAGAATGTACAAGAGCATCACTCAGTGTGTTTGGTTCTTCAGTTAATCTGATACTTGGGATATCCGCTGGAAGTTCTTTCTTCTGTACTCTGTGCAGAAATGCTTCAGCGGCTTTTTCTGCTTCTTTTTTGTCATAAAGCTCAGAAACGATCGCAAAAGCGAGTCTTTTTTTCAGCTGCATTGGGTGTTCTCCACTCTTGAGTGCTTCTTCAATAGTATCGATTTCTTCAAGTGGGAGATTGGTTCCAAGAGTGAAGTACTGTACGATAAGTTCATCTTTGATTGCCAGCACCTTGGCATACATATCTTCAGGAGTATCAGAAAGCCAGATGGCATTCCCCCACGATTTACTCATTTTACGACCATCAGTACCATCCAGGAACGGATTGGTCATGACAAATGATTCTTTATTTCGTAGTACACGTTGGAGGGTGCGACCTGCTTGTAAATTAAATGTCTGATCTGTCCCTCCCAGTTGTACGTCCGTATCAAGGTGATAACTGTCATAGCCTTGCATGATTGGGTACAGTACTTCGTCAAGTCTGATATGCTTGCCTGCTTTAAGGCGTTTGGCGATAAGCTCACGGGTAATAAAGTCATTAACTGAGAAATGTTGGGTAAGTTTGATGATGTCTTTAAAGGTAAGCTTTGATAACCAGTCACCATTGTGTACTACTTTTATTTTCGAGAAATCAAGGATCTTGCTTGCTTGTTCTTTGTATGTCTGGAAATTCTGTTCGATTTCTTCCTCAGTCAGTATTGGTCGTTCTGACTCTTTATCTGAAGTATCCCCGATAAGTGTCGTGAAGTTTCCGATGAGAAGTGTTACGTTGTGTCCAAGTCCTGCCAGGAGTTGGAGCTTTCTGAGTGGTACCGCGTGTCCCAAGTGAATTCTTGGAGCTGTTGGATCGATACCAAGATAAATATTGAGTTTTTTTCCTGAACGAAGGGCTTTTGCTAATTCGTCTTTACCTGGGATGACGTTGGCTACGCCACGGGTGAGTACTTCATCGATCTTATCCATAGGCTGAGTATAGCATAATTGCTTTGAGACGTCAGGATCCTGCAGCGTTCACAGAGAGGTGTTGAATATGTAGAGTAAGTTCAGCGCTCAGCACCTTTTTGAGGACCACGTTCCCTTCCTTGGGCTGAATGCCTAGCGTATGGAACGGTGTCTTTATTTCTATCAAATACGCTATCTTTCTGATGGGAGGAATCTGTTCCTCTCACATTACTTACAAGAGCATTTCTTTCTGCTGCATGCATACTAGCTGTTGCAACATTTTCATCTTGTTTATGTCCTGACGATGCAGCTACTTGATCTGTTCTGTCCGCTTCACCATTTCCCATCAAAGCCGCTGCAACTCCGATTCCAAAAGCAACTACAGCAGTTGTTCTCGATAAACTAGTCGGCGGTGATTGTTTTGTTGATGTCGGAGGAAGTGTATCTAAATTTACTAAAATACTAGCTGAATCGGTTGGTCTTGGTCTACGAAGAATGGAGGGTTTATTCGTTGGATCAACAACTTTTAACCCATTTAAACGACGGGGAATTATTTCAGTTCTTCCAGTTAATTCACTCATATACTGTATATAGTAACTAGTATTTGGCTTATTGTCAATTTTTTTTGCTCATGGATACCTCCTCGTGGTATAATACAAGGTAATCCTATGGACTACTCTGCTAGCAAAAGAAGGCGAAGGCGTGGAGGATTTAGACTCAACGCGTCAAAGATGTTTACCTTCAGCAAACTGCTTAAAATCGGATTTTTTGTGCTTCTTGCTCTTCTTATCTCTGTACCCTTAGTGTTTTTTTGGTTTAGTCGAGATTTACCAGCTCCAGGTACGCTTGTTACGCTTAAGCAAGATGAAGCAACCCGTATTTATGACCGAAATAATACGCTGCTTTACTCTGTTTTTCAGGATGAAAATAGAACCTATGTAAAACTTTCAGAGATTCCCAAGCAACTTCAACGGGCAACCATTGCTATTGAGGATAAAGATTTTTATACCAACCAGGGCTTTTCACCTATGGCGTATTTGCGTGTCGCTCGTGATGCTCTGACGGGACAAGGAATAACTGGTGGATCGACTATTAGTCAACAGCTCGTTAAGAATGTGTTGCTGCAGGATAGTAGTCGTAGTCTTCCACGTAAAATTAAGGAGCTGATCCTGGCTATTCAGGTAAATCAAAAATACAGTAAAGATCAAATTCTTGAAATGTATCTCAATAATATCCCCTATGGTGGAACTGCTGTTGGAGTCGAATCTGCATCACAAATGTACTTTGGAAAAGAAGCAAAAGAACTGACCCTTGCTCAGTCAGCCTTCCTTGCAGGTCTTCCGCAGAGTCCAAGTCTCTACTCACCTTTTAGTGGTGAGAAATATTATCTCGATCGTGCCAAGTCCGTTCTCCGTCAGATGGTGGAAAATGATTATATTACCCAATCTGAAGCTGATAAAGCGTACAAGCAAGTCGAGAAGTTCAAATTTGTCCAGAAAGAAGATCATGCAATTAAAGCTCCACATTTTGTGATGTATGTCAAAGATAAATTGACCGAGCAGTTTGGTCAGCAAAGGGTAACAACAGGTGGATTGCAAGTAACCACCACGCTTGATTATGACCTCCAGAAAGATGCAGAAAAGATCGTCAAAGATGAAATCGAGAGTCTAGAAAAATACGATGTGACCAACGGTGCAGCTATTATTGCTGACCCAAAGACTGGAGAAATTCTTTCGATGGTTGGAAGTAAAGATTACTTTGATGAAGCAAACGATGGCAATTTTAACGTCGCTATTTCCAATACCCGTCAGCCTGGTTCCTCCATGAAACCAATTGTCTATGCGACTGCTCTTGAAAAAGGATACACAGCTGCCACGATGCTTATGGATGTGAAGACTGAATTCCCAACAGATGATCCAACAGAACCTCTATACAATCCGGTAAACTATGATGGCAAGTTCAGGGGGCCAGTACAAATGCGGTACTCATTGGCTAATTCATATAACATCCCGGCTGTAAAGATGCTGGCCAAAGTCGGTATTGAACCGGTGATGAAGCAAGCCTATGATATGGGAATTAATAATTGGGAGCCTACCGCTGCCAATCGGGCAAGTGTCGGGCTTTCGTTGGTGCTTGGAGGACGCGAGACGTCACTTATGGATGAAGTAACCGCGTATAGTGTTTTTGCCAACGGCGGGATAAAGCATAATCCTATCACTATCTTAAAAATTACTGATAGCAAAGGGAAAGTACTCTTTGAACGAGATGAACCAGATAAGAAACGAGTACTTTCAGAAGAAGTATCCTTTATTATTTCACATATGCTGCTTGATAACGCTGCCCGTACGGAAGCCTTTGGAGCAAGCTCTGCACTTGTTATTCCTGGTCATGAAGTCTCAGTAAAGACAGGTACAACTGATCAAAAGCGTGACAACTGGACAGTTGGCTATACTCCTTCCTATGTCGTTGGTGTATGGGTAGGAAACAATGACAACTCACCTATGAATCCGGCCATTGCTTCGGGTGTTACTGGAGCTTCTCCTATATGGCATGACCTAATGGTACTTTCTCTCAAAGGAAAACCAAGTGAAGAGATCAAAAAGCCTGAAAAAGTAGTTGCTCTTCAAATTGACGCTCTCGCTGGCGGACTTCCCCACGGTGGACAAGGACAACGTTCAGAGTATTTTGTCAAAGGTACAGAGCCCACAGCTGAAGCTTCTATTTACAAAAACAAAGATGGGCAAGATTATCTGATCTTCAAAGAAGATGACCCAGTCTCAAAAGATGGACAGAACCGTTGGCAAAAAGGCATCGAAGAGTGGATTGAGCAGGCGCATAAAGATGACAAGATGTATCATCCACCAGATGAATTGAAGAATGAAGGTGGGAATCCTGAGCAGTCGCCTACTCCTACACTACAACCATAGCGTCATCCTGGTAAGCGAACCCCGATTAGCGCATCCAGGATCTGATTCTGGGAAAGTCGGTGCTTTCCAGAATGACGGTACTTTACTGAATAAGTTCGAGTTTCTTATTAATAGCTTTTGCGTTAAGTGCAAGAATTTCTTCCTCAAACGGGTTACCCTTTTCGATTTGATTCCACAAGTAGATTTGTTTCTTTAGGTAATAGGCAATGGTTATTTCCATCAGTACATTGCCTCCAATATAGCCTTTGATCCCCTTTTTTTCATTGTTAATGACCAGGATCGCGTCTCCTGTTGCAATTTTTTTGAAATGGTTATTGATAAGTCTACGTTTAATCTTATAATCCTCGGGGTTAGTAAACCAAGTCTTGTGATAGTCAGGATCAAAATTACCTGTTCGTTGCATGATTCGAAGGCTGTCTGGAAGTAATACTCGAAAACCTTTTTGACGAAGCTCTTTGGCAACTTCAGGAATTTCTTTGTAAAAGGAGACACTTGCGCAGATGGCTATGGTTTTTTTCACTTTTTTATCCATGATAGAGGTATTTCTGCCACAGATTCTTCAAAAAAGGAAGCGTCAAAGTAGATAGAAAAAACCCTAATGTAGGAATAATAGCATTAATCCATGGATCAGGATTACCAAGACTCATAAAAGTAATTCCCATCAGAATATAGGTGACAAGAATAATAATAATCTTTCTCGAGAGGCTTGTTTCCCAGGCTTTATTGGTTTCAACTCGTTTGTTACGCTCTTTAAGTTTCTCGATTTCTTGTTGAAGGCTCAGAATATCAGACATATTATTCCTTCAATCGTGCATTGTATTTTTCATGCAGTATTTTAAGCATGTTTTTTCGTATCTCCCCTACTTCCTCATCTGTCAGATTCTTTTCATAGCTTTGATAAATAATATGAAAGGTTCGGGTATCCTGATATTTGTCCAAAAGCGTAACAGACGCAATCAGTGGATTTTGCTTTGTAATTGTTTCAATAATAGTTCCTGTCAGTACGTCAGATGGAGCAATTAGTGCAAGATCTTCCACAATCGGTGGGAATTTACTGGTCGGTTTATAGATTTTTTTCAATGTGGCATGCTCAAGTAATCGACGAAAGTCTAGTTCAAAGCTAATAAGATTCGAGTTTTCGATAGTGATCGTTCCAACAGACGTCATTCTGGCAAGTGAAGCGCGTCCAGAATCGATTCTGGAGTCCTCACGTTGTTTGTCCCCAGAATGACGAAGAGAAATTTCCGCACCATCGTTAGTTGCTGTATAGACTGCTTCATTGATACCAAGCTCGCGGAAAAGCTGCTCTATAATTCCTTTTACTTCATAAAAAGAGACCTTATCTTTTTTGACCACGCCGGCAAGCGTAAGTTTTTCTTCCGGCAGCGCATGTGCTTTTTTGACGTAGACATTTGCGATTTCAAAAATATGGACGGTATCATATTTTTTATTTTCTTTTATTACTTTGAGCAAGCTTGGGGTAAGGGTTCTTCGCATCACGACAAATTCTTCAGAAAGTGGGTTTTCAATCGTAACCGCATCTTCAATCTTGCCGTCATACAGTTCTTTGGGAACCATTGGGTAGGTATAGACTTCGGTGAAGCCCCAGTATTTGAGCATATCTTTGACCCTATCTTCCCAGAAGAATTCATTCTTTCCATAGGCTGTTGGTGCTGCTTGTTCTACTGCTGGAAGCTTATCCGGGATGTTTTGATAGCCATAAATACGGGCTATTTCTTCAATAACGTCTTCTGGAATGGTAATATCTTTTGCCCGAAAAGATGGAGGAGTAACGGTCAAAATGTTTTTTGTCATGCTGGCTTGTCCAGCATCTTTTTTAGATTCTGGACGCGTTCTTTTATCGCTTGCCAGAATGACGTGAGATGAAATTTTTGTCGCAAATCCCAGACTTTGCATAATATGTGCAGATTCATTCACCGTAACCGGTACTCCCATAACGGATGCAATTTGTTCCTCCGTTACTGAGACGGTTTGGATCTGAGGCTTGTTTGAATATGTATCAATAATCTCTGAAATGATCTTTCCGTCAGCTACTTCTTCAAAAAGTTTGACACCATAGGCAAATGCATCGGTTGCAAGTTCTGGATCAACTCCCTTTTCGTTAAGTACTGCGGCTTCTGAACGAATTCCCAGACCCATAGAAGTCTTTCTAATTTGCTGTGCATCATTATTGTCAATAAAGAAAAGAATCCGTTTGGTTTCGTTGGTTACCACACTGTTTTCAAGTCCCATGATAGCAAGTAAATCAATGATTCTTCCCGAATCATCTACTGCGATAATATCTCCATCTCGGAGGGTATGTATTTTCTTATCGAGGGTTTCTATTTTTTCTCCTTTTTTGGCTCCTCGTATCGTCAGGCTTTTGGTTGCAAGCCGATCGTAGTCAAAGACGTGTGTTGGATGACCGATCACCCGCATGACATAATTGGTAACATCGATAAGGTTGCTGAGACTTCTGATATCCGTTGCTTCCAAACGGTTTTTAATTAGCTCAGGAGAAGGCTTCACCGTTACTTCCATTACCACTGCCATAACTCGGTTAGTTAGTTTTTCGTTGGTATGAATCGTTAGCTTCACGTTGTCATCCCCGACTCCGATCGGGGATCCAGTTCTCTTCTGGATTCCTGCCTTCGCAGGAATGACAGATAATGCTGGTGGAGTAAAGGTTGCCGAGATACCATTTTGGTTGAGTACTGCGGCTGTCTCCCGTGCCAGACCAAGGATGGACATCAGATCAGGTCTATTGGTCGTAATTTCAATATCATAGACATAGTCTTCGTTATACTTCTCAAGGCGTTCGACCGAGACACTTGCGAGTGACAAAAGCTCCGCAATTTTTTGCGGTTTTGCGGTTGTTTTGACGTATTCTTTGAGCCAAGAGTCTAAAATTTTGATATTCATAGTATTATCTTAATAATCGTAAATTACCTGTTAGGCTGGTCACTAGTTTTGTTGGTCCTGCAAAAGCAATTCCTAAGAATGTTAACTCATCCAGCGTTTTGTCTTTGAGCTTTTCTTTATAATCAGCATACTCTTTTGATTTTTGAGCAACATCAGTAACGTCCACTGTGAATAAATCATCTTTATATTGCAAACTTTTCTTTTTTAATTCTCTGAGTCCATCCGTATTTTTTTTCAAGATGGGTACAGGTTGGCCAGTAAGTCCTGCGTGAACAATACCCTCTTTGTCTGTCAGGTCTTCACCAATAAAATCTTTGACCTCTTTTCCCAAGCTTAACGCAAGCACGGCCGCTGTATTTGCTATCAGACCAAGCGGAAGTGCTTCATCAATAACCATAACGATTTTAAAATCTTTTGTTGTTTGCATAATAATTATTAGAACTGTTTGAGAAAATCTAAATCATTCCCATACAGTGTTCGTAAATCGTCAATTTGAATACCCTCTTTCATCATGAGTACCCGTTCTACTCCCCAACCGGAGGCAAAACCTGAGTATTTTGTGGGATCAATGCCTCCTGCACGAAGGACATTTGGATGGATCATTCCCGCTCCTCCAAGCTCAAGCCATCCTTCTTTACACAAACGGCACTTTTCGTTGTTTGTAAGCCATCCTGTGCCATTACAGACCGCACATGAGACGTCTGTCTCAAAGGATGGTTCAGTAAATCGGAAATCGTACGGACGGATACGTGATTTTCTGTTGGGGCCAAAGTACGACTTTACAAAGTATTCAAGCGTTCCTTTGAGATGGGCAATGGAGATATTCTTATCAATAACCATCGTTTCGAACTGGTGAAAGACTGGGGTGTGTGAGACATCCATCTGACGGCGGTAAACTTTGGCAATATTGAGCATTCTAATTGGAAGTTCAGATTGCTCCATATGCTGGACTTGACCGGTTGAGGTATGGACATTGAGCATCATGCGGCCCTTTGCTTTGTTTGGTGTGGCGTCGATATAAAACGTTTCCAGATCATCGCGTGCTGGATGGTTCTCTGGGAAGTTAAGCGCAGTGAAGTTATACCAATCCCAGCTGATCTCTGGATAGCGTACTCTCTGTAGGCCAATCCGACTAAAAATCTCAGTAATTTCCCTGATTGCTTGCGTAGTCAGATGGAGACTGCCGAGTGGAGGTTTGAGACCAGGTTCAGTAACATCAATTTTTTGACGATTTTGTTTGCTTTTCGAGTTTAATTCTTTTTTCCTCTGTGCAACAGTATCTTCGATGATCATCTTTACTTCATTTGCCAGTCTTCCGACAGATGGCTTTTCTTCCTTACTCAGTGTGGGAAGCTGTCTCAGGAGTGTCGTGAGTGACCCACTTCTTCCCATAAGCTGCAAGGATAATTCTTCCAGTTCCTTAAGAGAACCAGCCTGTGAGATGAGATAGATAGCGTTATTTTTGAGTGAAAGAAGTTCTTCTTGCATATTACATTATATTTGCGCATTCCTGCGTCATTCTGGCTTGTCCAGAATCAGATGATTAGATCCTGGATGCGTTTCACTTACCAGGATGACGTTAATAAGTACATTATAATACAAATCGTTTGATTCTTGTTACTGCTTCACGTAAATCTGCCTCTGATGCAGCAAAGCTCATACGTACATATCCCGGAGCAAGAAATGCTTCACCAGGTACGACAGCTACTTTTTCTTGTTCAAGGAGGGCTTCACACCATGCAATAGAGGTGGGATACTTTTTGTTTAAGACTTTTTCGATAGAAATGAAGGCGTAGAACGCTCCCTCTGCTGGTGTCACACCCAGTCCTGGGATTGCCTGTAACAGTGGGAACAACATATTTCTTCTTTTGGTAAATTCCTCAACATATCTCTGTGGCTCATCTTGGTTGCCGTTGAGTGCTTCAATGCCTGCCATTTGTGCAATAGACGAGGTGCAGCTTACCATTTGGCTTTGTAAGGCTTTCATGCCATTCATTATTTCTTGTGGCCCTGCCGCATAGCCAATCCTCCATCCTGTCATCGAGTACGTTTTCGAAAATCCGTTGGATGTAATCGTCCGTGCTTTGATATCCCCCCCCAGTGAAGCTATTGATGTATGTGGAGCAGTATGAACAATCTTTTCATAAATTTCATCGCTCAGTATCCAAAAGTCATGCTTTACGGCTAATTCTGCAATTTTTTCTAGCTCATCTCTGTCAATCATTGCACCAGTTGGATTAGATGGGGTATTGAGAAGGAGAGCTTTTGTTCTTTTGGTTATTGCTTGTGCCACGTCAGCTGCCGTGAGTTTAAATGGAGGACGCAAGGAAATAAAGACTGGTATTCCTCCAGCGAGTTTTACCTGTTCAGAAAACGTTGTCCAGGTAGGCGTTGCGATAAGTACTTCGTCACCTGGGTTAATCAACACTTGAAAGGCATTATACAGTACTTCTTTACTACTTGGTCCGACAACAATTTGTGAAGGTGTATAGTCAATATGATTATCTGTAGCAAGCTTCTTGGCAATTACTTCTCGAAGTGGAAGAATTCCTTCAGGAGCAGTATAGTAGGTGAAATTATCGTTAATTGCTTTAATTGCTGCATCTTTGATATTTTGTGGTGTTGGAAAATCCGGTTCTCCGACTCCTGCATTAATGATTGGGATGCCCTTTTGCTTTAATGCCTTTGCTCTGACATCAACTGCTACGGTCGCAGAAGGTTCTAATTGTAGTATTCGTTTTGCTAGCATATTTTGTGATTATATCCTCTTTACCAGGAGAAAACTAGTATAATTCTCCGTGAGATCTTGCAAGTTTTCTTCAATTTTTTGTAAATCATAGATATCCGCAAGAATTTTACTCCCCAACGTTGCGATATGTTTGGGTAACTTCCCTTCGGCAATATGTTTGGCGACAAGGGCTGTATCAATAAGCTCTCCTTCCCCTGACGTTAATTCTAAATGAGGATATTTTTTCGCAAGGGTTTCTTTGCATTGTGCTAGTACCTGTGGATGGCACATGATCGTTGTAACTTCCTCAAAAGGGATATCTTTTCGAGTCATTAACGTATGGGAGATAATGATCGCAAATTCCTCGATAATTGCAAATTTATGCCTGGCCATTGCCTCAACACTTTCCATAACGATGCCTCCTGTAGCATTGTGCATTGCAAATACTCCTTGGTCGATATTCCCTTCATGAAGTTCCCGTAGGACATTTTCTGTTGTGTAAAGATAGGTAATTTCTGCATTGACGATGTTATGTTGCTTAAGATAGTCTTCGATAGCTTCTTCATTAAAACTTCCTATGCCACCTTGGATACCTATGGTGAGTTTAGCTTTGTCGATACGTTCTGGAATCAGTTTATTAAAGAGTCCATCATAAATCTCTCCAAACTTTACCCGCATTTGCTTGGTGTAGGGATTATAATGCTGCATATCGGTAAAGAGTTCCCAGGTGTCATTGCATACCTGTTCTTTGACTTGCAGTAATCGTTTGGTACCCAGTGAGTCAATTGGTGTTTCTTTTAGCTTATACTCTCCGAGCATTCTTCCAATAAAGTGTGTCAGCCCAAGTGAATTTGCGGAAAGATGATCATGTTCTTCTGCTGACATTTCGATTACTTGGAGCTGTTTTGCCACAAAGTATTCTTTCCAAAAAGCATAGGTTCTCTCATTTGTACGGAATTGCTCGATGATGATCGGAAGCTCCTCAAATCCATCTTTGCTACTATCTGGACCAAACATTGGATGGGTGAGGAGTGCCTGTGTTTTTTTATTTTTTAGTATGTGAGTAAACACTTTTTTGGGATGGCACTTTACCGTAAGGACATCAATCAGTACATGATGATCAGTAATGTATGTCTCATGTTCTTTGAGGACTTCTTCGAAAGCAGACATAGGGACAGCATAAAAGATAGTATCATTTTGATAGGCAGCGGTGAGACTATCGGTGAAGTTTATTTTAGATATGTCATGCTGAACTTGTTTCAGCATCTTTTCTTTTGATGCTTGAGTTCCCGAAACAAGTTCGGGATGACGAGTATAAATGGTAATCTCAAAATCATCTTGCAACAGACGAACCAACGTCTGTCCAAATCTTCCATAACCGATGATTGTTATCTTTTTCATACTTTTTCTTCGTGAAGGAGTGCATGGTGGTGAATTGTTTCATAAATATCACGAATCATGTCTTCTGAAAGCTTATGTTTCTTTGCCATTGCCAAACGCTTTTCCATAACTTGTTTCCAGCGTTTGGGATCGAGTGGTTGGATGTTTCGTTCCTTTTTGTATTTACCGATGTGTGCAATGGAGACCATACGCGCAGCAAGCAGATCAATGATTTGATCATCAATCTTGTCAAGTTGCTTTCGCCAGCCATCAATGTCTTCTGATTTTACTTTTTTAGTATTCATAATAATAAATGCGTCATTCTGGCTTGTCCACTCCGATTTAATCGGAGTCCAGAATCTATAATAAGATCCTGGATGCGCTTCGCTTACCAGGATGACGTATACGTTAGGCCGCTTCTTTTGGTTTCCGTAACGTTCTGAAACCACTTAGTTCCTTAACGAGATGCTTTAACTCAGCAATACTGAGATGTTCACCAAAGTCTACTGGTGAGGAACTTCCTGCTTCCATCATGATGCCGTCGTACAGGAACTCATCCCCCACCTTCATTTTGGCAGACGCAATAACTTCATTAACAATCGTATGTCGCATGACTGGTCCGATACAATGTGTAGCATCAAAGAAGAGTTTTGCGTTTTTTGGAAGCTTCCGTTTTAAACGTCGCATAATTTCATGCACCAACGCATTGCGATAGTCTCCTCTTCCCGGGACATCAACCCCACGATGAATAACGACAAGCTCGCCAGGTATCTCCTGGACATACGTTGTGAGCCCGAGGAGTACTTTCTCCAGTGACGTTTCTCCCTTATAGTCAGGATGGTTTGCCACTTCGAGTGGATCTTTGCCGAGGAATTTGCCATGCTTAATGCCTACGTCCCAGCCATTTTTTCGTGCAAACTCAGCAAGCTCCAAGACATTCCATCCCAACTGCTCTACAGCAGGATTCCAAATCATGACATTGCCAGCAAGAGCCTTTTTCTTTTCCCAATACGGAAGTTGTAGATGTGGAATCATAATTTCTGTTGAGATAAGAAGCCCGGTAGCTTTTGCAATCTTTTCAGCAAGTTCGACACTTGGCATCTTTACATTCATCCTGTCAGATGCAGGGAGATTCATCGCTTGTTGCATAGCTTGGGAATCCAACCCCATGCCATCTCCCGTGAAATCAAGCGCTGTTCGTGATTTGAGTCCGACAACCCGTGTGCCATAAATAGCTCGTTTGCCATCAGGTGTGGTAATGTTTGCCGTTTCGTTTATTACTTCCTGCGCATTCTCGGGTGTAATCGAACATGGTCCAGCAATGATTGTTAGGTCGTATTTTTTGTGTTGTTTATTATTCATAAGCTTGTTCAAGATATTCAGTTATCTTCTCCATTTTTTGATCACGCAGCTGTTTTTGATATGCCATAATTGATTCTTTTGTCGGTAATGCTGATGCATTTCCAAGCTTCGTACAATGCAGTCCTGCGACCATATTGGCAAAGGCTACTGCTTTTGGTATGTTCCATTGGTGTACGATACCATAAGCAAAGGCTCCTCGATAGACATCTCCTGCTCCTTGTACGTCGATCGCTTGTACTGGGATTGCTGGAATAACTTCAGGTACACCCTTTTCTAGAATGATACTGCCGAGTGCTCCAGCTGTAATGATGATTGGCTTACTAGTATATGTTTGCAGTTGCCTCAATGCTTGTACCAGATCTTTTTGCTTACTTAATTTGAGTACTGATTCGATTGGAATAATCGGATAGTCTGCATATTTTATCATATCCAGTGTGAAAGCAGAGATCTCGGTTGACGGATCAATAAGGATCTTGGCTGTTGGATTCTTCTTCTTAAGCACTTCATAGAATGCCTCATGTTCGTGTCTATCGATAATAATAAGATCAAATGTCTGTATGAAGGATTCTTCAAGATTACTGATTGGGGCATGTTTTATATTGCCACGAACTTTCTTTCGTGATCCATTCTGAGGATTAATATGGTAGGTGTTTACCTTTGTCTTTTTTGCAGGTGAAACGATAATGCGTACCCCTTCTTTGATAAGTGTTTGTTTGATCTGTTGACCTTCAGGATCGTTGCCTAGGGTTGTCATCATTGTTGTCTCTATTCCGAGTCTTGCCAAAAGCATCAATGCTATTGGGGAAGGTCCTCCAACATGGTTGGTTACCTTATCGCTTGTGGCAATGTATGCTGTGTCTATGACTGATTCCCCGATTCCTAAGATTTTCATAATATATTGCTGTCATCCTGACCGAAGTGGAAGGATCTCTTTTCTGTCATTCCCGCGAAGGCGGGAATCTAATTATATTGATCCCCGGGTCAAGCCCGAGGATGACAGTTCTGTTTATGAGATTCTTCGACTACACGTTCTCCCGATTAAATCGAGATTCCTTCCGCTCAGAATGACATGGAACTTTTTCCATAAAAAAACCTCCCTTGTTGGGAGGCGTCGTGTGGTTTTACCCGTGCTGGTGAGTTCTTAGCTCAACAACGACTCCTCCCCGGAGGGAGTAAAGTAAAACCAGAAATAGTTGTTTGCCAATTGCTTCATGTATAAATATCTTACTAGCTTTTTTTAACGGTGTCAACGATATGTTTGAACGCTGCTGGATCTTCAACAATCAATTTACTCATAATCTTTCGGTCAATAGTGATATTTGCTTTTTTGAGGAGATCGATAAATTTACTGTAAGAAATACCTTCCTTTTTGACTGCTTCACCAATTCTAGTAATCCAAAGTGTTCGGAAATCTCCTTTACGAAGCTTTCGGCCGTGGTATGCGTATTGTCCAGCATGAAGTGCTGCTTCTTTTGCAACCTTGACCAATTTACTTTTGGTACCTCGGTATCCCTTTGTCAGAGATAAGAGTTTATTGTGTTTTCGTCGTGATACGGTTCCCCGTGTTACTCTTGCCATATTATTTTACTCCCAACAATCTTTTAATCTTTTTTGCGAATCCGCCTTTTAGTTGTCCTGGTTCATTAAGACGTCGGATTCTTCGCTTTGATTTCTTAAGCATCAAATGCCCACCGTATTGGTGTTCAAACATTACTTTACCAGTTTTAGTAACTTTAAATCGTCTTGAGACTGATTTTCTAATTTTCTGTTTTACTTTCTTCATGTTTTTTACCTTTCTCAACCGATAGGAGAGAAACCATTTGTTTTCCTTCAAGTCGTGGTTCTCGATCTACCTTTGAGATATCACTCAAACTTTCAATAACCTTTTGAATTACTTGCTTTCCAAATTCCGAGCGAGTAATTTGTCTGCCTCGAAACTTGACTACCAAACGTAATTTATCTCCGTCTTCAAGAAATTCCCGTCCTCGTCTGATCATTACCTGAAGGTCATTATCAGACATAAAGGGCCCCAGACGTACTTCTTTTGTTTCGGAAACTTTTGCCTTTCGTTTCTCTTCTCGCTTCTTCTTCTGCTGTTGATAGAGAAACTTCTTAAAATCAATAATTTTGGCTACAGGAGGTTTGGCCAGTGGAGCAATTTCCACCAAATCAAGACCTTGTTCTTCAGCTAGCTTTAGGGCTTCACTCCGCGTGAGCACTCCTACTTGCTTACCTTCATTATCAAGTATTCGCAGTTCCCCCGCAAAAATGCGTTGATTAATGCGATATCTTTTGTCCTGTTGATCTCGATTGAATCGAGACTTTTTGTTACCTTTTCTTATCAATGTCGTTTCGTAATTGCGTGAGAAACGTAGTGGCAGCGAGTCTTCCTAGATCCTCTCCATTTCTCTTACGCACAGAAATAACCTCATCGGCAATTTCTTTGTCCCCTATTATACCCATAAAAGGTACTTTTTGTAAAGTAGCGTCTCGTATCTTTGCCTGAAGACGTTCTGAACGGACATCTGCTTCTGCTCTGATACCTACGGCTTGCAGCTCTTTGGCTATTTTTTCTGCATACTCGTTGTGTCGATCGGCAATAGGAAGGAGGCTTACTTGTACTGGTGCAAGCCACAGAGGGAAGGCTCCTGCTGTGTGTTCGATGTACACAGAAAGAAATCGTTCTATCGATCCCATGAGTGCAAAGTGAATCATAACAGGTGTTTGTTCTTTGCCGTCTTGATCAATATAGGTAAGTCCAAAACGTTTTGGCTGGACAAAATCAAGCTGTGGTGTTGCCACTTGCCATTCGCGCCCCAATGCATCAATTGCCATAAAGTCTATTTTGGGTCCATAGAAAGCAGCCTCACCTTCTGCAGTGTAATAATCGAGCTTATTTTTCTTTGCGACCTTAAGGATAATTTCCTGCGCCTTTTCCCATAGTGCATCATCGCCAATATATTTTTCTGGAGTTTGTGGGTCTCGGAATGAAAGCCTTGCCCTTAGTTTCATCCCAATGGTTTTATAGAAGGTTTGCACAACTTCAATAAGTTCATCATAAATAGCATCAATTTGCTCAGGAGTACAAAAAGCATGACTATCATCTTGTGTAAGCGATCTTACTCGTGCAAGACCCAAAAGCTCGCCTGCTTTTTCATCACGGTAATCAGTTGTTGTTTCCATATACTTGATAGGGAGATCACGATAGCTTCGTATGCGTGAGGCATAAATTTGCTGGTGATGTGGGCAGTTCATTGGCTTCATCACCATTTCATCAGTTGTCTCCTGGCTTTTTACCAGGAAAAGTTCTTTGCCAAACTTATCCCAATGTCCAGAAACCTTATACAAGTCATTTTTGGTAATATGGGGTGTCCATACTTTAGAAAAGCCCTTTTCTTCTCGTAGCCCTTGCGAGTAATCATTTAAAAGTTCCCGTAAGAGTGTCCCTTTGGGAGTAAAAAGTGGCAAACCCTTCCCAACAAGATCTGAAAGCACAAACAAATCAAGGTCTTTGCCCAATTTTCGGTGATCTCGCTTCTTGGCTTCTTCAAGCATTACTAGATGCTCTTCCAGTTCTTTTTTGCTTGCAAATGCTGTGCCATAGACACGAGTGAGCATCTTATTCTTTTCGTCACCTCTCCAGTAGGCTCCGGCAATAGAGAGTAGTTTAAATGCTCCAATGTCTTTCTTTGGTTCTTCACTATGTCCTCCACGACAAAGATCTTCAAAGTCCCCTACTTTATACAAAGTAATTTTTTCACCTTTCTTGATGATTCCTTCGATAAGTTCGAGTTTATACGGATTATCTTTATAGATGTCCTTTGCTTCTTTTTCGGTTACTTCCCGATGAGAAAATGCCCCCCATGTTTTGAGCAGTTCTGCCATTTTTTGTTCTATTCTTGCAAAAGCATTAGCATTTAACGTATCTATTTTTTCACTAACAGGTCGATTATCGTTATTTTTTTGTTTAAAAACTTTTTGAACTTCTTCTTTATTAAATTCAAAGTCATAATAAAAGCCATGTTCGATTGCTGGACCAATCGTAAGTTTTGTGTTAGGAAGTAATTCCAATATTGCTGCCGCAAGTAAATGGGCAGTAGAGTGTCTCATTGCTTGTAGGTGTTGGTCATTCATGGGCTTTTACTCATTATAACAAAAAACCCCGACTTAATCGGGGTTGGTTTTCAGCACAACGAACCCCTCGTTAGAGGATGGTGGTAGTTGTGATGGTAATTCCTTGCGACATATTGAGACAATATTACTCTGTTGTGGGAGGGGTGTCAAGTAGTAAGCAGACACCTGTTATTTTCGAAGATCTTGATTATTGTTGAGGACAAACGTGGTAATATCAGAGACAAATGATCCAATAATCGGTACAAGATTTGCTTGATCTGCAATGATGCCTAGAATGGTAAAAAGGACAGAAATACCAACGGTTGCTCCAAACCCCCAGGCAATACCACCAATAAAATTGTTAAAAAGGATCTCTTTTATGCTGATGCGGGTAATAGTCCGCTCAAAAGGTTGTTCTGGCACCACTTTTATATCCATTGGAGTCAGTATAACAAACGCAGATTTTTTTGTCATTCGTAGAAGAAAGGTATAGAGATCCTGAAATAAATTCAGGATGACAATTTCTTTATAAACCTAAATCTTCATGAATGTCCTGCATAGCGGTGAGCGTGATCTTAATGAATTCAGGAAGTAGTATAGCTAGTTTTTCTTCGCATTTTTTGATCATTTCACGATCTGCTCCTGCAGCAAATGCTTTTTGGTTGAATTTCTTCATGACTGACTCTGGAGTGACTGATGCAAGCTTCTGATCAGGCCTTACAAGGGCACAGGCTGTCACGAGACCCGTCAATTGGTCACAGGTCGTGATTGCCCAGTCCATAGGACTCTCAGGCATGATATGCGAGTACTCAAAGGCGTGTGCTTGAATACCATGCAGGATATCTGCTGGGATACTTTCTTTTTCTGGGACAAAATTTAATGTGCCGTGTTGCAGTACATCTCCTTTGTCCTGGCAAACTTCATAATCAACATCATGAAGAAGTCCTGTGATTCCCCATGTTTCTTTCCCCCCCCCTGTTTGTTCGGCTTGTGGTGTAAGTCGTTTGTAGAGAGCCTTCATACTCGCCTCAGTAGCAAGGGAATGCTTCATAAGGTTTTTGTTCGTAAGATATTTTGTCAGCAGTTGATATGCTTGTTCTCTATTCATAGTGGGCCCAAGAAGAGTCGAACTTCTGACCTTTGCAATGTCAATGCAACGCTCTAACCAACTGAGCTATGAGCCCCAATATCATCACATTGTAGCAAAATCCGTGCTTGAAAACAATCTAAGAAGCCTACTTATCTACGGAAAGTAAGAACTTTTTAAGAATAGCATAATAGGTGTCGAGACTTTTAATATTGACGTACTCTCCGTCTGTATGTTGATTTGCTCCTATTGGTCCAAACTCTATTCCATCGACACCAATGCCACTATAGTGTCGTGCATCAGAGGTGGCATGTTGTTTAACCAGTGGAAGTTTTTCTTTATACACTTTGGTTACAATTTTATGAAGGGCTTGCACATGTTGATTATGCTCGTCTGTTTGGTGGGGTGCTGAGTTATGCAGAATCTCCATCGAAACTCCATCGATAAGAAGCGATTTAATTTGCGCCACAATGGTTTCTTTTTCGGTGGGGATGTATCGTACATCAATAATTGCTTCACAATAGTCTGGGGTACGATTATAGGCGGTATCTCGCTTCTCTTTCCCTTGTGTTTCAATATGTGTTACGTTCACTGTCGTTTGATACAGAGCTTCGTCTGGTATTGGATATTTTTGCAAAATGTTATGAATAGCTTGTTGTAGTTTCCAGATGGCATTATCTCCTAGCCAAGGGTAAGCACTATGAGAGGTTTTTCCTGTTGCTATAAGCTTCACGACAAGACGAGCTTTTGCTTCATGAATGATACGGAAATTGCTTCCACATTCTGTTGCGATGACAAAGTCTCCTCGGACACCATTCTCTATTTGATATTTTGTGCCATCTTCTCCTCCTACTTCTTCATCCGTTGTGATTTGCAGCGCAAGTGGGAAAGGTATCTTTGGAGCAAGCTCTTTAAATAGGAGCATCATTGTTGCGGCACCTGCTTTTGTATCATATGCGCCTCTTCCGTATAATTTGCCGTTTTTTACTTGTGGAGTAAATTGACTCGTGGTTCCAGGAACAACATCCAAATGAGCATTTAGGATGAATTTAAAATTTCGAGTATCTTTATCCTTATTACTGTAGAGTAAACTGGGGAAACTGTTTGAAACAAACGGAGTAACCGTATGTCCTTCCATATATCTTTCAGTAAATTTGAGAATAGCAACAGCTTTTTCTATATCTCCGGTAACAGATGGGACAGAAATCAGTTTTTTTGCAAGTGGTATGATTTTATCTTGCATAGATATATGCATTATAGCTTATGCTGTGTATTGTTGGATACTCACCTGCGGATCTTTTGTAAGATTATTCGTTAGTAGTTTTTTGGATGCATAAAGTGCTTCATCCCAGTTCCCATAAAGCAGCGCGTTTTCTTTTTGACCGTCAGGCATAAGTATCACATAGATATATTGTTCGTACAGAACCGCTTTCTTATCTTTCCCCTTTGTGTCAGCTGCATTAAGAACTATACCGCAAGGAGTTTCATTTCCAGCTGCTTGTAGTTCTCCTTTTATCTTTTTTAGAAATTGTTTTGATTCTTTATAAAAATTTTCTATATTTTGTATTTGTTGTTTCATACTATTCTCCTTTTAAAAACAAAAAAACCCGCTTACATTGGCGGGTGTCATTCTGTTTTCCTATTCAACACAAGAACACACCCACTGTTACGGGGTAATGCATGAAATAATCTTGTGAAGGTTTCGCATGTATAACATAGTACATATTAAAGCACTTTTTAAATAAGTTGTAAAGAGGTCATTCATAGACAAACTTAATCAAGAGTAACTGTTTGCATAAGCTTTGTAATATAATCCGCAGGCAAGAGATCTTTAGATTCGGTTATTAATGCAATATATTCTTTGGTTGGTAAGAGATTTTCTTGTAGAGTAAATGGGGTGGCAACATATGTTGTAGCTTCTACTTTATCTCCCGAAGATAGTGTCACAAATACTTCTTCTCTCGTATATCCTATTGGATAATCTTCCGTTTTGTCAATAATCTTGACATCTTCGTCAGTAAGTTCGTAGAGAATTCCATGAATGCCTGTCTTATTGTTGTCAGAAATAATTGTCGCAAAACCTTTTTGTGGATGTGACGCTGCCTGTTTAGTAAAAACAAGTGAGTATTTAGGCAAAAAAGCAGCTTGTCTTGTTGAAGGATCAACGCCGATATGCTTCATCCATGTCTGGCTCATGAGGGCTCCGTATGCGAAGAGTTTCATAGGAGTATTGTATCATTTACCCTACTTGGGTGGCGACAGCACGTTCGTTAGAGAGAGTAACTTTTGCTCCTTGTTTTTGGAATTGCTTATTTTGGCGTTTACGGTTCTTACTTCCTGTTGCTTGTACCCATGCACCAGCATCTTCAGCATTTTTTCGTGCCGTTTGAACAAGATCAAATAAGAGCTCAAAAAAGTTAAGATGGTACGTCCCGACATTTACCGGAGCATCTTCAACACCAATTTCTGCAAATTGCATCTGTAGTACTCGAGAGGTAGCAATCAGTTTTTTCAGCTCATCAAGAATTTGTTTAACTTTGTATGCAATTTCACGATTTTCTTGCGTGGCACCTTTCCTCGTGTTAAGAATTTCACTTGTATAATCATAGGCTGCTTTTTGTTCTGATTTTCTTCCTGTTTCAGCTGTCTGAGTAAACTTTTCTTGGCTCTTGGCAATTTTTTCAGCAATCCCTCCGTTATGCTTTTTGGCACTAAAGATAACCCCTGGTTCATCGTCGGTAATTAGTTCAGGAATACCAGCTTTTTCGCTGTATCCTCCACTATCAAGGCCAAGTAGTTGGCTAAAAAAGTCACTTCCAAAGCCACTTACCTGGTCTTTTGCAGAAGCGATACTTGCCCGGAGGTGATCTTCGGATTCATGTGCAGCCGTATGTTGTGATGTTTTGGATTTCGCCATAGTGTGGCGGACTCTATCACAAATTCATCAAAAAATCAAGTGTTTTTTGTTGTCTCAAGATGCCCGCGATGACATATCTGTTGGATTCAAGGTTCTGTTTTTCCGCTGGACTTTGTGCTTTTTGGATAGCTTCTTCAATTTCCTTTTCTTCAACAGAGATCTTTTCAAGGTCAGCAATTTTTTGAAGGACAAATTCTACTTTGATATCTTCTTCTGCTCGTTTTGCGTATTCCGCACGAAGATCTTCTGAAGTTCTTTTCGTTGAAGCCAGATATTGGTCAAGACTAAGTCCAAGCCGTTTGATGTCATCAAGTAATTGTGCAAGTAGCCTATCTGCTTCTTGCTCAACCAATACTGCTGGAATAGTAGCCTTGGTATCTTCAAGTACTGCTTTGATAATTTGTTCCATCGTTGGCTTCTCAGCCTTTTTTTCTTCTTTGCCAGGAACGATAATGGTTGCTTTCTTTGTTACTTTTTGGACATTGGTTTTGTATTTCCCTGGTGTTATTTCTGGCATTTCGCAAGTCATTGCACTAAAGACCCAATCTTCTCCTTCATCAATCTTTTCGACACTAATCTTTGGGTTCATAATTGGACGAATAGCATTCTCTTGTACGGCTTTCATATACGCTTCTGGAAGGAGTTTCTTGAGTACATCTTCTCGAATATGATCAGGATTCAATCGTCCAGCAGCCATATCTTTTGGTGCTTTACCCTTTCGGAAGCCTGGAACATTTACCTCTTTTACATGTTCCGTAAGTACTTCATCGCGAATCTTGGATACTTGTGCAAATGGAAGGCTAACAGTGAGCTTAATCGTACCGTCGGGGAGTTTTTCGAGAGATGCTTTTGTCATAGATTAGCCACATTCTACCAAAATTATTATATGTAATCAATGGGTAATTATAAGAATGTTAAGCAAATCTTCTTTTCCAATGATAGCATATGTACTACAAAAGATTAGTTGAAAAAATCATATAAATATGTTATTTTATGGTTATGGAAAGGAACGAATTTAGTAGAGATCTTTATAAAGATGGTGCTCCTCCATATCGGATATAATCCTATTTTTCTCCAGTAATCTTTTTACTCTTTAAGTCCTCATTCATCTTTTCCCACTCCTTATAAAAAGTTGAACTATTAGCATCTGCTCTTAATTTATCTATACAATCTTTCCCCTCATCATGAGCTGTTAATGCTATTGATTTGAAAAAAGATCGTATTAACTCTTTATTAAGAAGGTTCCTATTATAGAAAATTGCAAGATCCTCAAAAAAGTTAAAATAAAGTGTTACTATTGGTCTAATTTTTTTATATTGAGGATTTTTCATATTTGATATAATATCTAGTCTTGCATTTTTTGTTTTTCCTCCGTCTCGGAGAAAGACTAATGCTTCAGCTGTAGTCTCCTTAAATGATTCATTATTATAACGAGCAAAGTATTCATAGCTTCTCTTTGCTTTCTCTTGCTCCACTGCCACTCGTATTTGTTCTGCTAGATAAACAACAGATATAGAGGCTAAGGCTCCTGTGATCAATATTACGCTATCAAAAAGTGACTTTTGTCCTGTAAAAAGCAAATAAAATCCGCTTACAATGAGAAATATACCAACAAAATAGATTATAATTACGCTATAGAGAAGTATTTTTGTCCAAATATTCTTAATTTTTTCCACATTTTTGATTTTACGCTCTCTCTATAAGTCTGTCAATCGATAGAGAAACCTAATCAGTAGCAAGATGATTATTGGGACTGTAACTGGCTATAGACAGTTGTCAGTGTCGGATACCAATAGGCAGCCATTTTGATATAGCCTGTTGTATTGGGATGTATCCCATCATACAAATCAGCTTCAGTTAGCCCCTGAGACATATCAACATACGATATCCTTCTTCCTTGCCCACGATAAATAGAGACAAGTCCCGGAATAGCCCCGTTATAATTTGCCCAGGCATTTTTGTCTCCTCTACTTGTTACAATGGTCGATACAATGACGAAAGTGTCCGGTTTTGCAGCAAAGATATTTGCTAGGAGCGTTGATAGGCTTCCGGTAATGGTTTCTCCTGGTGATCCATGGTCTAGATCATTCGTACCAATATGGAGCAGAATAATATCTGGTTGAGCTGCTACGACGAGTGAGCTGCTGGCACCAGCAAGTGTTCCCGTATCCCAGCCAATATGTCCTTCATGATTCCAATCTCCCAGATCTGAACTGCCATTAGCAAGTGACCCTACAAAGTCAACGTTATAGCCGTTTTGTTGAAGCATACTCCAGAGATAGGTACGGTAACCCCCTGGGAAGAAGACGCCGTCCGTAATAGAGTCGCCCATAGGCATTATTTTTACTGTTGTTTTTGCTATGGCGATGGTGGGTGATGGTGTAGGGCTGGTTGAAATTGGGGTTGTTGTGGGAGTAATTTTTTTTGTGGGAACTACTGAGCCTGCGAGCGAAGGTGCGATGGTTGTTGTTGCCAGAGCTTTTGAATACAATCGTTCTGTCGGTTGGATAGCGTTTGTTTCTTTTACCCTTTTTTGTACTGGTGCAGGCATTCGTGCAAGTATAATTGCTGCGAGAAAGAAGAACGACGTAAGACACGCCAAGAGAATGATCAGGGGCCTGTTCATGATATTAATAGTAGCGAGAAGAAATCCACATCGTCAAGAGAGAAAATAGATTGACAAAGAGTTCTGCCTCGAGTAATCTAGCTATGGCTAGGATAAGCATATGGATACCAAAGAACAGAAATTTTTACTTAAAGATTATCTTTTTAACGAATCACGGGTAACGAAATTGGCTGAACAGATTGCCGTGGTCTATCCTGCTTTTGAAAAGAAAAAATTTATCAGAACAGTCGTCGATCGATTCCCCGAGCTTGAATTAACTCCACGAATTCGTTGGATGAGTGAACAGCTAAAAGTTTTTTTGCCTCAGGATTATCGTGAAGCTGTTGGTATTCTGCTTGCTTCACTTCCCTCTCCCAATGATCCCACCAAAACAGATAACGATTTTGGAGAGTTTATTTATGCTCCATACACTGATTTTGTGGCCAAAAATGGTTGCAATAAGAAAGACTTAGCTTTTTCACTTGAAGCACTTCGGCAGATGACGATGCGGTTCTCGGCTGAAGAATCAATCAGATATTTCATCAATGCTTTCCCAGAAGAAACGATGAAAACAATACTTACCTGGAGCAAGGATGATCATTATCATGTCAGAAGACTCACCAGTGAAGGAACCCGTCCCAAGCTCCCCTGGGCACAGAAAATTGTGATTGATCCCAAGGAAGCAGTCCCCATTCTTGATAATCTTTTCTTTGACAAAACTCGGTATGTTACCAGATCAGTAGCCAATCATGTCAACGATCTTTCCAAAATTGATCCATCACTTGTCTTCTCGCTCCTCAAGAAATGGCAAACATCAGAGAAGCAAGATCCCAAAGAAATGGAGTATATTATTAATCATTCTCTTCGGACGCTTGTTAAACGTGGTGATAAAGATGCCATCTCATTTCTGAATTTTTCTACTGACCCGCAGGTTTCAGTTTCAAATTTTCAGATAAAAGACGATCAAGTGGTGATTGGGACAGCTCTCGAATTCTCTTTTACCATTACAGCGCAGAAGGATGAACGATTACTGATTGACTACCTCATTCATTTCTATAATAAGGCAAGAAATGGTCACAATCAGAAGGTTTTTAAGCTCAAGAAAGTCGCATTAAAGAAAGGTGAAAGTATTATCGTTACGAAGAAACATCCGCTCAAACAAATGTCGACAAGAACACTCTATCCAGGGAAACACAAACTGGAGCTACAGATTAATGGGAATAAGGTAGCGGAAAAAGAATTTCTATTGAAGTAGTCATGCCGCTTGTGGCAATGTAAGCCTTGCCAACGGCGCTCCCCACTCCGCCATACTATCATATTGACTTAAATCAAAATGATCCAAAGGAAAGCGAGGTACAACAAGCCTATCGTACTTATACGAATCTAGCACCTTTTTAATTTTTCGATAATCATCAGGGGGAATTTTGTTTTGTGCAAGGTAGGCTAAGGTAATATGACCCACAAAATCTTCTGGTTTTCTATTGGCGATTTCATTATCCCCTCCTAATCTATGTAGTCCATTATAATAAGCACTTCCTATCGAATGTACAGCGTCCCAGCTTGCATCATCAGTTGGTTCGACAAAGAGTACAATTGAGGTGTTGCCAACAAGCTTCGGTTGGCCGTGAATTTCAAACTGAGGAGCTACCAAGGGAGGCTGTTGTTCCAGTAATCGTTGGTTGACGCTTCTAGTGATACCGCGGATGTCGTCTTGCGTATCTTGACTCATGTCATGGCCTGCTTCAGTAATCGTAGCATGATGGGTATTCTCGGGAAGTACCTCTCCCAAATACTGATCTACTCTAGCAACGGCAAGGCGATGCATGAGTCCTCTTGCAAGGTCTCCTGTTACCGCTTGCACTTCTGGAGAAGGGAAAGCAATGATTGAGGATCCCCGATACTCTTTTGCTGCTCCTCTTGGAGTATCGTATTTTTTTAGCGCACCTGGATTGACCACAAAATTCCCTTCATGATCCCATTTTTTCTGTCCCAAGCCATTCAAGCTGTCGTCTGCGCATATGTCTTCTCCAGTCAGAAATGTGTGGACCTATTTCCCTTCTGTTCTCTACGTTTGGCATAGGGTAATATTATATTGCATGTATATTAAAATTTATCTATCATATTTTTATGACTGAAAGAGTTATCGATCCACAAGCGGTTGAAGCTAGTGAATATGCTCGTAAGAATGGCAGAGTAGTTATGGCAGCTGGTGAGAAATATTAGTATATTTTATCTTTCTTTTTTCCTATAATTTAAGAATGAAACTTGCAAACAAAGCTATCTCTGTGGGTGTTTGGTCAGATGACTACAAAACGCTTGCCAAGTGGTAAGTAACTATCTTTTGAGAAACTTCTCAACAGCCTCATAAAATTCATTTGGTCTTTCCAAATGGGCAAAATGTGTCGCTTCTGGTATTTCTAGTAGTTGCGAGTTTTTTATCAGCCTATGTAGTCGTTTCCCCATGCTTGGTTCTCCCAGGTGGTCTTTTCTTCCGGAGATAATAAGAGTATCTGTAGTAATCTTTTTTATCTGATCCGTTAGATCTTGTGGACCTTGGATGTATATATCTAGCATGCGTTGAGATTTTTGTTTGGTAATCTGTAGCTCGTTACGGTACTGCTTTGGCCGAAAAAGAACTGTATGAAGTTTATATAACTGGTTTGGAAAAAGATGCTTGCCAATCCTGCTAAGCTGCCTAAATACATGTCGTGAAAGTTTCTTCTGTAGAGATTGCGGTGGCAGTCCTCCATTGCTATAGAGGATCAGTTTATCTACTGGATATTTCGAGGCATAGAATGCGGCAATTCGTCCACCAAATGAATGGCCAATTATGATTGGGTTTTGTATATTCAATTTTATAGCAAATGCATGGACAAAGTTTGCATAGTCCTCTATTTTCCACATCTTTGGTGGTTCATAACTCTGTCCAAATCCTGGCAGATCAAGTGTATAGATGTGATACTCTTTTTCAAATCTGTTAATAACATCTTCCCAGAAGGCATGTGACTGTCCCCAACCATGGAGTAAGAGCATATACTTCTCTCCTGTACCATTCTCTTGATAGAAGACTTTGATCTGATCAATTATTATTGCCTTATCCATGGGTATAGTATACTAATTAAGTTATCTGTATGTCAGAATGACAATTTTTGAATATGAATATATTTTGGAGATCGATTTTTATTGTCTTGTTAGCCTTTTTTGTCGTTCATTTACTGCGGGATATCCTCCAAATTTTTGATGTCAATACTCCTCTTGCAACGCTTATGCGAACCAACCATAGCTGGTGTCGGCCATTTTGTGATTTTGCCACACTTCCGCATGAAATATTTGGTATTATTGGCTCAAGTATTGTTTTGAGACGGAACAAAATGGGTATTCTAGGATGGCTTGTCCTCCTCTCCCTCCCCCTCTGGACGATTGGATTTGTGATGGAGGAATTTGTACCGTGAGTATATCATGAAGCCATTTTGCTTTGTCTCCTCCTGTTGGGACAGAATTTACCTCAGAAAGTATCAGTGGCTTATCACTAATGGTTGTTAAGTTTTCATAGTCTCTTCGGAAGACTCCTGCAAAGTCCGACCATCCGCTCCATTCATGAATCCCCCCAGTTACGTGCAACCGTATAAGTCGTAATCTCTTATTAGAAATTGAAATTGAAGTATGTTATCATTAATTCACTCAATTGTATTCCTCAATTATGAAAAAGTCTAATCTAAATATAGAAAATAAAGATAATTATAAATTCACTTTTATCGATTTGTTTGCTGGAATAGGCGGAACGAGACTTGGCTTTAAAGAAGCAGGTGGGAAATGTGTTTTCACATCCGAATGGGATGAATCTTGTAAAAAGACCTACGAAGCAAACTTTGGCGAAAACCCTCATGGCGATATCACGAAAATCAAAGCAGAAGAGATTCCTGAATTCGATATTCTTGTAGCTGGTTTTCCCTGTCAACCTTTTAGTTCAATCGGGAAGCGCCAAGGGTTTATGCATGCAACTCAGGGTACTCTCTTCTATGATATTCTGCGCATTCTAAGAGATAAAAAAAGTCATCTCGGTCCAAAAGCTTTTCTGTTAGAAAATGTTCAAGGCTTAACGACACATGATAAAGGCAATACGCTTAATACTATCCGTAAATCGTTAGATGAATTAGGCTATAAAGTATTCTATCAAGTTTTAGATTCGGCAAATTTTGGAGTCCCTCAGCATAGAAAGCGTATTTATATTGTAGGTTTTAGAAAAGATCTATTTGGTGAAGATATCGAGTTTAGATACCCGCAAACTAATAACAGAGAGTCTTATATAAACGAATTTCTCGAAGAGAATGTGGATGGGTATTCTATCTCAAAGCGTCTACAAGAAACGTATTTATTTAAGCTCGATGATGGGAGACCACATCTTGTTAATAAGGAGTCTAGGATTCAGATAAAAACACTTGTTGCGAGTTATCATAAAATTCAACGGTTAACGGGAACATTTGTTGAAGATGGGCCGACAGGAATACGATTATTTACTCAGAATGAATGTAAGGCCATTATGGGTTTTCCAAAAGGTTTCAAAATTCCAGTATCACGTACGCAAATGTATAGACAAATGGGAAATTCTGTCGCAGTTCCTGTTGTTGAGGCGGTAGCCAAAGAAATGGTAAAAATCTTAGAGAAACAATCTATTAAAAACCCAAGTAACATGGTAAAATCTAAACTGGCTCAAATGAGTTTAAATGAATTTACACAAATATGACAGATATTATCGTACCAACTGATGAATTAACCCCAGAAGAGAAGCAAACGGCAAAGCAAGTTATAAAAAAATTATTACCCGACATTCGCTCAGATTCAAAATTAAAGCCTCACGAGTTTATCAAAAAATATTGGAAAAATTATCAATCAAATTTTCAAAGCAATCAAAATATTAATGGCAAAGTACTCGAAGAACTAATTGCTATTACTTTAATACGGAAAAATATTCTGCCTTTCTATATGCAAGCACAGGTAGCATTTATCTCATATATTAATTATGATTTCATTATCTATTCAAATGATATTGGACCAATTTCTATTAGTTCAAAAACTAGCCTACGTGAAAGATGGAAGCAAGCAGATCTTGAAGCAGTAGCTTTAAAATATATTCATCGTAAATCTAAGTCTTTTGTAGTAACATTAGATACTGAAGCCGTCAGGAGAAGACGTATTGATCCCAGTGCATCTATGGGTATAGACGAATTTATTCTTGCTGATACTGAGGAGTATGATAAAATGCTAGAAACAATTAAGCAGCATGATTTAAGCTTATCTCCAACAGTGGAAGTGGTAACTTCAAATTTTGTTATAACAGCTGAAAACTACCAAAACCGCTACGAATAACGGAAACAGATTTTTTGCTATACTCTACCCATGGCCAGGAAATATTCAAATTTTTATGCTTCTCATGATTTTTATTTCTATCAAATTATCTTCTAAGTCCTGCAAAATCGACATTTTCATCTTTGACTACATAGTTCTGCCAAACTTTTTCTATATAATTTTTATCAACGATTCCTGGTCTTTTAAAACGGCTAAAACGATTTGCCCATGCTAGTAATTTAGGTTGGTACCGAGGGTGAGCAATTGCTGTAAGGAGGAGTGCCCGTTGCTCTAAATCCATACCTTCAAGATTTATTGCACCAAATTCTGTAACAACCCATTGTGCTAGATTTCTTGGTGTTACTACTCCTGCACCGTTTTGTAATGTTGGAGCAATCTTTGATTTTCGTATAATGCCTTTATTGATTTCAGAAGGGAGTACAACAATAGCTTTCCCACGTTCGCTTAACGTTGCCCCCTGCATGAAATTATATTGTCCGCCTGCCGCACTATAAATATCTGTTCCAATTGAATCGGCACAAATTTGTCCAGTAAGATCTATTTCTAAAGCTGCATTTATAGCAGTCATTTTCTCATTTTGAGCAATTTTAAAAGGGTCATTCATTATTTCAGTTCCATAAAATTCTACAAGTTCTGGATGTTGTCCAATCCAATCAAAAAATTGTTGGCTTCCAATGGCAAAAGAGGTTTTTATGGGACCTTCAATGACTCCAGCAGCAACTAATGGAGGTATCCCGCTTGAAAACATTTCGGTAAAAACATGCAAGCCTCGTTTAGTTGTTAATTGAGAGAGAATAGCATTCGGAATTTGGCCTACTCCTATTTGTATAGTCGCGCCATTATCTACTAATTTTGCCACATGTTTTCCGATAGCAGATTCAATTGGCGTAAGTGGTTTCTCAGGAGTTTCAGGGTTACCTATAGGGTAGTCAGCTTGTACGGCAGCATCAAAATATTTATTGTGAATCATTGTATCTCCTGAAGTTCGAGGAACATAGTTGTTTACTTCAGCAATTACTTTAATTCTCTTTTTTTCCCCTCGTTCTCTTTGCGCAATCGCTATATCTAAAACTTTGCGTGTAGAACCAGATCCAGGGCCAATGGTGCAGACGCCGTTCATATCTGGTGGGCTAACACTTACAAAAACACAGTCAATAGGGTTACGGCCATTTTTTATCAATCGAGGAAGACTACCTAAATCTGTAGGAACAAATTCTACCCCTCCTTTTTGAGCAGCGGGACGAGTAGCAGATCCTACAAAAACTGTTCGAGTGTCTACCAATCCTGTAGCAAAAGGATCAGCGAGAATAGCTCCTGTTGGAGGAAAGAGCCCGTTGATTCTAATGCTTCTCGGGTTGCCTGTGCCCAAAAGATCCTCTCTCTGTACTTCATTATCAGGGTTTAATGTTCCAGATGCAGCAGCATGATGAACTGCTCCAAG
>JBBTVD010000010.1:0-24419 GCA_038063415.1 Patescibacteria group bacterium
GTTCTGCGCATCCCTACTGATAAATTCATTATGTAACAATTCCTTTCTTGTCTTTTGACAGGTAACACATTTTTCTGTATAATACTTATATCACGATGACCAAGTTAAGCAGCCTAAGGTTTCGACCGACCGCTGATCTTAGTCTTTTTTTGTAGTTCTAAAGAATTCCTCAATAAATCTATTCTAACAATAAAATCGTTATATTTTCGAAGTAATTTGGTGAATTAGCACCTTTAATCACCTTCAATAATTCGCATCAAGTCCTGTTTTCCAGAGCAAGAGCATCATAGACGTTCTCATAAGGTAAAAAGTTGTCTTTTCCCATTATACTCTCTCTCAAGTAAAGCTGATACCAATATTCGAGCTTCACTGCCCTATCATGCATTGTTAAAGCAGCAGAAATAGACAGTAAAATACCCCTTGTAAAAGGGTAACTATTATGTTGTAATTAAGATGAAGCATCTAGAGTGTCACATAGCAGTGACCGGCAACCGAACCAGAAGGTCGCGGTGCCAATCTTGTATCATCAAGAGATGTGTTTTTTTTTATGGCAAAAATTACTGTATTTACCTCTGAATCAGTTTGCGCAGGACACCCTGACAAACTTTGCGATCAAATAAGTGATGCCATCGTAGATGCAGCGTTAGCCCAAGATCCACATTCACGTACAGGAATCGAGACGGTTGCTGGAGCAAATAAAATTTGTTTATTCGGCGAGATTAAATCACAAGCAAACATCGACTTTAAGAAGATAGCATTCACAACAATACAACGATTGGGATACACTGTCCCAGCCTGGGGATTCAGCCAGGAATCAGCTTTCTCGAGTGATATCCACGAGCAATCTTCAGAAATCTCACTTGGCGTTGAACAAGACGATGCTATTGGCGCAGGCGATCAAGGAATGATGTTTGGTTTTGCATGCAACGAAACTCCTGAATTAATGCCCCTTCCAATTCGAATAGCTCATGCCATTACAGAACAAATCGATAGCATGCGTGAAGCAGGTAAAATTCCCTGGCTTCGTCCTGATGGCAAGGCCCAAGTTACCGTACGCTATGAAAATGGTAAACCTATCATGATCGAAAAACTTGTCGCAGCAGTCGCCCATGATGAAGAGACAAGCGCTGAAAAGGTTCGATTGGATGTCATCAAAAAAATATTTACCCCAGTTTTGAAGAAATACAAATTGGGATTACCAAAAGATGAAGATATGATCGTTAACGGAACAGGCCTCTGGTATATTCCCGGTCCTGAGTCAGATGCAGGACTAACTGGCCGAAAAATTGTTGTTGATACTTACGGTGGATACGCTCGTGTAGGAGGGGGTGCTTTCAGTGGGAAAGATCCAAGTAAAGTTGATAGAAGTGGCGCTTATGCTGCTCGATTTATCGCAAAAAATATTGTTGCCGCAGGGCTTGCGGACAAATGCGAGGTTGGACTTGCCTATGTCATTGGGCAACCACTTCCTCTGATGCAAACAATTGAAACATTTGGGACGGCAAACGTTTCAGACAAGGCTCTGCATGATTTTAAAAATAAACTTATTACTACCTCAGTACAAGGCATTGTTGAGACACTTGATCTTGCACGTCCCATTTATAGCAAGACAGCAGCCTATGGTCATTTTGGCAGAGAAGGATTCCCTTGGGAGCAAATTGTTTCAGCATCTTCATAATATTCTCACCTAATAGGTTTACAAATAAGGAAGTATTGTAACGGGGTTGTTGTTTGTCAACACAATTATCAACCTTTACTGGAGAACTGACTGCTTGGTGGCTGCCTTGCCTCGGAAACACCCTACACTGTACGGAAAATCACGGGTAACATGATAATGATACATACTCTTTATAGCACCATCCCAGGTAATACTGTGTGTATGTCCATGGCATTCGTCAAGATCTGCTGTCGCAAGCTCTTTGCCGTTCTCCCCTTTAAGTCCAAAGATACCAAATCCGTCAAAAGCATACCCGATCAGACCTGAATGACCATCAGATTGTGGCGTGTCTTTCATACAGTCACTATATCCGTGATAATGGTATTGTCCGTTTTTTTGCGGATGACCGTCACAGCTATCTTGAATTTCCCAAGCATTAGCATCTCGAAGAGTTGCATCAAAAGCATTAAATAGTGGAACACCCGAAAGCATTATGCCAACTTCACCACTGACACACTGAGGAGAAGAAAGAAGTGTAGGATTAGTTGGCAAACTCAACGATATTGTCTGAGCAGCAATAGTGTTGGGATTGCGGTCATACTGATAGGCATCATCAGTAGAAGCAACCGGATAGATTCCTGTCGTATGATAGGTAGGTAACCCATTGCCCGAAAGCATACGAGTCGTCCCATTCGTACTTACTGTCCAAACAGCCTCTTCCCAGGACACAGCACCATCGACGGTGTATTTTTGCGTCGCATCCCACGTATTGGCAGTCGTATTAATCCATGGACCCTGCTTATAGGCTCCTTGTGATTGACCTGATCCTTTCTCTTGCGTTTTACCCGAAGGAATTGAGGGTTTTATTTTTTTTACCATCCCTGACTGACCATTTTGCCCTTGTCTCCCCGGCATACCACTGGGACGAGCCATTATTCCTGATGGTCGCACTTTTTGCATTCCTTGCTGTCCTGACGAACGAAGTGCTTCACAAGAATATACATACCCTGCTTTTGGCGTAGAAGTATACTTGTTATCTCCTAATTGAAGTTTTTTGAGGTCAAGTGGAGATGAAACCGTCGTTTTTTGGAAAGATGTTACCAGAGATAAGAACGCATTGCTTGAAATACCTTTGACCTGTGAAGCCGTGGGAGAAAAAAGACTACTGATAAAAAGAAAAAGCACCACAAGTATGCTAAGAAGGATCAGTATCTGAAATTTTTTAGAAAGAATTTCTTTTTTTCTTTTTTTAGTTACTTTTTTCATGGGGATACCTACTGCTTATCTGCTCCAACAATCACGATTATATCAGCATCACTCGATGTTTCTCCTTCAGGAGATTGCACAATTTGTGCATTCAGACTTTGAGCAACTGCATTGACGAGATCTTTATCATCAGAGTTTTCGGTATCAACAACGATAGTTGTTTTATAGTCTTTATTACCAGCATCAGCGACTCTCTGGATGGTTGCTCCTGCTTCTTTGAGTGCAGTTGCTACTTTCTGCCCCAAACCTGAAGTTGGCGTGCCATTACGAACTTCAACGGTAATTGGATTTTCTGTTGTTGCTCCAGCAACTTGCTGATTGCCATCCACTGCGACAGAGCCAACATTTACGATAATGTCTTTGTTTGGGCTATAAATGATAGCTTTTCGAGCTTGTACATAGACGATGACTTTGTCCCCGTTTTGGGCATTCTCAAAGAATGGCTGATTTTTCTTTAACGCGTTGACGTCAGTAACCGTAGCGATGGTCGGCTTTTCTTTTTCCGGAAGCACCATATGCTTTTTGACCTCAGTCAGCAAAGTATCTACTTCTTTTTGCGCAAGCATTTGTTGGCCTTTAATGGTTGAAAGTTCTACTACTTTTTGTTGTGCTTGATAGAACATAAAAGAGGAAGCTGCGGCAATACCAACAAGGATAATGATAACCAAAATAAGGAAGATCTTACCCAACTTCCCAGATTTCTTTGATTTTATTTTTTCTTCTGTTTCTGCCATAAAGTACATTATTAGTATTGCTGCTAGGAAAAAAATTGTCAAGAAGAGCTTTCGTGTTATGTTGGGGGATGAAATGACGAAGGATTTCTGAGGTTGTATCAGCTATAAAGAGACTTCGGCACTCTCAGAGGATGCTACTGTTGGTTCTAATGATGGTTTCTGTGTTGCTGAAAGATCTGCATTGATCGATGGAGCAAGCACCTTTGTCGGAGTTGGTATTTCCACCACGTCACTAGGCACTGGTGTCTCAAGGACTTTTACCTTTGGCTGTTCTCCTTCCGAGATGAAAGCAGTCCAGTTAAAGACAACCTCTTCCTCTTGTCCTTCTTTCAATGAAAGGATAAAACCTTTCTTTGTTACTTCTTCTAGTGCGTATTCTCCCTTGATTGATTTTACTGGCGTCAGGTTCACAATGGGCGTTCTGGTAAACGGCTTGGTAAAGGTTACGGCAATCTTTGTCGTATTCTCAGGGATGGTTATCATACCAACCGTATCACTGGTAAAGATCACGTTATTTAAGAATCTCGTCACCTCAGCAAAACTAATATTTCCAGTAAAGACAAGATTGCCCGTCATCTTCCACAGTTTGTAATTGTCAATTGCTGTTTTGCTAAGGCCACTATATGCCAAGAGTTCTGCTTCATTCTTTACGAGCATTGCCGGTGTGAATGATTCTTGCTGTTCATCAGAAATAAGAGCAGACGAGGATGCTTTGTTCGCTACACCAAGAACCTTTTTATCCTCATCACTCAGTCCAAGTGTGTCTGAAAGATAGTCTATTTGCAATTGTTGCTCTTTGACCGCACCGATAATATAGGGGACAAGTCCACCGATATTCAAAAATTTCTTAGTGCTCCCATCAGCCCACGTGTCTTCAGTCACAAGCTCTGGAAAGACAGCTTCGACTTCCTGAGCAATGAAACCATAATTCAGTGGAGCGTCACCTCCATCAGTCTTCCAATGATAGGAAACTGGTCTGAGTCCTGCTATTTTGGTAAGGAGATCACTTGTACTCAAAGAGGAGATATCTTTCTTAAGCGTCTCATCAGAGCCACACGTCGGTGAGCCAGTATCAGCAGTAAAATTACAGGTACTATTGGCATCTTGCAACCTCAACAAAGTAGTTCCGTCAGTTATCGAGGTACTCCCAACGTGCAATTTTACCGCTGGAGCAGTTTGTCCAACACCGATATCACCATCTGAATCGATCACTAATCGTGGACCTCCAGAGTTATTAAATAATAATTTACCGACACCTTCTCCATTGGAGCTTCCTGTTGAAATAATACTGTATGTACCACCACCGGTAGACGTGTTCGTAAGTTGCAACCATGTACCCGTGGTACTGCTACTGCTCATTGTTTGTAAGACATTAGCCGTTCCAGAGAGATCAAGTTTATGCGTCGGGGTCGTGGTACCAATTCCCAAACTTCCATCTTGCGCTAATACCATCTTTACATTCGTTTCCCGATCAGCAAGTGAGTCGCTATCCCCCATTGAGAAGTACATGTCACCAGCTTCCGTATCATTGATGGTAATGCCACCCATGTATGTCCCGGCGTCCATACTAATACCGACATCAGCAGTACCAACAGTTCCATAATAATTCATTCCGGTTATCGCTGATCCCTTGGAATCATTCGCGGAGACGGTAACTCTCGCATCACCAAGCGTCGTAACCGAACCCAGCCGAAAATCACCATCTGCTTCTAGAACAAACCATCCACCACCCGGAAATCCTGTTTGCTTGCTTCCAGATGTCGTTATCCTAAAATCATGTGCATCATCAAAAACGATACCGTTATAATAGGTCCCGCTTGTATCTGAACTAAAGAGCTGCATAAAAGCACCGCCTGCTTTTGCAAGCGTTATCCCCGCTGTCGTTGTCTCATAAAGACTGAGCGTTGTCGCTGCACTGGCTGTACCGATCCCGACATTTCCCCCATCAAGAATAGTGAAAACTTCATCTGACCCATCGAAGACATTCATAATATCCCCAGTTGAATCTTGACGTATATAGAATGCTACAGCACCTGATGCTGCGGAATTATCATTTACCACTGACAGTACCCTTCTTGAGGATGTATCAGCGGAATTTGTATAAACATGCAATCCATAGCCCGTAGTTAAAGAATTTGCATGGACAGCCAGCGCGTTTGTCGTTGTGTTATCTGAGCTGACAAAGAGAGTTTCGTTTGGATTTGTTATACTGCTCGTGCCAATGCCGACATGACCGGTATCTGCATCGATATTGAATACATCTCCCAATGTTTCTTCTGAAATGCGAAAATCTGTTGAATTCATCCCTATTGTCCAATTGTTTGCATTCGTATCATCAAAGGTAAGGATTGGACGATCATTGGCGATGGTAATCCCTTCCCCATTCCCGGTAGATTGAACAGTCAAGATATCACTCGGAGTTGCCGTACCAATCCCAACATTACCACTATTTGCAATGACAAATCTGGTGTTCCCTGAGCTACTTGCAGTAAAGATATCCTGATTCCCTGTCTCATTCAAAACAGTCAATGCTTTCCCTGTCACTTTGCCATTGACATGAAAAAGCCCTGTTGGAGAACTAAGTCCTACGCCTAATTTACCACCAGTTGTCAATCGCATGTACTCAGCTGCTGAACCAGAAGTTCCTGTTGCAAAGGCCATATCAGTAAAATCAGTCACAATCCCTGATGTGTCGGGAGCAATACCATTCACTGAAGACGCATCACTATTTGAATACAGATTGATATGACCTCCCCCATTGGAACCAACAAGCAGATGTCCAATGCCATCGGTAGTATCGTTGTTATAGACCCGCATCACAAGTTCTCCTGCAACCGTTTGGTAGAGATCAAGATCATACGTCGGAGAAGCCGTACCGATTCCAACATCTCCATCATTTTGGATGACAAACCGTGTCGTCCCAGAAGCTGAAGCGGTAAAGATATCCTGATTACCCGTCTCATTCAAAATCGTCAATGCTTTCCCTGTTGCTTTGCCTTCAACAGTAACTAACCCCGTTGGGGAGGCAGTACCAATGCCAACTAAACCAGCAGAAGTTATTCTCATCTTCTCTGAATCGTTATAATCAATCGTCAAAACATTGTCCGTATTATGCTGCACATCAAAAAAATTACTACTCGAATTATTCAAACGTAAAATGGTATTATTGTCTGAATTTTTGAGAGATAATGCCACATTTGCGCCTTCATTCGCTACCTCAATACCTGTTTGGCTGCCAGATACTACTTTCAGTCGGCTTGTACCAGGGATCAATGTCCCAATCCCGACATTTGCGTCCAAGATATTCACTTCATCAGTACCTTGATCATCAAATTCTATCCTTCCTGCTGCTGCTCCAAGACCAAGCCACGCATTATCAATTGTGGTGAGCGACCCAGTATCTTGCACAGTCATGACAGTGCTCCCATCATTAACAAAAGCAAAATCATCAGTTCCAGATGTCAAGAAATTTAAACCCGCTCCGTTACTCCCCTGAATGTTATTAGCGGACAATGAAACATAATTACTCCCCGTGGTTCGATACGTACCTGCATAGAACCTGTCATTGGCATCCAAATACAACAGTTTTTCTGAGTCAACGCTCCGAGTGATCGAAAAATAATCAGAGGTTCTCGTAAATCCTGCATTATTATAAGCGGTTATGGCAAGCTCAGTAACATCAGTAGCAGTATTTGAAACCGTAAGATTGCCACTATTTCCTATCGTAAACTTCGTTGTTCCCGATGTCGATGCAACCAAGATATTCTGGTTACCGGTCTCGTTAAACATCACTAATGACTTCCCTGTCTGCTTGCCTGAAACAGTAAACTGTGAAAGTCCAGCATTTGTCGTCCCAAGTGTCATCCGATCAGACGAAACAATATCATTACCACTTGCATCAATCGTCAAATCTCCTCCCGAACTTACCGTCAATCCTGTATACACAGAGGCATCTGTATAGGTAAGACGAAGCTGTTCACCTCCCGTTGCAAGAATTTCCAATTTGGCATCAGGACTCGTTGCCCCGATCCCCACACCCCCATCTGCATCGATCACAAATGGCGTTGAATCGGATGTTGTTCCATCATCATTAATCCGAAGTGCGTAGCTTGTCCCCGCATTCGTGATCACCATAGCAGGCACCGACGTTGCAGTATTCAATACATTCAGATAGATTCCTGCCGCTGTCCCGGAAGAGACCAAACCAGATGAGAGATAGGTCAAGCCTGGACCACCTGTACCAGAAAACGTTTGTGACCACGTATTCGTACTTTGATCAAGCGTCAGGTTACTATCCAAATTCAGTGTATCTTCCATATCGGCAAAATCGATACAATCAGCACACGCAAAACTCGTGACCGAAGATGCAGCTAACGTCGAGTATCCAGTCAATGTCAACGTCTCCGATCCTGTACCATCTGATGATCCGTCAATTGTTAGATTCCCTGACGAGTCAACAGTCATCCTCGCGTCCACCGTATCATCGGTATATGTTAATCGCAGTTGTTCACTTGCTCCCAATACTTCAAGCTTTGCATCCGGCGCCGTATCCCCAATCCCCACATTGCCAGCTGGATTAATAATGACATTCCCTGTGGTTGTGCTATCACCAAGAGTCAGTGATTGTTTTGTTGTCGTTGCTAATTTTCCATCAGCTGTTAGATACATTCCCCCATTCAATCCTGCCGAAACAGAAGCTGTAGGAATACCATTATTGATATTGGTAACCGCAAACTTGGCAGAACTCGTTGCCGTCCCCCCAATTGCAAAATCACTTGTGGTATTACCAAGGTAGGTTAACCCGCTTGATTGATTAAAATAATTATTGGAAGCACCAGCACAACTTGTCCATGTTGGAGTACTTGAGCCTCCACTAATCAAGCACTGCCCATTATTTCCCTGTGCTGTATTGGAGACAACCCCTGAACTATTTGTATAAAGCAAAGCACCAGCAGTATTAAGCGATGAAAGCGTAATAGTCCCTGAAGAAGTAACTCCTGTCGCTCCAGCAATTGTCCCTGCATTGATGATTCCTCCTGCTGCAAGATTTAAATTCCCTGAAGTAAACGTCAGTCCGGCAACTCCACTGAGGACACCTGAACTAATTACTAATCCGTTAATTGTATTTGAACTTGTCGGCGCGGTGATTGCTGATGAAAAAGTTTTACTTCCAGCAAAGGTCTGTGTCCCCGTCGTCACCAATCCTCTAGCAGAGCTTCCAGCATCGGGGATGTTAAAGGTATGCATCGTACCTGAAGAAGAGATAGTGAAATCAGACCCTGATGTCCCTGTGGCAAGGGTCTGCGTATTTCCTGTTAACCCATTCAAACTCGTAATGGCTGTTGTTGCACAATCAGCAAATGACAATACCGTTGAACCATTCGTCGAGAGACATTGTCCATTCGTCCCATCTGCAGCAGGCAACGTCCAGGTGGTCGACGTAACAATCGAATCTGGAGACTTCAAACCAACATAACTTGATCCATTTGTGGATAATTCATAAAACAATAATGCAGTTGTTTCCCCTACCCCTGTGCCATAGGCATTAATTACGAGCCCCGATGATGAGTTATAACTTCCTGAGAAACTCCCATCTGCACCCGTTGCTCCTGTGGCACCAGTATCTCCTTTGGCTCCTGTTGATCCATTTGAACCAGACACTCCCGTTGAACCAGAAGCTCCAGTAGCACCAGTTTCACCATTCTGTCCTGAGATACCAGGGATTCCATTAGTTCCGTTTTCACCACGGATGCCTTGTTCTCCAGGTTGGCCTGTTTTTCCTTCTTGCGAGATAATCGTTCCTCCCTCTTCTTCAGGTAGCAACACTTCCCCTTCAACGGCGGGATTAATGACCCGAGCTACTTTGAGAGCAATCTCAGCCGGCTGTTGCAAAACTGCTGAAACAAACGATACTGCTTTGTTTTCACTAGTGAAACTTGTTTGGGCACCAAGCACTGATTGCTTCTTCCCCTGCTGATACTCAAAATGAAAAAATGCTGCCGCCTCTTTGGGATAGGCCACAAAAGCATAGACAAGAAAGCAAAAAATACTTGCTGAGAGTAACAAAATACTCGCGAAGATATATGAGACGACACCCAGAAAATTACTCGACAATGAAAGCTTTCTCTGAAGAGAAAAGAGCCTTGCTCGAGTTGATGGTTCTGCTGCTTTTTCAACCGTAGCACTTTTATGCACAACAGCTGCACGAGCATCTTTGCTATCGCGAGAAACAAATGCTTCAAGATCTGTTACTTTGAACTGCCGATACCCATTCTCTGCTACAAATGAAGGAATGGTGCCTTCGTCAGCAATTCTCCGTAGGGTTGATGGAGAGACTTCAAGTCTTTTCGCGGCTTCTTTGACGGTGAGTACGTCACCAAATTTAAGTTTTTCCAGGTCTGCTCGTTTAAAAAATCTATTCTTCCCATCAAGACGTTGTGAAGTAATTTTACCTTTTTCTTCCCAACGGCGAAGTGTATCTATTGAAATACCAAGATACTCAGCAGCTTGACCAATGGAAAGAAATAAATCCGTCATAGAAAGCTCATCCATATCCATTTTTGCATGAAATTATTGCCTAGGTCAATAAGCAAAATGTGTCTTATAATAAATATGTTTGAGGCTGTTATACTACTATTTATTAAAATAACCTAGAGTATTATTTTTGAGAGATGTAAGAAATCTTACCTATGCAAACCTTTAAGATACCTAGGCATTTTAGCCTCAAAAAGATTACCAGATTATACTTTAACGTGCTTCTCTACCTCAAACTATACCAATCCAATAATGACCCTTGACAAGGTGACAAAGAAGTTACTATCATATATTTATGAATGGATCAAATTATATGTACTCATCAGCCGATTATGACCAGATGGCCTATCAACAAATGTCTCCTATGGAACAAACAGTGTATCTCCTGATAACTATTTACTTCTTGATTGCTGGATGGAAAATCTTTGAAAAAGCAAAACAACCAGGTTGGAAAGCAATCATTCCAATTTACAATACATATACACTACTTAAAATACTTGGCAAACCAGGCTGGTGGTTACTGCTTCTTTTTATCCCTCTTATTAACTTTATTATTATGATCATTATCTCACTTGATCTTGGAAAGGCATTTGGAAAAAGTACGATGTGGAGTGTCTTCCTGTTAATTATCTTTCCTTTTATCGGAGTTTCAATCCTCGCATTCTCCAAGGCCAAATATAAAAAGATATAAAAACGTTATTCTTCAGAAAGAAGCTCCTCTCTATAACACCACTTCCATGATTCCCCTTGCTCAAATGAGACAATGACCGGATGTTTGTCTCATGAAAATGCTTGGTTGCATGTTTATTTTGGAATTATCACAACAGCCTACATAAACGGAGATCTCTCTTTAAAACTCGCCTAACCTATAGTATAATACTGCTGTGATGAAAGAAGTATTACTTCATAAAGTAGATTCGTTACGGGAAAATCTTTTTACCGCAACAACAGATGAACATCGTCCAGTTACATCTTTAACAAAAAGAATTTTTGATCCAAAAGTTAGAAAGGGATTACGATTCCAAGCAGGTATTAGCTTACTTACCCACCCGTTTGAACGGAGAGGTTGGGATATAAAAAGACGTATTTCAAACCATTTTATTGATACAGATACCATGCCTTTTAGCAATAGAGAAACAACTCTCTTAGGATATGGTTGGGAAAGTTTTGTATTTCCGTTGAGAACAGATTCTCCTCAGGTACTCAAAGTTGATAGAGAATCACTAGGACTTCCTCCGACACAACAAGTTGAACGAGCACTATATTTACAAAGAGATTACGAACAAATTCTAGCATGGCACGGAGACATTGATGGATTTGTTACACCTAGTAGCTTTATTATAGGTGAGTTAGCTTACCGAGGATTACCTGCTGTTGGAATAATCCAACCCAAGATAGAATCGTATAAAGGCATTTTTGAAGATTTTACAGAGTCAGATCTTCTTATTCTACTTAGAACAAAACCAGAGCTAGGAAGAAAATTTATAAAAATGGCAAGTAAAATATTTGACACAATGGAGCAATATGGAGGATTTATTGATTTCGTCGGAGAAAAAAATATTTGTATATCAGAAACTGCTACCGATTCTCAGTTAGTATTACTTGACTCATGCTCAATAAAAACTGTTGAAGGAATGAGTGGGGAATCTTCAATTAACCTTTTTAGCTCACGAACAAAAAAACTACACTCGTTACTAGAGAAATTGAAAGCTAATGATACTTTCACACTAGAGAGCGTTAGGCAGCCTGAGGGATAATAGTTTGCTTCACTTTTTCAACAACCTGTTCAGGAGTATAATTGGCTTTGAGGAGAAAATGCTTGACTCCCCAATTCTGAAGCAGATCTTGTGCATCCGCGTAGATATTGGTAAGAACAATAATTGGAATGTTTTTAAGATTCTCTTCTCCTTTTACCAGCTCCAACACACTAAAACCCGTCATTTTGGGCATCATAAGATCCAGAAGTACTGCATCAGGACGAAAGGTACGCATTTTTTCGATACCAGCTTTCCCATCAACAGCTGTTTCTACCGTAAATCCTTCTTTGACAAATTTATCCTGATACATTTCGAGAAGAATTGCATCATCTTCAACAATTAAAATCTTTTGCATATGCTTAGTGTAATCTTATTTTTTCTCTAATGCAATTTGTTTTTCTTTGTCAATTTTTGCCTTTAGTTGCTGTGCATATGCTGTCCCTGCTTTTGGAAGAGAAAAGAGGAAAGTACTTCCCTTCCCTGGTTCAGATTTTTCAAGGAGTACTTCACCTCCCATTCGACGTGCAACTTCCCGAGCAATAAAAAGTCCCAATCCAGAACCAACTGGCTTACTATAATGCTGTACACTTAGTTGTTGGAATTTACCAAAAAGTTTCTCCTGATCTGAAGGGGCAATACCAATCCCCGTATCGCTGACTCGTATTTCAAGTAAATCAGCTTTCTCTGTATAGGTAATGGTGATATTGCCCTTTTCGGTAAACTTAATAGCATTGCTCACTAAGTTATTAACGATGTGCTTAGACCACTCAACGTCAGCTTGAACCATAATGGTACTCTCTTTTGGGAAAAATACTTGTAAGTTTTTTTGCTTTAGAAGTGGCATAAGTGACTCTACAATTTCTGCAACAACGGGAGTAAAAGCAAAATCCGTCAAATGATAGCTCGTTCGTCCTGTCTGCAAGCGAGAGACATCCAAAAGATCATTGATCAAACGAATTTGTCTTTCAGCGGAAATACTGATATTGAGCAGCGGTTTTTGTAAACCTTCATTAATTGGCCCATAATCTCCTTTTTTAATCATCGAAAGAAATCCCTTGATAGCTGTCATTGGGGTACGCAGTTCATGAGAAGCAAGTGAGATAAATTCATCTTTTGTTCGCTCAAGCTCTTTTTCTTGTGTCATATCTCGAAATACTTCAATAGAGCCGACGATACCACTTGCAACGACAAAAGGAGTCACAATAATATCAGCAGGAAATCGCTGCCCATCTGATCTTTTATAATAATAGGTTACCTTAATTTTTTTGCCGGAAGACAAAGCCAAAGGGATTGGCCTCTGGGATTGAGGAATTGCTTGTCCCTTTTCATCTTCTAGCGGGAAAACGTCAACAAATTTTTTGCCTTCCACTTCTTTAAGAGACCGTCCTAAGTTATTCTCAGCGACTGTATTCATAATCGTTATTGCTCCTTGTTTGTCAGTTACGATAAGTCCATCTCCAATATTTGTGAGAATTGCTTCCAGTTTTGCTTTTTCAAAACTTTGCTGAGCATTTATTTGTTCAATAAGCAGTAATTTTTCGGACAAACGTGTTCTGGCTAACTCAAGTTCACGTGTCCTCTTCTTAAGTCGAGATTCTGTACTCCTGCGCTCAGAAACAATAGCTCCAAGGAGCAACGAGATGCTTGTTCCTACCGCAATAAACAACTGTAGTAATAGTAAGCTATTGGTAATACTCGCTGTAACAAATGGGCCTAACCCTTGTAAGGTTCCAACAATTGATATCATAGATACAATCAACATGGCCGAGGTAACAACATGTTGAGAAAAGCGAAGCGATATCCAAATGAGCGGTAAGAAAATAAGGTAGGTAAAAGGATAACCAAAAGCAACGATATTACCAAAAACGACAAAGGTAATACCCATAAGTACGATAAGGGCAATTCCTATCTCCCACGTCTCTTTCCAAGAGATTGCTGCTTTTGGTTGACGACTCCACACAAGAAGAATTGGAGCAACAACTAGATTCCCCAACATATCTCCAATCCACCACGCAGTCCATGTCTCAGCATAGGCTGTCGGGATAATGGTTCCGGTAACAAACAAACTTGTCACGCCAATCGTAGCGCTTATCAACGTGCTACCAGAAGCTGCAAGGACAATTAACCCCAACACATCATCAACTCTTTCTAAGCCATATTCAACATGAATGAGCCGTCTAAGCAAAAATGCTCCAATGACAGCTTCAAGAGTATTTCCTACACCAATTCCTATTGCAGCAAGAGGAGAAGCTCCTGTCATGACATTGACCAAAAAAGCAGCAAGGAAAATCCCCGGCCAAAGTCGATAGCCAAAAAGAAGAAGAGCTGCTAAAGCAATCCCGGTAGGTGGCCAAATAAAAGTAGCAAAACCACTCACAGCATTGAGGCTTAGACCCATTCTTGCGGTGACAAAATAGAGAACAAAAAGAATGACTATCTGAACGAGCAAACTTCTGTAGGCAGTCTTCATAGCAGTATTTAGGGAACCTTCTTTACTGTAGCATAGTTTGCCTACCGCTTCTACAACTCTTGACTCAGGAAATAAAGGAGTATACAGTAAATAGAAGAGCCTATTTTTATGAAAAAATTTCTTTTTATTGTACTTACCTTGGTTTTTTCTTTGAGTACTACGCAACCTGTTTTTGCACAGGAAAATAATATCGTTGTAGCATCACAAACGGTGATCCAAGGAGATTATTTTGCTGCTGGAGAAAATGTCCGTGTGCTTGGAACAATTACCGGTGATGCATATGTAGCTGGAGGCAATGTCACCTTTGAAGGGATCGTAACAGGAGACATTATTGCTACGGGGGGTAACGTAATTATCCAAGGACAGGCACAAAATGTTCGGGTGTTTGGTGGTGAAATAACAATAAATGGTAGCGTTGAGCGCAATATCACTGCATTTGGAGGCAATGTTATGGTTAGCAAAGATGCAGTTATTGGAGGGAGTATTGTAGCTGGTGGTGGATCTGTTATTGTCGCTGCCCCGATCAGTAAAGGAGCAACCTTTACCGGAGGCAATGTTATTCTTGAGCAGGCAATTAATGGAAATGTCTACGCTGCTGTGGGGCAATTAACACTTATGCCACAAGCACATATCGAAGGAAACCTAACGTACCTAAGTGATGAACCCGCACAACTTTTTCCAGGAGCGACAATTATGGGGAAATTGACACATACTTTTCCTCCTGTTGAAGAAAGACAATCAAATTTTATTGATTCTTGGCTGCTGTTTAAACTTCCTGAGTTTATTTCTTTGCTTATTATTGGACTACTCCTCGTTGGATTAACTCCTTATTTTCTACAACGAGTTTCGGATAATATAGCAAAACAACCATGGAAAAATCTTGGTATTGGGTTACTTACTCTTCTTCTGGGACCAGTCATCTTTATGCTTCTCTTATTTACTCTTATTGGTATTCCAGCAGCTTTCCTGTTTATTATTTTATTTGTTATTGTGGCTTACCTTGCAAAGCTCTTTACCATATACCTGATTGGAGAAAAGATAGGAAAAACTATTGATAAAAAATTACCTTCAGCAATCTTGTTTTTACTTGGTCTACTGATGTATACAGTGTTTACCTTTATTCCTTTCTTGGGAGGAATTATTGGACTCCTTGCGACGCTTTTTGGACTTGGAAGTCTTTTAAGGGAAAAGCGTCGCCTCTACCGAACGCTCCGTAAGCAGAAGGAGTTATAACTAGAAGTGTATTTTCTCTCCTTTTTCTAACATTTCGATAATCGCCTGCATTCTTCTGGCTCGAGTCTCTGGCTTTTTGGCTGTTTGGAGACGCCAGGCTATAGCATATCTATTTGTCTTAGTGAGTGTCGTAAAAAATGTTTCTGCTCTTTTATGTTTAGATAATTCTTTTACAAAGTCTTCTGGAATTGTCATATTTTTGGGAGAGTCATAGGCTTTTTCCCATCTCCCATCTTTCTTTGCAACCGTAACTGCTGCAAGGCCAGCAGGCTTCATTTTCCCTTCTTTGATGAGTCGAGCAATATGACCCACATTAATTTTTGACCAGATACTTCTTGAACCGCGAGGAGTAAACTTCTGAATGTAGGCCTCTTCGTTAAGACTCTTTACCTGACTATCAATCCAGCCATAACACAGAGCAACTTCGAGAGCCTGCGCATAGGTTACCGTAGGTTTTCCTGACTTCTTTTTGTAAAACTGTAGCCAAATCCCCTTTTCTGAAGCATGATGCTTTGCTAGCCAGTCTTCCCACGACTCTTGCGAAATAAAAGGTTTAATTATTAAATCACTTGTCGGAAGCATGAGAGTATTATAACGCTAAAATGTTGCTTTTTCGATACTATTAAGATTTTTGATATGAAATATTCTATTGATCAAGACTGTCCCAATCAGTACAAGAACCCATGCTCCCTGTGCAATGATTGGATGCACCCAGACAAGTGGAATTGAAAAGGTAAAAACAATCGGTGCGATGAGAATACGTGCAAGATAATACCTGATCTGTCGGTCACCCAAGTTTTTGTTAATCAAGCGGTGTTTATCTGCGGCATACCACCAGATAAAAGCTAAGAAGTAACCGACAAAAGCAAGACTAGCCGAATAAAAGACAACAATAATAGGAACCGTAGAATAGTCTCCATACAAGTCTACCGGGAAAGGCAAAAAAGAAATAGAGATCAGAAAAATAAGATTAATCCATACAATCGTCTGATTAAAGCGTTGTACAAAACCAAAAATCGCGTGATGATTGAGCCAGTAGTAGCCAATAACAAGAAAAGAAATGACATTGGCAAGATACGCTGGCCAAAGGGTAATGAGTCCCTGTGCCAACTGTGTGTTAAGATCACCACCTGAAATTTCTGGTAGATCTATTTTGAGGACAAGAAGCGTCGCTGCAAAAGCAAAAACGGCATCAGAAAAACTAACCACTCGATTGCGATCAATAAGGCTTTCAACCTCTGATTCAATTTTCTTTTCTTCCTGTATCACTGGTTTCATAATTTTTTTGCCTCTTCTTTAAGAGTACGGATATTTGTTAAGAGAATCAAGCAGTTATTTCACTGGTGCAAAACGAGAGGTAGCATAAAACTCCGGATCTGAATCAAGGAATAATTCATGTCCCTGCACTTTATCGATATTAATAATTCCCTCAAGATGGTCAATTTCATGTTGAAAAACACGATTGAGCATCCTACCAATACTCGTATCATCTTTCGTATCCCACAATTGTTTTCCCCCTTTTTCATTGTAATACTCAAACGCAATCCATGCTGGTCTTACGACTGGAGCAAAAATAGCCCCAGCACTCATACAGCCTTCAGAATACCTGAGAAGACTTTGTGACTTTTTTGTAATTACGGGATTTATGAGAAGCAGTAACCCCTCAGGAGTATAGGTTACAACAAATCGCTCAGGAATTCCCACTTGAACCGCCGCTATCCCCCGTCCATACCCAGTACGTTTACGATAAAGCAGCAAACGCTTTTTAAGATAAGCAAACTTCTTTTGCATGTCAGGAGAAGTAATGTTGTCCAAAGGAACTTCTTGCGATGGCTTTCGCAGAGCATCATACTCCCCAATCTGATACACAATATCTGCTACTTTTGCAGATTTGGCAAAAACAGTTTTTTTGTAGCTTGCAAAGGGGGGCTTGGTTGGCTTCCACATGGGATTATTATACCAAATTGTTTTTACGGTTGTCTCCAGCTCTTCTTACGCAGTGAATAAAAAATAAAGGGCCCACAGCTAAGAAAAATGATGCCAGAAGCAAGGATGCTGACATACAAAAATGATCCTTCCGTCCAAGTCGAAGGAGCGACAAAACCAAGCAAAAAGGCAGCAATACAAGCGACCAGGCCAACCCCTCCCACAAATGACAACATCGGTACTTTGTATGCACGAATTACCTGCGGCTGTGTCTTCCGTAGACGGATTGCCGCGAGAAACATAAGGATATACATAAGTAGATAGACTTGTATGGTCATACTCGTCAACAACCAATAACTACTACTTACATTGGGAAGAAAGACAAATAACAACGCAAGTAACGTAACAATCACGCCTTGTGTCAAAAGAATATTTTTTTGGACACCATGCTTATTGGTCTGTTGAAAAAATGGGGGGAGATAGCCAGCTTGCCCTACTTCAAGAAGTCCCCTACTCGGCCCGGCAATCCACGTAACCACGCCTCCAAAGATTCCAATAAGTAAGAGTAACGCAATCATTGGCATCGCCCAACTGATATCAAAGGTACGAAGAAAAATAGTATACGCTTCCATCACTCCTGCCGTGAGACTTAATTCATGGATAGGTACCACTATTGCAATCGCAAGTGAACCCAACATAGCCAAAACAACCGTAATAATCCCAGCGCCAAGGATAGCAATTGGGAATGATTTTGCCGGATCTTTGACATCTCGAGCATGATTGGCATTCATTTCAATTCCCGCATAGGATAAGAGGATGCCAACAGTAAAAACAATGACAGGAAGAGAAAAAGATTGTGGGACAATGTCTTCTACTCGCAATGGGATTGCTGAAGGATGTCCTTGCAAGATATAGAGTATACCAAGCAAAATGATGAATGCTCCAGGAAGAAGCGTACCAAGAATCACTCCCCAACTTCCAACAACACCCGCAACATTTATCCCCCGTAAGGCAATAAACGTCGCTGCCCAATAGACACTTATGATAACCAGCGCCGTAAACATCCCATCATTCGCAAGTGCTGGATCAATAACATATGCAATAGCTGCCGCGGCAAAAGAAAGAACTGTCGGATACCAGGCAACATTTTGAATCCATTGGAGCCAAATTGCGACAAATCCCCAACGGTCACCAAAAGCTTCTTTTACCCAAGCAAAGATCCCACCTTTCCAACCAGTTGCAAGTTCGGCTGAGACAAGTGAGGTCGGGACAAAGAAAACGAGAGCAGAAAAACCCAAAAAGAAAATGAGCTGCATCCCCTGTTCGGCGGTACTGGGAAGGCCTCGGATACTGGCAACTGCCGCTACAATAAGCATCATCAGTGTCAGAACCGATAATTTTTTGCCTGTGTTATGCATAATTAATGATGAAACATTTGTTTCTTCTTTTTAGCTGAGGATTCGACAGGATGTTGTTCAAACCACTCCAGATGCCGTTTGATATCTGCAAGGAGCAACTCCGCTAGATCACGACTAAAGTTCTCTTTGACAACCAAGCGTAGCACTGCAATATGCTCCAGGTTTTCAGGGAAGGTATAGGCAGGGACAAGCCAACCACGATCTCTTAACCTTTCGGATAAATCAAAGACGGTAAAATGCTTCACATCATCTTTGAGCTTAAAGGCAAAGACAGGAGCATCATTACCTTTTGAAATAAGCTCAAAGGGTCCTAGTTCAGCTATTTTGCTCGAGAGATAGAGAGCAGTATCCTGGCAGTTCTGCTGTATCTTTTGATACCCTTCTTTGCCGAGCCGAAGAAGATTATAATATTGGGCTATCACTTGATTTCCCGGACGAGAGAAATTAAGGGCAAAAGTGGGCATTTGTCCTCCCAGATAATTGACATTAAAGATAAGTTCCTTTGGCAAATCTTCTTCATCTCGCCAGACAACCCAGCCAAGTCCAGGATAGACAAGACCATATTTATGCCCTGAAGTATTAATAGATTTCACTCGTGGAAGACGGAAATCCCATACGATATCGGGTTGGATAAAAGGAGCAATAAATCCCCCGCTTGCAGCGTCAACGTGCATTGGGATGTCGATACCCGTCTCTTGTTGGAAGCGGTCAAGCGCCTTACTGATTGCTTCTATTGGCTCATAACTTCCATCAAAGGTGCTTCCAAGAATACCAACAACACCAATGGTATTTTCATCACAGAGCTTGACCGCTTCCTCAGCAGTCAAATGATATCTCCCCTCCTCCATCGGGACAAATCGAGGTTCAATTTCCCAGTAACGACAAAACTTTTCCCAACAGACCTGCACGTTTATTCCCATGACCATATTGGGTTTGTCAGTTGGTTTACCAGCCTTTTTCATTCGCTGCTTCCATTGCCACTTGAGTGCCATACCTCCAAGCATACAGGCCTCACTTGATCCAACAGTTGATGTCCCGATTGCATGTCCATCTGACGGAGCATGCCAGAGATCAGCAAGCATATTGACACATCGATTCTCAAGCTCGGCCGTTTGCGGATACTCATCTTTATCAATCATATTCTTCTCAAATGTATCAGACATCAGCTGCTGGGCTTCTGGTTCCATCCAGGTCGTGACAAAAGTAGCCAGATTCATTCGGGCATTGCCATCCAGCATCAGCTCATCATGTACCAACTGATACGCAACTGATGGAGCAACACCACGGACTGGGACACGATATTTGGGGACCGCGGTATTGAGTGCTCGTGAAGAATAAAGAGGAGCTATTGTTTCATCAGACTTGGCGGCTGTTACTTTTTTATGCATAGATATCATAAGCCTACTGGTAGAGCTCTATCATTGTCAAGTCTTGACTCTTTCTGAGAAAAACAGTACCATAGATTTTCAATGGTAAAAAAGATAGACACGACCGAACAAGAAGATAGTTGTCCCAAATGTGGTTCTCCTCTTGATCCTGTGACGGTAACAAAGACAGGACGCAAACTGCAACGGTGTTCCAAAGGCTCATGGGATGCTGAATCAAGACAAACAGTCGGCTGTGACTATGTTAAATGGCTTGAAGTCGAACCAGAAGAACTCGATGAAAAGTGCCCCAAATGTGGTTCAAAATTAGTTATGTCAGTTACTCGGTTTGGAAAGAAAATGAAAAAATGTTCAGCCGGAACCTGGAATAAAGAAACCAAAAAAGTTGATGGCTGTGACTATGTCGAATGGATTAACGGTACAACTGAGAAACTTGATGAAGAATGTCCTGATTGTGGAGAAAAGCTTGTTCTCTTTACAACAAATGCTGGAAAAAAGATGAAAAAATGTAGTACAGCAGGTTGGGACAGCAAAAATCGTAAAGCAACCGGTTGTTCCTACGTTTACTGGCTCAAACCAAATGAATACCCACAAAAAGAAGACCACGGTGGTGAAGAATTCCTCCCTCCAGAACCTGAAGAATAGCTATGACCAAGTACAAGAAACAAGTACAAGAAATGCTTGAAGCCCACAAAGATCTTTTTGAACCATTCAAAGAGCTCCATGATAACTATGCAGAGGAACCTCAAAAATGGCAAGAAAAATATAATGAAGACGGACAAAAAGTTATGATGATTATGCAACGCTGGGAGAACAATCTCTGTGCAAAATCCGAATCAAGCAAATATGGTAAATTCTCGGATAAATTGGCTGATAAGTTCTGGGAAGAAATCCGCACCATTTTCCCAAAGATTAACTATGTGGGATTGATGAAGAAATAGCTATGAACAAAATCAACTTTCTTCTTTCCCTTGTTACGTTAATAGCAGTTATCGTTATCATTGAAAGGCTTTTACCCGCGACAAGGATGCTTGTTCCACCATATGACTTTATTCGACTGCATTACATAATCCAAACCGTCATCATTTTTCCGCTAACAATTGTCGTCTCTTTCTTTATCATAAAAACCATCACACACAATTTTTAAGCGTTAAAAGATCAATCTAACGCATTGCTGCTTTTACTGTTTCTGTTGGGCGCTTATCTTTTTGGAGCAGGAGAAGGATGGCATGAAGTAGCAAGTTTTACCTTTAATACCTACTGTGATATTGACCGGATTACAACAAATCTCTGTGGAGGTCTTTTTATTAATGATTATTATGCTGGTAATATCATCTTCTTTGTAGGGACTGTCATGATGAATACCGCAATTATGCTCTTATCTCTCAGACTTCCAGCTAAAAAGTTTACCAAGAACCAACTCGCTATTCTTTTTGCCAACAGCTTTATTTTTGGATTTATGTGGTATGCTTATGCAGCATTTGACCCTGTCCATGTAGGATTTTTCTTCGCGACGCTCCTTATGGTAATTTCTTTAGGAATCTTTTTCAAAATAAGAGAAAATTGGAGATCTTATCCGTATATTATGTATAGCGTGACAGGCTATACGCTTGCATCAATTGCAACTTTGCTCGTTAGATTTATTTAGGTAGTAATTTGAGCCGCTTTCATAGGATATAGTATGGTATAATAATTAGTCATAATAAGCATACTATACTTTTTGTAGTGATTTCAAGTAGCATATGATAAGGAACAATAAACAGGCAGAAGAAGCGTGTCGACCAGGGCTTAAAATCCTTGGTGATTTTTGGACATTGTATCTTATTTATACCCTTAAAAGTGGTGAGAAGCGTTTCTCACAAATGGAAAGGGATTTGGAAGGAATCAATCCAACAACCTTAACCAATAGACTCAAGCGGCTCGAATTAGAGGCAATTATCTACCGAACTGAAGAGACCAAAGCAAAAGGATCTGTCGTCTATGGGCTAACTGAAAAAGGAAGAGATATTATCCCGATTGTCAAAACAATGGAGAAATTTGCAAGGAAATATCTACTCATTGAAGAGAAGTGAGCATCTTATTCTGTCGTCTTTTTGCCAGCTTTCTGCCAAGGCCATTTGCCCTCAATTTCCATTTCAAAGGTAATCCCAAGGAATGAACGAATAAGAACAATTAGTCCCAACACAGCTATATTGGTAAAGTTTGGCTCCCCCGTCACTGAACGAATAATATCTCCCGCAACCAAAAATTCCAGACCAAGGAGAATGCTTCGAGCAAGGTTATTACGAAATGATTTATAGATGAACTCTTTGTGTCTCGATTCAAAAACCCCCAAAAGGAAGTAGGCTGTTGAGACAATAGCTCCTATCAAAATGACAAATATGCCAGCAATATCAAGTACTTCCCCGATCGTTTCAGCAAAAAGAAAAATGTTCATATTCTTATGATTGCTGATTGGGACACACTTGTCAAGGAATTACAATTACTTTTTCTTACTGAGATACTGATCCAATAAAGCAAGGAGTTCTTCTGTTTCAAAAGGCTTTGCAAGAAAGTTATCGGAGCCCGCTTCTTTTGCACTTTTTTCAGCGCTTGGATGAGCAGAAACCATAATAAGAGGAATCTCTTTTGTTTCGCTTTGGTTTTTTAGCTCTAGACAAATTTCTCGCCCATCAAGCCCTGAGAGTAATAGATCTAATAAAATAATATCAGGAGATGTCTCTCTGACGTTTTGAAGGATATCTTTGCCTTTTTTTGCACTAAAAACAGTATAACCAACATCTTCAAGAAGCAAAGTAAGCGCTTCAACAATACTCTCCTCATCGTCTATAATAAAAATTTTTTTCATATTATTTTTTTAATGGCAACGTAAAAGAAAACTTTGACCCTTTCCCTTTTTCACTTTCAACCCAAATTCTTCCTTTATGTCTTTTGATTATTTCTTTGGCAATATACAGCCCCATACCAATTCCTGGAAAGGTTTTTTCTTTTGGATCGGTGACTTGATAGAGTCGCTCAAATATTTTTCTCCGTTGTTCTTTTGGGATACCTATCCCATTATCTTGAATATGCACAATTGCTTTTTCACCTTCTTTTTCTACTCGAACAATGATTTCCTTACCTGATGAAGAATACTTAATCGCATTGGTAACCAGATTAGAAACAACTTGATAAATGCGAAATCTATCACCAATAACTGTCAAATCTTTTGCCTGTTGAAGAATAATCTCATGATCCTTCGTTGTCTCTTGAAGCATTTCAATTGTTTCTTCTAGTAGTTCAGTAAGCGAGAAGGGCTCTTTGGTAAATTGTAATTTACCTGTCTGTAATCGGGAAACATCAAGAAGATCACTTACTAACTCTTGCAGTTTTTCAGTTTGTAACTTGATGCTACGGACTGCTTTAAGCGCACGCTGATCTTCATAGTGCTGAACTCGTTTTAAAAGGAGATCAATATATAATTTCATACTTGTAATAGGTGTCTTCAATTCATGAGAAGCCATATTCACAAAGTCATCTTTCCGTTGTTCCAGCTCTTTTTCATGGGTAACGTCATAAAAAGTTGAAACTGCCGCGATAATCTCTTCATCTTTTTTAATAGGTGAGGCATTTACTCGAAGAAAAAGACGCTTTTTGTCTTCGCGGCGATATTCCATTTCTTGTAAGGTAACTGTTTTACCTTTAGTAAGTGCACGAGCAATCGGCCAATCTTTTTGCAGAACAGGCTTATCGTTATGGTAGATATATTTGGAAGGATAGCTTTCATCTGTTCTCATTCTTCCTTTAATTTTTCTTCCAGTAACCTTTTCCAGATGCTTATTCCCTGTCAGTTTATGATCTTTTGCATCAACAATCATGACGCCTACAGGAAGTTGTTGTAAGATAGTTGTAAGTCTTACCTCTCCCTCTTCTGCAATGTTTCTTAGCTCTTTTTCACGACCGAGTAATGTATCAATTGTTTGCTTTAGCCATCCAATGGTTATCGAAAGAAATCCATAAATGACACCCAAAAGAATAGTCGTTTCAATAGCCGTAACAA
>JBBTVD010000011.1:0-74881 GCA_038063415.1 Patescibacteria group bacterium
CCTTTACATTCTCTATCCCTGACACATTCGTTTCAACGGGAGTGTTATTCCCCTGATGTAATGCCTCTGAGGTATAGGTCGGATCACTCAGGTCTAAGCCAGCATCCTCGAGCTGTCGAACCAGTTCTGGAGATAATTCTCCTCGAGCGCCGAGAGTATTGTTTGATTCATTGTAAATAAGTTCAGGTGCTCCTCCCTCACCAACTGTTCTGCCATCTATACTATCGACAATAAAATGTCCATCTGAGGGTCCCTCGTGCAGTAACACGTTTCCCACATGCACTTCTTGCCCAACTTTTGTGTTACCAAACGTCTCTTGTAAATTGGGGCCATTCCCCAAATGATCAGGATGACCAGGAAGAATACTTGGTGGGTGCTCAAGCATTGTTGGTTTAACGTCTTCGCCAATTGCTCTAGCTCCCAATGCTACAGCCTCTTGAGAAAGTAATCCTGCTGCAAGAGCAGTTGCCCCACCAAGCACTCCATGGGTTACAGAGCTCCCAACTCTATAGACATTAAAACGCCTATCTTGATCGCTTTTATTCTTCGTAAATCGCTGTTCCCACGCTGCGCCACTTGTACGTAACGCATCATCAACCTCGGCTTGGGTCATCCCTGCGGCAAGCATCGCCCTTCGTCCTTCGACAATACCTTTGACCAATTCCATTCTCCCCTGTTCGACATCAAAAGCTCCTTGTAATTGTACAATACCAGCACGCTCTTCCGCGGAGAACTCTAATCGTTTCTGTATTTCCGCAACTCTCCTTGCCAAAGCGTCCCTATGCCCTGGTTGCGCTAAGTCCAAACTGAGCAGCGTAGTAAGACTTCTCGCATCGCCACCAAGCACACTGGAAGCGTCACGATTATCATCGTGTAACATCTCGGTAAATTGTGCTGTTGCCAAGTCATATCGACCCAACTTTGCCTCAGTATCCATCATCTGAGCGAGTCGTCCACGTGGAGCCATGGTAGGTCGTGCTTGATTATATTCAATGTCTCCCATATGCGAAGCACGATCCCGTTTCAAATTTTTATTTCGCTCAAGTGCCCCAAAGATAAATCCTGTACCAACACCACCAAAAAGAGCACGTCGTCCCCCTTGACGAGCAGCCTGCATAGCAATAGAAACCGCTGCTCCAGCAGTTGCTTCATTCAAATACCCATGCGATTTCTCTTCTGCCGTTACAATAAACCGATCAAGAAGACTCAGCTTTGGCGTGCTGGCAGCTGCCCAGTTGGCGTTGGCAAGGTCAATAGCTACATGATCAGCAATCTGATCGAGGCTATATTTATGTGCGTCATAATCTGCCTTCACTTTGTCAGCAATCGGGAGCATATCGGTCGCGAAGTGTTCGGCAATCCGTCCAAACTGTGTCGCGTCTTTGCCAAAGAGTTCTCCTAATTGACGACGAACCGTAGGGTCAGAGTCATTTTGGTGATTTTCCATAAACGTACGTAAGGAAGCTTGCAGTGCTTCTTCTCGTACTTTAGTTTCTGTCGAAGCAAAGTCGCCATGTCTCTCTACAATCGGACGCAGTACTTCAGTTACTAAGAGTTGTTGTACTGGCCCAGCAGCAGCCTCTACGTGTTGGAACCTGGTATTGCCCAAGCCAGCTTCTGCTGACATCTTTACTTGCTCAACTTTTGCTTGCCCTGCTTCCCGTTCTTTGTCCTGCTGATCAGTAAAAGTGAAATTTTTCCCTGCCCGACCAATAACGTTCATCTCAAAGTAAGCGTTCTCATTGTCTTTGATTGCTTCACGTGCCCACTTTATACCCCGACCTCGATAGTATTCTTCAGCAAATTTAAGCCCTGCTTTCCTCCCCCATTCAGCAGGAGCTTTCCATCCACGCCAACGCTTCTCGCTCCAGGCTTGACGCAACTGATTATCAACCATCTCTCGAGCTCTTTTCTCGACATCTTCCTGGCGGTTAACAAGTGTTATTTTGTGTTTTTCTGGAGCATCATCAGTATGTGTATCAGTAGGCTCTCCAGTAACTGTTGTCGTTGGAGCTGGTTCAGGAGTTCGAGGCGCAGGAATGAGAGGAGCTATTTCCGTAGGAGGGGTGGATGGCGCAGGAGGAACGCTGCTCCTCCGTACGGGAGCAGGTGTGGGCCTATCGAGGAGAGCTAAACCTTCAGGTGTAAATGTTTCTGCCATAGTTAGGATATGTCATCAGTAGATTGTTCGTGTGCTTCCGTTTACTTTCCTTTTTTGGATTGCACATTGCCTACATACATTTTTCGGAACTCTATAAAAGCGTTCGTGAAAATGTCTTGTGCATTAGGCAGCTTGGCTTGCACAAATTGCTCAATTTCCTCTTTAGACTTTTTCTCTTCATTCATTTTGATAAAAGCTTCAAGATCATCTGGCTCGAGATTATTAACAATGACACTCGTAAGGTAATTTTCAAGCTGCACAAAAAGCTCTTGCAACATGTCTTCGCGCATTGAGTCATCAAGCGTAAGCGTGTCGGATTCAGCTAATAAACCCTCTAAATATGTTCGTATATCGTCTGGAATTGGCATAAAATATAGTACCTGCTCACCTCCTCGCTTTTACTAAGTATGGAAAATATGAAAAGAAAAGTCAACACAGAATATCACTTTCTGAAGCTTACTAGACGACAAAACGATAATCTTTACAAAAAAACAACATAAGGATTTTAGTAGGCTAACGGATTGGAAGAAAAAAAGAAGAGAGCGCTATTTCGTAGAGGTCATGTCTGACTTTCAAGCCATCGCTCTGCCTCAAGAGCAGCCGCACAGCCAAACCCTGCTGCCGTTACTGCTTGCATATATTGATGGTCATAGACATCCCCCGCGACGAAGACCCCTTCAATATTGGTATGGAAATGCTCGCGTGCCTTAATAAAACCTTTCTCATCTACTTCAATGCCCTTAAAGACAGTTGAATTCGGAATGTGTCCAATAGCGACGAAAACCCCATCCGTTACAAGCTCTTTTTCTTCACCATTTATAGTATCTTTTACTTTGACTCCGGAGACTTTCATCTCACCAAGTACTTGCGTAATCTGCGTATTCATCATAAAGGTGATCTTGGGATTCGCCTTTGCTTTGTCCTGCATGGCTTGGGAAGCCCGAAACTCACCCCGACGATGAATGATCGTTACCTGTTTGGCAAAACGAGTCAAGACACAGGCTTCTTCCATTGCACTATCGCCTCCTCCGGCCACAATCACGTCTTTGTCACGGAAGAATGGCGCATCACAAGGCGCACAAGAGGAGATACCACGACCAATCTTTTCAGACTCTCCTGGGACACCAAGCCATTTGGTGTCAGCACCAGTCGCGATAATGACTGCTTTCCCTTCATACTGCTGTTCATCAGTCTTGACGACAAAAGGCTGCTTCCCAAAGTCTGTCGCGATAACATTGACATCAATGATCTCCGCACCATGATGCTCGGTTTGCTTACGCATATTGGCCATAAGGTCTGGCCCTTGAATACCTTCTGGAAAGCCTGGAAAATTTTCGACTTCTGTGGTGAGCATGAGTTGTCCTCCCCACTTTGCACCAGCAAGAAGAAGTGTTTTAAGACCAGCGCGGGTGTTATAAATTGCAGCGGTGAGACCTGCTGGGCCTGAACCAATAATGATTACATCGTACATAGAAATAAGTTATCCGAGGATTTCATTAATCATTTTTTTGTAGCTTTCTTTTCCTTGAGCCCCGACAGTTGACTTCACTGGCTTGCCATCTTTAAAGGCCATAACCGTTGGGATACTCATAATGCCATATTGCCCTGCGGCCTGTGGGTTTTCATCAACATTAAGCTTGCCGACAACTAATTTCCCGGCGTATTCTTTGGCAAGTTCTTCAATAATTGGAGAAACCATGCGGCAAGGACCACACCAGACTGCCCAGAAATCGACGAGAACTGGGAGCTTACTTTCGAGAACTTGTTGTTTAAAAGTGGAATCGGTAAAAGTGACGTCTGCCATAGATCTAGTAATTATACTAGCACTGAAAGACAGATTCTGTCAATGGAGGGAATTACTGACATTACCCACTTTGTCATCCTGGCTCTCATTCGCTAAAGCTGTGGCAGAGGAGAATATTGTCCAGGATCTGATTCTGGAAAAGTCGCCTGCATGTCGGCAGGAAGATTGCTTTCCAGCATGACGTTTTGAGACAAAAATTGGGATGTTTTTGGATTATTTTTTTGCTACCGCCTCTGCTCGAGAAATAAAATGACTCTCAAGTAAGCCCCTTTTATTCATGTAAGCCAAAACCGGAACTTGAGCTGCTCCCATAGGTGGTTCTCTATCTGATCCAGGCAATCCCATGCTCATAGGCCAATTCTCTCTATCACCTGTAATATCAGGTGAAAAATAGGCAACAGAGAGAAGTCCCACAAAGGTATCAGGATTAACATGACGAGGATCACCTAATTCAATTCCACTTGCTAATTCTCCTGTAGGTTGATCAAAAAGCCATGTTCTTTTGCCCGCTGTACTTTTCCAATGAAGCATAGGACTAAGATTGCCTCCCTTATTCGTCAACGAGTCTCTATCTCTTTCAACCCTAAAATAAGCTTGAGAGGAAACTTCACTATCATATACAGTGGGTCTACGGACATCAAAATATCCCTTGCCACTAAGCTCAGGTGTATCTATATGAAAATCGTTTCCTCCTTCAATTGGCGTGATAGTAACACCTGGTGGATTTTTGACATATAATACTTTTGAGGTACTATCATAAGATCCATTTGAGGTACGATAAGAAGCTCCTGTGAACGTCGATGGTTCTCTCCTTATCATTCTAGAAAATCTACGTCTAAGAGTTACTTCCTCTTTACTAAATACACGTCCAAGAGAAATAGTAGTATCAGGGTAATCGATAGCCTCAATAAACTGACTACTATGTCGCCCAAATTCACGCCAACCTGCTCCAAGAGCTCCATGCAGATTGCTCAACCGATCACGATCCTCACTAGGGATGGGGAACGCACGATACTCAGGATCATTTAAAATCTTACACCATCTATAGAATCATCGTCACCATTAGGGGCAATGTGGCGGAGAAATGAGAAGAGTGATAGACCATTAAGTGGACTGTCTAAATATGCAGCATACTCAGTAGTATCAGGATCACCACCTACATAAGAGCGAATCAATAAAGGTGCAGTAGCTAACGATAACCCCTTAGGTTCATCAATTTGATGCCCTGAAAGTAGCTCACCCACTGAAGTTCTATATGTGGTTACAATGTTTTCGATTGGATCACGGGAAAACTCTAAGCTCATAATATGATTATTACACAAATTCTCGCTTACTCGCAAGATCGACTCTCGTTTTTCTTATCTGACAAGTGTTTATCTCTTGCAAACAAGGCTTGTCTTCCTGGAGGGAGAGAAGGCAACAGATTGCCAATAGCCAAATGAAGATAAAATCAATCCCATGGCATGCCCTTCCCAACCCTTTAGATCCACAAACTGTACATTACCAGCTCCTGTATTGTTGATAATCTCTCGTACCCGTTTTTTGGGGAAATTACGATCGCCTTCCGTCTGCCCGACAATTACTTGTGCGCGAGTCGCTGGAATTAATCCAGTGTCCGAGAACGACCAACAGATGTTTGTTCACTTCTTGAGGTTCAAAACGAAACTTACGATTCTCTGTTCGTTCCTCTAGCTTGAGTACCCCTTTAAATCTATTCAATAGTTTGGTAATAAGTGACGATACACCTAGTAATGTACGGCCTGTTGTCCGCAAATGCCCCTTATTATCGAGACTTGTAGCATTAAACAATCCAATCGTATCTACTGATAATCCAAGCTCTGCTGCAATTTGAGCGACAGGTCCGCCAGCAGAAAAGCCTATAATCTCTGCATTCGTATCAGTAATCATATCTTGCATTGCAGCAAGAATATCTCGTGCTTTATCAAGTTGCATTTGGGTTACTTTCACTCCTTCGGGAAGTCCTTCCGCAGCAGGATCTACTAGCTTACTATTAGAATTTCGTTCTCCTGTATAGGCAAGTCCCACAACTCTTACTGGATCTTCTCCCTGACTTTCGGCAAGAGCTTCTAAATCTACTCGTAATCTTGGTAACACACCTTTCCCCGAAGCGTTATATGGAGATTCATAAACAAGAAGGCGAGTTCTTCTCTGCTGATCAGCAGGAAGGGCAGCGATATCTTTTGGCAAGACTTGCATTAGTTGCACATCTCCATGGCCATAATTCTCTTTATTACCTACGATGACACTTCTTTCTGTCACAGTAGCCTCAGTCCTTGGCTCTCTTGAGCTGAGATTAGCGGCTCTTACAGATAAGAGTTCAGGAGATGGTGCTTGCTCTGCGGATATATTCTCTTAAAGTATACATAATTAAGACTAATATTGCTTTTTTATATAATGCTTAAATAATGTTGGCATTCTTTCACTTATGTATTACTCCAGCTCTTCTGACTTGCTCTATAAATAATAAAACCATTGATCAAAGAAGTCAACGAGCGATTTAAAAGGCGAAAAATGGCACCTTATGCAGCCATACTAGCTATTCTTTTTGGAGAAGAAAGTCGCCTTCTTGTTGCCTGGAGTGGTCTTCTTGCCCTTCGTACCAAAACACTTGGTTCAGAATCTTCCTCTTCATCCGGCTGAACAACAACATCTTTTGTTACTGGAGATTTTATCCCCTCATGTTCTGCAAGCAAAGCATCTTGAATATGCTTGGGCAGCAAGCTTAAGATAAGATACAGAAGTATACGAGAAAACTTTAGCTTTTGCTCTTCCTCTTCGGTAAGCCCAGCACGCAAGAGAGCTGTTTGCTCCTTTGCCAAGAGTGATGCAACCCGACGAAGTGTCGGTGCATCCAAACTCTCAAGTACTGGCATGGCATGTTCACTTCGCAAAATATCCCCCAAGGCCGCAGGCGCACTCTCTGGGGCAGTATCTCCAAGAATATCTTTAACCACATTTTTATATAACTCATTTTTAAGAAGGCTTACTTCCGGCCTTTCTGGTATAGCGACACCCTGTTTTTTTTCTCCAGATCCTCCTTGCATGTCATGCGTCACTTGCCTATGAATCCCCTCGTAGGCTTGCGCCATAGCCTCAAGTTGTTGCTGTGGATCGGTGTATTGTTCTTTTACGGCAAGTAGTGCTGCCTTTTCTTGAGCTTGTGCTTCACGAGACAACACATCATTTTGTCGCACTAACTCTTGGGGATTTTCTCTTCTATAATCCGATCGAGATGTCGTCGTCTCTGCTCCGTTCACTCCTATTCTTGTAGGCCACCGCCATGCTCTCTCAGGAGCTTGAGTGATCGTAGGACGACGAGGTTCGTCACCAGCAAAAGTTCGTACTCCTAATGGAGCACCTCTTTCGCTTGTACGCGCTACAAAAGATCTCGCCTGTGGTTGTACGCTTAGTACTTCTGTCATAGTAGCGATATACTACTACGCAATAAGAAAACGTGCATGATATTTGCCTTATACAAACATCACAATGCGGTTACCCCAAATCTTCACTCTTAGCATGCAGATAATAAAACCACTGATCAAAAAAGGCAAAAAGGAGCTTAAAAGGAGCTTCAATAAGGAAATCAAAGAGAAAAAGAAAAATATTCACTTGAGAGATACTCTGGGTAAGTTTACGCCCCGTACGAATAACCGGCATAAAAAGGAAATCGACCAACAATGTTCCTAGCCCTTGCGTATCCCCCACACGGTAGACATTGGCAAGCAGTGCAATACGATAAGCCAGGAATGAAACAATCGCAAGGAAGAAGGTAAAGATCCCCATACTAATAATAGTAAATTCTAGACTGGAAAGAATCAAAATGATACTTCCGAAAGAAATGATAAAGGCACCTAGCCACAAAATGTCAAAAGCAATGACCAACGCACCACTTCGTTTCTGATTTTTGGCAGTCACCAAACGTTTACCCAACTGGGGATTCTCCTCAAAGAGAAGTTGTGTAATAAAGGTATGGATTCGCTCAGAATTACTCTTGCCTGGTGTCCGAATAAAGAAACTCACAACTACCATAAGTAACGGTGGGATAACAATATTAATAATCATCGATCCCCACAGAATGTGTCCATAAAAAATTCGCTCGTATGTCCCCTCGATAGCAAAAGCAAAGGCAACTTTGGTCATCAAAATAAAGATAACCGATCGAATAACGGCTCGTTTTACTTTGGAATCAATGCCGTGATACCGTGTCTCACAAGCGGCAAAAACAGCCTCCTGTAGTGCTTCTTTATTTTCAAGGAATGATTTAAGATTGTCCTTACCCAAATCCAAGATATCCTCCAAGATAAACCAGACAGCCGTTCGCCGTTTAACATAAGCATAAATTTTATCTTTTAAAGGATAGTTGAGTTGCTTAAGGATTTCTTTGTATCCTTTAAGAAAATGCTCAACCGTGAAATCAAAGGTTTCAGGAGTAAGCTTGCCGAAATACTGAACAAACATATGGTAACGCAGAAAAGCCAGATCATCACGTGCAAAAGCCTTACGAACCGCCATAAAAACCTGCGCGTCTTTGGTCTCTTTGGTGTCATCAAGGATCTCAACATCGTCACGAAGTACGTGAAACATAAAATTGGTCATGACTTCTTTTTTGTGCTTAGGGTTCAGGATATATTGAATTTCTGCCGACATCAAATCATAAATCCAGTCATTAATAATGGCATCTGGCACTCGATGCTTTTCCATAACAAGCAAACGTAGCTTCAAGTAGCGATCAATCGTATCTTCGACTTTGGTAACAATAGATCTGGGAAGCTCATTCTCTGGCAAGTACCGTGCCCAAAGCAATTCTTTAATTAAGGGAAGGCCAGTGGTTTCGCCTGTGCCTCCCAAAAGTAAACGACGCTTAAGGATGCGCTCAATAGTTGCACGAAGGACAACTTCATCTTCGCGAAATTCCATAGCATTGCGCAATCGTTCATACCAGGTAGCGAATTTAGAAACGATAGGATTAACTGTTATTTTTTCTTCCTCGGTTGTGGGACTGTCTTTTTTCTCAAATACTTCCAACAGATAGTTAGCCATCTGTGAAAGTGGACGATACGTATCCATAATAGTTGTAATTATATATCAAATCACTATGTGAGTACAGAAAAACATTGTATTGCTTACTTTATTCTTGGTAACTTTATTGACAAACCACAGAAGAATCAATAGAATGAGACCTAGATGAAAAAAGAAACTCCTGTAGAACCAGTCCTAGAATCAGAACCTAAAAAGAAAAAAGATTACTTCACGCTTCGCATTCCTCGATTTAGCTTTGAAAATACAAGAATCAATGGTTTTCTTGTGGTATGTCTTGTCATTTTTGCCTTCCTGCTTGGTATGCTTGTGAGTAAAGTAACGTACCTTGAAAAGATGGCTACGCAGTCAGCTCCGACACCAGCAGCACCAGGGGCCGCAGAGCCAACGATTGCTCCCCCTCCACAAATTGTGGATGTAGCATCTGGTAAGCTACCTATTCTTGGTGACCCAAATGCAAAAGTAACCGTGGTTGAGTTTAGCGACTTTCAATGTCCGTTCTGTAAGAGAGCATTTGATGATGCTATTGCACAAATAAAGAAAGAATACGTTGACACCAATAAAATCGCTTTTGCTTTCCGTCACTCTCCTCTCACCAGTATCCACCCCAACGCAAGGGAAGCCTCCCTTGCTTCTGAATGCGCAAATGAGCAGGGTGATTTTTGGACATACCATGACCAACTCTTTAATACACAAGATGACTGGTCTCCAAAGGCAGGCAACGCAGCAACTGACGCGTTCATAGAGATTGCTGGAGGATTGGGAATGGACGCTGATCAATTTAGATCATGCCTTGAGTCTGAGAAGCATGCACCAAGAGTTGATGCAGACATGCAAGATGCTTCAACAGTTCAAGTAGATGGGACACCAACCTTCTTTATTAATGGCTATCGAGTAGTCGGAGCCGTACCTTTTGCTGATATCAAGAAAGTAATTGAAGCCGAATTAAAGAAATAAAAGTCTATTTAAAATAAAACTCTTTCAATGGCTCTGTCATTTCTTCCCAGTCAACCTTTACCGCTTTTATTTCTGCCAGAAATGGACCTTTTTCACATTTGGCAACAAGCTTTGCGATAGTCTTTTTGTCCCCTTGCACAACAGCCTCTACCCTTCCATCAGGGATATTACGAACCCATCCTGTCAGTTGCAATTTACGTGCATTGCTACGAATGAAGTAACGAAACCCTACTCCTTGGACAATCCCTGAAATAAAAATGTGTGCTTGTAGCATTATTTTTTCTTTCCCCCTTTCCGTATTTCCTTAAGCTTCCACATAAAAAGCGCACCTTTGTTGTCTGCTTTGCTATCAACGGCAAATGATAATGCCTGCTCAAGAATCGACCGATGTACAGTCTTGGCAAGCTTCATATAGAGACTTTTATGTTTATAATCATCAAGTTTGTCCGCCAAATGCAACGCAAACGTCTGAAACTCTCGGGAGACATATTTATCTGTTGTAGGATTAAAATTGATGAGGACGTTTTTAATAGACTGCATAATGTTAATTTTCTATCTGTCATTTTACCATTTTCCATTGATTGTCATTTGTAAATCGGACTTATTAAATAAAATGGAAAATGGAAGCTGGGAAATGGACAATCATTTCGTGTTGTATCTGTTCATTGCCGTTTCCAGTCCTTTTTCGAGTGCAAGACTCAGAGCATCAGCACCATGGTTAATCATCTCCCGTACCTTCCCTTGTTCATTTTGGGTAAAAGGGGCAAGCACTAAGTCTTCTGCATCTCGGATATGCTCACGCCCCAAGGAATGACTCTTCCCATCTTCAAGAGCGCTTCTCCCACGACGGGCTACCCCAATACCCATGCGAAATCGCCAGAACTGGTCGGTTGCCAGCTGCGCCATAATTGATTCAACCCCATGATGTCCGGCTGCCGCCCCACCAAACCTAATCTTCATAAAGCCAACCGGTAAATCAAGCTCATCATACACAACCCAGACATCTTCCGTAGCAATTTTATAGTAGGAAGTAAGAAGTTGCACCGCCATACCAGAGTTATTCATGTAGGTTTGTGGTTTTGCGAGGATGAGTTTTTCTTCATTACCGTCTTTCCCCTTCCAATCAATCGTAACAACATCACTTTTGAGTTTACTATTGGCAGACCACGTAGCTTTTTCGACAGATGAAATCTCTTTGAGGAAATGATCAACGACCGCAAAACCCAGATTGTGTCGGGTAGAGGCATACTTTTCTCCTGGATTTCCGAGACCGACAATAAGCTTCATAAAGACATTCCTATACTACACCATATACAACTTCTTGTGAAGAGCTACATTTTTTACGGGTGGCACGACTGGGTCTCCCGTTCGAGCGCCCACAGGAAGCTTCGCTTCTGAGGACGTCGGAATGGGGTGAGGAGTGACGGATCCCGTAAAGACCAGGTAATAAAAACAAACAGGATCAGTTACCTGATCCTGTTTGTAAGATAAATACAAAGGTTATTTATACTGCCCCTTGATCTCAAAAAGCAAATAAAACCCAATAATAATACCTAAAACTCCTCCAACTGAGAGAGAGAGTACAGCCGAAACAGCACTAATTGCTTCCGACCAAAATAAGAGCGTCCAACCTGCATAGGCATGCTTGGTAAGCTTTGGATATGCCATAAGCATCAGAATACTTGAAACGATTGCTAGTACTCCTGAAGCCATCACCATAAAGCTAGCCTCTACTCCTCCAAGTATTGCTACTGGAGAAATACCAATTGCGCCAAGTCCTACAATAATACCAAGAATACCAAAAACGAGTGCAAGAATTGGTGCGATCTTGACCAGTACTTCCTGAATATTTTTAGGAAGATGAGGAGCTTGTTTGAAGACTCCTTCCAGCATACCAATCAGATCATTTGCTTGTGATTTTTTTTCTGCCATGTGTATTCACCCCCTTTCATACGCAACAACTATCTCAATGATAACAGAAAATACTTCGGAGAACAGAGAGCATTACGAAGTTATTTGGTTCTTACCTTGTCATTCCTGCGTAGGCAGGAATCCAGAGATCTAGATTCCCACTTTCGTGGGAATGACAGAATGGACGAAAAAGGCTTATCACCAATTCAAACTTAATTGTGGAGAAAGCTTTTTTTTCAACTGCTTTTCTTCTTCTTCGTTCCAAATAGAGACTTTACCATACTCCCCATCGTACCCAGGAACAATAGCAATATTTCCTTCCCTCACTTTCTTTACTCCTGCTGATACCTGAGGTCCCGCAATATGTGCGATGTCTGCAATAGGTGCCTTCAGAAGGATATAAAACTCTGACTGCAACTCATGACAAAGCCGTATAAACATATTCTTTACCTTTTGACTAGCCACAGTCGAATGCATGGCCTCAGCAATGATCTCGTTAAGAGGGATAAGCTTTACATAAGGAGGCTGCTTCTGCTGTGTATCGGTATGCCATTTGAGTCCTTGTGGATTAATCTTCTGTGTAACTCTGGTAAGAAGTGAGGGATCAGCAAGTTCTTGTACTCGATACAAAACTCCTTCAGTCATTCTCCGTTTACAGACAGGACAGATATTTCCATTCGCTCTGATCTCTTCTGGTCCTTGTGCAACTTTACAGTTGCGGTGTCCTGAGAAATGGTACTTCCCTTCCTCAGGATAAAACTCAACCGTATAGGCAATGGTATTTGGCGTATCGACAGAGAAATGCATAATTGCCTTACGTACGTCGTCATACGAAAGCTTCTCAAGATCCATAATCGTTGCTTCCCTTCCCATCTTGGGAGCGCTATGCGCATCAGAAAAAGAAAGAATCGTCCGAGTCATCAATTCCTTTACCTGCCAGTTCATGTCAGGATCGCTTGAAAGTCCCGTCTCAATGCCGTAAATATGCGGTGTTAACTCTTCAAAAGCTTGACGGAGCGATTCATAGCCAGATGCACTCCCGTAGATACCAAAGTGTGGCGTCCAGACGTGACAAGGGATCAGAAGGCATCGTTCGTCAATCGAAAGAATAAGCTCAAGCAGTTGTTTTGACCATAGACCAATAATTGGCCTTCCGTCAGCAGACAAATTGCAACCATGTTTAAGAAGAGCTGCGGTAATCTTTTCTGCAACCTGCATGCTCGGAGCAAAGACTAAATTATGGATTCTTCTCAGTTTGTCGTTTTGTTTGTAGATGTTTGAAATTTCTGTTGAAAAGAGAAAGCGAATCTTTTGATGTGGAGATACTTCTTTCTTTAATCGATACAAGCCCTCATCTGCTTCATCAAGTTGTCCCTGGATCTCTTTGAACCACAGCGGATGGGTAAAATCACAAACGGTCAGTATGTCCAATCCTTTTTGGGTGGCAACTTCGGCCATTACGGGAAGTGTCATTTGTGGAGAAACAGCACGGGAGTATTTGGAATGGAGATGCAAATCAGTCACATACTGCATGGGATTTATTGTAACATAGACAAAGAAAAAACAGTAAACCTTGTCGCAGCTATTACGTCATGCTGGCTTGTCCAGCATCAGTATCTCAATCAAGATTCTGGATGCGCTCCGCTTGTCGCTTACCAGAATGACGGATCTATGCTACTCACTTTTCCCTTGTAATTTATACATTGCAATCAATTCTTTTACACTAGTCGCATCCTCTGCTTTTTTATCTTTGTCCCGAAAGGTAATCAGACGTGGGAACCTGAGTGCATAACCAGCTTCTTTCACCACTTTGGCTTCCTCCCCTTCTTGGACTTCTTCCTCATTCATCCCTGCCGTATGCATGGGGCTTCTGGTAATCTCATCAGCCAATACCTCAATAACGATTTTAGGCTTCACCCAGACGCTTGGGGTAATAAGTGACTCCACACGAGCAGGCTTATGCTCAAGTTCTAGCCCTTTTGTCTTTTCAGCAATACTTCGCCATTCATCATCGCTCAGTCCCGTCCCAATCCGTGAAACCGTCACAAAAGCATCTTTTTCCTCATCATACAGACCAACGAGCAGTGCCCCCGCCCCAAATGAAGCTCGTTTCCCTTTGCCATAAATGTATCCTAAGATCACGCAATCTATGGTATCGGTCAGATCACCAGCCGAATGTCTTTTGAGTTTTACCCAGTTAAAATTACGCCCTCCAGCCTCATACAATGAATCAGGCCGTTTGATAACAACTCCTTCAAGGCCTTTGGAAATCGAATCATCAAGGAGGAGCTGCAGCTCTTCGGGTTCTTTTAAGACCTTTCCAGGAGAAGGAATGAGCGTCTCACTGCCATCAATAATCCGCTCTAGCGCTTCCATTCGCTCCATAAGTGGCGTATCAATAAGTGACTTCCCATCCGCATACAGGATGTCAAAGACAAATGCCCGCAGAGGTAATTCCTTGGCTACTGCATCAATGTTATGTTTGCGACGGCGTTTGGTTGTCTCTTGAAATGGAAGAAACTCTTCAGAGGCCGGATTGTACGCGAGTGCTTCAGAATCAAGAATTGCCGTTTTGGCTTTCACTTGCCTCCGCGTCCCCGCAATAAGCTCAGGGAACATATGCGTCATATCTTCAAGATTACGAGAGAACATGGAAACCTTCTCCCCATCTTTATGGATCTGTACCCGAAAGCCATCGTATTTCGGTGTCGCCTGTACCCCTCTAAGCACCTTTTCTCCGTTATCTGTCATCCTCGACTTGATCGGGGATCCATCCTTCTGGATTCCCGCTTTCGCGGGAATGACAATTGTTGACATCTTCTCAAAAACCTTAACAGGATTGGGCAGACGTTCACAAAGTTCAGACCGAATGGGGCGACCCACGGTAACCGTTAGCTTTTGTACCGCCTCAAGTCCTTGATCCATTAATGTCTTGCCAATCAGTCCCAAATCTGAAGTCTCATTGTATGCTTTCTCAAGTAACTTTCGTTTACTTCGATCCCCCAGAATTGCAAGACTCACTGCATCAAGAATGGTGGGATCGCCAATTCCAAGACGTGCTTTACCAAGCACAATTCGCACAAGATGCTTTACAGAAGAGCTATCAAGTTTTTTTAGTAGTTCTGAGAAGAGTGTTCGCTTCTTCTCGACAGTCCCCTCGCCAGAAATATGCGCAAGATCCGTTAACAGAGCAAAAACTTCTCCGACGGTAAGCTTGCCTCTTCCTTCTTCACCCTTTCCCCGTAACTGTTTCGCAACCTTCCCCATATCTCCCATTTGTTGATACACCTCCCACACTGCTTCTTTGGTTGAATCAAATGCTTGCGCAAGAGCTGCCGAGACAGTTTTGTCTGCCATACCAAATTCAACCGGAGCATAAAAAGGAGCTACTCTCCCCTGAGAGAGGTACATAACCTTGTCAATTTCGTCAGAAGATACTTGCTTAAAAAGCTCTGACAAAATATCGATTAATGCTAATCGAGACGAGGTCTCTTCAAGTTTGTCAAAATAAGCTGCGAGTTCTGAAAAAGTCATACTTTTCTTATGCCATCACATATTTGGCACCTTTGGTGCTTCCTTGTTTGCGGATTAAGCCGTTTTTGATAAGTGCCTTCAGCTCATTGAGTACCGTATCCTCAGAGACCATTGGGAAGAGTTGTTTAAAACCGTTATTTTGTAAATGCCCTGTTTTTTGGATATATTCGATAATCTTTAACTGTCGGTCAGAAAGAAGGACAGGTGCCCCCCCCAAACGTTCTTTGAGCTTGCCGTCAACAGAAATTTTTTCAATCTTCTCTTTAATTTTGGCAAGTTCAATCGCAAGTCCTTCAGTAAAGTACTCCAACCATTCGGTCAAATCTCCAAAATGCTGTTCGACGCTTTGAAGAGCAGCATAATACCTTGTGGCATCGTTATCAAAATACTCTTCAAGTGAGAAGAACTTCCGAATGTCGTAACCTTCTTGGAAGAGAATAAAGGTAGACAATACTCTCGAAACTCGTCCGTTACCATCAATAAATGGATGAATTCGCGCAAGCTCATAATGTACACTCCCACTTTTCAGAATCGGATGAATCTCATCTTCTTGCGTTTTATTAATAAATTCTAAAAGCTCTTGTATTTGAAATGGCACAGCAAGGGCAACAGGTGGACGGAAGGTTACTTCTCCGGTAAGGCTATTCTTGACCACTACTTGGGTTGTACGGTACTCTCCGCATTTCTCAAACGGTAGAATCTTCTCCACCGTCATCTTGTGTAGTTGCCTAATAAAATCTTCATCAATGGTCTTATGTGCTTCTTCAGTTTTATTTTGATCAATATATTCCATTACCCGACGGTAATTAATAACCTCCTGAATATCCCGCTCACGAGCCATAACTGCATGTCCTTCCATAACCTTTTCAGCTTGCGTAAGATTGAGCTCGTTTCCTTCAATATGCGTCCCGTGATGGACACTTCGTACCATAGCGTCTTTACGAAACTCCTTTTCGTAGTATGGAAGCAGCGGTGCATGATCGATCACTTCACGGCTTGCTTCGATCACCCCAATCTGTCTGAGGATTTTATTGGTAATTTTATATTTTGGAGCGTACATAGCTACTGGTATTATTGATCATTTCCCGAAAAAAGGCAAGAAGCCGTGCTATAATATCGGCATGCCAACCCAAAAAGCAATCGCACAAGAGAAACTACACTTAGAAATTCTCAAGCAAATGATTACGCTTGCTACCAGTGGCTTTGGACTAGTAGCCGCGCTTGCCTGGAATAACGTCATTCAGGAATTTATGAAGGTCTATGTGAACAGATGGCTTCCACAAGGTGGGAGTGTTGTATCGCTTCTCTTCTATGCCGTTCTCGTAACTGTCTTTGCGGTGGTTGTTACCTATCAATTAACCAAACTTGCTGAACTTTCAGAGCGGAAGAAGTAATGTACGCATCACTTGAGGAATCTCTTCTGTCAGATCTGAAGCATTAAAATAATACCCAACCCGCTCAAACAAAGCTTCTCCTGCCTTCTTATTGAAGTAACTTCCAGCAGTTGCAGCCAGATACAACTCATTTTTACAGGCAAGAGCAGCGACAAGTCCAGCCAAAACATCCCCTGTCCCTCCTTTGGTCATACCGGCATTCCCTCCAGAGATCTCAACCCACTGTTCTGGAGAACATACGATATCCTTCTCCCCTTTGAGGAGAATGGTACAGTTATACTTTTTAGCTACCTGCTTTATAGTGTCATGCTGAACTTGTTTCAGCATCTTTTTATCCTTTGTTTGAAGATTCCGAAACGAGTTCGGAATGACAGGAGAAAACACTCTCCCAAACTCTTGATGATGGGGCGTCAGAATCACATTCCCGTTGAGTGGAAGCAACCATTCTGGCTCAAGCATCTGCAGGGCTCCAGCATCAATGATCCATTTTTTCTTAGGATAGGTTGCAAGCAGATACTTCGTCAGATAGTACGTCTGCATACCTTCGTCCTCTACGAGAAGAATCTCCTCCAATTTACCATTTACCATTTGCCATTTGCCATTTGCATGTTCTGTCCGAACCATCCCTGGACCAATAAGCACGGCGTCAGCTTCCTCAATATACGCATCAATATCTTCCTGTCTGACGATAATGCCATTTCGAAACTCTTTTTTGAGCGACTCAACCAGCAGGTTGTTCTCCGCAACCGAAGAATAAAAGACCATATCAACAATCTTTGAAGCAATTTGCAATGCCCACAGAGAAGCTGCATGAAAAAGTTGGGAACCTCCAATAATCATCAGTTTTCCATTCTGTCCTTTGTGAGAACCTGCAGGAGGAACGTAGATATCTTTGAGTAATTCAGGATCAAATTGCTGCATAGTCATTTTTTAACTCTATCACACTCCCTTCCCCTAGCGAAAGAGTTGACAAGAATTCTTTATGGGTTGTTGTAAGAACTGTCTGGCATTGATCCATTACGGTAAGGACATGCTGAATATGTCCACTATCAAGTTCTGAAAAAATATCGTCCAAAAGTAACAATGGCTGTTTACCCAAAGCTTCAGCAATCAACGTAATTTGGGCAAATTTAAGCTCCAAGGTTACTAATCTTTGCTGTCCACGAGAAGCAACTGAGCGAACTTGCTCCCGCTTGCCGGAGACAGGATGCTCCATCTGGATAAAGACTTCATCACGATGAGGACCCACAAGCGTCACGCCCGATCCAATCTCCGCGTGCTTGTATTGAGCCAAGCGCTCTACCGAGATACTACTTTTATCGTACTCCAATGTAAAGGGAAATAACTTCTTTTCCTGCTTATTAATCTGTGTAATAAGTTCTTCTCGTTTCTTGGTAATATAGTTTCCTGTCTTAATCAGCAAAGTATCCCAGTAGGCAAATCGCTCTTCATCACGGTAGCCCTGCTCTCGTGCCTGCTCAAGAAGGGCATTACGTTGACGTAAAGCTTTGGTATAAGTGGTCAGCGCATTTGTGTATGCCGTATCAATTTGCTCGAGAATCTCATTAAGGAAGTTTCTCCGCATGGAAGGTTGCCCGGAAACGAGGTCAAGGGTCTCAGGAGTAAAAAGGACAACCGGCAAATGTGAAGCAAAATCTACCCGTCTTCGAGGGATACTATTTACCAGATATTTTTTTTGTACTGCCGAACCTGTACGATCAGTAAAAAGCATCTCAAGCGTTTTCGAATCGGTATCTTCCCCTTCAATAATTGCTTTGATTCGACCAAAAGGTTTTCCAAAAAGGATTACTTGTCCATCTTTTTCAGATTTGAAACTCTTTCCGGTAAAAGAGAACACAAGTGATTCAACAAAATTTGTCTTTCCGACAGCGTTGGGTCCAACCACTACCGTTAATCGAGGATCAAACTGAAAGGCTGCAGTTGTATAATTTCTGAAATGTTGCAGAGAGAGTGTACGTAAAATCATCGTTACTAAGATACAATGATTTATTCTATCACGGTTCCAACAAAAGGCTCACCTTTGAAGTAGTTACGAATATTAGCAAAATCATTACCTGAGAGTAATACCACCCGTGTACCACTTGCTTGTGCCTTTTTGGCTGCAATAGGATCAAACGGAGCATGCATACCTGGTGTCCATTTGTCACCAATCAACTTGCGGAAATCTTCCCAGGAAATCTTATCTATTGGCTTGGCATCGGGGAAGGTATTGGGGTCACGATTAAAGAGTTGGGAGACATTACTAAGGTTAATGACGGTATCGACGTGGTAGTCTTCGGCAAGCATCGTAGCACAATAGTCTGTCGACCATCCAGGTTTCCAGCCTCCAGCCACCACAACAGGCTCCGTTGCTTTACGGATAATATCGTAATTTTTGATAATATAAGGATGGGCAATATCTCGGAAGATCGTACGAACGAGGTGTGCATTCAGTCGGGTTGCATGAAGTCCCAGCCAATCCATATCGTTGTAAGTTAGTTCATGCCCTATGACTTCTTGCCCTGCCTGAGCATATTGCCTAGCGGTTGCTCCCCCACCTACGACCAAAAAAAACTGACGCTTGGTATCTGCTGCCAGTTGAGACCGGATAAAGGTATTGAGATTACTAAGAAAGGGAGTATTAACGTCGTCACCGGGAACAACAAGAGAGCCTCCGACTGAAATGATAGTTCTTTTGACTCCTTTACTATTCGCCATAGCTCCTCCGCACTGAGTGCTTTAATAATAATAGCAGAAAGGCTAAGCAAAAACAACCCATAAGTTGTCAAAAGATGTCAACATTGGCAAGAGCTACAGAAAAACGTTCCCCGCCCTCCGAGTACACATCTTTGAATTATTGTGCCACAAAGAGGGCATGCTTGTCCATCTTTTTTATACACAAGAAAATGTTTCTGATAATTGCCCTGCGTACCAAGCACACTGATATAGTTATTTGCCGATGCTCCCCCCAGCGCAATACTTTTGGTGAGCAATGCCTCGATTGCGACAAAGAGCTTCTGTTGTTCAGATGGGGATAAAGAGCTTGCCGAACGAGTTGGGAGAATCCCCGCCTGGAAGAGTGCATCATTGGCATAAATATTCCCCACACCGGCAATCCTTCGCTGATCCATAAGAACGGTCTTTATAGGCGATCTGGTAGCCTTCAGAATGGTTTTAAAATCCTTAAGTGTCAAATCTCGCAACGGCTCCTTCCCAAGAGACTTAAAAAAAGGCAAAAAGGCTACTTCTTCTGTAGGAACAACCTGAATCCAGCCAAACTGCCGGATGTCACGATAGTACAACACCGCTCCCCGATCCAAATGAAAAATGACATGTGTGTACTTGTCTGGAAGATCTTCCAAAGAAAACTGAGAAAAGGATGTAGCATTTTTTTCGTTCGCATCCTGAACTCCTTGATTATTTTTTAAATATGATTGTGTGAATTGCGGAACAGAAAAATGTTGCAATCCAATCTCAGATTCTTTATCTTTTGCTGGTTTGTACAATAGCTGCCCCGTCATCTTCACATGAATGGCCAAACTCATATTATTTGAAAAATCAATCACCAACCCTTTCCCAAACTTTCTGGCACCACTGACCTTAGCTCCGGTAATTAACTTCGGATCTCCACGAAACTGTTTGGGGAGAGTAATCACAATATCCAAGATCGTGTGTCCTACCAGATGTTTCTTCAGACCAAGACGAATTGTTTCTACTTCAGGAAGTTCAGTCATGAGGAGATTATAGCAGGCCTCTTTCCTTAAAATACTTTTCAGAAGGACGAGGCAAAGCAAGTGACTTTAACTCAGACAGCTTTATCCACTGCAAACTGACCAAATCGTCGGCCGCTACAGCATCTATACCCTCCGGTTCTATACGGAAGACCAAAAAGACATAATGCGTTAGCTCTCCATGCTTATCAGGCTCATAATCCTCATCAAACGCTACTCGCTCTATCTTCTTTACCGACAAACCAGTCTCTTCTGTAACTTCCCGCTTCACCGCATCATGCACCGATTCTTCGCCGAGATTGACTCCACCACCCGACAAATGCCACGTGTTAGGATAGGGTCCAGTATTTTCCTTCTTCTTCCCAAGAAGTACCTTTCCCTCTTTTTCAATAATAGCCGTAACTACTAATCGCGATTTCATACTTTTTTTTGCTTTACCTTGGCAGACACAAACGCTTGTATTTGCTTCATAAAGCGTTCTTTTGAAAACTTCTCTGCTTGTTTTTTACACTCCACTTGCATTTTGTCATGCTGAACTTGTTTGCGCATCTCAAACCTTTTAATTGCCCGAGACAACCCTTCAGCAGTAAGCTTGTCAAAAAAGATTCCCGTCTTCCCATCGATAACGGTTTCTTTTACACCGCCCCCCCCGTAGGCAATCACGGGTATCCCACAAGCCATTGCCTCAACTGGTGTAATCCCAAAATCCTCATCGGCAGCAGCAAAAAGGAATGCCTTGGCACCCTGCATTAGACGCAATTTTTCTTCTTCGTTTACTTCGCCAACAAACGCAACCGTCTTCCCCGCCAACGACTGTAACTCTTCTCCATAGCCAGCAAAGGATTTACCAAAAACTTTCAATGGCACACCAAGATCGGTACACGCCTGGACAATCAGATCAAAATGCTTCGCACGAGCCAAGCGACCACCAGCAAGATAGTATGCTTTTGACTTGTCATTCCGGGCTTGACCCGGAATCCATTCCATTCTAGATTCCCGCCTTCGCGGGAATGACAATAAAGAAATGTCCACTGGAGGGTAAATCACGGTCGAATCCCTTCGATAAAACTTCCTAATTCTCCCCGAAACCTCTTGTGAATTGGCAATAAACCAGTCAACCTGTTGTGCTATCCGAAAATCACTCAGTCGCAGGAAATGATTTGCTATCGTAGCAAACGCTGCTACGAGCTTATGCTTCTTCCAGCTACGTGCGGTTGCATACCCATAGAGATATCGAGGTGGTGTATGACAGTAGCAAATATGCACTTCCTTCCCCTTACGAATCGCGTTTGGAAAAAAGGCGCCGGTTGCTGAGACAATAACCACATCATACGAAGAGAAATCAAATTGCCCAAAAACAGAAGCTGAAATGACTCGAAAAGGGCTTAGGAGTTTGTAGTTAAATGGCACATGTTGGAACCAAGTTGTCTTAATCTTCCACCCTGAGAAACGCTTTCTATGTGGGCCAAGGAACTTGGGTAAATAGACAGATGTATACACATCCGCATCTGGATAGATCTCGTGCAAAGCCTCAAGCACCCGTTCTGCACCCCCATACTCTTTGATGTAATCATGGACTAACGCAACCTTTATCTTTTTCATATAATCTATTATACTGTATTAAGAATCAATCTGTTATGGCTGCTACTGAAAAAGGAGTATTCTCTGAAAAATTTCCAACTCGCCCCCAAGATCCTGCCGAAGGAGTCCGAAGGCAAAAGCTGGAAGAAGCCTATTCTCAGGTAGATACGTTCCTTAACGAAGCGACCATAGATTCTCCTCACATAAACGTAGCCATGAGTCTTATGACTGAACTAGTCGAAGAAGCAACAATGGCCAATCTTCAACGGTTTGAATCGGGTATAGACGAGACAGGAGTCCTTGCCAGCATACAACTGAGCCCACAAAGAATGCCAGAAGAAACTAAAAAACCAGAAAATCTTCTCGCTAGAAGATTTTATGCTATTATCGCTACAGTTGAGTCACCTGAACTCGCACTTTATCGCACAGATCATACTGCAGGAGATAGAATCCTTCAAGTATTAGCAGGACGAAAACGCATTGCTGCAAAAATTGGTGAAAGGGGGGGGAATATTTTAATTACAGCTGGAAAGCTATTCTCAAAATTACCTCCTAAAAAATCCCAACCAAGCTCATAAAAACCTCATCAGCACCTGCCTCTGTGAGCTCTTTTCTGATCTTTTCGTCCTTGTTTACCCCATAGACAAGCATGCCAGCAGCCTTTCCTGCTTTGACACCATTTACTGAATCTTCAAGTACGAGGCATGCCTCAGGCTGTTTTTGCAGCTTTTGTGCAGTTATGAGAAAAACGTCCGGGTGAGGCTTCCCTCGATGGACTTCATCACAGGACACAATCAACGGAAAATACTCTTGCAAATGAAACGTCTCAAGCATTTTGACCATACTCTCTTTGGTATGACCTCCCGTCGCAATCGCTAAAGGAAGCTGGCTCCCGGCAAGCAAAACAATAAGATCCTTTGCACCTGGAAGCAATCGCATTGTCCCCGGGTTAAGAAAGTTGTGATAGAACATATTACGATATTCTTCCAATAAAACAGTGAGGGGTTGTGCAAGATGGTATCGTTCTCGCAGTTCAGTAAAAAAATCTTTCAACCCAATCCCAGGCCGATCCTCCGTAAGAGCCGCTTTATCCGTGATGTTATGCTTCCTCAAAAACTCTTCATAGGTTTTTTGCCACGAAGGCTCAGAGTCAATTAAGAGTCCATCGACATCAAAAATAACCGCCTGGATATTATTTTTCATATACCTCCTCATGTGTGCCAATATCGACAAATGGAGAGAAATTAGCTTTCATTATGAAACATGGCAAAAAAATGTTGAAGCGTCAACTGCTTTATCCTTTTCTTCTAATGCCTTTTTCAGCCTTCTCTCGCTTCTTTTTGACATCGTTTTTACAGGATATAATTGCCCTTCCAAATTCGCTATTACCTGTTTTGCTGTATGCTTCTCTTCCTTTACTTCCTTCGCGAGTATTTTTTTGACAAACTCAGAGACAGACAGACCGAGCTCATCTGCTTTGGCTTTTAGCAAATTGCCAAACTCTTGTGGCACATCAATAGTAAGGTGTATCTGTATAGTTTTCATCGTAAGGTCATTATAACTTTCTCTCGTTGACAAGACAAGACAAGACAAGTAATATGGATGTATGGTCGATGGAGCAGAATCACGGGAAACAAATCAAACTCCTGAAGAAATAGCTACTGAACTCTTACACAAGGCTACATGGGGTTCACCTGCATTATATGCAGCTCAAGATTTTGCCGAGTTTTGTCTTGCTGATGGATATGAGCCATCTGTCAGAGAAAAAAAAAGAGAAAAAATCAATGATCGTATAACTGAACATCGATTGGAAAAGCCAGGATATGGGTATACTTTGGCTCAATTTAATGCACTATATCCAAACCTCGCTAGAAATAGGACTGCTGTAACTTTTGGTGCAAATTTATATGGGAAAGTACAGGAGATTACTGATAGACCTGCGCCTTCTCCAGAACCTCCTCCACTATCACAACAACCCTAGCTGCTCCTGTTCCTTGCCAAACTGCGTATCAAGCCGCTTGAGCAAACTATTGAATTCATGCTCTTTAAAGGTCTTACGAAGGGCAGCAATATCAAAATCTGCACAGGCACAATCAGCAAGATCAAACTGAATTGGTGCATCAGTGATGATCTGGGCGAGTTTTTTGGCAAGTGCAGATTGCTCAGCATCAGTTGCTAGCTTCAGCCCAATCTTTTCAGGAAGCTCCCCTATTTTTTCATACAGGTTCTCAAAGGTTTTGAACTCTTGTAGGAGCTTACTGGCAGTCTTTGGACCAATTCCTGTCACGCCAGGATAACCATCTGATGGGTCGCCAATCAGCGCCTTATAATCGACAAACTGACTCGGATGTACCCCATATTTCTCCTCAACTGCCGCTTCATCGTACATAACCGTCTTGGTAATCCCTGTCTGTGGCATCATTACCTTTACCTGAGGGTTCACTAGCTGTAACAAATCCCGATCCCCTGTCAGAATGACGACCTCTAATTCGTTAGTATGATCGGAGGCTGTATTGCGAGGGGGGGCAGTCGTGGGATTCAATTGAGAGTGGGTGACGCGACTGGGGTCCCCTGCTCGAGCGCCCGCAGGAAGATCTTCCGAGGACGTCGGAGCGGGGTGAGGAGCGTCAGGACCCGCTGAGACAACAGCCTTCGTCGCAATTGTCCCAATCAAATCATCCCCCTCATACCCATCCAACTCAAAAATCTCTACCTTCATCGTCCGCAGCAACTCCCGGATCAGATGCATCTGGGAAATTAGATCATCAGGAGGAGGTTGCCTATTCTCGTGATACCCAGCAAAAAGAGTCTGTCTAAAGGTTGGTGCAGCACGATCAAAACAGACAGCCAGATACTCAGGCTTCTGATCCTCGAGCACAAGAAAAAGCATGGTAAAGAAGCCATAAATAGCGTTTACAAATTCTCCTTTGGGATTGGTGAGTGTCGGATAGGCATGATAGGCGCGGTATAAGATAGCGTTACCATCGATAAGAAGAAGCTTCTGCATGAAATTATTATACCAGAGCTATGCCTTTACTGTCGCTTTTGCAAGTTCCTTTTTGGGGCCAATCAATTTTACAAAATCTTCAGAATCAATGGTTTCTTTCTTCAAGAGTTCTTCAGCAAGCACATCAAGCTTCTCTCTCAGCTTTGTCAAAATAACAATAGCATCTTTGTAGGCTTTTGTTGCAATCTTCTCTACTTGTGTGTCAATCTTGGCGGCCATCTCAGGAGAGATATCAGACTGCTCGTAGAAATTGCGCTCACCATCAAGATTCATTGGCCCCAGTGGACTCATCCCAAACTTGGTTACCATTGCCCGAGCAACCCGAGTTGCCTTCTCAATATCGTCAGATGCACCAGTGGTAATATCATCAAAAATGAGGCTTTCTGCAGCACGACCTCCCATCATAACGGCAATTTGCTCTTCAAGATGTGCTTTGGTTTCATGTACTCGCTCGATCTGCTCAGTCATAGTGTGTCCAAGAGACATCCCACGGGAAACAATCGAAATACGATGAATTGGCTCAACATGAGGCATTTCCCAAGCAACCAGCGCATGCCCAGCCTCATGGTAAGCAGTCATTCTTCTATCAAGATCCGTCTGGAGTCGTTTCTTTTCAGGACCCAGCTTCACACGGGTTGCTGATTCCTCAAGATCAGCCATGTCGATTGCTTTTTTATTTTGTCGTGCGGCGTAAATAGCTGCTTCATTAAGCATATTCTCAAGATCTGCTCCTGAGAAACCAACCGTACGCTTCGCAACTTTGTCCCAATCAACACCATGTGTAAAAGGCTTCCCTTTGGCATGAATAGCTAAAATCTTCTTGCGGCCTTCAACATCAGGAAGCTCTAGCTGTACTCGGCGATCAAAACGGCCTGGACGAACAAGTGCAGGATCAAGTACATCAGGACGATTGGTTGCAGCCATCACAATGACATGCTCATTTGGAGTAAACCCATCCATCTCAACAAGGATTTGATTTAATGTTTGTTCACGTTCGTCGTGCCCCCCCATAAGCCCTACTCCCCGCTGACGACCAATCGCATCAACTTCATCAATAAAGATAATTGCTGGCTGTGCTTTCTTGGCGGTGTTAAAGAGATCTCTTACACGTGATGCTCCGACACCGACAAGCATTTCCATAAATTCAGATCCAGCCATTGAGAAGAAAGCGACATTGGCTTCCCCTGCCGTGGCACGAGCAAGAAGGGTTTTCCCTGTACCTGCAGGCCCAATCATCAATACACCTTTTGGTGTACGAGCACCCATTGCTTTATATTTGACCGGATTTTTGAGAAAATCAACAATTTCAGTCAGCTCTTGTTTGGCATCATCAACGCCGGCTACATTATCAAACGTAACTTTTGGATTATCTTTGTTAAAGAGTTTTGCTCGTGACTGGCCAAAAGAAAAAATACTCTCCTGCGTCCCACGTGCCTGACGAAAAATGAAGTAGAAAAAGGCAATCATTAGGACTACTGGCAAGATAGTGGAGGTTACATTGATCCAGGTGTTCATCGTAGAACTATCCTTGACCGAGACTTTTGCATCACCCAGAGAAACGCCAGCGTTCTTAAACAAAGAATACACATCTGACCCTGGTTCTTTTACTGTTTGGAATTTGTTGCCATTTTTATCAAGAATGGTAAGCTTGTCTCCATTTACGGTGATTTCAGTGATTTCATTACTTTTTACCTTATCAACTACCTGCGAAAGCGGGAGTGTTGACTGTGATTCATAGGGTGCAGTGATTGCAGAAACAAGGAATAAGGAAGTAAGAGCCAAAAAGCCGTACAACACGAGTGTTTTCCAGGAAAATTTGGTTTTGATTTTCACGCGTTTTTTGGAATCTGCAGGGTGTTTTTTGCCATTCGTAGCCATAGTGTGATTGTCAGTATAACATAAGTAATGAGGCTATGCTAGCCCCATTACTTCTTTTTTAAACTGGTCTCCTCGATCTTTATAATTCTTAAAGACACCAAAGCTAGGAGCGGCCGGAGAGAGTAAACAAATCTTTCCAGAATTTGTCTCATCGAGTGCATAAACAATTGCTTCATGCATCGAGTGAACATCAAGCTTCTTTATTTTCTTTTCTCCTCCAGCAGTCACAATTGCCTCCCAAATCTTTTCTCCTGTAGTCGGAAAAAGAATAGTCGTTCGTACGCCACTGGTTACGAGGTATTGCCCAAGCTCGTTATAATCTACTCCCCGATCATGTCCTCCAGCAATGAGTGTCTCTACCTCTCCAGCAAAGGCGTCTAATGCACCAATGGTAGCTTCGGGGACGGTAGCAAGAGAATCGTTATAAAACCTAATACCTTGCTTTTCCCCAACATACTCCAAACGGTGCGGTAAGCCATAAAACGTTTTAAGCACTTCTATAATATATTTTGTTGATACTTCAGCAAGTCGTGCAGCCATAATAGCCGCACACACATTTTCAAGGTTATGCGCTCCAGGCAATGCAACATCTTTGGTTGCAATAATTTCATCTTCAGTCTCATTTTTCTTGACGTAAATGGCTCCACTAAGGGTATAACAAGCATTGTTTGTTTCACGCTCCCGGCTCACATAAAAAAGCTGCGCATCAGTATAGAGGTCTGATTCATTGGTCACAGGATAATCTCGATTGAGTACCGCAAAATCTGTCTGTTTCTGGAAGCGTAAGAGGTTACGTTTGGCCTCAATATAGGACTCAACATTCGGATGGTAATCCAAATGCTCTGAGGTAAGCATGAGCATGACTGCAATGTGTGGGCTATATTTTATATCCTGTAATTGAAAGCTTGAAAGTTCAAGCACTGTCCAAGAATGATCAGTTAAAGTGTCCAACACTTCGATTGCAGGCTTTCCAATGTTTCCTCCAAGATATACCTCTTTTTTATCTTTCTTGAGCATTTCATAGATAAGTGTCGCTGTTGTACTCTTTCCTTTGGTTCCAGTCACACCAATCGTTTTGCCTTTTGCATTGGCAAAAAAGATATTGGTAGCGGTGGTATATGGGATAGTCACAAGTTCTGGACGAACCCCAGGAGATTTGATAGCAAGTTCATAATCCTGTTGATCTTCTAGATAATCTTCTCCATCAGAGGCATCAACCACATCGATGATGGCCTCAGGAAAATGTTTTTTGAGAAAAGCATGCGTTGCTTTGCCCTCCACTCCGTAGCCAATAATTAGTATCTTTTTGTATTTTTTAAGTTCATTAATCGTCATATTTCTTACTATGTATTATAACATGAGATATAAGGATACATGATACAATTATACATATAGCTAGCTATGAAACTAGAAGCAGGAGGAGAGGGTAGCCCACAACCACAAATAACTAAAGAGACAGAAAACTTCGGTCGTGGTGAAATCACCATAATACGAGCCAGGCCAACAGTCAAAAAAGCAGATGCGGATACCGCTCCTCTCTTTTTTGTTCAAGGACATGGACAAGAGCCAAATCTTGAAAAATATGTGAATCTGTTTTCCAAAACTGGTCGTGAAACTTTTAGCGTTGCCTTCACTGGTCCCAGAAGAGTAAATAGAAAAAGCTCACGAAATCGAGAAGCCCCTGAGATAAGCGCTAAGGTTCCACCCTATCAAGTAGATAAAGCAGAGGATATGATTGCAGCTATGGATACAGCAGGCATTCAGCAAGCAGACATCGTCGCTCCATCAGCGGGAGCGATTCCTGCACTGATTGCTCTTGCCAAATACCCAGATAGATTCCGTGATGTCGTTTTTGTCCATCCCAAACCTGATAATGTTGGTTATATAAAAACGCATCTACAGGTTTTAAAGGCGGGACATTTGTATAGGAAGAGAGTTGGTGGGGCAAAAATGCTGGCTGATTTTAGAAAGATGGAGCTTGATAAAAAAGGATTCAGAGAAACCCGCATCGAACAAAAAACAGTCGCGCGTTTTCAATCACTTGCTGACTTGGTCATAGAGTTACGAGCAACGCAACCTCATTTGCGTTTTGCTCTCGTGGATCACAAAGACGATTATTGGTCTTCAGGAGATGAATTAAAAAAACGACTTGACCCATATCTTTCTACATTTGTAAGATCAGACTGGGAAGGACATGGTATTGGCCTAAAACAAGAGAGAGTAGACATGCTTGTTGAGCTTCTTGCCAAGATGGAAGAAGAAAGGGAAACTTCTCAATATTTGCATCCACCTATCCGCTGGCCGCATGAAGAAGGGCGCGGTTTAGCACGTTCGTTCAAAGTTCGTAGGCCAAAGAGGGAAAAGGGTGTACCATTCCAAATGGAAGCAATGCGCCGTTTAAATGGACCTGAAGCCGAATCCTTAGGGAATAAATTTAACTTTATAGAACTCACTCATAAATTAGGCTATCGTACTCCTCCTCAAATATTGGTCAATCCAGAGCAAAATCTATCAGATCGTCAAGAACTTGCTAACGAACATTTTAAGGATCCTACAGAAAAGATTATTTGCAAACCTTTACATGGTGTTGGTGGATTAAAGATTACTGAATTGACAGCCGCAGATCTCCCTGCCTTTCTTCAGACAGTTACTGCTCCGTATATTATTCAAAAGCTTATGCCTATTGAGGCCGAAATTCGCTACGCTCGTGTTGCAGACGAACGAAACCATGTCGTCAGAAGAATCTATGACGAGAAAGAAATTCCCAAAGTCGTTGGAGATGGCCGAAGAACGAAAGGGCAATTAATTCGTAGAGGGCAAGTTCCTTGGTATTCAAAAATGATGACGCAGTTATTGAACATAGGAGACCTACGAACAGTTGTTCCTGAAGGAAGTACAGTTCATTTATCATTTTTTGGCACCCCTTATAAAGCGCCAGATGAACTTGAATGGAATTCGAAGAAAGAACAACGAGTCAAAAATGTTGATATGTTTATGCAACGATTTGTATCTGACTTTGAAGGAGAGTTACAAACGCCTCTCCCCTATTTATGTTTTGATATCGGAATCCTTAGTCCTAAAGAAGTTTTAGATAAACAATATGATTCGTCTGACGACGCATTTACTGCACTAAAAGACATTCTTGTACCATTTGAAGCTCAAGTGCCTTTTTCTGTATACGGATACGCAAAAAGAAGTACAGCAACAAGGAGAGAAAAATGGAGGATTGTACGTCGAATGATGGGTCCAGGTTTCTTAGGAGGAAAAAAAGAAGATCTTATTGGTAAAACACCACAAAATGGAAAAAAAGGTATAAAATGACAAGGGATCGTCTTAATCGTCGCCAGCCCTCAATTATGATCTTCTGCTGAGAAAAGAAACTCCTTCGGAATCCTATGTTCAGTTGAACGTGCAAACACTTCCTCAGTAAGTTTCACAATATCAGGAACCTGTGGCAAGACTTCTTTTTGGAAGAACTGCATGATTATAGCATCTTTATAGGATTCTTTCTGCATGGCAAGATGAAATGCCACTTGAACCTCCTCGGGAGTCCCCACACAATCAAACGGTTTAATTTCAGCCACACCCAACAATTCTTTATAGGTTGCAAGAAGCTCTTCCTTCGCCAGAAGGTTCTGTCCAAAGAGACGTACAACTTCATCTTGAGAAAGGAAAGCAGCAAGCATGATAAAGGCAAACGAACATTTGGCACACTCGCCACACCATTTCCGATCAGAGCCTTTCCCTGTAACCGTAAAGTTACGATTGCAGCTGGAAAATACCGGGAAATAGGCAGGATACTGGACAAATGCTTTGGTAATCGCAAGCTCAGACAAGGGACGAAGCAAAGAGAAATAATGCACACTAGGGGTAATAAATTGTGCTACATATGACTGAAAAAGCTTTTCAAATTCAAACGACTTACTCCATTGATGGTTAACCACATCCCCCAGATACGCTACATTGCCATAATTTGCACTGTGCTCATTGGAAACGACAACATAGCGGTAATCAGAGAGGATTGCCGTAAATAACCCGAGAAAAGCATATTGTGCAGAAACAGGGATATGTCCGTTATAAGTATTCTCCCGCTTATTCAGCTCAAAGAGCTGCGAGTCGAGTGTCCGAGTAATAGTCAGCTCTTCTCCTCCAAGTAGCTGTATCACTGCATCCCGAAGCGGGTGCCTATTCACAACAAAGCTGGTAAACGACTTTACATGCTTTTTGAGCAGCTCTGCTGAAACAATCGAGTCTTTCCCTCCACCAATACCGACCAACGAGCGATCTTTACGAGGAAACGTAATCGGCGATGTTGTCTGATCAGCCGTAAAAGGAAAGGTAATACTTCCTCGAAAATCAAGCTTATTTTGATAAAAGAATTCACCCAACCCTTTGGTATACACCGTATTCCAAAAATCTGCCTGATCACGAGTCAGGCTAAAGCCTTTAATGATAATCTCTGGTGGACAAAACAGCTTATAATAACTGATTCCCAACACCAACAGCAAGTTCTGTAACGCTGTTTTGAGAAGTTCTGGGGGAATAGTTGGATCTTTTACTAATGAAGGAAAGAGAACAGTTTCGGTGAAGGAAAAAGATTCGTTGTTGTGTTTGATCTCATAGGTAAATGACGCTTCCCCCTGCCCTTCGTCAAAGCTATAGCCCTTAAAAATAAATACGCTGTTTTGTGGCATAGATGTTGCTGTATCCTTCTGATCTGTGTACCAGAGGTGGGGATCGAACCCACGACCTCAGCGTTATGAATGCTGTGCTCTAACCGACTGAGCTACCCTGGCAATTTATGCTCTATAGTATAGCAATTTGACCTGCCTGAACGCAAATGGTATACTAGTGGATACACGCGGGGTAGTGTACGGTGCACGTGAGGCTCATAATCTTACAGGCTAGGTTCAACTCCTAGCCCCGCAACAGAGAATTGTTTAATCACATAAAGATATCTATACTTCGACAAGGTTTAGCAAGGTTTAGCCTCAAATTAATGACTAATGCCTCTATCTAGAGTCACATGACAGTCACATTAGATTATGCCCAAAGCTGATCGTGTAAGCAGGCGCCATTAGACAAAGCAGAAATATATTCCCCAATATCATCAGCACGAGAATTGTTTTGTTTGAATTCTACCCACTCAGTCTCTTTAGGTAGAGTAATTAAACGTTCTAATATCTCCGATTCTCCCATATTATTATTTGCTATTATAACATCCTTTATAAAGGTCAACGTATAATATGCAACAGAACAATCTCTTGACACGTCTTTATCATCTATGAAACCATAGATCTATGATCGAAGAAACGGTCGAAAAGCCACAGCTGCCCAGTAGCACACTCAGTCAAATACAAAAATTACTGCTCCTTATCAAGCAAAATAAAACTTTAGCGCTTTTTCTGGGGTTTGCAATCCTCTTTGCGGCAGGCACAACTGCTTATTACTTCATCGCCCCGAGCCAACACAATCAATCGCAACTTTTTGCTCCTGTTAGACAAGAAGCAACTCTCCCACCACCATCGCCTACCGCTACAGACGCACCAACACCGACGCTCCCTCTCGTCACAATGCTTCCTAGCCCAACAGCAACCCCAAGTCCAACACCCACCTATAACCCACTTGCCTGGATTACCTATCCCAACGTACTGTATGGCTATAGCGTACAATATCCACCAAATTGGTATGTCATTAGTCTTGGAGAACTCGAACCTATGGTACCCAACTATGTTGTCTTTAACCCCAACACCGCCTCAACGAGTGCGCAATCAATCACTATCTCAGTCAGCAAACGAACGTTTGAACAGCAGCTTGCCATCGGTGGAAATGGACAAAACACTTCGATTACCGTCGGAGGCATCCCGGGAACGCTCCAAACATTACAAGACTCCGACGGCAATCAATCGTTGCTCGCAATTGTGCCCTTGACCAACACACTCCTGCTTTTCTATAGTGATACGATGTTTACTACGATCTTTTATCAGATGCTCTCTTCGGTGAAGATTACTAACTAATGAATACCTGGTTTGTCTATATTTTGCTCTGTCGTGATACAAGTCTGTATACAGGAGCTTCTCCTGATCCAGAGGAAAGGTTTCTCACGCATCAAAAAGGTAAAGGGAGCAAATATACCAGGTCGCATCCTCCTTTAAAGCTCGTCTATCAAGAAGCCTGTGGGACTCATTCTAACGCTCTCAAACGTGAATTGGAGATTAAAAGCTGGAGTCGAGAGAAAAAGATTACACAGCTTGGCCTTATCTTAACGTAAGGTAGCAAAATGCTAGTTAATCAAGCGTTTTTTTAAAGTCATCCTCAGTAATTTTGTAGCGCATTGATTGGAAGATATACTGCACGAGTCGGTTGATTAAAAAAGCAATGGCTAAAAGTAACACAAGGTAAAAGAATCCCACGAACGAAATATTGGGGTATGCTATTTTCTCCAAATGAGCCAAGATTACCCCGACAATACCCACACTAGAGATAATAGTAAGTGCCGTAACGGCATTTTTGGTACTCGTTTGATTAAGCTCGTTAAAGATTTGAATGCCTGCATCGACGTATTGCTTGGTCATCTTCCACAAGGATTTTACATAATCGAGCGTGTGTTGTAAGTTCTCATAGCGAAAAGCGAGTATCTTTGTCAGTACTTTTTCCCACCCACTTTCTTTGACAATGGTTGCCCTAGTACTGATATAGAGGCCCATTTGCTCGATTCTCCCATCAATGAGTTCAATCGTCTTTTTGTAGCCTTCCAGTTCTTGTCGTTGTCGTTCAATATCCCGACCACTAATGGAGCCCTGCTCTTTAATTCTTTCTATCTTTTCCCAAATTATTCGGTGGAGATTGAGATATCGATGCAACTGTGCTTTAAACTCACTAAAGAAGATAAGCATACCAATAAGCGATTCAATCTGCTCAAAGGACTCTTCTTCATTCAGCACAAAATGGGTGTCTCCCCGATAAATGGCAACTGCTTTATCCTGCAATTCAAAATACTCTTCCTCTCCAAGTTCTTTCAGAAGCTTATCAACCGTTTCACGGCTAGCTTTCTTCGTAACAAGAAAATACGGATAAATTGGTTGCACTTTTGCCAACTCTTTAGGCACGGGAGCTCCCAAACTAAACAAATATTGTATGGCTGGCGCAAACTTTTTTTCATAATAATCAGAAAGTTTTTCCTTTGCCTCTCCAAGTTCATGAAAAGAAAGCTTCATGACAACTAATCCATCTTCAAAAAAAGTGATAGCTATCCCACTTGTCGTCTCTATGACAAGTGATTCAAGCACATCAAGCTTATACGTTACTGTCTTCAACGTAAGATCCTGTTGGAGCTGCTTGAGCTTGGTTTTGTCCAGAGCAAGTGGGCTCGTTCCATCACGAAGGAAATCATACACTTCGGAAAGATGGAGCGATGTTCGCTGATACCAGTAGCCTAGATAGAGTTGATGAGGTGTCATTATATTCAGAATAGCACAAAAAAAACCTAGAGAACACTCCCTTTTTTGTTATCTCGAAAAGAAAAATAGTCAGCTGGTGAAACAATTACATGATCAAGAAGCGCAATCCCCATAACCTCTCCTGCTTCCTGTATCCGATTGGTAAAAACAATATCATCATCAGAAGGTGTAGCGTCTCCTGAAGGATGATTGTGTGCCACGAGGATAAAAGCACAAGGGGTCTTCAGAGCAACACTAAAAATCTCTTTGGGCGTGATTTGGAGACTATTGAGGCTTCCTATGCCAACTATTTCTTTTTGGAGTAACTCATACCGGGCATTGAGATAAAAAACAACCAGATGTTCCTGACGTTTGAGGGCAAATTCACGAAGTTGTGCCAGAGCAGCTTCTGTTGAATTAAAAACTACTTTGGCAAAAGAGGAAGGTGCAAACATCCGTTCTCCAAGCTCAAGTACTGCTGCCAAACGAGCCGCTTTACTTTTACCAATGCCGGGAATAGTCGCAAACTGTTCTTGGGAGAGACTTCCCCACTGTCGTAGTGGATATTTACGAAGCAAGGTATCACTCAGGGCAAGGACATTTTGACCTTTCCTACCGGTACCTAGGATAATCGCCAGAAGTTCTGCATCAGAAAGATTTCCTGAACCAACCGTTATAAGTTTTTCTCTCGGCCGAAGCGCAGATGGTAAGTCTTTAATTCTCCCCTTGCTTTTTAACTTTGAATTTTTCATGCTAAGTATAGTATAATAAGAATATATGACAGATGTCACGCAGCAATCAAAAAAGACAAAAGAGCTCAGTGAACTTGCGCAACGTATCCGCAAAGCACGAAAAACGGCGCATTTATCACAACATGATTTAGGAGCCAGTGTTGGCGTTTCTGATAAATCAGTCTCTGCCTATGAACAAGGTCGGAGTGTCCCTCCAATCAGTAAACTTAAAAAAATTGCTGACGCGACACAACATCCCCTTTCTTTCTTTACCCAAGAAAATGTTGATGAAGCAACGATTACAGCCAAGCTCCTCTCTATTGAACGAGAACTTACCGAGGTAAGAAAACTCCTCAAAGAGAAAAAGAAATAGTATTGCCTCTTGACAAACTAGATATTTCTCTCGTATCATGAGAGTATGAAACAAAAATGTGGCATCATTTTTCTTGATGCATCTGAGGTTATTGTCCGTATCTACGAAGTTACTGATAAAGAATGGAGTCTCTTCTACTTTCACACAACGACGCTTCAGTTCAAAACCATACGATCCTTACATGTTACTGAAATTCTGGCTGATTTTTTTCTCACCAAACCTGCCCAGGAAGTAAATGACTGGAAAATCTGTACCAGACAACTATCGCTCGCCCTGACAAATGAAGTCTCTCTAGCAACGGGTATGCAAATTGAACGGTTAACGCCTATCCGTGAACAAGAACTTCTTTGCCGAGGTATGTTCACTGAATTGTGGTGAAGGAAAATCGTTACTTTTGAGGGAAAAAGAGATCTATCCATTTTTCCCAGTTTTGCCTATGAGGCGGTGGCGTTACTGAAGGGCTGGGAGCAAGCATACTTGTCGGAACGATTACAATATCTTCTCCCGGCTTTGCCAAAAAGAGCTTATTTCGTGCTTCTTCTTCGACAAACTGTGCTTTCGAAGCTTGTGCAAGTTTTTTCTGAAGCTCTTGGTTCTCTTGTTTTTCTTTATCCAAAGATTGTTGTGAGCTAACAAGTAAATCTTTCTTCTGAAGCAGTGTATAAATAGAATTCACGAGGTTATTAATAATAACAATCGAAGCAATAATAACGATAAAAAAAGCTATTCTCTTTATTGCCATGGTGAGATATAATCATAGTCTGTTTTCTACCAATTTGCAAAAACCCGTTTTTTTGCTTGACTATAAGCATTTTTATTGATATTATGGGACTTACTATTTATGAAACCGATCAAAATAGACGACGCACATAAAGAATTCTTGGATTTTTTGAAAGCAAAGAAGCACTCAACGGCTACCGTTCTTGCCTATGGTAAAGATATTGATCAGCTCGCTTCTTTCCTTCAGGAACTTGAAAAGCATCATATTCATGATGTCTCAAAAGATGATATCCAGTCTTTCCTTGGAAAATTAGCTGAAAAAGGCTACACACCTAAGTCACTTTCTCGTAAACTTAACTCTACCCGTACTTTTTACCGTTTCTTAAAAGTGAATGAGTATGTTACTGATGATCCTTCCCTCTTAGTATCACATCCACAGTATGAACTGGCTGCACCAAGAATCCTTAAGCCAACCGAATATAGAGCGCTTCGTGACGCTGCGCGCAATGATGCACGAATGTACGCTATTATCGAAATCCTTCTTCAGACTGGTATTCGTATTGGTGAACTCGCTGATCTGCGTGTTGGAGATATTAGAACAGATGACCTCCTTATCAGACCTCATGAAAAACATGCCGAGAGACTTGTCCCTATTAATAAATCTGCTAAAGAAGCTCTTCATCGATATATGCAGACTCGTCCACAAATTGAAGATGATCACGTATTCGTAACGAAATCTGGCAAACCTTTCCTCGTCAGAAATATAAGAACAGCGATTGAGCGATATTTCCGAATCGCCGGAATTGAAAATGCAAAAGTGAACGACCTCCGCCATACGTTTGTCGCCCATCATTTGAAGCATGGGGTTTCACTCGTGCTACTCTCAAAGATTCTTGGACATCGAAGACTCTCAACAACCGAAAGATACCTTGAATACGTCCAAGACCGAGCAAAAGATACCACAACCCTCAGCGAGCTCTAAAGGATGAAGCGGCTTGGAGAAAAGACAATTATCACAAATTTTCTCAAACAGCATACCCTTGCCACAATTGCTACTGTTAATCCAAAAAATCTTAAACCGGAATCTGCACTAATTGCTTTCGCAGAGCTTGAGAACTTAGAAATACTTTTTATAACGCTCGAGGGATCTCGTAAATACACGAACCTTCTACAAAATACTCAAGTCGCAATGGTTATTGGCTGGGATAAACACTATTGGAGAACCCTTCAATATGAAGGACTGGCAGTGAGTGTTGAACCCGCTGCTGTTGCTTACTATAAAGAACTCTTCTCACAGAAAAAAGATACACCGTGTACTGAGGTATTCCTTTCCAATCCAGACATGAAGCTCTTTAAGATTACACCAACGTGGATTGGGTACTCTGATTTCACTGGGAAAAAACCACAGGTAATTGAGCTGAAGAACTTCTAGGTGCGTCCGGCTGGAATCGAACCAACGACATGGTGTGTATAAGACACCTGTTCTACCGCTGAACTACGGACGCATAATGAGGCTCATTGTAACAAACGGTTCTCAAAAAAACAAATGCTATAACTTCGCTCGCTGAGCAATTTCCTTCTCAACAACATCCACACTTCGAGCATATTTCAGACGGGAAAGCTCGACAACGAGCTGTGCAACTCGTTCATTCCGCATGGCCTTCTCCTTGGCAATGTCTTTAGTTGTATCCAGTGAAAATGGCAAAGTCGGCTCTCCCCCAACGAGGGTACGCATGTAGCAATTATACTTGTCGACGTTAATCAAGTCCTGTTCGCTAAACGTTGGTTGGAATTCGTGTTGTAAGAAGTTGGCATCGGTCACACCAACACGGAATGAGGCAATCGTTCCGACGTTACCGAAGATAGCGTTTTTGATCTCTTCTTCCATCTGTCCAATAAACTGATTAGCAACTACGAGGTTAAGACGGTATTTTCGAGCCTCAGACAGAATTTGGGCGAAATCAGGAGTTGCGAAGTTTTGGAACTCGTCCACATAAAGAAAGAAATCTTTTCGCTGATCCATAGGGATATCCTGACGAGACATCGCAGCCACCAAGATTTTGGGCACAAGCACCAGTCCTAAGAAGTTCGAATTTTCTTCACCAATTTTTCCTTTTGCGAGATTGATCAGCAGGATCTTTTTTTCATCCATTACTTTTCGGAAGTTAAACGCACTATCTGATTGACCGATAATATTTCGGATCATTTTGTTGGTAACGAATCGGCCAAATTTTGACGTGATGTAATCAAGCACTTCAGATTTGTGGAAATCAGAGGTTTGAGCAATCTGATCAGTCCAGTAACGTCTGACGATAGGATCTTTCACTTTTGGCAGCAGTTCTTCCACATACTTTTGATCAGTGAGCACCCGCACCACCTCGATAAGAGTACTTCCCTTCTCTGACATAACCGTCAACATAGCATTACGAACCGCGTGTTCAAAACGAGGACCGACCATACCTGTTTTGTTCGGATCAAACAACTTATACATAAGGCCAATGATCGAATTGGCCACAAAGTGAATTTGTTGCTCATTGTCTGCTTCAAGTAGATTAAAACCCATCGGCCGCTCAAGATCAGAAGGATCAAAAAGTATGACGTCTTCTGCTCGCTTAGGTGGAATTAATCGCAACGTATCTTCTACTAAATCTCCGTGCGGATCAATAACAGCGAGCCCGTGTCCATCCATAATATCCTGCATAATCATAGATTTAAGAAACTCGGATTTTCCAGTACCGGTCTTTCCGATGATATAGGTATGTCGCCGGCGATCATCAATATCAATATGTACGGGACGAGTCATGCCACGGAAACTACTCTTCCCCAAAAATAGTCCAGTAGTCGGGACGTTTGAGGGAACTGGTGCTCGCTTTGAGGTCAACCAATGAATTCCCGGGGTGGACACGCCTTTGTTGGGTAAATGAAAAACAGTAGCAAGCTCTTCACTCGTAAGAATTGACTGTTGTCCAAAGATTGGCATATAGCGATAGATAAAGTCCTGCATAAACCAACCTTTGAAATAAATATGGTTTTTCTTGAATTTGTTTACCGACGAAGCAAACTGGCCAAAAGCGTTGGTAAGATTTCGTAGATGTGAATCTGCCTGATCCTGTGAGATGGAACAAACAACCATTCTTACCGTTGTATTAAATCCTGGTTTACTTATTTTATTTTCTATCCCTTCCAGCTCTTTGGCATCAGTCTGGTAACTCGCTTTTTCAGGATTTGCTTCATTCTTTTTTACCCCTCCGATATAATTACGACCTGTTTTCTTCCAACTATTGTCTGCTGGACTAATCACAATTTGGATAACAGCCCCTTCACCCTCTCCCATTTTGGCAAGAGTAGAAGTGATTGAAGAAAGTGGATCAACAGGAAGATCTTTGTATACTTTCATTGGCAGGTAGTTGCCATGCTTGACGCGTAGCGAACTAAAAGCTACCTTCCCATTCTCGGTAAAAATATTATAGTCTGAGCCAAGCGTTGCTCCTTCCATTTGTTTTGCAGCGGGAGAAGTAACCGGCACGATATCAGCATCAGGATAGGCTCCATTGATTTGTTTTTCGATAAAATCACGATATTTACTACTCACATGCACATAGAAACGAATATCTCCAGTACGCCCAACAATTTCAAAAGAGAAATGTGGATGCCGGCGAAAGAATTCTAACCGGCCACTTTTATGGAGTGCATAGAGACTGGAGAACATTTGCTCAGCAGCATCAATTTTGATCTCGTTATCCTTGGGCAGACTAATTTGTAAAAGCGTTGAATCGAGAGCTTCAGCCTCACGACCCCGGTGATGTAACCACAGGACAAAAAGATAAAACCCTATCCCCCCGACAGCTAACAGCACGAGGACAACAACCGTTGTGATGACAAGTGCCGTCATAATGGCCGCAGGATTAGTAAGTGAAAATTCCATAGTTATGCTTTCAAGTTAGGATCAATTTTACGCCACTGATAAATAATTAAGGTCGCAAGCCATTTCATTGCATCACGCATTTTTGATTTTTTTTGTTCAGTCTTGGCATCAGGATAGCTTTTTTCTGGAGTAATAACTTTCTGTGGATTAATAACCTCTTGTAATGCTTCCTTTGTCTGAGCAGGAGCCGTTTGAAGCGTCTGGACAATTGCTTCAGGAGTTTGTGCAGGAGCTTCTTTGGGAGGCTCTTGATTTTCTGCCGTTGGCTCAACCTCGACAGGTTGTGCAGTAGTCTGCCCAGCAACAGGCTCATCTTCATCCTCATCGGCTACAGGTGGAGGTGCAGTCTCTACTCCAGACGTAGAAGAGACAGTCATTGCTCCGTATTCTTTATTCCCCGTTGGAGTAGCAGGTGAAGCCTGCGGCATGGATGGGAGAGACGCAGGCTGTTGTGTTGCAGGAGCCGAAGTGGCAACAGGAGAAGCAGCTGCTTGAGCTGGAACTGGAGTAGTTTGTGTCTGTGGAGTTTGACTAGCAGTATCCATAGTACCATATTAGCATAGGCACAGTTGAAATTCTAATAACAAAATGATTACTCCTAACTTTCTCCAGGCCTCCATCCACATTCAGGACATGCAGCCATCTCCCCAGACTGAATTTTGGTTACCTCAGCATCGCTGGCTATCCAGCCGCACTGACGGCATTTGATCTGATAACAGATTTGACAAGATTGTTTTTCTTCCATAGATTATGCAGCAAGAGCATACCCTTTTTTTGCTGCCTGTCCTCCCATCTTTGCATCACAAGGGACACAAATTTCACAAGGGCCTACTGCTGTTGGCCCACTATTGCAGACAACACAAGTTCCTTCATGGTCAAAGCTGTACTCTTCTGAAGAGTCCTTTTTCTTTAACATTGATGCCAAACCAGCCAAACCAACACTCCCCTCAGGAATGAGCGGTGAAGAGGGGTTGCCGCCCGAGACATCATATCCTCTATTCGTAGGACAGCCGGCACCGCCCTTTTTGACTGGAGTTAGCTTACCAATTTGGTGCACAGCCGCCATGACTTGCAACTCTGTTATCAGATTGGTATCTGCCTCCGGAAAGATTTGATATGTTTTCCCAGGCTCAAAAAAATCCTTCTGTTCACCTTTTTCCAACTGATCACTCATATTAAGGATCGCATTAAACCGAATACAGAGTTCTTTCCAGTTGGGAGTTGCTGGTAATTTCAAAACAGCATCTTCGACTCCTTGCATATAAAAATCGACCATTTGCTTCAATAAAGGATCATGATAAATATGCTTCTCAAAGTCATGAATCTCCATCCGTTTACCCTCAAGGATTGCAGCTGGAAGTTCTCCCTTAAGAGGTCGAGAGAGAAGATACGCATCCAGAAGCGGCTTCTCTGCTGCTTGATCGTAAGGGACAAAGAGCTGTGGATCAAGGAGCTGCGCTGCCTTACGATATCCCTCTTTATCCAGATCGACATCGCGCTGAGTAAGCTCTACATACTTTTTCCCGTCTTTGGATTTGAGGGTATAGGTATTGATAAATGCCTTTTCATACGCCCCCTTCTTGCCCTCTTCTATCACACTACTTGGCGGAGAAAAGACCGTATAGGTCGTCCCTATTTCTGTCTGTGGATCTGCAAGCGCTGCCTCAAGCTTTATCCATCCAACAAGTTCTGCATGTTCCCGCTCTGCTTCGAGCGTACCATGACTGAGACGGTAGTCAATCCCTTCTTGAATTATCGTACGAACTGATACGGCAGATGGCTTCTCTCCTGGATTCTCGGCAGGAAGCTCTGCAAATAATTGTCCATCACGTATTTCATAGGTTATTGGAACAGTATTTGATTTTACCCGTTCAACGAGGTTTGTTTTGAGATTGAGCCGCATCATCCGCAATTCTTGAAGATAAGCATCCCTATCTTTTGCCATCTCCAAGCTTGTGATATCTTTGGCAACGTCAAATGATCGATAGAGCCTGTCTTCGCTGCTATACGTTTGCCCCAATGCTTCATCGAGCTGTGCTTGTCGTAAGGCAAGTCGTGCAGCTTTACTTCCTGATTCCCATTCTCCCGAACGAAAGCCTCCAGCAACAATGGTTCTTTTACCAGGCTGTTCTGCAGAACGAGAGGAAGGAAATGTGAGTGGAATAGCAGTCTTTAATTGGTCGGGTAAGGACGCAGTTGTACGATCTGGAAGACGAGGCTGTTGAGCACTTGATAAAAGTTCTCTTTTATTCAGCGGATTTCTCCACTGTTCGTACTTACTTATATTTCTTCCTGCTTCTACTGTTATTCTTTGCATAAAAAAACTCCTCATGTTGCATCAACTTCCGAGGAGTCCACAAAAAAAGGACTTCTGCTCGGAAGACTTTTTGCCCAAAATAAATAGGCATGGGGATCTGGCTTTACAGTTGCGGCACAGCTCAGGAATGTCACCTGATTCACCCATTTTTATCTTTTTTTCCACGTTATCTCTGGTTGTTTTTCTTGCTGATTCACCAATCGTGCCATCGTAAAGAGGAGATCAGACAAACGATTCACATATTTTATAATTGCAGGATCGATCTCTTCTTCTTGCATTAGTGATACAAGCTGCCTTTCAGCACGTCGTGTTATGCTCCGAGAGATGTGTAATGACGCACCGCTGAGACTTCCACCTGGGAGAATAAACTGCTTCAATTCTGGCAATGTGTCGGTCATCACATCAATGAGCTTCTCAAAAGCAGCTGGCCGAGTTTCAAGCCCAACGACGGGCAAAGGATATGGCGTAGCGAGAGCCGAACCAATAGCAAACAGATCATGCTGGATCTGTTCTAGTTCTCTTCTCACATCGTTTGCCATCTCCCATGTGCTATCTCCCATGTGTGCCAAAACCATTCCAAGAGAACTGTTGAGTTCGTCTATCGTCCCATAGGTTTCGACACGTTTGTCTGATTTGAGAACGCGCTTTCCATCAAACAGAGATGTCTTCCCCTTGTCTCCCGTACGAGTATAAATAGCCATTTAGACTACCACACCTTTCTCTCTTTTATTTGTCATTCCCGCGTAGGCGGGAATCCAGTAATGAGAAGCGTTCACAGATAGATTCCTGGTTTGCGACCAGGAATGACTACTCGTGGGAACGCGAACAGTTGCACCAGCAATCAATGGAAGTAAGGCAGCGATGACTAAAGAAAGAAATAATACGATGGCGATGGCAATATTTTCTCTGATGAGTTTTTTGATGTTAGGCATAAAAAAATCCTTCTCACCGAGAAGGACTATGCCATGATAGCTTTTCCTGCTCGGGCAATATCATCATGTACAGTTTTCTGACTTTACAGTAGCGGCACTGTGGTTGATTTACACAACACTTGCCTGAACATGACTAACACTCACTATAGCCACAGCTATAGCATTTCTTACAACCTTCTTCATAGGCCAGAGTACTGGATCCACAGTCTGGACAAATATCAAAGAGACTTGTGGACGAGGTTTGCATAGCTACACCCGTATCAGGAATTGCCAATTGGTTTTGTGCAAGAGAAGCTTCAGTAATAGGCGCATCGGCTGCAATAGCTGCACCATTCGCGTGTAAACCTTCTCCATTAGTTACCGCATTGATAACCTCTTTATCTTGCACCGTCCCATTTACTTTAAAGTTAGAATGTTTGGACAAGACTTTTGCAATAGCATCAGGAAGTGAGCGCACACGATTCTCGCCAAAGCCAATGCTCCGTGAACCGCCAATACCAGTAAGCTCTGAAACAATCTCACGAACTCGCTCACGAGCAGGAACCGCACTATGAATACGGAGGACAAAAGAAATCATACGACCAAGGGCATCAGCCAGTGCCATCAGATCTGAACCACTTTTGCCATGATTGATGAATACCTCAAACATATTCCCCTTTTCGTCTTCGTTAATCGTGACATACATCTTGCCGCTTGGGCTATCTGATTTATAGGTAACACCGGAAAGCATCATAGGACGAGGCATACGAGGAGTTACAGGGATAGCAGGCTCTTGAACACTTGGAGCCTCTTGTACTGAGGTTATCAAAGCATCTTCTGCTTTCTTTTTCTCTTTTTGTGGGTCAATTCTTTCAAGTACTCCTTGTCGAGAACCATCTCGCATATAGGTTACTCCTTTGAGACCCATATCATAGGCTGCCATATACAGGGTTTTCACATCGTCAACTGTGTGAGTATTTGGCGCATTGACTGTTTTTGAAATTGAAGAATCAATGTATTCCTGCGCGACTGCCTGGACACGAGTATGCTCAAGCGGTGTCAAATCATTTGCGCCAACGAAATAGGCTGGCCTCTCTGCCGTTGGGTTTTCTTTAAGCCATGCCTCATACAAGGGATGATACATAATCTCTTCTCCACCTTTCCAAATACGTCTAAACGTGAATTCATACACTGGTTCAACACCAGAACTGACACCTGAAACGAGCGATGTTGTCCCTGTTGGAGCAATCGTCAAAAGTACTGCGTTACGAATTCCCTGTTCTTCAATCATTTCCCGAATTTTCTTTGGCAATGCTTTGATGTGGTAGCCTTGCATGTATTTTTCTTTATCAAATTTAGGAAAAATGCCTTTTTCTTTCGCAAGTTCTGATGAAGCAATGTAAGCATTGTCCCGAAGAGTTTTAAAGATTTTTTCAATAACTGGTTGCGCTTCATCAGCCCCATATTGCAAATGCATTTTAATTAACGCGTCCGCAAGCCCCATAATACCAAGGCCTGTTCTTCGAATATCTTTGGCGACTTCTTCGTTTTCCTTAAAAAAATAATGCGTTTGATCAATAACATTATCAAGCATACGCATCGCAACTTTAACATCCTGACTAAAGCTGTCGAAGTCAAACGTCCCGGCTTTGCCTGGTTCGTAACCTTTAACGTAGGCAGACAAATTCATCGCTCCAAGGTTACAGACAGCCCAACCACCAAGAGGCTGTTCCCCACAAGGATTGGTTGCAATTAATGTCTCAAAATACCATGTATTACTGCGAGCGTTACTTCGACCCAAGAAATGCAATCCTGGCTCTGCTGATCTCCAGGCAGCAGTACAAATAAGATCCCACAATTCTCGTGCTTTAACGGTTTTGTGGACTTTGATCTTTCCACCTTTTGCTTTCCATTTATCGAGTTCTCCATCCCACTCTTCATCATAACGAGAATCTGAAATATCTGGATAGACCAGCTCCCATTCTTTATCTGCTTTTACGGCCTCCATAAACTCGTCAGAAATACAGACCGAAAGGTTGGCACCATTAATCTTGGTGAGGTCTTGCTTCACGGTGATAAATTCTTCAATATCCGGATGCCAATCCCAAAGCATAAGCATTGTTGCGCCACGGCGAGAACCTCCTTGTTGGACAATGTCATGGGTTGCGACTGAAAAAAGCGTTGCCCAATTAACAGGACCTGAGGAAGTGCCATTTACTTTCCTTACCCGAGCCCCTTTTGGACGAAGAGAAGAGAGGTTAAGACCAACACCACCAGAGCGAGCTTGAATCTCAACAAGCTGACCGAGTGACTCCAAAATACCGTGGCGTGAATCTTTGGGTGATGGAATCACAAAACAGTTAAAATACGTGACCTGGTAGCCTGTTCCGGCACCAGACAGGATACGACCTGCCGGAACAAACTTGAAGTCTTCCATCACCCGATAGAATTCTTTGACCCATTTACGACGCTCGCCTTTCTTTTCGTTCTCGGCAATCCCCCGTGCTACCCGCTGCCACATTTCAACAGGTGTTGGCTCCGTGGGTTTCCCTTCTTCATCTTTCAATGAATATCGATCCAAAAATACTTTTTGTCTTATACCATCTAATTTCATAGTTATTTAATTCCTTTCACTTCTTTTTCAAACTCTTCAACGTCGACAAACCGTTTAAAGACACTTGCGAAACGGATATACGCAACTTTATCTAACTCCTTGAGACGTTTGGCAATCATTTCACCAATAATTTTACTCTCTACCTCAAGTGACCCTGATCCTCGCACTTCTCTGGTTATTTCAGTCACGATTCTCTCGATTTCTTCTGTCGGAATTGTTGTCTTCTCACAAGCTTTTAAAATACCTTGTTTTAACTTTTCCCGATTAAACTTTTCTCGCCGATTGTCTCGTTTGATAACAATAAGCTGGATATTCTCTACCCGCTCATAGGTCGTAAATCGCTTCGCGCAGACAAGACAGGATCTTCTTCGCCTGATAGTATCCATGTCTGAACTCTCGCGTGTTTCAACAACCTCTGAGCCTTTGTTTCCGCAATATGGGCAGTGCATTCGTATGCTTGAGCTCTCTTCTCTAGCGCTGGGTCTTTCTCCGCAGACGCTGGATCTAGTGCCAAGAAAAATCATAGAGCACTACATCTATAGTTGCAACTAGAAAAATGCGGATCAAACTATATCATTAGCTTTGTGGAAGAATTAATGCTCGCTTTTTCTTACAATGATTTCTTCTTCTGCAAAACCTGGTACTTGTAAATGGATACACGTAAGCTCAATGCGCTCTTTTTATATTCCTGCACAATTGTTTGCTCTTCCTTATTTACAACAGGTGTATTAGCCAGCATACTATCAAGTAATTCTTCCTGCTTTTCCAACAAATGCAAGAGTCTATCAATGACAATATGGCCATCTTTCCCCTGCTTAGAAGCATCCTGAGAAAGGCCAAACGTTTCCTGGCTATAAAATGCTGCTTTTTTTAACGTAGCTGTAAGATTCTCCTTGGAATGTTCCTTAGCAAAAAAGAGCAAGTACGCTCCTTGCATATACTTCTCTGCTTGTTCAAGAGAAAAAACAGCTTTCTGATAAGGATCTGCGATAAAAAATCCTTGCAATGACTCTTTTATCTCTTTAAACGGATACAGTGTTTGCCCGGGAAGAACTCCAGGATAAGGCAGTTGATAAGAATTCTCTGTCTGAGCAGCTAGCTCTTGAGCAAATACAGACGAAGGAACCATGGTCAAGAATAAACAAACTCCAATAATGCTTCCCACTCGCATATGCATTATGCTTCACGATACCCAATGGCTTTAAGGACTAACGCCAAGCTTTCTTCAGGATCATGCTCATAAGTATTTACTACAAGATCAAAATAGTCCTTCTGCCAATAGACCCAATCGGGATCGTTATTTACATATAACCTGCGCCATTTAGTAAGATCGTTTTGTTCTCTTTCAATCACCTCTTCTTTTGCTTCGTGCACAGTAATATGTTCACGATTAACTAATCGATCAATACGAATTTCTGTTTGATCGTTGTCCTCTTGATCTTCACAAACTACCCCTACCTTAAAAACACCAGGTTTCTTTTGCGCAAAAAAACCTGCGAGTTTTGCTTCAACAACGATATGATTATCTTTCGTCAAGATGTTTTCCAATTGGTTATCAAATAATTGATCTTCCTCGTCCGCACGAAGATTGGTATCTTTTGTCGCGACATCCATCCGCTTACGTATAGCTTCCCAGAAGATCTCTCCCCCTTCAAGATGCTTCCATGCAAGTTTTTGAGCTAAATGTTTTCCCAACGAAGTAGAACCGGCACCAATACGTCCGGACACAGTAATTAATCTGATAGCAGATAAGTCTGTAGGCTTTTGCATAAAATTATCCTATTGTTGGTTCTTCTGTTCCTCTGATGGTACTGGAGCAGGAGGGGCAGCTGGTGTCTCAGTAGTTTGTGACGCTGGTGGAGCTGGCGGGGCAAAAGAGCCAGAAAGTGGAGCTGGTGAGACACTTGGTGCTGTAGATGGGCTAGCTGAAGGGGGGGTCGATGATTGACCAAGTGAACCGAACATATCGGTTAATGACGTTGACGCGGAAGCGGAAGCGACTGGAGCAGCTGAAGCCGGAGTTTCTGCTACTGGAGCAGGTACCTCTGGTGCTGGACTCACGGGCTGAGAAGGAGCTGGCGTAGGTGCTTGGCCAACCTGCTGGGCAACCATTATGGCTTCTTCAATTAATCTATTTGCGTAACCATACTCGTTGTCATACCATGCTATTACTTTAACCATATTGCCCCCTACTACCTGGGTCAATGAAAGGTCTACAATGCTTGAGTGAGAATTACCAATAATATCACTTGATACAAGTGGATCTGTCGTAACGGCAAGCACTCCTTTGTATAAAGGATTTTCTGCTTCTTTGGTCAACACATCATTTACCTCTTCTTTGGTTACGTCTTTTTTGAGAAGGAAAGTAAAGTCTGACAAAGAACCGACAGGAACCGGGACACGAAGCGATAATCCACCAAAGATTCCTTTGAGCGCAGGCAGTGATTCAGCAGCAGCAACCGTTGCACCAGTTGAAGTCGGAATAATACTGAGAGCTGCAGCTCGAGAACGGCGGTAGTCTTTGTGACCACTATCCTGGAGTCGCTGATCAGAGGTATAGCCATGAACGGTAGTCATCATTGCTTTATCAATACCAAAATGATCCTGAAGTATCTTTGCAACCGGGGTAATACAGTTGGTGGTACAAGATGCGTTACTAATAATCTTCTCTCCTGCATAATCGGCATCATTTACCGAGATAACATAGGTAGGGATCCCTTCTCCTTTTGCAGGAGCTGATAGGACGACTGCCTTTGCGCCAGCAGTAATATGTGCTTGCAACTTATCAGCAGTCGTAAAGACACCGGTTGATTCAATAACAACATCGACATTAAGGTCTTTCCAGGGAAGTTGTGACGGATCCTTCTGGGAGTAAACAGGAATCTCCTTCCCATCAATCACCAATGAACCAAGCAGTGCCGTATTTGCAGGATCAGTACTTGGCTTTACACTAACATCAAAAGGCAATAAGCCATACACACTATCGTATTTGAGGAGGTACATCCATCCGTTAATATCGGTTGAGGAACCTGCGTTTATCGCCGCAATTTCAATATCCTGGCTGTGCCATTGCGTGATAACTCGATGAGCTACTCGCCCGATTCTTCCATACCCATTAATCGCGACACGAATCATATATTGAGTATATACTCCTCTTTTTTTTACTGCAAGGGGTAAATTACTATCTCCTGACGTCAGAAAAATGTCTAGCATGTCTCCTAGGCAGGCAGTACAATCCAAATCTATGGTACATAACCCTTGGCTGGCTGCCAAACAACAACTGAAAAAAGCTGGAGAACGGCTCGGTATTGACCCATTACTACTAGCTAACCTGTCTGAACCAGAACGAATTATTGAAGTATCGCTTCCTTTTGTTCGTGATACCAATGACATTCTCACGGTCACTGGCTATCGTATCCAACATAGCAGCATCTTAGGGCCGTATAAAGGTGGACTGCGATATCATCCGCAGGTGTCGACGGATGAAGTTAAAGCACTCGCCTTTCTCATGACCATGAAGAATGCCCTCCTTGGCATCCCGTTTGGCGGCGGTAAGGGGGGCATTACGATTGATCCCAAATCACTTTCCGAAGCAGAGCTTGGACGACTAACGAGGCTCTTTACGAGGAGACTTGGTCCCACTATTGGACCTTATTTTGATGTACCAGCTCCTGACGTCAATACGAATCCTAAGATCATGAGCTGGATTGCTGATGAGTTTAAAAAATGTCATGCTGAACTCGTTTCAGCATCTTCTTTAGGTTATAAAAAGATCCCGAAACAAGTTCGGGATGACACGTATTTGTCAGCCGTAGTAACAGGGAAACCGATTACCGCCGGTGGTTCTGAGGGAAGGACTGAAGCCACAGGACTTGGTGGAAGTTATGCCCTATTGGAATACCTAAAACTCACCGGCAAAAAACCCAAAGGGATGACTGTCGGGATACAAGGTTTTGGTAATGTAGGCAGGTTTATTGCGACCTTTCTTCAGCAGGCAGGCATGAAAATTGTCGCGATAGCGGATTCCAAAGGAGGAATCTATATCCCTGAAGGTATTGAAGATCTTGAGGCTGTACAAAAATGCAAAGAAGCAACGGGGCTTCTTGCCGGCTGCTATTGTGTCGGCTCAGTATGCGATATTGCAAATAAGAAAATGCTCAAAGGCAAAGATATCTCTCCTGCCAACATTCTCACACTCCCGGTAGATATTGTCATCCCAGCAGCCCTTGAGAATGCAATTACTCCAGAGATTGCAAAAAAGATGCAAGCATCTGTTGTACTTGAAATGGCCAATGCACCAACGACAGCTGAAGCAAACGACATTCTTAGCCAACGAGGAGTTACGGTGATTCCAGATATCCTCGCAAATGCTGGAGGGGTCGTTGTCAGCTCCTTTGAATGGGAACAAAATATTAAGCAACAAAAGTGGACAAAGCAAGTTGTTTTTACTAAGTTACACAAGAAAATGAAGAACACCGTAAAAGAACTCGTAGCAATCAGTAGCACCTATAAAACGCCACTTCGAGAAGCAGCATATATGCTGGCTCTTACTCGGCTTGCGAAAGCATGGAGAAAACAACACTAACCAGATATACTAAACACTATGCAACAGTACACACGAAATCTTGCACTTGAATTTGTCAGAGTAACTGAAGCAGCGGCTATTGCTGCCAGTCAGTGGATTGGACGTGGAGACAAACATGCTGCCGATCAAGCAGCCGTAAATGAAATGCGATCCAGGTTTAACCAAATAGACTTCCATGGGACGGTAGTTATCGGTGAAGGAAGAAAGGATGAAGCTCCCATGCTCTATACAGGAGAGCAAGTTGGTAAAGGAAAACAACCAATTATGGATCTCGCAATTGATCCATTGGAGTGTACTGACAGTGTTGCTTACGGTCGATATAATGCTCTAACGGTTATCGCTGCTGGAGCAAAAGGTTCCCTCCTCCACGCTCCTGACATGTACATGGAAAAAATTGCAGCTGGATCAATAGCTGCAAAAGTCATTGACCTGGATGCCCCTACAAAGGTAAACATTGCTAACGTTGCAAAAGCACTTGGCAAAGACCCAAGAGAAGTTACCGTCGTAGTACTGGATCGAGAACGTCACCAGAAACTTATCGCCGAGATTCGAGAAACGGGAGCACGAGTAAGGCTTATCACTGATGGAGATATCGCGGCAGCCATTGCTCCCTGCATGGATGATAATCCGATTGACCTGCTCCTAGGCATTGGGGCAAGCGCTGAGGCAGTCCTCGCAGCAACTGCTATCAAGACACTGGGTGGACAGCTTCTCTGCCGATTTGCTCCCCAAAAAGAAAGTGAGAATCAACTGCTTAAAGAGGCTGGAATCACTGATTCTACAAAAATATTAAGTGTTGCAGAGTTAGCAAAAGGTGATGAGCTCACATTCACGGCAACAGGAGTGATTGAAGGACCACTGCTTGAAGGGGTTGTCGTAAAAGGAAATAAGATCATCACCCACTCTTTGGTTATTAGAGGTACCTCAGGAACAATACGCTTCATGAAGACAGAACATCATTATCAGCCAGAGAAGTAGAGCATATTCGTAAGAGCGAGGTACAAAAATGTTTTGGTTGCATCTGAGCACTTTCTCTTTCTAATAACGCGAACTCCAACGGAAAAACATTTTTCGTACAAAGCGACTACGAGAATGTACGTATGAAAAAAATCTCTTACATCGACAATGCAGATATTAAAAACAAACGAATACTTCTTCGGGCAGATTTTGATGTCTCCCTCACCCACCAGAACGAAATTGCCGATGACGTTCGTATTCGAAGCAACATTCCAACGATAAAGCAATTACTTGCTGGTAATAACCGTATTATTTGTGTCGCAAAACTTGGACGACCAGTAAAACCTGACCCGACAAGATCCCTTGCTATTGTCGTCAAGAGACTACAGGACTATTTGCCTAATACAAAAATACGACTGATAAAAGATTTTCTCAAAGAGTCGCAAGCAACATTTGCACACCAAAAACTAAACGAGATCTTTGTCTTGGAAAATATCCGATTTTACCCCGATGAGAAGCTCAATACCCTAGAATTTGCACAGAAACTGGCACTGCTTGCTGATGTCTACGTTAATGACGCTTTTGCGATGTCACATAGAACAGAAGCATCTGTGGTAAGTGTACCACTCATTCTTCCTTCTTACGGCGGCCTCCTGCTTAAATCTGAAGTACAAGCACTTGATAAGGCAATTAAGCGACCAAAGCGTCCCTTGGTTGCCATTATTGGAGGGTCAAAGATCTCAACAAAGATCAGCCTTATTAATAAACTTATTGAAAAAGCTGATTATGTGATCCTTGGTGGCGGACTTGCCAATGTCTTCTTTCGTGCACAGCGTTATAGTATTGCCAAAAGTATTTGTGAATATGAAATGGTTTTGAAAGCCAGGCAACTTCTTTATCTCGCTGCACAAAAACAAACCGCAATTATTCTTCCAACAGATGTCTTAGTAGGCAAACCGCAAGACACTACAAAAGCAGATAAAATAACACAAGTTGGAGAAAAAATACCATCAGATCTCTCGATTCTTGATATCGGACCAAACAGTAAAGCCCTTATTGGAACAATTATCGCAAAGGCAAACACGATTATCTGGAACGGGCCAGTTGGACTTTTTGAAAATCCATCCTATAGACAAGGAACTGACTTTATTTATCATACCATCACCCACAATAAACAAGCAGTAAGCATTATCGGAGGTGGAGATACACTAACCGCAATTGCTGACAAAAAAGATCTCAACAAAATCACTCATCTTTCAACAGGAGGAGGAGCCATGCTTGAATTTATTGAGAAAGGAACACTCCCTGGACTCGAAGCTCTCAAAAGATAATCAATTAGTAAACTCCTGACTATACATTTTCCCATACATACCCCCATCAATAACTCCAATACCTATCTTATTAAAATTTGGATTCAGAATATTTGCCCGATGTCCCGGACTATTCATCAGTCCCTGCATGGCAAGCGGCGTTGTTGGAGCAAGTGCCAAGTTCTCTCCTGCATTGAGGAATTCAATCCCCGCTGCACTCATCCTATCAAATGGAGAAATACCATCAGGGGTATAATGAGAGAAATATCCTCGCTCAAGCATATCTTGAGAATGTGCTCGTGCAACATCGCGTAAACTATCGTCAAAAGAAAGCAGATGTAAACCTGCTCGCTGACGTTCGGTGTTTACTGCACGAAACATCGCTTGTTCCCCCTCTGGATCGACTATTCCATCAGTTACCTGAAACTGTAGCTTTACCATTTCATTACTCTCTGGCTCAATAGTAAGGAAATTAAGCGTTTCACTAAATGCTCCACCAAAGATGTCATTAAGACGCTTTTCAAAGAGAGAGGTATTGGCGACAAGGTGAGAACCAAGGGCAGAATGTGTAACTAACTGCTTTATCATAGGAGAGGAAGGCAAGGCTACAATAATACTGAGAAGAAAGGATAAGATGATAAAAGCAGAAGCGAAACCTGGAAGAATACCCAAAAGATGGTTTACCCGAGCAAAACCTCGAGCAATTGGACGAGCAGGATTTACCGTTGGGATATATCGTATTCCCTTTCGCAAAAGAATATTAATACTAATCTCACTGACAAAAGCCACGAGAAAGAAACCTAACGCATTGGCAAGTCCCAATGGTAGCCCAAAAAAGTGCATGAGCCAATCAGCAACAATAGTATATGTTTTTAAAGCAAGCGTAAAGGAAAGAATGAAGCTTGTAAGATCAACCGAAGCAAGAATCACTCCAAGGGCATACCCTTCATAGGCATAAAAAAGGAAGATGCAGACAATCAGTATGTCAAAAAGACTTACACTACTACTGAGAGACGAAAAAAAGTTACTAAAAAGTTCCATACATTGTTTACTGATTCTAGTATTATACCGTAATAACTATTTGTCCACGAGTCCCACCATCTGATACAATATAAAGGATTCGCGAAAATAAGGCTATGATCAAGAAATACAAAAAGGTAGTAAAAAAGATAAAGATACCTCGCCCCACAAAAAAAAGGGCATTATTTGTTCTCGTACCACTTTTGGTTATTGGGCTTATTCTTTTAGGTATTTTTTACTTTATCATTTTGAAAGATCTCCCTTCGCCTACAGGACTCAACCAAACCACAGGTTCTTACTCAACGCACATGTATGACAGAAATGGAAAGCTTCTCTATACATTATATTCTGATCGCAACCAAACCTTTATCCCACTTTCGAACATGCCAAAGCACCTGCAACAAGCAACGATAGCCGTTGAAGATAAGGATTTCTATCGTCACGGAGCAATTGATTTCAGAGGTATTGCAAGAGCAGCATACGCAACAATGGTACACAAAAGACTGGAAGGTGGTTCTACATTGACACAGCAATTGGTAAAAAATAGCCTGCTTAGCCCTGAAAGAACGATTACCCGTAAAGTGAAAGAGATCATCCTTGCATTTGCCACTGAATTACTCTATTCCAAAGATCAAATTCTTGAAATGTATCTTAACCAGGTCCCTTATGGAGGAACCTCCTATGGAGCTGAAGCAGCAGCGCAAACATTCCTCGGCAAATCAGCCAAAGATCTTACACTGGCAGAAAGTGCTTACCTAGCTGGATTACCAGAAGCGCCGAGTGTCCTCTCTCCGTATGGCTCACATCCTGAAAAAGGCAAGGAGCGACAAGAAGAAATTCTCCGCCGTATGTATGATCAAGGTTACATTACCAAAGAACAACGAGACGCTGCCATGAAAGAAAAACTCGTCTTTGAAAAGATCAGTAACCCTATTAAAGCTCCCCACTTTGTTTTTTATGTACGGGATCTTCTGGTCAAAAAATATGGTGAGCAAGTTGTTGAACAAGGTGGTCTTAAGGTGCAAACAAGTTTGGATCTTACTCTACAAGAACATGCACAAGCAACCGTCGCAGCAGAGGTTGCTGCTCTTAAAAGAAATAAGGTTGGTAATGGTGGAGCACTTATTACTAAACCAGGAACTGGAGAGATACTAGCGATGGTCGGAAGCACCGACTATTTTGATAGTGAACATGGCAATGTCAATATTACACTCGCAAAACTCCAACCGGGTTCATCAATTAAACCAATTAACTATGCAGTCGGACTTATCAAAGGATATACAGCTGCTACACCATTTCTTGATCAAGCGATCTGTTTTCCGAATCCAGGAGGGAAATCATATTGCCCACGTAATTATGATGGAAATTTTCATGGAGTCGTCCAAATGAGGGAAGCACTTGCTAATTCGTACAACATTCCTGCTGTCCAAATGCTTAAGCTCAATGGCCTTGATGCCATGATTGCAACTGCTTCTGCAATGGGTCTGACAACCTTTACCGATCCAAGTAGATATGGCCTTTCACTTACTCTTGGTGGTGGAGAGGTTATGATGACAGATATGGCCACAGCCTTTGGGGTATTTGCCAATCAAGGATACAGGGTTGACCTTCATCCTATTCTCAAAGTAACCGATAGAGATGGAAAGGTACTTGAAGAATATAAACCACCAAAAAGTCCTATTTTTGGGGAGAAAGTAATCCCATCGGAGGTCGCCTATATCATCTCAGACATGCTGGCAGACAATAATGCTCGTGCTCCTGCATTTGGGACAAACTCAGAGCTACGGATCCCCAATCAACGTGTGTCTGTTAAAACAGGAACCACCAATGACTACCGTGACAACTGGACGATTGGTTATACACCTTCTTATCTGATAGCTGTTTGGGTAGGCAATAATGATCACACGCCCATGCAAGGCGTCGTGTCAGGGATTACCGGAGCTGCGCCCATCTGGAATGCATTAATGTCACATGTCCTTGATGGGAAGAAGCAAGAAATCCCCCAAAAACCCCCCAATGTTGTCGGAAGATACACCTGTCGTGGGTCAATGCCACCTTCAGCAAGTCCAGCTCCTGAAGGTGGCGCGCAACCAGCGGGGTGTGCTAATAAATTTGAATACTTTATCAAGGGAGTTCCTGAGAAAAGCACCGGCAAAGTTATCCGTGAAAAAGTGTGGATTGATAAAGCGACAAACGCTCAAGCGCAACCAGGTCAAACAGATAATGTAGAAGAGCGCGAAGAATCAGTCTTTATCGACAATTCTGGGGCAAAATATTGTATTAGTTGCGCGCACCCGGTACCCTCCCCCACCCCAACACCAGCTCCGTAAGCAGAACATTGATTCTTATACATAAATTTCGTATGATAACACCATATGCAAGAACAAAAAATGGATGGCTACAATAGAGAATCAGGACAAAAAACACTACAGTTTGTTGGGGGACTAATTCTTATTATAGCTCTCTTAGCTGTTCTTTTACTGCTTGCCATGAACAGAGGCTTAGACCTAAGATGATTGTAAGAAAGAAAAGGTCTTTTGTAAGAAAGAAAAGAAAGGCTTCTCTATCTCCTTCCCAAAGAATGACTACTTTTGTATAATTATTTTGGGCTGACACAGAACACGCCCCTAACTATTTTCCCAGTGTCCTGAACAGAAGAGGTTTTTTTAGTTTATGCGGATTTTTTTGCGTGCTATTTTTTGGTGCTTATTTTTTCTCATAGGGATTGAATCTTGTGTACAAAAAAGTATTTCCTGGATATGTGCTTTTGTAGCTCAGCAATCTCGTCATGTAGGAGTACTACGAACAGATATTGTCTCTCAAATAGAAAAACTAACTGTAGAAGCAAAAAAAAAGAGAACCTTGAGATACCTTCGCCTTTTTTCAAAAAAACATTTACTCCATAGACGACGAGGAAGAAAGCCATTACAAGCATCACTACGTTCAAAAACGACATATATAGTTCTCGGAAGTTTATGCTCCTTTGTTTTTCTTTTTTTACCACTCACATTCTTTATTTTTCTTCAAGAGCTACCCAATCCAAGTCAACTTACCTACCGAGCAATTCCACAAACATCGCATATCTATGACCGTCACGGAAAACTTCTTGCTGAAATTTATGCAAACCAGGACCGAGAGATGGTCTCACTCAAAGAGATTCCTCCTTCGCTTAAAGAAGCAACCATTGCTATTGAGGATAAAAATTTCTACCATCATCCAGGGTTCGATATACAGGCAATTGTCCGAGCATTGAAAGAAACTATTTCAGGATCATCGAAGCAAGGCGGCTCAACGATTACCCAACAATTGATCAAATCCTCGCTACTCACTCCGGAGCGAACAATCACTCGTAAAGTAAAAGAAATTATCCTTGCATTCTGGGCAGAGCAACTCTATACCAAAGACCAAATTCTTGAAATGTATTTTAACCAGGTGCCGTATGGTGGAACAGCATGGGGAGCACAAGCTGCCGCAGAATTGTACTTTGCAAAGCCAGTGACTGACCTGTCACTGGCAGAAAGTGCTTTTTTGGCAGGACTAACAGCTGCACCAAGTATCTACTCTCCATATGGACCCACTCCTGATGCCTGGAAAGTACGACAAAAGAAAGTACTAGCCAGTATGCTTGAAGAAGGCTACATCTCACCAAAAGAAGCTTCCCAAGCAACCAAAGAAGCGCTTCAATTCCAAAATGCTTATACAGCCATTCATGCACCTCATTTTATTACCTATGTTAAAAACTTGCTGACAGACAAATATGGTATCGCCATGGTAGAAAAAGGAGGGCTCAGCATCTATACAACACTTGATCTTGCTACACAAAAGTTTGCAGAAGACGCGGTTAAAGATGAGGTTGAAAAAGAAGCTGCACTTAATCTCACTAATGGAGCAACTTTAGTAACAAACCCCAAAAATGGTGATGTACTGGCTATGGTCGGAAGCCATGATTTCGACGACCCAACCTGGGGAAACGTTAATCTAACGATTGCGAGAAGACAACCTGGATCATCTATTAAAGTGGTTACCTATGCGGCGGCGCTTATGGAAGGATTTACGGCAGCATCACTTCTTGAAGATACACCCGTAACGTATGGGGAATACGACACCCCATACTCTCCCGTAAATTATGATGGACGATTTCATGGAGATATTCCACTGCGGTACGCACTGGCTAATTCATACAATATCCCTGCTGTTAAGACACTAGATGCAATTGGAATAGCTACGATGGTGCAGTTGGCAAAAGACATGGGAATTACCACGTGGGGAAAACCGGAAGACTATGGACTTTCTCTCACCTTGGGAGCAGGTGAAGTACGAATGATAGACCTGGCGACAATATACGGCACGCTTGCAAACGACGGAAAACGAGTAAATCTCAATCCTTTTCTTAAAATAACAGACGCAAAAGGGACTATCCTTGAAGAAAAAAGAGAACCAGAAGCAGAACAAGTGCTTAAACCAGGCGTTGGCTTTATTATCTCGGATATTTTGGCAGATAATCAAGCTCGATCCTGGGCATTTGGAAGGTACTCACCGCTTGAAATACCAGGAAAAACCGTCTCGGTTAAAACAGGAACCACTGATGACAAACGAGATAACTGGACGATTGGCTATACCCCTTCTTATCTGGTGGCTGTGTGGGTGGGTAATAACAATAATACACCTATGAGTCCAGGATTTACATCAGGAATTACGGGTGCCGCACCAATCTGGCATACGATTATGGCAAAGCTACTCACGGATACAAAAGATGAACCATTGAGTAAACCACAAAATATCATCGAAAGAAACTGCAGAGGTAACAAAGAATACTTCATTACTGGCACCGAACCTGCAGGGCGTTGTGGATTTCGGACACCGTCGCAAGGAGGCTATTCACGACAATAGTATGCTAACGTATTTTTAATTCTTTTTTTAACAAATCATATTGTTGTTGCGGAGTTTGTAAGTTATAGAGAAAACTTGTCGCAACAAAACGACTCGCTCCATGAGCAGCAGCTATCGAGATTGTCTCATCATTGATCCCCCCATCGACCTCAATCGGTATACTCGTCTGTTGAGAAAGCTTCTCAACTTTCTGTAACAGGTCTTCCTCAAACAATTGTCCGGAGTGACCCGCTTGAATGGTCATCACAAGCACGGTATCAAGATTTTCAAGATCAATCGTAATCCCATCAATTGAAGTCTGTTTATCAAGCGCGAGCCCTACTTCTCCAAAATGCTGTGCTGCCGCCACAAAAGCGACTTGATCAGACATTTTTTCGACATGCCCAATGAAGCGATGAAAGCCTGCATCCGCCCAGCGTTGCAAATGATTGATTGGCTCATCAACCATCAAATGCACTTCAAACAGAAGGCTATTCTCGCTTGCAGGAGTGTTTTGGGTATACTTCACAAATGGAGCTGGATCAGCAAAGGTAGTATGCGGAGCAAACTTTCCATCAACAACATCGATATGGATCGTTCGAGAAAATGGCTTTACGAGCTCAATCTTTTTCTCCATTTCTGCCCAATCTTTGTTGTTTGTCCCAGGACTTGGAATTATTTCATACATATTACTTATCTCCTTCAACGCGTAAGGTGCAAAAATGTTTTGGTTGCACCTGAGCTCCTTTTGTCTTTATAACAATGCGAACTGCAACGGAAAAATATTTTTCGTCCCGAACGCATTTGTTACATTGTCTCTTCAAGTTTCTTGATCTTTTCTATTCTTCGTAGATGTCTTTCATTGGATGGATTGGCTGTTTCCAACCATATCTGTACAGCATGAAGAGCGTCTTCCTCTTTGAGAAACCGCACCGCAAGAGAAAGCATATTGGCACCATTATGCTCCCGAGTAAGCTTCACAATCTCAAAAGGATCAGTACTTTCTCTGCCTTCTGCATTTATCGCTTGTGTAGGAAGTACGGGGGTAGAGAATATCGCACAACGAACACCTGCAAACTTATTTGCAACGATTGCTTCCCCCTGTCCAGAGCCACCAAAGATAATGCCTCGACTATTCTCAGGATCAGCAGAGACCGCTTTTGCTGCTTTTGTGATAAAGTCTGGATAGTCATCATTTTTATCAAACGTATACGCCCCACAATCCTCAACTACATACCCTTTCTCTTCAAGAAAAGTTTTGACCGTATTTTTGAGCGTAACTCCTGAATGATCAGTTGCTAAATATACTTTCATATTATCTTCCCACAATAACCTCAGCATCCGTTGTAATTGTTTCATCAGTTTCAACCGTTATTGTCTTCCCTGCTGCGGCTTCCTCAATATCTGTTTGTAGCTGCGCAAGGTAAGGACTCTCTTTTTCTTGTAAGAGAATCGTTATTCCTTGATAGTTGAAACGCGCTGCATTGCCTGTCCGAGTAATCGTATAGCCCAACGATTGTAACTGTGAAGAAATCCCACCAGCAGAACCAGCAATGCCACTTCCATTAAGAACGATTATAGAGAAATCTTTCCGAGCAAGCGGTGTGGGTATCGTTTGCGAAGCAGTTGGAACAAATGTCAGGGTTGGAACAGTCGTTGCGGTAGGCTTTGCCGAAAGGAGTGGCGTATCTTTTTTGGTTGTCGCGCCAAGAAGATAGAGTCCCGTAAGGAGTGCCACAATAAGCGCCACGATCACAAAAAACGGCATCAAAAACTGTGAGCGAGAGGCCGATTTTTCAAGTGATGCTGGTAAGTGTTCTGCTGTTCCTTCTTGCATGTAGATCAGGCTCTGCATCGTATTCCGAGCAGATTTTACTCATAGTAGCATATTTTCTTTTGTTTGGGAATCAATTGCATTTATTTGCTATAATAGTACTATGCCCATCAAAAAACTCCTTGTTATCCTTGGCATGATGCTTATTAGTCTGTTTTCTTTTGGGACAGGGATGCGGGTGTTTGCACAATCAGTAGATACCTCACAGGGTAACCTCGATCGAATTAATCAGGAATTATCACAACTTACGGAGGAACTAAACAAATCAGTTGCAGCAACAAAACCACTTGAATCGCAACTCAAAACAATGCAGTCGCAAATTGAAGGTATTAAAACACACGTTGCGACAGTCGAAAGAAATGCTGTCATTAAGAAAAAAGAAATTGATTCGAGCTACAAAAACCTTGCTGAAAAAGAAAAAATGATTTCTCAAACGATTAGAAATTTTTATGTGAAGAGTTATTATGATTCCCCTTTTCTCACCTTTCTCTCCAGTGATTCGGCATCAGAAATTACTCAAAATCTTGCGTATCAGAAAGCTCGCACAGACCAAGACAAGGCTATTATTATGAATCTTGCATTGACATTGGTGGACCTTGAAGAAAAACAGCAAAAACTTGAACAAGAACAACAATGGCTTATTGCTACCAAAGCAAATCTTGATGAACAATCAGCAAAGCTTGATAAAATTGTCGGAGAAGCAAAGTCGTATCAATCAGAAGTTTCAGGAAAAATTGCAGATCTTTCGGCAAAACAACAATCAATCATTTCCGCAAAAAGTGGCGAGGGATTTACCATGAGTGGCGATAATGAACTAGCAGACGAACAGGCCTCTTCCATTGCAGGATTTAGAGCCGCTGCACCAGTTGGCTCATTTGGTATTTTTTCTTTTGGTGCATATACACATAGAAACGGTATGAGTCAATACGGTGCGAGAGCTCGAGCCGAAGCTGGGCAATCAGTTGAAGATATCCTCAAAGCATATTATCCCAATTTGACACTTAAAAAAGACTATGCTGTGATGGGAACAATTATGGTAGATGGGTTTGGATCAATGCCCTTTGAAGATCAATATCTGCATGGTATTTATGAGATGTCAAGCAGTTGGCATATCAATGCATTAAAAGCTCAAGCAATTACAGCTCGAACATACGCTATTTTACGATCGAATGGCGGACAAAAATCTATTTGCACATCCTCTGCTTCATGTCAGGTATTTAAAAATGAACGGAAAGGAGGCGCTTGGGAGCAAGCTGTCAACGAAACGAAAGGTTGGGTACTTGTCGACGGTAGCGGCAATCCTGTATCCACGCAATACGCGTCAACGCATGGAGGATTTAGTAATACAAGCGGTTGGGATACTACCGATGGCAGCGGTGGCTCAAACTTCGTTGATAAAGCCTATGAAAAACTGGGAGGTTCTCCTTGGCTCTATAAAGCATGGTGGAGAGAAGGGTATACAAACACAGGAAATACCTGTGGAAGAACTGCCCCATGGCTAAGCCCGACAGAAATGGCAGATATTGTTAATGCAGCAATAGCGCTTAAAACAGCCGATATTGATACTAATAGAATTACGCCAACAACAACAGCTTGTTGGGGTGGTAATCCGTATAGTCAAGATGAACTCTATTCCTTAGTTGCAGGAAAAGGAGGCATCAAAGAAGCAACGAGTCTCACCGTCTCTTTAGGAGATGGAACAACAAATAGTGTCACCATCAATGGGGTAACCTTTAGCGGTAGTGAATTTAAAACGGCATTGAATTTGCGTGGACCGGGATATGTTCGTATCCCGCAAACTGGTTTCTCATTCTTTAATATAGAAAAGAAATAGCAACTATGCCAGATATTTTTATTGAAAATAAAACAGAACTTCCTGCCCAAGAGACAAAGATAGTTCACCCATCAGATGCTGCAAAAGGTTCTGTCGACCATTTATTGCATACCAAAAAACATACCATGGGGCTTCTCAGTGCCTATTGCGTGCGACCACAAGGACTGAGCTTTGTTAACCAGGAGGAGGATGAGATAATTATTCTTTTTTTACGACGACATATCATTACCAATGTTCCCTGGGTACTTGCAGTAGTTCTTCTGTGTTTTATCCCACCACTTTTCTCCCTTCTGACACTCCTTCCAACGGCTCTTCCATTGGATATCCCCCCTTCTCTTTTGTTCGTTATTACTGCATTTTATTACCTCATTGTTTTTGCCTACGCTTTTTCTCAATTTGTCTCTTGGTTTTATAATATTGGCATTGTTACACAAAAAAGACTCGTTGATTTGGATACCAGTAATATTTTGGAACACAATACCGCTGCCGCAAACTTTAGCGAACTTGTTGATGTCAAATTTACCCAGAATGGATTTTTTCAAAGTTTCTTTAATTTTGGTGATGTTCATCTGCAAACAGAAGCTTTTCGGGCAAATTTTGAATTTATTGCAGCCCCCAATCCAACAAAAGTGACCGATATCATTAGTGATTTGCGTATCGCAACAGGAGGAAAAGAGTAATGGAGCTAGCAAGCATTACAGATCTTATTTTTACCAATGGGATTCTTCTCTTTAAGATTCCTATTTTAATTCTTTTACTTGTGTATGTTATTTTTACTTTTATTGTGGTGAATCGTATTCGGGCATTTAATAGGATACTTCATATAGCTTCTGCTCATGCTTCGGTGACAATACAAATTGTGGCTATAATACAGTTTTTGCTCGCTCTCTCGCTTTTTTTACTTGCGCTTGTTATAGTATAAGGTAATGCCCGACTCATTGCATATTGTCAAGCAACGCTTAGCGTACGCCAAATTGGTGGCAACACCAACAGATATCGCCTGGTCACAAGCATATAATGCAGGGAACCTTTTTGCCTCTCTTTCGCTTGCACAAACAACTGAGGAAATACAGTCACTCCCTACCCTTGGCAAAACAATTTTTAGCAATCTTGAAGCAGAATTTTTTACTCTTGAAGACAAGAACCTCGATGGAATAAAACAGGCAATTGCTGAAAGCATTAAAACACTTCCAGAACATATCGAATTAAGCTTCTGTCTCTGCTACTTCAAAGATGATCTCCTTTATCTTTTTATCGCAGGATCTGGGAAAATCCTGATCAAGAGAAGAAACTCCTTGGGTGTTTTACTTGAGAAACACACACCAACAGAAAGAGTAATTCATAGCTCCTCTGGCTATGCAGACAATGACGATATCTTTATTCTCCAAACAGCACAATTTGCAAAAGACATTCCGTCTGCCACATTGACTGCAGCTATGGAAGTGACACTTCCTAGCGATATTGCAGAGATTCTTTCTCCTCACCTCCATCAGCAGGAAGATGGCGGACAAGCAGCGATTATCGTCGCAGTACAAGGTATTCCCAAAAGAGATGAATTACTGGAAGAGGAAGAAAGGCAAGAAAGCGATGAAGAACCGACATTGGCAACAGCAATTCGAGAAGAGCAACAATACAAAGCAGACTATGACGACATGGATGCTTCCACTTCTTCACGCCCAGCTATTTCGATAACTCCTCTCGTAAACAAACTAACGGCGATCACCCATAAATTTATGCCAAAGATGCATCTGTCAAATGTCCGGAAAGTGACACTGGCGGTCGCAATACTCCTTATTGTGCTTCTTATCGGAGGTATCGGAATGACAAAGTACCGAGAGGAGCAAAAAGAAAAACAGAAACTTTTCCAGGTAACGATTAGCGAAGCTCAAAAATATTATGACGAAGGAAAGGCTCTGAAGAATCTCAATCCAGAGTTGAGCGAAGAGGCATTTGCCAAAGCTGACGCAATTATTGTCAAAGAACAAGACACCTTTTCTGCAGGATCAAAAGAGGGCAAAGCACTTGCCACCCTTCGTGACACGATCCGAAAAGAAAAGACACCAATAACGGAGACTGCAAAAGCAGAAATTGCGACAACTGAAGCAACAGACGATGCTTCTCCCTTTTTGACAACCGAGCAGAAAGTTAATGCGATCAGCTTTGGACAAAACGTCTCAACAATCTACGCAGTGACAAAAGAAGACATCATTGCAATACCAAAAGCAGGAGGTAATGAGAAATCACTGATTTCAAATGATGATGGATGGGCTGGCGCTGTCGCAATAGCCCCTTATCAAGCGAATATCTATGTGCTTGATACCAAAGAAGGTATCCTTAAATATGTACCAGGTGGTGGTGGCTATGGCAAGACAGCTTACTTTAAGGATAAAGCTCCTGATGTGAGTGGTGCCGTTGCGATGGCAATTGATTCTGACGTGTTTATCCTAAAGAAGGATGGGAGTATTCTTAAATATACCAGTGGTGAAGCCGTAAAATTTACTGTCACTGGGCTCAAACAAGCACTTCGTAGTCCCACAAAGATAGTAACAGACAGTGAGATGACTCGCCTCTATGTGCTGGATAAAGGAAATAAACGGATTGTAGTACTCAGCAAAGATGGTGCGTTTATTAAGGAGTATCCAGCAGATATTCTTACTCAAGCAGAAGACCTTGATGTGCAAGAGGAAGACAAGAAAATAATTATCCTCGCGAAAGATAAGCTCTGGGAAATCCCACTTTAACGATAAAGAACGGATTCATGAGTAGTATCCTGATAAATAACGACTTGTGTATCTTTATAGACCCGCTTCCACCCAGCCTTTTGTGCTGCCTTTTCAAGCTGCGGCATCAGCGCTCGTTCTGAAAGTGGCAAAGCAAATACTTTATTGCTTATGAAAATCGACCATTGTGTGAGAGGATCAAGCTCTCTGGTAATTGGTAGTACAAGGGTTGTTATCCCATACTTCTTTGTAGTATCTGTGAAAGAGACTTTTTGTTCCAGAAAAGCGCGATACTCTCCAAAAGCGTATGCGCTCTCTTTTGCCGAGTTAGTCTCCATTCGCCAGCTTGGCATACGTCCATCAACAAAGACTCTCTTCTCCGGTAACTGCCAAAGTAGATAACCTCCCCAATTATATGGCACAAAAATTTCTCCAGTTGGTATTTTGTCTTGTAAAAAAGTCACTGCCTGTATCGGATATTTTGCATCATATCCCCCGCTTATCCCACGAATAATTGCAAAAGCATCCGGGAGAAAAAAGAGCATACTGATAACCAGAAGCAAACGAAAAGCTTGAGAAAGTCTTCTTTTCCCTTCGGTAATCTTTTGAGCGTCCTGTATAAAAAAAGAAAGACTTTCAATCGTCAATGGTAGTGCAACAAGCATCCATAGCGGCAAATGACGAACACTGGAAAGTCCAGCAAGAAGTAAACCGCCATACAGCAAAAGATCTAAACCACTAAATCTATCTCGATAACGATAGACAAGAAAACAGGAAAGAACAACAAATAACCAAAGGATCAAAGAAAAAGTGAAAATTGCAGGCATCCATTCTTGGATAACAAACCGAAGTGAAGGATCAGCCATTGACGTCCAGACTTCCTGCCACATGCCAAAACCATACGGAGTACTGCCTGAGGCAAGAAAAGAAAGAGCTACGATTCCACCAGCTCGAACTGCTGAAACCTTCTTTTGCACCAACCAATAGCCTGTAGAAACAGTAAGTATCACTAGCCCGAGGACAAATCCTCCATGCACGTTTGCCCAAAGAAGAAACAACAAGGGCAATAAGTATTGCCATTTAATAAATCTGTGTGCATCGCGAACAATCCACAAAACAAAAGCAAAAAGAAACCAGGTAACGACCTGTGGCCTATTCCCCACAAAAATACCAAGAGAGCCAACGACTAACAGGAAGGGAAACCACATTTCTTTCCTCGCAGCTGCAACAGTCTGTAACGAAAACCATAATGCTCCGACAGCAAATAAGGAGAAAACACCAGCAATCCCACTATATCCGATAAAAGGATAAACCGCGGCTATCATCCTATCAACTAGCCATTCATGACTTATGACCGGATAGCTCGGCATTGTGTAGGAAAAAGGATCAGTACGTGGAACTCCGCTTTGGGCAATAAACTCTCCTAATCGGAGATGCCAACCAAAATCGGCATCAAGACTGATTGCTCCGCGTAACCAGAAGTAGAAAAATGCTCCAAATAGCAACAGAATAAATCCTTTGTGTTTCTTCATTTTTTTATTGTACCCCACTTTACCATTTAAGGTATAATGAAGGCATGAAAATCGTGAACAAAAAAGCAAGTTATGATTATTTCCTGCAAGAGCACTTTGAGGCTGGGATTAACCTTCTCGGTGCTGAAGTAAAACCAGTCAGACTTGGTCATGCAGATCTTACGGGAAGTTATGTCAAAATCATTGGTATGGAGGCATTTTTGATTGGAGCCAGAATCTTTCCCTATCAATTTGCCAGACCTGAAAGTTATGAAGAAAAACGAACCAGAAAGCTTCTGTTACATAAAAAACAGATCCTTGCCATTAAGACAAAAATGGACGGGGGCGGCTTGACAATCGTGCCTGTTTCCCTGTATACTACGCACAATCTCATCAAAATTGAACTTGCTTTGGGAAAACCAAAGAAGCAATTTGATAAGAAAGCATCTTTAAAAAAACGAGTCATTGAACGGGATATAGAAGAAGCTATCAAAGGCAATTTCTAGCTCTCCATTCGCTCTGAGTACTCTGCAAGAATATTCAGAGGGGATGAACTGATTCGACGAGATGTGTTCTTTAAAAACTGCAAGCCGACGATGATTCACAGTCGTAAAATGGATCAAAAAATAAATGCTAAATCTAGCATTGAACAAGAGCTCTTAGCGAAGATCGCTAAAGCGCAAGCTAAGCTTGACGCGCTTCGTGCTCTTAAGGAACAACCAGCATACGCTGGCGCTTACGCACTAGCTGCTTAAGCTTACCTAGTCTAAAGAAGCTTCCCTCACCGAGATTCTTTAGGCCAAATACAGGTGAGGCAATTGATACGAGAGCTGGTTATCTCTTGTATTGAACTTTCTGACCTTACCAAGACTTTCCTGCCAATTGGAGACAGTCGCGGAACACCCTTATAAATTGGCTACGCTTGTAGACGTTTCTAATCAATATTTTTCGGACTCCGGTTCACTGCCGGACATCTCCACACGCAAAAGCGCTATCTGAAGGTAGCGTTTTTTGTTTTTGTAGAGAACACAACATATCTCATATGCCTCCTATTGCCGAACTTGCTCCCCCACAGACAGGACAAGAATACACCCACGAGCAATTTAGAAGAAATTTTGAACCCAATCATATTGAACATGTTTTGATGAACCCGTTAAATACCGTCGAATCATTAACAACACTATTACTGGAACATGTTCCACCAGCAGAAAGAGATTTTGTTAAAAAGATTGCCTCATTTGGAGCAAAAGCTCATGAGAAGCAAAAAAGAAAATATGATAATCCGCCGGTTCCCTATTTCCACCATCCGTTAGGAGTTGCGTTACGAATTGCACATCTTGAGATAGCAGACCCCCGTCTAAAAACACGGCTTATTGCGGCAGCATTACTGCACGATGCAAAAGAAGATTATGTCAAAAATGTCTATGATGAAATTAAAGGAGTAGATGATCCCGAGACATACAAGAATGTTCAAAGTAAAAAAAGAAAAAAAGACTTGCGTAGCCTTGCTCATTTAAAATTTAAGACAGATTTTGAGGGTACATTTAAAAAAGAGCCACAAAGAGATCAATTGCAAGAAGACATTCAGCTATTAAATAAGTATCAAGAAGATGGCACAGAAAAAGCAAAAGAAGATTATTATGATGGCATAAAAGAGCTATGGGTCGTGAAGTGCTTTGATCGTGTTGATAATCTTTTTGCAGATGCTAATAGAAGAGCTAGTAATATAATAAGTAGAGAACAACTAACGAAACAAATTAATAAAACACAGGAGATACATAAGTATGTACACGAGTTTGCACCTCAAGTAGAAGGCTATCTTAGTGCATCTCTCGCCTACTCTTTGGCAGCATAAGCATCACTCTCCGTGAGCAAAGGTTATCCCCCACACGGTCTTTACACCCGTCCGTTTAAGCACTTTTGCTGCTTCTTTGAGTGTTGCTCCCGAAGTACATACATCGTCAACCAGGAGAATCGAGACGTTTGATGGTATCTGTATTCCTTTTTTAAGACCAAACGCTCCCTTCATATTTTCATCACGTTCTGCCTTCGTTTGACCAATCTGCGTTTGTGTATTTCGCACACGTGTCAGTATGTCAGCAACAGGAACATGTAAGCGCTTCCCGATACCTCTTGCAAGTATCTGTGATTGATTGTAACCTCGCATACGAAATCGGGATATATGTAATGGAATCGGAACCAGAAGTACTTCATGTTGCAATAAACGAAAAAATGCTTCCTGCTGAATGAGCCCCTCATAAAAAAGACTTACTATCGTTTGTTCTAAATCGGACAAGTATGGTTTGTATTTAAATCGATAGACGAGCTTTTTGACAACACCACGATAGACGACACTGGAGAGTACTCCATCAATCATTTGTGGCGTATAACAATGAGGATGCGTCATTCCTCCGATCGTATTTTTTTGACAACTGACACAAACACTTGTCTCCAAAAGGGTAATCTTGGCAAAACAGTTTGAGCAAATATAGAAACCATAGGCGGAGCAAGAGACACAACGCTTAGGAAAAAGGATATCAAAAAGAGACATAGAGAGAGTGTAGCAGATAACTATGGCCTGATGGTATAATGGGACACACGTCTTTGGGAGGAGTCGCATAGCACGGTCCATTGCGGGGGATTGCTAATCCCCTGAGTAGTAATACTCACGTGGGTTCGAATCCCACCTCCTCCGCCTTGCTTCGCCAAAGCGAAGCGTCGGCGAGATAAATCCGCCTTATTATGTGGTATGTCTATATTCTTGAATGTTCAGACAAAAAAACATATATTGGTTGCACAAACGATCTGAGAGACAGATTTGCCAGACATCAAAAAGGATACGTAGTTGCAACAAAAAACAGATTACCAGTAAACTTAATGGCATACTTTGCAATAAATAACAAAGAGAAAGCATTTGCTTTTGAAGAGTATTTAAAGACTGGAGTTGGAAGAACATTCTTACATAAAAGATTGTTTTGTTAGATTAGGGAGGAGTCGCATAGTGGCCTAGTGCAGCGGTTTACTAAACCGCCAACCCGCAAGGGTTCGCGAGTTCGAATCTCGCCTCCTCCGCTAGAGTACAATCTCGTCTATAAGACACTATAATTATGGGAGACCCTATTCCTGGAAGACATAATGAAATACCTGGACAAAGCATTGTAACAGTTACCGTTCCACGCGCTGACGAAAGATATATTGATCGTGCCACTCCTGAGGCATTGAATATTTCTCTTGAGAGACCTATCGGACAAAAGCGATTACAACGCATGGGGGAAGAACAGACTTTTCAGATATTAGCAGATTTTGCTTTCGATCCTCCACCAACTGGAGCACGAGGAAAGGGCGCACAAGACGTGAGGTTTTGTATTGTCGAAGAACCGCCACGACGACATACCCCTGATACAAAATTTATTTCTCTTTTTACCTATACACATGATACTGATGGTAGAGATGTTTTTTTAGAACTTCACCATCTTGAAGAAGGCTTGGGCATACGTTCAGGATTTTATACTGAGCCCCTTAACACCAATCTCATTCAAGTAACACGACATGGTACACGCTTTTCCGTTGAACAGTTAACAAAAGAGGGAGAACTGAAGGCAACTATTCCAGAACAATCAAGGCGTGAAGAAGATATTGAACGTGAAGCTACTGTTAGCAGATTTCCTGCTGAGATACCAGTGAAGACTCTTTTTCATCGTGGCTCCTATGACGTAGCTGATCCAGAGACATTTGATAGAAAGCTTGCAGACGATGTGCGAGAGACATGGGTAGAATTAGCTGAGGGACTTGGATTAGAACCTTCTCATCTCCCAAGAGTGAGCATTGATTTCTGGGCTCCTGTGAGGGATAGAATAGACACAAAAGGAATATCTATAAGGAGGAGGTTTAGAAATGTTACCCACATTCTCAATCCCAAAAGGCCAGAAACCCCAACAAGTCATGCTCAAAAGAGAAGAGTTGCGCTCTCTCTGGAGAAAGATGGAAGTGTTGACAAAGCAGTTCTTACCCGTGAACTTTTTGCTCTGTACGCTAATGATCAAGGTATCATTACGACAACGAAAGATCCTCTTGCAAGGATTTCTAATGAAGGTTTCTCTGGCATTACAGATTTCTTATTAGGAGATATACCAGAGAATAGAAGTACCTTTGGAGGATTCAATGTTCTAACAACTTCATCACTAGAGGGACACCCACGTACTTCAGGCAGCCCAGAAACAGATTTGGCAAATCATGTGCTACATTTCTATCTTTGGAAAGAACGCGGAGGAGAATCCAAAGCAAGAGCGTTAGCTAATTTTTTGAATGAAAGAGGAGGCTCACAGTTATTGAGAGGATATGAAACTGTTTATGAAGAGCCTTTGTATGCATTAACAAGAAAAGCTGAAGCTTGGCAAAGAAGACAAAGAGAAGATTAAATAGTAGAGTTAGAAAAATTCCAAGATGGTCTCATCTCCTCCACCAGCATTCGTTTTGTTTTTCCTTCAGTCTGCTTTATAATGAGCTGAGTATGCACCGTTTGCTTCACCTTATTCGTATGTTTCTTGCTCCCCTCTTTATTTTGATTGCGATTATGCTCTTTATTTCTCTGCCTTTTCTTCCTTCATTTACGATCGATACGACACCACTGCTTCTCATAGCAGTTGCTGTAGGTAGTTACGGCCTCACGAAAGAAATCGTGGAGTCACTTGCCAGGAAAAACTTTGCTCTTGATTACATCGCGGTGCTTGCAATTACCGTCTCCCTCTTCACGGGAGAATATCTGGTAGCGGCGGTCATCGCGCTTATGCTTTCAACTGGACAACATTTGGAAGCATATGGTATCGCTCGAGCAAAACACTCACTCTCTCAACTGGTAACCAGAATTCCACAAACAGTTTTCCTCACAATCAATGGGCAACCAGACAAACAAGTGAAAATTAGTAGTATCCAGGCAGGACAACATATTTTCATCCGTAAAGGAGAAGTTATTCCGCTTGATGGCACGCTGGCCTCTACTCACGGATTCACTGATGAATCTTCTGTTACCGGTGAGCCATATATGGTCGAGAAACTAACTGGTGACACCATCAGAAGTGGAACTGTTAACACTGGTGAAGCAATGGTTCTCAAGGTAACCAAACCTGAAAAGGACTCTACCTATCGAAAGATCATTGCGATGGTACAAAAAGCACAGGAGGAAAAATCTCCCTTTATCAGACTTGCTGATCGATATAGTGCTATTTTTACGATTGTGACGCTTGCCATTGCCAGTTTTGCCTACAGTATCTCAAGGGATATCAATACCGTCCTTGCCGTACTTGTTATCGCTACTCCTTGTCCGCTGATCATTGCTACCCCTATTGCCCTTCTGGGAGGAGTTAACAAAGCAGCCAAAAAGAGAATCATTGTCAAAAAACTTGCAAGCATTGAAGTTCTGTCTCGAATTAATACCCTTGTCTTTGATAAGACAGGAACCATTACCCTTGGCATACCAACACTAACCCACATTGAAATCATCGATAAGGCCTATCCATCAGAGAAGATACTTACTATAGCCCAATCACTCGAGAGAAATTCACTTCATCCCTTGGCAAAAACCATCCTTGCCGAAGCAAGAAGAAAGAAGCTCACTGCCCCACAAGCAACCGAAGTAAAAGAATCTATTGGATCAGGCATCTCAGGGGTTATTGAAGGTAAAAAGTTCACGATAACCAAGGTGCCACAAATAAAAGATATTGGTATGGCAATTGGCTTATTACAGGACAAAAAGCTCATTGCAATCTTGCACTTTGAAGATGAAATCAAAACCCAGTCAAAAAAAACACTTGCAGCATTCCGAAAAGACAACCTTGACCTCTATATTTTTACCGGAGACAAACAATATGCGACCGAGACCATTGCAGCAAAACTGGGACAAACAGTGCATATCAAAGCAGAAATGACTCCTGAGCAAAAACAGGCCGGTATTTCTGAACTTAAGAAGCAAGGAAAGATCATCGGCATGGTTGGTGATGGGATCAATGACGCACCAGCCTTGGCAAAGGCTGATGTTGGGATCGTCTTTAGTAATGAAGAGCAAACTGCTGCATCAGAAGCTGCGGATATCGTGCTTCTTGGAGGGAACTTCGCAGCGGTTGAAGAAACCATGCAAATAGCCAAACGAACAATCAGCATTGCGATGCAAAGCATCTTGTGGGGAATCGGGCTCAGTACTGCGGGAATGATCCTTGCAGCTTTTGGCTATATCCCCCCTATTGTTGGCGCAGGGATTCAAGAAGCAATCGATATTGCCGTTATCATCAATGCTCTCCGCGCAAGTAGATAACTTATTTTTTCTTTTTAAACATTTCGTGATCTTTGAAGTGATGCCAAAGTAGCCCAAGCAACACCAAAAAACCAATACCGACATATACGCCATTTTCATGCGAGACTTGTTTGTACATTTCTCCCCCGAGGAAGTATACTGGCGCACTCGGAATCTCAGCAATAAGCGTCGCAAGCAGGAACTTGCCGAAGCTAATCTTACTCAGTCCGGCTACGTAGCTAATAAAGTCCATAATTGGACCGGTAGTCATACGAATACCTAAGAACGCAAGGAATTCAGTCCTCTTTGACAGTTTCCCTTCCCAGGTATGAAGTTGTTGGAGCGGTACGAACTTACTGACAACAGGTTCTCGAAACTTTCGTGCGATAAAAAAAGCGATAATTGCCCCGAGCGTGATCCCAATCATGGCATAAATATATGACCAGAACCAACCAAGAATAGGAATTAACGCAAAAGAGACAACTCCTCCAGGGATTGGTGGAATAATAATAGCAATCATTCGAAGCACAATGATGATAAGCGGTGCTAATAAGGGATGCTCAAGAGAAAAAGTAGTTATTTCTTTCTCATAAGAAGGTATGACAAAAAGGAGGATAAGCACACCAACAGCACCAAGGACAAGCGTACTTCCTGCAAGTAAATGTTGTTTACGCATAAAGTTATTATACATCTTTCAGATTGGAATATTTTGATACCTTTTGTCTATCTTGACGAGATATATTATTGCGCCTTATTATATATCTATGCAAAAGATATTTTTATCTCTTCTCTTTTTCCTAACACTCGCATTTAGCTTCATTGTCGTCTCACAAGCCTCAATTAAAGCAAACCTATCAGGGACAGCTATTGTTATCTCACAAATACAAATTGGTGCTACTGGAAACGCCAGTCAAGAGTTTGTTGAACTCTACAATCCGACAACTGCTCCGATTGATATTTCAGGATGGAGAGTAACAAAGAAAACAGCCGCTGGAGTAGAGACCTCCCTTAAAGAAAATCTTTCAGGAATGATTGCACCACATACATATCTACTCATTGCTCATGAAGGATATGTGCATACTTCTATTCCTGCCGATAGCACGTATACTCAAAACATTATTGCCAATGATAATACGATTCTCCTCTATAATGCCTCTGGGGCGCTCCTTGATAAAGTAGGTATGGGAAATGCGGGAGACAAAGAAGCCACAACCGAACCAAACCCCACAACTAATAGAAGTATTATACGGAAAGCAACAGCTACCTCTACCGCTCAAAGCCTCACGTCGGGTGATGAGGCTTTGAGCGGTAATGGTTACGATTCTGACAATAACGACTTTGACTTCATCACTCTTACGACAGCAATGCCGCGCAATAGTTTGTCCCCTGCTTCTCCTCCTATAAGTACTCCAACTCCTCAACCAACACTGGCACCAACAACCGTTCCATCAGTGACCCCAATCACCCCACAAACACACCGACTGTCCTTCCTACCCCAACGCCAACAATAATTCCAACAACAGCCATTCCTACCTCATTGCCAACACCAACAATACAACCGACACAAGTACCAACAGTAACTATTGCTCCAACAACTCTACCGAGTCCAACAGTCGTACTTCCAACTAATCAACCAACCACAACACCTATACCGACGCCTAAACTATCACCAACTCCTTACGTCATAAAAGAGGTTCATTTCTCAGGCTACCATATCGTTTTCAAAAAACACTACAAAAAAATCTCTTTTTTTGGCAAACACTTTTTTCTCCCACATATTTCTTGTTCACTGATAAGACGCTGATATTTTTCTATTCGCTTCCCGAGCTATTTTTTGCTACAATACAGGGCACTGGAGAGGTCGCATAGTGGTCGAGTGCGGCTGTCTTGAAAACAGCTGAGGGTGCAA
>JBBTVD010000012.1:0-50995 GCA_038063415.1 Patescibacteria group bacterium
TCATAATGCACTCCTTTTTACTTAACTATCTGTGCATTATACCGAATACCTGTCACCCACAAAGAAGGCAGAAATCCTTGAAGCGGAACGGGCAAAGGATGAAATGAGAGATATCATGTCTCGTATGATTGGTGCGGAGATCCGTTATGCCAGAATGGGCTATTGGGTACGGGAAGCTCCTATTGGCTATCTGCTTGAGAAGATCGAAACTCCGAATGGGAAACGGTGTATTTTAAAGCCACATCCGACAGAATCACAATGGATAACTAAAACGTTTGAACTACGATGTCGGGGAAATATTGACGATCACCAAATCGTTGAGGAAATTAATAAATTAGGATTTAAAACACGAATTGATTACGTCAGAGATCCAAAAGATCGGACGAAAATTATTAAAGAACATGGAGGAAATGCTCTAAACATCAAAGGTTTCTGGCGCTATATCCAAAATCCTATCTATGCCGGAGTAAATACCGAAAAATGGAATAATGGTGTAGCAGTAAAATGTAAATTTCCGGGACTCGTATCAATCGAAACATTTAATCAAGCGAATAAGGGGAAAAACTTTATTACTGAAGAGAATGGTGAGGTAAAGATTTATAAAAAGGCACCACCTGAGTACTTATTAAAAAAGGGTGTACGAAATCCAGACTTTCCTTATAAGTGTCCTCATTGCGTAAGACCACTTATCGGGAGTGCTACAAAGGGAAGACTAGGGAAGTATTACCCAGCCTATCATTGTGACAAACGAGGACATTATTTTCGAGTAACAAAAGACGACTTTGAAAAAACCATTACCACATTCGTTACCAACATCAAGCTTGCTCCTGACTATTCTGATGAACTTGTTACGACGGTTATCAATGAATGGGAAAAAAGAGAGAAAGAAATGCAGAAAGATGAAGTAACTATTGATAGTAAAATTGCAGAACTTAAAACACAGATAAAAATGACGGTTGATAAGATCAAAATACTAACGTCTGAAATAGCCATAAAGTACTTAGAGGAAGATTTAATAAAGCTGGAACAACAAATTGCTGATCTCTTAGTTGAAAAAGGGAAAGCAATCGCAGATAAACCAACGGATATGCATATTGTTATGGCGTATATAAAATATTATCTGGATAATATGCAGTATCTTCTCCTTGAACATACCGATCCTGTCATCCGTGCAAACTCATTTGGTGTCCTTTTTGATGAGGCTCCAACCTATCAAGAAATAGAAAGCGGAAACCAAGATTTAGCCTATTTTATCAAGCTAAATGAAGTTTTCGTGAGCAATAAAGGGAAGCTAGCTGGAAAGCCTGGACAAAATTGGAACTTATTTAGTATCTAATTAATAAATATCGAAAATGTACATTCATCAAGCGTTAGAATAGGACTTTCTGGTGCTGCTCGTTTAAGTAAATTAACTTTTTCTTCCTTGTTATTTTCTTTATCCCAATGGCATAGGGTACTAATCGGTAATAAACCCAATCCACGGTGAACCTTGTTTGGCTCTTCTTCATCAAAAGACAAAACATATTGATCAGAAATAATAAACGCACCCATAGAACATCCGATATAAACCTTTCCCTTAATCTTCTCTTTTAAACTTTTTAATTGTGATACCAGTGGTTCAATTAGCTTGGCGTCCCCTCCAGCTACATACAACACATCACTCATTTCAAGCTTTTTGAGCAAATCTTCGGGATCTTTGGCAAGAGAGAGAACTATATTTTTTGTTGTTTGTTTGGCTATTCTCTTTCTATCTAGTTCTAATCGTGTATTCCAAGTATCTTTCTCTTTTGAAAAATAACACATGAGGATAGTTACCGTATCCTTCTCAACAAAGTGCGTAAAATATTTGAAGAAGTTTTCGTTGTTTGGGGTATCTCTAGAAGTCTCTCCTCCATGGAGGATGTAGGTTGTGTTCATTGATTAAATTATAGCAGAATTAAGAAGAAATCTGTTTGCTGTCGAGCCTGGATTCGAACCAGAATAAACGGATCCAAAGTCCGTTGTCCTACCGTTAGACGACTCGACAAAAGCGCCCATGATGTGTTCCTGCCATCACGGGCTTGTTCATTTTACTAAAATTCGACGCAAAATGCCAGTGAGGGACTATCCGATTTGAATTCTCTCGGCATCCGGGTAATCAGGTGAGTGTTCTTCTTCTCGTAGTTCTTTCTTCCATGGCAGTGCCGCGAGGACCACCAACGGTCCGAGTCTTCCAATAAGCATCGCAATGATAATTAAGAGTTTTGATCCTGTCGAAAGAATACCCGAGAAGCTGGTTACTCCCCCTTCATACCCCATTGAAAGACCAACGGTCGAAAATGCCGACACGATTTCAAAGACGATTTTTAGCAAATTGACCGTTGGATCCGGGGTGATAAGCCACTGTCCCTCGATGAGAGAGATAAGAATGGTAAGAAGCACTATTGTGATGATACTGATGAAAAAGAGCCTGATAGCATGCGAGACGGCAAATCTACTGACATTTTTGCCGAGAAGTCGGATCGGCAAACCAGGCTTAGCAAACCAATCCTTGATATACCCATAGAGTACAGCAACTGTTGGGATTTTGATTCCTCCCCCTGTACCTGCAGGATTGGCTCCAATATACATAAGCGTTATATAAAGGAGTAACGTCCCCACTCCGAGGGTACCAATATCAATAGTGGTAAATCCTCCTGATCGGGTAGCTACGCTTTGAAAGAAGGCAATCATTAGTTGTTGTGAAATGGAAAAATGAGAAAAGGTAAGCCCGTTACTTGCATCAAGAAAAGGAATAAGGGCTCCTACAATCAAAAAAATCACTGTCCCTACAATCGCAACGCGCAACTGTACAGTCGAGGCAGCAACTGCTTTCATACTCCGTAGAAGTGATTGTTGGTTTTTGTCATTTTTGTGTAAGAGCTTTGATCGGAGGAACACATGCATACCGATAAGTACCGGGTAGCCAAAACCACCTACAATGATCAGTACAGAAATAACAATATTGACAATAGGGTCAGTAACGAAGTTCGTTAAACTAGTTGGGGTGAGACTAAACCCTGCGTTGTTAAATGCTGAGATGGCATGAAAAAATCCCCACCACCAGGGATTTATTCCTTCAAGAAGTGTTTTATCAGCAAACCATTGAAAATAGCTTCCTAAAACGATGGCTCCGACTGTCTCAAAAGAGATCACATAGATAACAATATGTTTGATCATTGTTACTATTTCATTATGTTGTGTCTCTAAAATATTTCCGACAATTCTTCTGAAGGCTGCATGTTCAGAGATACCCCGACTAATAGCTAAAGCAAGCAGTGACATTGCAACGATTATTCCGATCCCTCCAATTTGGATAAGAAATAACGTAATTATTTTGCCAGGAAGAGTAAATTGTGAGAAATCAGTTGATGTCAGACCCGTGACGCATAATGCTGATACTGCAATAAAGAGCATATCAGTAAAAGATTCACCTTTTTGTTTGTGCTCCATTATAAAAGTATGTATTTCTCGTCTTTGCTCCATACCTTCTGAACCCTGTGGTGCATCGGCTATGGTGATGCTGACTTCTTTATGAATAGCTTTATCATGGATGAGAGAACGGTCTTTCTCGGTATACCATAGTGCAAATCCTCCCAGTAATGAAAGAACAGCAAATGAAACAACAGTAATTTGAGCAGGGCTAAATTTACTTAGGTATGCAGTAAAAAATTTGATCATTACCTTATTTTACTTAAATACGAGCTTAAGTACTAGACAAAACCTAGACATTAAGGTGTGTTATGTTTATAATTGATGCCATGACTGTTCTCATTCTCCATGGCATTGAAGGCAAAGCTGGCGATCACTGGGAACAATGGTTACATGATCAACTTATTGGTAAAGGATATACCGTTATAATGCCAAATCTTCCCCATTCGGAGCATCCAGATAGAGCTACATGGTTGAATGTAATCAAAAAGAGTCTGGAAGATGTACCACTTGAAGAGTTAGTTATTGTCGGTCATTCACTTGGGGTTACCGCAGCGCTTGATTTTATCGAACAAGCTTCGGGTAACGTAGAAGCGCTTGTTTCGATATCTGGTTTTGCTTATGACTATGGTAGTGACCTGAACAATTATTATTTAGGTAAAAAAGACATAGATTTTACGAAGGTACATAAACACCTTAAGCAGAGCTTTATCCTCTATGGTGACAATGATCCCTATGTGCCTCAAGAAGTATTACAGAACCTATCCAAATCACTTGACGTTGTTCCGACAGTCATTCCTCAAGGTGGTCATCTCAATACAAGCGCAGGTTTTACATCCTTTCCTGCACTACTTCAACTCATTGATTCGTTATAGTCTTATCTACGAAAGAGGTGGTAGAAGTGTCCCTTGCTGAAAAAGAAAAAGTATTCCAATACAGAGTGAAAGAATTGCCGAGATAAACCCAATAATCTTAAATAATCGATCATGCTTTTGGATGTGTTTAAAGCCATAGACCGTAGCAAAGCTAATAAGACTGTGTGAGAGAAGTAATCCAAGAATAAAAGCAATCAGGAGTATTAGTGCTACACCTTTGCCACTAACTCCTGCAATCGTTAGGAATAATAAGACTTGTGTAGGAGTTTCTGCCCCGATGCCATGAATAACCCCAATAAAAAAAGCATTTCTTAAACCTTGCTCTTTTCGTATACTCTCTTTTTTCTCATGAGGATGAAAGAACTTTTTGACATAGCTTACTACTCCTTGATAGCAATGATAGACAAGCATCCAGCGACTCATCGGTTTAAATTTTTTTTCTGGGAGCATTAATGAAATAATAAGATACATACCTAAGATAATAAGTGTTATTCCAACGATTGGCTCCATTACTGTATCCACCCACGAAGGAAGTGTTACTCCCAAGAGGATGGCACACATACCAAGAATGATAATGACGATTGCGTGGCCTGTGATGTAGAGAAAATTACTAACAAGTTGTTTTTCTTTTTTTGTGGTTCCCGTGATACTCATAATTGCCGCAATATGATCCCAATCAATGCCATGACGTAATCCAAAGAAAAAAGCAGTGCCGAGTAAGATCAGAAGTGACATAAAGAAATTATACTTGTTTTTTATAGTAGTGCATACACATGCCCCACGATCGTTAATTGACGTCAATAATTGTCAACAACATATTGACCTTAGCTCATAACTATGCTATATTCCATATTCATAATTAAAATACCATGAAATTTGGAGAAAGACTTCGTCTTGCACGAAAAAAACATAAATTATCAACCCAACAACTTTCTGAAAAGTGCGGTGTTTCTCGTAGCTACATCACTCTTATTGAAAACAGTAAGCGTCTTCCTGGAGATCAATTACTTTATACATTTAGTAACGTTTTTAAACTAAAAGGAAAAACTTTGATTAGTTGGTATCTAGAAGACATCCGTGAGAGCTTAGAAGAAAAATTTGCTGAAGAATCAAAATAACTTTATTCCTCAATAATATAAGAAAGAAAATATGGAAAGAGACGTAAGAGCATCTATGAACGTACCATGTAAAGGTGCAGATAAGATACCACTCAAAAAGGCAGTTCCCGTAAAATTTACTATTGTTTTAACAGAAACAGGAATAAATCGTAGAGTAGTCTGTGGTCGGTTAAATAAAAAAAATGGTACGTGTGGTGAACCATCGTCCCCAAAGCCAGAAACGGATCCGCGTTGCATCTTCTTGGCAAAGCATGAAGAAAAGAGGACTAAGCCTATGACTTGTACTACACCAGTAGGAACCATTTCTTTTGATCCCTCAAGGAGAATAGTGAATGTTGCTGATCGAACCGATGAAGCAGATAAAGAAACACAACTATCTCCACGAGAAGCAAAAGTACTTGAGGTTTTACTAAGAAATGGACATGAGCCTATTGAAGCTTTAGCTCTTTACCGAGAAGCGTGGGAAATAGGAGCTGATGCTCATTTATCGGGAAATTGGAAACGTGACTTAAAGATACAGATATACAGACTTAGGCAGAGCTTAGGTGACAAGAGAGATGAAACAAAAAAAGGGAAACCTTTTCAAATGGTTATAAATGTTCCTAAAGCAGGAATGGATTCGGCTGGTATTTACTATATGGGATCGGTTTTACCTGAAGCTGCATAAAAACGTTCAGTTATAATTATGCTATTATATATCCGTGAAGTCTCTCACTTTTATCACGGGCAATGCTCATAAAGCTGAACAGCTAAAAGCATATTTAGGAATTCCACTCCTGCATAAAAATCTTGATCTGACAGAAATTCAGTCACTTGATGTAACCAAAGTCGTGGAACACAAAGCAAAAGAAGCTTATGCGGCAATCCAATCCCCCGTTCTGGTTGATGATTCAGCATTAATCATTAATGCATTAGGAAAGCTTCCCGGTCCTTTCGTTAAATATTTTGTCCATGAAATTGGCAATGAAAAAATTTGTAAAATGCTTGATGCCTTTTCTGATAGATCTGCTACCGCACAAGTTGCTCTGGGACTCTATGATGGGAAAGAGTTTAAAACCTTTCGTGGAGAAATCCATGGGAAGATATCTGAACAACCACATGGTACAGGAGGATTTGGTTTTGATCCTATTTTGATCCCAGATGGCTATACTCTGTCTCGTGCATCCCTTTCTGAAGAAGCCTATGCTACAACCTCTCCCCGTAGAATTGCTCTCGCAAAACTTGAAGCTTATTTACATAAAATAAGTAAATAGTATTGACAATAATACTTACAAATATATTGACATAATATGATAACTTGTGCATTTGAAAACGGAAATAAGGCCTCGCTTCGTCATGTCGTTGTTGACATCCTCGTCATAAAAGATGACAGAATCTTACTTGTTAAAAGAACCAAAAAGCTACTTGAAGGAGGTAAATGGGCTCTTGTTGGTGGATTTGTAGATCGCGATGAGGATCTTAAAAAGGCAGCATCACGTGAAGTGTTTGAAGAAAGTGGCTATCGGATAAAGAATTTGGAATTACTCCATATTAATCAGCGTCCAGATCGCCCCCACGAAGATCGACAAAATATCTCCTTTGTTTTTGTAGGAACAGCAGGAGAAAAAGAAGGAGAATCAGATTGGGAAGTTGATGATCAGCAATGGTTCTCTTTTGAGGCTCTCCCTCCTCAAGAAACTATCGCTTTTGATCATTATGAAGATATACAACAATATCTTAAACAAAAACGTGGTGAAAAAATTAATCTCTTAGGATAAAACTTATGCAAGTAACCGTGTATCTTTTACATTCGTTTGGTGTGGAGACTTCGGGAGGAAATCCTGCAGGGGTAGTACTTGACGCCGAGCAACTTACCGATAAGCAGAAGATATATATAGCCCATGAAATAGGCTATTCTGAGACAGCGTTTATTGAAAAATCAGACAAAGCAGATTTTAAAGTTAGTTTCTTTACGCCAGTTGAAGAGGTGCCTGTCTGTGGTCATGCTACAATAGCCACCTATTCGCTGCTTTTTCAGAAGAAGCTTATAAAGCCTGGAAGCTATACTCACGAATTAAAACCAGGTGTATTGCCAATTGAAATAAGTGACGATGGAATGGTTTTTATGGATTTGGCAGTCCCTGTTTTTTCTGATGTCATTCCTGTCGAAGACCTCCAAGGTATTTTTAGTGTTTCAAAAGAAGCTATTTCATCAACAGGATTACCTGTACAAATTGTTTCAACTGGTAACCCAAATATTTTTCTTCCTATCAAAGATCGTCAGACACTGTTTGATTTACAAGTAGATTTAGAAAAAATGGCTGTGTTTAATAGAAAGACTAAAACAATTGGTTTTTACGTTTTTACCTTAGATACTCTTAGTAAGAATGCCATAGCACATGCAAGATGTTTTTGGCCTTTATATGGCGTTAACGAAGAATCCGTAACGGCAAATGCAGCAGGAAGTCTTGCTTGTTATCTTTTTAACTACAAAAAAGTCAAAAATGGACAAGCAAATCATTTATTGTTTGAGCAGGGATATTCTCTGCATAATCCCTGTGCGGTAACTGCCTCCTTAAAAATTCAAAACAATACAATACAAAGAGTGCAAGTAGGAGGAAAAGCTACAATTATAGGAGAAAAAATGATAACTGTTCCTGACGAGTTATAAAACAGTAACGGCTTGGGCAATAAGTTTATATACCTCCTGGGGGTTATCATTCATGACAAAGTGTCCAGCGTCTTTCACGCTTGCTGATGGTAATTTTTTTTCAGTAAAAATAGGTGTTAAAATACTTCCACTATCTGCCCACTGTGTACTTTTTTCTCCGTATAGGTAAGCCTTCTTTTGAGGTAGTTCCAAAAATCTCGTAAGGAGTTGTCCGCTTGTGCACCAGGCAAGCAGAGATTGCGCGCTTTTATAAAAAGCCTGCGCGCTTGCTCGATTTATTTGTCTGCCAAAGAGCTGCTCACCTTTATTGAGTGAAGTACTAAAACCACTTTTTAATGTGGGGAAGGTGATCTTTACAAAGTCTTCAAAGGAAGTTCTGGCTGCTTCTCTGGTAAAAACACCACAATCTTCTGAAATTAAATTACCTTCTATGCTAATGAATGTCGTAAGCTTCTCGGCAAGTTTTTCAGCGAGCAGTAGTCCAATTGCTCCTCCCATGCCATGTATGACCAGGTGTACTTTAGTTGTTGGGATTGTCTGCAAGATCAGTTTTGCAAGAGTAGCTTGCTCCTCCATGGTATACGTTAATGCTGAAGGCTTTTCCGAAAGCCCAAATCCTGGCATGTCATAGGTAAAGACTGATCTGTCGATAAATTCAGGAGCTTGCCAAACATCATCAAAGGATTCTTTACTACATCCCAGCCCATGAATAAAGAAAAATACTTCATCGGTAGTTATCCGTTGTTTGGTGGCAATTTTGAGAGGGGCTCCCTGGTAGTCAATAACAATCTCTTTTTCCATTGATTTGTTTGATTGTATCGTTTTTTTCTTTTGTTGACAAGAGATTTAGCTTACTTGGATAAGCTTAAAGAGGAGTTCTCCTTTTGGCGTATGTAAAGTAATGGTGTCCCCTACTTTTTTATGTTTTACCGCTTTCCCAATTGGTGAAAGAAGTGAAATCGTTCCTTCACTTGGATTTGCTTCTAGGTCTCCGACAATACGATAGGTCGTCTGGTTACCATCTTTCTCAAGGATAATGGTGCAGCCGATATCCACAGTACCTGCTACTTGTTCTACAATTTCAGCATTTTTCAGCTGAAATTTCATCCGCATCAGTTGCCCATCAATAAAAGAAAGCTTTGCTCGAGAGGCTTTATAATAGCCATTTTCGCTGAGATCTCCCATTTCACGTGCTGTTTTGAGGTGCATCACTGCATCAGGACGATCTGCAAGGAACTGTGCATATCGCTTCTTGAGTTCCTCGTAGCCTTCTTGCGTAAAACGGATTTTAGATATTTGTTGCGTTTGTCTTTTTATTATTTTCATTTTTTCTTTCGGGTTATGAGTAGTATACTGATAAATATCGCGAGTGCAAGGAGCACTATTGTCCCCCCTGGAGAAAGATTAAGATAAAATGAGGCAATAATCCCTGCAATTACTGAAAAAATGGAGAAAGCTTCAGCATACAAAATGGTTTGTATAAAGCTTTTTTTGAGTTGCAAAGCGCTCACAATTGGGATAACAATTAGTGCCGCGATAAGTAATACTCCAACGATTGGGATAGCAAGCGAGACGGTTAAGGCAGTCAGCATAATGAGTAGCAGGTTAATCCGTTCTGTTGGAAGACCACTTACTCGTGCTGCTTCTTCATCAAAACTACTATAAAGAAGTTCTTTATAAAACGCGATAACAGTAACGATTACCCCAATACCCAGGCCCCCGATAAGAAAGACATCGGTTTGTTTTACCGTTGCAATGCTCCCAAAAAGATAATTAAAGATATCCGAGGTAAAGCCATTGGCAATATTGATCAGGATGATAGCTATTGCTAGACTTCCTGAGAGAAAGATCGCAAGTGATGATTCTCCCGAAATTTTTCGAGAGAGACGAAGTTTTTCAATAAAAAAAGAAGCAAGTACACTTGTCACGATTGCTGTCAATAACGGTGGAAGTTTCAAAAGTAATCCAAGAGCAACGCCAGCAAGGGATACGTGTGAAAGGGTATCCGCAATAAGTGCATATCTTCGAAGCACAAGAAAGATACCAATAAGCGGTGCAATAATAGCCACAATAATCCCGGCTTCAAAAGCTCTGATAATAAAACTATAGTTAAATATTTCTAACATACTTTATTTATGTTTTCCCTCATGTGCATGTAAAATATAACGAATATCCTTACCATATACTTTTTCCAAACCTCGCATATTGACTAATTCTTCAGGTTTACAGTAACAAACTAAACTACTATTGATACAAGCTACTTCAGTCACTTCATTGACGACAACATCAACTTCATGCGAGACAAGGACAAGTGTCATATCCAGCTCGCGATTCAACTTACGGAGCAAGAAATAAAACTGTTCTTGGGTATGGGTATCAACGCCTGCTGTTGGTTCATCAAGAAAAATAACTTCAGGTTCTCCAGCAAGTGCACGGGCAATAAAAACTCGTTGCTGTTGTCCTCCCGAAAGATCGCTAATAAGCGTATCTTTATGGTCAAACATCTCAACTTGCCTTAAAGCTTTTTCAACTTGTTTCTTATCTTCGTCTGTAATAAAGGTAAAGAGTCCCCGTCTTGCATATCTGCCCATAGTAACAACCTCTTTGACGGTTACCGGGAATGTCTGATCAAAATGGGTTGCCTTTTGTGGGACATAGCCAATACGTGATTTTTGTTTTACCTCATCAAGTTTTTTGCCAAAAAGAGTAATTGATCCACTTGTTGGTTTGAGAAGACCAAGCATAAGCTTAAGAAGTGTCGTCTTACCTCCCCCATTGGGTCCAATGATACCGAGATAGTCCCCTTTATGCAGGGCAAAAGTTATGTTCGTGAGTACTGGTTCACTACCATAGGAAAAGGAAACGTTTTGGAGTTCTATAATATTTTTTGTGTGATCTACTAGTTGCATTGGAGAGCGATTCGCAGGTTTTTCAAATTTTCCTCCATAACGGTGAAATAATTTTTTCCTTGCTTGCTATCATCTTGGCTTAAACCTTCAAGAGGGTCAAGTACCAAAGTCTGTGCACCTATTTCATCAGCAACTGTTTGTGAAAGTTCTGGACTTACCAGTGACTCAAAGAATATGTAGTTAATATTATTCTCCTGTGCATATTCTGCAACATCTGCGATCTGTTGCAAAGAAGGCTCGACGTCTGGAGAAAGCCCTGAGATAGCGACTTGGGTCAATCCATATCGTGAGGCCAAGTAACTAAATGCTTCATGAGAAGTAACAAATTCTTTCTTTTGGCAGCTTTTAAGTCCAGCGTTATACTTAGCATCTAATTGATCAAGTTTTTCACTTAGTACACCAAAATTATTTTCATAATAGGTTTGGTTTTTGGGATCAATAGTGATAAATCCTTCTGCAATTTTTTTTGCTTGCTCTTTGGCAAGAACCGGATCAAGCCAAATATGAGGATCTTGTGTCTGTGTGCCATCTTCGTCAGTAAATGCTTTACTCAACAACCCTTCCCCTGCTGTGACGGTTACAACCGAAGTACCTGTCAAGTTAGCTTTTACCCTATCTGCCCACGGCTCAACGCCCCCATTCAAAACAAGCAATTTATTTTTTTCAATATCCGTTAACGTTTTTGCATTGGGTTCATAGTCATGAGGCTCAATTCCTGCTGGTGTGAGATTATTTACTTCAGTTTTATACCCACCAATCTCTGAAGTAAAGAAATACATTGGATAGAAAGAAGCATTTGCCACAATTTTTGTTGTTACTGGTGCCGTTTGCGATCTATTTTTTGCGTAGAAATTTGCCCCAACAAGACTTATTAAAGCAATAGTAATAATACTCAAAAGAATAACTAATTTTTTCATACTATTTTTTGTTGACAATTACGACACATGCCATAAAATTCAAGTGAATGGCTCGCAATTTTAAAGTCCTTTTTCTTTTCAATATCTTTTTCCAAATCTCCGACTGCACAATCTGAAATATCCTCGATTGTTCCACACTGTTGGCAGATCAAGTGATGATGTTCTGGCTTTGAAGAGAGTTCATAACGGAATTTCCCTTCATTAAGCTGAATTTGTTTGGTAAGCCCTCGGTCAGTAAACATATTGATAATACGAAAAACAGTCGCCTGATCAGCTTTTATGTTGGTTGCTTTTAAATAGTCAGTGATTGTTGCGACATCAATGGGCTGCTCAGTTTTTTCAAGAAGCTGCATAATAGCAAGTCGAGCTGGTGTTGCTTTGAGGTCTGCTCCATGGAGTTCTGTTGAACAATCATGTTGTATTCGTGCTTGTACCATAGTGATATCTTAACAAAGATGCAAGTATATTGCAATAGGTAAAATCAACAAACTGGCTGGGGGAAAACTATTTGTTCTCCGATAGTTATCTTATCTAAATCCTTTCCTTGATTGAGAGCAAGAATATAAGGCAGTTGGTTTGCTACTTGTGTATCAGTTCCCTCACAGCCAGTATTATGTACATTGTTTCTGCTCATTTCCCATATCGTATCCCCAGATTTTACCAGTAGAGTGATTGTCGTACTTGGGGTTACTTCACTTGGTTTTTGCTTTTCTTCGAGTTCTTCTTGTGGTATCTGTGGACCGGCAATTGGTGTTGTTCTTGGAACTTCAGGTGGAGATTCGTTAGTACTTCTGTTTCCCAGTGCAAATCCTCCAAGTAACGTTGCTCCTGCCAACGCAATTGCAATTCCTCGTCTTGTTCTTCTGCCGTTCTTGTTGTGCGGTTTATGATCATGATGCCCGTGTTTGGCACAATTATTATGATCCAAATTCTTACGAGTTGGTCTAAAGGCAATAGCACCTATTGTCCCTGTCGCTATTGCCGCAGCTTGCTCAATTGTGTTTATTTCATTGATTCCCAATCTTTGGGCAACAATTCCAGCCACAGCTCCCACAACTGCTAATGCAGCTGAAGGAATATCTATTGCTAATAAATGTTTAACAAGATCACGTTCTTGTGGTTTGAGCGTACCTTCTCGGCTTCTTCTTTGGATTCCACGATAAAGTGTGTTCATAAGCATCGCATTAAGTGCTAACGATGCTCCTGACGCATAAACAGTAATTGGGTTATGTGATGTATCAGCATCTAAATTTAATTCAATGCCGGCTTTTGTGGCAACAATTAATGACCCCGCCGAAATGATTGTATGAGCTACTCTCCGTCTTTTCAGAATTTTTTCTTCAGTTAATTTAGGATTCAGGACATTTTCTGTTTCTAATCCATAGGAAAAGCCATCTCCAACATTGTGGATTCCATCTCCAGTTACAGATAATGTGGTAAGATTTCCTGTTGCGATTTCCGCAGCGCCTATTAATAGGTTGCCTGCAACAGTTCCTGCTTGCCATGTTCGTGAAATAACTGGTTTACTCTCTCTCTGCAAATGGTCATTTACTCGTTGGTCAGGATGGCTTTGGCTTGGTACTCCAGTATGGTGTTTATCAGGATTGTTTTTTAATCCTATTAAAAATTTTTCTCTCATTTTTATCATTAAACCTAAAGAATCCCGCTTGGGATTCTTTAGGAGTGTATTGTGTAAAATAACAAGATCAAATGCTATTCAGTTGCATTTATTATATGCAACTAGATTGCATTTGTCAAGACTGCAAAACTGCCACAGTACTGAATCTATTGGGAAATGAACAAATAGTCTTAAGCAGATTTAACTAGCTTTGGTTGCTTTTTTCGCTTTTCAATTTTACGAAGCGTATACATGATTCGTTGATCAAGATTAATATTCTTAATTCTCGCGAATCTAATAATTGCGACCAAAATATCTCCTAATTCCTGCTTGTAGGTTTCGTCAGCTTGTGCTGCGAGATTGGTAGGTTTTCGACCGTGCTTGGCTAGATATGCTCGAGCCATCTCCCCTACTTCTTCAACAAGACTCAGAATAAGGATTGAACCAAATTCTTCGTTATTTTTAAGATCATTATCAATTTGGTCTAACTTTGTAAAGTATTTCCCAAATGGTGAAATGTGTTTTTTTGCCATAAATTTCTCCTCCTTTCTTTAGTGTATTCTCTCTTGGTGGAAGTTTCAAATATCTGTGGAGAACTCTATTATACTATAAGATCATTATTGCGTCAATGAAAGAAATACCATATAATATGATAATTAAACTTATGAAAACTTCTGCGGGACTTTTTCTTACTGATATTCTTCCTCACAAAAGAAAAATCTTCAACAAAGTGGTAAAGAATAACGTTTTTGGTAAAGATTCGACAAACAATGAAGTACTGACCGAGTTAAAAAAATCTGGTGTCGAGGGCATTGAGCTTTTTCTTCCTTCCTTTGCCAAGTCTATTGACCTCAATGACTTTCGAACAATAAAAAAAATTATTGAACAAAATAAACTTCGTGTCTTTAGTGTTCACCAATCTTTACGTTTTTTCTCCAAAACAGCTATCGATGAAGTAAGTGAACTTTTTGTTACAGCAGATCTCCTTGGAGCTGAAGTGATCGTCCTTCATCTTAATCTCGCAGGTAAAAAAATATTTGACCAACAGTATATCGATAAGATTCATGAGCTACAGAAACACTACAATATTAAGGTAGGGTTTGAAAACAGAGAAAAAATGTTTGGGCCATTCCGAGCAAAGTATACTTGGGAAGCCGAGAGTTTTGCTTCACTCATCCGAAAAAATGACTTTTATATCACGCTTGATACCACACATCTTGCCCAAACCGGTAGCGATATTGTGGCTTTTTTCAAAAAAAATAAAGACAGAATTGTCAATATTCACATCAGTGACTATAAAGAACATATCTTCAATAGTACGCTTCGACCTTTTCGTTACAAACATTTGGCGCTTGGTAAAGGTGAATTACCTATTAGTAAATTCCTTCAGACGTTGCGTGAAGAAAAATACCAAGGTTTAGTTACAATGGAAATCCACACGAATTTGCAAGGTCTTTGTGAAAGTGCTAGAATCATCTCGCAATCTGCCCGCAGTTAATTTTTGTCATCCTCGCGTATGCGGGGATCAACACAATCTAATTATTGACTGGATTCCTGCCTTCGCAGGAATGACAATACCACAATCTATGACAAAAAAACAAAAAGAAAATTTTACAGAAACTCTTAAAGTTCATGGGACAAAACTTCTTGCAACAGTAAACAAGCTTGCCCGTGAAGGAAATGTACGTAGGATTATCGTCAAAGATAAGTATGGGAAAATACTCCTTCAGTTTCCTATGTTACTTGGGTTGGCGGGAGCATTGATTTCCCCCCTTCTTGCCAGTATTAGTCTAATTGCCTTTTTTGTTACTGAAGCAAGCCTTGTGGTCGAACGCATGCCCTCCAAAAAAAAAGCAAAGTGAGAGCAATGTCCATAACGTTTGCGAAACAATCAGCCTCTACTGTTACCGTAACAATCCATTTTTCGCTTCCACTGCTTTCTCGAAGCAAATTACTACTTCTTTTGTTTGTTTGTTTCTTTAGTATTCTTCTTTTCGTCATTCCTGCGAAAGCAGGAATCTATCTTTCTGGATTCCTGGTCAAGCCAGGAATGACAGCGTTACACATCCCACCCTTCCCCTTTGCTCAACATGCGCTTATCGTAGAAAAAAAAGAAGCAAATATACCTGTTATTCAAAAGAAAGAGAATCATCCTGTTTTCGTCAGTCACGGAAGTCGAGAAAAAAAAGAGATTGCCTTAACCTTTGACGCAGATATGACCTATGGTATGCAAGAAATGCTCACAAATGGTGAAGTGCCGACATTGTATGATGATCGTTTGATTTCGTTACTTGAAGAAACCGATACCAAAGCAACGCTTTTTTTGGCTGGACTGTGGATTGAAACCTATCCAGAAGAGGCAAAAAATTTAGCAGCAAACCCTCTTTTTGAGCTCGCGAGTCATTCGTATTCTCATCCTTCTTTTGATGGTGATTGTTTTGGATTGGGAGAAATTCCCGATGAGCAAAATGATGAAGAGCTGAGTAAAACACAGGCACTTCTTAAGGAATTAACTGGTATTGAAAATACCCTTTTTCGGTTTCCGGGAGGATGTTATAGTGAAAACGACCTTGCATCATTAAAAAAGTTTACATTGACCGCTATCCAATGGGATGTGGCTGGTAAAGACGGTTTTAATGATGATGCGCAAAGTATTAAAAATGCAATTCTAGATCAGGTACAAAATGGCTCGATTATTGTCCTGCATATGAATGGAGGGACCAATGAACCAGAAACGACCAATGTCGTTGCTGAAATAATTCCCCTCCTTCGAGAGCAAGGATATCATTTTGTTACCGTATCGGAACTTAATAACTAAAAGAAAAAAAAATTCTAGACTAGAGGATTTTAGCTAGAATGGTAGTTGTTTATTGTTAAATTTTTCGCTACATTAGGTACTATGCTAGGGGAACTAGGAGAAGGTGGGCATGTCCCTTTCTTTCCAGATAGAGGTGCCTATCACAGAGAAAGAGGGATTAGACCTGAACAGTATATTTCAGTTGAAGAATACCTAAGGAGAGTTGCTCTTATTCAACCTGCCATCCATAGTGTCCTTGAAAAGATAGCAGAAACAAATGCATCACCTTCTATTGAAGCTGTTTTGGTAGAAGGAAGTTATGGAAGTAGTCATCCGTTGTTAAGTCCACGAGTGTGGGTTCATGATGCGAGTGATGGTGTCTCGGAATCTGATCTTGATACAACTATCATTATTCCTGAATCCTCAACAAATCATGAAACAAACTCTTTTTACGGTTACGTTGAGGGTATGTTAGCTGAAGATGATTTGCCACTTGTTACTGACCATTGGCGAGACAGATTATATCTTTCAGATCCTGAAGAAAAGCTTCGTAAAGCCTTAGCAAATGATCCTCATGATGAGGAAGAATTACGAAAAGGGAGTGGTCTTCTCTTTATACGGCCAGGATCTCTTTATCGAGATAGAATTATTTCTCTCTTTGAGCAAAATAATTTTCCAGTTGTTCTAAACCCAGCAACAGAAGCGCAAGTTATCCGAAGAACATAATTTATATTGCTCTTTTTTTCTAAACATGCTACAATAGGCTTAATATTATAGGGTAAAACCGCGTAAGCGGTTTTTTTATTCAAGTATTATGAACATCCGCAATATTGGTATTATCGCTCACGTTGACCACGGCAAGACCACCCTTGTCGATGCTTTGCTACGCCAATCAAAAACCAAGCTTACTAAAGAAGTAGACGCTTCAGATCTAATCATGGACAGTAATGAGCTCGAGCGAGAGCGTGGTATTACTATTTTCTCCAAGAATGCTTCGGTTATGTGGCAAGGTACCAAGATTAACATTATCGATACTCCTGGACACGCTGATTTTGGTGGAGAGGTGGAGCGTGTGCTCACGATGGCGGATGGCTGTCTGCTGCTTATCGATGCCAAAGAAGGACCGATGCCACAGACTCGTTTTGTGCTTAAAAAAGCGCTTGAGAAGAAACTCCGTATCATCGTTGTTGTCAACAAAATTGACAAACCAGATGCTCGTATTGATTATGTACTTGATAAGACACTTGATTTGTTTATCGAACTTGGTGCTGATGATGATACCGCAGACTTCCCGATCGTCTATGCTTCAGCCAAAGAAGGAAAAGCTGGGCTTGAACCTGATCTTTCGACCATGACTGATATTTCGGCTATCTTTGACGCAGTTTTGAAATATATTCCTGAACCAGGTGGCGATGAAAATGCACCATTACAGATGCTTATGACGACACTTAGTCGTGACAATTTCAAAGGACGAATTGCTACAGGAAGAATTTACAATGGGAAAGTAATCGCAGGACAGGATGTCATGCATGTCAATCGTGATGGTGTTATGAAAAAGTATCGCTTGACTTCCCTTATGACCTTTTCTGGTCTTGAGCGGATAGATGCAACCGAAGCATCCGCTGGCGATATTGTGGCTATATCTGGAATTCCAGATATTACGATTGGTGAAACGATTGCCTCTGCTGATGACCCAATTCCATTGCCTGTCCTTGCTATTGAAGAGCCTACCGTTAAGATGACATTTAGCGTCAATGATTCACCTTTTGCCGGACAAGAAGGAGAATTTAAGACTTCACGACAGATCAGAGAGCGACTCTTTAAAGAACTTGAAACAGATATGGCGCTTCGAGTTGAAGATGGACCTGATGGAAAATGGCTCGTTTCTGGTCGTGGTGAATTGCATTTGGCGATTGTTATTGAACGTATGCGTCGTGAAGGCTACGAGTTCCAAGTTTCTCGACCACAGGTTATCTTGAAACAAGTTGACGGTAAGAAGATGGCTCCATTTGAGAGAGTCTTTATCGAAGCTCCTCAGGATTACTCAGGTATTATCATGCAAAAACTAGGATCTCGAAAAGCCATACTTGAAGATATGACCACTGATGATAAAGGAATTGTCTTTTTTGAATTTGTGATTCCAACGAGTGCTTTCTTCGGGTATCGCAGTGAATTTATTACTGATACTCGTGGGCTTGGTCTGATCAATACAAGCTTTCTTAAATATGATGTTGATAGTGGAGACCCTATCAAACGTGAACATGGCTCACTTATTTCTTCTGAAACGGGTCAATCAAATTTATATGGTCTTACCGGTATTCAGGAAAGAGGGACCCTTTTCATTGGCCCTGGTATCCAGGTGTATAAAGGACAAGTTGTTGGAGAAAACTCTCGTGCTGATGATATGCGGGTGAACGTCTGTAAAGCCAAGCAACTTTCAAACATGCGATCAAAGGGAGACGGTGGTATGGAGCACTTTAATATCCCACATGTCATGAATCTTGAAGAAGCACTTGAGTATATTGCAGAAGATGAACTCGTCGAAGTTACTCCACAAAACGTCCGTATGCGAAAGAAAATTCTTGATGAAGGAGAAGCACGGCGCATGAAAGCACAAGGTCTTATATAAACTTCAAATCTCTTCTGAGTAAATAACTATTTTGAGTTTAGTTAGTAGCTTTATAATTGTCATTAAGAACAGTAAAACAATTTTCTAAAAAGGTTTGTTTTAGCGTGTCTGGATCCCTTGAATCATCTATCTCACACTCAGCAAAGAATAATCCTTGTTCTCCTCTTATCAGATTAAACGAAGAAAGCATATCACCATTGATATAAAGGCCTTCTCCTCTTGTAGCTTCTAATCTCCTGTGTAATTCATCAAGTTCTTCAGGTTGTAATAATCGGCTTTTGTCGTCAAAGTAAAGATCATCTAATGTCTCTCCTTCAATCCATTGGATACCTAAACCGACGACTTGCGAGGCATCATCGTGTAATAAAAAATATGGCTCTGGAAGATATATCCCGAGCGGAGTTTGTCGTAATTGCTTATAAGCGCCTAATTCTTTCCGTGAACGTGCTGCTTTGTCAATCGGTTTTGGTCTTCCTGGAGGATCATCCACATCTTCAAAATCTTTATATATTTTAGCGGCGATAGTTCTTCTTCCATCGGTCATTTTTTTAATAGTTTTTTCGTTGCCAAATAGCCTCTTACTTTGAGGAAGATCTTTTAGTGTAGAAATTTTTACTTCTCCATGTGATGGTCCTCCTTCAAGAAAACTCATAATTATTATTTAGTAATGTAGAGATCATTCAGTGGGCATGTTTTTTCATCATGTGGTCGTGCTGGACAGTACTCTCGTCCGTAGAGCGTCAGCATATGCGGGAAAGGAAACCATTTGTTTCGTGGGACAATCTGCATCAGATCTTGCTCAATCTTCACCGGATCTTTTTGGGTTGTCAGTCCAAGTTTATTTGAAAGGCGGATAACATGGGTATCTACCACGATGCCTTCTGTTTTGCCAAAGGCATCGCCCAGGACTACATTTGCTGTTTTTCTGGCAACTCCTGGAAGCGCATCCAGATCAACCATCGTATCTGGCACTTTGCCGTCAAATTTTTCCATAATCATTTGTGCGGCAGCTTTGATATTTTTTGCTTTGTTTGAATGAAAGTTTACCTTGGCAATCATTTCAGCAATTTCTTCGGCTGGAGCATCAGCAAATGCCTGAATAGTTGGGAATTTTTTGAAGAGATCAGGTGTTAATGTATTAACTAATTTATCTGTAGTCTGTGCTGCCATCATGGTCGCAACAAGCAGTTCCCAGGGTTTTTCATAGTGCAAAGCAGTCCGTGGATGCGGATATATTTTGCTTAGTCGTTTAATAATCTCCTGTACCTTTTCTTCTTTCGTCATAGACCGAGTATAGCATATTTTCACCTCTTGCTTTTTGTTCTCTACTTTTTGTATAGTAGAACACATGGCTGATCATAACGATCCACAAGAAGAAATAATTGAAGGTGAAGAAATAGAAGAAGAAGTGGTGCAAAACTCCCCTGACCTTGGTGCTGCTGGCGCGATGCTTAATCTCGAAGAAATGATCAAGAACTACATTGATTCACTTGATAAACTTCGTAACGAACTCAAAGAACAGCGGGAGATGTATGAAGATACTTTTAACAATAACCTTAACCATAAGGAACTTGATGACAAAGTAAAAGAGGCTACTAAGAACCGAGGTAAGTTGAGACAGGAACTTACCAAACAGCCAGCAGTCGCAGTACTTGAGCAAAAAATTAAAGATCTTCGCTTTGACATGAAAGAAAAGCAACAGACACTTTCTGACCTACTTGCTGATTACAAAGAACAAACAGGAGCAACCTCTATCGAAACCCGCAGTGGTCAAGTGCTTGAGATTGTCAGTACAGCACGCCTCGTAAAAAAGAGCTAATTTACTCAAAAAGGTGTGGGTGGACAAATCTACTGAGTGCTGAGATAACTCCATCACGATATCCCGCTGTCCGAGTAATTGCGTTTTTGGTCATAAGCCCAAAATGTCCTTCTTTTTGCTTGGCATTATCAGCCTTAAAAACAATATCGATAACCTCTCCCAATTCTTTCCCTTGATTAATAAGTATCATCACTTGCAGAGGAGCTGGTAGCTTGACGCTTGAGCCGATTCCTTCTCTCCCCTTTTTATCACGGATGACAATCCAGCCACTATCAAACCAGTTTTTACCTATCTTGTGTAAGCCTCCTTCAAGCCCTACGCCGAAGTCTGCTTTGAGTTCTTTCATTGATCGTTTGGCACGATTTCGTGCACCCCGAATGCTGATACGATCATGCATTGGTTGGTTGGATACGCCTGATTCTACCTCGATACCGATTACTTCCCAGGTTTCATCAGGAAAAACAACAGTAAACGCTTGCCTTACTGCGTCTATTTTTGTAGGATTTTTGGAACCAACAGCGACTTTCATGGTTTGATTGTAGCATACATTTTGTTGCCCCATAAGATATTGCTGCTTTACAAGTTTTTTGGTTCATGCTATTTTGGATTCATGTTACAGAAATCACAAATCGTTACTTGTTGTTGCACACTTCTCTAGGGAGGTTGTGCTTTTATTGTCGCAAGCGCCTCCCAATGGGAGGTTTTTTTATGGTTAAAAAAATATGAAATACGCAGAAAACATTTTAGATCTTGTTGGCAATACACCACTTGTCAAAATTACCAAACTCAATCCGAATCCAAAAGTAACTATTTTGGCAAAGCTAGAATATTTTAATCCTGGAGGAAGTATGAAAGACCGTATGGCAGTTGCTATGGTAGAGGATGCTGAGAAGAAAGGTTTACTTAAAAAGGGAGGAATTATAGTGGAGCCTACGAGTGGAAATACTGGTGCAGGGCTTGCTATGATTGCTGCCATCCGTGGGTATACTTTAATTGCCGTAATGACTGAGAAAGTCAGTCTTGAAAAAGAACTTGTTCTTCGAGCGTATGGTGCGGAAGTTGTGAGAACACGTATGGACGTTGATCATACACATCCTGAGTATTATGTAAATGTGGCCAAGAAAATTGCCCAAGAAAAAGATGCATTTATGCCAGACCAATATAACAATCCCGCAAATCCGCTTGCTTACTATCAAACAGCTGGTCCTGAAATATGGAGAGACACTGAAGGGAAAATCACTCATTTTGTCGCAACAATAGGAACTGGAGGCTCTATCTCTGGGATTGCTCAATACTTAAAAGAAAAGAATCCAAAAGTACAAATAATTGGTGTTGATGCTGATGGCTCAATGTTGCATCATTACTTTAATCATACCGATGGTGAGCCTCATCCATACAAAGTTGAAGGCCCCGGGAAAGACTTCATTCCCAATTCGCTTGCAATACAGTATATTGATAAGGTGATGGTTGTAAATGATGCTCATGCTTTTGCTACTGCCAGAGAACTTGCAAGAGAAGAAGGGATTTTGGCTGGAGGGTCAAGTGGTATGGCGCTTTTTGCGGCAAAACAAGTAGCGAAGCAATTACCAAAAGATGCGACAATTGTTGTGTTACTTCCTGATTCGGGTAAAGGCTATGTAAGCACCTTTTATAATGATAGATGGATGAGGGAGAATAAATTTTTATGAAAAGAAGAGCAAAAGGATTTTCAACAAAAGCGTTACATACGCACTATACGCCAAATAAAGAGGATGGAGCAATTATTCCCCCTCTTCATTTAAGTACGACTTTTCGATTTGGTAATGATGGAGGCTATTATGATGGCTCTATACCAAAGAATGAGTGGGAAGAGCAAAATAAGTTTAAGTTTAATAACGATTATAAACATTACGACTATTCTCGAACAGTAAATCCAACAAGGGTAATCCTTGAACAGACAATGGCAGCTTTGGATAATAATACCTATGGTCTTGCCTACAGTTCTGGAACTGCTGCTTTGGCAAATATTACTGCATTGCTAGGTCCTGAGGAAGCGCTGTTATTTTCCAGTGATGCTTATGGTGGTACCTATCGTTTTATTGTGCGTGTAGCAGGCTCACAAGGGATAAAATATCATATCGTTGATCTGACAGATTATCAAAAAACTGAAGAAGTTTTGAAAAATAATAAGATAAAAATTGTTTGGGTTGAGACTCCCACAAATCCTCTTCTTAAGGTTGTTGATATCGCAAAACTTGCAACATTAACAAAAAAATATAATGCATTGTTAGTAGTTGATAATACGTTTGCTTCTCCGATCTTACAGCAACCAGCTATGCATGGTGCAGACGTAGTTGCTTACTCTACCACAAAATATATTAATGGACATAGCGATATTGTCGGGGGGATGCTTACGACAAGTAGTTCAGAACTTTATCAGAGGCTTAAATTTTTGCAAAATTCTATTGGAGCAATGCTTTCACCTTTTGATTCATGGATGACTCTACGTGGATTAAGAACACTCGAGCTACGAATGCAGCGTCATGTTGATAATGCTGAAAAAATAGCAGATTTTCTAAGTAAAAATAGCAAAGTTAAAAAAATATTTTATCCTGGATTTTTTACTGGGGAGCAAGGCAAGATTGTGCAAAAGCAAATGAAACATCCAGGAGGGATGATCTCTTTGGAATTAAAAGAAAAGTATGATGTGCAAAAGTTTTTATCTTTACTTACCTACTTTCCTCTTGCTGAAAGCCTTGGAGGAGTAGAGTCTCTTATTGATCATCCTGCTTCAATGACCCATGCATCGATACCAAAGAAAGAAAGAGAAAAAATTGGATTATCAGATAGTTTATTTAGAATATCTGTAGGAATAGAAAACAGTGAAGATTTGCTTGAAGATCTAGCTCAAGCTCTCAAAAAAATATAAAGGCAAAATACTTCTTGACTCTCCCCCTGCCTCTTCCGTATGCTAATGATGGTGTATTCTATGGGAAAAATAGCAAAACTCTTGCACAAAATCGTCAAAGCTAAAGCAACTCCTTTTTTTGTTCTTGCAATCTTTGGCATGTTGACGGTACTTACGGTGGGGTTAGCACAGCAACAGCAAGAATTACGTCAACAAGCTGAGACACGAAACCCGCAAATGATTTCTTCTGATGATATTGATAACTACTTTCAATGTCTGAGTCTTGGTGGTACGTGTTCTGATCAGGTAGCAAACACGCTTAGACAAGTTGATCCAGCAGAATGTGTCACGCTTGCAGGTCCCACCGACCCTGAGGCTCTTATTCCTGAACCAGGTCCCATTACTTTCAGACCTCAAACAGTTAATCCGGGAGAGCTACTCTCTGCTACGGGGAAATTTATTATTGACAAGGAAAGGCCGGGGTGCGCAGATGCAACTCATGCAGAGCTACCAAGCTATATGATCCTTGCCATTCATGATGAGACAGGAGAAAGAATTCTTTTTCCTACCAAAACAGTTCCTTTTACGCTTATTGCTGATAATACTCTCCCAGGAGAAACAAGTAACGTACTCCCCTTCCTTCGATTCCCCCCGCTTGCCTATGCTGATGCCGTTGATCTTAATTTAACAATAACTATTACTGATGAACTACCAGAAGGCAACTATACTGCCTGTCTGAGACCAGCATCAGATGATCCCCTTGAAAGTCTTAATTGTGATGACGAAATTGCAGATGGAGCTTTTTCTGTAGCCAATGCTTGTCTTGAGAATTTGCAAGTAAGTCTTACACTCAATGGACAAGCGAGTGACATCACCGTGCAAAGAACAGGTGGTGACAATGTTACTATCGCGGCAAGTTTTCAAGGAGAGTGTGCAAATCCTCTCTCAGAACAAATATCATTTATTGGCTCAAATCCTAATGGTGAAATAGTGACCTATGGAGTTCAAGGAGACGTTTCTATCCCTGGAAGTACCGCTACCATTAATGTCCCAATTCAAGCAGATACACCCCTTGGAAAATGGAAAGTTGGCGTTAGTATAGGTGATCAAGAAATCTTTAATGCCTCAAGCGTACTTTCCTTTACCGTTGTTACTGCAGGAAGTGACCAACAACCAAACTACGGGACAAAAAATGTTGGTGAAGCATGTACCCAGACGCCTGACGATTATCAAGGAGGATGTAAATCAGGCCTTATTTGCAATACTTGGTTTGATACTACCTGTACTGGTGGTAATTGTGCTGGAGTATGTCTTGAATTTGAGGATCAAGTTTGTTGGAATGAGTCGGCAAGTACATTCGGAGAGCCAGGTGCACAAGGAAGCGTCTGTAAAGAAATTGATACTGACTATGTACAAAGTCGACTTGGGGAATCTTGTGAAACAGGCAATGATGTTGGTAATGGGTTCTATGGGACTTGTTATCAAGAAACTACTACTCAAGAGGCTACTGATGACACGTTTACTCCTTATTCACTCATTTGTTATACCGCAAAAGATGGCTCGACAGGCTGTAAAAATAGTGGACTTTGTAAAGGGCACTGTCGTGCAGCCTATCCAGGTAAATTGCCCGGAAATCCTTGTGACAGAAATCTTGGCTGGCAGGGAGGGTGTATTAATGGACAGTACTGTGCAGCAGATAATACCTGTAAACCTGGAGGACAAGAAGCAGCGGAGCAGGCTGGATTGCTACAAGCTAATGGAACGGGGCAAAGTACTGGTACTGGTGGTGGTAGTGATGATGGCGGCGGTGCTGGAGGAAATGGAAACAGCGCAGGAGGTGGCATTGCCAGTGACAATGGTTGTACGGACCGAGGTGGTACCTGTGAGGATACGGGTACCAGTTCTCATAGAGATGGAGAAGGTGGGAGTTTTGAATCTAACCTTTGTACAGGGTCAAGCACAAGAAAATGTTGGATTCCAGGTGGAGATACAGCAAGTGCAAAGGGGCAGGCCTGTGCTCGATCCTCAGATTGTAGAGATGGTCTTGATTGTGTTGGAGAAATTTGTCGTCAATGTGGATACGTAGGAGCAAATTTCATATGTGATCCTTTAACTAATTATCCTGTCTGTACAGATAATCCAGAATGTGTGACGGCATGTACGGATACATGCAAAAATTCAGTAAATCCTCTTGCTTGTGCTTCAGGGAAAAGATGTGCTGACTCAGGATGTTTTATTCCTACTACTTCTAGAGTAGGAGGCTGTACAATATATTAAGATTAATAATGTTAGATAAACGAAGAATCATACTAATCATAGGGACATTACTGGTAGTAGTGATGATTGTTGTAGCTTTTTCAGGTGTCTTTCTCCCCTCATCTCAACCAAAAAGTAGTCTGACACCAACACCTGGAGCACAGGTACAAGCAACGATTACTCCCCCAGCGATTACCTATGACAAAGAAAAACGGGCAAAAGCAGCAGCGCTCATTGCGCATAAAGCACCACTTCCTCGACCTGAAGAAAAAATCAAAGAAATATTAAGTAACGATCCAAATCCTCTCCATATTAGTAATTATGTCTATATAACCTACGTCCCCAAGAAAGATGTATTTCAGGCAGAGATTCACACGATGAAGATAAATACGGCAAAAGATGAAACAATAGCGTGGTTTCGCAGTAAAGGCTTTAGTGAAGAATCAATCTGTAACCTTCCGGTAATCTTTTCTATCAACCGACAAAATGCTGAAAAACTTCGTGCCTTTGATATCGTCTTTAGCCCGCTAGCTCCAGGTTGTTAAAGCATACTTCTCTCGTAATAATTTTCTTCTCTTTTTGAACCTATAGATTCTATCGCTTCATTACACTATGCTCCAGAATGACAAAAAGTCAGTTGAATATAGGGTTATGACAAGAAGTTATTTAGCGGCTTTGCTCATTGCAGCTTCAATCTTTTCTTTGAACTCATTATACGGAAGCCCTCCTGTAATTTGCTCCCCGTTGATATAAAAGGTTGGTGTTGCTTTCACCCCGACAGCATTACCATCATTGACGTCAGCTTGAATCTTGGCATCATGTGCTTTTTTATCCAAAGATGCGATAAACTTTTCCATATCAAGTTCTAACTCTTCTGCATATTTTTCGATTGCGTCACGTGCCTTATCGGATTCTCCCCAATCTGCTTGATTCTGGTAGAGTACGTTATACATCTCAAAGAATTTACCTTGGTCACCAGCAGCCTCGGAAGCTTCTGCTGCCAATCGTGCGTTTTTGTGCGATGGAAGTGGATACTGCCTGAAGACAAAAGTGACGTTATCTTTATATTCTTCAAGGATTTGTTCAACGACAGGATGAGCGACTCCACATGCTGGACATTGGAAATCACCAAATTCAACAATGGTTACTTTTTCATTTTCTGCCTCTTTTTTATGACTATTTTCCCTCACAAGCGATTTCTGTGCATCAACAGAAAGTATTTCCTCTGCGTTCTTATCTGGAGTGCTCGATCCTCCAAAAGAAAAAGCGCCAATAGCTATAATTGCTACCGTGACAATCCCGATCCCTGTTAATATTTTTGCTTCTTGTGACATACAATCTAGTCATCTTGCCTGTCGGCAGACAGGTTCCTCGACTTCGCTCGGAATGACAATGAATATATTATCATAAGTCCTGTCAGTAATGCAAAGGCTAGCATTGACATAAAAGGAATCGTGATAAAGCCAAACCACTCAAAAAATTTTGTTGTGCAGGAAACACCATTGATACACGGTGCGGCGCTTTCGGGAAGAATATTGTAATAAAGAAGATTATGATAGATGGCAATGAATAATCCACTAATGCTGAAGGGTAAAACATAAGCTGGAAGCCTTTTTGTGTCTTTTGTCATGATGGCAACAGCGACAATAATCATAATTGGGTACATAGCAACTCGTTGGTACCAGCACAGGACACATGGGGGCAATTTCATAATCTCACTAAAATAGAGACTGCCTAATGTCGAAAGAAGTCCAATAGAAAAGACAGCATACGGGATATAGATCAGATATTTTTTTATCATTTTCATATAGTTAGTATACCATGATAAAACAATATATTGCTGAGATTTTTCTGAGTACCTCTTGCATTTTTTGTAAGGAGTTGCTGTTTTTAATGCCCATCAAAAGTGACATGTAAAACCTTCAAGATCTTATTGTAAGAAAACTACAGAAAGGAGAAAAATCATCAGATGAGTCATTGACAAGGATTTTGGGCTTTGTTAATATGAAGTTCAACTGCTCCTCTGTCCTCTGCCCCAGAATGACAAATATATTCTCTATGCAAGATTATTCTACGAAACGTGTTAGCGCAGAACTGACAGATGAGATCATTGATGCTCTCAAAAATATCCGTGGTTGGGGTAGTGTGGAGATTACGGTACAAGACTTTCGAGTTGTGCAAATTACCGAAAGGAACATCAAGAAAACCAATGAGCGATCGATGCAAAATCGTCAAATAAAAGAGGCTCTGTTATAGCACGAATGGAAAGAACGGAGGTTTCTTTACCTAACCAATTTTAGGTAGGTAAAGAGATTTCCGTTTTTTTCGTTTAAAGCGAATTTCTCCAGCTAAGAGATCTACTATTTTCTCTTATTTTCTCTGATAAAAAATAATATAGGCACAGCAGCAATAGCTGCAAAGAACGACGCTATATAAAAAATAGTACTAACCCCCAATCTATCAGCGACAATGCCAAGAAGTATTGGTGCAATAATAGCCGTAAATTCAAGAAAAAGCATGCAAACAGCATATGCTTTTTCTAAATGATCGTCATGCACAACTTCTGAGAGAAGCGTTGCAATCACAGGCGTCGTTCCGCGGGTAAAAAGTCCCAACAGTAAAGAGAGAGCTAAAAGAGTGTAAAAATGAGTAAGAAACGCAAGTGAGAGAAGCGTGATTGCCATGCACATTTCTGTCACAAGAAATACTTTTGCACTTCCTATGCGATCGGCTAACCTTCCAAGAAGAGTTTTTCCTGCAAGGCTTCCGATAAAATAAGCTCCAATAAAAATACTAAGCATTTGTGGAGCAATCCCTACTCCTAGAAGAAAAAAAGGGAGAAAAATAATCACTGGTGTCCCTGCAATACCATCGAGAAATCCAGCAGTAATGACAAGTACTAGCTTCTTATCTTTAAGGAGTAAATAGGCCGTACTTAGCCAAGTTCTGTATGTCTCATTTTTTTGTACTACTTTTTTTTCTAGAAGTTTTCGATGCCTGCTATAAAGGAAGTATCCTATGCTACAAAAAAGAAGTAATCCAATGACCGATAAGCTAAAAAATGTTTGTCGCCAACCAATAAAAACGACTACAAAAACAGCGACCGTCGGAATAAATGTTCTTCCGATATCGCCAAAAGCAGCAAAATTTCCCATGTTCTTTCCTCTTGCCTCAGGCGTGGATGCTCTCGCCGTAAGAGCAAGACTTACGATATGGAAGATCCCAAATCCACTCACAGCAACAAAAAAGATTGGTATCAGAGCATAGACATTTTGAGCAAAGCCAATTGCTCCTGCTCCTAAGGAATACACAAGTAATGAAATAAGGAGCAAGCTAAATCCGCTAAATCGAGCAGTCAACATCCCGGCTGGTAAAGCAAGAAGAAATCCCAAAACTCCTTGTGCTGAACCGAGTAGTCCAATTAGACCAAATCCAAGGTGTAGGTCTTTTGCAATAAAAGGAAGAAGGGAGACAAATGCAGTTCTGATGCCATCGTTAAAGAAATGAAGTAGATAAATGATACGGATGGCTGGAGACATATAAAATTTAGTATATCATGAGAAGCCGTCCTTTTTTGTAAATATATTAGTAATTATATTTGTAATTAATGATTTACTTATAGACACTCCAGAGGTTTGGCAAATGATTAGCATATAAGGCCGTCCCAAACCATGCCCAGTTTTGTGTGTAATAATTCTGCGGATCATCCCAGTATGATTGGTCCTCTCCCTCATAGAATTTTTTCAAAATATGTTTGGTATAGATAGTTTCCGCAGTCTTTTGATCTTCCACAACAAAATAGGCTAAGTTCCCGGCATAGGCAGCTACCGATTCATAGTTCTCAAAAACATTACCATCATGTTCGTAGGCAGCAATAAGTTTTTTGTTTTTCTTATATTCTTCTCCTAAGAATGAAAGTGATTCTAAGTATTTCTTTGCACGAGATTCTTCATTCCATTGATAATCAAGCGCAACTCTCCATGGGGTTCGGAAAGCATTATACGAATAATCCGTCCCTTCGGGTTGTGGAGATTTGGATTCCATGACTTTCAGCGTACTCTTATTGAGTGCACACCATTCTGGAGGAAGAACTCCTTTCTTTTTATTCAGTGGCTCAGTTGTGCATTCAGTAAGAACGGTATAAGAAGTATCAACCAGTTGGTGCCAGGGATGTTTGGTGTCAATTTCTGCAAAAATACGATAGGTAGCTGGTGAGAGATACGATGGGTTAATGGTAATAAATGTCTTTTGATCTGCCCAGTTTCCCGCAACGAGATATGGTTTATTTTTAATAGTTACGACTTCATCTTCCCAAATGCCTTGCATCACGCTTTTTGCTTCGGTAAGATATTTGGTATTGTCCCATTGTTTGGAGGCAAAAAGAAGCGCAAGGGCTATATCCTCATCAGCGTCAGCGGCACTTGATTGATCAAGGATTTGTCCATTGTTCCACTTCCAGGCAAAAGTACCTGAGTCTTTTTGCATATTTTGTTTCGTCCATTGATAGACGGTATCAAAGGTCTCTTGATCATGTAACCAAACAGCTCGAAGGAGCGCATATGATTGTCCTTCTGAAGTCGTAAGATTTTCCTGGTAAGGGTCGATAATTCTGCCATCAATTATAAAGCTTTTTTTATAGTACTGCCAAGAAGAATTAAGAATACGTTGTGGGTATGTATTCCCCCAGAAATCAATGCCCCAATTACCACTCGAAAAACTAACAATTGGCGCCGATTGTTGTAATGCAGCATGTGTTAACCCAGAATAAGCAACGTCATTTCTCATTTGTGGAGTAAGCCCGATAAAATCGATATTTTGTGGATCATTATGAAGCATTTTATCACGTACATCTGAATCATTATCTACCTTCCAATACCATTCTGTTTTGATTGAGTCATCATTATTTCTTTCTTTTAGGTCAATATATCCATAATGATCAATGACAAAGAAGGCATTGGGAATCCTTTGATCAAGGATCCATTCAATAGCCTGTATCTGTGGAGTTGTTTGATCTGTAGTATAGAGATTGAGATATCTGTGTACATTTGTTGAGTAATACAATGAAGAAACAATAATGGCTGCTATAGTAATAAATCCTAATATATAACCAATATATCGCGGAAAAAATCGAATGAGTGAGGTGATAAGGACAGCAATATTAAGAGCAAGCAAAGGGATTAACGGTATAATATAAAAATCAATAACCATTCCTCCTCGAGCAAGATATATCCACATCATACTTGCCGAGAAACCAACTATTCGGTGAGTTAATGATTTCAGGCCAATGAGTAAATTGGCGATGGTCGCAATAGCTCCTAAGATAATGATAATTGGATCGTCCCCGATCCATGCTCCCATGTTTGTCCAAAAAGCGCTGTTTTCTGTATCAAGTAGGCTGCCTCCTTTTCTTCCAGCTTGAAAAGCAAGAGCATCGATCAAGCTGACATGTGGTTTGTCCCCGCCAAAGATAGTGCCACTTGGGAAAAGTTCTCCTTTGAGAAGTGCATAAATAAAGTAAAATGATACGATAAGGCCTACAATACTTATCCATTTAATAAGTGCAAAACTGCGGTGTTTTATATCGGTTAATGCATAGATTGCATAAAGATACACTGGGGCAAGAAAAACAGCTGTTTCTTTACTGAGAATCGCAAAACCAAAAGCAATAGCACTCAAAATAATATGACGAAGCTTTTTCCGATAATCAATCAATGCGTACAGTGATAACAATGTCCAAAAAACCATAATATTGTCTAGAAGCAGTCTCCGTTGGAAATAGATACCCAGAGGTGACAAGGAGAAAAAGAGTACACTTATGGTTGCCGCAAGCGTACTTTTGGTAAGAACCTTGGTAACTTTATACAAAAATAAGGCTGAGAAAATATGCAAGACAAGCATAAAAACTCGTCCGGTGTTCAGTGAAAAATCAAAGGTAAAGAATCCTCCGGTAACAAGTGTCCATAAGGCAATAAAGATCCATCCCCCTGGTGCGTGGTCGTACCAGTAGGTGTATGGAGAAAGCTCTCCAAATCTCACCAATGACCATGCCTGTGAAAGATAGACACCCTCATCATTTTCATAATAAGGGAATTGAAACATGTTATATCCATGGGCTAAAGCTGAAAGCAGCAATAAGCTGGCGATAATGAGTGTCTCTAGCGTAAATAATGATTTAATTTTGTTTAACATACTTAATATGATAGTGCTTTTTGTGCTTCTTCAGTTCTATGCGCATTCAAATGAAGTGTCTTCTCCCAACTGTTTTTGCTTCGTATATGTCGGAAAACTCCTCGTACCGCACTAATACTGAGTAAGAATTGGTATGGAAGGAAGGTAAAGATAACTTTAAAAGGCAGCCAAAAAGGTAGTTTTAACTTATACTCTTTGGTAAATTCATACAGCCCAACGAGGTACACAACCATTTGTAATAGGAGAAGGGCTACCGGTAAAAGCGTCAGAAGTACAACAACAACTGGTAATTGTTCAATGATAGCAATGGTTATCGCAAATGGGAGGTAAAAGAAGAGGAATGCTTGTGCTTCGGGCCAAAACAAAATATAAAAAGTGAGGAATTTTTGTTTGTTGTTACGAAACTCCATCCAATCCCCTTGCATTAACACTTGTAAAAATCCTTGATTCCAACGGGTACGTTGCTTGATAAAGCCATCGATAGTATTGGGAGTTTCTTCTCGAGTAGCGTGTTTTTCATCATACACAACTCGTATTTTTGCTCCGGCAAGACTTAATCGAATACCAATATCGGCGTCTTCTGTCAGGAAAGATTCATTCCATCCGCCCATCTCATCGAGGTATTTCTTTTTGAAAAAGACGGTATTGCCTCCAAGTGGCACTGCTCCGAGTGAGGCAAACCAGTGCAATGCTGATTTAAACCAAAAGAAGTATTCGAGAACATTAAGTGTAGAAAACCAGTGTGAACGATAATTCATGAGTTGCACGCCTGATTGAACTACGTCAGCTTTTTCTTGAAGCATGATGGTGTTCACAATATGATAAATATCCTGATGTGGTTCGTCTTCTGCATCAAATATTACCACAACATCGTTTTTTGCATACTGGAGACCGACATTGAGCGTATGTGGCTTATTAATTGGTTCATCATAAAAGATAACTAAGCGAATATTTTGTTTATTGAGCCTATGAATGGTTTCTTCGACTTTGGCAATTGTCTCTCGGTCATCATATCGACAGATTACCAGAACTTCCATCAGCGATTCTGGATAGTTTGTACTTGCTATTGCTGTTATGGTATCTGCAATCACTCGTTCTTCATTTCGCGCAGGGATAAGTGCAGTAAAAGAATAAGAAGGTTTTGCAAAGACTTTTGGGGATTTGTTTTTTGCTACTTTCTCGGCATCTTCCCATCCATAGATCATCCAATACAGTGTAAAAAGTACCTGTATGGTCATAAGGATCGAAAACAGCGACATAAGCATGATCAAATACTCAGTTCTTGTCAAAACTGGTAATGAAAAAAAATCTTGAAAGAAGATAAGTGATCCGATAAGCATACCAAAACAGAAGTTAAGAAGCATAAGTTTGGTGTACTTCAGAAAAGGAAACCGTAAGATAAAGGTATACTTGATGAATTCAACAATGTCTTTTAGTTGAATTTTTGATTTACCAAGGATACGATCTTTAAAATGAATTGGTATTTCTTTGATCTTTGCTTTTCTTTTGATTGCTTCATGGAGTAATCCAATTTGAAAAGCATATCCTTTGACCCCAAGCTTCTGTAATGACATTTTTTTCAGAAGCGTTGTCCTAATTGCTCGAAATCCTCCGGTACAATCTTTGATATTTTTTATTCCGGCAATGTTGCGGGTAAGCATATTTGCCAAAGAACTGTTTGCTTTCCTGAGTAAAGACCAACTGGTAGGGATAGTTCCGCCTGGAACATATCGTGAGCCAATGACAAAACTGTAACCTTTATCAATTTCCTGTATGAGTCGTGGAAGATCATTGGGGTTATGTGAAAAATCTGCATCCATCTCAAAGACAACATCAGCGCGAAGTTCTCTCATTGCATAGCGAAATCCTCTGATATATGCCAAACCAAGCCCTTTTTTGGGTCCTGAGATAAGATGTACCCTGGGATGATCACCAGCTATTCTTTTGACAATACGACCAGTACCGTCAGGGGAAGAGTCATCGACGACGAGTATATGTAACTCCCAATGCGGTATAACCTCTTGTTGTTTCAGGATACTGGTTAACATCGCATAAATATTTTCTCTTTCATTGTAAGTTGGTAATACAATAATCGCTTTTTGCATAACAGTAGTAACTCCGTCCTAGAGTATATACTTATATACAGTATAAAAATACTGATGTCAAGTTTTTTTGTCACATGTAAGAAAAACAAAAACGAGGCAATAAATGCTGTATTAAGCAAATAGTAAATTGACATTAGAGAATAAGGTATGTTATATACAATATTATATATATAGCTTGTAATATTGATAGAATCTGCTATAATACTATAAGATATTCCACCTATATCTCATTTAAGCGAACATGATAAAAATACAGCAAAAAGTTAGTATTGTTGTCCCTGTTTTTAACGAAATAGGAAATTTGCCACAGTTCCATAAGGAACTTGTGGGGGCACTTGATACAACAAAGCGCCCTTATGAGGTTATCTATGTTGATGACCACTCTACAGACGGCACCTACGAATGGCTACAAAATCTTAAAAGCATTACTCCAATTAAAAGAAATACGTCAACGGTCAAGCTGCTCCAAAAGCAGGGCAAAAAAGGCAAAGCATATTCACTCATTGAAGGATTTGCACAGGCACGTGGTTCTATCCTTGCCATGATTGATGGCGATTTGCAATATCCTCCACAAGCGCTTCCAGAAATGATTAGTCGGTTAGGTAAAGCTGATATTGTGGTTGCAAAACGAAAGAATTATCAGGATTCTGCTATTCGTCGAGCGATGAGTGTTAGCTTTCGGTATATATTCGGTAAAATGCTTTTTGGCCTCACAACAGACATTCAATCTGGCCTTAAAGTCTTTACTCGAGAAGTCTATGAAACGGTTCCTATGACTGCGGCATCAGGTTGGACATTTGATCTTTCGTTCCTTTCAAAAGCACAACAAGCAGGATTTAAAATCAAAGATGTCGATATTGTTTTTGCAGTACGTAAATTTGGTAAATCACAAGTGCATCTTGTCAAAACCGCTGCTGAAATTGGACTCAATGCTCTTGTAGTTAAAGCGCAACCTCAGAGACCACTACATCTTTCTCCAAGTGGCAAAACTTCTATGAAAGGAGCTGGAGTTCGATTTAAAAAAAGTAAGTATATCACCCATACAACTCTTCCTCATACACTTTCTGCAACGCAAACCTTTACTGAAACACAGCTAGTATTTATTGCAGCAGTACTCATTCCTGTAATACTTAGTGCGATTGCCCAACCACTTTTAACTATTCAAATACTTGTCGCCATTATGAGTATTCTTTATTCTGTTGATGCCCTCTTTAATTTTTATATTGTGTTAAAGAGTCTTCGCAATAAAGATAATCTTCAAATACACGCAGAAGAAATTGAGAAATTAGATGATAGTTCTTTACCTATCTATAGTATTCTCTGTCCTCTTTATCGTGAAGCACATGTGGTGCCACAGTTTGTTGATGCGATTAACAAGATGGAATGGCCAAAGGATAAATTGGATGTGATGCTTCTTCTTGAAGAAGATGACATCGGGACGATTGAAACAATTCAAGCAATGGATCTTCCTCCATTTGTCCGAATTGTCGTAGTACCTCATTCCATGCCAAAGACCAAGCCAAAAGCATGTAACTATGGGCTTGCTTTTGCACGTGGTGAATATTTGGTTATTTACGATGCTGAAGATATCCCAGATCCACTTCAGTTAAAGAAAGCATATATTGCCTTTAAGAAATCTCCGAAAGATGTCCAATGTCTGCAAGCAAAACTTAACTATTATAATGCACGACAAAATCTGCTTACCCGATTCTTTGCTGCTGAGTATTCGTTGTGGTTTGGCGTTACGCTTACCGGTATTCAATCTTTGGACTCAACTATTCCTTTGGGTGGTACAAGTAATCATTTTAGAACCCAAAAACTTCGTGAACTACAGGGATGGGATCCGTTTAATGTGACAGAGGATGCTGACCTTGGTATTCGTTTATTCCAAAACGGCTATAAAACAGCAATTATCGATTCAACAACACTTGAAGAAGCAACCAGTAATGTAAAAAATTGGCTCAGACAGCGTTCTCGTTGGACCAAAGGCTACATGCAGACCTACCTCGTCCATACAAGAAATATTTTTGGCTTTATTAAAGCAAATGGATTTAAGCATTTCCTTATTTTTCAGCTTACCGTTGGTGGTAAATTGCTCTTTATGTTACTTAATCCCGCATTATGGATAATAACGTTTCTTTATTTTGCTGCTTTTCCTCTGGTTGGTCCGTTAATCGAACGCATTTATGTTCCTCCAATTTCTTATGTCGCGGTATTTTCATGGATTTTTGGTAACTTTATGTTTCTTTATTACTACATGATTGGTGTGGCCAGACGAGGTCAATGGGATATTGCTAAGTACGTTTTTCTTATTCCACTTTATTGGGTACTGATGAGTATTTCTGCATTCATCGCGTTTTACCAGTTATTGTTCAAGCCTCATTATTGGGAAAAAACCATTCATGGATTCCATTTATTGAAAAAACCAACTACTCAATCAAAAATGCAAATTGCACATCCAATTAATCAATATACAAAAATACTAGAACAGCCATATAAAAGACAAACGACAAAAGTTAAAGAGCCAAGAAACTTTTTTGAATACATATATATCGTTATAAAGAATAATGTCTTAAGTCTCCTTGGTCTTTTGCAATCAAAAACTTCTCATAAGGCTTGGAAAGAAAAACGGATGAATATTCTTATTTTTAATTGGCGAGACACAAAACATATCTACAATGGAGGAGCTGAGGTATATATTCATGAGCTAGCAAAACGGTGGGTCAAAGAGGGCAATAAAGTAACGCTTTTTTGTGGTAATGATAACAAAAGTAAGTCTTATGAAACGATTGATGGGGTAGAAATCATTAGAAAAGGTGGAGCATACACTGTTTACTTTTTTGCTTTTGTCTATTATCTCTTAAAGTTTGCCAAAAAGTACGATGCTGTTATTGATTGTGAGAATGGTATTCCTTTCTTTACTCCCCTCTTTGTGAGAAAGCCAATCATTTTAGTTATTCATCATGTGCATCAAGAAGTATTCCGTACATTTCTTCGTTTTCCGTTGAATGTGATAGCAGCATCTTTGGAAGGAAAACTTATGCCATTTCTCTATCGCAATAAAACGGTTGTTACCGTATCAGATTCTTCACGTAAAGAGATTTTGGATTTAGGATTTAGTAAACCTGACGATATCAAGATTGTCCCCAATGGAGTTTTTGAATACCTTTTCCAAAAAACAGAAAAAACTCAATATCCTTCATTTATCTATCTCGGAAGACTCAAAGAATACAAACAAATTGATGTACTCATCAAAGCATTTGCGAAAGTAGTCAAAAATCATCCTAGCGCAAAGCTTTCTCTTGTGGGAACTGGTGAAAGTCATGACGCGTTGGTAACATTGGTAAAAAAATTGGAAATTGAAGAATCCATACATTTTGTCGGTAAAGTATCTGAATCAGAAAAAACAGATCTTTTTGGTCAAAGCTGGGTAGCTGTGCAACCATCACGTGTTGAAGGATGGGGCATTACCGTGATTGAAGCAAATGCTTGTGGAACCCCTGTGATCGCCTCAAAGGTGAATGGGTTACAAGATTCTGTCGTAAATGGCAAAACAGGGATGCTTGTTGAATCAGGGAATGTGGATCAGTTTGCAGCTACGATGGAAATGCTTATTATAGATACTCCTTTTAGACAACAACTCTCGGAGGGAGCTGAAAGGTGGGCAACGAACTTTAGTTGGCAAAAAAGCTCCGATGAATTTTATGAAATTATTGGAAACGATTTATCTCATAGTTTGGTAAATAAACCTTATGGTGAATTGGCTCTCTCATCAGTAGAACAAAAACAAGAGCTATGAAACATGATACAAAAAAGAAAAAAGTTATTTTCTCCACTTATGACGACACCAATAACCCCTTTTATGGTGGAGGTGGGGCTCGAGCGATTGATGAAATCGCTACACGGCTCGTTGATTATTTTGATATAGAGGTTATAACAGGTAATTATCCTGGAGCTAAGAATCTTATACGTAACCGGATAAGCTACAAACGGATTGGACCAGCATTTCCTGGTACAAAATGGGGAAATTTATTTTTTCATTTTTTTCTTCCTTTTTATGTTATGCGAGAGCAGTATGATGTCTGGGTCGAAAGCTTCACGCCTCCCTTCTCTACTTCATGTTTACAACTTTTTACGAGGAAGCCAGTTGTTGGTCTTGCGCATATGTTATCGGGTGAAGATATGCAAAGAAAATACACATTAAAATTACCATTTCATTGGATAGAAAATCAAGGACTGAAAACATATAAACACATTATTGTTTTGACAGAACACGTAAAAAATAAAATAAGGGTACAAAATAAAAATGCAATTATTACTATTATTTCCAATGGCATAATATCTCCAGACTATGTTTCTTCTTCGACAAAAAAACAGCGATATATTTTGTATATTGGCCGTTTAGAAAATAATCAAAAAGGTCTTGACCTCCTGATTGATGCGTATGCAACAATAGTCAATAAGACAGATGCAAAACTCATCATTGCTGGTTCAGGTACAAAACAAGAGTTAGCCTGTCTGAAAAGTCAAATCAAAGCACACAAGTTAGAGGAAAGAGTCAAACTTATCGGAAGAATCGAAGGAAAGAAAAAAGAAACCTTACTACAGAACGCAAGTGTGATCGTGTCACCTTCACGTTTTGAAACCTTTGGTATGGTTGCTCTTGAAGCAATGGCGTATGGTAAACCATTCGTTTATTTTGGAATAGAAGGGTATTCTTGGATTCCTGCTTCTTTTGGTAGTAGCGTTGACCCTTTTTCGAGTAGTGAGTTTGGAAACGCAGTACTAAATTTTTTGGAGAATAAAACATTAAGATTAAAAATGTCTCAAGCAGCAAAGCAGATTGTTAAACAGTACTCCTGGGATTCAATTGTACCGCAATATACAAAGCTTATTACGAGCTTATGAAAAACGATTTAATAAAAACAATTATTGCAAGCAAAAAGCCTTGTTATTTTATCTCTCCGCATTTTGATGATGCTGTGCTTTCTGCTGGTTTCACCATGCATTCTTTGATTGACCATAATCACGTTACTGTTATCAATGTCTTTACTAAGGCTGATGTTGCTCCCTATACGCTCTCAGCTAAGAAAAATCTTCTCACTTGTCATTACCATGATGCTGTTGAACTTTTTGAAGAAAGAGAAAAAGAAGACAAAAGAGCGCTTCACACAGTTGCGAATCGAGTCTTAAACTTAGGATTTGTTGACGGATTATGGAGAAAAAAACATTCAGTTAATCCTTTCATGCGCATGTTGGCAAAAAAGCTCCCAGAGCTTACCGCTGTTTACCCCACCTATCGATTCCATATGCTCAAAAAGAGAATATCCTCAGAAGATGCTGAAATGATAGAAATGATCAAAAAAAAACTTCTTAACCTCATTCCCAAAGATGCAATCGTTTTTGCTCCACTCTCAGTGGGTAATCATATTGATCATTTTATTGTCTGCAAAGTTGTTGAGGAATTATTTCCATCAGCAATCTTTTGGTCAGATTTTCCGTACAATATATCTGCTCATGCTGTACCTGTCTCTGCTGAGAGAGATGTCTATGAAATTAATCCAGATCAGGCAGTAAAACGCACACTCATTGGAGAATATAAAACACAACTAAATGGATTATTTGTTAATGGTAAAGTACCAGAACATACAGAAAAGTTTTATAGTAAAAGGATATGAAAGCACAAATATATAAAAAAATTGAACCTGAATTATTAAAAGAGTGGACAAAGCTTTGGCAAGAGTCGCCTGCTGCTACTCACGTAAACTCACCTAATTGGTTTTTATCGGTGATTGATGGACTGAAGTATAAAGAATATATTATTATTGCCGTCTACGATAGAAAAAAATTAGTGGGAATTGCTTCATTAGTTGAAGAAAAAATGTACGGCCTAAAAATATATACAGTTGTTCCAAATAGCTTTGTCTGTGGTGTCCCTTTCTTGTTTGATACTACCAAAACTAAGATAACTAAAACCTTGATTAACAAACTTGTTTCTCTTGGGGCTGTATATTTGGATAATATTCCAGAATCTTTTAAAGATATATTGGCAAATATATTTCCTGCAAATAGGACAACACTTTCATCTATAAACTATTATATGCCTTTTACCTATAAAAATGATGGAAAAGTTATGATTCCCCAGCGTACAAGAATGCTTAAAGGAACTCAAGATATTGAAGAAAAATTTAATTTTAAATGTTTTACTAAAAATTCAATTAAGGCTCTAGAAACTGTTTTTTTAGTTGATGATAAAAGTCGCAAGCAAGACCGGGGATATAATACTTTTGCAGATGAGCAAATCGTTCGTTTTTATCAATCACTAGCCCAACATTTTAAGGGAAGATTGGAAATTCATATCCTCTATTTTGAGAACAACCCAATTGCTTACGAAATAGGATTTTTAGTTGGCAAAATATATTATGGTAGTCAGCTTTCTTTTGCTTCTAAGTATGCTACGTACTTCCCCGGTAAAATTCTTCTTGTCAAACTTATTGAAGAATTAGATGCAAAAGGCATTACGACGATGGATATGGGTTCAGGAGGTGGGATGTTAAAGAGTAACCTTACCAAAGAATGTATTTCTCTTTATCAAATTATTTTATCAAAAAATATTTTTCAAAGTCTTTATATTCAAAAAATAAAACAAGCAAGAACTTTTGCCTATGATCAGTTACACAGCCACGTAAAGACATACACAACATATAGAAATCTTAAAAAATTTATTCGTTTGCATTAAAGGATCAAACAACTGTTTTTTCCGGTTACATTTTTTCAAAAGATGACGAATTTCTTTTTAAAAATCTCTCTCCTGTTATAAATTGCTGATTGACAGGGTGAGTTATATCTTATATTATCAGCCTCAGTTTATGGCTAGTAAAAAACAAACAATTACTATCATTGGTGCCGGCTCAGCTGGTTGTTTTATGGCAATCCTGCTCGCCAAACGAGGATACCATGTTCAAATTTTTGAACGATTCTCTCGTGAGGAAATTATTACGAGTTATACTAACCGATCTTTTAACCTTACGTTTTATGGCTACGCAGTTGAAGCATTGCAAGAAGCTGGTTTGTGGGACGAAGTTAAACCTCACTTCCTTACCTTACGAGGATCAATAACCCAAGTTACCAAACGTGCAAAACCAGTCTTTGTCCCATTTAATCTGGACAATATGAGCTACTATACTATTCAACGAGCAAAACTGCTTGAAATCCTTATTGCTCAAGCTGAAAAAGATTCACGCATTACCTTCAATTTTGAAACAAGCCTTCTCTCTATTGATCGGAATAATAAGACAATGCATATACAACGTAAAAATACATCTACGGTCAAAACAATTAATTGTGCAGTTGTTATTGGAGCAGACGGGGTTAATTCCCTTGTTAGACCTTTCTTGCAACAAGGACAGCAAACACAACACAACCAAGAATACGAAAAATGGAGTTATAAACAGATTTTTTTAACTAAACAAATGGTAAAAAAGATTGCATTGGCAAATGATACACAATACACTTGGACACGTAAAAATGCTTCACTTATTGCATTTCCCAATGGTGATGACTCATTTACGGCAATGCTTATTGTCCCCAAGGATTCAGTGCATGGATTTGCCAATTTGATCTCAAAAGAGCAGATAAACACATTTATTACCGAACAATTTCCGCAACTCAGACCGTTTGTGCCAGTATTTATTAACGCTTTAAAACATAATCCAGAGGGCAATTTTGTTACGGTAACAACGGATTCATGGTTTTATAAAGACTTTTTGGTACTGATTGGTGATGCTGCTCATGGCTGTCTTCCTTTTTATGGTATTGGAACGTCTGTTGCTTTTGGCGATTGCTTGACGCTTATTAATAAAATAGACCAATTTGATAACAATTGGGAAAAAGTTTTTCCTGCATATCAGTTAGAGAGAAAAAAACATACAGATGTAATCGCAGATCTCGCAAAGAAAAGTTTTGTTGGATTTAGGAGATATAAAAAAGCTGATTTTATAGCCGTTTACGATCGTATTGAGTCACTCTTGCATACCCTTTTGCCAAAAATCTTTACTCCTCCCCTCTTTTACTTGGTTGCAAACAACCCTAATGCAGCGGCGGAATACTTCCAGAAACATAAAAAGCAGCGAAAAATGGCAAACATGTTTGGCCTTTTTCTGATCGTTAAAGGTATAACGGGTTTCCTCGCTCTACAAGAATCTTTAACAAACAGAGGATAATCGGAGAACTTCTCTTATTATCTTATAGTTTGCATTTTGAGGAATGAACGTGTATAATTCTTATGGGATATGAAAGTATTTAAGAAATTATTTGGCAATATCTTCTTTTTCCTTTTCTGCGCGCTTGTCTTGGCAGTTTCTTTTGATGGGCTAGTCGGCAATCCTACTGCGCAACAATTGAATCAATCAGCTTGGTTATCACCATTTGATTCATCCAATGAACGTGGTAGATATGCACTGCTTCATTCCGTTGTTGAAGATAAGTCTTTTCAGTTCTCCGAGGATCTTGCTCGTTTTTCTCTTCCCGATTTAGCATATATTGATGGAAAGTTTGTCTCTCTCTTTGCCCCAGGAGTTTCTTTTATTGTCATGCCAGGCTATCTTGTTGGCAAATATTTTGGTGTAGCACAACTGGGAACATTTGCTGTTGTGGCACTTTTTGCTCTCTTTAACGTCTGGCTTATCCGCAAAATTGCAGTAGCTATGGGAGCAAAACCTCTTGCTGGAACAATTGCATCGCTCGCCTTTTTGGTAGCTTCTCCCGCTTTTGCTTATGCGACATCACTATCTCAACATCATATTTCTACAGCGCTTCTTTTAGCTGCTGTATTTTTATTAATTCGGTTTAATAACTTTTTCTCCCTCTTTGCTATTTGGTTTCTTTTTGCCGCTTCCATCGCTGTTGATTATCCAAACGCTTTTATGATGTTGCCAATTGTTATTTTTGCTTCCTGGAGAATGATTAATGTGGAGCGTCTTCGTAACGCTCTTGAAGTGAAAATTAATTTTCTTAAAGTGGTCAGTGTTGTTGGAGTTATTATCCCTATTATTCTTTTTCTCGCATTTAATAACGCTTCTTTTGGGAGTCCTTTCCAGCTATCAGGGACACTTGAACGTGTGACAGAAATAGAAAATGGTAAACCAGCTTTTGACCGTGAAATATCGATTGAAGAATCAGAAAAGGCAAGAAAAGAAGGAACTGAATCTTCAAAAGGTACAGTTGGGTTCTTCAACTCACGAATCTTAATGGATGGTTTTTATGTACATTTCTTTAGTCCTGACCGTGGCATGATTACCTACACGCCGATTATGTTACTTGGCTTTTTAGGATTAATTGTTGCTAGTCGGAAAAATGTTGCTTATACAGGCTTACTCTTTGCAGTCATAGGTATAAACATTCTCCTTTATTCTATGTGGGCTGATCCGTATGGAGGATGGTCTTTTGGTTCCAGGTACCTTATCCCTTCGTATGCCTTCTTGTCCGTATTTATTGCTCTTCTGCTTACGTACTGGAGAAAAAGTATTCTTTTCTTGCTTACGTTTTTTGTTCTCTTTATCTATTCTACCGGCATAAATACCCTTGGTGCGCTTACTGACAGTAATAACCCTTCAAGAATTGAAGCTGAATTTTTGTCTCGAGAAATGCATATCCCTGTAAAGTATACCTACGAGAGAAATCTTGACGCGCTTAATAGCAATGGTTCACAAACGTTTGTCTACCATACCTATGCTGGTAATAATGTCTCTGGTTGGAATTATTATCTATCGATAACGCTTTTTATCGTTATCATTATGGCATTTCTCATACTCTTTTATAACGTATCAGTGCGTCGTGAAGGACGAGTTGCCAAAGAAAAATCAGTGATAGCACATGGAGGACTTAAAAAATGACATTTAATTTCAAAAACATGACGCTGGGACTTGCGTTTTCAAACGAAAAAATAACAAAAGTAAAAAAAATCTTTGAGAAAAAAACAGTATTATTGTTGCTACTTGCTTTATCAGGTATCTCTATTGCAGCTTTTGTCTACTATTACGTCAATGGTTTGGGTCTTGCTTACAACGACGCTCGTTCTCATTTAGATATTGGTCGTCGCGTTGTTGAAAACCTTAAACCTGGTTTTGCACAGCTTGGAAGTGTATGGCTCCCTTTGCCTCATTTACTCATGACACCAACCATTTGGAATGATTTTATGTGGCATTCGGGGCTTTCCGGAGCCTTACAGTCAATGATCTCATACGTGGCTACAGCAATGCTTATTTACTTTTTTCTGCGACAATTAGGTGTAGGTATGTTTGGACGTATTGCTGGTTTGGCTGTATTTGCCCTCAATATTAATGTTCTCTATATGCAATCAACAGCTATGACTGAGTTGTTGCTACTCGCGACAATGACGGCTGGTGTGTATGAACTTCTCATGTGGCATCGGGAGGAAACAATTTTTCGACTCATTAAAGCAGCGTTTTGGATTATGTTGTCTACGCTTATTCGATATGATGGCTGGTTCCTCTTTGCTTTTGCTGCAGGACTTATTTTCCTTCGTACCATTCGTCGTCGGGGGTATAAGGCTACCGAAGGGATGCTGGTGTTATTTTGTACCCTGGGTGGATTTGGTGTTTTCCTCTGGCTTTTATGGAATCAGTTAATTTTTAAAGATATGTTGTATTTCGCTTTTGGTCCATACTCTGCAAATGCTCAACAAAGTATTTTAGATGGTGCTGGAATACTCGCAACCAAGAAAGACATTTGGCTTTCTTTCAAAACGTATGTATACGCGATGGTTTATAATGCCGGACTCTTGCAAGTAATTCTTGCAGTAATCGGAGTAATCTTGCTTTGGAAAGATAAGCATATTGAACCTCAAATAAGAATCGCAACGACAGCACTTCTGGCACCATTCTTCTTTAATATTCTTGCGCTGTATCTTGGGCATTCTGTGTTGTTTGTCCAAGGATTAGCTGGAGACTCCTGGTTTAATGTCAGATATGGTCTGATGATGATTCCTTCAATTGCAATCTTTATTGGATTCTTGCTGCATAAAACACATGCACTCCGTTATGCAATCGTTGGATTGTTACTTTTTGTATCCTTCTTTACCTTTGCCAATCGAGAAGCAGTGACCATTGATGATGCCAGAGTTGGCGCGAGTGGTAAAAATGTGACTGAAGTAAGTAATTGGCTTAAGGATCATGCAGCAGAAACACCAGGATTTGTGCTTATCTCAGCAGCATCTCACGATGCAATTATCTTCTCTTCAGACATGCCAATGAGTAAATTCATCCATGAAGGAGCTGGAAAGTATTGGGATTTAGCTACGGCACATCCTGACCGATGGGCCAGGTGGATTATCCTTCGTACGTATGACGAAAATGATTTAACCTATCGAACACTGCGTTATAATAAAGCTTTTAACGATAAGTATACATTGGTGCATAGTTTCCCTTTTGCTGATATTTATGAAATAAAGCCTCAATATGTTAAATATCTTCGGACAGAACCAGTCCCAGGACTTGAGCATTAATTATGAAAAAATGGTATACTAAGCTCCTTATGAGGAAAGCAACTCTTTTTCTAGCCGTACTTTGTTTATTGGTGGTGTTCCCACTACTTCTTGTTATGAATTCAACAGAAACGGTCTATCGGCAGTGGGAAGTACAAGCAATCGATACGATGAAATACTCTCGTGACACAAGTCGTGCATTTATGGACAATCCTAATGCCGAAAAGATTATTGATGATCATGTTGCTTCAATTTCAGCAGTCGGTGCAACACATATCGCGATTGCAACACCGTATGATCCAGAATTTATTCCTGTGCTTACGCAATGGGTACAATCAGCCCGTCGTCATAATCTTAAAATATGGTTTCGGGGAAATTTTTCCGGTTGGGAACAATGGTTCGGGTACGCACCGATTGATCGGACGACACATGTCAGGATGACGAGAGAGTTTATTCTTGCGAATCCTGATCTTTTTGAAGACGGAGATTTATTTAGTGCCTGTCCAGAATGTGAAAATGGTGGACAAAAGGTTAACTATTGGCATACATCAGAGGCGGAGTCATATAGAGTTTTTTTGATCGACAGTTATCAGGCTGCCAAAGAATCATTTGCTCAAATAGGTAAAAACGTCCCTGCAAACTACTATTCGATGAATTATGATGTGGCAAATGCAGTGATGGATACTGCTACAACGCAAGCTCTTGATGGTCTGGTTACGATTGATCACTATGTGTCTACTCCTGAACGATTGAACAATGATATTAGGGCTATTGCAGAAAAAAGTGGTGGAAGAGTCTTCCTGGGAGAATTTGGGGCACCCATCCCTGATATTCATGGTGAAATGACACAGGAACAGCAAGCAGCATGGATACGCGAAGCACTTGAAAGGGTTTCCCAAAATCCTAATCTTGAAGGATTGAGCTATTGGGTTGACCGTGGTGGCTCTACCGCTATTTGGGAAGAGGATGGAAGAGAAAAGCAAGCGGTAAGTGTGCTCCGCGATTTCTATCAAAGCAACGTAGTAAAGGGAGTGGTGAAAGATGCTGAACAGAAGCCAATAGCTGGTGCTGAAATAACGAGCGGGTCTTATCTGGTCGTGACCGATGAAAATGGAGCATTTGCTTTCCCTTATCTCCCTATAGGACAAGAAGTAGTTGCGCAGAAATCAGGTTATACAACGGTAAGCACACCCATTGATTCACCATATACACCCTTGACATTTGAGCTTGGAAAACAAAAAAATGCCTTCCAAGTATTGCTTGATGAATTCTTCACGATCTTCATTTCTAAGTAAAAATAGTAATATAGTAAAATACTATTGACAAATAAAATGTTTGTGTTATACTACCGTTATCCTAATTATAGGATGTAGATATATATGAACAAACAATTACTTGCAACTACTCTTACGACAGTCGTTTTTTTGAGCGCTGCAACTGCTGCTTCTGCTAGTGAACCAAACTTTGGTTCTTGTCTTAATCCACAATGGTCTGTTGACCAGGTAAACAACTCATCGAATGCACAACACGGTGTTATCAATATCGGCACTTTTGCCGGAATTGATACTATCTATAAATCAGGTGCAAACGTTTTACAATGTCTTTGTACTCCAGAAGGTAAAGGTTACCAAACAAACTGGATGAATGTGAAAGACCTTTCTGAAACCGATATCAAAGTCTACCAAAACCAAGGATGGATTTATCTCACAACTGGTGCAAGTTATGGTCTTGAAGATTCTGCTTACCTTGCAAAGAATAGTGAGTACTCTTGCAAAGAATGCACACCAACCCCTACTCCTGAATCAAAAGTAGCTGGGGATTCTGCAACGAATACAGGTACTGCTATCACAACTCTTGCAAAAACTGGAAACATGGCAGTAATTGCTGGATTCTTCATCGCTGGCGCAGTCTTCCTCGCGCTCGGGTTCCTTTTCAAGAAATTTAGTAAGTAAAACAGACTAAGTTGCCTATGAAACGACTCGCCCAATTTTTTATCATCGTTGGCATCTTTGCATACTTGATTGGTATGTATCAGGTCTGGTTGCGTTTTAATCCGAATAAACTTGCCTTTAGTGATTATCAGCCAGTTGTAAAAGACACCCCTTTTGTTGCAAAAGCTCTTCCTACACGTTTGGAGATTAAGGATCGTAAGATTACCGTATCGGTTCTTCCTACAAATGTAGTCAACAATGTCTGGGAAACAAATGACAAAGGAGCATCGTATGTCCTTTCCTCCCCTCTTCCTGGAGAAAAAGGCAATAGCGTTATCTATGCGCATAACTGGGCAAATTTATTTGGTAATCTGCCTTCAGTAAAGCCAGGAGATACCGTTGAAGTGATGTATGCAGATGGGAAAGTAAAGACTTTTGAAATCAGATACACCTCAATAGTTGCACCAAACGAATCAACGATTCTTGCGTCTTCTAAGGATAGTCGGATTACCCTTTATACGTGTGCGGGCTGGTTTGATGAGAAGCGTTTTGTGGCAGTAGCTGTTTTGAAAGATGCATAATCTACTTCTAATTGATAGAACAGTCAATTACTTTATTTCTTGTATTCTGTACAATCACTGAATTAGATTTGTTTAAGTATGACTAATTTAGAAGATAATCCAGTATACGGATCTACAAAAGGGAGAGCCAAAGAAACGTGTAGATTTGGTAATGCTTTATCTCCCCGAGAAAATAGATTGGTTGATGGTGTCGTCGCTGATGGACTCAATGATGGATTTTCTGGATATATATATGCTGCAAGAACAGCTGTTCTAGAAAAAAATATGGATGCAGCTGTTGTCTCACAACTTGATCCACGACACGCACGGATTTCATTGTTTGCCTTAAAGGTAGTTGATGACATGGATAGACATTTTGATTCCCATAGAAAGCAATATGCATTACCACTTTCTCAAGGAAGAGAACCGTTATTGTCCGCATTAGATAGTGTTACTACTTCAAAATATGGAGCTGAAGCTACTATTGGTGGAATGTTTCAAATTTTATTATCCCTAGTCGATGATAAAGACTTATATGATGATAAGGCAAGGGAAAGAATACTTGGAGACTATCAGCAATTAAGAACGGACACAACAGATGCCTTAGTTTTATACGAAGCTGCTCCTCTTACTCTTTCTGTTGAAGATGTCACAGATTTAAAAAGGAGAACAGATGAAACATACGCGCACTTAATTTTTGATCTGGAATGTGCGGCTCTCATTGACAAATTGGGATATGATGAAGCACGAAGAATGTACGGGAAAGCCATGTTTGCTGCACAGTATACTGATGATATTCTTGATTTTAAGAAAGACACAAGAAAAGGTGTAGCAAACCTCTTACGCGCTTATGCGAGTGTTAATGGAGAGTTACCTACATTACTAAATCGTGCTATGGGTCTTTTTTCTGCAAAAGCAGTGGGTGTCCCAACATATTTTTCTCAAGTTGCATTTCTTGCTCCTCTTAGTTATGAGAAAATGCGTCAGGCTCAGGAGGGAGTATCAGCAGAAGCAGGTATATCTAATGTTACAAATCTAATGGCAATTCCTTCTGTTCAAAGTAGTTTATAAACAAAATTCCCATCCTTTGCTCTGTACAAGGCTGAGTTTGTTTTGTCCAAACTCAGCCTTGTAGAGCTGCGTATGATCTCTTTACCAAAAATCAGAGATCATTTTTTTACGAATTCCCACAAAAAAACCTCTTAAACATTCCCAAAAAAAACGTTTAAGAGGTTACCGGAAATAATTTAGCATAATACGTTGGACAGAAACGCATAGTTTAGATTTTCTTCTTGAAAAGAATACCAGATGCGTAGGATTCGTTGCGCTGGTATCGCTTGATGCTTCCGATTGCGGTCAGCATATTATCTTTCTAGACTATAGCAAAAATAGTAAAAAGTAGTGTAAGAGAATATGATAAAATATTTCTATCCCTTTTCTTTATGAGTAAGCTACTCTCTTATGTTAGTCTTGTTTGTCTATCAACTGCAATCTTTGCAGGGCTTTTTTGGTTCTTTACCCCTCGAAATGGAGTAAATGGAGAAGCAGTTGCTCCTATTCCCTCTTTTTTGACAATCAATAATAATAACCAGGTGCGTATTCTTGATTTCTGGGCGCCCTTTATTCAGAAAACCTATGGCAGTACTGATCTCAATACCCTAACCGCTGAGAGTGTGCTTGTGTACGATTTGACGACAAAAGAGACTATCTATGAAAAAAATGCCCAGGAGCGGCTTCCTATGGCCTCACTGACTAAGATAATGACTGCCATAGTTGGACTTGAGAACCAACTTGATGATGATAGATATATCGTTGAAGAGTTAGCGATTGTGGGAGAGGATAGTATGGGGCTTGAGCCTGGAGAGATTTTGACCTTTGAAGAACTTCTCTATGGGTTAATGCTTCCATCAGGGAATGATGCTTCTGAAGTTATTGCTCGTAACTATCCTGCAGGGCGAACAGCATTTATTCAAGCGATGAATGATCGAGCAAAGTCCTTGGGGCTTACTGATACACAATTTAGTAATCCATCTGGGCTTCAGAGTGATGGTATGCAGTATACAACAGCTTATGATTTACTGGTTATGACTCGATATGTGCTTGAAACCTATCCTCTTTTTGCTCGTATTGTTGCACAAGCAGAATACGTCTTGCCCGCAACGCATACACACAAAGAGTTCAACTTAACGAATTCAACAAACTTGTTGACTACGTATGAAGGAGTAAAAGGTGTCAAAACAGGTTTTACGCCAGAAGCTGGGTTATGTTTAGTAACGTATCTTGATTATGGGGGGCATAAGATTATTGCAGTCGTACTCAATAGCCAAGATCGTCGAGCTGAAATGCGGGCGTTGCTTGATCATTCACTCCAATCGCAGGGTATAGAACCTCCTGAATAATACTGGAGAATAAAAATAGTTGTCATTCTGAACTTTTTTCCCCGATTTAATCGGGGTTTCAGGATCTATTTAATAATGTAGAGATGCTGAACTAAATTTAGCATGACAGACGATTTTCTTCCTTGAATACTTAGCCTCTTTTAAGGTAAAATACGTTTATTAGCCGGGGTGGTGGAATGGCAGACACGGAGGCCTTAAGAGCCTTTGTCCGCAAGGACGTGGGGGTTCGACTCCCCCTCCCGGCACCATGTCCGAGCTCTTCTGGCTCGAACATAGCAAAAAATAATGCCAGATGAATCAGTTTTTAAAGATAGAGAAAGAGAAGCAAAAGGATTAGGTCCGACGCAACTTATTAGAATGTGGATTATGGAAAAAGTCAGTGG
>JBBTVD010000013.1:0-25346 GCA_038063415.1 Patescibacteria group bacterium
CAAAGCCTAAAAAAGATATTACTAAGCCTGAGAAGGAGCATGAAGAAGGGCTTATGGCACTTTTTGCAAGACGTCAAGCAAATGAATTGAATCCTACAAATTTTATAGCGTATGGCGTGCAATACGCGGTAAAAGAAGGTGTTCCTACCAATACGATTATCCTGATTCTTCTATTGCCATTCCTCGCAACGATTGTTGTCTTTTTTAGATATATTATTGGGTTAACTGGTCTAGGACTTTTGGTGCCCATTGCCTTAAGTATTACCCTATTATCAACAGGGTTAGTTGCAGGATTTATTCTCTTGGCAACTATTTTAATTGCTTCCTATCTTGCGCGGGTTATCCTCAAGCGTATTCGTATCATGCAGCTCCCTAAGCTTGCACTTTCTATGTGGCTTGTTGCGATCTCTATCGTGGCAGTGCTGACATTCTCAGCCGCTGGAGGAATTTTATCGGTGCAGAACATTTCCATTTTCCCTATTTTGCTGCTCGTTATTCTTTCTGATAGGGTTGTTGCATTATTTCTTGAAAGAAGCATGAAAGAAGTCCTGCAAGTGACACTTATTACCTTACTCCTTGGAGTTATTGGCTTTTTCCTGCTATCATGGGATTCACTTCGTACGTTTGTTCTGCTTTATCCTGAAATAATTCTTCTGTGTGTGCCGCTTAATATTCTCATGGGAAGGTACTTTGGGCTTCGAGTAAGTGAATATATGCGGTTCAGACAAATACGGGAATATGGCAGTAAGTAAAACTATTCTGGGCATGAATGCCCGTAATTTTCTCTATATTAGAAAGTATAACTTGGGCAAAGCCAAAAGTCGTGCAGATGATAAATTGGCAACCAAGGAATTACTCATTAAACACCATTTAGCTACTCCTGAGTTGCTAGCTGGTTTTTCTCACACTGACGATATCAAACATTTTGACTGGAAACTTCCTGCTGATGGGTTTGCTATTAAGCCAGCTCGTGGCTACGGTGGGGGAGGTATTCTCGTTATAAAATCATGGAATGGGATAATGGCTGTTGCTGCATCTGGGGAGGCCTATTCCAAAAAACAACTCCAATCACATCTTTTTGATATTTTTGATGGAGCTTACTCCTTACAATTTCTTCCAGATAAAGCATATATCGAACGGCTTGTTCATCCCGCGCCATACTTTAAAAAAATAGGATCAATCGGGGTTCCTGATATTCGAGTGATTGTTTTTCGTAAGATCCCGGTCATGGCGATGCTTCGCCTTCCTACCTCGGAGTCTCGTGGCAAGGCCAATCTCCATTTGGGAGCAATTGGAGTTGGGATTGATATTCGTACTGGTATTACGACACATGCACTCTATAAAAATAGAGTAATTAAATGGTTTCCTCAGACAAAAAAGAAAATTAGTGGAATCAAAATTCCTCAATGGCAAGAAATTCTCTTGCTTGCATCTCGTGTGGCTGATATAAGCAAGTTAGGCTATGCAGGGGTTGATATGGTAATTGATGAGAAAGAGGGGCCACTTGTGCTGGAAGTAAATGCACGTCCCGGTTTGGGAATTCAGATAGCAAATTTGACTTCGTTACGCACGCGGCTTGAGAGAGTGGAGGATATGGCTGTTGCTACTCCTCAAAGAGGTGTTGAGGTTGCTCAGTCAATCTTTTCTGAAGCGTTTTCTGAGCATATGCAGACTAGTCCCAAAGTCCTGACCGTAATTCAGCCAATAACTGTCTATGGATCACAAACTAAAGGAACAGCTTTTCGTAAAGAGACAAATGTCCTTGCTAAATTAGATAGCGGAGCGTACCGAACGTCAATTGATAGAAAGCTTGCCGAAGAGCTCCATCTTCCTATCCGTGAGGAAAAAGTATATGTCCAATCAGCAAGTGGAAGAGCACATCGAAATACTGTTCGATTAACCTTTAAATTGGCCAATAGAACGATAAAAACCATCGCTTCTGTTGTTGATCGATCTCACTTAAAATTCCCGATTATTGTCGGACGTATTGATCTTCAAGGTTTTCTTGTACAGCCAGACTATGGAGATTACCCCGATGAGGGAAAGATAGAAAAAAGCAACTAAAGTGTTTATACTTAAAAAGAGAGGGGGTGAGTAAATATGACTATAGAGGTAAATATTTTTGCAGTTTTCTTCGCAGCAATCGCTTCCATGATTGTCGGGTTTTTGTGGTATAGCCCAATCCTTTTTGCAAAGCCCTGGATGAAACTCATGGGGTACACCCAAAAAGGTATGGATGAAGAAAGAAAAGGAATGGAAAAGCTTTACGCCTTAAGCTTTGTCGCTGCCCTTGTGACTGCATATATATTATCACATGTTATGGTTCTTTCCGTGAGCTTTTATTCTGATCCATGGGTAATAACTGGAGTAACTACTGCTTTTTGGCTTTGGCTTGGGTTTATTATGCCGGTGCAGTTGACTGATACTATCTTTGGGAGTAAGAAATGGCAACTTTTTGCTATCAATACTGGATACCAGCTTGCTTCCATACTTGCGATGGGAGTTGTATTAGGTTTATTCTAACGTTTTTGTTCTTATCGCAAAGAGGAGGGATTATTCTCTCCTCTTTTGTGTTAGTTACCGCATTGATCAGAAAACTATATACTTTACGTCTTCTTGGTCTTCCAGTAAGTCCTGTACCTCTTTAGCAGGGGTATAGACTGTTCGTTCTACAGAGTTTGTTTTTGCTGGATTGACTATAGCATCCATAGTCGCTATAGCGAGGAAACCGTCAAAGCCATAGGTCGCAATAAGTGAAGAAATTACCTGTTGTTTTGCCTGCTTATTTCCTCTGTAAGCCGCTCGAAGGTAAGTCTTCATTTCTGGAATGCGGTTTTGTAGTATTTTGAGAACAGCTAATTGGTTGAGATATATAACTGGTTCACGTATGACGCTTTCCGTAAAAGCTTCGTCTAATCCACTAAAAAGCACTCCATTATGTCCAACTTGAATACTGAGACTTTGGCTATGTGCATATTCATGTTCAACATAGTCTTCATAATTCCTAGGAAGCACAATCCTATGACTTCTTGGTAAATAATATGCTCCACCATCCATTTCATTATCAATCTGACGAGATTCTTTTATAAGTACCACTATTCTCGGTAGATCTTCGTTTTCAGGAGTTATCCCCAGATTATCTCTTACTGTATGCAATAAGCTTGTTTGTCCCCAATTTTTTAATGCTTCCCTTGCTTCTTCTGTACCTTCTTGATCAATAAATTGTGTTGTATACTCTTCATCTGTATATGCTTGCTCACGCCAGGTGACTTCGTGGACTCTCTCTGGATGATAGCTTTTTTCTTCATCATCGTTAGTAGCTAAAGTATCAACAAAGCCACTTTGTGTCGTGTAGTCGCCCTGATCTGTTTTCCCAACTGCAATTAATTTGAGAATGCCAGCTAACCGTTTTTTCACGCGTTCGTCTGGCCGTCGCATGAGTCTGTCCGCTATCGCGAGGGCAAAGATAGCTTGCTCTGGATCCTTTCCAAAATTACTATCCATCCGATACGCAAGTAGGAGATTGGTAGCATACTCTATCCGTTGAGGATTATCTTGAATACTATAGATAGTTGTTGCGTTGAGGAGATGTCTCTTGAATAAGCTGGTTTTTCGATCACGTTCACTAAAAAAGATAGATCTGTCAGGTTTTTCTTCAATCATTGTTCTATTATAGTATTCAATAAGTTATTTTCAAAATGGCATTAAGTTTCTTCTTGAGTTCTTCAAGCGTTCTACTATTCATCAGATTATCCCTGATATCTGTGGCTCCGTTTAGATTACTGATATAGGTCTTGGCAAACTTTTTGAGTAAGGCAAAATTCTTTCTTCCACCCCACTGTTTTTCAAAAAGGGAAATATGGTAAAGATAAAGCTCAATTCTCTCGTTAAGCGTCTTTTCATGCATAGCAATCTTTGGATTAAATAGCCATGGGTTGGTAAAGATGCCTCGTCCTACCATGAAGCCTTCACAGCCATATTCTCTAAATTTTTCATGCATTTCAGCAAGTGAAGTAATGTCACCATTACCCATAAGTATTGTATCGGGTGCTATTGTATTTCTCAGGAGTACTACTTCGGACATCTTTTCCCAATGAGCTGGCTCTTTTGACATCTCCGCTACCGTTCGTAAGTGAACGGTGAGGGCTGCTAGATTTTGTTTTAAAAGGAATCCAATCCATTCTTCAATTTTTTCCTCTTTGAACCCAATACGGGTTTTTACACTTACTGGCATGTCCGGGCCTGCACCTTCTTTGGTCGCCTGGATAATTTCTGCGGCAAGCGTAGGATTTTTGATAAGAGCAGAACAAGCCCCATGTTTGATCACTGTTCCATGCGGACAACCCATATTGAGATCAATGCCCGCAAATCCTCGAGCCTGTAAATCTTTGGCAACTTTATAGAAATGCTCAGGGACGATTCCCCAAATTTGAGCGACTATCGGTTGTTGTTCTGGGGTATAAAGCAGATTATCAAGTACGCGCTCTCTTCCAGCTGATAAAAGCCCCTGACACATGGTAAATTCAGTGAACAGTACGTCTGGCTTTCCAATTTCAGTAATAACTTGCCTAAATACCATATCAGTGACGCCATCAAGTGGTGCTAGTGCGGTAAATGGTTTTGGTAGATCTTGCCAAAAAGACTGCATAATCATGTATTATAGCAGTTACAACAGGTGGTGTTCTAGTTTAGGAGGATAATTGCTCGGAGTTCAGGTAAGCAAGTAAGATTGGGGAGATAGTGAGCCGATGGTGGGATTTGAACCCACGACTTGCTCTTTACGAAAGAGCTACTCTACCCCTGAGTTACATCGGCGATTGCTTTTCGTATTTTAGTTAATTTCCCTTGATATAGCAACGGTTCACAAAGAACAATTTATTTTAACATGTATGCTGATTACTTTTGAACAAATTTTGATCGAAACACAAAAATACTATATACTCATTCAGAAGAGAATTTATTTATTCAGAGCACTCTCTATGACAGAGAAAGCTTATAAGAGAAAATTGTGCTGTCATTATTGGGAAAAACGACCTCTCTGGTAGTTTAAATAAAGAATAGATTGTAAAATAAGTCTTAATTTAGTTGCTCAATTTTTAGCAATATTTTAGTTTAAATGCTATATTGATCTTTTTTAGTAATTCATGCCACATATGTCTCACTTTTTTTCTTAGACCATTTAAAAATAAACGTGTTTAAATTTCTAACTATATCGTTAACTTTTTATGAACATTTATAGATTGTCAAATTGACATTGTTAAAGAACAAAGAAATATCTTATTGTACGGTATTGTGGCGGCGACGTTTGGAAACGTGTAATTCGAGGAGTGCGCGACGCAAATCCGCTTGTGCAATTGCAAAGTCTTCTTCGCTAACGCCTTCATCTTTCTTCTTGAGGATTGCTTCTGCACGTTTTTGTGCTTCAAGTGCCTTATCCACTTTGATCTCCTCTGCTTGGATTGCATAATCTGCGAGAATAGTTATCTTGTTATTGCTTACTTCCAGAAATCCGCCAGTGATTGCGAGGAATTGTTCTTTGTCTTTGGCTTTTATAATTACTTCTCCTGGAAGAATTTTAGTAAATAAGTTCATGTGCCCAGGGAGGATACCGATTTGCCCATCTGAAGTATTGACTACTACTTCATCAGCTTCGCCATTGTAGGTTTTCTTTTCTGGAGTTACAATTTCAAGTTGCATTATTTTTTCTTGCCTTTTTCTACTGCTTCTTCGATGGTTCCAACCATATAGAAGGCCTGTTCGGGGAGGTTATCATGCTTACCTTCAAGAATTTCTTTAAAGCCTCGAACGGTATCTTCAATCTTGACGTAGACGCCTGGCTGTCCAGTAAAGATAGCGGCCACGTGCATGTTTTGACTGAGGAATCTCTGGATTTTACGAGCTCGTGCTACGGTAAGTTTGTCTTCATCTGAAAGTTCATCAATCCCAAGGATGGCAATGATATCTTGGAGATCTTTATATCGCTGTAAAACCTTCTGAACGCCTCGAGCAACATCATAGTGGTCTTGTCCCACAATGTTTGGATCAAGGATACGGGACGATGAAGCAAGTGGATCAACGGCTGGATAGAGACCTTGCTCAGCAATTGACCTTTCAAGATTAATCCCTGCATCAAGATGTGCAAAAATTGTTGCCGGTGCTGGATCAGTGTAATCATCCGCAGGAACATATACAGCTTGTACTGAAGTAATAGAACCTTTTTTGGTAGAGGTAATTCTTTCTTGTAGTTGACCAATGTCATTTGCAAGGGTTGGTTGGTATCCGACAGCCGATGGCATACGTCCCAATAGCGCGGATACTTCACTTCCAGCTTGCGCGAAACGGAAGACGTTATCAATAAAGAATAGTACATCTTCCCGTTTTTCATCACGGAAATATTCGGCCATGGTGAGTGCTGTGAGTGCGACACGGAGACGGTTTGCCGGTGGCTCGTTCATCTGCCCATAGACCATAACAGTCTTGTCCATGACTTTCGCCTCAAGCATCTCCAGCCATAGGTCATTTCCTTCTTTTGTGCGCTCGCCAACGCCAGCAAAAACAGAATGCCCTTTGTGTTCCATGGCGATATTATTAATTAATTCTTTTATGACAACTGTTTTTCCGACACCCGCGCCTCCAAAAACACCAATCTTACCACCTTTAGTAAATGGCGCGATAAGGTCAATAACTTTGATACCTGTTTCAAGAATGTGTGGTTTTGTTTCTTGGTCAGTAAATGCTGGAGGATCGTTATGAATTGGCTTTTCTTCAACACCTTTACTATCAAATTTCTCTCCATCAATCGTCTTACCAAGGACATTAAAAATTCTCCCGAGGGTTTTTTCACCAACTGGCACTTTGATTGGAGCCATGGTTCGCTCTACTTTGGTACCACGAGCAAGACCGTCGGTTGAACCAAAGGCAAGTGCTTTGACTTCATGATCACCAATTTCAAACTGGACTTCAAGAACAAGTTCTGTTTTGTCAGGAAGCGTAATGGTTAATGCTTCATAAATTTGGGGAACATCTCCCTCAAAGTACACATCAACCACTGGCCCTTGAACTCTGATGACTATTCCTGATTGTTGTTTTTTTGTTTCTGTCATAGTATTAATTTTTGTCATTCTGGCTTGTCCAGAATCAGATCCTGGATGCGCTTGTTCCTCGCTTACCAGGATGACGATTTATCTCCTTTATGCTGCTGCACCTCCTGTTATATCCAAAAGTTCGTTAGTAATCTTTGCCTGTCGTGATTTATTATACTCTAAGCGCAGATCTTCGATAATATCTTTTGCGTTATTTGTCGCGTTTTGCATCGAAAGCATTCGTGCTGCTTGCTCAGAAAGGTAACTTTCAATTACTTCTTGGTACAGAACCATTTCTAGATATCTTTTCAAGAGTTCTGGTAAGATCTCTTCTCCAGCTGGTTCAAAATGTTGAAAACTATTTGTTACCTTTGCTTCTGTCTCAATTGGTAAGATAGGCAACAGTTTTATCATATGCGGTTTCTGGGTAAAAATTGACTCAAAATGAGTTGTCAAGATTTCTACCGCATCTACTTTACCCGCTAGGTATTGTTCATCGATCAGCTGAGCAATTGGATAGACTACATCAAACGATGGTAAGGTATTGCCAAAAGGAAAAGAACCGAGATAGTCACTACCAGCATATTTGGCTGTACTTTCAATCTTTTTACCAACGGTGATAAGTATATCATTTTTTGCTTCTCTTCGCAGTACTTCTCTTGCCAAATTTGACACAAGTCCACCACAAAGTCCTTTATCAGGAGCAATAACCAGAACGAGTGTTTTTCCCGTTTGTTTGCGTGATTGCATGTAGACTGGAAGTGCGTGTTGATCAACGTTTTTTCTGACACTTGTTGTTACCGCTGAAAGCTTTTCTACATAAGGTCGAGAAGAAAGTGCTGCATCTTGCGCCCTTTTGAGCTTTGATGCTGCAATCATTTGCATTGCACGAGTTGTCTTTGCAATGTTTTGTGCGGTTTTAATTCTTCGTAATAATTGTGTTGTGTCTGCCATACTAATTAACAAACGTTTTTTTGCATTTTTCTGCTGCATCTTTTATTTCTTTGACCACATCTTCAGTTACTTTCTTACCACTGGCAAGTGTTTCAAGAAGCTTTTTGTTGTGTTTACGTACATATTCATGGAGTACTTGTTCAAATTTTTGTAAAGAATCAACATCAATGTCATCAAAGAGTCCATTGGTTACAGCTGCAATACTGAGTACTTGCAAGCTTTCAAGAAGTGGATGATATTGTGGCTGAATAAGAATAGCATTGGTCCTTTTTCCTCGTTCAAGCTGTGCGGTTGTTGCTGCATCAAGTTCGCTTCCAAATTGCGCAAAAGCTGCAAGTTCTCTGTATTGTGCCATTTCAAGACGCATCTTTCCTGATACTGACTTCATAGCACCAGTTTGTGCTGCTCCTCCTACACGAGAAACAGACGTACCGGTACTAATAGCAGGACGAACACCTGAATTAAATAGGTCACCGACAAGAAAAATCTGCCCGTCAGTAATCGAAATAACGTTGGTTGGAATGTATGCTGAGATATCACCGGCTTGTGTTTCAATAATAGGGAGTGAAGTAATTGATCCACCACCGTTTTTCTTATTGAGTCTCACTGATCTTTCAAGCAGTCTACTGTGGAGATAAAAGATATCACCAGGATATGCTTCACGACCTGCTGGGCGACGAAGGACGAGTGAAAGTTGGCGATATGCCCAAGCGTGTTTGGTCAAATCGTCATAGACAACAAGCACATCTTCACCTTTTTCGAGAAAATATTCGGCAACTGCTGTCCCTGCATAAGGAGCAAGGTATTGCAGGGAAGCTGCGTCAGATGCTCCAGAAGCAACAACGACAGTATAGGAAAAAGCATCTTCTTGCTTCAGTTTCTCGACTACTTGAGCAACAGAACTTTGTTTTTGGCCGATTGCGACATACACACAAACCACTCTTTTTTGACCTTTTGGTTGCTCTTTTTGATTAATAATGGTATCAATCGCAATTGCTGTTTTCCCAAGACCACGGTCACCGATAATCAGTTCTCGTTGTCCACGACCGACTGGAATCATCGCATCAATTGCTTTAATACCTGTTTTGAGTGGGGTATCGACTGGTTCGCGTTCGACAACTCCAGCGGCAATCTTCTCAAGTGGCATTTCTTTTCCTTTGGTTACTTTTGCTTTGCCATCAAGGGATTCACCCATTGGATTAATAACTCTTCCAAGAAGATCTTCCGAAACAGTAAGCGTAAGATTTTTGCCAGTTGTTTTGACTTTTTGTCCTTGGGTAATTTTTTTGCCACCACTTAAGAGGATAATTGAAGCATAATCTTCATCCAAATTGAGGATAAATCCACGACTGCCATCTTCAAAGTCGATGATTTCTCCCATGAATGCTTTGCTGAGGCCGGATGCGGTAACAACTCCGTCAGTAAACTTCTCAACGGTTCCAACGTTTTGTACCTTTGGATCATCAGCAAAGCTACTTAACCTGTTCTCTAATTGTTCAATTATTGTTTTGTTGTCAATCATAGATAGTTATATGGTTCATTATATCATGTAATATCTTGTTCAGACTGATTTCATATTCACGATCATTATCAATAATTCTAATGCCACTAATCATTGTCTGATCAGTAGTGTATAACAATTCCTTTCCTGGGAAAAGCCTTGAAATATTTTCTTTTGCTGCTCCTTGCAAAGGAAAAGGTGTTACGACGATAACACTGGTTCTATTATGTTGTTGTTTGAGCAACCGTATATAATCCTTCAGTTCTCGACGATTCAGATGATCAGCAATTTGAGTCACTGTCTTTTCGTCCAACCTCCCTTGAACATAACTATGCTTTGCAAATGTTTGTATTTTTTTAGTCATATTCCTTGTACGTATTAATTAGATTGCTTCTCTATATTCTTTACTGCTCTTTGTACAATACTTTCTTGTTCTTTTTCTGAAAAGATAGTTGTAAGTGATTGTTTTAACATCGCAACTGAAAGTTGTGCAACATGTTTGCTCAGTCTGACTTCTGCTTCTTTGGTCTCTTGTGCAATCTGAAGACGTGCTTCCTGAATCATTTTATCAGTTCGTTTTTTTGCTGCTACTTCCGTTTTTTCAATAAGCTCTGCTGCTTGATCCTTTGCATCTTTCAATAATTGATTGGCTGCCACTTGTGCTTTTTTAAGAATTTCTTTTTCTTCTGTTTGTGTCTTTTCTAAAATCTTTTTTGTCTCCTGCGCGTTCTTGATACTGCTTTCTGCCAATGCTTCCCGCTGTTTGAATATCTTAAATAACGGCTTGTATAAAAAACGACGTAAAATATACAAGATCACCAAAAAATTAACGATCTGTGCCGCAACTAAATAAATATCAATACCAAAATTTTCAAAGATTTCCATACATTTTGCTCGTCATTGCGAGTGACGAAGGAGTGAAGCAATCTCTTAACGATACATGGGCTTCCATGGGGATTGCTTCGTCGTTCCTCCTCGCAAAGACGTTAACCTAAGAAAGCAAACACTAATGAGTAAATAGCAATAGCTTCAGCAAAACCCATAGCGACAATCATGTTTGGAAGAATCTTTCCAACAGCGTCAGGATTTCGGCCGATTGCTTCCATTGCTTTTGCACCGATAAGACCAACACCAATTGCTGGCCCGAGTCCTCCGATAGCAGCTAATATACCTCCTGTAATACTAATTTCCATATATACTCACCTCCTTTAATGTTCACTCCCGTGTGGAGCCGTAAAGATTGCCATAAAGGCCATAGTTAACAATGCAAAGATTGATGCTTGTATGATACCAACCAACAGCTCATACATCAAGAGGGGAATTGGGGCAAAAATAGCAAAAGCTGTCGAGAGCGTTAACAGCATGACTTCTCCGACAAAGATATTGCCAAACAGACGGAAGGAGAACGAGATAACTTTGGTAAATTCTGAAACAAGCTCCAAAAGTCCTGTATAGAGACCAAGTGGATTGAGTGGGAAGAATCGGTTGAGATAACTTTTAATCCCAAGTGTTGTAATACTCATCGTGTGCGTTGCGACAAGAGAAATGATTGCAAGGGCAAGCGTAAAGTTCAAATCAGTCGATGCACTACGAATCAAATGGACATGTTCTCCTCCGTGAGGATGAAACGTAATTGCCGTTATTAACGGAAGCAGCCCACTCCAGTTGGCGATAAGAATGAAGAGAAAGAATGTCATCACATACGGAAAAATTTTCATGGTTCTCTCAGCAGCAACTGATTTGATCAAGTTATAAAATCCTTCGATAACGAGTTCTACAACACTTTGAAAAAGTCCAGGGACGAGTGTTGCCTTTTTGGTGACGAAAACAGCGAGGGCAATAAGTGTCACGTCAACGAGAAGCGTATTGATGAGGGTATTGGTGATAGTAAATTCTCCGATGTGAGCAATGGCTTCTGGATGAAGAGCTAGCATAAAATAAAAATTGCCAAACAGGCAAGAGTATTTTATGTGTTATGGGTGCTGAAGTCAAGGTGTTCTTGCTGTTATCCTGAAACAAGTTCAGCATGACAATATGTTTTAATTCAGTAATTGATTTGGAGAAAGAATACTATCTGCAAGAAGCGTTGGTTTATCATTTTTTATATCAAGTTTCCCTTCAATGATAACTACTCTATCTTTGATAAGCAGTGATTTATACAGGGTATATGTTTTTGGGAAGACAACGACTTCAATCGTTACACCTTTTTCGTCACTCAGTGTTACAAAGGCCATCTCACTATTATTTTTCTTGGTAAAGATTTTTTTAGCTTCTTCAATAATGCCACTTATTTTAATTCTGGTTCCTTCTTTTTCTTCTTCTAGTTGCTCGAAGGTATGGGTAATATGTTTATTTGCCTCAATAAGCGTCTTCATGTAGGGATGGGAGGTAAGATAAAATCCAAGAAATTCCTTTTCGAAATGCAGCTTTTCTTCCTCAGTAAAGTCGTCAATATCTTCCATTGCAAAGCTTACCTCTGGCATTTTTTCTGTCTGTCCACCAATCTCAAAGAGTGATGTTTGTCCTTCAGAAGTTTGTTTTTTGATTTGATTAGCTTGTGCAACTATCTCTGGAAGAGCAATCAGGAGCGCTGCGCGGTTGCCATAGGCATCCATTGCGCCAGATTTAATCAGACTTTCAATTGTTTTTTTATTGACGGCTGACAGATTAACCCGGAAACAAAAATCTGAGAAACTAATAAATATCCCATCTTTTCTTGCTCCAATAATACTTTCAATCGCTGCTTCACCCACATTTTTGATTGCTGATAATCCAAAACGGATTTTACTTTTTTCTTCAATTGCAAAGTCTTCATCTGATTTATTAATGTCTGGTGGAAGCACTGGTAAGTTAATTCGTTTACATTCTGCGACTGCTTGACTTACCTTCACATTTTTGACTGGGCCAGAGGTTCCTCGTGATTCAGCGGTAAGTAGTGCAGTCATAAATTCCACGGGAAAGTTTGCCTTCAGATATGCGGTTCGAAAAGCAATCATCGCATAACAAGCAGCATGAGCCTTGTTAAATCCATAACCCGCAAAAGGAGCAATATATTCAAAAAATTCCTCAGCACGTTTTTGCGATAAGCCATTTTTGACACAGCCTTTGATAAACAATTCTTGTTGTTTTTTCATTTCTGAAGGAATCTTTTTACCCATCGCTTTTCGGAATTTATCAGCGTCAAGCCAGGTATATCCGGCTAGCGTAATTGCAGTTAGCAGCACATCATCTTGAAAGGTAATAACACCATATGATTCTTTGAGAATGCTTTCGAGGCGAGGATCGGGATAAGTGATAAGTTCAGGGTTATGTTTGCGCTTAATAAATTCTGGGATAATGCCCATTGGTCCGGGACGATAGAGAGCCACCATTGCTTGCAGATCAAAGATAGTCGTTGGTTTTAGTTCTTTAATATATCTTCGCATACCGGCAGACTCAAGCTGGAAGATACCTGTTGTTTCTCCTTCAGAAAGCAGGTCGTATGTTTTCTTATCACTGAGATCAACAGATGGGAAATCGACTTCTTTATGTTGATTGTCTTTAATAAACCGTAAACTTTCCTCAATGATCGTTAAGTTCCGCAAACCTAGAAAATCCATCTTAAGAAGTCCTACACCATCTTCTCCGACCGTATACATGTCATATTGGGTAACAATTTTTTCACCATTTGTCTCCCGTTGAATCGGAGTATAGTCAGTGAGTGGTTTATCAGCAATCACGACGCCTGCTGCATGAACAGATGCATGGCGAGCAACACCCTCAAGTTTTTTGGAGAGATCAAGTAGCTTCTTGGTTTCAGGCTCTGCTTCATAGGCTGTCCTTAGTTCAGCACTTTGTTGGATAGCTCCATCGATTGACATGTTATGCCCCTGAGCTCCTGGGGGGATGAGTTTTGAGATTCTATCAGGAGCTGAGTATGGCATTCCGAGTGCACGACCAACGTCTCTTACTGATCCCCGAGCTTCCATGGTTCCAAAGGTAATAATTTGAGCCACTTTGTCTTCACCATATTTCTTGGTAACGTATTGGATAACTTCTTCTCGTCTGATATCAGCAAAATCAAGATCAATATCGGGAGCAGATGGTCGAAGTGGATTTAAAAATCGTTCAAATGGGAGATTAAAAAAGAATGGATCCACGTCAGTAATTAGTAATGCATATGCCACAACTGATCCCGCAGCAGAGCCTCTTCCCGGACCAACCGCAATGTTATGATCTTTGGCCCAAACGACAAAATCAGAGACAACCAAAAAGTATGTCTCGTATTTCTTGGTAATAATAACGGTTAACTCATAATCAAGTCGATCTTTAATATAGATAGCTGTTTCTTCGTCTGTTGCATCGTTCTTTTTTATGGGACCTTTTTTAACCTCCCGATATCCTTCAGTAAAAAGATCAGGAAATTTTTCAAGGAGAGGATATCGTTTCTTAGCACCTGCATATACTTGTTGGATCAGATAGTCAACAGCAGATAATCCTCCGGGGACCTCAAAAATTGGCATATGCCATTCTTTAAGGGTAATTTCTACATTACAGCGTTCACCGATCTTCACGGTATTTTCAATTGCTTCGGGTACATCCAGAAAAAGCTTTTCCATTTCCTCAGCAGTTTTGAGATAAAAGTCTGGTGAGGAAACCATAGAAAGCTTTCGGTTAGTATCTTCGATGGTGGTTTGCGTCTGAATACATAGAAGAATTTCTTGTGCCTGGGCATCTTCTTTACGAGTGTAATGATTATCATTGGTTGCGACAAGTGGAATACCAAGTTTCTTGGAAAGAGCAATCAGTTTAAGATTGACTGGTTCTTGTGGCGGGACGTCGATATGTCGTTGAATTTCAAAAAAGAAATTATTTGGACCAAATATTTTTGCTAATTTTAGAGCACGTTTTTCTGACTCTTCGTCATCATTTCGTATCATTGGTTCTGCTATATAACCATTAACACAAGCACTGAGACAAATAATGCCTTCGTGATATTTTTCAAGAAGCTCTAGGTCAGTACGAGGTTTATAATAATAACCTTCAAGGTTAGCAATACTGACGATCTTCATAAGATTTTTATAGCCAGTATTATTCTCTGCCAGAAGAATTAAATGATTATATTCTTTATCGAGAGTTGAATCTTTATCATGTCTGGTTCTTTTTGCGACATAAATTTCACAGCCAATAATTGGTTTAATTTCGGCAGCCTTACAAGCAGAGTAAAATTTGATGACACCATACATGTTGCCATGATCGGTTATCGCAAGTGCTTTTTGCCCAATCTCTTTGGCATAAGCCACAACATTTTTTATTTTTGACAGACCATCAAGGAGAGAATATTCAGAGTGGTTATGGAGATGAACAAAATCAGGCATAAGTAACTTATTATAGATTCCTGAAGAGAGTTTGTCGAGGTTTGTATGTCATTCTAAGCAACTTGCTGTTTTATCTTTTCTTTCACCATCTGAACATCAACTTTTTTCCCGAGCTTTCTCATCACTTGTCCAAGGAGGAACATCAGTGCATTCTCTTTACCACTTTTGTAGTCGGTTACTGCTTGTTCATTTTCCGAAATAACTTCGGTAATTATTTTTACTAGTTCTGTTTCATCAATTGCTATTGTTTGTTTGGCTGCTGTAATTTGCGTAAGTAATTCATCTGGAGTTATCTGTGTATGATCAATCTTTTTATTGATAATCCAGTTGGCAATTTCCTTAGGAGTTATGTCATGCCGAACTCGTTTCGGCATCTCTTGTTTTTGAGATCCTGAAACGAGTTCAGGATGACAGAGAGAAACAACTTCTTCAAAATAATCAGCAAGCGATCGTTCTCGTGTCAAAATCTCCGCATCATACACGGGAAGAGCATAAATTTTGGCAAAACGAACCATTTTCTCATCCGGTAATTCTGGCAAGGATTTTTTTAGACTGCTAATTTCAGCCTTGGTATGGGTGGTTGGGGGGATATCTGGCTCTGGGAAATATCGATAGTCGTGCGCATTCTCTTTACTACGCTGGGAGACCGTTTTTTGTCTATTTTCATCCCATCCACGTGTTTCTTGTGCTGGAGTTTCACCTTTTTCAAGTATTTCAGTCTGTCGTTTTATTTCAAAGGTAATTGATTTCTCGACAAATCTGAACGAGTTAATATTTTTCACTTCAACCTTATAATTAGGGAGCACTTTTACGTCGGTAGTAAGCGAAATATTTGGCTCAAGACGCATATCACCTTTTTCCATGTCTGCATTTGACACCTCAAGATATCTGACAATCTGTTGGAGCTTTTGCAGATATTCTTTGACATCTGCCGCATCATGGAAATCTGGTTCTGTCACAATCTCAACCAGTGGAACTCCCGATCGGTTAAAGTCGATAAGACTTGCACCATATGCATGTGTAAGCTTACCGGTATCTTCTTCCATATGGACACGGGTGATACCAATACGTTTCTCTTTTGTCATGCTGGCTTGTCCAGCATCTTTTTTCTGGTTAGATTCTGGAGTCGCGTTGCTCCCCAGAATGACGTATCCATCGTGCCCAAAAGGAAGATCATATTGACTGATCTGGTAGCCCTTTGCAAGGTCAGGATAGAAGTAATTCTTGCGATCAAACTTAGAAAACTCATTGATTTTACAGTTGAGCGCTAGTGCAATCTTGATGCACCAATCAATAGCTGTTTTGTTTGGCACTGGAAGCGCACCTGGAAGGCCTAGACAAACAGGACACGTGTGGCTATTTGGTTCCTTCCCGAAATAATCTGCCGTGCATCGACAAAACATTTTACTGTTTGTTTTGAGTTCTACATGGACTTCAAGTCCAATGATTGGTGTGTATTTATTCATAATTTATTTAGATTCTGGAGTCGCGTTGCTCCCCAGAATGACGTCATGCTGGCTTGTCCAGCATCTTTTTATAATTCAGGCTTTATTTTATACAATGGATTTTCCTGTTCATATTGGTATGCTACATTAAGTACTATCTCTTCAGCAAACTGTGGTCCGATTATCTGCATGCCAATTGGAAGGCCTGCTTTTGAAAAGCCAACAGGCATATTAATTCCCGAAAGACCAGCAATAGAGGATGGTTCAACCAGCACATCTGCAAGTTCTCCAAACATCGATTGTCCTTCAGTTGCACCAATTTTCATTGCCGTGGTTGGAGACGTAGGACCGACAATAACATCAACGTCTTTAAATGCCTGAGCAAAGTTTTCGATAATAACCGTACGTACCTTTAATGCTTTATTGTAATATTGATCATAATAGCCAGCAGAGAGTGTATAGGTTCCAAGCATAATACGCCGTTTTGCCTCGTCCCCAAATGTCGATCGGTTATTACCATAGCGAATGCCATCAAAGCGAGCTAAGTTTGAAGAGACCTCTGCTCGTTGGATAATCGTATAGACGGCAATGGCATATTTTGGAGGAAAAAGTTTCACTTTTTTAACGACTGCCCCAAGCTTCTCTAGTGTTTTTATTGCTTGCTCAACGGTTGCCTTTACTTCAGGATCAACGCCTTCAAAATAATCATCTGAAATACCTATTTTTAATCCTTTAATATCTTTTTTGAGATTTTTGAGATAATCAGGAACAGCAGTTGGTGAGGTTGTCGCATCATGAGGATCCTGTCCAGCAAGAATTTGGAGTAAAAGAGCGCTATCTTCAACAGTCCTCGTAATAGGCCCCGGACTATCAAGTGATGAGCCCATGGCAATAACACCATAACGACTTACTCGGCCGTAGGTAGGTTTGAGGCCGACTACACCACACCAATTAGCTGGTTGACGGATAGAGCCTGCGGTTTCTGATCCAATGGCAGCGATGGCTTCATCTGCTGCTACACTTGCTGCTGCTCCACCTGATGATCCACCAGGAAGATGATCAGTGTTCCAGGGGTTTCTCGTTGTTCCATAGTCTGATGTTTCGGTTGACGAGCCATGAGCCCAAGCATCCATATTTGTTTTCCCAAGCATCACCATTCCCGAATCTTTGAGTTTTGTAAGAACCGTAGCATCATAAGGTGGTTTGTATTTATCCAATACTTTACTAGAAGCAGTTGTCCGGATATCCAAAGTTGAAAAGTTATCTTTGATTGAAAGAGGGATGCCAAGGAGTGCTTTATCTTCTCCTTTGGCAATCTGCGCGTCAGCTTCTTTAGCACTTTTGAGTGCTTCTTCTTCAGTTACGGTAATAAAGGCATTAACCTTTGGTTCCACTTTTTTAATTCTTTCGAGATATGCTTTTGTCAATTCAACAGAAGAATATTTCTTGGCTGCTAGATCTTTCTTTGCTTGGGTAATAGTGAGAGATTTGATATCAATTGCATCATTCATCGCTAAAGATTCCTTTCACTTTAAAAAACCCCTTATCAGTTGCCTGTGCATTTGCAAGTGCAGCTTGTTGTGTCAGTGATGGTTGGGCAATATCCTCGGCCAGCACGTTCTCAAGACCTGTTACTTGGCTTGTTGGTAATATATTTTTTGTATCAACTTCATTAAGCTGATCGATATAGGTAAGGGTTTCCTCAAGCTGGGCTGCCAGCTTCTTTTTTTCGTCCGCTGTGAGTGGTAAATTGGCTAGTTGTGCGACTCGGGAAACATCAATTTTCATGGCTTTATTATATGAGGTCTGAGGCAAATTTACAACTATAATTTTGTTATACTTTTAATCTTATACCCAACTTCTGCAAAATCATTTCTTGCGCTTTCTTTTCTAAAGAATCATCAAGTGGAGCAAGGGTTATTTCCTCTTTATATTTTACTTCCAAGGCCTGGGTGATAAGATAATCAGCAAGGCCTGGGTTTTTGGGAAGCAGGGGGCCATGCAAATAACAGCCAATGGCATTCTTATAGACAACACCTTCGGTGCCATCTTTCCCATTATTTCCGAAGCCTTTGATTACCTTTGCAAAAGGTTTGGTATTTTCCCCGAGATAAGTTCTCCCACCATGATTCTCAAAGCCAACAATCACGTCATTGCGAGAAGTCCTAACCGTGTCAAAGGACGACACGGCAATCTTTTTGAGAGATTGCTTCGTCGTCTTCTGACTCCTCGCAATGACGTCTATATTTATTTCTGCCACAAGATTTCCAATAAGTCTTTCTGCTTTTGTTCCTGGATGTTTAGAAACCATATCAAAAATACCAAGTCCTTCAATACGTTTGCCTTCTGCCGGTTCATAATACGTTCCCATGAGTTGTGGTGCTCCACAGACAAAAAGCGCAGGGACATCCTGTTCGATAAGCTTTTTTATTACTTTTCCTCTTTTTCGCAAATCATCCATCACCATTTCCTGTGCCCGATCTTGGGCTCCACCGCCAAAAAGCAAATCGATCGATTGTAGTTGCGTATCGGTTGTTTCTTTGGTAATTGGGAGTATTGTGACCTCTATGTCTCTCCAAATACATCTCTTTTGCAGTACCATGATATTCCCACGATCTCCGTAGGTACTCATAAGTTCTGGATAGAGCCAGCCAATGGTTAATGTATATTTCATAATGTTTTAGACGTCATCCTGGTAAGCGAAGCGTATCCAGGATCGCCATCATTAGAATGATTCTGGACAAGCCAGAATGACAATAAATATTTATAATATCTTTTTTCCGGTCAAGATTTTTCTCACTTCCAACATAGCAGAATAGGTTGGAAGAACAAAGAAAGTTTCCTCTTTTTGGGTCAAACTAATACCTCTCTCTATTGCATCAGTCAGATTCTCAAACGTTTCAAACTCTTTATACCCTTCGTACTTGATGCGAAGTGCCATATCATACACACGATCCCCAGAAATAAGTACATTCTTGAACGATGTAAGATCAGGAAGATCAATATCCCAAATCCACGAGACATCTCGTCCATCAGGAATACGGTCATTAAGGACGAGTAAGAGTGTCTTCGCTTCCAATTCTTTCATCGTCATATACGATTGATTGAAGCTAGTCGGGTTTTTTGATAGAAAAATTTGTACGTTTTTGTTTTTATATTCTATTATTTCTTGTCGTCCAAATGCTGGTTGGAAGTCCCTGAGCGATTGTTCAATTTCCTTATTCGTCAAGCCTATTCTCTGCAACGTTATCCATGCGGCAAGTGTATTATATTTATTATATGCTCCAGGTAAAGGATAATGATTTATACTAGCTTTTTCAACTTGAGGGCGTTTAAGTCCACATGCTTTACATTGCCAATGACCTAGGTGTGAAAAAATAAGTGAGGTAAAAGTAAGTTTCATGCCACATTGAGGGCAATAAACTGAATCAGCAGCATGTTGCAATTCTTGTTTATTTTCTTGTGATTCAAGACCAAAATAGAGAATGGTATCATGTTCTATTTTCTCTGGATCCCCGATCACGTCGGGGATGACAGGATTTTTCCTAAGTCCAAGATAGGCAATTTGTGGATCGTCAGCATTGACAATGAGTTGCGTTTTTTCGGTGAGTTTTTGTATTGCTTCTTGCCACTTTTTGGCGATACTATCGATTTCTCCATAGCGATCAAGCTGATCACGGAAGAGATTCATAAGAATCAAATACTCTGGTGTTACCTCCTGAAGTAACTTTGGAAGAACATTTTCATCAACCTCAAAGATTGCATAATCTTGGGTTAGTTTACCTGAAGCATTGGTACTAAGAAGTAATGTAGATGCAATCCCATTAAGAAGATTTGCTCCTGATTCGTTCTGGATGACTTTTTTACCAGCTTTTTCCAGGGCATTTTTGATAAGGGTTGCGGTTGTTGTCTTGCCGTTGGTTCCGGCTATAAAGATAAGCTTTATCGGGGAATCTTTCAGTAAGTCTTTAGTAAAATTCTTATTGACGCTAAGCGCAATATGTCCTGGCCAGGTAGTCCCATTTCCGAGATTAAGCAGACGAAAGGATTGGGAAAGAGCTTTACCAGAAATAATAAGAGATCTATTAATCATATATGCGTCATCCTGGTAAGCGAAGCGTATCCAGGATCGCCATCATTAGAATGATTCTGGACAAGCCAGAATGACGGGTTGTTCTTATTTTATCAGATGGAGAGATGAAATCACATTGACCGAAGTATTTTGATCCGTTCTTCAATCGGTGGGTGAGTACTAAAAACATGAGTTAGCCAGCCAGAGAACCCCTTACCTTTGAGCGGGTTAATAATAAAGAGATGTGCGGTAGCGCTTGTTGCTGTTTTGAGGGGACGAGGATCAGAAGATATTTTTTCAAGTGCACTTGCGAGTCCCTCTGGATAGCGAGTTAATAAGACTCCTGAAGCGTCGGCTAGATATTCCCTTTTTCTTGATATCGCAAGCTGGATAAGGCTTGCAATAATCGGGGCAAGGATAGCCAGTCCAATTGCGATTGCAAGTAGAAAGATATTGTTATTTTTTCGATTTTCTCCCCAGAGAAGATGTCTAAAGAACAGGTCACTAAGTAGTGAAATGAAACCGACAAGAACTGCCGTAATGGCAAGTACTCGCGTATCATAATTCTTGACATGTGAGAGTTCATGAGCAAGTACTCCTTCAAGTTCTGCCCGGTTGAGTCTCTCAAGTATTCCTGTTGTTACAGCGACTGCTGCATGCTTTGGATCTCTTCCCGTTGCAAAAGCATTGGCTGAGGGATCTTGAATAACATACAATCGAGGTATCGGCATACCTTCTCCAAGAGCGAGATTTTCGACAATTCTATAGAACTCGGGGTTTTGCGCTTTGTGTATCTCTTTTGCGCCAGTAGTCGCCAGTACCATCTTGTCAGAATAAAAATAACTGACAAAACTATAAATAAGCGCAAAAATAAAGATGACTATTCCGACAGATGGCTCGTATCCTAATGATTTGGTTAGAACATACGCAAGTGTCCCTGCAAATAAAACAAAAAAGAAAAGGATTAGATACGTTTTCCAAATGTTTTGTGAAATAGTAGAGTAAATATTCATAAAAATTTTAGCTAAAAAATTTGTCATTCCGAGCGAAGTCGAGGAATCTCATACCACATATTTTGCAGTAATAATTCTATGGTTGGAGATCCCTCCACTCACTTCGTTCGGTCGGGATGACAGGAGCAGTTACTTTTCAAAGTCTACTTTTACCGCTTTTTTATCTTCTTCACTTGCGCCAAAGAAGTCAGCTGGCTTAAAGCCAAACATTCCCGCTACCATATTGTTCGGGAAAACTTGTAATTTAGTATTGTAGTCCATGACATTTGAATTGTAAAACTGTCGAGAATACGCAATCTTGTTTTCTGTGTCAGAAAGTTCTTGTTGCAAACTAAGAAAATTTTGGCTGGCTTTAAGGTCAGGGTAACTCTCAGTTACTGCAAAAAGCGATTTTAATGTGTCCGTCAACATATTATTGGCTTCTGCTTTTGCTTGGGTACTTTCTGCCTTCATAAGTTGGCTTCGAGCCTGCGTAACATTTTCAAGCACACTTTTTTCGTGTTTGGCGTACCCTTTAACCGTTTCAACCAAATTTGGAATTAAATCGGTTCGTCGCTTGAGCTGAACGTCGATATGTGAAAGTGCTTCTTCGATTCGTACTTTGGCAGTAACAAACGTATTGTAAATAAACCAGAAGTATCCGAGCGCTACAACTGCAACGATGATAAGAATAATTGATATATCCATAATCTATTCACCCCCTCTCATTTATTAAACCACTCTACAACTTCATTATACGGCAGTGCATTCACAATGTCATCTTTGGTTGCCCAGCCACGTCGTGCGACTGAGACACCATATTCCATAAGTTCCATTTGGTCAACAGCATGGCTATCGGTATCGATAAAGAGAGGAATTTTCCTTTTTACCGCTTCTCTGACCAATATATCTGAGAGGTCAAGACGTAGGGGAGAAGCATTTATCTCAAGTGCTTTATGATGCTCTTCACAAAAAGCAAAGATTCTTTCCCAATCAACTTCGTATCCCGCACGCTGATTAAGTAGTCTCCCTGTAGGATGAGCAAGAATTTTTGCTTTGGGGTGAGAAAGACCTTTGAGGATGCGATCGGTAATTTGTTGTTTATCCATACTAAATCCGCTATGGATAGAAACAATCGCTCCATCCAGGAGTGCTAGAGCATCATCGTCCATAGCTAGGTTACCATTTGGTTGGATATCTATTTCGAGTAATGAAAATATACGAATATTTTTATTATACTTTTCTTTCAATTTATCAATATATTCCTTTCTTTTTATCAATATATTCATGATTTGCTCTTTGGTATGATTACCGGTACTGGGGTGATGTTCTGAGAAACCAAGATATTCATAATTGAGTGAAATGGCTTTATCAAGCATGGTTTCCATACTATCTCGTCCCATATCATGGCTGGGTTCAATTGGATAGCTTGGATGAATATGAAAATCTCCCTTCATATCTTTTAATTCTAGTAGCTTTGGCAATGTTTTATCCCGAGCAAGCTCAATTTCGCCAGTATCTTCTCGTATCTCAGGGGGAATCCAATCGAGCTCCAATGCTTGATAAAAAGCTTCTTCGGTTGCATATTGAGTAAGCTTTTTCTCTGGGTCATCCTTCTTGCGAATACCATACTCCGACAGCGAAAGTCTCTTGGTCAAGGCATATTCTCGCAGATGTACGTTGTGTGCTTTACTGCCGGTAAAATGCTGGAGAAGTGATCCAAAAGCTTCTGGTGGTTGTACCATAAGGTCAATTTGTTTGCCTGAGGAAACAATAATAGAAGAGGTTCTGTCACCTTTTTCAATAACTCGCTCAAGTCCAGGGTACTGCGTAAAGTAGGTAAGCACCTCTGCTGGATGATTGGTGGCAACTGCCATATCAATATCTCCCACAGTCTCTCTTTTTCTACGCAAACTTCCCAGGGGAGATACATGAAGCACGTCTGGTGATTTTTTGAGATAGGCGACAATCTTCTCTGCAAGTTCGTTGGCATAAGGAAGTACCATACGGGCTGTCTTTGTTTTACCTAGAGCATACTCTTCTAAAGCCCTTATAATGTCGCTTTGTGACTTCTCTCCAAATCCTGCTAGTGGTGCAATCTTGCCTTTTTTTGCTAAGCTCATTACATCCTGCATGACATTTTCAGGACTTGCTAGTTGAAAGGCTGTAACTAATTTATACGCTTTCTTTGGTCCAAAACTTGGGATATCAAGTAGTGGATAGACAGCTTCTGGAATTGTTGCGAGCACTTCTTCAAAATGTTTTACCTGTCCTGTTTCACAAAGCTCCTGGAGATAGTTCTGCATAGAAGCGCCAATCCCTGGAAGTGTTTTGAGCTTTCCTTCTCGATAGAGGTCGGTTATCTCTGTATGGATTGATTCGATATTATCAGCCGCTTTTTGGTAGGCGATAATCTGAAAACGGTATTTTTTCTCGTCTGTAATACTGTAGGCGGCAGCAATTTGTCTCAGAAGGCGTGTAATTTCCGTATTTGTCACGAATCAAGTGTAGCAGAGCATTGACGCAGGCGCAAGATTTTGATACCATATAGGTTACCTATAGTTTGGGGTGGTAGCTCAGCTGGTTAGAGCGCCTCCCTGTCACGGAGGAGGTCGCGGGTTCGAGTCCCGTCCATCCCGCTCAAACTTATTGGAAGACTTCTTCTGCCTGGAAGGAAATACCTATCTATGGCAACAAAGAATGTAAATAAAACGAAAAAGACTGCTCCCAAAAAAGATGTTTTTGAAGAAAAAAAAGGTGGCATTTTTGATTTTCTTCGATTGGGAGAGTCTTACAGCAGCTTAGTATTGGGAATTATTGTCGTAATTATTGCTACCGTTCTTCTTTTATCCTTTATCTATAACAGAAATTCGGTAAATACTGATTCTCAGCTTCCTCAAATCACTGGTGTTACTACACCGAGTGCGGCTTCACCTACGATAACTCCTTCGGACGTAAAAGCAACTGAAGTACCGACTGCCACAATAGCGCCAACGGCAACATCTGTCCCTACAGCAACCATTGCACCAACAATGGAAATAAAGCCTACGGCTAAACCAGTTAAAGTGCAAGAGAAAAAACAAGATAAACAAGCAAAAACATACACTGTCAAGAAAGGCGATGACTTATGGCATATTGCCGAGGAAGTCTACAACGATGGCTACAAATGGGCAGAGATTGCTAGAGTAAATAATTTGTCCAATCCTGGTATAATACATGCAGGGAATAAATTACAACTTTTTGAACTTAAAAAAACAGAAATGAAGCAAAATGAGGTAAAAAGTGATACAAAAATATCTGTGCCACAACAGGAACAAATTAAGGGTAATACCTATAATATCAAGAAAGGTGACACTCTCTGGACAATCTCTGTGCGAGCCTATGGTGATGGCTACAAGTGGATAGGGATTGCCAAGGCCAACAAATTACAAGCAAATCCAGGGCTAATCCACGTGAATAATACACTCAAAATTCCCCGAAAGTAAAAACTTCTTATTGTATCTTTTTATCCATTCTTGTTATAGTTTGTCTGTATGCAAGTAATGTTCTTAAGCATTGCAGATCTCTTCATTAATCTTTCAGCAGGCTGGTTTGGTGCTGCATTTATTCTCCCCATGACAGTAAAGAAATTTAGAGTCAACGTACAATTATTGATCCTTGATATTGCATGTGGTATAGTTTCTTTATTAATAGCAATCTTCATTAGGAGTACGTCATGAAAAAGGGAAGAACAGGTATAGACATAGAGGATGTTAATATAAAAGCGGTAATAGCATTTGCGTTACTAGTGATTTGTTTCTTATTGATATATATTGCATTCTTGAAATAAGCCCCTCGGTAATGCAATTCCCTCCAAAATCTGGTATTATCGAATTTGTATTCAATACATGCGGTAGTAGTTCAGTGGTAGAATGCTTCCTTCCCAAGGAAGAGGTCGCCGGTC
>JBBTVD010000014.1:0-23649 GCA_038063415.1 Patescibacteria group bacterium
AAGAAACGCTGCATGAATCGCGAGATTTTTCATATTATGCAGTGTAGCATATTATGAAAGTAACGTGCATACCTTTTGAAAGTCCCCTTTCAGAGATGGGGCTTTTAATTGCTCCCCCTCCCCCGAAAGATCTAGCCCTAATTCAATCCCAGCAGTTATAGCTATCTCTCGCTTTTTTAACACTCTCAAGGACTGCCTGAGGTTTGCTTCCTACGGTATTGAGTAAATATTCATCCAATGACTAGTCATGGTATACTCCATTACATGAAAGAAGTACGAGATTTTAGAAACCCCTTTGAACCTGGAACAGGAGAAATACCCAAGTGGAAAAGAAGAATAACCAAATGGTCGTTTGATAGGAAGTTTGATAATGTTTTTAAAAAAAATGCAAACAACGTCAGAGAGGTTCAAGCTGGAATAAAAACGATATATTTTTTCCTTGGTGAAAGACCTGAGGACGATGCTATTATGTTAAGCTCAGGAGTGAGTAGGGAGATTGAGGTATCAATAGTCAACCCGCGCGTAGATACATGCTATTCTTCAGATAATAGCAGTGTTCGAAGACAAGACAGTGATGGAGGGCCACCAGGTTCTTCTCCATTGGCAAACCCACAACATCCACCGAACCAGCATTCGCCCACACAAAGAGTAGCTGACACAATCGGAGCAGATGAATTGCGTCGAGACGTAGGCTTAGATGATCAACCCATTCGTCACGTTGAAGTGAGAAAACTTTTCCAACTTATACGAAAGGCTACTTCTCACTCTTAATGACAAAGCCATCGCAGTGGAAATTGTTGCAATATTAAGTTATAATCGACCTAAGATCTAATGGACGGTAAAAAACTTATCCAAGAATACCTCAAGAATGCTCGTGTCATGCACTTAGCAACCTCAGTCAACGATAAACCATGGGTTTGCAATGTACATTTTTATGCGGATGATGAGAATAATTTGTATTGGATAAGCACGCCAACCAGAAGACACTCAGAAGAAATTGCCAAGAACCCAAACGTCGCAGTAACGATCAAAGTCCATGAAGATACCCCGAAAGAGCCTTACGTTATTGGTCTCTCTCTGGAAGGAAAAGCTGAACTTCTCAGTGAAGAAGAGACAAAAGAAATTGGACCTAAATATATAGCGAAACTGGGCAATATCCCAACCCTTGCTGAAGATATTCTTTCAGGCAAAAATCCACACAAGTTTTATCGACTCAGACCGACAAACATAGTCCTCTTTGATACCAAAAGCTTCCCAGATAATCCGAGACAAGAGTATAAAATAGGGGGATAAAATCTATGCCGGTAATGGTTTTTTATAAAGATAGAGACATAAAAGCTTCGATCGCAGAAGACGTAACGAAAGAAGTTGCAGAGACTACACAGAAGCTTCTTGCTGCCAAAATTGAAATGCGGATTATCGAACCTGTTGCTACTTTTAATGCCAATCCTATTCACATAGAGATGCAGTTTCGTGACTTTGGTGATTGGTCAGAGAAGCAATTAGAAGACTATCATGCAGAGATTATGAAGAGTATTGGAAAAGTTTTGAAAAAGAACAAGATTACGACTCAATACTCTTTTTATATTTTGCCATCACTCCCTCCCCGTTCAATATGGGCACAAGAGAAGAGTGTCTAAGTTACTGTCTTATTGCCACAATACACTGCATATGCGGATTGTCTGCAAGATAGTCTCCCAGTGAAAAAGGTAAACTCTCCCCTTCCAGTGAAAGATTACTCTTTTGTAAAAAATATTGCATAGGAGTTCGTGAAGTAAATTGTATTGCTGGGACTTCATGAAGCTTTAAACCAGGAAATTCATTTGTCGGGAAATGGTCAAACGCATCAAAAAGGACTCTTGGTTCGATAAAACATGCTATCCCACCCGGTCGTAGTACTCGAGCAATGTCTGCAAAAACTTTTTTTGCTTGCTCTTTAGGAATAGGACGATAGAATTCAGAGCCATGCATCGTAGCCATCACGCCTACCCCTTCGATAAAACTCAGTGAAGTATCCGCCAAAGGCAAGGCTCTCCCATCTCCAAACAGGAATGATGCTTTTGATCTGTCAATCCGAGGAGGATGTACACTTCTCGTATCATTTTCCAAAACGAAAAAGCGTGAATCTTTGCCGAGAATCTTCCGCGCCATGGTACTTGCGTGCAGCATTGATTCTTGCGTAAGAGCTCCCAACATAAGTGCTGCATGAGACTCTCCTTCTGACAACTGCACACTATCTTTTGCAAGGTTAAGACCACAGACAAAAGATGGAGAGAAGACACCCTCTCCATAAGCTAGAGGGGGTAAGTTACATAACTCTTCAGCAGCTAGACAATAAGCAGTGGAGTCTTCGGAGAACCTCCGTGGATTTCTCTCATCAGGAAGACCTACATACATCGGATATCCCTCGTACAAAAAAAAGGGTGTCGTATTCAGATCGCACATCTTCCTTAGAGATATTCTTTTCCTTAAACCTTCCACCGCTCAATTTTGCAATTTGTCTTCTGAGCAGAGGCGCTCTTTCTTGGGCAAATGCTTGTAAAGAGGGATCAAGTGCTGGTACTTCTGAAGGGAGTTGACCAACCCATTCTCTCACATCTAGTACGTGGCGCATGTTTAAGAGAGTATGAATTCCAGTACTACCCATATCTCCACCGATCTCTCCGGTAAGAAGAGCTCTACGAAAAGGCTTAGGATCTGAGGGAGGGACCAGTGATTTCTTTACCAAGAGCTTTTACCCTCTTCACACGAGACGCATGCACATCAAGGGGAACAAGATGATAAAGGGTTTCACAAGGCATAATTTTTTAGCTTCTTTGGTTTTCTTGCACTGAAAAGCCGAAGGTGGGGGTTCATTTTAACATATTGCTCTCTTTCCCACTCGTCCAAGGTTCCTCCCTGTAAATCATAGTGCATCGCTGTCCTTGAATTGAATTGGTCTACAGGCCAAAAGTCTACATCGGTTATTAATCCAGCATGAGCAGCCTTCACTCTCATCAGGTGATCCAAAAGATAGGTTGGCTCAACCAAAAGTAGTCTCCCCCCTTCTCGTAAAACCCTGGCTGCTTCGGCAAGAAAGCTCATTACTGTCTTCTTATTAACTGGATAATGGGCACTCACGTCCTCAGGAGTACTCATGCTTGCCATAAAATTAGTACCCATCATAACATCTATCGAATTGTCATCAAAAGGAAGCTTCTTGCTTACATCAGCATGATAAAACCGTGCGATTTCAGGAGCAATATCTGGAGTAAATACTCCCTGTTTATCAACGACAGAACATCGTATGCCGGGATCGCCAACTATTTGCCGAAATTCTTCTATGGAAGAGGTTGCCATTGCACCAAGACTAACAACATGGTTGATCGCCCCATCCTCCCGAACAGCTTCCAAGCCAGCTCTAAATGTAGGAAGGAATAAGCCATTCGAATAAAACCATGGGGGTATCCCACAGAACTCTTCAGTCTTTACTATCCAGGCAAAAAGAGCCTCAGATTCTTTTCTTCCACCGTCTTTAAACGCTCGGCTAAATGGTGGGAGTTCGTCATATAAAAGATACCGCTTATAAGCGTTTGCCAATACTTCCGGAACAAGTTCTGCCGGAGTAGTGTCTTCCATCAGTTCGGCAATATCTCTTCTCAAGACAGGCTTTCGTTCCTGAGCAAAACTTCTTAATGTATCAGACAGAGGAGGAGCTTCCAAGAAAGGTAACATATCGGTAAATTCTTCAGCAGCAGCACGAAAATCCGAGTTGCCCAAAGCACTTGCTCCCTGTCCTACACCAACAGAAGGCTCTATCCCCAATTCTTCTCTACGCAAAGGGAGTCTAAGAAGTTTAGGGTCAAGTTTATGAAGAGACATCCCTAAATACTTAGCTAACTCTCTACGTAAGGAAAATTCACGTGTTAACGAAGGATTTCTATATGGATCTTTCTCCATAGCTGCTACTCCATCCCCGCACCTTCAAGCGCCGGACGAGCTGTTGCCCGCATTCGCTTGAGAAGTCTGTTGGTAATCGGTTTGACGCTTGGATGGATGCCGCCATTTTCTTTTACTACTTGTTTCCATGCCTTTGTCCGTGCAGCCTTCGTGGCTTTATCAGCAAGCTCAACGCAATCCATCGTGTTTTTGTTGATATCTACCACAATCGTATCACCATCTTCAACCAAGGCAATTGGACCACCGAGATAGGCTTCTGGCTGCACATGGCCAATAACGAGCCCCACTGATCCACCAGAAAATCGAGCATCTGTCATGAGTGCAATCGTGATATTCTTTTGTCGACACAATGTGGTGATACGGGAGGTCGGATCCAGAAGCTCAGGCATCCCAGGCGCACCTCGTGGACCAATAGAGCGAATAACTACCATATCCTTATCCTGAAACGACTCAGGATTTTTGTCCAGCAGATCGAGTAGGTCTTTTTCGTTGTTAAAGACTCGTGCTTTCCCTCGGAAAATACCATTTTCAAGGCCACCCTCAACTCCAGCGACTTTGATTACCGCACCACCGTTTGGCGCCAGATTGCCTTTGAGCAATCGAAGCCCTCCTGTTTTTTTTAGTGGTTTTGCAATAGAGAATACAACATCTCCATCAGGTTTTGGTGGGTTCAATCGAGCAATTTGCTCGGCAAGTGTCTCTCCCGTACACGTGAGCGTCGTGCCATCAAGAAAACCTGCATCAAGCAGTTCTTTGACAATTACTTGGAGTCCTCCCTTTGCGTCAAGGTCAACCATCCAATATTTCCCAAAAGGCCAGGCATTAAAAATGACAGGAACTCGCTTAGAAAGACTGTTAAACTCTTCCTGCGTAATCACTTCTTTCCAGAGATTGAGCCCTGCTCCCCTGGCAATCTCAACACTATGCAGGAGAACATTGGTCGATCCTCCCATCGCGATTGCAACTATCAAGGCATTTCTCAGTGAGGCAGGGGTGACAATATCTCGTGGCTTTATCCCCTTTTTCGTCATCGTTACCAGATGATCAATGAGTTGTTGCGGGAAAAGGGTTAAGCGCTTTGGGTCGTCTGATGAAGGCGTAACCATATGAAGCGGTTCCATCCCAAGCGTCGCAATAAATGACTGCATCGTATTATAGGTAAACATCCCACCACAACTTCCCTGTCCACAGCAAGCATTGAGGGCTAGACGATTTTTTCGCTCTTGATCTTTGTCTCCTGCTGCTTGAAAAGCAGTTACCAAATCAATACGTTCACCCGTTTTTGGATCATGTCCTGGCTTGATTGAGCCATCAGACATAATGATAGCAGGTTCATTATGTTCGAGAATCGCAGTGAGTGTCCCGACGGGAGGCTTGTCACAAGCAACAACCGAGATACACCCTTTGACATTGCTTCCACTCAAATGTTCAGTAATTCCATCATTGGTAACTTCTCTCCCAATCAAGGAGAACCGCATCTCAGGAGTACCATTGAGCTGCCCATCAGAAACACCAATTGTATAAGCCGGTGGAATCAAACGAATTGGCAAATCATCCTCAGTAATACGGTCGCCAAGGGCTTTTTGTATAGCGGCAACTTTTTCGTTGACACCAATATAACACTGACTATCTCCAAGAGTCCCTGTCACCGTCCAGACTGGATTATAGATCTTTGTGGGATCTTGATCCAAAAAGCGGGCAGTTCCTACCCTCTGGACATCACGACCTGGATTTTCAGAGACAAAGTCTCCATGACCGCCACAGTTACAATTCTCACACTGTTTGTTTTCTTTATTCTTTTGCATATTCTGCTAGCTCCAAAATGATCCCTTCCGGACCGAGAAAATAACACAATTTCTTTTTCTCACCATACTTTTGAATGTCACTAAGAAAAGTTGCCTTCTTCGTTCTTAGTTTTGCAACCATCATTTCGATGTTATCAACCGCAAAAGCCATATGCCGAAAGCCAATTTGATTTGGTCTACTGATAGATGGATCAACTGAACCTTCGGGAGAAAAGTATTGGATCAGTTCCAAGTCTGTCTCGTGTCCAGAGAAACTAAGTGCCACATATGCCGCTTTTACCCCAGATAACCCAGTTACTTTATCAATCCATTCTCCTTCCAAACGTCCTTCTTTGGTAATCGCAAAACCCAAATTAAGAAAAAATGCTTTTGCCGATGGCAAATCTCTTACTGAAATATTGATATGGTCAATATGCATAACGCAATTATATCAAATACTCATAGAGCAGTTCATCGCTCGTTAAGATCTTGAATTTAAGCTCAATCGCTTTCATTCGTTTAAGGAGTGGCTCAAGATCGTTCTTCTCTTTTAGCTCAATCCCGACAAGCGCTGCTCCCTTTTCTTTATTGGTTTTCTTCATATACTCAAAGCGCACGATATCGTCTCTTGGCCCCAATGCTTCATTCAGAAATTGCTTCAGTTGTCCCGGCTTTTGAGTGAATTCAAGAATCAGGTAATGTTTACGGCCTTGATAGACGAGACTTCGCTCCATGATCTCAGGATAACGCAAGATGTCATTATTCCCCCCGCTAATAACACAGACAACCGTCTTTCCTTTAATCTGCTTCGCAAAACCATCAAGAGCCGCAACAGAGAGCGCTCCAGCAGGCTCTGTGATAATTCCTTCATTTTGATAGAGTTCAATCATCGTGGTACAGATCTTTCCTTCGGGAACAAGATGAACTTCTTTCACATACTTCTGACACACCGCAAGCGTTGTTGCTCCTACTTGCTGGACAGCAACCCCATCAGCAAAAGTATCAATCGTCTGAAGATTCACAAGTTTTCCCTTTTGTAACGCTTCATACATTGCAGGAGCTCCAGTTGGCTCAACTCCGTAGATTGTTATACCCGTCTCATGCAAGTAAGAGGATACCCCTGAGATAAGGCCACCCCCACCTATTGCTGCAACAACAACGTCTATTGGCTGGTCTGTTTGTTCTAGAATTTCTTTACCGATTGTTCCTTGTCCTGCAATAGTCAGTGGATCATCAAAAGGATGCACGTAGATTGCACCATGTTCAGCACAATATGCGTGAGCAGCCTTTGATGCCTCATCATACGTCTGTCCGACAAGCTTAATCGTGATATACCCATCACCAAAATGTTTAACACGATCAATTTTTTGATTTGGAGTGATAGCGGGCATAAAGATAACACCATGCATTTTGAGTAAAGAACAACTAAGCGCAACTCCCTGTGCATGATTACCAGCGCTTGCGGCCACTACTCCTCGTTTCCTTTCATCGGGAGTAAGCGTAACAATCTTATTATAGGCACCCCGAATCTTAAATGATCTGACTTCCTGCAAATCTTCTCGCTTGAGATATATCTTTGCACCATACTCCTGAGAAAGTCTTTTATTGAATTGCAACGGTGTCTTTTCCACAACTCCTTCGAGCCTTTTTGCTGCTTGATCTATTTGTTGTACGGTTACTTTCATAAAATATATTTGTCATTCTGAGCGAAGTCGAAGAATCCATACCACTTCACTATCAAGCTTCTGTGGTGTGAAATCCCTCCGCTACGGTCGGGATGACATAATTATTCCCCTCAAAAACGAAAAAACCCGCTTCTCTGCGGGTGTGTTTGTCGTATGGCAAACCTCCCGCTAGCGGGTAATAATGCTAATAATAATAGTGTTTACAAATAGACTATTCATAATAGTTAGTTAAGTATAGTTAACTTTTTCTTAATTTGCAAGCTCAAGAGAGAAATCTCTCTTTTTCTTAGCTCTTTACATTTTCAGGACGTAATTCTCGTACCTTTTTGCCTGTTTCCCAAAGCTCACTTTGATTTATCTCATCAAGTTCTTTTTGAAGCTCTGCTCGATAACCTGGTTTACTGTTTTTCTCAATCGTTCGTGCTGCCTCTTTTCCACTTTTAACGCTTTCATAGAGCTTTTCAAAGACTGGTTCAACCGCTTTGCGGAATTCATGTCGCCAATCAAGTGCGCCACGCTGCGCAGTAGTCGAGGTATTGGCAAACATCCAATCCATTCCGTTCTCACCAATCAAGGGAATAAGACTTTGGGTTGCTTCCTCAACCGTTTCGTTAAATGCTTCTGATGGACTGTGACCTTCTTTGCGCAGCAAGTTGTACTGCGCTTCCATAAGTCCAGCAATTGCTCCCATGAGCACCCCACGTTCTCCTGTTAAATCACTGTATACTTCTTTTTCAAAGGTGGTTGGGAAAAGGAATCCTGAACCAACACCAATACCCATTGCTTTTACTTTGTCCCATGCTTTGCCTGAGACATCCTGGTAGACAGCAATACTTGCGTTAATGCCTTTGCCTTCAAGAAAAAGCTTACGGACAGATCGTCCTGAACCCTTTGGAGCTACAAGGATCACATCAACATCTTTTGCGGGAATAATGCCAGTCTTCTCATGGAAGGTTACCCCAAAGCCGTGTGAGAAATACAGTGTCTTGCCTTTGGTAACATGTTTACTTATCTCTGGCCAGAGTACAATCTGAGCGGCATCTGAAAGAAGGAGACAAATGATTGTTCCTTTCTTTGCAGCCTCTTCTGGAGTAAAGAGCGTTTCTTCTGGAACCCAACCATCTGCCATTGCTTTTTCGTACGTTGGAGAATTTTTGCGTTGACCAATAATGACTTTGAATCCGTTATCTCGAAGATTCATTGATTGCGCAGGACCTTGTACGCCATACCCAATAACAGCAATTACTTCATCCCTGAGGACTTCTTGTGCTTTTTCTAGAGGAAACTCTTCACGAGTTACGACGTCTTCTGTTACTCCACCAAAATTCATTTTTGCCATAAGCTTTATCTCCTTACTTAGTATACTATACTACTATTAATATATTAATACCGCAACGGGCAGTTCGCTTAAAGTATAAATTCGTCATGCTGGCTCCCGCCTGCCAACGACTGGCACTGGCGGGCAGGTGTCCAGCATCCGTTGTTCTTAAGATTCTGGATGCGCCTTCGGCTTACCAGAATGACGATCAAGGCCTTCCTTCAACACCGCAATTCTTCCTGATCTGACAAACTCCTTTATCCCAAATGGTTTTACCATGCCATAGAGTCTGGTAATTTCATCTTCTGTCCCTGATTTCTCAATAACGACATAATCCTCTCCAAAAGCATTCACTGTCGCATTTGATAAATGGGTTATGTCCTCAATCTTTTTTCTCTCTGTGGCGTTTTTAACAACAACCTTTATTAAGGCAATCTCTCGAAAGATCAGTTCTTCTTCTCTCTTTTCCAACACTTTGACTACCTCTATGATTCGATATAACTGTTTTACCACTTTTTTAATAAGCTCTAGCTCTCGAGAAACAACAACGGTAAATCGAGATATTCCATGTTGTTCGGTTTCTGACACCGTCAGGCTATCGATATTTATTTTTCTGCGCAAAAAAAGATCGGCAATGCGATAGAGCACTCCTGGTTTATTCTCTGCAAAAATTATTATTGTATATTTCATAGTTACTCCAACCTTACCTCATCAACACTCGCTCCTGCTGGAACCATTGGGAAGACGTTTCCTTCTTTGTGTACCACAATCTCAAGCACTCGGGCTTCTTTGGAAGCCAGTAATCGATCAATTGCTCCTGTTAAATCTGTTCGTTCCGTTATCTTTTCTGCCGCGACACCAAACCCTTCAGATACTTTGACAAAGTCAGGATTTTTCATCTCGACAAAGGAATACCGACCCGCAAAAAATAACTCTTGCCACTGACGCACCATCCCCAAAAAGTTATTATTGAGGATAATCATTTTGACCGGCAATTTTTCTTGGGCAATAGTAGCAAGCTCTTGGATGTTCATCTGAAATCCTCCATCACCACTCACAGCAATCACTTCTTTTTCTGGTACCGCGACTTTGGCACCCATGGCTGCCGGAAGACCAAATCCCATAGTTCCTAACCCTCCTGACGTGATAAAACTATCCGACTTTTTTGTCTTATAATATCTCGCAGCTATCATTTGGTGTTGTCCGACATCAGTTACGATAACCGCTTCCCCCCTGGTCTTCTCAGAGAGTAAATGCATGACCTCCGCCATAGTGACTTCTCCTTCAGTGGGATGCGTTGAAGGTACAATAACTTTTTCTTTTTCAAGCGCATCATAGTCATGAAATCTCTTGAGCCACGCCGTATGCAATCGTTTCTTGACCATTGGAAGCAATGCTTCAAATGTCTGCTTGGCATCTGCCGCAATTGGCACAGCCACCTGAATATTTTTATTGAGCTCTGCGGGATCGATATCAATATGGATAATTTTTGCATTGGTAGCAAAACGGGAAAGGTCACCTGTCACCCGATCATCAAATCGCATCCCAACAGCAACGATCAGATCGGCTTTATTGATGAGTTTGTTTGCTCCATAATGTCCATGCATGCCAAGCATGCCAACAAAGAGTGGATGATCCTGTGGAATGGTTGATAACCCAAGCAGTGTATTTGCCACCGGCATCCCTGTTTTTTCAACAAATGCCTGAAGCGATTGTGAAGCTTGCGCAATCAAAATACCATGACCAGCAAAAAGATATGGCCGTTCTGCCTGATTGATCAGTTCTGCCACCAACTGCAATTGCTTAGGATGTGGATCCAAATTTGGCTGATAACTTGTCAGATGTGTTACCTTTTTATACGCAAAGGGAGCCTTTTCAATCTGCGCATTTTTAGTGATATCAATCAGTACTGGCCCTGGCCTTCCGCTCTGTGCTATATAAAAAGCTTTAGCAACCACCTCTGCTATTTCATCAGCACTGGTTACCTGATAGTTCCACTTAGTTATCGGCGTCGTAATGCCTATAACATCAGCCTCCTGAAAAGCATCTGTCCCCAACAGACTTGAGAAGACTTGTCCCGTGATGCAGACAATCGGCACGGAATCAATCATCGCATCCGTGATCGCTGTCACCAAATTGGTTGCCCCTGGCCCTGAGGTAACCAAGGCAACGCCCGCTTTACCCGAGAGACGAGCGTAGCCTTCAGCCGCATGTCCTGCCCCTTGTTCATGGCGCACGAGAATATGGTTGAGTCGATCACGATAATCGTACAGAGCATCATACACCGGAATGATTGCCCCACCAGGATACCCAAAGAGGGTATCGACACCCTCTTGCAAGAGCGATTCCATTAGGATCTGTGACCCCGTTAATAGTTTTTCTTTTGTTTGTTCTTTTTTCATAGTTTTAACTGGGAAAGCGAGGAAAATGACATTTTTGCAGTTCGCATTCGAACTTCTATTTTAGAAGTTCACGTAATGTGAGCTGCGGAACAAAAAAATGTTGTTTCCGAGCATCTCTCTTTCCCTTAAACTAAACTCTCCCTTAAAATCAAAAAACCCGCTCTTGTGCGGGTGGAATGCTTGCAAACAAACGTCCCCGCTAGGTAAGCGGAATAAGGACGACGAGAATGGTTGCTGCAAATGTCATATCTGATGAGATTGTAACAAGGATTGACGCAAGCGTCAAGGAAGAGAATCCAAATCTGATTCAATAGGAAGTAATTTCATTGAGATTAGTAAGGCATTTCGCTACTTTCTCTCGATCTGCTGCAGAAAATCCTTGCTGCTCCATATATCCCGGAGCGATGGCATGTAACTTCTCAAGCTGCTGCCTACTAAGTGGATAGAGAGTATCAACATAATACTCTCCTCTGTCACGTCCCGTCATAAAATTCTTCGAATGCTGTCTGTCAATATCTAAAGGAATACCTACTTCAGAACAAATAGCTTCTACTCTTAAAAATGGATATCGTACAGCTAGTCTTCGTGGGAGAGGAATTCTACTTTTCTGAATACGTTGCCGACTCGTGCCAGAGACTCCTTCCTCTCCCAAGGTTGTTCCCTGAGCTTCATATACCTCTGGGAAATTATGAGGGAATAAGGTTGCATAGATACCATGAAGATTAAGAAGTTCTTCTGCAGCTTTAGGGGATAATTGTTCAGGGTCACGCTCTAAAGCAAGAACTCTAGTAGGATCTGTTGGGTCAACAATAACAATCCGATCAGTACCTGTTGCGACATATTCTCTTCCATGCCTCTTGGCAATCTCCTCGTCTGCAAAACGATTTGCACTTGTTCCTCGTGCGATAATGTCTCTGGAAAAATCATCATGCGGGATAGAAACCTCAGTCATAATAGATTTAATTATAGTGAAGATACTACGAAGACTCAATAATACTGCCCGTGTCTGTAGTCAAAATACTTATAGATTTTACTTAGCTCTAGCATAATCTTCTCAACATCAAGACCCTTTCGGATTACGACCGGTACATCAAGAAGCTTTGCATTATCATCTACCATTGAAACCATCACTCCCTGCTCATAGCGAGTTTCTGTCGATTTGTCAGGCTGTTGTGCTTTGACAAACTCGTCAGCTTCGATAATCAGATCTGCGCCATTTGCGATCTGTTCGCCAATACCTTCAATCCTTCCCCTGTTCCCCTGTCCTGAAGGATTAGCAGATGACGCAAAGACAAGCTTGTGGTGCTTTTCCCACAGTTCTTTGACGATTTTCTCTGAAGGTGCTCCAAAACGGATCACAAAACAACTGGTTTTCCTTGGATCTTGCACCATACTGGTGGCATCGACAGGAAGATATTTCTTGGCTTCTTCGGGCTTCCACGGAAGGATGCAACCAAGCAAAATGTCCTTGTCATAACACTGTTGATAGAGTTCATCAATCTGTTCATTAGTCTGTGCCAGCTGTTTGACGACTTGGACTGATGAACACAAAACAACCCCAGGTTTGGTACTTGGACGATTTTTTAGCGCAAATTTTTTCTTCAGTCCACCGGCATCAATGGTTGTTATGATATACCCCACTTTTGTAGGAGAGACTATTGCCTTATCCCCCTCGAGAAATAACTCAACGGCTGTCTGAATTACATTCTCTTGAGAGTTTGACCAATGAATCATTTTTTGCATAGGTTTTATTATAGCATGTTATTTCGTCATTCTGGCTTGTCCAGAATCCGTTACTTTTAAGATCCTGGATGCGTTTCACTTACCAGGATGACGAGTTTAAATCCTGTTCGATACCTCCTCTCCAAATTCTTTCGTCCCTAAAGGATTCTCTCCTACAATATCTTTCGTCCCAAGGCCTGCAGCCAAAGCTTTTTTGACAGCATCCGAAATTGCTGTTGCTTCTTCTTGCATCCCAAAACTATATTCTAGAAGCATCGCAGCCGACAAGATGCTCCCAATAGGATTTGCGATATTTTGTCCTGCCGCTCGTGGAAAGGAACCATGAATTGGTTCATACACGGCTGTCTTTTCACCGATTGATGCTGAGGGCAACATACCAATTGATCCAGTGATGACAGATGCTTCATCAGTCAAGATATCGCCAAACATGTTCTCGGTTACGACCACATCAAATTCACTTGGCCGTTTGATCAGTTGCATCGCCGCGTTATCGACAAACATATATTCTACTGTTACCTCAGGATAGTCTTTTTCCATTTCCCGCACGGTCTCCCGCCAGAGACGTGAGGTTTCAAGGACATTGGCTTTGTCGACAACAGTGAGTTTCCCTTTCCCGTCATTCTGGGGAGGAGGAACGACGACTCCAGAATCGATTCTGGATGCACTCCGTTTACCAGAATGACGACTCCTCGCCAACTCAAACGCATACCGTGCTACCCGTTCAATTTCTTCTTTGGTATATTCGTTGGTATCAAAGGCAGCAGTCCCAGCGGCATTTCTCCCCTTTTTGCCGAAATAAATACCGCCGATTAACTCACGAATCACAATAAAATCAACGCCCTTAATAATCTCTGGCTTGAGTGGCGATTTGCTGATAAAGTCTTCAAAAGTAAAAATCGGGCGGACATTAGCATAGAGCCCCAATGACTTACGAAGGCCAAGAATCCCCTGCTCTGGACGAACTTTGGCGGATGGATCATTGTCGTATTTGGGATCCCCAATTGCCCCAAAAAGAACGGCATCTGAGGAAAGACATAAATCAGTCGTCTTTTGTGGTAATGCTTCTCCCACCGCATCTATGGCTGCCGCACCAATAAGTCCCTCAGTAAAGGTAAACTCATGACCGAACTTTTCGGCAATTTTTTTGAGGATGTCGACTGCGACCATAGTAATCTCTGGTCCGACGCCATCTCCTGGTAATACTGCTATCTTTTTCTGCATAGTTTTATCCAGTTATTATAATCAAACAAATCCCTAAAATCATCACACAACTTCCGAGCCAAACAGAACTTAAAAAGCTAGTGAAAAATCATCCTTTCGTTTCTTTTCAAATTGTTCAATTTCTTTTCTCAAACTTAGAATATAATCAACGTCATCATAGCCATTTATGACACACACTTTTTTGTATGGATTGATATCAAAATGCTCATATTTCCCCTCAGAAGGAATACCGATGGCTTGTTCTTCCACATCGATTGCAATCACCGTTTTGTGATCCTGTAATACTGCTTCAAAAAGATATTGCAAAAAATTTGGTGTCACCTGGACTGGTAAGAGTGTATTATTGAGTGCATTGTTTTTGAAAATATCCGCAAAGAAACTTGAGACGACAGCATTAAAACCATAGTCAGACAGTGCCCATGCAGCATGCTCACGACTTGAACCAACTCCGAAATTATGTCCTGCCAGCAGTATCTCACCAGTATAATGCGGCTGATTGAGTACAAAATGAGGCTTAGGATTGCCCTCTGGATCAAATCGCCAGTCACGAAACAGCTTCTCACCAAAGCCTTCCCTGGTCGTTGCCTTCAAATATCTTGCCGGCAAGATTTGATCCGTATCGACATTTTCCATGGCAAGTGGTACAGCGGTTGAGATAATTTTGGTTAAACTTTTCTTTTTCATAATATTACCTCGTCATTGCGAACGTAGTGAAGCAATCCCTTCCATCAGATTGCCGCGTCGCTAAGCTCCTCGCAATGACATCTACAAAAACTCCCTCACATCACTGACTCTTCCGGTTATTGCTGCTACGGCCGCTGTTATAGGACTAGCAAGAAACGTCCGAGCGCCTAGTCCCTGTCTTCCTTGGAAGTTTCGATTAGAGGTTGAGAGACAGTATTTTCCTGATGGAATTTTGTCCTCATTCATCCCCAAACAAGCAGAACATCCTGCGCTACGTAAATCAAAACCTGCTTGCATAAAAATGTGAGCAATTCCCTCTTTTTCCATTTGAGCCGCCACTTGTGCCGATCCAGGGACGACAAAGACGTACACACTATCAGGCTTTTTCTTACCCCTTACTATAGACGCAATTTTGCGAAAATCTTCAATACGAGCATTAGTACAACTGCCAAGAAATACGTAATCTACAGGATGTCCCAAGAGTTGTTTGCCCTGGTGATCAGTCAATCCCATATAGGTCATCGAACTCTCAAAATTTGCTCGCTGGGTGCCTTCAGCAAACATGCTTGCTTGTGGAATTTTGTCGGTAATTTTCATCCCCATCCCAGGATTGGTACCGTAAGTAATCATCGGCTCAATTTCAGTGGCATCAATAAAAAGCTCTTTGTCATAGGTTGCCCCTTCGTCAGTCTTGAGCATCTTCCAGTGCGCCACTGCTTTGTCCCATTCTTTACCTTTTGGAGCGTACTTTCGTCCTTTCATATAGGCGAATGTCGTCTCATCAGGAGCAATCATCCCACCTCTCGCTCCCATTTCAATACTCATATTACAGATGGTCATACGAGCTTCCATAGAAAGCGCTTCAATAGCTGTCCCTGAATACTCAACAAAATAGCCTGTCCCACCAGCTGTTGAAAGCTTTGAAATGATATATAAGACGATATCTTTTGACGAGACACCATGACCAAGTTTGCCATCAATACGGATGTTCATCGTTTTTGGTTTGTATTGCAGGATGCATTGGCTCGCAAGCACCTGTTCAACTTCACTTGTCCCGATCCCAAAAGCAATTGCCCCAAACGCTCCGTGTGTGGATGTGTGGCTGTCCCCACAAACAATCGTCATACCTGGCTTTGTGATACCAAGTTCTGGCCCGATAATATGCACAATCCCTTGATACGGATGCCCAAGTCCATAAAAATTCACACCAAACTCTTCACAGTTTTTGGCAAATGTTGCAACCTGTTTACGGGACATTTCTTCCTCGATTGGTTTGTCCTGATCCTTGGTCGGCACATTGTGATCCATTGTCCCCCAGGTTCTCTTTAGTCTGAAAACAGGCAGCTTCCGCTTTCGGAGCCCATCAAAAGCCTGAGGAGTAGTTACTTCATGAATCAGATGAGCATCAATATAGAGCACCGCAGGATAACTTTCTTTTTGGTAAACAACATGTTTTTCCCAGATTTTTTCAAAGAGTGTTTTTGGTTGCTTTATTTTCATATTATATTAGTTAGTTATTGTCATCCCGAGCGAAGAACGAGTTCCTTTAAGCTTATAAACGTCATTCTGGCTTGTCCAGAATCATTTAATTGTTTCGTATAAATCTTTCATATCTGGATTAAATTTCTTTATCATTTTTAATTTTTCACTTCTATTAATATCCTTAATTTGTTTTTCTCTAATAATTGCATTCTCTATCGAATCTAATATTTCATAGTAAACCAATGCATGTAAGTTATATTTTGCGGTAGAACCTTTAACTAAATTATTCTTATGTTGGTAAACTCTTTTTACTAAATCACTTGTAACTCCAGTATAAAGCGTTGGACGAGTATTGGCCATTATATAAACACAACCACCCTTTTTCATAAAAATTTATCGTCATTCTGGCAAGTGGCGTTAGTCACGTGTCCAGAATCAATACTTACTGATCCTGGAGTCCTCCCTTTGGTCGTCCCCAGGATGACGAATTAGACTTCGGAAATGATGACTAAATCTTATTCACTCCATCAATATATGCTTTGACCGATGCTACAATAATATCAGTATCTGCTCCAAATCCATAGACGATTCGTCCATTGTCGTTGATCTGGATATGGATCTTCCCCAGGTCATCACTGCCGCCACTCATTGCTTGTACGAGAAATTCATCAAGGTGTACCTTTCGTTTGGTCATCTTATCTATAGCACTAAATGCCGCATCAATTGGACCATTTCCCGTAGCTGTCGCTGTCTGCTGATTCCCGTGAATACTAAGTGTTACCGTTGCTTGTGGTTTCCTTTCGGTCGAAGAAAGCACTTCCACACTCTGGAGAATAATATCTCCTGTTGTTCCCTTTGCTCCCATTAAGGCATGAAGATCTTCATCAGTAACGCCTTTTTTCTTATCAACCACAAGCAAAAATTGTTTATATACCTCATCGAGTTTTTCTTTTGTCACAGAATAGCCTATTCTTTCCAGATGATGTTGCAGTGCACTTCTGCCACTTCGAGCGGTTAAGATCAGTGATGATGTCTCAACGCCGACATCTTTGGGATCCATAATTTCGTAGGTAAAACGATTTTTTAGTATGCCATTTTGATGAATACCCGATGAATGAGCAAAAGCATTACGTCCGACAACTGCTTTATTGGCCTGCACCGGCATCCGCATCAGTCGTGAAACAAGACGACTCGTGGGATACAGTTTGGTCGTATCAATATTGGTCTCAGCATTAAGATCGTGTCTCGTTTTGAGAATCATGACCGTTTCTTCAAGAGAAGTATTTCCTGCCCGTTCGCCAACACCATTCATGGTAACTTGTATTTGCCGTGCCCCATTTTGCACAGCAGCAATGGTATTGGCAGTTGCCATCCCCAGATCATTGTGACAGTGTACTGAAATAATCGCTCTCTCAATGTTTTTGACGTGTTCTTTGAGATAAGCAATCTTGGCTCCAAATTCTGATGGGAGACAATACCCTGTCGTGTCAGGAATATTGACATGGGTTGCCCCGGCAGTAATCACCGATTCAATCATTTGTGCAAGAAATGCATTGTCGGCCCGCCCTGCATCCTCAGCATAAAACTCAACCTCTTCAACAAATTGCTTGGCATATTTTACCGCTTCAACACCTTGTTCAAGTATTTTTTCACGGGTACTTCTGAATTTATGCTCAATATGCACATCAGAACTTCCGATTCCAGTATGAATTCGTTTGTACTTCGCAAACTTCAGCGCGTCAACCGCCGCGTCAATATCTCCTTTGACTGCCCGAGTTAAAGCACAAATAACAGGATTGCGAACTGCTTTTGAAATTTCAACTACCGACTGAAAATCTCCGGGACTTGAGATAGGAAAACCCGCTTCAATCACGTCAACGCCGAGCAATTCCAATGATTTAGCTATTTCAATTTTCTCAACGGTATTCAGCTGGCATCCAGGTGCCTGCTCTCCATCTCGAAGGGTGGTATCAAAAATATAGATTTTATTTTTCATATAAGTATTTCTTTTGTCATCCTGAGCGAAACGAAGTGAAGTCGAAGGATCTCATACCACTTAACCTGTTCGTAACTTCTGTGGCGTGAGATCCCTCCACTTCGGTCGGGATGACACAATATTTCTTCCAATAAAAAACCGCCTCTTATGGCGGGTATTGTTTATCTGCTTCTCAGTATAAACTCCCCCGCGCTAGACGGTAAGAAGGTTGAGACCGAGAAGAAGTTGCTTATTCATATGTTGTAAGTATAAAAGAAAAGAGCAAAAGCGTCAAGTAAAACTTGTCTAACTATGATTGGACGGGATCAAACGGGAAACGAGTCAGCTTCTTTCCATCTGCAGGTTCTAAAACACCTTCATGAAAATTCACATGTTTCGCTTTCCTCGCTACAGTTCTCTCATCTTCAATTTGTACATAATCTTTCGAATCACTCACCCGCTCCTCATAAGAAGCTCCACTTAAACCGACAGTGCCGCCGGTAAAAAGAAACCCATTTGCCTCTCTTTCACGCCTATCCCATCGTAAATATGGAGCCCCTGTTTCGTCATATCCTGCTGAAAGAATACTTTGAGAATTTCCTCCTTCCATAACCCATTGACGACTCCGAGCTTCAGGAGAATCTACGCGATGAAGAGCGGTTATGTGTGATCTTTCGTCTCTGCGCAAACCTGGCAAAGTAACTTCTGTTCCATATCTTCTACTGACATCAAATATTGGTTGCAAAAGAGTAAATTCATCAGACATTGTCGCCCCTTTTCTAGGTTCTGGAAAAGAAATAAGTCTCCCGACACGACCCGCTCTCACTTCTTCAGGCGTATTAGCTTTTTCAAGGCTGACTGCCTTTGGCTGACGTTCAATACTCATAATAAAAAACTATTTAATTTTAATCTTTGTACACCACTGCGCGTACTGATCATCATCACCTTTTACAGCCGCAAAGAACTTTTCTTTTAACTTCTCGGTGATTGTACCAATTTTGCCCGAACCAATAACTCTGTTATCTATCTTTTCAATCCAGGCAACCTGGCATGCTGTTCCTGTGAGAAATGCCTCATCTGCAATATAGAGTTCGCTACGAGGTATAGGACGCTCAATGACCTCTATTCCTACATCTTGCGCGATCTCGATAACAGATTTTCTCGTTATCCCCTCAAGCACTCCTTCAGAAAATCCTGGCGTAATTAATGTCCCATCCCGAACGATAAAAATATTTTCAGCTGATCCTTCCGCGACATTACCAAATTTATTGAGCAGAATTGCTTCATCGTACCCATTTTCATTGGCTTCTTTACGGGCAAGAGCTGAATTAATATATCCACCTGATGCCTTTGCAAGTGTCGAGATCGAATTGTCATTGATTCGCTGCCAACTAGAGACAAGCAGTGATAATCCCTTCCCCATCGGCATATATTCCTCCAAAGGAATCATATACGAATTAAAATCAAATCTTGCATCAGTAAGATTAGGGCTGAGTTTCGTATGGCTTATATATCCATAAAGACGTATATAAAAATTAGTCTGCGGTGTATTTTTTTCAACCAATTCAAGCGTAATTTTTTTTAGCTCTTCCTGAGTATAAGGGAGTTCTCCGCCCAAAATTTTTGCTGCATTGGTGAACCGTTTGAAATGATCATCAATTCGAAACATCGAAATGTGTTTTTTCTGTTCGTTGTAGTAGCCACGAATTCCTCCAAAAAAACCAATACCATATTGCAGGCCATTGGTCATGATAGAAATCTTGGCATCTTCAATCGGGACTATTTTGCCCTGAAAAAATGCGTAAGGAAATGCGTCTGTTTTCATAGATGTATTATAGCAATTTCAGAGAACAAAACAAGATCTCGGAGTTTTAGTGATAAATTTCAGCTTTATCGATAGAGAGGACATTGGCAACGGCTGCTGGATTACGCCGATTGGTGATGGTTAATTTTACGGTATGGGTGCCATTTGCCAGAACTGGAGATGTATAAATGACTGCTTGTGTTTTTGTTGAGGCATACGTGTCTATATCTACCGAAGTGCCCCCATCAACGCTTACCCCTATGATTCCTCCAAATTTCTCTTTCACGCCATAGATTTTTACTTGTCTCCCCGTAAAGCGGAACGTCACTGAGTTGCCTATCGTGTAGGAGTACTGTGACGTGGCATTGCCTCCACTGACACAACCGCCACAATTCACCCATGTACCCACATATTGGAATTTGTTGTTGCTCGTCCCCTTCACGGTATCTTCAACTGTCGCTGCCAGCACGAGTGAACCTCCTGATGTTGGCGTGGGGGTATTGGTTGGTGTGGGAGTAGGCGTCCTGGTTGGTGTCGGTGTTGGAGTTCTGGTAGGAGTTGGCGTAACTGTCGCGGTTGGCGGCGTTGTAGTAACCGTCCCACCACCACTGACAGTATAGACTTCTGCTTTGTCAATGGAAAGGACATTGGCAACTGCAGCAGGATGTTCCCTATCCGTTATCGTCATGGTCACGGTATGCACGGCATTTGCCAGAATCGGTGAGGTATAAATAACCGATTGTGTCGTTGTCGGCGCATACGTATCTATAGCAACCGGCGTACCACCATCAATAGCTACTGAGATTATGCCCCCTGCCGTTTCCTTGACACCAAAGATCTTCACCTGTCCTCCCGTAAAGCGAAACGTTACTGAGTCACCAATCGTATACGAATAATGGGTTGATCCGTTTCCGCCAGAGAAACAGCCACCACAGTGGACCCAATTTCCTATATATTCAAACTGATTAGTACCTGTTCCGATTGTGGTATCTTCAACCGTCGCTGTCAATTGTGGCACGCCTCCCGATGTTGGTGTAGGCGTGATCGTTGGCGTACCAACAGTTCCAGAAGGAGTAGGTACAGGAGTCCCGAGTGCAGTATTTCGCAAATAGAGAACTGCTGCTCCGCTAAAAGGCGGCGTAAACGTCATAGTCGATCCTCCGCTAATAGTACTTGCTGCTTGCGTTGCCTGCGTAACAGGATTAAACCACTCAACCGTATACGAACCTGCTCCTACATCTACCGTAAAACCACCGCTTCCCGGCTGGTAAACAAGATACTCACTTCCCGGATTTACCAAAGCGTATGCTGTTGAGGTTAGCTCTCCATGAGGAACTGTCGTATTTAAATCAATCTTTTTACTATAAGCAATGACATCTCCCATCGCATGCAGGGCTCCACCACTAAGTGCATCAGTAACCGTCTCGTCCCACATATACAGAATATTGTGCCCACGAGTAAAGGTCTTCCAGACCCATACCGCGTCTCCACCTTGTCCAAAAATATGATCTGTATCGACAAGCACTACCTTATTCCCTGTAGCGGCTGGAGGATTACTCACATACGGTTCTCCCCCGTTACCATCATCCGGCTGATTTTTACAATCACAGGGAGACATCCAAACCCCTGGATTATTAAAGGTATCAGTATTGGTTCTATTCCAGGAAGGTGTCATCCCGACAGGATGCTGTTTTGGTTTTGTCAGTTCGTATTGCTTGATGTAGTTAATCAATTCATATTGCCAAGCGGTATTTGCCTCACTTCCCCAATCTTCGTTACTGATCTCAAAGAGGACATTGTTATTATCATTCACCGTATCCAAGACTTTACGAATATAGGCTTTTTGCAAATCAACAACTGCCGGATCTTGCAGACTGTGGAGTTTGCTTCCGTAGCCGTATCCATTTGGTGTCCCCGTTACGACAGGGACATCAATGCCATTGATGTTGTTCGCGCCATTAAACGGTATACCATCCCATCGGCATTGCTGCGTACTCCAAATCCCATGATAGAACATGATATCGACATAAATACTTTTTGCCTGTGCTTCGTCAACTCGTTGTTTTAACCTGTCGAAATATGCCTGATTAAATTTGGTCAGATCAAATTTTGGCTTACCAGTGAGGTCAGTCCCCGGACCGGTACGTTCATAAATCCAAGGAGAGAGATGGGGTGTGTCATTCCCGCAGTTAGTATCGGCATATTCGTGCGACCAAAGCCTGATAACATTGTGACCATACTGCTGCATTTTGGTAAGATAGCCATTCCAGTCGAAAGGTGGTGGTGGATCTTGTGTGCTGCCAGTAACACCATCTTGCAGATTTGTCCACGTATGCATGCCGGCAAGCATGACAGATTTGCCTGAAGCATCAGTAAAATAACGAGGATTTGCAGGATTGACGATAAGCGGACTGGACATTGGTTCAACAGCGTGGACAGAGGTTTCCGTTTGGTTGCTACTGATAAACAAAAAGATACCCAACGGAAGTAACAATAAAAGGAGGAAAAGAAAAGAAGCAACTAAAAAATGCTGTTTTGTCTTAATAAGATGAGAAAGTCTATATTTCTTCATGCATTACTGATGTATGCTTATCAAAAACCTTCATATCTTTAGCATACGTATCCATTATTTAAATTGCAAGAGGTAATTCCGTGGTGATTCCTTCTTGTAAGGCTTGATATCCTAATAGTGCGCATTTTGTCCGACTTGGTGTCAACGTAATTTCCAACGTTTCCAAAAAATCTTCGGGTGATATTTTTTGTATGTCTTCACATGTTTTCTTCTCAACCAAATCTGTCAAAATTGATGCGGATGCTTTTGAGATAGCACACTCTTCACTCGCAAAAGCCTAGTTGTGTTAGTTTCTCATCAGCAATGTTTACCGTTATCGTAACACAATGGATTATTTTTCGTAATGGAAACAGGAGCGTTTTCTCAATCGCGATATAATTGCTCGTCCATCATTTATGGAATTATATCACTTGTTATGAGAGCACTTCTCTTGTTGATTCTAGATCGGGAGGCCGGTATTATCAAAAACATTAGTATCATCAAATGAAACACCTGCACGAGCATTCGCTCCTTTACACTCTCTTTGAGGGCCGAATGCATAATCTCTACCAAATCTATTACCGGTTAGGACAACATTACTTGCGCCAAGGAAATTACATTGAAACGTATACCCTCCCCCATCAAAAAGGTTATTGCTAAAAGTTAGATTTTCATTTGTTGTACAAGTGCCCCCACAGGTAATAAAGACTGAGTTAAAAGGAGTAGTTGTAAATCCTTCTGGGATAGTATTCCCTGATTGCATGATCATTGTATTATGATCGATAAGCACGTTGCTCGTCGTCGCGAGTGCTCTTGTTTGCATAGCATCAGAATGCCCTCCTGGACGCGGCGCCGTATGATGTAGGTAACTGTCTTTTACAACCATATTGCTTCCAAAATTAAGCATATCTGCGCCACCGGTAACATCAGCTCTTAGTAAAGTAAAGGAACAACAAATAGCAGCGTCTACGGTATTTCGTGCAATAATTTCTACATCCTGAACAATAACACCAGTATATTGTGGGTCAACTTTCAAAGCATTTCCATATAATGTACCAAAA
>JBBTVD010000015.1:0-14623 GCA_038063415.1 Patescibacteria group bacterium
GCCGGTAGCTCAGCGGTAGAGCAGGAGCCTTTTAAGCTCTTGGTCACAGGTTCGATCCCTGTCCGGCTCACCGATGGTAACGTTATCGTTATCACAGTTAAGAATATCTTGGTATATCGGGCTAATCATTCGATTCGAATAGCCCGGATAGCTCCAAACCATACCCGAGAGAAATATCGAACCGAGAAGGCAGCGTATCTGACTTAGGCTCGAACAACCGTATGTTACGGACAAATCTTTTAATTTGGCCTTTATAAACTCCACGATCTTATCAATGTTATATTGCTCCAGGGTCGCTTCATCTTTTGCTGATTGAGCTGCAATCATTTTAGATTCAATTGCCGCATTTTGTTCTTTGAAGATTTCATCGGAATAAGTGCCTGCCATATTGGTCATATCTCATACAAATGCTGCAATCAATGAAATAAAAGCAAGGATATCAAGCCATTGTAAACATCTTTTTGGTTATCCAAATTTTGTTGGAACAATTCAAAGTTTCGTAGATGAATTCCTTGCTATCCCATACTTTAAAAAAATAAACCCAAACTCAGATATTATCATTGATAATGATCGATATTATTCAAAGCATTTTATTCCAAGAGATGCACAAGCATACTTAAAAAAACATTTATATCAAAAAGATGAGATCATTTATAAATCTAAACTTATTGAAGGTAATTTATCATACTTAGATGGTAGTAGTTTTCCTCTTAAAGATAAAACTAGCTCTACATATAAAGCTATTCTTGCTATGAAACAAAAAATCAGAAAGGAGGGAATTTTAAGTTTTGAGGATGCATATATCTTGGCAAACGAATATATTTTAGCCTTACCTAATGTAATTGATTTAATTCGAGCAAGATTTCAGAATATTTTTGTTGACGAGATGCAAGATATGGATACGCATCAATATAAATTACTTGAAGATCTTTTTTTTGAAAACACTGCAAATATAAATTATCAACGTATAGGAGACAAAAATCAAGCAATCTTTAATGGAGATGCTAAAGATAGCATGGTATGGGTAGATAGAGAAAAAATTAGGAAGCTTAACGGAAGTCATAGATTAAATCAGAATATAGCCAAAGTCGTAGAAGCATTTGCATTGTATCCGATACAAATTAGAGGTGAATGCGTAAACACCGATGGAAGTTTGATTGATATTAAACCCATAATTATAGTTTATGATAATAGTACAAAAACAAATGTTATTCATAAATTCTCCCAAAGGATTAAGAAATTAGAAAATTTAGGTGCTCTTCCCAAACCTAAAGAGCATGATTATCCGTACCATGCAATTTCATGGAATAAAGAATGGAAAAAAGAAGAAAATGCGAATGATAATAGTAAGCTTCGACTTATTGATTTTTTTCCTAAATTTACTTCAAAGAAACTATTATCCACGTTGGAATATGATTCTCTTGAAGACTATTTATTATTTTGTAAATTGGAAGATAAAAATATGCGATCAATTAGTGATAATATTTATGCAGGTTTATTGAAAATATTACGTTTAGAAAAAATCAAAACAATTGAAGGAAAGTATTACACGAAACATGCGTTAATTGAAAAAATTGATAGTATTGGAAAAATAGAAGAGTTTAGAGAAAGTCTATTTACTATTTGTCTTCTTATCGCAAAAGGAAGAAAAAGCGATGCATTATTAGAAATAAGAAGATATACTCTTATATTTTGTGCTTACTTTGACGAAAGTTTACCAAAAGATAGCGTTGATTTTATAAACACTTCAGTTGCTAAATCAGAAGTATATCCAAACGCTAATTCGTCTGAGCAATCAAGTCTAAATGTTCTAGAATTTGATGGAATAAAAGTTAATATAGGAACAGTCCATTCTGTCAAAGGTAGAACGCATACTGCGACATTATATCTAGAGTCCTATTTTCAATTAGATGGTAAGGGACTTAACGCAAAATCATATGAATCACAAAGACTTGTTGAACAATTTAAAGGAAATAAAATTGATAGTAATCTTAAGAAAAGAGGCCGTCAATCAACAAAAATGGTATACGTAGGGTTTTCTCGTCCGACACATTTACTATGTTTTGCGGTACATAAAGATAGATTTGACAAAGAAAACTTTTCAGACTTATGGGAAATTGATCAATCACTAGTACTTACCAGCTCCTGAATTGAATTTTGGACAAGAAAATAAAATGCTTGTGGATATGAATAACATCCCCAAAATTGATATAATATCCCAATGACTCTCTCAAAATCAGAATACATGCTCTTTCTCAGACAACCTGCTTGGTTGTGGCTGAAGAAACATGATAAATCAAAACTCCCAGAAGTAGACCTCGCTATGCAAGCTTTGTTTGACAACGGTCATTTATTTGAGTCGTATGCAGAACAATTGTTCCCAGAGAGTACCCGTCTCGGCTTTACGGACTACCTTACCTACGCTTCTCTCCCGAAACGTACAACTGAAGCTCTTGAAAGTGGCGCAAAAACAATCTTGCAAGGACGATTTGAAGCAGGACAGCTCACCTGTATTATCGATGTGTTGGATCGAGTAGAAGGAAATGTCTTTGATCTCTATGAAATCAAATCAAGCACTTCAGTCAAGATAGACCACGAATATGATCTGGCATTTCAAGTTGTTGTTCTTGAACAGGCTGGACTCACCATTCGTAATGTTAGCGTCATTCATGTGAATAATAAATATGTACGCGAAGGACTAATTGATTCTAAAGCAATAACAAAAACAACCGATGTAACCGAGGCGGTAAGGCTTCTTATTGATGAAACCAAACTAAATATCCAGCAAGCATTGAAAACAATACAATCGGACACTCCCCCCGGCATGTCACCACGGTTTGTCCGCCTTGGACCGATTGATGAATGGCTTGTCATCTATAAATCACTCTACACAGATCTTGCTCCTCATAGCATTTACCATCTCGCTACACTCAAGCCACAACTTGTGGGGGAACTGGAAGACTTGGGAGTAACACACATCAAAGATATCCCCGATCATGTCAAACTCAGTGAAAAACAACAAAGACAAGTACAAGCTACGAAAACTGATAAACGTATAATTGATAAAGAAAAGATTTTTGATTTTGTAGATAAACTAAAATATCCACTCTATTTTCTTGATTATGAAACCCTCAGTAGTGTCATCCCGTCCTTTGATGGTATACACCCCTACCAGCAAGTACCATTTCAATATTCACTTCACATAATTGAAAACCCCGGCGCTCCGATACAACACAAAGAATATCTGCATACAGAAAATACGCATCCCGGACTGCCCCTCTTACAACGACTTAAAGAAGACATTGGCAATACAGGGACTATTTTTGTCTGGTACGAAAAGTTTGAAAAGAGTCGCAATAAAGAGCTTGGCGAGATGTTCCCGGAGTATGCAGATTTTATGCAAAGTGTTAATAACCGAGTCATTGATCTGATGCTTCCATTTGCGCAAGGGTGGTTTGTCGATAAAGACTTTTATGGGAGTGCATCGATTAAAAAAGTGTTGCCTGTACTGGTAACAGATTTATCATACAAAGAACTCAATATCCAAGAAGGTGCGTCAGCACAACGCCTCTGGATGGAGACAATACTTGACGGAAAGAATACAGAGAAAAAGGCTCAAATTATGACGGATTTAATCGAGTACTGTAAACTTGATACGCTGGCTATGGTACAACTCTATAAGGTGTTGCAAGCTGAGATTTTAATAAGTAATAAAGAAGCTTAGCTTCTACCTATTCAACCCCAACCCTTCCATTACAAACCCAATCGACCAAAGGGGTAATGAGAGAAGAACAAGCCAGCCGAGAATGCCGACTTTTTTTCTCTTCAACACAATACTTGATCCTATGATCCCAAAGATCTCATGTGGGAGTGTCGCATAGTCACAAAATGGCCGACACCAGAGATGATTGGTTCGTAGCAGCGTCGCGAGAGGCGTATCGATATTATAAATTTGCAAAATATCCCGCAGTAAATGAATGACAAAAAAGGCAAGCAGGAGAGAAAAAAGTAGCTTTACAAAAGTATTCATACACTCTTAACATATTTCTTTATCATACTTGCGCTTTTGCAGAGTTTTTCCAGATCTGCGTTTATTTCCATGGTAATGAGTCCTTTATAGTTTTCTTTTTGTAACGTTTTCAGAAACCCTTCAAGAGGTAGCGTTCCATCACCCAAGGCAAGATGCATATGGTCTGGGAGGTGAAGCTTGGTATTTAACCACGTTTTTTTAAAATCACTCAGATGAATATTGACGATTCTTTGCTTATTTTCCAGATAGAACTGTGTTACGTCTTCACCAACTTGTGCCAAGTGGGTTACGTCAAAAGTGATACCAATCCCTGCATCACGCACCATTTTAGCAAATACATCTCCATTATAAGTATATACTGGTGTCGGAAGTGGGAAGGGATACCTTTGCATGTTTTCAATGCCAAAGGTAAGATGATACTGCTTTTGCAAAGCCTTTAGCTTACGGACAAACTCTCCTTCAAATAATTTCATTCCCAAGGCTCCAGAATGGAGGACAACGACAGAAGCAGAAAAGATTTGCGAAATTTGACAAAGCCTCTCTATTTCAGAAAGGGTAATAGTTGTTCTATTACTTAACGATTGATGAATACTGAGAACTGGCATCTGATACTTCTTGAGAATTGCTGTGACGGCTTGCATATCAGTATCGGAGGTATAACGAGGAATCAGTAGCTCGATTCCATCAACTCCAGCTTGTTTGAGAGAGCTAAAGATATACTCATGTGACAGCGAATGAAACATCGTCTGTTTGTTATCAAAAAAATCAATGACTTTCTCAATACCTGTTTGACGAAGTGGGATAAGATCAGAGACAGTAACCCATGCAGAGAGCTTCATCGTTAGATTGTTTCTCCTTCTTCAAGTGGTTCAATTTTTACCGAGTCCATCTCCAACCATTCTGCACCACTCTTTCCTTTCCCAAAGATAAACTCTCCCCGAGGAGTTGCAATTGCGTAGGCATTATCAAGCCAAGCAACAAAGCCTAATGGACGAGTTGGTGACTGTGGGACGTGCAGAGTAAGCTTATCATCAATATAAAATAGTGATTCATTTTTACGCCATTCAATGACATACGTATGCCACTGTGTCATGTCCTCAGTAATATGTTTATCGTGTGACCCTGCAAACCTTTGCAGCGATGAGCTTGCCATTTTGGTATTACCTGTTAGCCTCCCTAGTCCCATGGTAAGTGCCAAAGGAATACTTTGTAGGATCGCACCAGGTCGCATCGCATGAATTACCTGTGCTTTCCAACCCCAGCCAGGAACTCCAGGGACTAAAGCCATATTGGAGGGAGGAGCAGAATAAAAAAACCAAATTGCTTCAGGTAGCGTAAAAACTTTCCCTTCCATAGAAAAAGGCTTATTCCAGAAACCAAATCCAGCAGTACCTCGAAGAATATTGTTACTTTTCTCTGTGCTTTGTGCAGTAGCGGCAGGATGAGACGAATGTGCGCGTACAGTCATGCACAGTGGTGGCTTCCAGAGATAATCTGATCTTGCCAACATGGTATAGTCATCAATTTGTGCATCGGTATACGCTCCTTGTTTTGCAGAAGGAAAGCCCATGCGTAGTATTGACTTGGAGAATTGTAATGTACCACCACCTCTGGTAACTTGTGTCCAATGGGGATCAGCTTTGCCCTTAAAATCATCAAAAATCTGCATCTCTAGTATTATACGGGATAAGTACCTATAATTCTAATAAGTAAAATCTCTACCCATTATGGATAAAACAATAACCGTTGATAAACTTAATCTCTTCTATCAAGAACATGGAAAGGGTGAAAAAAGTATACTATTGCTCCATGGCTGGGGGCAGTCTCACGCTTTTTGGAAAGATTTCATCAGCAGGTTTGCAAAAGACTATCATATCTATGTTCTCGATCTTCCCGGCTTTGGGCTTAGTCAGGAGCCACTCAAGACATGGAAAATAGAAGACTATGCAAGTTTTGTCCGCGCATTTGTTACGGAGCTCAAAATTGATAACCCTATCATTATTGGACATTCATTTGGTGGAAGAATTGCCATCGTGTATACATCAAAATTCCCTGTCAAAAAACTTATCTTATATAGCACAGGAGGAGGAGTACCTGAGAGATCACCACTGAAGATCGTGAATAAATATGTTATTGTGGGTGTTGGTAAATATCTCTTTCCCAACTTTCTCTATCAATGCTACTCAATCTACTTAAGACCCAAAGCATATGAAAATAAGGTTCTTATCAACAAAAAAAGATCTCGACGTATGCTTGATATTTACTCTCAACCTCCTCAGTACCTACAAGATTCAATAAAAAAGATCTCTGTAGAGACGCTTATCGTTGTAGGGAAAAAGGATTTTATAACAAAGCCTGCTATTGGTATAAAAATACACAAACTTATAAGAAACTCGCAGTTGGTAGAGATACGAGAGGCAACACACTTTGCTCATTTGGAAGCACCTGGAATATTTTATGATGCCGTTGAAAAATTCCTCGAAGATCGTATGAAATAAAATCGAACTACAGGTGCTTCAATTAGATACTATTTGATGCATATATTTCTAGTTGACATACTAGATGTAGCGCAATATTATTATTTTAACACTAAATAGTTTTTACTATAGAAAATAAGGAGGGGGTGATACTATATGGCACATTCAAAAACAACCAGTAAACCTATTGCATCGAAAGCATCTAAACAGTTAAGCAGTAAAACAACGTCTAAAACTGCAAAGTCTGTTGCAGGAAGCGCTTTGAGTCAAAAACATGGGAAGAAAGGCAAATAGGTCTTTAAAAAACTGGCGGGGATAATCCTCCCCTCCCAAATAGTGCGGGTTAGCTTACCTCACTCCTCCTCCTAAGGTCATTAAGGTGGCTTTAGGGGGGAGAGCTTAGAGTAAGTTATCCCAAGCTAGATGCGGAGAGGGGGTGAAAAAAATGGTAAGATTTAATATCTTCAAGGATACTGCTGGAGAGTATCGATGGCAACTTGTCGCAGCCAACAACGAAATCGTTGGTTGGAGCGAAGGTTATACAACCAAACAAGGAGCCATCAATTCAGCGCAATGGGTTAAAACCAATGCGTATTCAGCTCCTATCAACGATCTGACTTAATCTGTTAGATCAAAAACTCCTCGTCAGTTTTTTGAAGAGCTATACTTCACTCGTACAAATGATAAAAGGACAGATATGGTAACAAAAGAACAATTAGAAGAATTTCAAGAGATATATTTCCAAAAATATAATATAAGATTGAGTAACGAAGAGGCAACGGAACAAGCAAATGCCCTTCTCAACTTAATGAAAATACTTCTTAAACCCGATACTAAAAAAGCTTAGTAGCTTTATCGCTGTTTGGTTTTGCTGATTTTTGCTTGTTCCATTTCACTAATCAACATCCGTACAGCTATATCAAGCATGCCTAATGTTGCCTTAGCTCGCTCATAGGTATCTTTAGCATCTTTCCCCATTCCAGAAATTGCCAAGATATGTAAAGCTTCTGTAGGAATTCCGTCTATTTTGTCTTGTAACTCTTTTTTTAACATACTACCTCCTTTCTTTATTTTTTGTTATTCTAGCACAGCTTAGAAGGGGGGTGATGTGTATGCCAAGAGTAGCATGGCGAAATCTTTCTTTTTGGAAAAAGATAGGAAGCAATGTGAAGAACGTCAGAAAATGGCGTGGGTTGACCGATCTTGAGGTTTCCGAGAAAACAGGAATAGATCTGAAGAGATATCGGAAGATAGAACGAGGACAGACAGAATCTGTAACGCTCGAAGAAGTAGTAATTCTTGTAAATCTTTTTGAGGTTTATCAGGGGGAAATACTTCCAGATATCACGGGATAATCTATGAGTCTAGCTGCCCCTAGACTTTTTTGCTCCTTACTTTCCTCTTGCTGACTCTAAAAAATTCGTTCATAATCGATATACTAGAGTCCCGTGAATAATTTAAACCCATAGTTTATTTCTGGGCACAAAAATGATATACTCTAAAATAAACTATTTATGAATACCGATAAAAAAGAAAAGATTGATCCTAAACTTGCAGCTCAAATAAAAGCGACACGCGAAAAGAAAGGGCTAACCCAAGCGGAAGTTGCCAAACAAGCAAGTGTCACAGAAACTTTCTATGCAATGACAGAACGAGGAGAAGCAAACCCCTCATATGCAAAGCTCGATAGAATTCTTAATGTTCTTGGTCTTAAAATTGTCGCTAAAAAGCAATAACTTTAGCTTTCCAAGATTCCACCCACTGTTTTTCTAAATCTCTCTCTAAACATCTGCAACATTTTGGAATAAATTTCTACCTGTTCTTTTGTTGCGTTTTCAGGATCTGTTGCTTGCAGAATCGTTAAGACATCATCTTTTGATTTAATATCTAATTTATGAATAACAGCGTAACTGTAAGCTTTTTTGAGTTTATTCCCATTATTTCTTAACCACTCTTTTGCCGACACATTTTTAGTCATAGTACACCCCCTTTCATTTTAGCAACTTAAAAATCATTAAAACTAGTCTCCTCCTCAGACTCATGATATACTCGTCTTAGATCATCTAACCAGGCTAACGCTTTTTCAAACTGGGGATTACTCGGGTCACCAACAGGGACTAATTGTCCTTTATTTTTCTCATTTAGCTTGATATACGGGGCTAATTTAGCAGTTCCAAAAAGTAAGTCATTGTAAGTCGGAGCCTCGTCGAATAGTAAGCCAAAATATGCAGCCTGCTTAAGTGGGTCTGAGCTTCCAAGTAAGAGCTCTTGAAGGTGTTCCAAAAAGTATGAGACGTTATCCATGACGATCTCCATATTAAGGATTTCATCTGCTGTATTACTTTTCTCATTCTCCAATGTAAGAAGTAAAATATAGACGAATTACTAAGAGATGCTAATCTTATTTAGCTGCCATAACAAAATCTACGTACCGAGAAGGGGTGACTTCATATATGCCATCAGTTTCTCCATGCTTTAGGCTTCTTTCCATATCTCTTCTGGAAGAGAATGTTAAGGCAGGTTCTCTTGTTATACGAGAAAATCCTGCTTCTCTTAATTCCTCGTCGGAAATATTCTCATATTCTTCAACCAACAGAAGTCGTCCATCCTCGTTTAATACTCGTGCTGCTTCTGCAAAAAACCTTGTTCTTTTAGTTTCGGGGAAAGTAATTAAAGGACTGTTATCTGTCAAATTGGGTAAGAGGATATTTGTATGTACAGAATCAAAAACTCCATCAGCAAAAGAGAGACGTTGTGCATCACCATATACAAAACCTGATGCCTCTGGCAACTTACTAGTTGATTCACCTTCAACATCAGTAACATAACATAATGCGTCAGGATGAATGAAACGTACACTAGATGTGTATTCTTTTACCGTATCCTCAGTTAACGCTCCTGCTAATAATGTCCGTTGTGGTTCTCCTGTCTTTCTAGGTTCTTCTTGTTGACGTTGAAGTCCTCGTATATAACTAGAAGCAAAAAGTCCATAAGAAAAATATGTAGGGGGTAAATCAAGCAGTGTTTCTGCTAATTGACCAAACTGCTGGAACCTTTCTGCTTTACCTCGTTCTGTTCCATGTTGTCCTACGTATTTATCTGTAAGCGATGTCATATATCTAAGATTATGGGTACTATAAACCACTCCAACTTCATGTGGTTTAACATCTGATGGTGTTAAGCTATTTAAGGCAGCAATTCTTTGTGAGAGTTGTCTATCTTCGTCTCTAATCTTCTTAATGCCTGAGTTACCTCTGAAAAATTCCATAACATATTATACTATGGGTTTCTGATATGGTCAAGTTCTATGAAAATATGTTAATATAGGGAAGCACACTCAATCGGATATCTGTCGGATATTTTTTTGTAACTTATGAAGCACGGATTGATCCTTAGTCTCAATAGAGCTGACGGTTACTTTCAGTGATTTGATGGGGGACAAGTGATTGTTGAAAATAATGTCCTTCTCCCGATACTCTAGTACTGTTCCACGTGTCATGAGTTTCTCCAATGCTTCGACTACTGTTGGAATCTTTTTTTGCTTTTCGTCTAACATACTCATTGAATTCTATTCAACCAATTTACTACAAAAAAAGAAAACATATTAGAAGTGACCGCTTAATACTATAGGTTGATTTTATTTCTGAATTATGGTATATTTAAGCCTATGACTGCTGAACAACCAAGAAAACCAGAGCTTCATATGAGTCCGATTAAACAAGGTTTTGCATTTAATGCAGAAGGAGGGGGAGGTATTGCCTGTGGCATAACCGATTTAGGTAATGGAAAACGTCTTCTTACGGTGAAGCATGTTCAAGTACCTGATGAATTAATGAATCAAGGTCGAGGTGGGCAATTATATAATCGTGCAGTTCAAGAAGGTATTGCAAGAGGAGCAACTGAATTATTTGCTGCATTTCAACAGCCATCAGCACTTAGAATCCATTTTCGATTGTTTGGAGATGGTGTTTCACGTATTAACCGAGTAACTAAACGTGCAAATGATGCCTTAGGCTTACCTACAGCATCAGCAGCACTTGATTCAATGGGCGAATTGCCAGAAGATGAAGGATCTATGTATACAAAAGTTGATTTAACAAACCCAACTGTATTAGCAAGATTGAGAAGAAAGATTCATTTACCTTTGCCTCCAACCGCACCTCAACCACCGCTTGGGAGTGAAGGTTCTTCTTCATCGGGAGATAGCGAAGGTAATAGTGGTATTGGGACAGTAAAAGGAGGTTTACGAGAAGCAGATAAAAAAGTTACTGATATTGTTGGAGTATTAGATGCCGGGGAAGAAGCACTCACAGAGGCTATTGCTACTATGGCTGCTGCTACAGATGGTTCTGAAAATCCCAAAGCTGTGGATAGCTTAGCCAGAATTCGGGATGTACAAGCAGAGTTAAAAAGGATGGCAGGTGGTCTGGCCGCAGCACAGCAAGAGACAAGAGATTATGAGGGTGGATTATAGCAGTAATAATTTGAGTTAGGCGTTGGTTTCCTTTTCTTATGCTGCTAGACTAGCCTAATATCAGACCTTGTTAAGCAGCTTTCAAATTCTTCATTACGACAATAGTCCTAGGTTCTTCATATGGTAGCGGTTGTGACATTTCACGAGCATGTGCTTCTTCGTCTCTTGGTATCTGTTCATCAGGTTTACCTTTTCTATTTAATCTTATAGACACGGCAGGAAAACGTTCTCCTCTTCCATGATGTTCCTCATGTTGAAATATTCTTGCGATATATGGTTCTGAAATTTCTTCATCTTCAACTTGCGTAACTGAAAGATTTCCATTTCTCTGAAATTCATCCAGATCAACTTCTACTCCACTAAATCTAATTGAGTCAGCACGAGGGACAGCTGTACTTCCTACTTTATCAATAGAAAAACATGCTTCACCAGCATCGTTCGTTGTCTCTGAGGTATGGGTTATTTGAGGGTTAATAATTACCCTAAATCTAGGGGTATAATCTTCTGGTCGATCTTTTAGTGGTTGATAGTTTGACCAGAAGACAAATACATTTTTATCATATCCCAATTGTCTTGCATGAAGGCCAACCATCGTTCTTTTATTCGGATCTCCTTCAATATTTGTCGTAGCACCAGCCACATTCAGTAGATCTGCAACAATCATTCTAGTATCATCCGAATGAAGTTCTCGTCGGTAGACTGGTTCCGCTGGTCTTCTCATTAAAAAGCTGTCCGCTGCATGAAAAGTTGTGTTACGAGCTGTTATTGCTAATGGTCCAGATTCTTTTGGCATACGTGGATTATATACTATAAGTCATTTTTGTCAATGCAAATTTGGGTAGATCATCGTTTTTCGTTTTCTATTCATCCCTAGTCTATTAATGTTTTTGTCCAAATGATAATGAGTAAACACAAGCCGGTACTTATCATAATATTTCTTTGGTATAATGAAGTCATCAGGAAGTTCCGTGTCAGGGATTGTACCTGACCGATGGTAACGTTATCGTTATCACAATTAAGAATATATTGATATATCGGGCTAATCATGCGATTCGAATAACCCGGATAGCTCCAAACCATACCCGAAAGAAATATCGAACCGAGAAGGCAACATATTTGACTTAGGCTCGAACAACCGTATGTTACGGACAAATCTTTTAATTTCACCTTTATAAACTCCACGATCTTATCAATGTTATATTGCTCTAGTGTTGCTTCATCTTTTGCTGATTGAGCTGCAACCATTTTAGATTCAATTACTGCATTTTGTTCTTTAAAGATTTCATCGGAATAAATACCTGCTAAATTTTTTTCAACGAGTACTTGTCGTAAGGCTCGAAGCTTATTAATTTCTTCATCAGCATCATTTCTTCTTTTGTCTAATTTGGCTTTTTTTAGATAAAAAGTTTTGAGAAGTCTGGAGATATATAGTTTTAATCCAGCTTCACTTGGACTCATTTCTTTTAAATGGGCTTTAACATCTGTGTCAGCATCATCAAGTGCAACAGATTTCGTAACGCATCTATTTCTACAGAAATAATATCCATATCGTGCAGACCTACCTTTACTCCAAGCTCCAAACCGCGTCTCCTTCAAAAACCAGCCACAATTTTACAAAATACTCTTTTGAATCCGTGTTTCTGAAAAGATGTTTGATGTTTAATTCTGCTCATATAATTATTTTTGGATTGTTATATTTTCTTTCACTAAAATTTCGCTTTCTAAAAATATTGCTAACTCATTTTTTTAACCACTAGCTCATTAATGCGCCATCGGAGCTTTCCGCTTTCATCTCTGCCAGCAGGTTGTAGAAGACTTTCTTGATTAATTTTTATTCGTCTCAGTACACTAATTGCACCCTTAAGTTCAGGCTCAGGTGTGCTAGTTGAATTGGAAATTTCATTTTGCTCTAATGCGATTGCGTCTGTAAGCTATCGTGTCAATATTTTTACTATCATAGATTGTCGTAATCAGTCATTTGTTTTTTTATGTGCTATGCAGCTAAGACCCATTGATTTTCTTCCAATGTAAGCTTGCCTCCCGCGCTTGTTTAGATTTCTAGAGTTCCTTCACCCTCTGTAGGCTCGATAGCTACATTATGAAAGACAAGCTGAGGATTTGGTGAAAAGTATGAGAGATCTGCAAACTTTTCGAGAGCAGCTATTTGTACTTTCTCTATATGGATTTCCGGCCTTTTTTCTTTTACGAAGTCAATAGCAGTGGCAACATCCATATTTTGGTATCTGATGAGATAAGCCGCAACGACTGTTGGGCTTCGACCATGACCATTTTTACAATGAACATAGGCTACTGTCTTTGATAAAACAGTAAGATTCAATGCATCAGTAGCAAGAAGTAATTGATTATGTGTAGGAGCAGTATCGTCAGGAGTTGGGATTCGTAAATAGATCTCAAGTGTCGGGAGAACAGGTTCATCATGTTCTATCTCTACATTAATTTCTGTTTTGATATGTAATTTTTCAAACTCTTTTTGATGTGATGGACAATTCCATCCTTTACATAAATCTGATCCAAGAAATATATTGGGAGTGATTTGAGAATAATCGGTTGTATGGTCGTGTCCAGTTTGCATAATTACCACATCTGAATCCGTTTCTTTACATTCTGTTTTATTCCTTTAAGATTATGTTTTTCATCAGGTTCCAAATAATCAACGTCTGCATAACACCAGATGAATGAATGCTCATCAGCAGGATAGGAAGCCATGACTTGATGGCCTGTTTCTTTTGCGTGTTTTCGAAGATGCTGCGCGCATGAATCACAGCAGCCCACATAGCCACATGTCAAACAAACTCTTTGTCCAAATGCACAGAAATGATTTTCTTCACAGCTATCAGCCCTAGGTCCGACAAATTTTTCTGGTACATGCTTACATTCTGAAATTTTCATAAATTTTGCATCGCTTCTTTTTGTTTTGGTGGACATTTGCTATCTGCATATGAACAGAAAACACAACAATCTCCTTCCTTTGGTTTCATTACCTGTCCGCACTTTGCGCATTTATAAAAATGCTGACACGCATTTTTTGGCATTTCAGCTTCCTGTTGCTCTCCACACAGAGGGCAAGTAAGAATAGCTTTGGTTTTTATTTTGTCTTCCATACTGTATATAATAGCTTGTTTAATACCAATTTTTCTAGCCCGAAAATTGTATTCTGTTTGTTAATTTCACTTGGTGCGATAATCTTTATAATTTGCCTTCCTTCTTTTTTGAATACAGATGGAAATAATGGCTACTTCAGCACCTGCTCGCTTGTCAGTAACTCTGAACTGTTACGACGATTTGAAAATGATGAGATATATCTCAATTTGAGGTATAATAGGTCGTGCTAATAAATAGCATGGCAACAAAACATACTTCCAACATGACAAAAGAACAGGAGCGTACAGAGCTTCACCGTGCAATCTGGCAAATTGCCAACGACTTGCGTGGCAGTATTGACGGCTGGGATTTTAAGCAGTATGTGTTAGGGATACTTTTTTACCGCTTCATTAGTGAGAATTTGACTAACTACATCAATGCTGATGAACGCCGGTAACTATTCAGATAATACTATTGATGCTTTCTGACAGGTATTCGGTATAATGCACAGATAGTTAAGTAAAAAGGAGTGCATTATGA
>JBBTVD010000016.1:0-1906 GCA_038063415.1 Patescibacteria group bacterium
TTGGAAAGTAAAACCACCGTTCTGCTACGGTTGCATCAAGTGGAAAAAGCTGCAAATGTAGTCCTATCCCTAGAAAAAACCATAAACAAAAGAAAATATATATTGGTAAGTATTTATTACGAAAACGTTTGTAAAGAAAAACTGCAAATAATGAAATTAAAAGTATAACAACACTATTAATGATCACTGGCAGAAAAAAACCACCAAAAGAAATATACTCATTTGTCCATTGGTAAGACGCAGCAAGTTTGAAAGGAAAAAGAAAAGTGTATACATAAAAGAAAAATATCGATGGTATATGTAGAAGCCTTTCTCCTAAAGAAAGTTGGGCTATTGGTGCATTTAGTGGAACCTCAAGTAACCCTGTCGCCTGCATTCGCAACAAAAGATATGAAGCAAACATGACCAATGAGGAGATGATAAATAGAATAACATATTTCTTTCTGATAAAAACCATATAGATAACGGAGATAATAACGAATAGTATTCCTGTCTCCTTAGAAAGGAGAGAACATAAAAGCAACAGAACGATAATTGCTAATTGTTTTTTTGATTCAAAAATTGTTGCTAAATATAATGCCAAAATACCGAATAAAAAGAATAAGGTCTCTTGAGCGTTGGACACATAAAAGACGGCTTCACTATTGATTGGATGAATCAGAAAAACAAGACTTAGCAACAAGGCGAGTTCTTTTTTAAAGAACCGACTAAAGAATAAAAATAAGATTGACGAATTCAAAATATGAAGCATTATTTGAAAAAAGTGAAAAGAAGCAGGAGAGTCACCAAAGATGGAAAAAATTAAGGATAAATGTGTATTTAATAGTGGTTTGTAGTATATCCCAGCAATTTGCTGTCCACCTCCATTAGAGAATGAGCCACCTGAGAAAAAGTTACTAAATGCTGATGGGTCAGTAAATAGATTAGCAATTGCTTGGGCAGAATCATCTCCGACAAATCCGTTAAATAGCGAATTAACAAAGACGACAAATCCGACAATAATTATAATAGAAAGAGCTTTAGAGGAAGTTAAAGGGGAAAATAATTTATTAAAAGGCTTCATCTTTTTTAGGGCGCATATCTCCTTATACTACCATTAAAACGTAGTTTGTTTCAATCTATCTGAAATAATAATACATACTGTTAGCCTATTATGGCTGCCAAAAAACGTGATACTCACGTCTTACTTCCTACTGCTTCCGAGATGTGAGAAAAGCCGTCTTTTTGCAACAGCTCTACCAGTCCCCTATTTATTTGTGTAATAAGCTGTGGTCCTTTGAAAATCATCCCTGTGATCAACTGAACAAGTGAAGCGCCTCGTTTAATCTTTTCATAGGCATCTTCTGCCGAGAAAATTCCTCCACAGCCAATGATAATGAAGCGGTCTTTATATCCTTTATAGGCAAGAGAGATAAGTTCATTTGATCGCTCATAGGTTGGTTTGCCACTGAAATTCCCCACAGGATACTTGGCTACTTCTGATTTATCTAGTTTTGGATTTGTCCGATCTTTCTGAAGATTACCAAAGATCACTCCCCTGGGTGAACACTTGGCAATAACTTCAAGCATCGTTTTTGTTTTTTTATCATCTTTTTCAATTGGCATTTTAATAAAGAGTGGTCGTGTGAGATGGAGTGTCTCTACTTCCTGCAAGAGATCTTTAAGATTTTTGGGTGGATAAAAAGAGACATCTCCAGAGAGATTTGGACAACTGATGTTCAGTTCGTAATAAGCGTGAGAGACTTTTGATCGTTCGAGTAGGATAAAACAATGTAAGATATCCTCGACCGCTTGCTTCTGCGTTTTTATGCTGGCAGTATTGGTTCTACCGATGCTAATCCCTGTCGGAATAGCAAAGTGCTTTGGAGCTAGTTTCTCAATAATGGCTTTGACGCCAGCATTTTTG
>JBBTVD010000016.1:1916-7652 GCA_038063415.1 Patescibacteria group bacterium
CCCTTATTGACCATGAGGGATTGTGATTTTGGTAATCTTCCGAGCATCGGGCGAGGATTGCCTTCATATGGCTGATACGTGATTGTACCAATCGTTTCAAAGCCAAATCCGAGGGCTGGCAAGAGTTGCGTAAGACGGGCTTCATAATCAAACCCAGCTGCAAGACCCACAGGGTTAGCAAAATGAATGCCTGCAATTTCCTGCTGAAGCATTGGGTGATCATAACGAAATACTGCTTCTGTCAGCTTGCGGATAATAATATCCTCACCGAGTTGTTCTGCTAGTTTTGTCGTACGATCATGTACCAGTTCGGGGTTTATATGAAATAGTAGCGGTTTGGCGATGTGCTGATAGCATAAGGCAAAGATTGGGAGAGAAAATTGTTGTAATGAGTTCATATGTTAGTTAAGTAATAAGATCGTCATTCTGGCTTGTCCAGAATCGATCCTGGATACGCCTTCGGCTTACCAGGATGACAAGAAAAGAGATTGCTTCGTCCCTACTCACCTTACAATAACGGTTGGGAAAGAATCTTAGGCAGGTGGTTGGGCATCTTCAATCTCTTTTACTTTTATGGCTGTTTTGAGCACGGTATCTGGGTTCAGTGAAATGGAATCAATCCCTTCTTTGATAAGAAATTCGGTAAGCTCTGGAAAGTCAGAAGGGCCTTGTCCGCAAATACCTACTTTGAGGCCTGCTGCGTGTGCTTGGGTAATGAGTTCATGAATGAGTTTGTGGACTGCTGGATTATTTTCGTTACCAATATGTGCAATCATCTTAGAATCACGGTCAAGTCCAAGAGTTAATTGGGTGAGGTCATTGGAGCCAATAGAAAAGCCATCAAAGATTGCCGCAAATGCTTCAACGAGCAATATATTAGAAGGAATTTCAGCCATGACCCAGACATGGAGATTCTCATCTAGTTCAGTCTGGTTATTCATATTTTGTGCTTTATTATGCGTGAGACCGTTTTTGTTCATTGCTTCAAGAACCCTTGCACCCTCCTCTGGTGTGCGGCAGAATGGTATCATCACCTGTAGATTGTGGAGCCCCATCTCACTTCTGACTTTTTGGACGGCTTGGCATTCAAGTGCAAAGGCTTTTTCGAATTTGGGATCTGTGTACCTGCTTGCACCCCGCCAGCCGATCATAGGATTTTCTTCATGTGGTTCATAGAGCTTCCCACCGATAAGTCCTGCGTATTCATTGGATTTGAAGTCACTAAATCTGAGGAGTACTTCGTTGGGATAAAAGGCTGCGGCGATGATCCCGATACCATAGGCCAATTTATCAACATAATATGCCACCTTATCTTGATATCCTACAGTGAGAGCATCAATTTGTTTTTTGACTTCTTCATCAGTGAGTGTTGCATAGTCAAGGAGCGCGTTAGGATGAATCTTGATAAAGTTAGAGATGATAAATTCTTCACGCGCAAGGCCTACGCCTTTATTTGGAATAAATGAATAGTTAAATACAAGTTCAGGATCTGCTACAATCATTTTGATTTCAGTTTTGGGAAGCTTGAGACCAGTCAAATCCGTTTTATCAATCCGAAATTCGAGCAGTCCTTCATATACCTTGCCCACTTCTCCTTCTGCACAGCTGACGGTGATCTCTTGGTTATTGGGGATTACTTTTGTAGCGTCACTTGTCCCTACAATTGCTGGAATACCAAGTTCTCGGGAGACAATAGCGGCATGACTTGTCCTCCCTCCTGCATTTGTGACAATCGCGCTTGCCATCTTCATGATTGGTTCCCAGTCAGGATCAGTGATTTCAGCAAGCAGAACCTCACCTTCTTTAAAATCGCTTAACTGGCTTGGATCTTTAATAAAATGCGCTTTTCCTTGCCCTATCTTTCTCCCGACAGCAGCTCCTTTGACAAGTTCCTTCCCTTTATTAAGAAGCACATATTCTTCAAGTTCAGCTTTATTCTTTCGTGCTTGTACCGTCTCGGGACGTGCTTGCACAATAGAGAGTGTATCTGTTTCCACATCATATGCCCATTCAATATCCATTGGTTTTTGATAGTGTTCTTCAATGATCATCCCCCATTTGGCTAGTTTGAGTATTTGTTCGTCACTCAGTACAAAGAGTTGTCTTTCATTGGGTGTAGTTATGACATCTTTGGTAGGACTTGTACCCTCGGTTGCATAAATGAGCTTTTTTTCTTTACTCCCTAGCTTTTTGTTGATGACCGAACGAAATCCTTTGGCAAGGGTTGGCTTAAAAACCATAAATTCGTCGGGAGTAACAATTCCTTTCACTACAAATTCCCCCAGCCCCCAGGACCCATTGATCAAAATGACATCCCGAAATCCGGTATCTGTATCAAGGGTAAACATGACACCACTTGCTCCTCGGTCACTTCTCGCCATCCGTTGTACGGCTACGGAGAGCGCGATTTTGAAGTGGTCAAAATGCTTATCAACTCGGTAAGAAATTGCTCGATTGGTAAAAAGTGAAGAAATAGCCTTTTTGATTGCTTCCAGAAGTGCATGTTCCCCACGGATATTCAGATACGACTCTTGTTGACCAGCAAAGGATGCATCGGGAAGATCTTCTGCTGTTGCTGATGATCTTACTGCAACATCAAGTTCTGCCTCTTGAAGGTTACTCTTTAAGGCGAGTTCTTTGTATGCAGTTGTAATGGCTATTTCAAGTTCCTGTGGAAATGGCGCAGCAATGATCATTTCTCGTATCTTTGCTCCGACTTGTTCCAGCTCTTTGATCTCTTCAGTATGAAGATTGGTCAAGAGATCCTGAATCTTGCTATCAAGGCTATTTTTCTCGATGAAATAACGATATGCATACGCCGTCACAGCAAACCCATAAGGGACCTGAATCTTTTCTCCAGGGAAAATAGCTGATTCAGCCTGTGTGAGATGCTGATACATTTCTCCTAGATTAGCGTTTTTACCACCTACGAGAGCTATGTCGTCCTTGGTAAATTGATCAAACCAGAGAATAAATGTTTTATTTTTGTCTTCCATAGTTATTTACTTTTTTTCGCCATGAAATTTCTCCATATAATGAGAGCATACTCTGAGAGGCTCATTTTTGCAATGAGAAATAGCGTATGAAGTATAGTTGCGGCTCATTCAGAAGTCTGGTAAAATGAGGCAAGATATAAGGACGCTTAGCTCAGCTGGTTAGAGCACCTCTTTTACACAGAGGGGGTCTGGGGTTCGAATCCCTAAGCGTCCACCCCGTTCCTCTTTTGCCTACGACAGGCTAAGCATACAGAGAGGTTCCAGCTATGCGTAGAAGAAAAAGAACTGGAAGAATTGTCATCCTTTTTATTTTTTGTATTGTCCTCTTCCCCATTCTCTATGGTATCTTGTGGCAACGTATTTACCAAACAGCCATGCAGATGCAAAGTACGCCACGAATTGCGACCACTCCCGTTCAGGTACAGGTTCAATCAACGATGGTGTCTATCCCTGATCAACTCTCACTCAAGAAGCCACTCGAAGAAGTCCTTGATGGCTCGACGGATAGCTATGCTGTCGTCGTAAAAGAGCTTCAAACAAATAAGTCCTATGCTGCGGACGAACATCACAAATTCACGGCTGCAAGTCTGTATAAATTGTGGGTTATGGCAGTTGTCTATGAACAGCTTGAACAAGGGAAACTAACCGAATCGGACGTGCTCAAAAAAGATGTTGTTGATCTGCACAAAACATTTAATATCGCTACTGAGAGTGCTGAGAAAAAATCTGGTACCGTGACACTCTCTGTTGCCAATGCCCTCTCTCGTATGATTATGCTTTCGGATAATTATGCTGCCTGGCTCTTAACCGACAAAGTAGGACTAAAAGCAATCAATGTCTGGCTCAAAGAGCATGGCTTTGCGGATTCTTCTTTTGGTAGTGAAAAGACACTTCCTTCAACTACAGCTTCGGATGTCTCGCTCTTTTTTGAAAAGTTAGCAGATGGTGAGCTTGGTAGCCAGGAATCGACTGATGCGATGCTTGATCTGCTCACGCGGCAGCAACTCAATGGCAAAATACCAAAGTATTTACCGTCGTCAGTAGATATTGCTCACAAGACGGGTGAGCTTGGGAAATACTCACACGACGCTGGGATTATTTATGCTCCACAGGGTGATTATATTCTCGTAGTACTTTCTGAAAGTGCTTCCCGCATAGGTGCTGACGCGCGAATTGGAAGGATTTCAGAGGCAGTGTATGAGTATTTTGAGGATCAGTGACTGTTGTAGGGATTTTCACCAAAGACTGTAGCATCACTACCACAACCAATTCAAACCTGAACAAAAAGGGGGGGAATTATTGTTATAAAGTAAATGTTTTAGTTTCTTATAATAATAAGCTTTGGACTTGTGGCTCCTTCTTTTGAGCTAAAGGATACTTGTCCAGTTTGACTTTCATTAGTTTTCTTTACTAACCAGCCATAGTTTTGATTTATGTTACTGATGAAAGATTGAATATCAGATGTCACAGTAAACGTCACTGTTCCTGCTTGATTATTTATTATGGTTGCGGTTGCAGTTGGTGTCGATTCAAATGGCCAGAGACTACTATTACTCATATTCCAAGCAGAATTCCCGCTACAGTCATCGTTCTGGTTGGCAATGTTACTATCTGTTGCACAATTCCATGTCAATCCTAATCCTGTCCCTCTGTATGGAGGAGTATTCCGAGCGATAAACCCATTCCCTTCTGCCCAATTCTGTGTGAGTCTATCCAGATCAATGGTTCTTCCTGTTGCCCCCCAATTATTGCCATTATCACTAATGGTGAATTGTAGTGTTGCTGTATAATTTTGCGAGTTACCGACTGCTTGTTGGATTTGTGATTGATCAAACTTCACAAGCGCTCTATTGTGTCCTGAACTTTGAATTCTTAGCAAGGAAGATCCACCCTCATTTTCATTTTGAGAGCCTTCTTTGATAAATGAGTCTGCTATTGGAGTCAGGGTGGTTGTTGCATTAATAATACCAAAATTTGCTGTTGTATCAGAGGTTATTAGAACACTGACAGGATTAGTTGTCGTTGCCACATAATCATTAGGTACGGTTAGTGTTTCCGTGTAGGTTCCTGTTGGTAGATCTGGGATTTCATAACTGCCATTACCATCAGTCGTTGCTGTTTGACCTGAGTTTAACGTATGCGTTGCGCCATTATATCCTGACTCACCTGAATCTTGCACACCATTTTCATTGGTATCAATATAGACTGCTCCTGATAAGGTATATGTTGAATGTATGGTAAATGTTTTTGTGCTATGTGATTCTGTAACACCACTATTATCTACTGACCAATACTCAATTGTGTGTTCTCCATTGCCTGTAACGGTAAATGGATCAGTGTAAGTTTGCTGTGATCCTCCATCAACTTTATAGTAAGTGTTTGCCACCGTGTAGCCTGCTGCTGCGCTGGCAGTAAGTGTTACTGTTGTTGGGTCTGAATATGTTTCATCGGGATTTTGTATCGCTAAATCTGCGGTTGTTACTGGCGTGTCGTGATTATACTGGAGTGAGATAAGTTCTGTTTGATCTTCAGTAACAGAAATATTATTAAGTGCAAAACTGGAATAAATACTTCCGTTAGGTGGGGTAGCTGTAAAGGAATAAAGATGATTTGGATAACCACTGTCATTGGGGAGAAGCCATAATGTGACATTTCCTGAAGAATCCGTTACAGGAGATGATCCATTGTAAGATGTTGTCGCTGTTGCCGTATATCCATTTATAGGCAGAGAGAGATTCAC
>JBBTVD010000017.1:0-50121 GCA_038063415.1 Patescibacteria group bacterium
AGACTTTATGCTCTTTTCAACTTCAAAGCAAATCAGTAGAGACTTTATCTTTGCTGTCTATGCCACAAAACTGCCAATAGCACACGCAAGCATTACCATTACTATGCCTGGTAAATATTATCGTGCTGGATTAGGAGCTGACATGGCTGATACACAGTCAGATGGCACATGGACTTCAAATGATGTTGGACCAAGTATCTTTTATGACTTTTTGAAAGCTTCTGCAAATGGTTCAGCAGGAGATGGATTAAATTCCACGTATGTTGAAACTAACCTTGATTAGTCCACTATAACAACCACTTTCCATGCCTACTCTAACATTCCAGAATACGCTTAGGCAAGAGTTTTTAATTAAATTAGATATATAAACACAATTCTCAATAGTAATTGACTTCAATTAAAGTGTCATTTAGAATACTATGAGCTATATATGCGTGGTACGGATAAAAGTTTAGGCGAATTACTTGCAGAAGCCAGAGCCATCCGTTTTGCCACTGAGCAAGGTGCCATAAATTACGATGAAGCTAAGGAGCGTGTGAAGGCAACGCTTGAAAAAGTTAATGTTGTTGGGGAACGTATCGCAAAGAAATATGGACGCAAGCATCGAAAAATTACGTTTGAAAATTTGGGAAGAAACCTCTAGTCCCTCTACAATGCTTTCGTCTTTTTAATCTTATGTTTTACCAGCCAAAGAGAGAAATTTGCCTCAGTTGTGCCATATCTTTGAGCAATGAACTTCTGTGTTGAGCCATTGCTCATAAGAGCTTCAATCTCTGGTCTGTACGCATCAAGTTTGCTCTTCCCAATACCTTTAGGACGCCCCAGTTTGACTCCAGACAGCTTCTTTGCTCGTAAAGCCTCTTTGGTACGTTTTGAGATTAAATCACGCTCGATCTCTGATGCCATTGAGAACGCCATTGCAATGATTTTACTTTGAATACTACTGTCCAATCGCCAATTGCCTTTTACTGCATAGATGTTTATTCCTCTCTCAGCTGCAATTGACAGGATTTCCATGCACTCAAGCATGGAGCGTCCTAAACGAGACAGTTCAGAAACAATGATATTGTCTCCTTTTGCAGCAGCGTCTATAATGTCTTTTATCTTTCTTTTTTTCCATGAGATTTTCCCAGAGACTTTTTCTTCAACAAAATGCACATGCCCTAATTCCAATGAATGAGCAAGTTTGAGGATGTCTGCTTTATTCTTGTCGATGTCTTGGTCGATGGTTGAAACTCTGAGGTATGAAAAGGTCTTAGATGCCCGATTAGATTGATTATTCAATGAAAACGTCATTATTCCTTTTTTATTCTAACGATAATTATAAGAATGTCAATGGTTTTCTTTTAATTTTAGTTCAAAAATAAATGATCGTTTTTACAATAAGAATAGTTTTGAGAAGTATGAAAATAGTATGAAAGTTTTATAAAGTCTTGACATTAGGACATTTTTAATTCAATAATCATTATGTACTGGTAAAGTAAGTATAGAATATGGTAAAATCTTCTACCGCCCAAAGTAATCCTCTTGAAATTATTCTAATAAAGATTTGATTAAAGAAAGGATAAGGAATATGGTAAATGCTACAAAAAGAAATGAAATTGAAGCTGCTGCAAAAGAATTATTAACAAGTGTTTATTCTGACAATGAACATATTTCTCTCCCTGTTGATTTAGCTAAAATTCTTGAAAATTATAACATAAATCTTGTGTATGTTAAATTTAAGGATAAAGGAATCTCTGGTGCTTTTGATAAAGAGAAAAATACAATATATGTAAATACTGATGATTCATTTACAAGAAAATCATTTACTATTGCCCACGAATTGGGTCATTTAATTCTTCATAAAGATAAACCAAGAGAATTTTTTTATAGATTAGAAATTGCCCAAATTGCAGAAGAAGATCGAGAAGAAGATATCGAAGCAAATTTATTTGCTGCTAGTCTGTTAATGCCAGAGTCTTTGATAAAAAAATACTGGGAATTAACAAAAGACATTGATAAATTAGCAACGATTTTTGGTGCTTCTGTTCCTGCTGTTTACTTTAGATTAAAAAATCTGCATCTAAAAGAATGACACCACCGCCAAGGACAACACCTACCACTACGACAGTTATACCCAATTCATCTCCATCAGAAGAGGACTTAACTGCTGAAATTGTAGAGCAAGACGGAGAAGATGGAGAACGATATGAGTTAGAACGTGGTCAGCAAATTAAAGCGAGTCGTAATTTAAAAGAGAACCTTGAAAAAGCAAGGACATTGGATATTAGAGTACAGATTGCTCTTAGGATACTTACAACAATATTTTTCTATGCACTTTTGATTATTCAAAATTATTGGGTATTTAAACTAGTAACTGACGTATTGGTATCAAATATCAATAATCCTAATGTTATTTACCTCGAACCAATATTAGCTATTATTGTTCCCTCAACTCTTGCAGAAACGTATTATATTACGGTAAAAATTGTTGATTGGGTTCTTAAACCAATTGACTATAATGTATGATACATTTAAGACAACTTATTACTTATAATCCCCACCATGTTTAATAATTGCTTCTGATTTTGCTATGCTTTTCTACGGACTTTTGAATTCTTATCTGTACGAAAAACTCTATTGATAAGGGAATTTAGATTGTCATTTCAGAATAAACAATACCTGGTTAGACTAATCGTTAGACTAAATTTAGACTAATTTCTTGACTGAAAAAGAAGCAGCGGATAAACTGAGAGTCACTACAGATAATGATTATGAACAATAACAACTCATACAAGAACAATACTAAGCGATCACAGAAACAAGGCAAACCTAAAGAGATTCAAAAACCTGACTGGGTAGAAGAGATAAGAAAAAGTTTTAATAGAAATCGAACAAAAAGAATAGTAGTTGCATAGAGCCACAAAAATGTCCACTTTCAAACTTGCCTTATACAACCTTATATAATCTTATATATATCAAATATAAGGTGATGAAGCATTTTATATAAAAATTATGCCTAATCATATATAATACAGGCATATTAATATGGAAATTAAAATTGATATTGATGATGAAAGGCATTTTGTTGATGTTGCGCCAGTCGTTGACAGAGAAGATTTTGCTAAAGAAATCGAAAGGATAAGATTGGCCTTGGAATTAAAAACTCCTTTGGAAGCTAATGATTATTCAGCAATACCCACTAAAGATGAATTAAGTAAAATTGATACAGAAATTGAAAAAAGCAGAAAGCGCTTATATCTTCCTATTGTTTTCAGAAGTGTAATTGCAGCAGTAGTGTTTCGCAATGAAGTTACCAATGAAGATTATTCCCCTGCATATCTTGACTCCAAGTTGCATGGTACTTTTGATACGGAGGGAGCAACTCCTGATGAGACCCATTTTATCGTTCTTTCCCCGGGAGCAAGAGATGGTGATGTCATTAAAGCCCTCCAAAAATATCGTGAGCAACTTGGTAATGTAAAAGGTGTTCCAAAGTATAAATACATCCATCAGGTGTGGGAAGTTAGTAAAAATAAGCCATCACTGAAAAAATATAGGAAATGGTATAAAGCAATAAAAAACGACATTTCTATTTCCAAGATTGCTGGGGACGAAATAAAAGACTGTCCTATTTACCTCATTAATGAAAACCATCCCACAGGGAAGAAAAGGCCCAAAGGGTGCACCTGCTACACTGAAAGCATGATAAGAAAAGGTTTTGACACTTACGAGTCCCTCATTTGGAAAACTCGAACTTCCTAATCTTCCACTACCTTTCTCCTCAAGTTTGAAATAATAAGCCCATAAATCTAGAAAGTTAGATTGATATTAAAAAATATGGACATTAAATATCAAGACCTTGTGGCAACAAAAGGCAAAGTAATCAAAATGTATTCAAAGAACCCTCGAAGAAGCATTGCTGCTGCATTTAGAGTGTTACGTCTACAACAAAGCATCTCATATGTTGGAGACTTCCCTATTCTTTCAGTAATTGTCAAAACAATCATCGAGTTGGAGATACACCCAACCAGATTTCAAGTAACCTACGCATTAAATCAATTAGAGGAAAAAGAGTTCTGGTCAAAAAAACAAATGATCGAACTTCTTAATGACCTCATGGAACCCCTCTATGTTCAAACAAAACAGGCAAAAAACTTTCTAGGAAAGACGCAAAAACAAAAGATGACACATACATCATCTCAATAAAATTATTTTTAAATTCTATGGCTAATAATCAAACAAAATACTATCGAACAAAAGACTTGGGAGAAGCATCGATGCTTGCTGTTAAGAAACAGAAGCTAACCACTATTGAAAAGGAGGGTAGAATTTGCTGGTTTGTATTTGAAAATAAAAAAGAATGTGAGCAATTAGCAAACGACTACAACTACAACGAAGTCCTGATCGATGCTCGATCATTCCATGAAGCAATGTCACGACTCAAGGGCAGAATTTTTTCTATGAATTAAAAATAATCAAAACTAATATGATAAATGTAAATGAATATCATGGCTATTTAGCCCTCCCTCGACACTCAATGTTACTGCTGCACGAATTAGGCTATGATCTTTTTGGCTTTTACCTTGGATTAGTCATGTGTACGACCTGGCATAGGAACAATAAGCAATTTGGCCGTATAACAAAAAATCAAACAGAATTAGCTGAGTGTCTCAACATGACACAGACAACAGTCTCCCGAAAGTTCAAGGAACTTGAGAACCATAAATACTTCATACTTAGAAGTAAGCTGGGCTATATTCCTGGCTATTTCCCCCTTTTTCTTACTGATGTTGCTAATAAAATCCCTAAAAAAAATTATGCAAATTTACATGAGCTTTATGCAGATATCTCTAAGATAAATGCAGAGTTGCAATATAATTATGCAAATTCGCAGGACAAACGTGCGCAAAACAAGTCGCAAAGGCTTTACAGTTCTTCTAATGATATCCCTGGTTCTTCCTCCCCTAGTAATACTCCTGGGGAGTTTGATGTAGATGAATTAGATAATGATGAAATAGATAAAGGTATAGAGAGAATTATTAAAGAAAGGGAAATGCAAAACAAAGTATAAAAGTATTGTTTTAGGAAAATAATTAACTGGTGTACTTGGGGTTTGAAAATGGGGATTAGGTAACTATTCCCCATGAATGAGACTACAAGCAATTCATTTTGTCCTTAGTTCAAATTGTAACAGGTTATCTTCAACATTCAATTTGTATTCAAACCGCTCATCTTGTAATAGCCGCAAGTTTTCAATAACATCCTTGACTGTTTGTAAGGTATCAGCAGGTGAAACATATTGTCGAACAAGAGGGTTTCTCATTGATGCTCTTTTCAATGTTTCATCAGCAAGATGCACATACGTATCAAAGGTAGTCTGCACATCCCTGTGTCCAAGAAGTATTGCCAGTGTAGCAATATCAACACCAGCTACATACATGTGAGTTGCCCAAGTATGTCTTAACAGATGAGGGTAAACCTTTTTTGTGATGCCAGCTGTTTTAGCTCTTAGCTTCAAGTCATTATTAAAATCTCCTGGTAGCACATGATTTCCTTTACTGTTCGTAAAGACTAAGTCTTCTGGTTCTTTGTTTTTTGTTATATTCAATAAATCTTCTTTAATTGGACCTTGGAAATAAATGTATCTGTTATCTTTGTTCTTAGTATGAACTAGCGTGGCACGTCCGTTTGCAATGTCAATTCTTTTTACCTGCAATGATGCAGCTTCTTCAAACCTACAGCCCGTTATAGAAAGAAAGTTTACAAGTGTTCTGTACTTAAAATCTAACTCGCTGCAATTAACCCCGTTTCGATTTTTATATTCCAGCTTTATATTACAAAGCCTGTTTACTTCATCTATATCAAGAATAATGATCTCTGACCGTGTCTTTGGTAGCCCCTCTATACCATCGGTAAACCCGCTGGGAAGCTCCCTGTCTTTACAGAAGCTATCTAATTGCCTGATAGCTTGTATGTGGGTATTTATAGCAGCATGACCCAAATTCTTCTGATGGAGTTCATAGAGGAATTTTTCAAATGAAACCTTAGTCAATTCTGTGTTGTTATTGGCAAGCCAATTCATGACTACGTTAACACGGATGCGATAAGATCTAATAGAGTTAGGTGAAAGTTTTTTCCTAATGGTAAGGTATTGAATAAAATCCTGCTCGTTATATTGCATACTCCCTTTCAGGAGTACTGGGGTTTGAAAATTGTTTTAGGAAGAGCCTAATTATACCAGAATTAGCCTCAAATTGCAAAAAATATCAATGTCAATCTAAAACAAATCCAAACCAATTTCCTCCTATTCTTTCATCAGAAAATGATTGTGATTTTGTAAATTTTGACAATAAAAAAACACCTAAAAATGTAGGTGTTTTGATTGAATTAACGGGCTAAACTTAGTTTCTTTGCCTCAAAAAGGCGGGGATGTCCCATTCGTCTTCGGGGTTTTCTTTTTTCTTTGGCTGATTCTGATCATCATCATTTTGCTGTGAAACGATAGTGTTTGAACTATTTGAAGGCATAATACCACTTACGGAAGTGGCCGGTGCAGGTTTTGGCTTATCTTGAATCACAAACTGCTGTAGTCGCTGCTTTGTCTGATCAAACCCTGTAGCAACAACGGTTATACGAATCTGATCATGCATCGACTCATTGATCGTGGCACCAAAGATGATATTGGCATCAGGATCAGCAGCAGACGAGATGATCTTAGCTGCTTCATCTACCTCAGTCATCGTCAGATCAGGACCACCGACGATATTGAAGAGTACTCCTCGCGCACCGTCCATAGAGATTTCAAGTAGTGGCGAAGAGACTGCCGATCGTGCTGCCGTTTGTGCACGATTCTCTCCAATACCAGAACCAATACCCATGAGCGCTGAACCAGCATTGGACATAATGGCACGGACATCAGCGAAATCAACGTTGATCAGACCAGGAAGGGTAATAATTTCAGATATTCCTTGTACACCTTGGGTAAGCACAGAGTCTGCTACTTTGAACGCATCAAGCAGAGACAATTTGCGGTCTACTACATCAAGAATACGTTGGTTAGGGATGACAATAAGCGTATCAACTTTGTCCTTGAGACTTTCGATTCCTTCTTCGGCTGAGACCATGCGACGAGTCCCTTCAAACATAAAAGGCTTGGTCACAACAGCCACCGTCAACGCACCAACTTCCTTTGCTGCTTCAGCGACAATTGAAGTAGCACCGGTACCCGTCCCTCCACCCATACCAGCTGTTAGAAAGACCATATCAGAGCCTTCAAGCATATGTTTGAGCTTCTCACGGGATTCTTCTGCTGCTTGCCGACCGATTTCAGGATCACCACCAGAGCCAAGCCCTTTGGTAAATTGCTCACCGATTTGGACTTTGGTATCAGCTTTATTGAGGAGCAGTGCCTGTGCATCAGTATTGACAGCCACAAAATCAACTCCATGGATTGCTCCATGCGCGATCATGGATCCAATGGCATTACTCCCACCGCCACCGATACCGATAACTCTAATTTTTGCGAAATTGGTTGTTTGGGGACGAATTAACATACGCTACACGCCTTGATACTATCAGATGCAGCCTCTATTTGCAACCTGTGATATATTCAATTAATGGCTTTGAAGGTAACTAACAGAATCTTCTAACTTTTCAATTCGTTTTTTATTGTCCACAATTTCAGCATTATAACTTCTTGCAATAACATCTACTGTTTTTGCCACGTGGTTAAGTTTAGTTTTTACACTTTTTACTGTTTTTCCTTGTTTTTGTACTTCATCCTTCAACCCGTTCACATCTCCCTTTAACCCATTCACATCTCCCTTTAACTCATGTACACTATCCTTTATTTCTACAATTTCACCTTTTACGTTTTTTATATCACCTTTTATGCCATCAACAGATGTACGAAGTTCATTCTGTCCTTCCCATAACGGACGTAGAAGTTCTTGTAATTGTTGCAGTTGAATATTAGTAAACATATTCTATTTTAGAGTACAATAACCCTAGATTTTTTTACAAGATATCATTATGGAATGAAGGATCGGATGAGGTTCACAACTTTGTTGATGATACCTGAGCCAGCCATGCCTTTTGGTAATGATAATTTGAAAGAAGAACTGGGACGAGATGAAGTATTTTTTGCTCCGTACAGGATAAGACCCACAGCCGTCGCAAATCCTGGATGCTGCACTTCATCAATAATACCTTTAATATTGGTTGGGTGTCCAACTCTGACTGGCATCGCAAGAGTACGACGAGCAGAGTCGTTGAGTCCGACCGTCAGTGCTCCTCCACCGGTAAAGACAATACCTGCTGGTGTCTGTCCACCAAAGCCACTCTTTTTTATCTCTAGACCAATCATTGTGCAGATTTCATTGAGTCGAGGACGGATAATACCATCAACAAGTGTTTTGTGGGAGACCTTACGGATATCCTCAGGAAGTCCAAGTGAAGAAAGATCGATCTCGTCGGATGGTTTATCTTTTGCTTTTTCACTTCTTTCTTCGATTCGTTTGATTGGATTTTTGGAAAGGAAGAGTTTGATCTTTTCAGCACTTTCAAGAGAAAGGCGAAGGCCAATAGCAAGATCGTTTGTCACATGTCGTGCGCCAATAGCAAGAACTGAGGAATAAGCGACTGAGCCTTCAACATAGATAGAGATGTCTGTTGTCCCGGCCCCTATATCAACGAGAACTACTCCAAGCTCCTTCTCTGTCTCAGAAAGGATAGAAAGCGAACTTGCATAGCCACTAAATGCAAAATTGTCGACCGCTACCCCCACTTCAGAAAAAGCTTTTTCAAGATTGCGGATAGAGACACTGTTGGCAGTAATGATATGGGTATCAACTTCAAGACGAGTTCCAGACATCCCAATTGGATCTTTAATGCCTTCTTGTCCATCAACAATGTAATTACGTGGCAACACATGAATAATTTCTTTGGTCGAAGGAAGGGAGATAGCTTTGGCGGCATCGATCACTCGAGCCAGATCACTGACGGTGATTTCTCCTTGTGGTGTCGAAACAGCAACAACTCCTCGAGAATTTTGGCACTCAATTTGACTTCCACCAAGAGAAACGAGCACATGTGCCGCGGAAAATCCAGCCATCCGCTCTGCTGATTCAAGCGAGGTATTAATCGCACCAACTGCTTCTTCAATATCAACAACCTGGCCTTTACGAATACCCTGGGATTTTACTTCAGAAACACCCATGATCGTAACAACGCCTTCAGCAATTTTGGCAATAACAGAAACGATTTTGTAGGTTCCAACGTCTATAGCAACAAGTATTCGGGCGTCATTCATAACTATTTCAACACAATAACCGGCTTCTCGAACCTGAGGTCCAGCCGGGAGAACTCCTTACCTTCCATTGTAAGCCGAGAGAGGATAAATTGTAAAGAGGAGATTTGGACAGTTATGTCCTTTTTTGCGGAAAAAACAACCTGTTGATCATCTTGTAACATAAGCATATACGTTTCATCATCCGGTTCAATTGATTGATATCTGATATGTTTTTCTTTGAGTAACTTCTCAATATGAGATTGATTTGCATCTGTTGTCAGACCTTTTACACTTGCTAGCGGACTGACATACAGCACGGTGTTTTTCTTACTAAGAACCAAAAAATAATAGCTTACCCCCGCAAAGAAGCTTGCCAACAATATGATCAAAAATAAGACAATGATACCCCGAAGTTTTCTCCCCTGATGCTTAAGTTTTCGTAGATTTCTTTTTCGTTTGAACATCGTGAATAACCTCTATAATATTATCCGCGGCATGCACGTCAATGAGCTTTCTTGCTGCTGCTGCATGCTGTAAGTACTGTTTTCTATTATGAAGCATTTGGCTAATCTGTGTATAGAAGGTATCTGGCGTTGTCGTTTGTTGGTCAGCAATTTCCCCAAGTCCTCTCTTTTTGATAAATAACGCATTGTGTATTTGTTCGTTCTGTTGTCCATAAGGAAGAGGAATCAATAAGCTTGGCTTACCCCAATATAATAATTCAGTTATTGTATTGATCCCAGATCTAGAAACAACAAGATCTGCCTGTTGTAACAGTTGATTAACTTCATCAGGAGTGACAAATTTTTTTAACGTATATCGCTTTTGTAACTCTTCGGGCAACTTCTTTTTTTGTTGCTCTAGACGATCAAAGTCACCAAATTGCTTTGCATCACCTGTCTGATGCACAACGGTATAGTTGGTGAGTAACTTTTCCAAGCATCCTTCGATGATCACATTAATCCCATGCGCTCCCCCACTCCCACCGGTGATGTAGATCGTTGGTAATGGCTTGTCATTCCCGCGTAGGCGGGAATCTATTTCTGGATTCCTGGTCAAGCCAGGAATGACATTAATAAATTCTTTCCTTATCGGATTACCAGTAACAATAACCTTTTCTTTTGGAAAGAACTTTCCTGACTGCTTCCAGGAAATACAAATCTTTTTTGCAAATTTCCCAGCAATTTTATTGGCAAGTCCTGCATGCAAGGTCTGCTCATGAATGACAATCGGCAATCGCTGCATCGCTGCTGCTAGAACGACAGGAACGGAAATATATCCCCCAAAAGACAAAACGACATCGGGCTTGTACTGATTGATAAGCTTCTGCGCTTGTCTAAATCCAACAGGCATTTTTACCAAGGAAGAGAGCGTATGCCGGGTAAATTTCCGTTGCAGTCGTCCAGTCGTCAACGTCTCAAATGGTATGCCCAAACGATGAGCTGTCTGATATTCAAAAGATATGGTTTTATCTGCCTCAAACGCATACTTACGTCCAACAAGCAAAACCTCCCAATCTTTGGGCATCTGATTAATTACTGCCAGTGCCGGCGAAAAATGTCCACCACCACCCACGGCAATGAGTACTTTCATACTATAAGTATAGCATTATTGGAGAAATTTAGAGTACGGGGTTTGTTATTTGGCAGGACTCACTGGAGGAAGAGCAGGCACTTCGTCGTAAAGAGAACCAAGATTGCTCGCTTGCGTAGCATACATGTCTTCTAAAGAATACTTCACCCTTCTTACATCGTGTACATTACCTTCTTTATACTGCATAGTCGATACTTTTCTTTCTGCGACTTCTATTGCAACGTTGGGATTGGCAGCTGCATATCTATCCCCCAAATTTATATACCTAAGATAGGTATGTGCAAGTCCTAGGACGAGCATAGCTGCATGGATAGTACCATCAAACGCAGGTGGTTCTTCATCTTCCGATAATCTTACTGCACCTTCTTGTCCATCTGCTTGACGATATTCTATCGTAGGTGTTGTCAATCCATCTCGATTCGCCCCAACAACAGGCCTGACCATACTTCCATCTGGAAAAGTGCAGGTCGGCGTCGAGTGCGTATCTATTCGTATCCTTGTACCGATTGGAAATTTATTGGCAGTAGAGACCATCTTTGCCGTTAATTCTCTATGCTTTGCGTCACCACGTTCAAATGAAGCTAATTCAGCATTGAGCCGTATGTCAGCTGTTGCAAGTAAGAGCTGGACAATACCGATATTTTCCTCAGCTACAGATTCATCTGTTATTTCTTTATATGCGCGAGAAATACCTTCTTTCCCTAATCTTCTTTCTAAAGCGAGCACTGCTTCTCCTGGATTTTCCATGGATACATTAGAGAGCCCGTATGCCGTAATAGCTCTTGCTAATACAAGACTAGCCAGGGATCCTCGTAAATGATTTCTTGTTTCCTTAGTATTTCCAAACTGAAAGAGATATTCATTCGGAAGATATTTTGCATCAGGATCATCGATAGACTCCATCCCTCCCTCACCCATATGCTGGGCATTCTTTTTACCTAAAAGGCGGTTATAAAGAGTAGTTATCGCATCAGGATCGCTATTCCTTGGCATATCCAACCTCTCCCTCCAAAATGGCAAACGAGAGTCATGAAAAGGAACAGCCCAAGCTATTCTAAGAGGAACTGTGCTACTCCACCCAGATGCCTTATCAGAAAGTTCAACTGATCGTGGAGCAGGTGCAATCATGCGTTCTTGTACCATTGCCGAATTATATACTATGAGTCTATTTTTGTCAATTCCCTATTGCTTCGACTGTTTTGCAATGCTGAATAAAATGCCTATCGCTGCCATATCGATAATCAATGCAGAACCACCATAGGAAATAAATGGCAGAGGTACCCCAGTCAATGGAAAAAGTGCCGTCATCGCACCGAGATTAATAACTGCCTGAATACCGATAAAAGAAACAATACCACCAGCAAGCAATTTACCAAAGGTATCTTTGGCACGTGTTGCGATAAATAAGCCTCGCCAGACAAATAAGACAAAAAGTAAGATAAGACCTACACCTCCAATAAAACCAAATTCTTCAGCAATAATTGGGAAAATAGAATCGGTTACGTTTTCTGGCAAATAGGCATATTTTTGTAGTGAGTTACCAAGACCCAAACCAAAAAGGCCTCCCGAACCAAGAGCAATCAGAATCTGTTTTATATGATAGGAAACATTCTCCAGTGACCCACCAACTTCCAAAAAACCTGTTAACCGAGCAGCACGATAGGGTTCGATTTTTATCAAAATAAAGCCTAGGATACCAACAATAGGCATCCCTACCAAAAAATGCATCATGTTCCCCCCTGAAAGGAAATACACCATAACCGCTTCAAATAAAACGATTGACGCAGTCCCCATATCGGGCTCTAGCATAATCAGCAGAAGTACGGCACCCAAAAGGAGGGAAAAAGCCAATAACCTCCCCTTTTCTTTGTGAGAAAACCATGCAGCGAGGTAAATCGCGAGCGCAAGCTTCACAAATTCCGCAGGCTGAAAACGCACGATTCCTAAATCAACCCAACGACTCGCTCCTTTGGCACTAGAACCAATGCCCGGAAGAAAGACAAGGATAAGCATACCGAGGGCGACAAGAAGAAGAGGTAATGCAAGATTATAGAATCTTTTGTAATCAAAAATCGCAAAGAAAATGAGCACCCCCCACCCGAGAAACATCCATAAAAGCTGATCTTTTACATACGCATAGTTATCACCATAAATATTGTAGGCCATAACTGACGAGGAATCGTAGACCATAAGCAGACCAAATAACGTTAATATGAGAATAATACTTAGGAGTGGCAGATCCAGTCTTTTCATATTACAGAAGAGCGATAAATACACCTAAGACTGCGAGGAAAAATCCTATCAGCCAAGCACGCATAACGACTTTGGGTTCTTCCCAACCTTTTTTTAGTAACAGCAAATGGAGAGGAGCTGCTTCAAACACTTTCTTCCCGCGAAAATGCTTACTCAAAATCTGAATGAGTGAAGACAACGCCTCAATAACAAAGAAACCACCAATAATAATAAGTGCAAGTGCCTTACCTGTTAATAAACCGATAATGGCAAGCACCGCCCCAAGAGCAAGCGACCCTACATCCCCAAGCCACAACCGGGCTTTGTAAATATTAAAATAAAGAAACGCAGCAATACTCCCCAAAAGTACTGCAATAAAAATACCGAGTGACTCATCGAGTTGTGCAGAGTTGATAGCCAAAAATGCTACCAAACAAATAACGAGCAACCCCGTAGCAAGACCATCCAACCCATCAGTGATATTGAAGGCATTTGCAAATGAAACAATCACAAAAGCAGCAAACGGGATAAAAAAGACGCCTACATTAATAACGCCTATCCCATGGATAAAAATGAAGGAATACTGTAACTGTACATAGAACACGGTTGCGATAATAAGCGCAAGTATCCACTGGAGAATAAATTTATGTCTGAAACGCAGTCCCCAAAAACCCTGTTTTACGCCGGAAATTTTCTTCCAGTCATCATAAAACCCAAGTAATCCAAACCCGATAAATCCAAAAAAGAGCACAAAGACTTCCCATGGTTTTACGTTAACTCCAAGAATGCCATATGCCCAGGCTGTCCAAACACTTACGACAAGAAGGATAAGTAGCCCTCCACCAAAGGGAGTGCCAACTTTCCAGGAATTATATTTATCAAAAACAGGTGTATGTTTATTAAACATATCGCGGGTTTGCTGGTTATCACGTTGGAGTTTGATTTTGTAGAGGAAATCGATAAAGGGGACTAATAGTATCGCCGTAACGATAAAAGATGAAATGGTAAGCCCAAGTAACTGTTCCATGTGTCTGTATTATACGTCATTTGGGCTGGATTAAGCAATTTGTTCCCGTATGAAAGGGATTATGTCTGAAAGATTCTGAACTATATAATCAGGAGAAAAACCTGATGAGAAATGTTGTGAGGTTGCATAGATTCCTCGTTCTATCCAAATAACGGTTACTTCAGGCAAAGCTTTTTTTACTTGTTCCAAAACAACTGGCTTATCATCAATAAGAAAAACCCGCTTATTTTTATGATAATCTGCAAGAACAGAATGGATCATCGTTTCTTTATCCAAGGTAATATGGACATATTCAGGGACAAAATATTTTTCGATAGCAGTTTCATGTAATTTCTTGCGTTGGAAATCAATCTCACCTTGAGAAAAGATACCTAAGGTCGCTATCTTTTCCAGTTGTTGGAGCATCGAGGGAACTTCATTATACAAACGATAATTCGTAAGGTTGGACGATTTAAAGATATCAGTATCAAATAACGTGTAATCGATGTCAAAAAGGATGATAGGATTTTTTCTCATATGTTTTTTGTTTTGTCATCCTCGCGAATGCGGGGATCCAAAATATTTCCTACGGAGCTAGCTTCCTGCATTCGCAGGAATGACAATCAATATTACTCGCTCTTTATATCTATCCAGCTCTCTTCTTCTCAACAGTTTCAAATGTTGTATAGAGAAGGGTATCAGGAGCAATATTTTTACTTACCATCGTTGCCGGACCAATAACTGCTTTATTACCGATGACAAGTCCCGGCATTGTTGAGACACCTATCCCGATACTCACGCCGTCACCCATAATAACACCTAATGAGTTACGTCCTGTTTTGACTTCTTTTTCTCCAACAGTTACTTGGTTTTCTTCCCTATCCAAACGGACATTTCCCGTATGAAAATTGGCAGCAATTTTGCAATTACTTCCAACGACTGAATCCCCAATAAATCCGGAATGTGTCGTGGTATTATCCAAAAAGACACTATTCTTTACTTCCATATTGGCACCGATCACTACCCCTTCGCCAATAACTGCTTTATTGCGTACGATAGCATTATTGCCGATGATAGCGTTTTTTCCGATGTAACAAGGCCCTTTGATACATGCCCCTTCCATTATTTTGGCACCTGCTTCAACGATAACGTCTCCGACAATAATCGCATGTGGTGAAACGATTGCTTTATCTGAGGTGAAAGGTATATTTGTGGTCAAAAGGTAATTACTAATTTGTAGCACATCCCATGGATATTTCAGAGAAACTTCAACGATATCAGTTTTGACAAAAGACATAGTTGTTTTTTCTGCATGTTCGGTAAGTGCTTTTTCAAAACTATAATGTTCTTGAGTAATCCCTTTAAGGGTTTTGAAAAATGAATGAGACAAAAGATATACCCCAATGACTTTTAAATTTGATGGCTCTTTACCTCTAGTTGGTTTCTCGGTAATTTCTAAAACTTTATCTCCTTCTATTCGTAAAATACCAAAATGTTCAGGATTGATAACTTCTCTCGCTAATAAAACATTATCTACTCCTGTCCGTTTCTTTTCTTCTAATACTTTTTTGAACTCATGAAAATCAACGTGTGAGGCGTGAAGTAGGAAGAAATCATCATGAATGGAAGACTCAGCATGAAGGAGTGCGTCTCCCATACCAAGTGGTTCTGGTTGCACGACATAGGTAATAGCTACTCCCAAATGACTGCCGTCTCCGATAATCTTTTCAATTGGGTTTTCTTTACCAGTAACGATCACGACATCGGTAATGTCTGCCTTTTTGATACTCAGAAGTGTCTGTTCAAGAATTGTTTTTCCAAGCACTTTGATAAGCGCCTTGTGACCGTAATTAGTATACGGATAAAATCGTTCTGATTTGCCTGCTGCGAGAATTACTGCTTGCATAGTTATGGTATACGAATTATTCCTCCTGTACTCTTTTTATATCAGCACCAAGTGCTGAAAGTCGTTCTTCAAATTTTTCGTACCCTCGATCAAGTTTATCAATATCAAAAATAGTTGATGTACCCTCAGCTGCAAGCGCCGCGATAACAACAGCTGCTCCCGCTCTGATATCAAGCGCTTTCATAACAGCATTATGGAGCTTCGTCGGACCACTTATTTTTACTGCATGAAAGTATTCTGGTCTATTGTCCTCTAAGTTAAAATTATATACCTTTTCTGGTTCTGCAACCGTAGGATTAAAAAGTGTCATCTTTGCTCCCATTTTTTTGAGATCTTTTACATATCGCAACTTATCTTCAAAAACCGTCTCATGAATAATAGCATCTCCGGTAGCTTGTGTCATCAGGACTGCCCAAGGAGCTTGCCAATCAGTAAGAAATCCTGGATGAACCCCCGTTGTTACATCGACAGACTTGAGCGTACCATTTGCGTAAAAACGAATTCCTTTATCTTGTATTTCATATCCTGCCCCTGTTTGTTTAAACTTATCGAGGAACGGTTCGATAGCAGCCTTTTGCCCGTCTTTTACTAAGATATCCCCTCCTGTAATAACAGCCGCAATCGCAAAGGTCGCAACTTCAATACGGTCAGGACTGATCGTGAATTCAGTACCATGCAGTTTTTCGACACCGACAATAGTGATTTGTCGCGTGCCAGTTCGTTTGATGTTGCCACCCATTTGATTAAGGAGGGCAATCGTATCATCAATCTCTGGTTCCTCTGCCGCATTTTCAAGAACGGTTGTCCCCTGTGCAAGCGCTGCGGCGATAATCATCGTTTCAGTGCCTGAATGAGTGTTTTTTTCAAAATGATAATTTGTAGCCTGAAGAAAGCCTTTTGCGTGATATTTTCTTTCTTCTTTGTCGTAGGAGATATCTGTCCCCATATGACTAAGGCCTTGCAATGTCCGATCGATTGGCCGCTTCCCTAAGTCATCACAATGTGCTTTTGCATGAAAGTAACCATCTTTGCTGTTGTAGGTAATAGCCACGTTCATTGCCTCAATGCCTTCAACTGTTCTATCAATTGGCCGAGCACCCAATCGGCAACCACCAGGATTTGGGATTATTGCTTCACCAGTTCGAGCAAGAAGAGGTGCGATAAAAAGGGTAGATGCACGAGCGAGTGCCGCTTTCTCAAGCGAAATTGAAGATTGCTTGAACTGTTTGAGTTGAACGGTTACCGTATGTCCCGAAAGAGTGATAGCTGCCCCCAGCTCTTTCATGATATCAAGCATCACAAAGACATCAGCAATCAGCGGAAGATTGTGAATGGTTACTTTTTCCTCGGTCAAACAAGCGACAACAAGTACTTTTAATGCCGCATTCTTTGCTCCAGTAACGGTAACGGTTCCTTCTAATTTTTTTCCTCCTGTTATAACAAATGTTTCCATAATTACTTTTTATCTTTAAATTTATTTCTATATTCTACTGCTTCCTGTCCACTTTCCCACAGAACCTTTTTGTCTCCTGGCAACAGTTTAAAGGCTACAGAAAGAATCACATCCTTCGTTTCGAATGCCTCATCCAAAATAAAATAAGGCAAATCCTTGGTATAAGTCTGTATTTCTCCATCCTCATGCAAAATTCGCATGCTGTAGAGAAAATCCTTTACATATTTTGCTGGTACCGTTGGACTGCTATATTTTGCGTTTGTTGCGATTGCCCCGCCTACTGTCCCTGGTAAGCCTAGCTGATACTCAAGTCCTTCCAAACCTTCCTCCAAAGTAAAACGTACCAACTGATTGGTTAGTACACCTGATTCGGCTGAGATCATAATATCTCTGACCCCCATTTGGTCACCTTTCATGGTTCCTCGTACACTCATTGTATCAAATCGATGGCAATTATTTTTGATAACAAGTCCCTGTACGCCTTCTTTTGGTATCGTGATAGATGATCCACTCCCCAAAATAAAAACCGAAACCTGTGCTAAACGTGCCTGACGTACGAGCTTGACCAAGTCATCAACGGTATCAATCTCGGTATAGAACTCGGCTATTCCCTCTTTTGCATCAAGCGTATGTGTTGCCAGTGATTCCTGTTGTCTTATTCTTCCGGATCCAATTACTTCTTCAAGCTTCTCAATGACTTTCATACGATCATTACTCATCCTGAATACCTATCTCAGAATGAATAGTATAGACATCACCGGCTCCCATTGTCACGATAACCGTATTTGCTCGATATCTTTTTTTGTTGATATATTTTACCACATCGGAAAGCTGTGGTAGATACAATACCTCTCTATGCAAAGAACGCATGCCTTCAATCATAAGCTGTGCTGAAACAGTAGTATCAGGTTTTTCCCGTAACGAAGCATAAATATCAGTAATAATAACCGTATCAATATCTTCAAAGGATCGCTGGAACTCACCAAACAATTTCTTTGTACGAGAATAGGTATGCGGTTGAAAAATAGCGATAATATGTTTTTTTGGATACTGTTGTTTGAGGGTTTTAATAATCGTTTTTATTTCTGTCGGGTGATGAGCATAATCGTCATAGACTTTTGCTCCCGTCAGGGTCTCTCCAATGTATTCTAGCCGACGCTTAGAGCCACGAAAGGCAAGTAAACCTTTTCTAATCTTCTCCAGAGGGACACCGAGTTCAAGTCCCGTGATAATAACGGCTAACGCATTGAGTGCATTGTGTTCCCCTGAGACATGGAGCCGAAACTGTCCGAGCGAAGTTCCGTGACTCTCAATCCAAAAGAAAAGTTGTTCTCCAGAAAGCGTGACCCGCTTAAAAACATACTGATTATCGGGATTAAAACCATAGGTAATGACTTTTTTGTTGTAGGTACGAAGCATCTTACGAATTTCGTGGTCATCCCCATACGCAATCACAGTCCCATTGGCAGGTAATTTATTAATAAACTGAGAAAAAGCTGCACGCACCGCATCTATTGACCCATAAATATCCGGATGGTCAAATTCGATATTGGTGATTATAGCAATATGTGGATGCTGCCAAAGGAATCGAGGAGTTTTATCATGTTGTGGCTCGGTTGCGTATTCATCAGCTTCAGCGACAAAATGTTTTCCTTTGCCAAGATGTCCTGGAGCACCCAGAGAACCGACATCTCCCGTCCCAATGACATAGGTCGGATCAAGTTTATTTTCTTTGAGCATTGTTGCAAGCATTGCGGTCGTGGTTGTCTTACCATGGGTTCCTGCAACAGAAATGCCCATAAATTACCTACCAAAGATTTTTCCTTCCATAACGGCTCCAAGTGCTTCTCCGGCTGACATTACGGGGATATTTTTGCTCTTTGCGGTCTGCACTTCGATATTGTCAAAACCACCATGGGCACCTGTCGTAATAACTAAATCTGGCTGAGCAATATGCTCAGGAGCAAAACCAGCAAAAGGAGTAATGCCAGCCTTTTTGAGAGCAGCATCAGTAATGAACTCTTGCTCAACATCAGAGCCAGTGACGATACATTTTGCCTCTTTGGCAATAAGTGCAAGAGGGGTCATACCGACCCCTTTAATCCCGACAAAATGAATGTGTTTCTTTTTCCTCACTTACAAGTATTGTAGCAATCTTTTCAAAAGTTGCAAATTTATTTCCGCGTTTGTGGAGATGATGGAGTAGCTCTCTCTCTGCACCGTCCCTGTACCTCTCTCAAACGGTCAACTCTCGCTTTTTGGAATTCAGCGTCGTACATGTTACTGCTTCCGTGATACAACCGCTGTGCTTCATCTGCTTTCACAAAAATCTCTCCAAATGAAATATCCTGCTGCAGAGCAATATCTAACAAATAACGTTTATCTCGATCTTCCCATTGTTCTCCCCTTGCTTCTAAAAGATTATTAACGATAATATATGCAACGGCTTCTGTTGCGATATAATGCCAATTTTTGTCTATTTCACTATGCCTGAACCCACATTGAGTAATCATTATTTCTGCTATCTGTTTTCTATTCTTTGGCTCACTTACATACCCGGGACCTAAATGCGCTAATACTCCCAATGCCCCTTCAGCAAAAGTAGAAATAGTATCCTCCCGACCCGTATCCTTCCTTGATAAGGGTACTAGTGGATCAGCATAACTAAGGATAGATTCTCCTATACTTTGGAGACTATGTACAAATGGTAATTCTTTTTCAGGCATAGTAAGAGAAAGTATTCTAACAAATCACGCTCTTTTTGTCTATAGTGGTATCACATAAATCGGTACACCTTTGTCCTTTAGTTGGTGAATTTACTATAGCTCCAGAATAAACAATTTAGTGAAGTGAACAACATTACGTTATCCCAATCACGCTAACAAACTCTCCAAATTTCTCTGGACCATCTGCACGGTAGGAAAAGAATCGATCGTTGTGATCAATAGTACAGATGTCAGAAATTTCTAGATGCTCAGAGAGAACTCCTTGTTCTACAAGCGATTTTTGTGCAATTGCCCGAAGATCCAAGAAAAATTTCCTATCCCGCTTCTGATACCAACAAACATACGAAGGGAATTTTTCGTTAAAGAGTTCGATACGATCAAGAGGAACCTCATAGCAACAGACACCAATCGCTGGACCAATTCCTACCCATATATCATGCGTATTACTCCCCAATTGTCTAAACTTTTCAAGTGTGTTTCCAATAATACTTGCAAGTAACCCTTTATAACCTGCATGAACGGCCCCTACGATCTGTCTTTTGGGATCGTAGAATAGTAGTGGAAGACAATCAGCCGTTACAACGCCAAGAAAGATGTTTTTCCCGGTTGTAATGATTCCGTCAGCATTTTTGAGTATTTTTTCTGAGGGGATGTCATTTATGATGATAACATTTCCTCCATGTACTTGTTCGCTGAGCAGGAACCTCTCCCAGGGGATGTCTTGCGAGGTAACAAATGCTTCGATGTTTGGGAGAATCAAACCATCCTTGCCTTTCATTGAACCATCTTTTCGAGTAGATACGGCATGAAAGAGATGAGGAAATTGTGAAAGATTATGAAAAGTAAAAGTATCTTTAGATATTGTAGACATAATTAATGGGTAGGTATCGTCATTCTGGCTCGTCCAGAATCTTTATTTTTCTACTGTACTGATCCTGGATGCGCTCTGCTTACCAGGATGACGAACATACAATTTAAATCTGGATGACAGTTAACCCTAAACACTTCTTAAACGTAATCCCTCTGTAACTGCTTCATGCTCACTCCAAGGTTCTTCGCCCTTGCCATAATTCATTGATTGTTCATGTCCCTTCCCTGTTATTAAAACAAAGTCACCCTTCTTTGCAATCGCGAGAGCAAAAAGAATTGCAATTTTACGATTTGGAATCTTTATAACATATTTCTTATTTTCCTGAACATCTTCTTTTTTTGCCCCGTCAAGAACAGTAAACGTACGATCAGTAATACCTGAGATTATTTTGTTACTGATCTCTTCAACGGACTCATTCCGTGGATCTTCGGCAGTAATGATAATAACATCGTCAAATTCAGATGCAACTTTCCCAATCTCTGCTCGCTTAGCAATATCTCTCATTCCAGCAGCACCAAAGACATGAATAATACGTTTTTTTGCCAATTTTTTCGCTTCAGTTAACATATTGGTAAATGAAAAACCAGTCGTTGCAAAATCAATCATTACCGTAAAGTCCTTATCATAAACAATCTCTTGTCTCCCAACTGGAGCTTTAAAACTCGCAAGACCTTTAGTTATTTTCGTGTCTGAAATTCTTAATGCTTGCAGTGCGCTAATTGCAGCGAGACAATTATATTGGTTAAATTTGCCCAGAAGCTTTGTTTTAAATGGGAATACATGAGGATTTACATCTGCGTCTTTCTTTAAACCATAGGTTATTACCAGATTGTTTTTTCCATGCACTTCATGTTTTTTAATTCGCTGATACGATCTATCATCCTTATTAAGAACCGCAACTTTTGCCACTCTGACAAGTCGGGATTTGGCATGCACATACTTCTCCCAGGTTTTATGGTAATCGAGATGGTCACGATTAATATTGGTAATAACGCCAACGGCAAAATGAATCCCAAGCGCTCTATATTGATCAAGCCCATGAGAGCTGACCTCAAGCACAACATATTTTGAGCCTGCTTTTCGAGCTTTGCGTAGGTAGGCCTGAATTGCGAAACGCCCTGGGGTGGTAATGTGGAACCCAGTATCAGAAGTGCTGCCATTAACAATCGCTCCTGTAGTTGAAATAACTGAGACTTTTTCACCTGCTTCATGCAGTACATGATAAATAAGATTTGCAGTAGTGGTTTTGCCTTCAGTTCCAGTGACACCAATGACAGTCAATCCTCGTGAGGGAAATCGATAGAAGATATTGGCTGCAAGCCCCTGAAAATAATGGTAATGATTTTTTGCTCCCTGCCACATAGATCAGATGTATTATTACAGAATTAAACCGTTATTTCAAATAATGATGCAAGAGTATTTGGATCGTTGCATAATGTAGATAAAACCAATACATATTAAAAACGATTAGTCCCGGAAAAACAACAAAACGCTCAACAAACTCTCCTGTCTCAACTCGAAAATTCCGATGTGGTGGAAAGCCAAACTTAATCGGTATAGGAAGCAACCATGGAACTCCCTCTCTGGTAAAGGTATCCATAACAAGATGTGAAACAAAACCAATCATAAACGCCCACCAAATAATGCTCATATTGAGGTCTGGGAAAAGAGGAGTAATAAACTGCAGGAAATAATGCCACCCAAGTCCAAAGAGAAAAATGCCGACAATTGAATGTGAAAGAAAACGATGCCCTCCAAGGAGCCGTGTCAGCGTACGGCCTACATATCCCCCAATTGGAAGGTTCCGCCAAAAAGGAGCTGTAGGCTGATCAATATCAGGAGCAATACCACCAATCATATTGGCCACCAGAGCTGCAATGCCTGTAGCTAAGGTTATTTCTGGCAAAGGATGGGTAAGCGTAATCACGCTCAGCGCAACAAATGCAGCCATATCATGAGTTCTTCCAGTCATAAAATAAAGTATATCAGTTCTTTGTTGACAAATAAAATACACACCGTTATTATTGAGTAATCACTCAATGAAAATTCCTGCTTTACATAAAAACGTACGTAAAGAAAAATCAGTAGCAACCCGATTGCATATTATAGAGACCGCCCTTACACTTTTTGCTAAGCAAGGATTCACTGCAACCACTACAAAACAAATCGCTCAGAAGGCGGAAATAACAGAAGGACTTATTTTCTACTATTTTAAAACTAAAGCTGAGATTCTTAGCGCGTTAATTGAGACACATCACTCTTTTATAAACAAGCTCAAAGAAATATTGCAAAATAATACTACATCTTCTCTTGAAAACCTCCTATTACACGTTGCTAAAGAGTGGCTAGATCTACTCTATCGGGAAAAAGAGCTAACTATTCTTTTTTTTAGTATGGCTCAAATAAATCCACGAGTGAAAACTGCCCTTGCATCTGTTATGAATGAGGGACAAAAGCAATTATCAATTGCTTTAAAACAGAAACAAAAGCAAAATGAAATACAAAAAAAATTTCCGATAGACTCCGGAGTACAAATATTTTTTGCTTCTCTCTTTAATTTTTTTCTTACCTATAACAGTTTGCCACAAAAAAGTTGGTCTGCTCGCTCAAACCGTTTTACAGAAGACCTTATATCTATCTGGATCTATGGAGGAAAAAATTATGGAAAAAACTAATCAAATAGTCATTGTTGGCGCTGGACCAGTTGGCTTGGCACTTTCTCTGGTACTTGCTAAGTATCATATTCCCTCAACTCTTTATGAATCTCGAATACAACCTACACCTGAAAATGAATCAAGAGCAATAGTTATTATGCCAAAAGGATTAGAATTTCTGACATGGTTAGGGATTGAAGAGCCATTTATCCAAAGTGGAGTAAAACGGATAAAGCATGAGTTTAGAAGTAGAGAGAATAACTTACTTCTCACATTGCCATTTAATAAGCTTATTACTGATTACCCTTATACGTTACAGCTTCCCCAACATGATACGGAGAAGCTTTTGGAAGAAGCAGCAAAACAAACAGGATTAGTCACTATTAACCGGGGATTCACACTAAAAACTCTCCAAAATAATAACGATGACGCTCTTGCGACATTCATACATGACAAGAAAGAAATACGTGTAAAAGCGCCATGGATTGTAGGCTGTGACGGAGCGCATAGTACGGTAAGGGAATCACTTGGAATTAAACGATTATGGAAAGACTACGGAACATTTTCAGCAGTAGCGGATTTTGAGATGACTTGTAATCTGCCTATGAACACTTCTTCAATCATTCTAGATCCACAACGCCCATATGGTTTCTTCCTTTTTGCTCCCAATAGATGGCGTTTTATTTATCGATTAAATGATAATGATAATCGAGAAGAAATGATAAAAGAAGAGAAAGCTACAGCATTGTTACATGAAAAATTACCTTCAGTAAAAATTAAGAAATTTCTTTGGGCAAGTTCTTTCCGATTAGGGCAGGGGCAATGTGAAACGTATTTCCAAAACCACTGTATCTTAGCAGGAGATGCTGCTCATCCTATGGGGCCTTCAGCTGGGGCAGGAATGATGGTTGGATTAATGGGTGCGTGGCGATTAGGAATTGCTTTGCACAAAATAACTCAAGCGCCACACAATACAAACTCTTTTTTAACAACATACTTCCAAGAGCAAACCTCTGGTAGTAAAGCTGTACAGCAATCAAACCACATTATTTTTGCCAATATGGCACTTAAGAATACACTCGCTGCATCAGTCAGAGAACAAGGACTAAAACTAGTTGCGCACTTTCCTTCAATAGTAAACAGACTAACAAGAACAGAAGCACTACTCGATCAACACATGCTTGAATAACCACCTATGTTATAATATTACTGTATGAAACCGATTATTACCTATGACGACTTTGCAAAACTAGACCTTCGTGTCGGAACGATCGTCAATTGCGAAGAGAAAGAAGGTTCTGAAAAGCTCCTTCGATTGACCGTTGACTTCGGAGAAGAAGGCACTCGAACAATCTTTTCTGGGATCAAACAATGGTATACACCTGAAGATCTCAAAGGCAAACAATTTGTCTTTGTTTTTAATCTCGCTCCACGAAAAATGATGGATGAAGAATCACAAGGCATGCTTATGGCGGCTGATGGAGAGAAGCCACTTCCTCTGATGACAACAGAACCTGCTACAGACGGAGCCAGCATTCTATAGATTAATCAAATCCGTGAATGAATAACATTTTTGAGGACGGATTTTTGAGTGAAACGAGTTACGCCCGGAAAAAATGTTCATTCATGAACGGATCAAGAGTCATTCTTCCTCTTCACTTTCTGATTTTGTCGGTGGAATCCCATAATAAGCAAGCACATGCTTGGCAACATTAAAGAACAATGGTGCAGCAGTTTCTGAACCATAAATAGAAGAACTAGGCCGATCAATAACAACCAGCATCAAAAACTGTGGATCATCAGCTGGGCCAAAACCGACAAAAGAAGTAATTGTTTTATTGGGGTCATAATGCCCCGCCACCGGAATCTGCGCTGTTCCAGTCTTTCCAGCGATTCGATAGCCTTTTGGCTTTGCCCATTTGGATTCTCCTTTATCAACAGCATTAACCATCATTTCGGTAATGATTCGAGCGGTTTGGGCGGAGACAGGCTTATTTAATACTTTCGGAGGGATGTTGATGATATCCCCTTCAGATGTCTCAACAGAAGCAACCACATGTGGTTCCATCCTATTGCCACCATTGGCAATTGCAGAAAATGCTGTCAACAGCTCAATCGGGGTAACCGTAATCCCCTGTCCAAAGGTTGCCGTAGCCAAATCGATTGCATACCAATCGTCCCTTGGTCGCAAATCTGGAGCAATTTCTCCTTGGAGGTCAATTCCTGTCATCTCACCAATACCAAACTTGTTAAAGTATCCAAGTAACCGATCAAGTCCAAGAAGTCTCCCCACAAAAACCATTCCGGTATTATCAGAGTGTTGGATAACCTCCGTCATCGTCGAATTTGCGGTATATTTATCATTCCAAGTTTTTACTTCATAACCAGAGACAGACACTGGTCCAGCACAGATATCACACTGTGTATCAGGAGTCAGCAGATCAAGATTAATTGCAGAACCCATTACGAGTGGTTTGAGGGTAGATCCTGGCTCATAGGTATCAGTGATAAAAGGATTTCGATAGAGCTTGTCAGAATATTCATGATATGATCTGGGATCATAGGATGGAAAAGAAGACATTGCGAGAATACCTCCCGTCTTTGGATTCATAATGGCTGCCATTCCCCCAACTGCCCCATATGTCTCAATGCCTTTTTTAAGTTCCCGATCAAGCATATACTGGAGCGTCCGATCAATATGGAGAACTAAATTGCGACCATCAATTTTGTGAACGCTTTCATTCATTTTTGCCAGAATTGGTTGTCCTGATGCATCGTGAATAATCGTTGCTGTCCCAGCCTTGCCCCGTAGCTGCTTATCGTAATAGCCTTCGAGTCCAAAGTAACCTTTGTCTTCACCATAATCATCTTTGCCCACAAATCCCAAAAGCTTTGCCGAAAGCGATCCTTCAGGATAAAACCGTAGACGTTTTTCTTCAAATCCCACACCTGGTAAGTTAAGATTAGCAATTCGCTCTTTTGTCTTGTTATCAACGGTTTGTTTGAGCGCTACCCAGTACTTTTCTTTATTTTCGGAAAGCACGGCGCTAATCGTTGCTTCCTCTATCTCAAGAAGTGGGGAAAGCCTTTCTGCATACGTATCGCGTTCTTTCACCAAACGAGGATTTACATAGACAAGGTAAGCAAGTTTATTGGCGACGATTGAAAAATCATCAGCTGTTTTGATTTCCCCTCTTTCAGTGGTAAGAGAAACTTCTTTGCCATATTGCGCTTTACCAAGGGAAACTAATTCCTGAGCTCGAACCACTTGCCAATAAAACAACCGACAAACAACAAAGAAGAATAAAAGAAAAAATAGCCCTAGGGCAAAGCGATAGCGCCACGTCATGTCAGTAGAATAGCATTAGTTACGTGCCAAAGGCAACGGAGCTGAGAGATTAATCTGAGACTTTGCCTCAACAAAACCAAATTTTTCTGCCTTTTCTTCCAAATGAATTAATGAGGATTCCTGTAAATATTTTTCTTTCAAGATTTCATTTTTCCTTTTATATTCTTCAAGCTCTGTCTGGATTGTCACCAGTTCTTCACCAGTAGTTGAGATACTGTTCACAATTGCTACTCTTGCAAGCGCAAGGGTAAAGATCATAAGACATAACCCTCCGATAATTAATACTGGTCTTTTCATATTTTTTCAAAAACTCTCATTTTAGCACTCCGCGCTCGGCTATTTTGTGCTATTTCTTCATCAGTCGGGATAAGTGGCTTCTTGGTTATCGTTTTTCCCAACCCCTTGTCCGACCATTCACGAAACTGCTGTTTAACAATCCGATCTTCAAGTGAGTGGAAAGAGATAACAACAATCCTTCCTCCCGACTCAAGTAACCTCAATGCTTTTGGTAAAACATCGCGAATGACACCTAGCTCATCGTTGACAGCGATCCGTAATGCCTGAAACACCCGTGTTGCCGGATGAATTGGCGACGAACTTCTCGGCACTGATCGTTTCACAATCTCTGCCAGCTGTATCGTCGTCGTAATAGGCGTTACTTGACGGGCGCGAACAATACTATTCGCAATGGCATAAGCAAACCTTTCTTCACCAAATTTAGTAAAAAGTTCATATAATTCTCCTTTTGTTAAAATCGCAAGTAAATCTGCTGCTTTGACTTGCAAGTCTGCATCCATTCGCATATCAAGCGGACCTTCATGCTTAAGGCTAAAGCCTCGCTCTGCTACATCAAATTGGTGACCAGAAACTCCTAAGTCAAAAAGAATTCCTGAAACGTTCTTTACGTTATTTGTCTTTGCTAGCTTGTCAATGTCCTTAAAGTTTCCCTTCACGAGAGTAACTTTTTCCTCGTTTTTAAACATCTCATTACCCCGCGATAGAGCTTCTTCATCTACGTCTAAGGCAAGTACTGTCCCACCCTGTGCAACAATTGCACCAGTATGGCCACCACCACCAAAAGTTGCGTCAATGTATGTCTTTCCTTGTTGTATGTGTAAATGTTCTAGTGCCTCTTGTAAGAGGACACTCGTATGATAACTATCCATCCTGCCTATTCCTTTTCCTCGAGTTTTTCTGCGATTGATTCAATATTCTTTGCCAAATCTTTTTGTTGCTCTTCCCATTTCTTTTTGTCCCAGATTTCAACGAACCGCTGTAGCCCGGCAAAAACTAATTCAGTCTCAATTGAGGCAAAGGTTCGTAAATATTCTGGTAAAACAAACCTTCCTTTACTATCAAGCTCTACATAACTTGCGTTTCCGAGTAAGAAGCGCTGTAGTTCACGGGTTGCTTTATTGGTAAAGGGTTTACCCTCAGTTCCTTCAAGTAAAGTCTTCCAACTTTCCTCAGAAACAACCAACAGACAATTCTCAAATCCTTTCGTTATGATAAGCTTTTCACCCAATACTTCACGGAATTTTTTTGGTAATGCTGCTTGGTGTTTTTCACTTATTTTTGCTTCGTATTGCCCAAGTAACATATTTTTATCCTACTTTTTCCTAATTCAGACTACTCATATATTGTGCACCTTCTGTGAAAAGTTGTCAATCGTGAAAATATTAAGTGTAGTGTATGTTGAGTAGACAAGCCACTATATGGAGAAAGGGAATGTAAGAAAGAAATATACTGTCATTCCGGGCTTGATCCGGAATCTAGATATCAACATTTGGATCCCCGCGTACGCGAGGATGACGAAGAAGATAGTAATAATATGAAGAAACTATAACTCGAAGGTGTCTTCAGTATGATAGGTCTTTCCTTCTTTGACAATCTTCAGGGTGAGGTCAATTGATTCGACACCTTTATCATACCGACAAACATTGACAGAACAACTACCCAGATCAAGCCAAGGTGATTCGTATTCGGAATCTTCAAAATCTAGCTCAGCTTCACCCGTAATCCCTCGCTGTACCCGAGGCTCACTGCCATCACGTTGTTCCTGTGCTGTCGAATCCGCTTCATAGGTCAGTTGGTATTCGATAGACTCGATACCGGTAATATTTTTGATAATAAACTTTACTTTCTTTCCATCTGGAGAGAGATCAAAGCTCAAACCCAAATCCTTTGGAGAAAGTTCATGTACCACGTCTTCTGATTCTTCTACAACTGGTGGAGGTGTTTTACTCTTACCAGCAATGAGGAAATAGCCACCAAAGAGGATTGCAAGGATTACCCCTACACCAATAGCAAGCTGGACGTTTTTATTCTTAAGCATATTGTTAGGATACTCTACATTTATTCTACGTGTCAAGCGAGACCCTTTTCTTGTCATTCCCACGAAGGTGGGAATCCATGGATCCCGCATCAAGTGCGGGATGACAGAATTAAGTAAGTCTCTTGGCAAAGTAATCGTGCAAATCTGCGATAGATACTCTTGGCTGTTCTTTGGTATCCCGATCTCTTACCGTCACCATACCATCATCAAGGGATTCAAAATCAACTGTCACACACCATGGAGTCCCGATTTCATCTTGAGCCAAGTATCTTTTACCAATATTCCCTCGATCGTCAAGAACTACCATAAGGTCTTTTTTCAACTCATTGAAGATCTCTTGAGCTTTTGCAACCAACGGTTCTTTGTTGGCAAGGAGTGGAAATACAGCCACTTTATACGGAGCAATCTTTGGATCAAGTTTGAGAACTATTCTACCCTCAGTTTCTTCATAGGCATCAACGAGTGTCATAAGGAGCAATCGATTAATACCAACCGCCGGCTCAATAACATGCGGCACAATTTTCTTTTGGGTCTGTGGATCGACAATAGAAAGCTCTTTCTTTGAAAATTCACGATGCTGATTAAGATCGTAATTGGTTCGATAGGCTAGTCCCCACAGTTCTTTAAAACCAAAGGGGAACTTGTATTCTAAATCTTCAGTACGTTGACTATAAAATGATCGTTCTTCATCAGTATGTGGCCTCCAACGAAGATTTGATCCTTTTACACCGAGCTTTTTGGTCACAAATGTATCCATCGTCTTCTTCCATTCTTCATATGCCTTCTCCCAATCAGTCACTTCAGGATCGAAGAAGTATTCAATTTCACCTTGTTCAAATTCTATCGTTCGGAAAACTGAATTACCAAGGGTTATTTCATTTCTAAAAGATTTTCCAATTTGTCCGATACCAAAGGGGAGGCGCACGCGATTGGAATTGACGACATTGGTAAAGTTAATAAAAATACCTTGTGCAGTCTCTCCTCGTAGATATGCTTGTCCTTGCTCACCTTCAACAATACCAAGTTGTACAGGGAAAAGTTGATTAAATTTACGAATTGACGTCCAATCTTTTTTGCCACAATTTGGACAAGAAATACCGAGTTTTTCTACTAGAATAGTTAATTCTTCTATGGATAAACCTTCAACTTTTGCTGCTGAGATACTTTCTAGTAATTTGTCTTTTAAAGATTTTTCTAGAGAATTAAACTTTTCAGGAAACTTCTCAAGATTATCTTCGTTGCCTTCAATAAAATCTTCAATCAAATGATCAGCTCTATATCTCGATTTGCAACTTTTACAATCAACCATTGCATCGGCAAATCCTGCCGTATGCCCTGAAGCTTCCCAAATCTTGTGATGTGAGATGAGACTTGCATCAAGTCCTACCATATCACTTCGCTCTTGGATAAAATATTTCCACCAGAGATTCTTAATATTTCGAAGGAGTTCTGTACCTACTGGACCATAATCATAGGTATTTGCAAGACCACCATAAATTTCAGAACCAGGATAGATAAAACCACGACGTTTACAGAGCGCAACAATTTTTTCCATAACCTCCGATTTAATCGGGGCACTATTTATATCAGCCATAGATGTATTATAGCATCTCCCGTCATTCCCGCGAAAGCGGGAATCCAGGATATTGTCATCCTGAATTTATTTCAGGATCTCTACTCTTATTTCTGGATCAAGAAATACTTGCAACAATGATATAATAATTATATGCTGACCTTTTCTATCATCCTTCCCACCTATAACCGTGGCTATATCATCTGGAAGACGATCCAAAGTGTGCAAAAGCAAATCTATCCACACTGGGAGCTTCTTATCATTGATGATGGATCGACAGATAATACTGAGCAGGTCGTAGCACAGTTTCAAAAAGACCCCAGAATTTCCTATAAGAAAATACAGAATGCTGGCGTGGCAAATGCTCGAAATATCGGATTCAAAAAGGCACAAGGAGATATCATTGTATATCTTGATAGCGATGATACATTATACGAAAATTTTCTTACAACTCTTGTAGAATTTTTGAAGAGAAATCCACATGCAGTATTTGGTATTTCAAACTATAATCGGCGTATTGAATGTTATGATGAACACTACCAACTTCTGGATTTTAAAGAATCAACGTCGTTTCAAAAAGAAACAATTACACTGCAAGATATATATCATTGGCAAATAAAAACTACGAGTACTGGCCTGTTCCATACACGAGAAGCAAAAAAAACTATTAAATGGAATACAGAGATAACACGTTTTGAAGACTGGGATTTTCTTATGCAACTCGGAGAGAAATACCCACAGGGTTTTCTCCATATTCCCTATGTTCTTTTTCAATATCGCGAGAGATATGGAACTGACAGTCTCTGTTCAACCAGTACCTATTCTGATTGGGCTGACTCATTTGAGAAGATTTATCAGAAACATAAAAATAGTCCATGTATGCAAGGGCAAGATTGGTATCCAGCAAAGGTAAATAAATATAAAGAGCGACAAGAGCTTTTTGAGAAGGGAAAATTTCCTTCACCTGCCTATAAAAACTTCCCTGAATATTTTAAGAAGAAATAAATGTACGTGTCTGTTGTCATCCTCGCGTATGCGGGGATCCAGGAGATGGATTCCTGCCTTCGCAGGAATGACAAAAAAGTTGATTAGGCGTTTTTAAAGAATCTGAGGTAATTCTCGAAAATCAGTAATAACAAAATCCGCCTCTAAATTATTTATAAAGTCTTGCGTATAGAGTACATGATTTGCGTCTGGATAGTAGACAGCTGTTGTTATCCCTGCATTCTTGCCGGCCTTTATATCTTTGGCTGAATCGCCAATCATAATTGCCTGCTCTTTTTGTCCTTGCAAGACTTCCAGCGCCTTATAGAGTGACTCAGGATGTGGCTTATGATTGACTACATCTCTTCCATCAATAATGTGATCAATATACTCTGCTGCATTATGCTTTTGTAATGCTGGCAAGATAAACTCCTTTACTGAAGTTGAAACAATTGCAATTTTTTTCTCTTGTTTTTTAAGATCATGCAACATTTCAACAACATACTCATGAACAGCAACGTCGGGCATAAAATCTTGCACGTAACCAATAAAGATACTATCAAATTTTTGTAGATCTTCTTCAGAAACGCCAAATTGCAACGCAGATCTCCAATCGCCAAAAGCCTTGGTAACAATTTCCTCATCAGTTGGAAAAATATTAAAATGGGCAAAAGCCCGCTTATATCCCTCAAGCCAAATAGGTAAGGTATCAGCAAGACATCCATCCCAATCAAATAAAATATATTGATAATCTTTCTGCATAGTAAACCATTTTAGCATATGGGTGAATTCTAAAGTGAATCCGAATACTTCTGCATTGTACTCAATTTCAGCTCTCTTGTGAAGACTTCTTCAGGGGTTTCATACCCAAGACATTTTCTTGGTCGCTGATTGATCTCCTCAATGATGGCATTTAAGTCTTCTTGCGTTAGCCCTGCTAAGGTTGCTTTCTTTGGAATATATCTTCTAAGCACTCCGTTATGGTTCTCATTTGCTCCTTTCTGCCATGAACAATACGGATCACAGAAATATGTCTGTATCCCTAACCATCTGGTTAACTTATGATGATTGTAGTTTTCTTTCCCGTTATCCATGGTCACGGTTTGTCTGGCTTGGTATGGAAATTGCACCAACATATCTCGTTGTGCGGCTACTCCATACTCAGAATCTATCCTCTCTAAAAGCTTTGCTTGAAAGAATCGTGTCTTCCTCTCAAGCAATGTTTGTATCCCACCTTGGTGAGCTCTTCCTTCTACAACATCTGTCTCCCAATGCCCAAATGTTTTCCTGCTGTCTACCTCTTTTGGCCTCAAACGGATACTCGTTCTGTTTGCAATGCCTCTTCGGTAGAGATGCCGACTGTGCCATGTTCTTCGTCTGTAGTGATGTCTCACTAAGTATTCCGTAAGGTTCTTCTCTCGTCCTTCTTTGCTGTAGATATACCGATAAATGGTCTCATGACAAATGACCTGTCTATTTTTGTTATCCCGCTTCAGTCTTCCTGCTATCTGTTCTGGACTCCAACCGCTCCGTAATTTCTCGTAAACATATGCATAGATTGTTTTACTCTTGAGTGGGTTGGTCTTTCTGCTGAGAGTATTTCTTTGCTCACTGAGTTCTTGTGCCGTAATTGCCGTATACACGCCACTACTGCTGTTGCGTTTCACCTCCTCACTGATTGAAGATACACTCCTGCCAAGCTCTTTGGCGATACTTCGCAAACTGTTTTTCTCTGCCAAAAGAACGGAGATTTTATCCCTTTCTTCTGGTGTGATCTTTCCTCTCTTTTCCATATCCGAACATTATACTGTTCGGATTCGTTCTAGAACTCACGATGGCTTTAGTTAGGATAATTTGGAGAAAATAGCTTTACTTCTGAGCTTGCGCTCCATAATATCTTCAATAAATGCTGAGACATCCATCGTCGCCGGAACGACTTCACTCTTGTGCCAATAGCCCAAAATACTAAGCAACTCTATTTCAAAAGTATGAATTATCTTCCGTAATTCTTCGGATGTAGCTTCTATACGCTGGGCAAGTGCCGCAAGAGTCTTCTTCAACAGTGCAAAGACTGCATAGTTTTCTTGTTGTTCAGGACAAAGTCCATTTACGAGCTCACAAAGATGGTAAGCATGCCCAATGGTTTCAAGATTCTTTTTGATTGGAGAAAAATGATCAATGACCACCGCTTCAGTCAGTACGGGAAATCCCGTAGTACTTTGATAAAGCGTCATACCTGTGTGATTAAAAAGTTCAATATGAGAAGAACGTCGACTGGTAATCTTGCGGACTCCAGCAGCTTTTACTGCAATCTTACCATGCTCTTTAGTAAAAATAGTGAGGATACGGTCTGCGTCTTTATAATTGAGGCGTTTGATTATAATACCTTCTGTCTTAAAGCTCCTCATGCAGCTAGTATACGGGAATAACCAACGGCTTACAACTTGATCATAAGCTCTTTATCTGTCAATAATGGGAAGTTCTCTTTCTTTTTGCCATCAACTGATATGTTGTAGTCATACCCATAGGTTCCTGGCTGCTTCTGAAGCAGTATTGGAAGTTGTGCGTTTGATGCAAGCTTGAATGGTAATTTGTACTTCAAGGTATAGGTTGCAACACCTTGTGGCCTGACAGTTACGAATCCTTCAAAGACTGTTTTGCCAAGATCTTCTTCGGTTACCACTTTCACTTCAGATCCTTTACTCTCAATAAGCTCACTACCTTTTGGTACATACACACGGATCCAGTCACGATAGGTTGCATTAAGACAGAGTCCACCTCGCTCTAAGTTACAATCGGATGGAGGATAAGGATTCTTGTAATTAATAGTAACAGTTTTTGTAATAACCCCATCACGATCGACTTCGTAGTTACTGTCGACAGTCTCTTGCATAAAGATATTTACTTTTGCTCCTGAGAAATTAGCCTCATTGATATGGAGATAGTCGCCATCAAATTCTTGAATCTTTCCAGCTGCATTAAGCGCTTCTACACCTTGTTGTGCATCTTTATCAAAGAGATAGAAAAGGACATGCTTTTCGCCGGTATCTTTAACGATGCTCTGGAACAAAGGACCCCAATAAAGCTTTGGAGAAGATGAAAGTGCTTTGACAAGTAACGCATTTAAGAGATCACCCAGAAGGCTCTTTCTTTCTGTACGGATGTACCCAACAGGCCGTGAAATATTATTTTCAAGTGCATAAATAACCTGTGGACAATCACAACGTGGATCTTCTTTGGTAGTAAACGTCATACCTCCTGCCGTTATCGTATCATCAAGTATTTTGATAACAGAGACTAAAAAGTGAGTATCAAGAGCGATAATACCATCAACTTCAGTTTTCCCTCCTGCCCTATCATAAAGTGAACGAAAATCCTGCATTGATTCAATAAAATCTGGCGACATATTGCTATCACGCAGGTTCATGACCGATACTCCAGAAAGATATTTAAGAATGGCAGGATGAGCTTTTGGCTTATTGGCAATAGTATTATCAAGATCATAGATATCTTCATTTTTCTCTGGAGTAATAACCCCTTGGTCAACACGGAAGATTGCATAACCAGTAAGGAAACCTCCTGTAGGACGAAGTTCTTTATCATTTTGGAAGAGAATGAGATATTTCTTAGGCTCTTTTTCTCCAAGTAATGATGGAAGCATTTTAACAAGTGGACGTGCATCGTTCACAAACAGAGTACTTTGATCAACTAATTCACGAGTACCAGCAATCTGATCATGAATATCTTTTCCAAAAATAAGTGACGGATAATGCCATGGTTGAATTTGATCGACTTCTTTTTGTACTAAGTCTAGCTTTTCTGCAATTTTATCAATTTCAGGAGTAATTTTACCTGTTGTCATAACAGCAGTCTTAATTCGCTCTTCAGCAGAACCAGCTGAGAATGTCCCTTCACCGTTAAGCCCTAAGACATCAGTATAAGGCTCTAAGCTATCGGTAATAATAGTTGCGGTATCAAGTCCATGGTCTGCAGCCTTTAGCGCGTGTTCTGCATCACTATAATACCAACCGACAATTGGAACGAATTTGAGAGGGATAAGCAAATTAAAATTTTGTTGTGTTTCCTTAAGAGACTTTTTGGTCTTGGTTATTTGTTCCGCTGCCACAGCAAGATTTTGTTTTTTAACAGCATCACCAATAAGTTTTGCTTCACGGTAGGTCTTAAGACCAGACTGGTAGGTCGAATATGCTGGAATAAGCATAAGGAGGGAAAGCCCAACGACAACACCAAGTGCTATCGCAAGTTTTCGAGGTATCTTAAATTTCTTCTTCTTTTTAGCCATAACTCCCTTTCTTCCTGCTGCATCCTGCTTCGCTGCAGAAGTTGTATTACTAAACTCTATCTTTTTAAAACCACTCATGTCAGTATATCATACTGAACTTTCTTTACCATTGTCAACTCTAAAGTTTCTTACAGTGCCCCTCGACCAGAGATCATTGCCCAGGGAGATTTCAAAATAATCCAAAGATCATACAGAATGGATCGTCTTTTAACATATGACGCATCCATTTCAATTCGTTTATCAAAGTTTACTTCACTTCTTCCAGTTACCTGCCAAAATCCCGTAATACCAGGTTTAACACTTAACACAATCTTAACCGCTTTTCTTGTATGTGGATATTCTTTTTGTTGATTTTCTAATTCGTCAGGATAGTATGCGCGTGGACCAACCAGACTCATCTCTCCCTCAAGGACATTAAAAAACTGTGGCAATTCGTCAAGTGAGTATCGTCTAAGAACTCGTCCAATCTTTGTAATTCGTGGATCCTGCTTTAGTTTGTAACTTCCTTTTTTATATTCTGCATAAAGTTTGGCATATTGGGGATCTTCACGCAAAATATGATGCGCATTTTGAATCATAGAACGGAACTTATACATTTTGAATTTCTTTCCTTTTTTGCCTACTCGTTCAGGAGTATCAGCAAGGATAGGACCCGGAGACTCTAGTTTGATAGCAAGGGCAACCAGAAGAAGTACAGGAGAGAAGATAGCAATAAGAAGGATAGAAAAGATAATATCCATCCCTCGCTTAATGAGGTTATAGTAGTGATTTGTCTGGAGTTCCGTGTATGGCATGCTACACTAAATGTTCGTATTCAGTTCCATTGAGTCGTTCAACAAACTTTTTGATCTTGGGAACTGAAGTCTTAGGACAAACAAGAAGAACATCGTCTGTCTCAATAACTAACGTTTCTGCAAGATCGATACCAATACATAATTTTTCGGAATAGTTAAAAACAAGGGAATCGGTACTGTTCTCGATCATAACATTACCGTGAGTAATATTTTCTTCAATACTATCAGTTAGTGCTTCTTTTAGGGCATCCCACGCACCGACATCGCTCCAACCCAAATCAACAGATATAACTTGTAATCCCTGTGGAGGCAATTTCACGAGGATTGCATCATCAAAACTAATCTTTTCGAGTGTAGGATATACTTCATCCAGAACCTTTGCGAAATCTTCAGTTTGATAGGCATCTTGTATCTTATTTAATCCTTCACTTATTTCTGGCGCATATTGTTCAAAGAGAGATGTTAAGAAACGAGGAGTTGTTACAAAGTAGCCAAGGTTCCATACATATTTTTTATCTTCAAAAAATTCGTGTGCTTCTGTTAGTTTAGGACGATAAATCAATCGATGAAAATTATAAAGAGCTTCATGATGTTCTCCTTCAATGTCTTCAGCTTTTTTCCCGAGTGCGATCCATCCTAAATTTTGATTTGCAAAACGAGGTTTCTGTGCAATAAATAAGAACTTTGCTTTTTGTGAACTTATTTGCTTTTCTGCAAGAAGGAGCATCTTACGAAATGTTTCTTCATGCTTTACCATGTGATCACTCCAAAGAATAGCGACAGGCTCATCAGGGAATTTTTTTGCAAGAAGGTAAGCCGAAAGACCGATTGCTGGACCAACATCTCGCATTGTGGGCTCAAAAATAAAGTTTTCTGCAGGAATAAAAGGCAATTGCTCTCGGACAATAGATTCATATCGCTTACCCGTAGCAATGTAAATGTCTTCAGCAGGAAATTCGGGAAGCAAACGGGAAATCGTCTGCTGCAAAGTCGACTTATCTCCGATCATCTTACCAAACTGTTTCGGACTATTTTTTCTTGAGAGAGGCCAAAGTCTGGTCCCTACTCCACCAGCAAAAATAACGATCTTCATAGATTTATCTTATAAGATATCTTTCTATTATAACTTGCCTCCTCGTTTTATACAACCCCCATAAACTTTTTCTTGAATGATTCAAAGCTAAATTTTTGGAAATGACGCTTTGCTTCTCTACTATCAAAGTGTATCTTTTCAAATGCTTTTATTGCTTCCATTAAAGATTTTTTGGTCTGTTTGTCAAAGAAAATGCCAGTCTTTCCTTCTTTGATTGTCTCAAGAGATCCTCCACCCCGGTAGGCAATCACTGGTTTGCCAAAACGCTGCGCTTCAATAATGGTTAGCCCAAAGTCTTCAACACCCGGAAAAATAAGCGCCCGACAATTTTCATAATAAGAAATTAACTGCTCATCACTAACACTTCCCAAAAATTCGACTGATGAACCTGCTTTTGCTTGCAATTCTTTTTTCCAACTGCCTGAACCGATAACTTTTAACGGAACTTTTAAGGTGGAGCAAGCTTCAATAGCAAGATCTATTCTCTTATATCGGGTAAAGTTGGATAAACGAGAAACAATAAGAAAATAATCACCATTTTTATTTTTGGTCTTTTTCTTCATCGGGTTATACGATTCACCTAAATCAGTCGGCGGGTAAATAACCATGGCATCACGGTCATAGTACTTCTTTATCCTTTTGCTTACTTCCTCAGAGATAGCAATCATTTGATCAGGACGATGTGCTGCTGCCTTATCCCAATTACGCAAAGCATTAACGGTAGGTTTAGCTGCAAGCTGCATCAATCGACTTGGAAAATAAGTCTGATAGCCACTCCATAAATATCTCGTTGGGGTTAAACAATAACAAATATGTTTCGTATGAGGTTTGGTAAGTATGCCTTTTGCAGATTCACTGGTTACTGAAATAACTAAGTCGTACCTATCAAAAGAAAATTGTTCAAACGCAAGTGGCATTAAAAAGGGAATTATTTCATGACGAGAAGAGACTCCTGGTATTTTTTGTAAAAAAGATGTTTGTATTGCAAAGGCATCAGCCCAACCAGCATTTTTTTTGTGGTAGACAGAGGTATACAATGGTGCCTCAGGAAAAAGTTTATGCAGAGCAAGCAGTACACGCTCCGCTCCTCCCCATTTATTTACTCTGTCGTACACCAATGCTACTTTCATATACTTTTTGCGTTTGCTTTGCCATTTCTTTCCAAGAGAAATCTTTTACTCGAATAATTCCCCGATCTTTATATACTTGCAATTTTTTACTGTCCAGATTATACACAAACTGCATCTTCTTTTTCATATCAGAAATACTATATGGATCAAAATAAAATGCAGCATCCTGACAAACTTCTTTAAAAGAAGGAATATCTGATACAAGTACAGGACAAGAAACACTCATTGCTTCAAGGGCTGGCAACCCAAAACCTTCCATAAGCGATGGCGAGACAAATACGCGAGCATTTTTGTATAAAGAGAAAAGCTCAGTATCAGTGATATCATGCTTAAAGATAATTCCCTCGTGTTTTTTACCTAAAATTTCTTTCTCTATTCGTTTATAAAAATAATCATTCTTTCCAACAAGAACTAAAGCAATATCTTTTTTTTCTTCTTTACGAAATTGTAAAAAGGATTCTATCAATCGCTCGATATTTTTGTGAGGATAGGCATTCCCCACATAAAGGAAATAGGGGAAAGCGTTAGAGGGAAAGGCTAAAGTATTTTTAATGCTTTCATCAACTCCCTCATAGGTTACCGCAATATGATCTGATCGTACACGAAACGTCTGTTTTAAATCTTTCTCAACAGCATGTAACGGTACAATGATTTTTTTTGCCTTTTTAAGAGCCTGTTTAACGATATACTCATAGGCAAATCGTTTAAGGTAGTAAAGTGGTAATGGCAATGTAGACGCTTTACCTGTTGGAAAATGGGTGATAATCAGATCATGGATTGTTACAACAAATGGTCTGTTATACAAAATTGGTAAAGAAAAATAAGGGAAATGCATTAAATCAAGCTTTTCTTTATATAAAATTTGAGGGAAGGTAATTTGTTCAGCAAGCGAATGCCAATGAATATCAGTAACAACAACTTTCCACTTCAATGTATTTTGGGATTTTGCAAGAGAAGTATTGAGAACCTTAGCATCATTGGGTAAACAAAATAATACATATTCGTTTGTATGATCTATTTCTTGTAGTTCCCAAACAAGATTTCGAATATATCGTCCAACGCCTGTTTGTTTCCATAACCGACAATCAATTCCAATTTTCATATCAAAACATTTTTTCAAGGATAGTAATCCCCTGACCTACTAACCAATTAATAGATTCCGGATATTTCTTCTCATAGTTTTTTTTGTAAAAAATTCTCATTGCTGAGAATCGAGCTTTTTGAATTTTTCTTTTTCTCTCTTTATCTGCTGTCGTCATTGCTTGGGATCTCTTTTTAATACCACTTGAGACTCCCCCATAATGCAGAATGCTAACATCGGGAACATAATAAATTTGATAACCTTCCTGTTTCAGATCATAACAAAATTGCAAATCTTCGCCATAAAAAAAATAATCTTCATCCCACCACCCTATTGCTTCTCCCGCTTCACGACGAACAAAGAGAAACGCACCAACGATTGCATCAACTTCATGTATTTTTGTCATATCCTTCCATCCCTGTGTGTATCCAGCAAAGATGCTACTTTTTGGGAAGAGCTTTTCAAGCTTACTAAAATGAGTAAAGCCGTTCCAAGGAGTTGGAAACCCTCGATGTGCGGCTTCGTCTAGGTGACCATCGGAGACTTCTACTTTACAGGTTGCTGCACCAGCTTTTGGATGTCCGTCCATAAAAGAAACCATTCTGCTAAGGGTCTTGGGATAGACTATCGTATCTGGATTAAGAAATAAAATATATCTTCCGTGAGCATACGGAATTCCTTTATTGTTCCCAGCTGAAAAGCCAATATTTCCTCCATTATCTATGACATGAAACGATGTTATTTTTGTCTGCCTTTGAAAGTTTTTTAAAGCCTCAAGAGAACCGTCAGAAGAAGCATTATCTGTAACAATCACTTCATATGTTCCAGAAGAAACTTCTTGCAGATAATTCTTTTCTATTGATCGAATCGCTTCAATCGTTATCGCTTTGGTATTATAGTTAAGAATAATAATAGATAAATCCGTTTGTTTCATAACAAATAAATCTGTCATCTTCGGGCTTAACCCGAAGATCTATTTAATGGATTCCCGCATCCTGCCTGCCGGCAGGCAAGGTCGCGAGAATGACAAAACCTAAACAGCACTTTCGTAAACCTTTTCCAATTCTTTTCCTATTTCTTTCCAACTATACTTTTCCTCAATATGCTCTCTCCCTTTTTTACTGATTGCTTCATACAGTTTTTTATCAGTCAAAAGCTGTACTGTTTTCTCAGCTAATTCATCTGGTGTTTTGCCTACCAAAAGATGCTTCCCTTCTTTTGCCTGCAAAGCCATTGCACTCAACGGCATAGTGATGACGGGTGTGCCACAAGCCATAGATTCGATAATTTTGTAACTTGTCCCTCCTCCGACTCTAATTGGAGCAAGTAATGCGTACGCATCATGAAAAAGTTCTGGGGCAGTTTTTTCTGAACTTTGCTCATCAAAAAATATATCAGGATCATTGGTTAGTTGTTTTATAGACTCGGGAATATTTCGCCCCACTATCCACAGTTTTAAATTTGCGCTTTCCCCTTTCCCCTTTCCCCTAATGATAGGCCATATCTCTTTGATAATAAATTCCACAGAATCTTTATTTTGGATCCATCGAAAATCACCCATAAAGAGTAGTTTTTTTTCAGAGTCTGCAAAGGATTTTTGGATATCTTTCGGACGAAACTCATCAAGATTAACACCGTTGGAAACAACAAGAGGTTTCATGCCAGCTTGCTCCATCACTTTCTTGTCTTCCTCAGAAACAGCCACCAGACGAGTAGCTTTCTTCCAGAAGTATTCTTCCTCTTTTTTTATTTTTGCAATATCAATAGCAAACAGAGGACGTGTTAGAAGGGGGGCTTGTTGCCTAAATTTTTCATACACTTTGTATTCGATATTATGTTCAACAAGGACAATTGGGATTCTTTTCGTAAATGCAGGGAGATTTTGCATGACATAAAATGTTTCAACATGAATAAGGTCAAACGATTCTTTTGATGTCGCTTCCAAAATGCTTTGTGTCATTTCTTGATTGAGATGTCCAGTAAAAAGAAATGAATGAGCTGTCGTTGCAGACTTCACAATATTCTTGATTGACCATTGCTTACGACGTGGTACCGTAATAACCTTTTTACAAATTTTTGCTACTGCTGCAATATCAGAATCATTTTGATGTGGGCGTATTTCACAAATGAGTGTAATATCATGTTTGGAAGAAAGCTCCTTGATAAGATTATATAATCGAACCTGTCCTCCAGAATGAAGAGGGTAAGGCAAATACGATGAAAGCATTAATATATTCATGTAATCTTATTTAGCTAATCTTTCCTAATTTTTTAGCGAGGGATTCTGTTTGGTTGAGTAGCAATTCTATTTCATCAAGACCCGCATGCCAAAAAGCAGCATCAGTAATATCGATATCCATTTTGCCGAAGATATCCTTTGGAGAAGCAGAAAGCCCTGATGACAAGAACACTTTTACCTGATTAATAAAGGAGGGGTCTTGCTTTACTTTGTTTTGCATAAACTTCGCTATGAGCAAACCACTCGCATATGAGTAGACGTAGAAGAAGCTTCGTATATGGTTCCAGTATATCCACCAATTTTCAGCTCCGGGAGACTGTTCAATGGCTGGCCCCATATAGGCACTCATATATTTTTGAAAGATTTTCCCTATTTCAGCATAAGAAAGATATCCTTTTTCTCGAAAGGTTGCATGCATTTCTTGCTCAAACTGATAACAAGCAATTTGTCTAAATGCAGTTGCGATATTATCATCAAGCTTTGCTACCAAAATTCCAAGCTGTGTTTCTTCATCTGCTGTTTTCAAAACTTCTTCCAAAACAAAATCTTCCATAAAGACACTGGCACATTCAGCCGTTGAAAGTGGTGTCCCAAAATCAAGCGCATGTTGTTTTTGCTTGATCAGTTCGTTGTTGATGCCATGTCCCATTTCGTGAGCGAGTGTTAGAACGTCGCGAAGTTTATTGGTATGATTGAGAAGGATATACGTAGGTTGCGAAATAAGCCAATGCGCACAAAAAGCTCCTCCTCTTTTCCCTTTTTTGGGATATACATCTATCTGTCCATTGTTTAGAAATCGTGTCAAAATTTTTGTAAATTCGGGGTCAAGATGAGTAAAGACGTTCGAGACAAAATCTGCTGATTCTTGAAAAGTAAAATTTAATTCTTTTGCCGAGTATTCAACCATTCTTTCATGGTAAGCTAATTTTTTAATGCCAAAAAGCTTCGCTCTTAATGTATAAAAACGCTGAGAGATGTCATTTCTTTGTGAAACGGCTTGAATTAAAGCGTCAACAGCGCTTGTTGCAATATCATCACTCAAATGACGTGCAGCATCTGGACGAGAAAAATGCCTGAGTTCATCGTCAATTTTTTTATTGGCCATGATGGCATTCATTTCTGCTTCGGCAACCTCTTTGTATTTATCGAGTATTTCGTTTAGGGCCACGGCAGATGTATCACGAACTTTTTTATTTTTACTGGTAATGAGGGTAAGAAGTTGTTCAAGATTTTTCTTTTCCTTCTTACCTTCCTCAGTAATCACTTCTTTTTCTTCTTTAGAGAGAAATGAAGAAACCATTGTTTCCCATTTTTCCTGGGCAGGATCTGCCTTTAACGTAAGAATTTTTTCCTCGTTTTCACTAAGTACATGAGCCGCTTGAGCAAAAATATTTTCTAGAAAATGTTTGTAACTAGTGAGTTCTTTGTCTTGCAAAAAAACTACCTGTTGCTCTCGGGAAACCTTGGCAAGTCGAAGTTCAAAGAATTGAATTTGATTCTGTATTTGATTACTAAAATCTAACACTTTAGCAAATTTTGCTTTGAGCTTGGAATCAAGCTGATCTTGTTGGGTACGAAGCCAAAAGTAATACCCTTCATTACCAGAGGTATGATACAGGCGTATTAATGCTTCGTATTCATCAAGCGCTTCCTTTAGTACTTGTGCATCTGATAAATAATCATTTCTTTTTTCCCATTTTTCAATAAAATGATCATTTGCTTTCTTTGTTGCGACTCTCTGTTCGTTAATAGTAGGGTCATCATCGGAAGTAAACAAAGGAGACAAATCCCATGTCGTACGATCTATTGGTAAGGTGTTTTTTTTCATAATTTTTATTTTTTATGTAGATCAAAGATAACATATTGTGCTGTTTTTGCAACAACCTTGTAGTCTTTGGAAAAAACCATATCTTGCTCGGTAGGGTTTGCAAGGATAAGATAATCAGCCCCCATTTCAGCAAGCTCAGGTACTGACTTCTGGAAGCTTGGCCAACCTTTTCGATTTGTTTGGTACAAAAATGACGTATCACCAGTATAGTTTGCGATAACTTTTGCGTCTTTTGGAGTAATAGCATCCACCACTTTTCCAGCTGTAACGATCGAAGGATTATTGATATTAAAGTAATCTTTCACATGCTGCCAACCAAACCAGAACATACCAACGGTAGCCAAAATAAGAACTACTTTCCCAACAATTGAAGACTTATATAAATAGTATGCTCCAATGCCATAAAAAATGGCAATACTTGGCATAATAAGTATCTGATAATAGTCATGTTGTACGTTGCCTGTAGCAAAAATGATCGTATAGGCAATGGAACTTAGTAAAAATGATAAAAAGAAAAGCCATTCTTTGAGTATTCTCAGTTTATATACCCCAAAGAAAAGGACAATAATCCCAACGTATCCACTGATAAGAACCGTTAATCGTTCATATAAGATCCAACGGAAAAATGACGGACGGAAACGAATGCCATTACCATTGAGAAGCCATGCATTGGCTGGTATACCCTCGGGGAATTGCATCATCCACCAACGCCACCAGACCAATGGTATGACCGCAAGAAGAGCAAAGAGCCAAAGTGGCCATTTTTTGATAAAACTAAATCCCCATTTTTGATAGGCCAATATAAACATGGGAAGAGTAAAAAAGAGTGCATAGGGTTTAAGGAGAAATGCAGAGAGAGTAAAAAGTAATGCAAGTAAGAAAAAAATTATACTTTTGCTTCTTTGTTTTATTTTTTTAGTTTTAGGTTTTATACTCTCTGATAACCATAGATCAAAGAATAAGATCCCTCCGAGTATTGCCATAACCATTGAAGTATCAGGAAGGATCGTACGACTATAATAAATATTGTACGGAATAAACGAATAAAACCCTGCAGATAAAAGACCAATTGCTTGGTTACTATGTCGTGAAACAATAAAATAGATAAATAGTATAGCTAAAAGTGAAGCAAAAATACTCACAAGTCTCCCCCATTCTTCTAGGCTAAAAAAACCTATGAAATCAAATAATCCTGCTTGCGCAAGATTATAAAGAGGGAACTCTACAAAACGATAACCTTCAGGATTATCTACACCTGAAGGGATATTGGAAAGATCATCAAATCGAGGATGAAGGATATCGTAGCCATGCTGAACAAAGTTTCGGGAAACCGCTGACGTGTCAGCCTGCCGCCATGAATGCCAATCTGCAATTGGGCCATCAAATCTATAAAGCTTGAGTAAAAAACTAAGAAGGAGAATACAAGCCAAAATGATAATCGTAATCTTCTTTGTATTCATACTGCCTACTGCTTGAGTTCGTAAATAATACCTTCTTTATCAAAACCAAATAAGTAATTTTGTTGGATTGCTGTCTTACTACTATAATCGAATGATTCTTTCTCACTCTTTACGCTATAGACAGATGGCAGTTGGCTACCATAAATAAACCATAAGGCATGTTGTATCCCTACAGGAAATACCCAAACGCCATCATATTTTACTGGAAGCTCTACAAAAAAGATGTTTGATGTAGTTGTGATGCTAGGATAATCAGTTCTAAAGATTGATAATGTCGCTTTAGTAATTTCTCCAGCCTTATTCCATTTAAGGTTTTGCTGGATATTCTGATGATAATAGAAGAGTCCTAACACACCAAACATAAAGAGTATTACAAGAATGTTTTTCCTCTTTCGGGGAGCAACAACAATCGCAATGATTCCTTGTAAAAGGATAACTAGTGATAATGCAAAACCAACTGAGGCAAGATACAAGTATCTCTCAGCAATATTCCCAAGCGCAATAAATGGTAGTAGCGAGATGAATCCAAAGATTATCCCAAAAGCAATTTGCCGTCCAGCAGTACTCTGACAGAATTTTTTAAGTTGTCTACGGAAAAGATAGAGAATGCTCCCAAAGAGGAGGACAAACGAAAGAGCAATAATGCTGAAAGCAAGAAGTTCAGTTCTCAGTGAAGAGCGTAGGAAATCATACAGGGGAAGGAAATTATTTCCACCTATAAATAGACCAAGATAGCCAAATACATTTCCAATAACATTGGGAACAAAATGCTCAATACTGTAGCTATAGTCACCACCTCCATTAAACGCATTTGTCAGCTGTCTTACCAAAGCATACAGGGGAAGGAGTAATAAAAAGGGCAGATGGACAGGAAGAAGTGTCCACTTCCTTCGAGGTTTGATTACAAAGAAATCTACTGCGATAAGCAAGAAGGGCAAAACAACCGCAATCTCATAAGACAAGAACGCCAATATACTTGAAACAAACGTAATCAGATAAAAAACAGCTGCGATTACAGGGTGACGTCTCCTAAAACTTATAAAACTATTTAAAGCACAAAGGATAAAAACGGTACTTAGCGTCATAGAGATTGATGAGAACCAATAAATATTTTCACTATGAGCAGGATGTAGCAGAAAAATAAAAGCAGTTAAAAAGCTGATAATTTTATTTGCAGTTATCTTTTTTGCAAAGATATAGACAGCAACAACTGCAAGGAAATGAAGCAATAGTGTAAAGAGATGGTACCCAATAGGATTGAATGCAAAGAAATTATAAAGGATAACGACAAGCACCTTATCCAAAGGACGATAGAAAAACCCTTGTGCATCGATAAAGTATCGACCAAGATCTGCTATTGAAGCGTTAGCTGCCCAATAAAGCCACGTGAAATCATCAGCAACAAAGAAGTTATTTACTGTTCCTCCAAAAACAAAAGCTAATAAAAGAAAGAGATAGATACATAAAAAGAAGCTGGAACTAAAAATTCGTTTCAGGTATGGCATATAGTGAACCTTTTCATGCGTAGAGACAAACAATCCTGCTGCTCCTACCCCCAAGAGTAACCATAGATTCTCTGCTACCTTTGATGCTTCAAATACATCGATCAATGAGGCATTCCCTGCTAGACCAATGACTCCTCCTGCTAGACCAAAAGCAAAACCTCGTGTTAACGGATCACGAACATGAGGAATAAGAGCAGCAAACGTAATTCCCAACATAATAAAGATAAAGACAAAAGCAAAGAGCCCAAGCAACCCAGTCTCACCAAGTGCTCTGAGATAATCATTGTCTGTAGCGAGCGTAATGGTAGAATATCCACTACCGATCAAAGGATTCCTCATAAAAGCAGCCCAGGCATTTGGCCACTCCGATTGGAAACGTGTAGTAAATGAGATATCATAGACAAGCGCCTGCCGAACGGTAAAATTACCAGAAATAGTTGAAAGCTGTAGACTTCCATCTGCAAGCTGAAGTCGTCGGGACTCTTCAGGAGTTAACGTCTTTTTTACGACTGCTACACTTGTTGCAACTTTGCTTCCCCCTCTCTCAGGCAATCCAATAAATGCTGACCCTTGAGGAAGTTTTTGGGTTGACGGAGCCGTCGTTCCATTGCCATTCGATACTTTCTTCTTTAAATCACTGGATAGTTCACCAACAAACTGTCCTTGACTGTCAGTAACAACAGAGCTTAACCGTACGGTAGAAAGGAAACGCTGAGCGGTGGAATTACTCATGGTAAATAAGAACAAGAAGCTTACTAAAAGAACGGGAATAATATAGAGTTTTTTCTTATAAAGTGTAAGTGTAATAATAACAGCAGCAATATATCCGCCAAAAGATACTCGTGATGCTGTACTGATAAGGAGGACAAGTCCCCCCAAGAACAGAAAAGCTGTAGAGATTTTCCAGAACCATTTCTTGACTGTTAGGAACATTGCTAGAAAGATAGGAAGGACAACAACCATATAGGCCGCAAGATCATAATGTCCTCCAAAGGTTGAAGTTATACGAGATCCAGCAGGAAGACACAGAGGAAGTCCTTTAGCAAATTCTTCGTTACCCGTCTGAAAAGAAGGGAAACAAAAAGAATACTTTTCAAAGAAAGTAGGAAAAAGCGACCAAAGATAGAGATAATACTCCTGACCAATACCGTAGAGAATAACTCCAAAAAGTGTTATCCCCAGAATAATAATAATCTGCTTGAGATCTTTAACACTTCTGATAGCCGCAAATCCAACAAAAAAGAGGACCATATATTCAATTCTTCGAAGATAATGCAAAAGAGCTATATGTGGGAAGAATTGAGATAACTGTGGAGCGATAACAACTATAGAAAAAATGAGCGAAACAAATCCGACGAGCCAATAGCCAGTAATTGCCCCTCCTAGCCATTTTGGTAGCGAAACCTTTCTTCTAATAATTTGTATGCAGAAAATAAGAACTGCAGCAATAATAAAGAAATCTTCCAAACGAATATACACCCATGTTCGTATGATATGAATACTGGGGAGCTTGGGATAGAGCGCAATGAAAAGGAACAGGAATGCGACAACTATTTTTAAGATGTGAGCGTCATACCACGCTAAGAGCTTTTTCATAGGTACTAGTTAAGTATTGCTTATGCAGGATAGTTCCTGCAAGAACCAAAATCTTTGCTTTCGTTATAAGCAAGGCTTTAATATAAAGATATTCTCTATAAGATCTATGCTTTTTATAAAAATACAATAAGCTTTTATAAATCTGTATTATGGCAAACGAACGATTCGTACTACCATGTTCAGCGTGAAGAACTGAACAAAAAGGATAGAAATAGGTAGCATAGCCCTTTTTGTGAGCCCGATAACATAACTCCATATCCTCAGCATACATAAAAATATGCTCATCAAAACCATTCAGCTCTTTAAAAACCTCTGCACGAATTAAAAACAATGCTCCTTTAACCCAGTCAACTCGGGTAACCTCTTTTGGATTGGTATCAACAGCTCCTACGCGTTGCATACCCAGAAGAAGTGCTGTTGCCCGTGCAGGCGTATAAAAACTTCCAACTGATGCCTGTTTACTCCTATCAGCATTGAGTAATTGCCCACCCAGGATTGCAACTTCATTATGCTGGTCTAAATACTTTATCATATTTTCGATACTTTTGTCTTCTACCAACGTATCATTATTGAGAAAAAGGAAATAGCTTCCCTTTGCAGTCTTAGCACCTAGGTTGCAGCCTTTACTAAACCCATCGTTTGCTTTGTTTGCGATGATATGACAATTGGTATAGCCCTGTTTTTTGATTTCTTTTTCAAATAATACAACTGATTCATCTTCTGAATGGTTATCAACGATAATAATTTCCATAGTATTACTGTCTAGTTCCTTGGAGAAGAACTTATATAAAGAGGCAGTACAAGCAAGTGTTAATCGTGGCTTCTTATAATTAAGAATAACAATGGATAATAACATATAAAAAATAATTCTTCTTGTTACCGGAACCATGCAGCTCTTCCAAGTCGATAATGCAAATATTTATTTTTTCTCTCTCCAATAATCTTTGCGGGGACACCTCCAACAATAGCAAAGTCAGGTATGTCTTTGGTAACAACCGCACCTGCGGCAATTACTGCACCTTTGCCAATAGTCACTCCAGGCAAAATAATAGCTCGGGGGCCAATGAAGGCATAATCGCCAATATGCACAGGAGCTTTCTCAGCAGCAAAGGTAGCACTCTCAATAGCATGTTGTG
>JBBTVD010000018.1:0-56819 GCA_038063415.1 Patescibacteria group bacterium
ATCCTCAAAACCTTTTTACTCCTCGGCATACTTAGCGTACTCCTTATCTGGATGGGTGGACTCTTTGGCGGTCGAAGTGGCGTTATTATGGCATTCGGGCTTGCGATGCTCATGAATGGCGGTATGTATTTCTTTTCTGACAAACTTGCCCTATCAATGAATGGAGCAAAACCAATGAGTCGAGCACAACACCCTGAGCTGTATACGATGATTGAGGAACTGACCAAGAAAATGAAGCTTCCGATGCCAAAGCTTTACATCACCCCAAGTCCTCAGGCCAATGCTTTTGCCACAGGCCGCGATCCAAAGCATGCATCAGTAGCGGTGACAGAAGGCATTCTCAAGATTCTTTCCAAAGAAGAACTGCGGGCAGTCCTTGCTCACGAAATGGGACATGTCAAGAATCGTGACATTCTTATTGCATCAGTGGCAGCTGTCATTGCCAGTTCCATTTCCTTTCTTTCCAACATGGCAATGTTTGGCGGCCTTAGTGGCTCACGAGATGATGAGAATGCTCCCAATCCCCTCTTTGGTATTATCGCAGCTATTCTTGTCCCCATTGCAGCATCGCTTATACAAATGGCAGTATCCAGGCAACGTGAGTACGGGGCTGATGAAACAGGAGCAAAGACTATTGGGAGTGGTGAACCCCTTGCCAAGGCGCTTCTGGCAATTGAAGGATCAACCAAACAACTTCCGATGACACAGATGAATCCTGCTTTTTCTTCTTTGTATATTGAAAACCCCCTTGGCAATGTTGGTGGTGGGCTGATGCGACTTTTCTCGACCCATCCTCCGACTGAAGATCGTATTAAGCGATTGAGGAAGATGTAAGTATTAATTTCCTAACGGGATAAGATTGAGGTACTCTTCAATCCTGTCAACTTGTCTGCGCAATCGGACATCCTCGCGATTAAATGTTCTTATAGCTCTTTCTTGATCAACTCTAACTCATTGATCACACCAGCTACTTCTTCACCAATAGTTTCTATATGAATCTTTTGAACTCTCAGATCAACTCTTATTTCTTCCAAATCTTTTTTTAACTCCGACAAGTCTTTTTTACCGATCCGAACTTCTCTTCCAATTTTTTATCAATTAACTTCCCAATCTCGTTAAGTAAAACAGCATCTGTCATAGTAATCCATTTATACCATGATTTTCATTGCTTGATCAAGAAGTTAAATTAAGCTAACATAAAGATACTGTCCCATGCATTACATCAAGAATTACGATTCCCTTGCTACCAACGAAAACCGCAAAATAGTGCTGTCGATGATTGAAGCTGCCTATGCAGCAATCCAACCTCGAGAAGTACTCCAAAAATATTTTACCCTCAAAGACAAAAAGCTGACTATTCTCAAAAAGCATTTTGATCTCAGCACATTTGAACGGGTTTTTGTCATTGGCTTTGGCAAGGGATCAGCTCTCATGTGTAAAATTATTGAAGAAAAACTTGCTCCGATTGAGTCGGAGCTTGGAGAAAAATTTAAAGGAGGCTTTGTCATTGACGTGGTCGATCAGAAGTTTAAAAAACTACATTATACCGTAGGTACGCATCCTCTTCCTTCTCAGAAAAATCTTGATTTTACTACCAACGTTATCAAAAATCTTGCAGGACTTACGGAAAAAGACCTTGTCATTATCACGACCTGTGGTGGTGGATCAGTTCTTTTTGAAGCTCCTCACAAACTCACGCTAGACGGGATTATTGGAGTAAACAAAGCACTGCTCAAATCTGGCGCAACTATTTCTGAAATGAATGCTATCCGTAAACATCTCTCCAAAGTAAAAGGTGGCGGGCTTGCAAAGATTCTCTATCCAGCAACAGTCGTTAATCTTCTTTTTTCCGATGTCCCAGGCAATGATTTGTCAGTCATAGCATCTGGTCCGCTCGTCAAAGATCACACGACAATTGAGGAAGCTACAGCGATCTACAAAAAATATGAATTAGCTGAGTACAAAGCTTTTTCCCCTGATGACTTTGTCGAAACTCCAAAAGAAGCTAAATACTTTGAACATGTCTCCAATATCTTGATGCTTAGTAACCTGACTGCGCTTGATGCGATGGAGAAAAAAGCAAGAAGCTTCGGGTACAATGCGTATATTTTTGATGATCGACTGCAAGGAGACGCGCATGAAATAGGCAAAAAGCTTATTCATGAAACACAACAAGGAGAAATACTTCTTGCTGGAGGAGAAACAACCGTCAAGGTAAAAGGTACTGGCAAGGGAGGAAGAAATCAAACCGTTGTTCTCTCTACACTTTCAGAGATTTCAGGCAATACTGTAATTGCTTCGTTTGGCACGGATGGTTGGGACTTCTATGGATTTGCAGGGGCAATCGGAGACAAAGACACTCAGAAAAAAATTACAGACAAACAGCTTGACGTCGGGGAATTTTTGGACAATGATAATAGTTACGAGTTCTGGAAAGAAACTGGTGACGGGATTGATACGGGGAAACTTGATTCAAACGTCGCTGATTTATTTATCGTTTTTAAGAAATAAAAGATCCTCGTCATTGCGAGGAACAAAGTGACGAAGCAATCCCATAAAAGATTGCCGCGCTCCTTTTTAGTCGCTCGCAATGACGGATTCACAAATATGATTGACGAAATATACGACGATAAACTAAAAGTTTTACAACTAAAGGCAAATAAAGCACGACAACTCGTGATAGAAACATTGGTTGAGGCAGGATCAGGTCATTCTGCAGGGCCACTCGGTATGGCAGACATCTTCACAGCCTTTTATTTCCATATTCTTAACCATGACCCAGAAAATCCTGACTGGACGGATCGTGATAGGCTTATTCTGTCTAACGGACACATCTGTCCTATCCGATATGTCACGATGGCAATGGCAGGATACTTCCCTATTGAAGAATTAAAGACACTCCGAAAGATTAATTCTCGCCTACAAGGACATCCACACAGAACCGCATTGCCTGGTGTTGAGACAACATCAGGACCATTGGGTGAGGGACTCTCCCAAGCTATCGGCATTGCTCTTGCCGCCCGACTCGACAAAAAAAATTATTATACCTATGTCCTTACTTCAGATGGCGAGCATCAGGAAGGCAACACCTGGGAAGCTGCACTCCTTGCTGGAAAAATGAAACTTAATAATCTGATTCAAGTCATTGACTACAACAACATCCAAATTGACGGCAACGTGGTAGATGTCATGCCTCTTGAATCCATGAAGGCAAAGTACGAATCTTTTAATTGGCATGTGATCGAAGTAGCGGGCAATGATATCAAAGCGTTTATCTCGGCAATACAAGAAGCACATGGCATTCATGACAAGCCAATATTTATCTTTGCAAGAACCATCCCGGGAAAAGATGTAAGCTTTATGGAAAATGATTATCGCTGGCACGGGGTACCCCCTGACATTCAAGAGATGAAAGGGGCACCACCAAAAGGTGAACAAGCCAAAAAAGCTCTTGAAGAATTGATGACATTACAGGGGAAGATTGAAAGTGAGCATCAGGCATAATAAGGATGTAAATCGTCATCCTGGTAAGCGTAGCGCATCCAGGATCTTACTGATTCTGGGCAAGCCAGAATGGCGAAAGAAAGAATAAATAGATGTTGAATCCAAACCTAAAATTAAACCAAAAACTCTTTGAAGCAGATGTCGAAGCTAAGCCGACCCGTGCGGGATTTGGCACGGGACTTCTGCACCTGGGAGAGATTAATCCAAACGTGGTAGCACTTTGCGCAGACCTCACAGGATCAACGAACGCACATTTGTTTGCGGAGAAATTCCCTGAACGATTCTTCCAAGTAGGTGTCGCTGAACAAAACATGGCAGCAGTTGCCGCGGGACTGGGAGTCAGTGGAAAAATAGCTTTTATTTCTTCTTACGCCACCTTCTCTCCTGGAAAAAATTGGGAAACCATCAGAACCACTATTGTGTACATTCAATCCAATGTCAAAATTGCTGGACACCATGCCGGAATCATGACTGGACCCGACGGGGCGACGCATCAAGCAACAGAAGATATCGCGATTACTCGTGTTTGGCCGGATATCGAAGTATACGTGCCATGTGACGCAATTGAAGCAGAGAAAGCAACTATCGCTTCTGCTGCGACTACCAAACCCGTTTACCTGCGCTACACGAGAGATAAAACACCGATCATTACAACCGAGGAAACTCCCTTTGCCGTGGGTAAAATGCAAGACTTTTGGACACATGACAATCCTCAAGTGACCATTTTTGCCACTGGCTATATGCTTTCTTATGCTCTTATAGCAGCCAAAGAATTGGAAGAAGAAGGCTTTCCAGTACTGGTCATCAATGTAGCAACAATCAAACCACTCGATGAGGACGCAATCATACGATACACGGGTCACACCAAAGCAATCGTAACGGTTGAGGATCACCAAGTTATGGGAGGCATGGGAAGTGCGATTGCTGAATTTCTTGCAAAAACCAATCCTTTGCCAATGGAATTTATCGGATTACAAAATACCTTTGGTGAATCGGGCAAACCGTTGGAACTTATCGAAAAATACGGCATGGGTGTAAAAAGTATCAAAGAAGCAGTAAAAAAAGTAAATGGAAGGAAAAATAAATAAAATTAAAATCGTCATTCTGGTAAGCAAAGCGCATCCAGAATCAAGACGATGCTGGACAAGCCAGCATGACGAAGATTATGAATAACAACTTGCTCGATCAATTAAAAAAATTTATCAAAGGTGACGTCGTGACCGATGAGGAAATCATCCACAAACATAGCATGGACAAAAGTATCTTTGCCGTAAAACCGCAAGTTGTTGTCTTCCCAAAAGATGACGAAGATGTCCAAAATCTTGTCGCTTTTGTCAATCTGCATAAGAAAGCACACCCTGATCTCTCCATCACCGCACGAGCTGCGGGGACCGATATGAGTGGTGGCGATCTCAATACCTCAATCATCGTGAGCTTCACCAAATATTTTAACCACACACCCAAGATCCATGGACAATCAGCTACCGTCCAACCGGGAGTTTATTATCGAGATTTTGAAAAAGAGACACTTAAGCATGATCTCCTCTATCCTGCGTATCCCTCATCACGTGAAATTTGCGCCATGGGAGGAGTTATCAACAATAACGCTGGTGGTGAAAAATCTCTTGAATATGGCAAAGCTGAAGATTATGTCGAGTCAATGCAAATAATACTTGCCGATGGGAAAGAATACACAATCAAACCACTGAATGACATTGAACTGAACAAAAAACTCAAACAACAGGATTTTGAAGGCAAACTCTATCGAAAAATATTTACCTTGATTGATACACATTATGATCTTATTAAACAAGCCAAACCTGATGTCTCCAAAAACTCTGCAGGCTATTACCTCTGGAATGTGTATGATAAAGAAAAGAAAATCTTTGATCTGACCAAACTCTTCGTTGGAGCACAAGGAACACTGGGCATTATGACCAGCGCAAATCTAAGACTTGTCCCAACAAGAAAATATGCTGAGATGCTGATTATTTATGCCAAAGATTATTCACACCTTGCCGATATGGTGAATGTCATATTGCCGCTCAAACCAGAGAGCCTTGAAGCATATGACAACATTACACTCGAACTTGCAATCAAATATTTTGCTTCGTTTACACCAAAGCTCCCACCACATAGTTTGCTCCATACCGCGATGCTTTTCCTCCCCGAATTCTGGATGAAACTAACTGGGACCCTCCCAAAGTTGACAATCCAAGCTGAATTTACTGGAGATAGTCGAACAGAGATAGAGAAAAAGATCGCTCGGCTCAAAGAGTTTCTTGAACCAAACGTCAAAGTAAAAATTGCATCAAGAAAGAAAGCAGAAAGACTCTACTGGCTTATCCGACGGGATAGTTTTGGCTTACTTTCAAGCAAAATCAAAGACATGTATGCGTCCCCTTTTATTGACGATTTTGTTATTAAGCCAGAGTATCTTCCTGAATTTCTGCCCAAGTTCAAGGCAATTATGGACAAATATCCCACTATTAAAGAGACATTCGCCGGGCATATCGGCAACGGCAATTTTCACGTTATTCCATTGGTAGATCTCAGAAATCCAAAAGAACATCATCTCATTTCACAAATCTGTGATGAAGTATTTGATCTGGTGATGCAGTACAATGGTTCAACCAGCGGTGAACATAATGATGGTTGGGTTCGTACCCCATATCTCAGCAAGCAATTTGACAAAAAAATTCTGACGCTTTTTGCTGAGACCAAAAGGATTTTTGATCCCAATGGAATCTTTAACCCTCATAAAAAGACTGATCCAGATAAAGCCTTTGCGATGGGACATATTAGGAACGAATGGTAATAGCTAATAGAGTGGACGACTATGGTATCTTTTTTCTCCTCCCAAGACATCACGCACAGGTAATAAGGGTAACGGTTCATTTGTCAATTTTTGTATCCTGACAAGTGTATGTCCGTTGTAGTTTCCACTCTGTATGGTTAATCGATCAGCAAATTCTGCCTTACAGAGAGATTCCCATATGGGAAGATATCTTTCAAATGCCTTCGGAACCTGAGCAAAGAGCAGTCCTCCTTGCGCAAGGATTTCATTGTACCAAAATCCAATTTCTTGACTCAGATAAAAAGGTTCATTAGGAAGTGAATCTATCCCTGCATACATTCTTTCCATAATAAGAGATGCTTTCCGTCCTGCTAACTCATCTTTTACTACACCTTTTACTGCAGGATCAAGAAAGCTGCCTGAAATAACATGATGATTTCTTGCCTCGTCACCAGCAAGCTGTTGAGCAATCAACTCAGGATAAACATTTTGTAATTTTGTTCGTGTATCACACGAGTTCATCCCTATTGTTTTGTCAAAGAATCTTGGTGAGAAGCCTGCAAAGAGAGGTGAACCAGTCCCTCCTAATTCTATACCTACTCTTGAAGATAAAGGAGACAATGTCCTTTCTATATATTCTTTAATATCAGCTTCTTCTGGTGGAAGAACAGAACGAAACCATAACTCAAATGAATCCCATCTTCCCTGTAAAGAGGAGTTTTCAACCCATTGCATTTCACCTTTTTCTTCGATATTTTTCCAGGAAGCTATTTTCCTTCGAGATATTTCTTGTTCATGAGACCTCCACTCTCGTTCTCTCATAGAAGTGAGTATAACAATTTTACACAAAATAAACAACTATAGGTCTAAAAGGTTTCAAATCTTTACATCATGTCAGCTTTTTGTCTTGCAAAATTGCTCCTTACGCGGTAGTATTGGAGAGTAATGAACCAAGACGCTCTCGCTCAAATTGCAAAAGATCTCGTCTCCCCTGGTAAAGGGATTCTCGCAGCTGATGAAAGTGCAACCACCTGCCAAAAACGATTTGATAGTGTCGGCGTCGAATGTACTGAAGAAACTCGTCGTGAATATCGCGGACTTCTCTTTACGACCCCAAAAGTTTCTGAGCATATGAGTGGGGTTATTCTTTTTGATGAAACCTTTTGGCAAAAGACAGACGACGGACAAACCTTCCCCGAATATCTCAAAAGCCAAGGAAGCATCCCGGGAATCAAAGTAGATAAAGGACTTGTTGATTTACCAGGTTTTCCTGGAGAAAAACTTTCCCAAGGACTTGATGGGCTGCCTGAGAGAATGACTACTTATTATGACGCAGGAGCACGATTTGCCAAATGGCGATCTGTTATTACGATTGGTGAAGGGATTCCGACTGAAGGGTGTATTAAGGCAAACGCCTATGTGCTTGCTCGATATGCTCGAATTTGTCAGGATACCGGTATTGTACCGATTGTTGAGCCAGAAGTACTTTTTGATGGGACTCATACAATAGAGCAATGTGAAGAAGTAGTCGCAAAAACCTTGGCGATGTTCTTTGCTACGATGAAGGATCTTCGAGTGTACAACCCTGGAGCTATTCTTAAAACAAGTATGGTACTCCCTGGTAAAGATAGTGGAACACCGATTGATCACGATGATGTTGCCACTCGAACAGTCAAAGCCTTGCATGAAAATGTTCCACAGGATCTTGGTGGAGTTGTTTTTCTTAGCGGTGGTCAAACAAGTAATGATGCATTTATCAATCTCAATCGGATTGCCAAAAAAGGCCCACATCCATGGGGTGTTACGTTCTCCTACTCTCGCGCCATCCAAGATCCAGTGCTAAAGGCATGGGCAAAAAATAGATCGGATAAGGAAGTCGTTCAAAAACTTTTTTATCGACAATTGGAGTTAGTGGGGTCAGCAAGTAAGGGTGAACTTGACGAGTCACAACTTACTACTGACACTTCTGCTTCTCGATCTCAGGATTTATAATTTTGGACAACAACCGTCGAGAAATGCTATAACATAACTAATGGTAAAACGACTTGCGCATCTTGAAGGCCTTAGTATCTTTCTTCTCTCCTGCTATCTCTATTGGATCCTTCAGTTTGATTTAGTACTCTTTCTTGCTGTTTTTCTCCTGCCTGATCTTTCGATGGTAGGCTATCTTATTGATAAGAAGCTTGGAGCCCTCTGCTATAATCTTATCCACAACTATAGTACCGCTGTTGTCTTTGTGATACTTGGAATTGCAGGAGAAGCACCAATTATTACGGCTCTTGGGATAATCCTTGCTGCACATATTGGGATTGATAGATTCCTAGGGTATGGACTGAAGTACCCTACGCACTTCAAAGATACTCACTTACAGAAACTCTAAAATTTTATCTCGTCATGCTGGCTCGTCCAACATCTTTATTGACTCTGGACGCACTCGTTTCTCGCTTGCCAGAATGACGGAGGGAAATGTATAGAGGATTTACTTACCTTATCGAACCTCTTCATGCATCTGCTTTTTTGTTAACAAACCCTTTTGTGCACCTACAGCTCCCACCACAGACGTTGCATTTTGCGTCCCCCACTCCATAGCCTTCTCTATAGCAAGTCCAGAGAGACAAGCTGCAAGGAAACCTGATGTGTAAGCATCCCCAGCTCCCGTACGTTCAACGATCTTTCCTTTACCTGTTTCTCTAAAATAAAACTCCCCGTGTTCATCAAGTGCATAAGATCCTTTCTTGCCATCTGTTATAACCACGAGCTTTACTTGTCCAATGTGCTGCAAATGACGAGCCAATTTTTCCATATATTCGCTACTTGTTTCTTCTATCTTTTCCTCTTTCGCAAGAAGTTCTGCTTCTTCTTTATTGACAAAGAGCAAATCAGCTTCCTTGAGTACTTCCATGACAACATCATGTCCTTCACGAAGTTGGCGGGTGCCTGGGTTAAAGGCTAGGGTACTTTTATTTCCCCCAACAAATTCAAGCACATTTTTGTATGCTTTCTTCCATTCGTTACCGAGACTTGTGAGAAAAACAAGCGGTGCAACGACGTCAGAAAAATCAAACTCATGCGTCCTTTCTACATTTTTGACAAAAAGATTACGATCTCCCTGGAAATTAAGAATGACTGAAAAGTTGGTCGGGCCATTGGTCTGTTTGACAAGCAATCGCTCAATTTCTTCCTTGGCAAGGGTATTGCGAATTTTGAGCGATAACTCATCATCGCCAATTTCAGTACATAAGCCGACATTGATTCCCATACGCTTAAGCCCTACAGCAACGTTGGTAGCATTTCCTCCCACACAAAGATCGTAGTGATCGACTTCTGTTTTTGCACCTTGCCGCAGACAAATAGTATGATCTTTATTGTCACCTTGCAGAGCTTCACGAGGGTTATCTAGTGTCATAAAGGCATCAACGGTTGCTTCTCCGATGCTGATCACTTCATAGAGATATTTCTTGCTAAAATCTCGCATATTTTCAGCATAAAGGTTTTTTTTATCATTGACAAGGGATAAAATATATCCTATAATACGAAACTCTTATGCTAGAACGTCGTAGACTCATACAAGAAGCCCTTTCCTGGGCAGATCTAAATATTGGTAGCAGAGAGCCTGAGGGAAAAGGATCTCATCATGAAATAACCGTCGTAGATGGAGGACGGGGACCAAAACTTCATGTTATAACTATGGATGACCATGGAATAACCACTAATGCTAATGGAACTGGTTTTGTTAAATTAAGAGAAATAAGACGGGGACCTATTGCCGTCTATACAGCAACAGAAGTCAGTGTGAATGATTTAGGCGAAAACAGGCAGGGAAGAAACCAAACGCGTAATGGGAAAATGCCAACTAGTAGGTTGCGGATTTTTGTTGCAACCCTTCCTCAAAATCCGTAGAATAAGAAAGTGAAACGTTTTTTACTAGTTGGATCTTTTTGTGTTATTATTACTGTTGGTGTAGGTATGTGGTTACTTAAAATGACCTACCCACAGACTCCGCTTCAGACAAGTGCGAAATACTTTCTTGAACATCTGATGAAGCCACACATTTCCCTTGATAAAGAAGTTATTGGCTTTCTGCCATATTGGCAAGTAGATGATATCTCAACGATAGAACTCCAATCACTCTCTGAAGTAAACTATTTTAGCCTCTCCCCTGCTGCAAATGGGGAACTACTCAGAGTTGTTGCTACACAAACTAATCCCGGCTGGCGGGAATGGGACAAACAAGCAATGAAAGATTTTATTACCAAGACACACATTCTGGGGACAAAATTTTCATTGACGATTCTTACCCATGACGCAGTAATTATTGAAAGTATCCTCAGCAGCAAAGAAGCCCAAGCAACGCTTATAAATGAACTAATAGCACAAGTGAAGGAGCACAATCTTGATGGCATCACTATCGATTTTGAATATCTTGGAACTCCCGATGAAAGCTACCAAGATGCTTTTGTAGCATTTTCAAAAAATCTTTCAGATGCCTTCAGGAAAGAGGCTCCAGATACCACCCTTTCTCTTAGTGTGATGCCGAGAGCTGCTCGCGATCCAGGACTGCTCAAGATAAAACAACTTACACCGTATTATGATCGTTTCATTGTCATGTCTTATGACTATTATGGAGCGAGTTCTGATATCGCTGGACCAGTCGCTCCTATGAAGGGATATAAAGAGGAAGTCTATTTCTTTGATGTCACGACAACCTACGCAGACTATCTTAAAGTACTTCCCAAAGAAAAGATTATCATGGGAGTTCCTTATTATGGTTGGGATCGGGCAGTAGAAGATGGCAAGACCAAAAAGAGTCTTACGTTTGCTTCCGATGATCCCAACAACTATACAGCAATTATTTCGTATGCTCGCATGAAAGAGAGTACCAATCTTACCGATTGCAAATGGGATACTCTGGCGCAGGAGAGATGGTGTTGGTATACCAATCCCGAAACTGGCACTGCACACCAGGTTTGGATTGCCGATGAAAAATCAATCGGGGTGCGATTTGACTACGCAAAAAAGAATGAATTGGGGGGGGTTGCCATCTGGGTACTCGGGTATGATAAAGGCTATGATGAATTATGGAATCTGCTGCAACAAACCTTCGGTAAGTAATGCTTGACACCCACTTGCACAATTCCTTATGCTATAGATGTATTATTGTTACACTATGGAAAAAGTACCCTCTCCAATACATAAGGGCATTAAAGTGCTACAACGAGCAACTAAAGCTAAAATTACTCCTTTTTTCATTCTTGCGATTTTTGGAGTATTAACGGTCTTAACAGTAGGCGTAGCACAACAAAGACAGGAAGTTCGTCAACAAGCTGCCAATCCGCAGATGGTCTCAGAGGAAGATATTGATAAATACTTCCAATGTTTAAGCCTTGGGGGAACCTGTTCAGAAGAAGTTGCACGGGCTCTGAAGGCAGTTCCTCCTGACCCTTGCGTGACACTCGCAGGACCAAAAGATCCTGAAGCACTTCTGCCAGAACTTGGTCCCATCACATTTAAGCCACAAACAGTACAACAAGGAGAAATTCTTAAAGCTACAGGAAGGTTTATTATCGATAAAGAAATTCCTGAATGTGCCAATGGGACACACGCTGAGCTACCAAGCTATACTGTTCTTGCAATCCATGATGAGACAGGTGAACGGGTTCTCTTTCCTACCAAAACAGTACCCTTTACCCTTATTGGTGATGGAGTAAGACCAGGTGATACAAGTAAAAATGATTCAACATTCCATTTCCCTCCCCTTGCCGCGGCAGCCAATGAAAATTCTGAAGACCTTGCTCTAGAGATGCAAATCCCTGACGAAATGCCAACAGGTAATTATACGGGATACCTCATCCCTGCCACGGATCAAACGCTTGAGAGTATTAGTATAGACGGAGCACGCGCGATTGGAGAGTTTACTGTCGAAGATCCTTGTCTTGCAAGTTTACGTGTTGCATTTACTCTTGAGGGACAGACAGAAAATATTACTGTTCATCCTGACCAGGATGTCACATTCAGCGCTGGACTTACTGGAGACTGTGAACCAGGAAGGACTGAAACAGTTACTATTATTGGATCAGATCCCAATGGAGAACTTATTACCTATGGTGAACAGAATAACGTAGGATTACCAGGGACTGTCAATATCGGTTATAAAGTACCTGCAAACGCAATGACAGGGATATGGAAAGCAGGAATTACCATCGGAGACTCTGACGAATTTAATGCATCGCTTATTATCAACTTCACGGTTGCGAGAGAAGGCGGAACTTTTGGTGAGAGAAATGTTGGAGATTCCTGTACACAGAACGCAAACGACTTCCAAGGAGGATGTCAAGCTGGACTTATCTGTAATACATGGAGAGATGTTACTTGCCCTGAAGGTAATTGCACAGGAACCTGCCAAGCATTGGAAGAGCAAGTCTGTCGAGACTTCTTTGAAGAAGTCTCTGGTGAAGAAAATACCTGTCGAGACGTTGATAGAAATGATGTGCTCGGTAGATTGGGTAAGCCTTGCCGAACGGAACCAAATACAGCAGGATTTGATGGAGTGCATGGTAATTGTTATGATGGTGTAGTGAGTGATGAGGTCCCAGGCCGAGAAATGATTTGTTACACGGCTCCTGACCCAAGTCTTAATTGCAAGAACAACGGTTCTTGTGCCGGAACGTGCCGAGTAGCATATCCAGGATTCCTTCCTGATGATCCGTGCACACGGACTTCAGAAGCAGATTGGCAAGGTGGTTGTGTTAATGGGCAATTCTGTTCGACCGTAACAAATACCTGTAAAGGTGGTGGCTTTGCAACAGCACAACAAGAAGCAACTGAGCAAGGACGAACAATACAATTACGAGGGCAGCAAGAAGAACCACAGGTAAATCAGAATAATTTACCTTTGGGTAGTTCCTGCACAGCCGATACACAGTGCCAAAATGCTCTCAAATGTCTCAATGTGGATGTATCAGCGACAGCACAGAACCCGGGCACTTGTCAGGAAGTCAGATATCCTCTTGGAGGAAGATGTACATCTAACGGGCAATGCCAAGATAATTTAACCTGTTTAAATGTAGACGTACCAGCAACAATACAAAACCCGGGTACTTGTCAACGGCTAGGTAATTAATAAAAAAAGTATGTTAGATAAGCGAAGAATCATAGTAATAATAGGAACATTACTGGTAGTAGTGATGATTGTGGTAGCCTTTTCTAGTGTCTTCCTCCCTCCTTCCCAGCCAAAAAGTAATGTAACACCAACCCCTGGAGCACAGGTACAAGCAACGGTTACTCCCCCAGCGATTACGTATGACAAAGAAAAGCGAGCAAAAGCAGCTGCTCTTCTTGCTCACAAAGAACCACTTCCCCTTCCAGAACAGGCACTAAAAGAAGCACTCAGCAAAGAGACAAATCCATTGCATACAAGCAGTTATGTCTTTATATCCTATGTCCCAAAACAGGATGCATTTCAAGCAGAGATACATACAATGAAGATAAATACCGCAAAAGATGAGACAATTGCGTGGTTCAGGAGTAAAGGCTTTAGTGAAGAATCAATCTGTAACCTTCCGGTAATCTTTTCTATTAACAGACAGAATGCTGAGAAGCTTCGTGCCTTTGATATCGTCTTTAGCCCGCTTGCACCAGGTTGTTAACAAATAATCACAGACTATGATCACACTAACACAACTTTCACCCAAATCAAAAAAACTTATCTTTATTGCTACTGGTATTCTTTTAGTTATCATCGTTCTTTTACTTGGCATATTTGCTACATCACCTAGTGAATCTCCAAAAACAACGAGTATTTCTCCGACCCCTTCCTGGCAAACATATAGCGAGCAAGTACAACGTGGGCAAATCCTCCCTGCTGATAAAATTTTGGAAGTAACACTTCGCTATAAGAAAGATAGTAATCCTGCATTTGATGTAGTTCAGCTAGCGCAAAAAAATGGCTATGTTCCTGATATACCTGATGATCCGGACCTCTATACCATGGGGATGTACGACCAGCAAGGGAATCTGCTTTTTCAAACTCCTTTTAGTATCCAACTAAATGAAATCCGTGAAACTTTTGAGCCGGATGGAACAATAAAAGGAACTTCCCATACTTTTACTGAAGTAACGATTGTTGTTAATCTCTTGTGGATTGATAAAGCAACGGTGATTAACATTACTGATCCGCAAGGGAAACGTCTCTTTACCCTACCAATTACGGATGTAGTGATCGTCAACAACACCCCTGAATTTGAGTCTTTCTCAGAACAGACTCCTCAGCAAGAGGAAAAGAAGGAAAGCAGTTCTCTTTTTATCAAAAAAGTGGCTGCTGTTGCTGCCAATAGTTCTGCAAAAACCCTAGACATTGCTTTTATCTCAGATGATTTCACAGACATGAATGATTTTCGTTCAGAAGTTACGAAAGCAACAGCTATCTTCACGACAACTGAACCCTTTAAGAGTCGCATTGAGGATTTAAAATTCCATACGGTACAAAGTAGTGTCGATTTAGAATGTGCTTTTACGAGTCAGATAGCAAGGCTTGCAACCTGTAATAACGCCGTCGTAAAGCAACAATTAAATACCAAAGGTGTCCCCTATGATCAAGTGATCGTGCTTGTAAATTCTCCAGTTTACGGTGGTAGTGGTGGAGAAATAGCCGTGGTTACCAAGCAAGGTTTTGCTCAAAATAAAGCAATTTTCCTTCATGAACTTGGACATAGTTTTGGTAGATTACTTGATGAATATGCGTACGAAGGAGAAGCACAAAACGGTGTCATTGATAATAACATTCATCATTTTGGAACGGATTCCGTAGGTGATGGCAACTGTTATGCAGGAAATCCTCCCGTCGCTGATTGGGAAGGAATGGTTACTACCGCTGACTATAGAAAAGGCTGCTCTACGCTTAATTGGTATTCCTCTTCGCAAACAAGTATTATGAAAGATTCTACCTCTCCTTCTTTTAATATAGTTTCTCAATGCATTTTTAACAGAAGACTTGATGCTATCACCGGAGAATCGACAACCTGTCCTGAAGAAGAGACAGAAACGCCGATAACACAACCACTCCCAAGCATTAGCTTTTTCTGTGCAGGTTCTACCAATAATATTTGCCCAAGTGATCCTCCCAGCCCTAGTCATCAAGCTCCGTCTGAGACAATTACATCTGGAACAACTGGTCCCTCTGAAACCATATCTAATGCTATCTCTCAGTCTCCTGATACAGAAAATCTTGATGATATTATTCCCAGTTTGACAGGATTTCCTGAACTTTCAGGAGAGTATTTATCAAATATAACAGATGAAGAAAAAAAAGGATTAATAAAACGATTACTCGAATTTCTTACGAAACTTCTGGAATTACTTCAAGGAGCCCTGGGTAACGAAGTCAAAATAGAAGAAACCAGGCGTGGTACAGGACTTAACGAATTTGACTACTCCGGAGAATGGGTTCTTTGTGGCGGATGTAAACCTGTTGGAACTGGAAACAGTACCACATATGCATATCATCCTGGGGACAAAATGACTTTTCGATTCAATGGTACCCAGATTATCGTTCATGGTGTCTATGAAAAACATGGAGGAATTATCGATGTAGCAATTGATGGACAACATGACACGGACATTGATACCTATGGGGAGCCACAAAGAACTGGTACTCTCTATACTTCCCCTGTTCTTCCAAAAGGTGAGCATATCCTTACGATGACGGTCACAGAAAGAAAGAATGAGAAAGCAGACGCACGAGTACTCGTGGTAGATGGCGTACAAGTACTTCAAGAAGAATCTGAAGCTGCTTCCGAAAGTGCACAGTAGTCTTACTTTTCCTTGACAGTTATCTACTCATCTCCTATGCTATAAAAGAGCTCTCTAGTAAAAAATGAATTCATTTGTTTTAATAATACAAAAATTTGCAAAAGCAAAGACTACACCTTTCTTTCTTCTTATTGTATTTACTGTCCTTACACTTATGACGGTACAAGTTGCGGAGCAACAACAAGAGACCAGACAACGAGCACAAGATCGATATATCACTAAAGATGATCTCATAACCGAGCCCATCTTTGGCTGTGGTGGTCTTGGGATACAAGACTGCCCTGTTGCCAATGTATTTCCAGAGATTGCACCAGTAGGTAAAGAATGTCTTGTCTATGGAGCTGGAGGTACTACTGGGGCAGATGCAGGTGAAGAACAAGCAGCAGTAGAACTACAACTTAATCCAAAAGAGGTAGCTCAAGGAGAAAAAATAACAGTAACAGGACAAATATCTCTCGACCAAGAGAACGCTACGTGTGTGGCCGATGACATCGAAGGACTTGCTGTTATTGCTATTAATAATGAAGATCCTACCAAAAGAGCCAAATTTAGTAGTGTAGTTCTCCCAGATAGCCTTGTGACTACCCTTGAGATATCACTTGAAGGAGTAGAATTAACTGTTCCAAATGACGATGAGATTATGCCACCAGGAGAATATACGGCATATCTCATTTTAGGCTCTGGAGATAATTACGATAGTATTGATCTTGCAACAATCCAAGGAGATGCTATTGCGCAAGGCACCTTTACCGTCCAAGATGCGTGCGAGGAAGGGATTACACTAACGAGCTTGGCAACAGATAAAGCAACGTATCAGCCTGGAGATACCGCGAACATAACTGTTGTATATGCTAGCGAGAATTGCCCGGAAGGCTACCCTACTACCATCTCAATCGTAGGATCTGATGCGCAACAGCAATCTCTTGATGGACGGGTAACTCCAAAGGAAGGAGATATCCCTGGAACTTTTACCTTTACCCTTACTATTCCGGATAGCGATGATGCTGTTGGGACATGGACTATTGGCGCCTCATTTGCAGGAGGTTCAGGAAGTGTTGTCGATGATCAGACAAAGACTTTTGAAGTTTCTCGTGAAGCCGATGACCCAGATGGTGGTGGTGGTGAAGAGGAAATTGCCTGTACAACAAATACTGGGTCAAACACACAGGGTGACTGCGCTGCTAATATGATTTGTACCCCCGCGACAGGAACTACTTGTACTGATGGAGAAGCCTGTGCTGGTACATGTAAAGAATCTGGGGACGGTGGAAATGATAAACAAATAGATGAGGCTTGTGAAACCAATGCACAAGATAGTAAAGGAAATTGCGGATCGGGTCTTGTATGTAATACAGCCTTAGATACTACTTGTCCCGAAGGTGTTTGTACCGGATTTTGTGCTGAAGCTTCAGAAAATGCTGCTAATGGAAACGGACAAACCTGTGAAACCAGAAAAGGAACCGGACTTGTGACGTTTGACCCAAATGCTGAGTTTGATGGATTCTATGGCAACTGTAACAGCAAATATGGTAGCGGACGAGACCTTATCTGTTATACAGCACCTGATTCAAGCGATGACTGTAAAAATAATGGAAACTGTAAAGGAGACTGCCGAGCTGCTTATCCTGGAGAATTGCCCGATGAACCATGCGAAAAAGCTAGTGAAGCTGATTGGCAAGGAGGATGTGTTAATGGACAACGATGCGAGACTCCTGCTGGATCATTAGTAGGCGTATGTAAAACAGGAGGCCTACAGTAATGCTTAACAATATGAATCAAAGAAAAAACCTTCTTATCGTAGGAAGTATTATTTTTGTACTTTTACTTGGTGCATTTATCGCAGGTCTATTGATCCCCACATCAGAACCGAGTAGCACCAAGACTGTTCCTACTACGTCACCAAAACCCACTTTGGGAATTCAGAGAGAATCTTCTGCTGTGAGGTATGACGAAGAAAAAATGAAAAAAGCAGAGCAAATACTCGTTGATCATAAGATGGCCGCCCCTTCTGAAGAAGCACTCAGGGTTGGACTCACGCAAAAGAAAAATCCATTATATACTGACGAATATGTCATTATCACCTATAATCAACAATATAATTCTTTCTTTGCCGAAATCCATAACTCAAACTTGCATAGAGCCAAAAGGAAAGCAATAGAATGGTTTAAACTACAAGGTTTTCGCGAAGCCTCACTTTGTGACTTACCCGTGGTATTTACGATCAATGAACGTGACGCGGAGCAACTACGGAAGTTTAATATTGTCTTTGACCCCCTCCCCCCAGGTTGTTAAAGAAGAAAAAGGATAAAGAAGAGAGCAAGAATAATCCGATAAATACCAAAAACGGTAAATCCATGATGCTCAACATAGCGCACAAAATACTTCACTGCAAAAAGTGCGGTAATAAATGAGCCAATCAACCCAAGACTAATAATCCCCCATTCTTGGGCGGTAAAAGAGAAATTACTTGTGATGAGATCAAGCCCCGTAGCTCCCAACATCGTCGGAATGGCCAGAAGGAAAGAGAACTCTACCGCAGCTTTTCTTTTTAATCCAATCGTTAACCCTCCAATAATCGTGGCGCCCGCTCGAGAAACTCCTGGTACAATTGAAATTGATTGAAAGAGGCCAATAAGAAATGATTGTTTATAGCTTAATTTGTTAATATCATCCAGATGGTGTGCTTTTTCTTTATAAAACGTATCCCAAAGGATCAGTACAATGCCTCCAAGAAAAAGTGCCCAAATAGTTATCCAGACATTCCCGAGCAGGACATCTTTGATAAGCCGATAAAGGGTAAAGCCAACCACTGCCGTTGGGATAAACGCAACAAGGATATTGAGAAGTGCACGCCTATCAGTAAGAAGTCTCTTCCAGTACAATATCACTACGGCAAGAATTGCTCCTAACTGGATGATTACTTCAAAGCTTTTGACAAAATCAGTCTGAGGTATTTTTAGGAGTTCGCTCGTCAACACCAGATGTCCTGTTGAAGAAATAGGAAGGAACTCGGTAATGCCTTCCACTACTGAAAGGATGATTGATTGTAGGCTGTCCATATTCTAGTTATCATACTAGCAAAATTTTTTATGAGAAGATATACTAAACAAATGCTTACAAAAAAACAGGCGGCAATCATTTTTAATAAATCGACTCAAATTTTTCTTCCAGCTCTCACCATTTTGGGTTTTTACTTTACTTCCATTAAACAGCCAGAATATGGACTAGTTTTGAATCTAAGTGCACAAATATTTTGGTTGTACTCTGGTTGGCAGGCATGGAAAAAGGCCGGACAAGTTGGAATCTTTATCACTTCACTTATCATCACTGCAATTTTAATGTATGGGGTAATTAACTATTGGTTATTATAATTTGTACTTACTTCTTCTTAAAATCCAACGCACACGAATTAATACAGTAACGTTGTCCTGTGGTTTCTTGTGGGCCATCAGTAAAGACATGACCGAGGTGCGATCCGCAATTTTTACAAATGACTTCAGTCCTCTGCATCCCAAAACTGGTATCTTCTTGTAATTCCACATTCTCTCGATTCATCGGCTGATCAAAGCTTGGCCATCCTGATCCACTCTCAAATTTTGCATCACTTGAAAAAAGTTCATGTCCGCAAGCAGCACAGACATACATCCCTGTTTCATGATTATTATAGTATTTACCAGTAAAAGCCGCCTCTGTCCCCTTCTCACGAAGAACACGATACTGTTCAGGGGTTAATTTTTCTTTCCATTCATCTTCAGAAAGGTGTTTCATATCGCTACTCATGCTATTATGATAGCATACAATATCTAAATATATTAACTAACTATAAAAGAGTGATGTGAATAAATTTTTTGAGGACGGATGTTTGAGCATAGCGAGTTACGCCCGGAAAAAAATCATTCACGAACGGATATCGTCTGTGCTACAATTTATGTATGTCTGTTCCTGCTCGTTCACGACTCAAAAAACGAAAAAAACTCTCCGACTTTGCCAAAACGCATCATCGTACTCCTCAGGTAAAAAGTGTTTTTTCACAAGCTTTTGTGCTACACCTTATAAAAAAACACCGCAAACTTATCTACTGGCTAATTGCACTAGTTATCGCAATTATCTTACTCATTCCTGTTTTTACCTATATTTATTTTGCGGGAGATTTACAGGACAAAAATACGTTTACCAATCGCAGTAGAACCGGCTTGACACTGATGGATCGTGAAGGGGAAACCTTCTTTACCTTTTATCAACCAAAAGCAGTTACGTATATCCCACTTTCTGATATTCCCAAGGATGTTCAGGAAGCAGTCGTTGCGACAGAAGACAAAAAATTTTATACCAATGCAGGATTTTCAATCACCGGTATGGGAAGAGCATTCATCCGTAATCTCCTTGCTGGACAAGTAGTCGAGGGAGGCTCAACCATTTCCCAGGAACTCGTAAAAATTGCTCTCTTAAATTCCGACCGCAATATTCTAAGAAAGTATCAGGAACTTGTACTTGCAACGGAACTCAATAGACGTTTTAGCAAAGACGATATTCTAGAAATGTATCTCAATTCAGTTTATTTTGGAGAAGGAGCTTTTGGCATCGAAAATGCCGCACAGGCGTACTTCGGAATAGCTGCAAAAGATCTAACCCTTGCACAAGCAAGTATGCTGGCAGGACTGCTTCCCGCTCCATCTGCTTACTCTCCTATCTCAGGAGATGAATCAAAAGCGCTCAGACGCCAGCAAATAGTGTTAGGTGAAATGGTTGAAGAGAATTATATTACCCAAGCAGAAGCTGACTCCGTACTTTCCCAATCATTAACGTATAACCCCGCTCCAATAGAAGAAACCAATACGCTTGCGCCTCACTTTGCTCTATATGTAAAAGACCAACTGCTCAAGAAATATGGTGAGGAACGTATCATCCGTGAAGGATTCCGGGTAAAAACATCTCTCAATAGAACCCAGCAAGAATATGCAGAGCGCGCAGTACAAACACGTATAGCAGCACTTACTTGGAATAAAGCAGGTAACGGTGCAACTGTCGCCATTGACCCCGAAACAAGTGAAGTGCTGGTGATGGTTGGAAGCCATGACTGGAACGATGACAAATGGGGCAAAGCCAATATGGCTGTTACTCCAAGACAAACAGGCTCAAGCTTCAAGCCGATCATCTATGCTGACGGGCTTGAACGAAAGATTATTACCCCTGCAACCATTCTTGATGATACCGAAACATCTTTTGGAAGTTATAAGCCACAGAACTATGATAAACGTTTCCGTGGAGATGTAACCGTACGAAGAGCCCTTGCTAATTCACTCAATATTCCAGCAGTTGAAGTCATGGAAAAGGTAGGTGTATCAAATGGGATGAGCTTTGCCAAAAAATTGGGAATTACGACACTTGATGAAGAGACGAATTATGGTCTATCACTCGTGCTTGGCACAGGAGAAGTCCCCCTTCTTGAGATGACAAATGCCTATGCTGTCTTTGCCAATGAAGGTGTCTATCACCAACCCAAAACTGTCCTTGAAATAAAAAATAAATATGACCGAACAGTTGAGACAAAAGATAAAAGTATTTTTGCAATACTTGATATCTTCCATTTCTTTACCCAAGATACTGATGAACCCAAGACAGTCATGGGACAAGATGCCTCCTTCCTCATCTCTTCAATCCTCTCTGACAATAATGCTCGAGCAGAATCTTTTGGTGGAGCGCTCACCATTTCTCGCCCAGCAGCTGTCAAAACTGGCACGACAGAAGAGTATCGAGATGCCTGGACAATTGGCTATACGCCAGACCTCGTTGTTGGCGTTTGGGTAGGCAACAATGACAATACATCAATGGACAATGTCGCAGGATCATTGGGTGCTGCTCCTATCTGGAGAAATATGATGGAAACCTATCTTATGGGAACCACGATTGAGCAATTTCGAAGGCCATTTACGGTTGTTGAAGAGACAATCTGTATCCCTGGGCGCACGCCATATCAAGAATATTTTCTGCCGGGGACTGAAGAATATGCATGTGAACAGCCAACTGCGACACAAAAACCAACTGAAGCAATCTCTCCTTCACCAACGAAGAAGCCTGACGAGCCAACGAGTACACCAACACCGCAACCGACAAATACTCCAATACCACAAGTAACGAACACTCCGCAACCTACCCCAACTACTGGAGTAGGCAACATTATTCCAACGGTACAGACAATTCTTCCATAGATTGTAGATGGAGCGAGAGACAAAATTTTATGTTTGCATTCGAGCTCTTTTATTTTTCTAACAACGCGAGCTGCAACGGAAGAAAATTTTGTCTCGAGCGGAACTAAAAGATTCTATACTTATTTCCCAAACCGTCTCTCTCTTTGTTCAAACTCCGCAAGTGCAATATCCAGCTGCTTCGCATCAAAATCTGGCCAATATGTATCCGTAAAATATAACTCACTATAAATGCTCTGCCAAGGAAGATAACCACTCAGTCGATAGTTTCCACCAGTACGGATAATCAGATCTGGATCAGGTTGACCTGCAGTATAGAGGTAGGTAGAAAAAATTTCAGAAGTTATGGCGTCAGCAGCAACATTGTCCTGGACAATACGTGTAACTGCTTGCAAGATCTCTGCACGTCCCCCGTAATTGAGTGCGATATTAACAACTATCCCTTTATTTTTTGCAGATTCGGAAGTAATGTCATTGATACTCTGCTGCATATCTTGCGGAAATCGAGTACTGTCTCCTAAAACACATATTCTGCATCCTTGTTTCAGTAATTTTTTAACTGCATTTCCCTGGAAAATCTTACGAAAGAGGTCAAAAAGACAGTCAAGCTCTTCTTTACTTCGATTCCAGTTTTCCGTAGAAAACGCCCAGAAAGTAATATAGCCTATGCCAAGTTTTTGAGCATGGGTAACAATCTCCTGGATACGATCATATCCTTTGGAATGACCAACCAGTGTGGGAAGATGATGGGATTTTGCCCACCTTCTATTTCCATCCATAATAAAAGCAATATGTTGAGGCACTTTCATAAGATGTCAGCCCTTATTTTTTCCAAACTCTGGTTCCTTTTTTGCCGTCTTCGATATCGTATCCCATTTTGCTTAGCTTTGACCTGATCTGATCAGCTGCATTAAATTTTTTCATCTTTCTAAGTTCCTCACGTTCATGAAGTAGCTCTTTTATCTCCTCAGGAACAATCCCCTCTTCTTTTTGGATATTTTGGACAGATTCTTGAAGATTGAGACCAAGTATTTCATCCATTTTATAGAGACTTCCCGCTTTTGCACCTGTTGGATTATCGGATTTAAGCATTTCCCATGCGACACCCAATGCTTGCGGGATATTAAGATCATCATTAATTGCCGCAAGAAATCGCTCGTCATACTCATCGCAGAAGCCATCTGGTTCTGGCAAAGAAGCAATTTCTCGACGAAGATTCTTCAAAGCATTGGATGCTGCATCAAGAGCAGGAAAGGTAAAGTTCATTTCTTGTCGATAATGTGTCTGCAAATATAAATAGCGAAGAGCTAATGGCTCATAGCCTTCTTTTTCCAGATCATACAGCGTATAAATATTTTTGAGACTTTTGCTCATTTTTTGCCCTGCAACAAGCATAAACGCTGTATGAACCCAATAATTGGCAAGCGGCTTGTTAGTTGCTGCTTCTGCTTGAGCTATTTCATTGGGGTGATGAATCTCTTTATGATCAATACCTCCTGTATGGATATCAAACGTCTCGCCCAAATACTTCATGCTCATCGCACTACATTCAATATGCCAGCCAGGAAAACCTTTCCCCCAGGGAGATTTCCACTCCATTTGTCTTTTTGACAACTTGTCATCCTGAGCGGACTCGAAGGATCTCCCACCTGGATAACTAAACTTCCAGAGGGCAAAATCACGAGGATTTTTCTTTTCATCATTTGCCTCAACGCGAGCTTTGCCTTCATCAGTTTTATCAAGTGAAGAGAGCTTCCCGTAATCTTTAAGTAGCGACGTATCAAAATAGACCCCATCAGAAGTAATGTAGGTATAGCCATTTGCTTCAATTTGCTTAATAAGCTCTATTTGCTCAAGAATATGATCGGTTGCCTTACAAATTTTGGTAGGTTCGGTATAGTTTAGTGCAGTATAATCCTTGAGAAAAATATCAGTATAAAACTGAGCGAGCTCCCAGACACTTTTGCCTTCTTTCTTTGCTGACTTTTCCATTTTGTCTTCTCCTCCATCTCCTCCTCCCGCCTGATCAAGCGTCATATGTCCAACATCCGTAATGTTCATGACAAATTTGAGAGCAAATCCATTGTATTTAAGGATACGAACAAGCAGGTCAGCAGTCGAATAGGAACGAAAATTCCCAATGTGAGCAAAGTCGTACACCGTCGGGCCACAGGTATAGATACCTACTTTGTCTGGAGTAATAGGATGAAATTCTTCAACAGTACGAGAAAGAGAGTTATATATTTTGAGCATATGTTTGCATTATAGCCTGCAAGGAGGAAAAAGCAAAGAGTGATTACGATCTATGATACATTTCTTCTAACAAAAATACTTCAGTTACTTCTTCCATTAAACCTTTCCCTTTTTTTACGAGTTAATGCAATAGTGCTCATTGCTCGCTCTAACATACCTTCAATTGAAGGAATATCTTTAAATTTTTCACTTGAACGTAATATTTTTGCCTTTCGATTTATCAACATAGTTGCGACGATTCCAGCATATTCATCGTCTGTAGTATCAAAATCATTGTCCAACATTACCTCTACTACAATTGGCGAACCTGTAGGACTCATTCCCTCTAAATATGCTTTTTTGTCAAAACTGGTTGTGGCTTCTGTTGCGATTACTCTCCCCTTATTTAAAATAATCAGATGTCTGCTACTTATTTGGGCATCAATAGGTAAAATAACCCCAATTGATTCTAACCTTCTTGTCCTATTATTTATTGTAGTAATTCCTTTTCCTAAATTTTCTACCAACAAGCTTCTCCAAGAAGAAATAAAAGCTTGCAATCGTTCAGCTTTATACCCTAATTCATTTAGCTCACCTCTACTATTGGTAGTAAACCCTTCGTAAAAAGCGTCATTTGCTCTTCCATAAATCCCGACAGAGCTTAGCGAACGAAGCCTATTATCCATTTCTCTGCGTGCTGCTTGTCTGTTTTCTCCTTCTACTGACATACTTCTTCCTACAAAAAACCCTCCATATCGGAGGGATAGAAGGCAAAAGACGAATATAACTATGCTCTCCTCACCGATCTGTATTTCTGAAGGATTTTCTTTCGTATGGGAAATATGCTCATCATCATAGATAGTCTAGCACCTTTGACATCGTTGTCAATAGGAATTTAATAAAAAATTAAGAAAAATTTACTTCTCTAGCTTGACAAACTAGCCTCCATGTACTTCAATAAAGAAGTCCTATGGAAATCCCAAAGATAACCCATAATGGTTTGTCGTTCGTTAATGTTACCAAGCCAAACCTTGAGCAGCTAAAATTCTTAAACAAAGAATTTGGCTTTAGTATGCTTAATTTGGAAGATTATCTCTATAAAACGCAAATTCCAAAAATTGAAGTATATGATGGCTATACCTTGCTCGTGCTTGATACACCGTACACCCAACAACCAGTACGAAGTAATGGTAATAAACCAGGAACAAATAATTCCCTCGTCGGACGCATGTTCCCACCACGGGGACTGAGAAGAAAAAGAATTTTATTGGGAGAGGTCGACTTTTTTATTGGTAAAGATTACGTGGTCGTGCTTCACGATGAACGAACACCTCAGATTAATCATCTCTTTGAGCTGTGTAAACATGATGAAAATCAACGAAAAGAACTTATGGGCAAAGGCGCTCCTTTTTTGTTTTATCGCATTACTGACCAACTCGTTGATACTTCTATTGCTTGTGTTGACGAGCTAAATAACACAATTGAATCAATTGATGAGCAACTGGAAGAAAAAAGCTCAGCGGCAGTCATTGAAGATATTTCTATTACCCGACGCAATATTGTTGTGTTCGAAACAATGATCAAACCAACATTACCTCTCTTTACCGATTTGGAAAAAGGTAAATATACCGAGCTTGGCGGCAATATGATTCCCTACTGGAGTAATATCCTTGACCACGTACAAAAAGTGTGGGATCGATTGGAGGATAGTAAAGAGCTTATTGAGGGTATTGCCAGAAGTCATGAATCAATGCTTACTGTTAGAACCAACGAAATTATAAAGGTGCTGACCATGTTTACAGCAATTATGCTGCCGTTGACATTTGTCGCGAGTCTCTACGGGATGAATGTTGAACTGCCATTTGGGCAACTTCCAGGAGCGTTCTTTATGCTCCTTGCCATTATGACCGGCCTTGCGGTGCTGATGATCCTCTACTTCCGCTCACGTGACTGGCTGTAGATCCTTTATACACAGAGTCGTCTTAGTCAGGAACTCGCGACAAAAAGGTTGATTTTTTTCATATTCTCTATCCCCAACCGCTACTCTAACATCTTCTTTATTCAGTATATCAAGTATCTCTATCTTTCTATCAGGATTTTTTCCTATCCCCCTCGCTAAAGCTTCAGGAGTCAAGTCATAAAAAGGCCGTCTAGGAAACCCACGTTTTCCAAGGGCATAACCAGAGATCAGTTCATCATAAAAAATTACCCACGTCACAATCTCTATCTGATCTGAAGTATACTTATATCCAGGCCTGCGCATTATTCTTTTCGCAATTGCAGCACTTGGTATCCCATGATCAGGATCTGGAGCAGCTCCTTCTGCACCTCTAGGCTTGGCGATATCATGAAGGAGTGCCGCAACAAGCGCTAGCTCTTGATCTTCTGGGTCTAACGCTTTGAAGCGTTCATTTCTTTTAACTCCATTAACAACATCCACCGAATGGTCGGAAAGACGATAGCGATCTTTTCCGAATCCACAATAACCAAATTCTATACCCTTCAACTCTGGGATGTCGGAACCCAGTCCTTCCAATAAAGAAGGCCACGTAACAAAAGAAGGGTGGACAAGGGTTTCTTGTAGTTTTCTTCGATAATCTGGCTGGAAACCAGCATTTTCTTGAAATTGTTTAGGTGATTCTACGGTCATAATCATTACCCTCCTGCATTTCCAATACCACTTTCAGCTTTATTTCTTGCCCGAGTAATAGGAAGTTTTTCTGTCTTCTCTTTCTTTTCTAATTCTTCCATTTTCTTTTCTTGTTTCTCTTCGTGCTCTTCCTCTTGTTTCTTCTGTTCCTCTTCTTGTTTCATACGTTCACGTCTTGCTTTACCAAAAAGTGGTTCCCAATACGTTGTCATATGGCGATCATAATGCTCTTTCTCCTTCTTTTGTTCTTGCTGTCTTTTAGCTTGGATATCTTCGGGTGATTGCTCGCCCTGATCTCCGCCAGTCCGTTGATCAGGAATTTGAGAAAGAGGATTTTGGGCAGTTGAAGTTGCTTGTTCGTTGGTTCCTTGATCGGACGCTTGATCTGCACTTGGTGAAGGATCACTTGGGCCGTAGAGTGCATTTAGCCAATCCTGCGGGTTTGCCGCTTGTGCAGCTGCATCAGAGACGGTTTGCTTGGCAGCTTGTTTTGCAGCCTGACCACTACTACGAGCAATGTTCTCAATTCCTTCTTCAAAAGTGTCCATGTTCTTGAAGATATTAGCCATAGTTAGTAGACACTCCTTCCCATCATTGCCTGTTCAAGTGTCGTTGGATCGGCATATTCGAGATCTGCACCGGTAGGAAGTCCCCTGCCAATCCGAGTAATTTTAATTGTAGTACTCACACCACGTAACTGTTTGGCAAGATACATTGCGGTTGCTTCTCCTTCCATTGTCGGATTCGTTGCGAGAATAATCTCCTTCACCCTTTCCCCTTCTTCCCTTACCCTTTGTAATAATTCACCAATCCGTATTTCATCGGGACCAATATTATTGAGTGGATCAATCTTTCCGTGCAACACATGGTACAGACCTATATACTTTCGACTTCTCTCAAGGGCAAGGACATCAAGTGGCTGCTCAAGAACACAAATGACAGATTGATCGCGCCTAGCATCAGTACAGATATCGCAAGGATCCGTCTCTCCTATGCTAAAACAATTTGAACAAATAATAGTTCCATTTTTTAGGTTTTGCAAAGAATGAGCAAACCGATCAAGCTCGACCTGAGGAACATGTAACAGATAAAAAGTAAGCCGTTGAGCACTCTTTGGCCCCACTCCGGGCAATCGCTCAAAAGATTCAATGAGTTGTTGGATAGCTTTTGGTATTTTCATAAAATTTTAATCGTCATTGCGAGGAGTGAGGCACGAACGACGCGGCAATCTCCTTCGCATACAAGAATTAAAAAGATTGCTTCGTCACTTCGTGATCTCGCAATGACGTTGCCATCATATCAGCAAGAGAAAGGATTTCTAATTTTGCAAATCTTTTTTCCTCAGAAACATACACACTATCCGTCACGTACACTTTCGTAATTAGTGATTCTTGTAAGAGCTTTGGTGCTTCTTTTGAGAAGACTGCGTGTGTCACAAAAATAACTATTTCTTCAACTCCACGTTGTCGCAAAAAATCAGCAGCTTTTACAATCGTCCCGCCAGACGAAATCATGTCATCGACAATCAGCGCGCGCTTGGCAACTTCACCTTCAATACGCACGATTGCAACATTTCCCGTATCAAGATTTCTATCTTTTTCAAGCACCGCATATGGGAGGCCATCCAGCATTTCTGACATCTGTTTGATTCGCCTAATGCCACCCATATCTGGACTAATAAGCACACTATTTTTTAGCAAGTTTTCTTCTCGTATAGTATGCGCAAAAAGTGGCAATGCAGAAAGATGCGTCATCGGTATAGTAAAGAATTCAGGGATTTTGATTGAATGGAGATCACAGGAGATAACCCGATCAACGCCAATTGATTCAAGCATTTTGACAATGACAGCAAGAGACACCGCTTCTCCATCCCGAAAGACGTGATCTTGCCTTTGATAACCGAGATAGGGGACGACAGCCGTTACCGACCTTGCCCCACTACGCTTCAAACTATCACATAAAAAAAAGAGTTCCATATAATTGCTGTCCACGGGAGTAGCAGTAGGCTGAACCACAACAGTATCTTCATCAACTACATTTTCTTGAATCTGCACACGACGTTCCCCATCAGGAAAAACAAAGAGTTCTCGAGGAGAAACAGTTTCACCAAGATACTGAGCTATTTTCTGTGCGAGAGGGAAATTTGCAGAACCAGAAAAGACTTTCATGGATACATTGTATCACTTTTTATTTAGTTATGTGCCTGCTTTTCCAGCTCTTTTATCCGATTTTCGTGATCTGCATCTGTTTTTTTAAGCTGACGGATATCATGTTCAATGAATATTTTATCTTCTTGAATTTGAGCATATTGACCAATGACCTGGTCAAACTTAGAAAAGATATCACTTCTAAACTGCAGAAAATCTTCTTTCGTTGGATAGTCTTTTAATTTATCGTCAAGTATTTCTCGAACATCTTCTTTTGTCGCGTAACACTTTAGCTCTTCTCGTAAAATACCCCGTGTTACCACCTTGTCATCATATTGCTGTTTACTTTTCATACTATGATAGTACCTATTCTATTATTAAAAGGAAAGAGGACAAAATAGATCAATTAAAGAATAAGATCTTTACTAATCGACTCACCTGTCGTAACTCGTTTAATTACTTCAGCGAGGAGTGGCGCAACCGAGACAATAGTAATCTTTGGATTTTTGGTGACTGCTTCTGGATGAGCAATAGTATCGGTAATAAGCATCTCTTCGATTGCCGAATCTGTAATTTTCTGCATTGCTTGCCCTGAAAAGACACCATGAGTTGCAACAACTCGAATACTTTTGGCTCCTTGCTTAGCAAGATAGTTAGCTGCGTTCACAATAGTTCCTGCCGTATCAATCATATCGTCAACTATTAGGACGTCTTTGCCCTTACTATCCCCGATCATAGCAAGGGTATTTGAGACATTGTTGAGCATAATATCTCGCTTTTTATAGACAACAGCGATTTCTTTGGCTCCAAGAAAACGTGCATATGCCGTTGCCTTGAGTATCCCCCCCTTGTCTGGAGAAGCAATCACCAGATTGCTAAGTTTGCGTTTTTTTATCTCAGGAAGTAGTGAATAACTTCCATACAGATTATCCCATGGCTGTTGGATAAAACCTGCCTGCTGCTCAGAATGGATATCAAGAGTGACAATCCTGTCTGCACCAGCCTGGACAAGGAGCGATGCCACGACAGAAGCACTAATCGGAACCCGAGGCATTTCTTTGCGATCCTGCCTGGCATACCCAAAATATGGGATAATCGCCGTTACTTCGGCAGCAGATGCTCTTTTGGCCGCATCAATCATAAAAATAAGCTCCATCAAATGGTCGTTTACTGGGGATGAGGTTGGTTGAATAATAAAGACTTTTTTACGTCGTAGATTTGGAGTAACACGTACCCTAATCTCTCCATCAGAGAAGATACTAATAGGATTAGATTCTTGTATTTTTAATCGCTTGGCTATGGCAGAAGCCAAAACAGGATTTGCTCGTCCTGTTAATAAAATAACATCGTCCTTTAGCATAGTAACCAGTGTATTGTACTAGATTAGGGAGTAAAATACAAAAGATGGAACCAAGTAACTTGTAGAAAGTTACTTTCCTCCACCAAGGAGACTTCCAAGTCCACCCATACCACCAGCCATAGATTGGAGTTCTTTTGCAGCAACTTTTTGCGCTTCTTTAATTGCTTCATTTACTGCTTTTCGAACATCTTCGTCTGACTTATCGTTGGTCTTGATCTCTTGAATTTCCTGATCAGCACTAATGCGGACAAAAACGCCATGCTTGTTGATATCAATCATTTTTGTTTTCAACAGCTTCTGGATTCGCATTGCTTCATCCCGCATTTTTTTCATCTCTCCTATTTGTCCAAATGGATTCATCATAAATAATCACCCCCTTGCCTCGCCATAGCTTTAGCGACGGCGGGTCACTTTTTTAATTCTATCGTAATTCCGACAACTTTTCCAGTCAGTGTTTTTGCGACCAAGGCCAGCGCATCACGAGTCTTCATCTCATTTAGTCGATCCTTATGAAAAGCATAATTCGTCTCAATCACAAGATTTTTGGTATCATACTCCTTCAAACGACAACTACGAAGTACCCCGGCAATCGTATGATTATGTACCTTCATATCTTCAATCAGGTGGTACCATAGCGCATCAAGCCATTCCTTAGTCATTTCTCCCTTTGCTGGAACTTGCAGCAGGTTTACCCGTGGCAAGACAGGCTGAGGCTTGGTCTTTTTTGGAGCAGTCTCTCCTGAGACTGCCTGTGTCTTTTTAATCTCCCCTACTTGCTTACGAAGTGAAGAGACAGTTTTTAATTCAGTCGGCCGTGCAGAAACTGTTTCTTTCTCTTCGATTTGCTCCTCTTTTTCTGCAACGACAATCTTCTGTACCTGTGGCTGGGGATCTATTTGACAATATTCGATAATGGCTAGTTCGAGAGGAAGTTGTGGGACGACAGCAAATTTGGTCTCCTGATAGGCTTTAGAAAAGAGTTCTGTTACTTGTTTAATTTCTTCTAACGTAAAAGAAGACGGAGCTCGCGTACCGTTTACCTTAACTTCTATAAGCAAAAACATATGCAATGTTTGGAGCAATTGTTCAATAAAATATTTTATATCCATCCCCTGCTCAATTACAGGATCAATGCTTTCTAAGCTTTTTTTTGCATCTTTCTTCTTGAGTCCTTCTAATAGACTTGTTATAAAATTACTGACCCCTGTTGTTTGATATTTTTCTTCAATAAATACTTCAGTAATCTCTTTGCCCTGTGTCATCATTGTAATCTCTTCAAGCAGTTTCGTCCCATCTCTGAACCCTCCACCAGCAAGCTCTGCAAGCTTCTTGAGGGCACCATCAGTGATCGTAATTTTTTCACCAGTAACCACTCGTTTGAACGAACGGATCAACTCCTCTTCTGTCGCCAAATGGAAATTGAGATGAAAACATCGAGATAAAATGGTGGATGGCACTTTGTGGGATTCAGTCGTACATAAGATAAACACGGCATGCTCTGGGGGCTCTTCAAGTGTCTTGAGAAGCGCATTAAAGGCTTCTGTTGTCAACATATGTACCTCGTCAATAATGTAGATCTTTTTCTTTCCAGCAATTGGCGACAAACGAATCTTTTCCTTGAGATCCCGAATCTCATCAATACCACGATTGGAAGCGGCATCAATTTCCATCACATCCAAGTTAGTTCCGTTGGTAATCGAGAGACACTGATCACAGGCATTGCATGGCTCAATCCCTTTTTCTCTTTTCTCTCTTGAAATCTCACAATTAATAGCTTTTGCAAGGATACGAGCTGATGAGGTTTTTCCTAACCCCTTGGGCCCAGTAAAAAGAAATGCATGAGGTGTCGAATCACGAGAAACAACAGGAGATTCCACAGATGCCTTACTTCCAACATGAGTCCTTCCAATTCCTAAGACGGCAGAGAGAGAAGCTCTTATATCTGCATTATCAAGATCATCAATTTTTTGCGGCCGATATTTACGATAAAAAACCATACTATTCTTCTGTCATCCTGAACTTGTTTCAGGATCTCTAAAACTCGTCATTCTGGCTTGTCCAGAATCTTGATTAAGATGCTGAAATAAATTCAGCATGACAGCTTCCTTATTGCAACTCACTCGTGGTGTAACCCGAGTAAATGGAGCATACCATGTTGAACTAATTCATCCACCCGATCATCAACGAGCATATCCATCTCGGCTGATTCACGAATGAGCTCTGGGTAAGAAATGACAATATCACCAAGCCTCACAATATCATTGGGAAGACGAGAGGACTCTCCTTCACCAAGAGGGAACTCCAAAATATTGGTCGTTTTATCCTTGTCGCGATACTGCTTGTTCAACTGCTTCATTTTCCGATCACCGACAATAGCAAGCGATATTTCGACAGGAGTCGTGACGTTGTTTTCTTGCAAAACGGCATCAATAGCGGCTTTGATACGCTTACGATTGACCCGATACCTGCTTTCGACAAAAATGAGCACTTTAAGTTTCTGCATACACACTGTCATCCTGAGCGAGGTACGAGTCGAAGGATCTTCCAAAAAACTTCTCTGAGAGATTCCTCGATTTCGCTCCGCTACACTCGGAATGACAAAATTTTATCCTAGGTTAACTTCACTCTGGCTGCGGCTGCTTGTTTAAGCTTCTTCTTCATTTTTTTTGCCAATGATGGCTTAAGATAAAATTTGCGGCGCTTTGCTTCACCAACAATATCCTCTTCCATAACCTTGCGACTAAACGCTTTAATTATGTGGTCATCACTTTGTCCTGGCATTTTTTTGATATATACCATAAAATATAAACACCTCCCCTCAAAAATTCACTGAGAATTTCGGCTATAGGTTCTATTTTACTCTAAAACGCTTCGTATGTAAATCCCATCCTAGCTTTTATTTGGATTTCGGATCAAAAACAATAACTTGATCATTTGTTCGCCGAACAAATTTTTCTGTTGGCAACTGAATAGGAACTCTTCTCGGAGGCCGATCAGAATCATCCTGTTTTACAGGCTTATAATAAGTAGTATTCCGTGTCTCTCCAGCTACTTTCCTTTCTGCTGAAACGACTGCTAAATCTTTACCTTCATGTTCAAATAATTCTGTCGCTTGTGTTTTACTAAAGTGATACCCTTCACGTAAAAAACCTAAATACCCCATCCGAGAAATAAAGAGACGTTGTAGATCTAGTTTTTCTCCACCCTGACCACGTGTATTTTCTTCACAGAGTATAGGATACAAGAGAGAAAGTAAAACATTGGACAAGGAGTCTCCTATCGAAGAAAGGTCACAAGGAACTCCCTCAAAGTCAAATCGAAAATCTTTATCAAGAGTTACACTAACAGGTATATCCGTGACCATAATCGTTGCTTGTATTTTTTCACGATCGTTTCTGTCTTTTTGAAAATCGATATGCTGATAGCCAAGTGCTTGTAGCTCTGGATGTGTTGCCAAAGGAACTCGTACACCACGGACATCTAAGAATCTTCGCTGTTCTTTTTTTATCCTTTGTAGGATTTCACGGTTTTCTTCGGCTATGTCTTCTGACTCAACCGTTGGGAAACCAATGGTTGTAAGAAATTCTAATGGATGAGGAACAGCTTCTTGTTGATCTTTTTTTCTCGCCCATAAGTATACTCTTTCTCCATTAATAATGATGTCTTCAAGTACTAATCCTCCTTGTGGAGAAGGATGTGCTTCGATAGCAGTTTGTAGATAAGCTAACCGTGGCAATATCTCATCTTGCATAAGATTAGTACTTCCAACCCCTTCCAACAAAGAGTGAGGCATACCAACAGCTATAACATACGGAGTATCTGGCAAATTGAATTTGATAATATGAGGCACTTCCCCCTTTTGTCGCATTGCAACGGATATCTCATTTTGATAATGTCTACTTTTTAACCTCTCAGAAAGTTTAGCCCATAAAGTTCTAAAGACAGGATCTGCATCCAACCACTTTTCTGGTACCCCACTCATTTTTCTCTGAATTGCCAATTGTTGTATCTTAGAGTGTCCATGTTTGTCAACCAATTGCTTAATAAGCTTACCAGTAGCAAGACCTGCTGCTAGTTCTGCTTCAGCAGAAGCATTTTCTTGCTGAATTCTTGCTTCATCTAACTCACAATACATAGTCAATGACCTTGTCACCACACGATAAGTATTTGCTCTTTCTTGCTCATCAGGGTCTATCATCGCTGCGACAGAAAGACTCCGCTGAGTTTCGCTCCCCCGCGGAAGGATATCCGTTTCAAATGTACCAATTTTTGCTGCAGCTTTTATCGCAACAGGATCATCGACTAATTTTAATGCTCCACCTATAAAGGTATAGAGCGTAGAGAAGCTATCAGGGTATTTTTTGGGAGCGTTAAAATACACCTGCAATATATCTGCAAACTCCTCTGAAACAAACCCTTCACGAGAATAGATTCGCACATATGAGCTCAGTTGTTCTTGGGTAATCCCTTGCCAATTTTTTTCTACTCCTTTTTTTATCTGATCCATTGCCAAAGAGTAAAATCCACTTTCTTCTCTTTCTGCTTTCCATACGTCCAATGCTGTCTCGAGACGTTCAGGTTGATTCCAGAGGTTTGCCACTTTGTCTCTCACAAAATCTCCACGAGCGTTTCGCTCTTTTTTTCCGGTAAATTTAGGTCGCTTTTTAAAGTCACCTAAGACGCCTCTTGCCCAACGGATACTTTGCTGTGATGGGGTCAATGGAGCTTCTGTTGTTTCTTTATTGCGTTCTAGACGGTTTCTCCTCCTATCGAAGATATTATTAACAAGTGCTTTTTTTGCAGATAAATAATCTCGACTCTTCCTTACCTCACTAGTCAATTCATTTGTAGCTTTGACATCCGCAGGGGCAACAACAACAGAAGGAAGTCGAAGATCTCTACGTCTGATTGGATCGCTATCTGGTCTTAAGCTTTGCCCAAGATTGCTAAAGTATGCTATTGCTTGTTCTGTACGCATTCAACTATTATAGGACATAAAGAGCTTATTGACAAGGGGGTGGCTATAATGCAGCAGTTTTTGTAAGTGGTCCCATAACATGGACGTGGAGATGGTTAACAACTTGTGCTCCTCCACCATTAATAGTAATCCTATAGCCCTTATCTTCTAGCCCCTCTCGTTTTACCATATTTTGTGCGATCACAAACAATTTTTGAAAAAGCACTGGGTCTTCTACTTGGCTAAATTCAGGCACATGCTTTTTTGGAATAACGAGTAGATGCACAGGCTTGGCAGGATGAATGTCAGGAAAAACCATCACCTCATCATCCTCATAGATAAACTTTTTTTCGATTTCTTTATTTGCGATTTTACAAAAAATACAATCCATCAGATTCTCTCCACTACCTTAATTATATCACCAAGACTGAGTTTTGTTGGGCGCATTTTGGGATTTTTTGGTGATCCATTGAGAAGCATTTTTTTAGAAACATGCAAAAACCAAGTCGCATCAGGATCAATTTTACGAAATTGTTCATAGAGAAGGGTAAGGTCTGCGCCCTTTTTACCTTCTTGATCGGGTAACGTCTTAATTCTGACGTACTTCTTTCGTGGATCTTTGCGGATGACAATTACATACCCCATCTTCTGTGAAAGCTTCAGTACCGTATCATTAAGGGTTTCAAAAGCCATTCCTTTACCATATCGTGTAACAAACTCTGTTCCTGTTTCTTTGATTTCTTTTTCTGCCCAAATTCGATTCTCAAAGGTTGCGGTCATAGCGTTTAGACATTCAATCCCAAAGTCCATGTAGACACTATCCTGATTTTGCTTAATGAGCTTGTAGCCTTCAAGCAGCCCAAGCAAAGAGAACTCATGCAAATCAGCCGCAGCATCAGGCCAAAAGACTTCTTTGAAATGGTCAGTATCGACAATGAAACGTACAATGCGAGAAATTGCTTCCTTATGTTCTGGAGTAAGGGCGTCTCCTGCTTCTTGTAGCTGAGCGAGTACATAATCCCATGTACGAGAAGTTCCTGAGACACTTCTATCCTGTGTCTGATGGTGGTCCAGAGGCCCCATACCAGTATCGACATGAATCACTTCATCTTCTCCATAATGCTGAATGACGGTGTCCAGAGAATCTTTTGTCGATCCTTCGAGCCTTGTACCAGCTGGGACGTATTTGACGGTTGCTTCTTGCCAACCAGGAAGAAATTTCTTCAGAAGCCAAACAGAACCAATAGCATCCCAATCAGGAGACATGTGTGTGACGATGATTTTCATATGCTAAGTATACCACGCGCGGGCTTGACAAAAAAGTGTAAATACCCGATCATGGAAGATGGAAGTATATTTTTTGTATGGATCCTAAAGCTCTTGCCAACCTTGACCCAAAGCTGCGTGAAACGTATGAGCGAGTTATGGGAACAACTACTTCCAACACTGGTATGGCAGGGTCCCCAACTACCCCTCCTCCTGCATCAACAACAGGATTTTATACGTCTGCTTCTCCCGTTGATACAACCGTCGGACAAACACCCGTAGCCGACCAAACAGCCTCTCCTTCTAATATGACAACGCCACAACAACCAGCTTCGCAAGCACCTGCTCCTGCTGAAGAATTGTCTCCCCCACTTACCGCACCTGCAGCACAGCCTCTTCCTATGCAACAAGAACAACCAGTAGCAGACGCCCCACAACCGGTTGCCACCCCTGCATCATATATGCCTTCAGCGCAACCTACCACGCCGATTAATCCCTATGCGAATCCATTACCTTCACCAGCATCTGTGGCACAAGCGCAGGAAGTTTCTCCTGTCCTTCGAATCTTATACGTTATTGGAGCGGTTATCTTCTTTGCAGCCTATACATTCTTCTGGATCAGAATCTTTAACCTCCAAATGCCATTCTAAAGCCATTGAGATAATTTTCTTCTAGAGTTTGTCATTCCTGCGAACCTGCCCGCAACGCTCTCGCTTGCGAGGCGGGCGGGGGCAGGAATCCAGTGAAACCTGGATCCCGAATCAAGTTCGGGATGACAGTTGGAGGCGATTTATTACTTCTTTAAACTCGATCAATTCAGATTCTTTTTCAGCTCTTTTTTTCCATTCAATTTGGTCACCAGTCTTTTTGCTGACCACAAGCCGTACAGGAAGACCAATCAAGTCAGCATCAGCAAACTTCTGTCCGGCAGAAATATCTTCCCGATCATCATACAAGACTTCAATACCAGCTTCAATAAACTGCTTATACAGCCTTTCTGCTTTTTCATTTTCGCGAATAGACACAAGATGTACCTGATATGGAGCAATCACCGCTGGCCAGATGATACCTTTGTCATCATGATATTTCTCTACAATGGTCGCAAGCGTCCTCCCAATACCAAAACCATAACATCCCATATAGTACTTCTCTCGCTTACCTGATTCTCCGGTATATTCTGCATCTTTCATGAGGTTTGAATAATGATACCCAAGCTGAAAGATATTCCCAACTTCAATGCCCCGCTTTTCAACAAGCTTCCCCTTGCCATCTGGAGCTGTGTAGCCAGCTTGTGCCATAGCTATATCATAAAACTTTTCTGGTTCTGGGATATCCCGACCAAAATTAATATTAATTGAATGATAGTTTGTTTTATTTGCCCCGCATTCAAAATTCTTTCGTCCCCGGAGGGAGTCGTCCATGATAATAATTACCTCTTTTGGCAAATTAAGAATACCAGCATAACCAACCTCTGCTTTGGTAACCCGCTTTACCGTTTCAGGAGTTGCCAATTTTAGCTCATTACATTTAAGTATATGTTTGAGCTTTGTTTCATTGATATCATATAACCCGTTAACCGCTGCGGCGATAACTTCTCCTTTCTCATTTTCAAAAAGGATCGTCTTAGTCGTCTTCTCCACAGGAATCTCAAGGAACTTCGCAAGCTCTGCAACCCCGATAATACCCTTCCCTTCAACATCTTTACGAGGTTTCATCTCTTCGTTACCAGCTTCGGTATATTTGGTAAATCCTGCCACATCCTCGTGCGCAGCGTATCCACTTGCTTCATCAATAAAATACCGACTCTCCCCTGCTTCACTCTCAACCACAAACTCGTGACAATAATCACCACCGATGTAGCCATTGTCCGCAGCAACCACATCTGCCTTAAGCGTAAGTTCTTTATAGATTGCGGCATACGTATCCCACATCGTTTGGTATATTGCCTTAAATTGCTCCTCCGTACCAAAGCTATACGCATCTTTCATAATAAACTCACGCATTCGAAGGAGTCCTCCCCGTGCACGCAGTTCATCACGAAATTTGAGCGAGAATTGATAGAGATTAAACGGCAAATCTTTGTAACTGATGTTGAACTTGCGGACAACATCGACAAGCATCTCTTCAGCCGTTCCACCAGGGACAAACGTTGCTCCTCGACGATCTTCGACTTTCATGAGTTCAAATCCAGCCGTACTTGTTCTGTTTGTCTCTTGCCAGAGTTCAAGTGGATGCATCACCGGAGTCAAGAGTTCCTGAGCGCCAGAAGCATCCATATGCTTTCGAACGATGTTGATAATTTTATTTTGCACCCGTTCTCCAAGTGGCAAAAAATAATATCTCCCCGCAGTTGATTCACGGATGAAACCACCTTGATAGAGAAGCTGATGAGAAACCAACTTTGAGTCCTTTGGTGTATCTTTAATTGTTTTTCCAAAAAGTTGTGAGTATTTCATATTAAAAAAGTCTCCCTCCAACAAAAGCGTCATCGGTAGTCGGCGCAATAAGGACACATTCATGATCTGCATCTGGCACGCCAAGCGTTAAGACTTCGGAAATAAAAGGCCCGATTTGTCGAGGGGGTAAATTGACAACTCCCATCACTTTTTTCCCAATAAGATCATCCTTTTTATAATGCTTTGTTACTTGTGCACTTGATCTCTTCGGACCAATTTCTTCACCAAAATCAATTGTTAATTTATATGCCGGCTTTCGCGTTTCTGGAAAATCATCAACAGCAATAATCCTTCCCACTCTGATATCAAGTTTGAGAAAGTCATCAATTGTTGCCCTCACTTCTTCTTTTTTTAATAAATCATTTGAATACGTCATATTCTCATTTCCTTTATTTTATCATATCCCCTGAGTAAACTTTGCATGAATCTATCGCTCACTTTTTGTTGATCAAGCATTGTGATAATTTCTTCCGTAATGCCACCTTTGGTAGCAACAGCAGCTTGTAATTCTACTGCACTTTGTTTTGTTTTTTGTAAGTAGAGTACTGTCCCGGCAAACGTCTGTAATGCGATTTGCTGTGCTGTTTTTTTGGATAAGTTTAGGTTCTGTCCTGCTTGAATACACATTTCGATACAATAGGCTACAACTGCAGGACCACTCCCTACAAGAACGGAAAACGCATCCAGGTCTTTTTCTTCTGATACTTCAATTACTTTCCCTAACCGCTGAAGGAAATGCTGTATCTTTTTCTTCTCTGTCTGAGAAATCTCTTCCCGGAAGAAACATCCAATAACTCCCTGTCTATACGCAATAGATAAGTTTGGCATCATACGGATTATTTTTTGCTCTCCAGTTGTCAATTTTTTTAGGTGAGAAGTGGTAACTGCAATAGCAACAGAAAAAAGTACTTTTTCTTTTTTCAGAGCTATCTGCTTCACTACTTCAGCGATTTTGTTTGGCTTTACGGCCAAGATAATCCAATCTGCTTGTTCTGCAATTTTTTTATTCTCTGCTGCACTATTTGACGTAAGCAATTGCTTTTGCTTCCAACCACTACTAAGTAAACCTTGTTTCAAGGCTTTACCGACATGTCCCATGCCAATGATGGCGATTTTGTTATTCATAGTATTTTATTCGTCATTCTGGCTTGTCCAGAATCGATTCTGGATGCGCTTCGCTTACCAGAATGACGCTATTCCTTCACCTGTCCGTTTCCATAGGCTATCCATTTGTAGGTAGTCAACTCTTTGACTCCTACTGGCCCTCGTGCATGTAATTTACCTGTTGCTGTTCCCATCTCAGCACCCATCCCAAACTCTCCCCCATCGTGCAGTCGAGAAGAACAATTGATCATGATCCCTGCTGCATCAACTTCTTGAATAAAAGTATCAATAACTTCTTTATCTTGAGCCGCCAAGACTTCTGTATGGCCGTTGGTATGCTCTTTGATAAAAGTAATTGCTTCCGATGCAGTATCGACAGTTTTTACTGCCAGAATGCTATCAAGAAACTCTGTCTCAAAATCTTCCTTTTTTGCAAGGAGCGCATGCTTCATATGCTTTTTGGCTGCTTTATCTGCTCGTATCTCAAAGCCTTTCTCGCTTAAGGCTTTATCTACTGCTGGCAAGATTTTTCCGACAATAGTTGAATGAACCAATACCATATCAAGCGCATTACAGACACCAGTTCTATTGGTCTTTGCATTAAGACAGATCTCAAGTGCTTGCTTAAGATCTGCGCTTTTGTCGATATACATTCGTGCTCCACCAGCGGCGTGATATAAGATAGGGATACGAGATTGCTTTGCCACGGCAGTCGTCAGACCATAACTTCCCCGTGGGATAACGACATCTATTAAGTCACTCCTTTGCAACATTTCACCAATTTCTGCATGTGTTACTTCCGAAAGGAATGTCACCGTTGCACGTGGCAAACCAAAAGACATCAGTACGGTATGCACACATTGCACCAAACGAGTATTTGTTCTTAGTGCTTCAGATCCTCCCTTGAGGATAACGGTATTGCCTGACTGGAGACAAAGTCCCACAACATCAATTGTCACATTTGGCCGAGATTCATAAATAACCGCAATAACACCCAAAGGAAAACGCTTTTTTTGGATAATAACACCATTAGATAGCTTCCTCTGCTCTATATTTTCTCCAATAACATCAGTCAGATTAGCAACGGTTTCTATTTGTGCTAGCATTCCAGAAAAACCTTTTTCTGTTAAGGTTAATCTGTCAATAAATGCTTCTGTTGCTCCCGTTTTTTTGGCAGCTACCACGTCAAGCTGATTAGCTCGCAGTATAGATTTTTGGTTTGCTTGTAGTTCTTTCGCAAGCGCAAGAAGTATTTGCTTTTTCTCTTTTGCCGAAAGCTTTGCAACTATTGATGCTGCTTGTTTTGTTTGTTGTAAAGTATGTATAAGATTTTTCATATTTCTCCACTTTTTGTCATCCTCGCGAATGCGGGTATCCAAAAAAATATTACATAGATTCCCGATCAGGTCGGGAATGACAAGTTAAATAGCTTCCAATAACACCCCTTTCTTTTTTCCATCAACAATAACCGTTCCAATATTTCTTTCTTTAAGAAGATTAATTGCTTCCTCTTTTGTGTGACCTCCCCCAACTCCATGTATTGAACCTTGCATTGTTGAGAGGATATACAGAGATTCAGCATCTAGAAGTCTTGCAATTTCCGCTGCAAGGAGATCGTTACCACCAAAACCATTGAGCTCTATAACGTCGTTTTCATTCACTACAGGAATAATGTTTTTTGAAAGATAAAATAACAAAAGCTTTTTAATATGTTCTTTTTTAGAATGCAACCCATGTTTTGTTATCAATACTTGGGCTACTTCTTCATCAATGGCTCGAAAGACATTTGCAAACATACTCATCAGATGAATTTGCCCAATTCCAGCCGCTGCTTGACGCTTATATGAAGTATCTTTATTAAGATTAATGATTCGTGAGCCATGACCAACAGCTCCTGAGGTAACAAGCACGACAGCAAAACCTTTTTGCTTTAAAGCAATAATTTGCTGCGCAAGATGCCTGATGCGAAATTGATCAAACTCATGCCGCTTTGTGAGCAGGACACTGCTTCCTATTTTGATAACCAGTATTTTTTCCATAAAAAAAGCCCTTATACATTTTCAAAAGAAATTCTTTTAAAAATACACAAGGACGTCAAAAATACGTGGTACCACCTTGTTTCAAGTCATTTATTTTGTAAAAATAAATGACTTCTCATGTAAGTGCTCCGTTGCCGACACACTGTGCAGAACTTTTACGGTTAGCTCCCGTCATACTCATCGTATGCAGCTCGTTTGGCGGGAAACCAAACTAAAACGCTTGTATAATTTGATACTATACCACAAAGATAGCTCTTGTCAACTATTTTTTAAATTTATTGTATCTATTTGCTCCATACAGGTTCCATTTTCTCCCAAGGTAAAGAAACCAATCACAGGAAAACTACCAGAAAATTGTTCTACAGGTGGTAACAATGATAGAGCAAACATTTTCTCTTTATTTATCAATCTCGTGAATGTGATATGTGGACGAAAGAGCATCCCGATTTCATCATAACCATACTTTTCCAGGTTCTCCTTTTCTTCTCCAGTTGCATGAGATAATTGATCTTTTAAGAAATAACCTAAAGGATTTCTTTCTCGTAGTCCCTCTCGTAAAGGATTAACTGCCCTAATTATCTCCCGTTGTAAGAAAACTAGTGCATCTGTCTTTTCATACTGCACTTCAATCATCCCTTCTCTATCTTGATGATACTTTGTTGCTCTAAGAGAAAATGCTTCCGTTTGTTTGGCAATATGAGAAAGAGCTGCTTGTATTTGCTTAAGTGAACTGTTAGGTATCTGAGCCATATACAACGTCATGTGTGGAAAAAATGTATCTTTTTGCAGACAAAATCGTGTACCAAAAGACCGAAGCATGCAGCTCGTTTGTATTGTTTTATCTAAGAGGCCTTCATCAGGTAACAAAACAATCGCGTATGAAGATGAGTCAATCATGTGTATAACTATTGATTTACACAAGGGACATTGGAGAACCCTGATCCGGCATTGGTGACGGTGTTATTGCAAGAGATGACATTACCTGTTACATTGTTTTGCACCCAGAAGCCATATTGGGCGACATTGGTGGCACTATTATTGGTGAAGGTATTATTGATCCCCCACCCAGTTAAGACTCCATGGACTTCATATCCCTGACCGATGGAATCAATCCCTTGATTCCCGGTAATGCTCCAGTTGTTACCTTTGATATCTACCCATGAGTCAGCATTCTTCCCTGGTATTCCACCGGTACCAAGGATATTATTTTGAATGAGTCCCTGAGACGTACCTTCTTTGACATCAATATTTTCTCCACCGGTATTATTGATCGTATTATTAATAAGCTGATTTCTATCACTGGTATCAGGTTGGCAATTTGAATACGTACACCAATTGCTTGAATTGGCACTTCCAACGTAGACTCCTTCTCCATAGTGATTATCAATTACCCCCGTGGTTTTATTTCTTCCGATATGATGGACATAACTATTTTTAAGAATATTGTCGCTTGAAATGGCTCTAAAGTGAATTCCTTCATCATGGATATCTTTAACTTCAATATCTTCAAGAAGGTTATTGTTCGATTTATCAAGGATCAATCCTTTGTTCGCATTTTCAATAGTGATTCCTTTAACATGAACGTAATTCGCCGTTATAAGATAGAGTCCGTAGTAGCCTCCCAATCCTCCTCCATCAATTCGAGCGTTACGTGTTCCTTGTAGTACAATGGGCTGCGTTGGAGTACCTGACTTAGCGATAATAAATGATGCTGTGTAGAATATCGTCCCAACAGGTATGGTTGATTTAATCTTTCCTTTATAGATACCATCTGCCATAGTAATCACATCTCCAGGCTGTGCATTAGATAAAGCACTAGTTAACTCCGTAGCATTTGTCACGTTAATATTTCTTGCACCCGTAATGGGGGTTGGTGTTGCAGTTGGTGCTTCTGTAGCTCCAACGGTTGGCGAGACTACCGTAGGAGTGGCAGTTAGTTGCTGCGTAATCTCTGTTGTTGGGACAGAAGAAGGTTCACTTGTCGTCGGGATTGGTGTTGCCTGACTACCTGTCTCTGTCTGTACAATCAGCACTGGTGCATTTGCACTTTCTTGAGAAGACAAATATAAATTATTACTGTTTGTGCCAGTAGCATCAATTGCAAGGCTCATTACTTGCCCAGCTTTCTGGCCGACATAAGATGTGAGGTCAATTTCACGCCAAGTATTAAGATCTGTATTGGACAGTTGGCCTACTGTTGCACCTATCGAAGGTTGATTGTCAAAAGTAATTGCAGACTCATTCCAATTATTGTCGAGAACTTCTTTTACTTCCTGTGTTGAGCTTGAATTATTGATCACGTACACACGAAGCACGGCACTACTTATCGGCTGTCCAGCAAGAGCGGCTAGGTCAAATTTGACATAGGTTTTTTTATCAAGATCTACTTTGAGTGCTGCATCAGTACCATAATTTCTCGTAGGATTGGACGCACTAACAAAAGCATCTTCAACAACGGCTACATTAGTTGTTGTCGTCTCAGCCTGAGTCAGCAGTTGTGTAGATTGTTGTGAAAGGACGAGTGCGGTAACAGTCGTTAGAACAAGAGCCCCAAGTGAAACAAAAAGAATAAGGTGTCCTTTTTTCTTATGCTTTATTATTTTTTTCACTGAGATAATAATGCACAATTGTTGTAGAGCTTGTCAAGAGGAGCTTTTATGAGCTTTATAGCCATTTCCTTCCATCTTTTTCAATAAGGCCAAATGCCTCCTGTGGCCCCCAGCTTCCTTTTTCATACAAAAGAAGTGTCTCGGATGCTTGCTGTTCCCAGCTTTTGAGAATATCTGAAATAAGTTGCCAGGAACTTTCAAGCTCATCAGATCGATTAAAAAGCATTTGATCCCCTACCATAATGTCACGAAGAACCTTTTCATAAGCATCCGTACCGCCACTCCCAAATGATTGCTCGTAGGAGAATTCCATATCGACTGGCTCAAGAGCAAGCGATGTCCCCGGTTTTTTGGCAATCATCCGAAGCCGAATACCTTCATCAGGTTGAACTCTAATCGTTAATATATTACCAAAATCAGGATAGCCGTGTTCATGAAAAAGCACATTACGATTCTTGGCAAAAACAATAGCTATTTCCATTTTTTCTTTTTCAAGCGTCTTTCCTGCACGCAGATAAAAAGGAACATTAGCAAAACGCTCAGAGTCAACAAACAGCTTCATGGCAACAAAAGTCTCTGTTTGTGATCCTTCTTTGACATCTTTTTCTGAAAGATATCCGTTATACTGTCCACGAACAACATGTGTTGTTATTTCTTTGGGAGTAAGTGAGCGAATTGCTTTGATTGCATTGGCACGGACATTACGTACTGATTCTTTTTCAAAACTTTTTGGAGACTCCATGGTAACTGTCGCCATAAGTTGCATGAGATGATTTTGCATCACATCCCGAAGCATACCGACACCATCAAAGAATCTTCCTCTCTTTCCGATTCCTTCTTTCTCAGCCCAGGTAATTTGCACATGATCAATATGTTGATTGTTCCAGACTGACTCAAACACACTATTGGCAAATCGAAACGCAATCATATTTTGTACGGTTTCTTTTCCGAGATAATGATCAACTCTAAATATTTGTTTCTCCTCAAAAATTTGTGCAAGCTTCGCATCCAAATGCTTTGCTGTCTCCAGATCTTTGCCAAAAGGTTTTTCGATCGCAATACGTGTCCATTTACTACTTCCCTGCCCACAACCTTCTGATAATTTGGTACTGTGAAGGAAATTAAGAATTGATTCATAATGATCCGGAGGGGTTGCCAAATAAAATAAGCGAGTAATACAAGCTCCCAGTTGTTCGTCAAAACCATTGAGGCGTTTAATCAGCGCATCATACCCTTCTTGTAGGTCAAAGAGTCCTTGTTGATAATAGAGTTTTTTGGCAAAAGAAGCCCATTTTGGATCAGTAGCAAACTGCAATTCTTCCGCTAAACTTTCTCCATATGCTTGATCGGTAATATCTCTTCGCGAAAATCCGACAATAAAGAATTGCTCTCCGAGTTCTCCATGCTTATAGAGAGAAAAAAGCGCAGGGATTAGTTTATGTCGAGCCAAATCTCCGGTCGCTCCAAAAATAACAATAACAACTGACCCAATCATTAATTTTTTCCTGCATGAAGTAGAAGCAGATCTTCTTCAATATGTTGCAAGCGTCTTTCATCTCTCTGATTTTTTTCATCAAGCTTTTTCTCTAACCTTTTAATATCCGACTTAGTAGCCATATCTTTAATATCCGACTTAGTAGCCATATCTTTAATATCCGACTTAGTAGCCATGTCTTTAATATCCGACTTAGTAGCCATGTCTCTTCTGATTCTTGCCTCAGACTCTTTAATAGCAGAATCGATATATCCTTTCAAATTAATTTCTAATGTTTTATGTCTGGAGTCAATCATCGAACCGATTGTCGCTATGAGATACTTCCATTCATCTTGTTTGGTTACCATATTGAGTTAGTCTATCATACCTCTTGATCGGTAATCAATACTGTCTTCTGAGCAATTTCAGGCCGTTTAAAGAATCTTCCAAGAATTTCTGTTTCGCTTCCTTTAGTAACTTCCTAAGGATTTGTCGAGGGCAATATCACCGGAATCGTTGTGTCTGCTGAAGAACTGATACATTGCAACGCTTTCGTCTCAAAGACTACACAGAGTTCATAACGTCTCCCTGAAGGATCAAGAAGATACTTATACTGACCACCTGTCTTGGGGTCCACCGGAATAGTAGCGATATAAGAAGGCGCAAGCATTGAAAGCGCTTTCGGATAACCTTTTTTTGTAGTGTAATACTTTTCTATTGCCTGTTGTATCTCACCAAGAGCTACTTCTCGCTGCCTATCTCGCTGCCCAGCACGGACACTTAATGGATCAAGGACGATATATAATACCCCAACGACCAAGAGTAACAGAAGCACACAAAAACCCAACGACATAAGCACCATATGCGGAGGGAGTTTTGATGTTCGCTCGTTGAGATCAGTAATGCTATCAATGAGCTTTGCAACAAAAGGAATTTGATGAAGACCTTCTCGCTGCCAATGAAGAACGGCCTGATCAATATCAATATCCTCCCAACCCTCTGCCATAAGAGCTTCTTTAATTTGAGACTTATTTTGTCCCTGACGATATCTTTCAGCGACGTTTTCGAGTAATTCCTGGGTTACCATACATGGTGCTCCTTTAAGTCAAACAAATAGGATCACGAAAGTCAAGTTGTAGCGAATATCTGATATTGTGGTAAAAAGGAAAATGCTTGAAGAACTTGAGCTCTACCGCTTCTACTATTGGGAGAATCATGTGCTCCAGGAATAATTTCAAAAATAATATTGGCTGCGTTCTTCTCACCATCAGGAGTTGCCTGTAATGCAGCTTGAATAGCTGCTCGTCCTTCTTCTGGAGGAAAAACGGGGTCATTTCTACCAAAAAATAATCCTACCCTGTTTTGCGCTGCATGCCGCACAATGGCTCGAGGCAAATCAATGTCAAGAGCTTGCACTTTTTCTCCAAAGCGTCTTTTTACTAAATCAAGGGCAAGTTCACGTGAAATACCTGATGCGGCAATCCATGTTTCTAATTCCGATAACGATTGTTCTCTCCCATTCCTCAAAAATCTCGCGACAAGCTCTCCTGGTTGTAATGCTTGATGATCGAAATCAACTAACCTTTGTCCAGCAGAAGCAAGAAGGGAAAGATCCCCCAAAACATCAGGGTTGTAGTCCACCGCTCGACTTACTACTGCACCACCTTGTGAATGTCCAAAGCCAGAAAGTTTTGTAGCATCTGTTTTGGTCTTAGCGAAGTCTACAACAACACCCGGCATTTCTCCACACGCTTGGACAAGCACATGCCTTCCACACGGAAGTTCTCTGAGGGGCAAAACAGGACTAACAGCATGGATTCTTTGTGTAGCTAACCAATCGAGTGTCCGTCGTGTACTACGAAGATTATGCCCGTAACCAAAGAATGCAACAATCGGATCAGGAACGATTTCTTGCATCTCTTGTAATCGGTTTCCATTAGAAACGACCGGAATGTTTATCTGCTTTTTGAGACGGGTCTGACGACTTCCCTCTCCTGGAGGGCAATACGTATAAGACACTGTTTCCACGGAGCCCTCGCTTTTGCTCATTCAGAAGAAGTATACGAGCCTCTCTTACTATTTGCGTGACAGGAAAGATGACAAAAGTGACAAATCGTACAAAATGTTACGGGAGAAGATTCTGGAAAAACCCAATAATTGAGTTTTGATAGGTTCGTAAATCATTAATTGTCACAAAAAGAATCATTAGCAGAAGCAGACTCATCCCAACTGCATGGATATATCCTTCAATCTTTTCATTAATTTTGCGACGGAAAACTATTTCAATAACAATAAAGAATAACCTTCCTCCATCAAGACCTGGAATTGGAAGGAAGTTAAAGAAAGCAAGAGAAATTGAAAGAAGCCCCGCTAGATTGAGTAATTGCAAAGCACGTTCTTTCTGATCTTCTATCTCAATTATCGAACCAACGGCAAACCCAATTCCGACAGGTCCTGAAACACTTTGTCGTAATGGTTCAGTATCTTTCTTCTCAATAGCAACAGAAATAAGATCTCCTAGAATTGCAAAATTATATGTCATAAGGTTTGCTGGATGGCTAAATCCTGAAAGCGCTTTTTGCACAGGCGTATCATAGGAGAGTACTACCGTACTTAATGGGAAGAATCCTACACCGAGTGCTCCTTCTCCTTCAGGAGCATTAACGCGAGGAGTCATCACTGCTGTTTGCTCTTTGCCCGTTTGTAGATTCTTCCAGGTTATTTCAAGTTCTTTTCCTTTGCTCTCAGCAATCGTCTTTGAGAATGCTTCAGGTGAAGTAACAGGCGTTCTATTGACAGATATAATCTGCGAAAAAGACGTCACACCAGCCTTATCTGCAGGAGATCCTTTGGCAACATCATTAATCACTACCTGTGTTTTCTCGGATTGATTGGTCAAAAAGAAGGTATGCTGTCCAAGAAGTGGTAGTTCTGCTTTAAATCCCGATACTCCCAAGAAAACGTAATAAATGACGACTGCAAGCAACGCATTCATGATAATTCCGGCAATCACTACCAGAAATCGCTGCCACGCAGGTTTCATAAAGTATGCCCGCTTGATATCTTTTGGTTTTTCTGCTGTTTTCTTTTTGGTCTCAATGCGTCCCCCCCCTGCTTCATCTTCTCCATACAGCTTAACAAAGCCACCAATCGGAAGCCAGTTGAGTGAATAGATCGTCTCCCCTATTTTCTTTCCCCAGAGACGAGGCGGCAACCCGAACCCAAACTCTTCTACTTTGATCCCAAATTTCTTCGCGGTAAAATAATGACCTGCTTCATGGATAAGCACCAAAACAGAAAGGATGAGAAGGAAAACGAGAACCGTCAGTAACATAAAAATAAGTATAGCAGGTTTTTTGTAAATGGCGAAGAGGAAATAATTTTCTTTGTCATTTTTCTGTTATCATGGATCTATGGAACCAGTCGAAAGCTTTAAATCATTTTTGCTTTTTTCTTTTATTATCAGTACTCTTGCTGGTAGCTCTATGGTGTGGAAAGGTCCAAAAGACAAAACAAAATCAGTAAGCTTTCATGCTGCTACTGCAAAAAAGGGCACCTATATGCTCTACGCAACTGCATTCATTACGGCTACAATACTTTTCTATCTCTTTTGTCTTTACTGGTTTATTCCTACTTTACAACTCCCTACTAGCTTTACTTTTTTACTCACGCTCATGAGCCTTCTTTTAGTGTTGACAGCACTTATCCCTGAATCTGGGGAATGGATAAAACTTCATGCTCTTTTAGCATATGGTTTCGCTTTTCTGATGATGATTCTGTTATTCTTTGTCCTAACAGCACAGACTGTTTCCTTGTTTGCGAGGATAATTTCAGGAATTACCTGTGGATGGATGACTATTGTCTGGTATTTATATTTCTTTTCTTCTCATAAGAAAAAGGTGGCATCACAATACCTCTTCTATCAAAGTTCGTATGTAATCCTTTTCTTCCTTTCTATTCTTGCGGCAACATATATACGGTGACTATTGTCATTTTGCGAGGCATTGACACAATAACTATTTTATTGATATACATAATGATATGGACGAATCATCATCTGAAAGAAGTGGTGTAAATGTGGATGAAGTTTTGACAAGCGAAAGGTCTCACGGTTCGTTAATTACTTTAGTTGGCGTGATGACATCGCAATCCATTGATGCTCCTACTGAAGGTGCTCAAGCTTTATACTCACCCTCCCAGAAAGGATCCTCGGTGGCGATATGTGAGAGAAGGCGTTGATACTCTTAGGAAGGTAATTGGCATTTCAACTGGAATTAGAAGTTCTAGTGGAAACTCAGATCTTTCTCGTGTTAATGATGAATTTTTCGAAGGTACGTTAGATGTCTTACCTATAGAAACTGTAGAGGAAGCATCTAGACTCAGGAGCCTTTCACCAGCAGACTTAGTTGCTGAAATAGCCAAGATACAGCAAAAACAGATTGCAATTTGTGTAGAAGAAAGCACTGATGAGGAGCAAGGAGATACAGCTAAGATGTACAATGCTATATGGATGTTAAGGAACGAAGGATTCAATATGGGGCTTCGCTCCATCGGACTAACCATAGACAGGGAGGGATTAGTCGTTCCTGGAGGTGCAAGATTATCAGAGGATCAACAGAGGCAAGCTGTCAGTGTGCTTGATAAGGATCTGCCAGTGATTATGGGAAGAACAACCTACGGCAAAGAAAATTTTATATGAAGGTTTATATCTGGAGGAGTTCGTTTTCTTTTTGCTTGCCCATGTCGTCAATGGTTCCCATCGTATCATCAACAAGCTTTTGGACTTCTTTTTCAAGCCGTTTAATATCATCCTCTCGGCCTCCAAATTCTTTTTTGATATCTTCCATTGCTTCATGGCGGACTTGTCTGACCATAATACGGCCATTTTCAAGTTTATGTTTCATCGCTTTAATAAGCTCTTCTCGTCGTTCCTGAGAGAGTGGTGGAATAGAAATACGAATCAGTGAACCATCCACAACAGGATTAAAGCCTAGGTTAATTTCCTGGATGCCTTTGCGGATTTCTCCTGCAATCGAAGGGTCAAAAGGTGTAAGGACAATGGTCTGCGCGTCAGAAACAGCAACAGAAGCAAGCTCCATAACTTTCAGTTTGGCACTGCCACCGTATGCACTGATGACGATATTTTCAACAAGTGAAGGAGTAGCTCGACCAGTATGAATAGTACCTAGATCACCGTGGAGGATATCAAGAACCTTGTCTATTTTCCGTTTAGTAGTTTGGGCTAGTGGGTCCATACCTTGATTATGTCATCCCGAATTCATTTCGGGATCTCTTTCTACTCCGTCATTCTGGCTAGTCCAGAATCTGTTATCTGAGATGCCGAAACAAGTTCAGCATGACAACGTCAAATTCTAGATTTCAAATCTCACAAATCGTTTAACCGTAATGTTCTCTCCTAATTTGCCGATAACACCCTTAACAACTTGCTCAATTGTTTGCCCTGCATCACGAATGTATTCTTGCTTAAGGAGAGTATCAACATCTTTTGGATCCATCGCTGCGATTTGCAAGGCAATTTCCTTTGCCAGATGCTTGAATTCATCTGTTTTGGCAACGAAATCTGTTTCACAAAGCAGTTCAACAAGCACGCCTACTTTGCCACCATTGTGAATATATGATTCAATAACACCTTCTGTGGTCTCACGGTCTTTTTTCTTTTCAGCTTTTTCAACAGCTCGCTTTTTGAGCCATGCAACAGCTTTTTTGTAGTCTCCATCTCCCTCTTCAAGCGCGCGACGACAATCAGCAATTGATGCTGCAGTTTCATCACGGAGTTGTTTGAGAAGTTTTAGATCTACGTTTACCATATAGTTATATTAATTAATTAGAAAATAAGAATCAAATAGTCGTCATTCTGGAAAGCAACGACTTTCCCAGAATCTGATCCTGGACAAGCCAGGATGACAACTTAAGATTTTGAAATTTATTTTTTAGCTTCTTCTTTCTTGTCGTCTGCTTTTTTTGGTTTTGCAGAGGCTGCTGGTTTGTCAGTTGAAGCTGTCTCTTTTTTCTTTGCCGTTGCTGCTTCTCCTTCTTTTGCCTCAGCCTTCGCTGCATCAGCTTTTTCTTTTGCTTCTTTTTTAGTTGCTATATCTTTCATCTGTTTTTTGCCTTCGATCCATGCATCAACAATGTAGTTCGTAAGTAACTCAAGTGAGCCAACAGCGTCATCATTTGCTGGGATTGGATAATCAATAATGGTAGGATCAGAATTGGTGTCAGTAATACCAACAGTTGGAATACCAGCTCGGCGAGATTCTTTTGCTGCGACTTGTTCTTGGTGTGTATCAATAATAAAAAGCACATCAGGAACTTTTGGCATTTCAGAAACACTGCCGTAGAAACCTTCAAGTTTTTGTCGACTTTTCTCCCAGTCACCAACTTCTTTTTTGGTGAATTTTGCTTTTTCGTAGCTATCCTGCAGACGTTCTGTAAGGTCTTTGAGTTTTCGATAGTTCTTTGAAACTTCGGAAAAATTAGTGAGCGTACCACCAATCCAACGCTTCGTGACAAAATAAACTCCTTCTACCTTTTCTGCTTCCAGACGTTCCTTTTCTGATTTAATGATGGCGACCGCTTGTTTCTTTGTCCCAACAATAAGAAGGTTTCCACCCTTTTGTGAAATCTCTTTGATAAATGCAGCAGCTTCTTCAAGTCCCTCTTTGGTCTTTTCAAGATCGATAATATGAATACCGTCTCGAGCTTCAAAGATGAACTCACGAGCTTTGGGGTTTTGACGAGAAACTTGATGTCCAAAGTGACATCCTGCTTCGAGTAATGCTTCAAGTGAAATTGTTTTCATAATAAATCCTTCTTTGTCTCGCCGTAGCTTGTAAAGCGAAGGCGGAACCCTCCATTCAGTAAACTCTCTTTGTCATGCTGAACTTGTTTCAGCATCTTTTTAAGTAGATCCTGAAATAAATTCAGGATGACATATCCAGGATTTAACAAACTGAATGTGTGTAATGATCGTATTATACTAGAAGTACCTTCTCTTGACAAGAGAGGCAAATTTCCTTACGCTAAAAAGAGACACTTCCTATGAAGCATAAAAAAACTGCACCAAAAAAATATTTGCGATTCCCCCAGAAAAAAGGCTATTTTAAGGGAGCGTTAGGCGCAGGAACAGCTTATGCGATCCTTGGAATGCTTGTTATCGCATTTGGTGCAGCAGCAATGCTTGGAGATATCGTCCCACAAAATAAAAATCCGATAGACAACCAACCAGTTATCATTATTAGTAACACCCAATCACCTCCACGTGACAATCTTCAGCTCTATACATTCCCGGGAGTGACCTATACACCGACACCCTCGCCCACACCCGTACCAACAAATCCACCACAACCACAAACAGGAGGTGGCAGCGGCGGCGGGAATCAACAGCCACAAACGGGTGGTGGCGGTGGTATCGGGGCAATGTAGTAATGTATGAGAGCAATACAACCTATACAAAAAACAAGTGGAAAACCATTTAGGGGTTCAAAAAGTCCTGGCGTTGGGTATCTGTGGGTACTTTTTGGCATGATCATAGCAATTGCTGCCGGGACACTTCTTTCAGGCGGTTTTTTACCGGTAGATCCAAATGGCCCAGGAGGCCCTCCCACGCTTGAGCCATATTTCGATCCAGCTGATTATGGCAAACAAGAGATATTGATCACTCCTGGCAATTTTGATGGTCAAGAAACAAACCTCCAATTAAAAACGTTTATGGTTAACACCTGTGGCCAAAAGACTGCAGTGGATTTCTTAATTGATACTTCAGGGTCTATGCAATTTGATAATAAAATGAACCGAACAAAAGAAGCACTCCGTTTCTTTACCGATAATTTAATTGGTAAATCAGTCATTGGTATGCAAACCTTTAGCGCTGAGGCAAAAGAAGTGGTACCACTACGTTACTATAAAGATGTGAAAGAAGACGTCTCAAAGGCCATTGAGGACTTAAAACCAGGAGGCAACACGGTAACCAGAGATGGATTTAACCTGGCAAAAGGAAAGCTTGCTGCCGCAATCACTTCAAATAAATACCCTGACTATCGTTATGCACTCATTGTTATCACTGACGGCATACCGGAGATCCCTCCTGCAGAGCAACAACCTGACAGCTGTATCATTAAAGTACCAGACGCAAATCTTACAGGAGACCGATGTTTTGCTAAGGAACAAGATCCCACACGTGCGCCAAGTGTTGCTAACGATATTAAAAACATGGGAGTTGACGTGTATACGGTTAATATTTATAGCGATACCTTCCCAAGCGACAGGGCAATGCTTCCTTACTTAGAAGCACTCCTCAAAGAATCTGCCTCACAACCTACTGATACTCACTATTATAATAGTATCAATGGGGACAATCTACAGGAAATCTTTGATAACGTGATTAGCAATATCTGTGACCCCGAAGCACAAATGGGAAGCTTCTAACTTTCGATCCTTTATCCGTCATGCTGGCTCGTCCAGCATCTCTCATTGATTCTGGATGCGCTTCGCTTACCAGAATGACGAGACTTATGGAAGAGGAAACTCTTTGCAAAAAGCTTTAATTTCTTTTGCAATTGCAACAAGGTTTTTATTCTTTTCTATATTCAACTGATACTCCTTCAGTAACGCCGCTCTCTTCAGCTTATCTTCTTTTGGTAATTCCATACCAAGAACTTCCTGTATCGCTCTCGCATACCAGAGAGCAATTTGCTTCATTTCTTTCTCTTTCATTCCTCGAGTCGTTATCGCTGGTGTTCCCAACCGTATACCAGAAGCAAAAAGTGGTGGCATGGTATCTCCTGGAACACCATTATAATTAAGTACAATTCCTGCTTTTTCTAAAGCAATTGCAGCAATGCGACCATTTACTTTCTTCTTTCGAAGATCCAACAAAATCAGGTGATTATCTGTTCCTCCACTTATCAAATCAAATCCTTGACTCTTTAATTCCTGCGCTAAGACTTTCGCATTCTCCACAATTTGTGCGCCATATTTTCTAAAAGCGACACTGCTGGCCTCTTTAAGTGCTACCGCAATTGCAGCTGTTTGATTATCGTGTGGTCCCCCTTGAAGCCCAGGAATAATGGCAGACTCAAGTTTTTTTGGTAATTCAGGATTCTTTTTTAAACCCTTTTCAGTAACCATAATCATTGCACCTCGAGGACCACGAAGTGTTTTGTGTGTGGTGGTCATAATAATATGCACATATGGGACTGGTGATTGATGTACTCCAGCAACGATTAATCCTGTGATATGGGAAATATCCGCCATGAGATAACAGCCTGCTTTGTCAGCAATTGCTCCAAACTTCTTGAAGTCAATTTTACGTGGATAAGCAGTATACCCACAAATTAAAAGCTGCGGTTTTTCCTGCATAACTTGTTTCTCGATTGCATCATAATCCAATTTATCATTATCCCCCAACGTATAATGCACAGCTTTGAAAAAACGGCCCGACAAACCCAATTTATGTCCATGAGTGATGTGTCCCCCATTTGCCAAAGATAAACCCATAAGCTTCTGACCGTTTTCAAGCAGAGCAAAGTAGATAGCAGAATTTGCAGGAGAGCCAGAGAGAGCCTGCACATTAACATAAGGAACCCCAAATAATTTCATCGCTCGCTCTTGTGTAAGACTTTCAACAGCATCCACAATCGCGTTACCTTGATAATAACGTTTACCTGGAAATCCTTCTGAATATTTGTTGGTAAGTACCGAACCTAAAGCTTGCATTACAGCTTGAGAGGCATAGTTCTCTGAAGCGATCATTTCGAGAACATCTTTTTGCCGTTTTTCTTCTTTTTTTACTAAGGAGTATATTTGTGGATCTGTTTGTTTTAAGTTTTTCATACCTCTACTATAAATATCCTCCGCTCATTTTGCAATAAGCATTTTACTTCTCTAAATCAAGAAACGTATACCGATACCCGTCTGCATCTTTCTTTTGTTCTTGAACAACGTGAAATCCTAAATCTTTATACTCCGGGAAAAACGTATCTGCACCGTAGGTGCCAGAAACCAAGGTAAGATACATTCTATCAACCAAATGCTCTTCAAGTGCTTCTGTAAAAATCTGTCCACCTCCAAAAATAAAAATTTCTTCTGATCCTGGAGATTTTTTGGCTTCCTCAATGCCTTCTTCAACGGAAGATACAACTGCATGGGGTTTATAGGGCAAACTGTCTAAAGAGTGTGGATCACGTGTA
>JBBTVD010000019.1:0-55119 GCA_038063415.1 Patescibacteria group bacterium
GCGGGTATAGTACAATGGTAGTACACCTGGTTGCCAATCAGGTTACAGGGGTCCGATTCCCCTTACCCGCTCCAATTGACAGTTATCTACAGAAGTGTACAGAAAACTACTAGTAAATTACCCCAAAATAATATGACACAAGAAGAAGAAATAAAACAGTTCAAACATACCCTTCAAACAGCAGAGGATGTTGACCCAGCATTTATGGATGATGAGATGAAAGAATTACGACACTTCACGCTCTTTACCCACCTACGCACTGATGAGGCGATGGGGCTAATGTTAACTCGTGAAAATTTGAAGGAAACGATTCCACCTTACCCACCCTTTACACAAGAACAGCAGTCAATGATCTACGCTGGAACAGTATCTGTTATTGAGGATAAATACTTTAATAAAGCAAAAGATGTCTCAGCTAATAATCTGTGGGAGCATGATGACGAAGTTGCAATGCTTAAAGTAAACGCACTGCGAAACGCTTTTGGTCATCCATCAATTCCCAAGTTTAGAGACGTTTTGATTGGATTGAAAAACGACAGAGCAAAATATAAAGAAGCGTTGGAAGTGCTTATAGATGCACATAACCGAATGAACGCAATTGCGTTAAAGTCACTAGAGATCCAGTCATAACTTTACTTAATCTTTTTATAGTTGAGCTTCAATTGTTCTGTACAGGCTTGCAAAGTTCTTTTTCAGAAACTACTATTTTCATATTCACTTTGAGTATGAATAAATTAAAAAGGACACTTGCTATGTTTTTGGTTGACCTCTCTCTTTATATTGTCCATATTACGAAGCGTCTCCTGAATTGATAAAACTTAATTTCTTCAACTGCGCCATTTAGCCTAGGACAAGAGTGAAATCAAGAAACACCTCTTTATACTCGTCATGCTATGACGAACGCTAAATTAAGCGGTAGGAGCTTGTACGAGGTTGAGAGGAATGATATATATGTTTCATTTTGCTATAATCCCCTTGCTATGACTAATGCCAAAAAAAAAGCAGTATCACATGCTACTCATCCAGACAATAAAATTCTTGATGTTCAAACGGTAAGTTTAATAACATGGCTCATCTCTCGCACAAAAAGAGCTGTACCTGATTTTAAGGCGTATGATAGCTGGCCGAACTCTGACGGAAACATTGATTTAATAGAGCCAACTGTAACACCAAAAAATGCGGTTGTAGGCTTTTTACAAGTACAGATAAAAAAACTTCCAGATAAACAAAAAATGCCAAAGCATTATTTCAAAGATGATAAGTTTCTCAATTATTGCAAAGACCATGGAGATGTCTATCCGATTATTTTAATTGGCGTAAATACTAAAAACAAAATTGCCTATTGGGAACATATCAATTCTCAGTATGTAAACAGCTTGGGTGGAAAAAGAATAATTGCTTTTGACAAAAACAAAATTATTGACGAAAATTCAGCAAAGTTTGTTGATGATTGGTTAGATGTTTATTCGCAATATCGAAATAGATTTGCAGATTACTTAAAATTGAAAGCAAGCTACGATGATCTACTTAATCTTGTACCTCCTGATTATGGGAAAACAGACCCAATCTTTATTCGAATCCATAACTTCTTAGACGAATATAATTATTTACTTGATTATCAATTTACAACGATTAAAAGCCGCTTCTATCCTGGAGCTTGGAAAATCGGTTTTGCCTATGGAAAATATTCGCCACGAGAGATATTTTATGCTCTTTATCCAATCCCATTTAACAAAAATGACATACAGATAAAAAAGATTGATAAGAATCTATCAAAAAGAATCCAAAAAGAGGCTGATTTGATTCAGATGTTCAGTCAAGAAAATCCTATTGAGTCAAATCCTAAAAACCATGCGAAAGAAATTATTATAAGCAAATTAAAAAATCTAATAGAAGAAAGATCATTAAATAATGGAACAAACCAATTCCTGGCGACTGAATTTGTATTTGCATTTATAGATAAATTTAATATACCACTAGGTTTAGAAAACAAAAATGAATATAATTTAAGTGAAATTGTTAAAGGATTTTATGAATATCTTCCCGCTTGGGTTACAGAATCGCTCAACATCCTAACCACAAAGACAAAGGAACCCAGACAAAATTTTGCGGTTAAATACGGATACTTTGATCCATCAATACTTTTGAGCCAGTTATCAAAAGGAGAGCGAGAACAAATTGCCATAAAATTGGGAGATCCTACAGTTGATTACTCTCTTCTAAGAAGATCTTGGCCAGTTGGCAATAGTAATCTAGGATTTGGATTATTTGTTGAAATGTTAGATTATTTAAGAAATAGAAATACTGATGAGACAGAAATTAAAAGAATTTATAAAAAACGAGATTCTTCTGAGAATAGCCGTCTGGATGGATTTACTAAAGAAGACTTAGAATTTAATAGTGAAAAATTGCTTACATCCTTTCCAGAGGTATATAGAGATTTTATAAAAGCAAACTTTCCTTCACTAGAAAAAGATTTTTCTCTTTTTGATGAAGCTACATCATTATTATATGCCATGAAATTTTCTCAACGAGGAGACTACGATCAGACACTAAAGCTTTTCTTAAAATTACAAGCAGGAAAAGAACCACAAAAAATATATGTTACTTTTGATAACGAAGCTTTTGAAGAATATAAAACAAAATTGTTTCAGCAAGATGCTGTGCTGACAATTAACAATAGCTCATACAATGTCCTATTCCATGGTTCAGGTCATTCAAGTAGACATTTTTTTCAAAGCGATACGCCAATGTTAGATCTTATCTATGAAACTATTTTGGAACGAGTAAAAAAATATTCTAAAAAGTAGAATTAGCATGGTATAATGCTGGCATGGCAAACGACATACAAAAAACGCAGAGCGATTTACAGACAAAGTTGGACGATACGCTTCTTCCTCAAGAAGTCATAGAAGAAATATCCATAAAAGAACAGACCAAAACATTACGAGGTGTTATCCTTGAGACGTTTGGGCTTGGTGCGGTAGAAAAAGTCTTCGATACTGCTGAAAGGATTGCAGACGCTACCGATGAATACAAAAAAGGATTATTGATGCAATCATATATAGGGCAGGTCGAAAATGCACAAGCAGAAATTCTGAAACTGCAAACCTTTATAATGAATCCTGAAGGAAATATTCTCTTTTCTAAAGTAACTCGTCTTCTATCAGAGAATCCGCTAAATCCATATTATTCTCAACTGCTTGCTCACTATCTTAAAAAAACAGTGCAATCAGACTTCCAAAAGCTATTTACTGAAAATATCTATGCGTTAAATCAAATTGAGAAACTAACACCACAAGGACTAATCTTGCTTGCAGACTATGAGAGTTGGCCTGAGTACAAAATTATGAATTATAGCTCACAACGTGGCGTTGTTACCAGTGAGTGGATTGAGGAGTTTCTCATGTACTACACACAAGTCAAAGGAATCACCGAAGATGGGATGGCAAGACGAATCGCAAATACTTTGAGAGAACTATTGCGGAACGGATTTATCCGAAGTAAATTAAAAAATGAGACGGATTCCAAAACACTAAGCTCAATTAAAGCATCAACTGAAAATCCTGCTATCTGTGAACCTACAGAATTAGGAAAAGAAATTTTGGAGTATATTGAATAAAGCTTTATTCCTGCACATAATTTTCGTATTCACCAGAAATACCCCCTTTCCCTGTCGCCACAGTATCATCACCAACACTCACGCTGTAGCTAAAAGTCATTGCGCCGTCGATACCAGAAACTTCAAAAGGCGCATGACTATCATCTATATAAGAGACACTATTTGCTCCTGCCCGAACAGGACTATCTGCAAAACTCTTCGTTGCTCCTCCAAAAATCAAAAATCCAGGTTCTTCGTGTCCGTTATAAAGTTGAATATATACTTCTCCATTAAAATCCTTGGACTCCTGATTCTCAATATTAAAGAAATATCGGTAGGTCTCTGGTGCTATTTTTTTGACAATCATGCTACTAACAACAATCTTTTGTTTTGCGACAGGCTTTTTTGAGACAGTGGGCGTGACATCACTCTTTGATGCTGTTTGCGGACTTTTATTTTCAGAAGAAGAGGTTGCGACAGTAAATACATATAAAACAAAAACTATTGTAACTATCCACTTCACCGCTTTATTCCACTGAGCATGTTTCCACATCAGGATTAACCCAACTGGATAAAACAAAAATAGCATTGCAATAATGCCACCAGTCTTTGTATACCATTTCTTCATTTCGTTAGTATTCATTTTCATAGTTATTCTGCAAGATGGAATTTATTATTCCTTTTAGTGATAGGTGACTGGCAATAGCAGCAGATATAAGTAATTGCTCCTCTCAGAATACACACCTCTTTTTTACAATCTGGACACACAGTCTTCTTTAAGGCTAATCCAAAACCAAGAGATCCAATTCCTAGGGGAAAGAAAACGATTGACACGATGCCAATAATGCCAACGACTATAATGGCAATTCTTGTTCCTTTTGGTAGACACAATCTGTCAAGTGATATTAGTAAACCCATTATTTTTTAATGCTTGGTCATGTTGCATAACGCCTTACTGACCCACAGTCAATAGTATTATATTCTATTGGTAAAGGTTTTTCAACCATTAGCCTCATTTTTACTGACTGTGGGTAAATACATTTTTGGATTGATTATTGCTAACCTTAACGCATGGCTAAATACAATCCTTTACGAGAGAAAAGTTACTCATTGGGTCGCACGATTCAGAAACTCAGACAAAAAAAAGATTTAACGCAAGAAAAACTTGCAGAAAGAGCGGGAATAACGCTTAATTATATGGGTATTATTGAGATTGGAAACAAAATGCCAAGCATGAGGGTTCTGATTAAAATTGCTGAGGTATTGGAAGTAAGAACAAAAGATTTAATTCCTTTTTAAGGAATAGACCACTAGTCTATCGGCAGAATTGATAGAGCTATTAAATTGAAGCTAAAAACGACCCCTGACTAGCTATCAAATAGACTTTCCCATATATATCCAAAAAATGATCAATTATCATACAATTTCTTTTGCTCCTGATATATAATCAAGATAATGAAAGACACAAAAACAGAAGAAAAACTTCGTCTATTTGCAAACCTCATTCTTGATAGAGTTTCAGAAATGACACCCGAAGAAAGAGAACAACTGGATAAAAAAATAATAAAGGAGAAAAGCACCCAACCAAAAGCATTTCTTGTTAAGGCGTTTACAAAGGACAAAACACAAGGAAACCCCGCAGGAGTTGTCCTTAACGCAGACTATTTAACAGATAAGCAAATGCAGTACATTGCAAAAGAACTAGGATTCTCAGAATCAGCGTTTGTTAGCAAATCAGACAACGCAGACTACAAAGTTCGTTTCTTTTCTCAAACACAGGAAGTAGACTTTTGCGGTCATGCCACAATAGCGGCATTTCATACACTTGTTGAGCAAGTGGAGCTATATCAACTTTATATCGGTGATAAAACAAAAGAATCGGTAGTAGTAACACAAGAAACAAAAGCAGGTATCTTGCCAGTAATCTGTTATAAGAATGGGTTAGTTGTAATGACTCAGAACGATCCAAAATTCTTTGAGCCAGAAAAAGATAAAAACAGAATTGCACAATTATTAGGTATTGATCCAAAACATATTCTTGGCTATCCACTACAGACAGTTTCAACAGGAACGCCCAAACTTATAATTTCTATTGATTCGCTTGATACTCTATTTGCCATGACACCTGATTTGGAAAGCATAAAAACATACTGCAAAGAAACAGGAGCAAAAGGCTTTTATCCCTTTACTACAGAAACGAAAGAAAAAGATTCAGATTTTCATGCACGACAGTTTAATCCAATCTCTGGTATTGATGAAGATCCGATTACAGGAGTTGCCGCAGGGGCGTTAGGTTGTTATATCCTAAAACACAAACTTTCTAAAAAGAAAAACTTTGTTATTGAGCAGGGATATGCAATGAACAAAGCAGGAAAAATATTTGTTGACGTTAAGAAAGAAGTAAAAGTAGGAGGGTATGCTGTTACCTTCGGAACGAAAACATTCCACTTATAGAAAATACGTTCATTTCTCCTTTATGTTTCATTAAGCGAAAAGGCTTGCATTGGTTATAAAAGACAATATAATAAAAATTACTTTATGACGTTTTCACTTAATCAACAGCAAAATCGTAACTCTCAGACATTTTCTTACCTTCGTGTAAGTCAAATTTCACAGGATTTAGAGAAGGACAAATCTTCGATCCTTGCACTCGCTAACGAAATGAAATTAGGCAACGTAACCTTCATTGAGGAAAAGATAAGCGGTAAAGTGAGCTGGAAGCAAAGAAAAATTTCAGAGATAATCGAATCAGCGCAAGAAGGAGACAATTTGATTGTCGCAGAGATTTCTCGGCTAGGCAGAAGTTTGCTCGAAATCGTCGAGATCTTATCCATTTGTTCACGAAAAGGAGTAAATGTTTTTAGCGTTAAAGGCTCATGGAGACTTGATGGAACAATGCAATCAAAAATTATTGGCACTGTCTTTGCTCTTTGTAGCGAGATTGAAAGAAGCCTCATCAGCCAACGCACAAAAGAAGCATTAAGAATAAAGAAATTAAATGGAGTTGTATTGGGACGACCAAAAGGAAAAATAGGGAAATCAAAGCTTGACCAGTTTCGCCCTGAAATAGAAGGATTGCTGGCAAACGGAGCAACCCAATCGTTTATTTCAGCTCGTTATCACACGACTCCTGTAAATTTGAGCTTATGGATGAAAAAACATAATGTTACAAAACCCTCTACCATCAGTCATCCATAATTTCGAAGAGTTTTGTTTTTGCTTTCTCACCAGACAATAAAATAACATTTCTTCTTTTGGTCTGAAAGTATTCGACCAATGCTTCAATGACTGCCCTATTCGCTTTGCCTTCAAGTGGTGGATCCTTCACATACACATGTATTGTGCCTAGTAAATCCTTCTCTACTCTTGGCTTCTTGGCGTTAGGATGAGCGATAACTGAGACTTTCATAGATAGCTTTCAGTATATCAGGCTTTCCACTATATAATTGATATTAAAAAGAGTATTCTGATATACTACAAGCGTTAATAGTTAATATGCCAAAAACAACTTCAAGAACAATAAGAGTGCCGTGGACGAAGGAAGAAAGAAAAATCTTTGGTGCTTTTAGATGGAACGCTTACGTGTTATCAATGTACGAAGATATATTTCAAAAAATAAAAGATAAGTATGGTTGGAATATTCAGTATGGCGCAAAGCACATATTAAAAAACGATGCGAATTGGGGAAATGAGATAAAGACAAAAGATATTAAAGAATTTATTGGCCGAAATAAACAGCTATACGATATTTTTGTTGAGGGAATATCATCCTGTGATATTTTTATTGCAGATATAACAAATCATAATCCTAATGTACTCCTTGAGCTTGGTATAGCGATTCAACAAGATAAAAATATATTAGTAGTAACGAGTCAAGATGTGGACGATATGCCGTTTGATATTCGAGGCCTTGAAGCAAAAAAATACAGCACAAAAGAAGAACTACAAAAACTGATAGAAAAAGAGATAGAAATTTATACTGCAATAAAAGGTCAAACTTTTGAACCCGAAAAAGTTATCACTAAGTATCAACCAAAACAAGACGGAGTTATTACTAATAAAAATGCTATAAAAATTGATGTCCCAAAGCTCAAAAACTTGAGAATAAAGATGGACTTCAGATTTTTATATTCGACAAACCATAAATTGGATTGGTTTGGTATTCATTTGAGATCTCAAGGACCATCAAGATACTTTTCTGAGTTGGCTATAGTTAGATATACTGGCGAAACAAGATCTTTGACCTGGCCTGAGCAAAGAAAAGAAACTGATGGTAAAAAAGTTGATGGTTTTATTCCAACCGAATGGCGCAGTTTTGAAATTTTAATTGATGAAAACATGTTAACCGCTTGGGTACATCAACAACCAGTGATAGAAGACCCGCATTTTAATAATAGAAAATTTTGGAGAAATATTTATTAGCTGTAACGAACATCACAACTCTATCTTTTATGAAGACAAGACCGAAGGAAAGAAAAACGAAAATGATAATTATTTAGAGGTTGAATATAGAAACGTCGAGATTATTGATTTAAGCACGACTGCAAATCTATTCTAAATTAACTCCTTTATGATCTTGGGAAATCTGTGCCGCTTTGGCGAACGGACGAACTCAACCTCGCCCCATTTGGCGGAGGTTATGGTAAAATGAATTATATGAATACCAACCTAAACACAATTAAAATCCTCTGTTATGGTGATTCAAACACTTGGGGACAAGATCCTACTCAAAGAGGAACACGTCATCCTGTAACAGTAAGGTGGACTGGGCTACTGCAAGAGAAATTAGGAGATAACTATTGGATTATCGAAGAAGGATTAAGTGGAAGGACGACAGTTCTTGATGGTGATCCACGAGAAGGAAAAAATGGTAAAACTTACCTCAAGCCTTGTTTAGAAACACATAATCCCATTGATATTGTTATCCTAATGCTTGGCACAAACGATCTTAAAGAGATGTTTCATCAATCACCTCAGGATATTGCAAATAATGTAGAAGTATTAGTAAAGATGATACAAGAGTTTGGCTGGAATAGTAATAAGCAAGCACCCAAAATTGTGTTACTTTCGCCTCCTTTTGTTGACGAAAGTGTTCCAGGAGTACAAGAAAAGTATAAAGGCGCAGAGGAGAAATCAAAAGAACTGGGGGAATATTATCAGCAAGTTGCAGAAAAATATGCCTGTACGTTTATAAATATTGCAGAACATATCTCTCCAAGTAAAAGTGATGGGTATCATTTAGATCCAGATGCTCATAAAAGTATCAGTGAGATATTAGAAAAGACAGTAAAGGATATAGCGAAATAAATATATGGATATCTCTTTTCAAATTCATCATATTGCCATCAGCGTCAAGGATGCTCAAAAATCAGAGAATTTTTACTCATTCTTTGGATTCAAGAAAGTTCATAGTTGGGAAGCAGAAGATAAATCGTTACAAATTATCCATCTAAAAAATAAAGAAGGAATTATCCTTGAACTTTTTTGTTATGCTTCACCTGAAGATTTACCAACTTCTGCTACGAGTACCAAAACCGACCTCCCTATCATTGGCGTGAAACATTTTGGACTACGAGTTGAATCCATAGAAAAAGCCAGAGAAGCAATACAGAAACAAGGGGTAAGCATCGTTACTGATATAACAAAGGGAAGAACTGGCCCACTTTATTTTTTTATCAAAGATCCTGATGGTATCTTAGTTGAAATTATGCAGGATGATAGGAAATTTGAGCTATGATCTCCGCACAGCTACTTCGAATATTCACTGATAAAGCAGATAATCTTGGAGACCTCGCAAGTGTTGTCATTGATGAGGGTAAACGTATCTCTGATGCTGATCGCCAAGTCGTAGCAAAAAAGATCAACACTGGTGAAACGATATTTGTGAACGATATAGAAACTGCGAAGATCAGTGTTATCCACCCACAAGGAGAGATAGATTTTGCTGGTGTAGGTGTTCTGGGTGCTTCATGGTTTTTGACCAAGCTTCGAGGTAAACCAACAAATGCTTTGTTGGGGCGAGCTGGAGAAATTAAAACATGGCAAGAGGGCAAGATTGTATGGGTTCGTGCTAACGCATCAACCATGCCACCTTGGCACCACAAGCAATTGGATAGCGCTGAATTAATCGAGCGCATTACTTTACAAGAGACAGCAAAGATGGATCATACAATGGTTTGGGCATGGATTGACGAATCAAAAGGCGTAATACGATCTCGTACCTTCGCAAAAGATTGGGATATCCCTGAGGCTGAAGGTAATGGCTCTGGCTCTATAATGTTGGCTAATATACTCAAAAGAGACATTGAAGTTAGACATGGCAAAGGATCAGTAATCTTTGCTAAACCTGCACCAAACAACTTTGCAGATCTTGGTGGACTGGTGATTGAAGATTCAATAACTTCTATTAACATAGAGGATATCATTTGATATCCCGAAATCTGTGCCGCTTTGGTGTATGGAAGAAGCAAACTTCGCCACATTTGGCGGTGGGTTTATAAGTAAAGTCTTTTCCTTCACTTTAATGCAATAGTGGCTTCTTGTCTCTCTTTTGGTATAAAATACATTACGAATAGCTATTGATATGAAAATTGAAATTAAAAACACAAACGATTTTTCGTTTACTGGTTATGAAGAAAACTTTTTGGAGGTTCTGCAAACACATACCCTTTTTGAACAGTTTGTTAATGAAATTAGAGAAATACTTGGTATCTCCAAAATCATTGAAGCAGGACAGACCTTACCCGAATTAGACGAACGCAAACAGGAAAACTTAAAGAATCTTGCTGTACTTCTCGTAGGAATTTATGAAGGTTTACCAGAAGATTGGCATGAAATTTTTGCAAATATTATTATGACAGGAACAGCTTCCCCTTTAGAATCAAACTCCATAAGTATTTCGCTTGAGGATAATGCTTTTACCATAAACGAATCAGATGAGAAAGAACTGAAAATAGTCGTTAGTAAAAGGATTAAATTTAACCAATTAGTAAAATTTATCAACAAGCACAAACTAGAACTAGACAAACTCTTAAAGGAGCTTCCTGTTGAACGTGATACAAAAATGTCATACATTGGCATTATCCAAGAACTCGTCAGACTTAAAAAAGAAAATCCTAACAAATCACATAAAGACCTTGTGGAGCTTTATGAGAAAAACCACATCCTCCCACTTCCAACTACACTTGTAGACTATAATTCCTTTAATACCTATTATAACCGATATAAAAAGATACGAAATAGATTACTAAAAACAAGCTTTCAGGGAATAGAAATTCTCAAGTCAACCCTGTTTAATATCAAAGAGAAAGTAAGCTCCTAGCCCCTGGTCAATAACACTTTGTTTAGAAAGTAAGTGTAATCTATTTTTTGAGTATTTCCCTATACAATAGCCTCACTACCTTTGGATAGTGCTATTGAGATATGGAAGAGATATACATTACGAAAAACTTAAACCTTGCGGCAGTCCTCTGTTGTTTTCCTTCGGATATTCGTTTTCTTGGAACTGAGAAAGTTCATAATGAATTTGTTTTTAAGTTTTCTCCACTAAAGCAAGCCCAAACCATCGTACAAAAGTATTTTTCAGGAGAGATTAGTATTTCTCCAAGGGAACTCTTTGCTCGTCAAAAAGATTTGAAGGATTTGATTTTTAATTCCAGACCTAGAATATGATTGATATTGAGTTCCAACAGAAAAAAGAATTGATATTAGATGCGATTGACATTTTTGTAGAGATTGGTCAATTTACGCAAGTTAAACCAAATGGAGAGGCACGATGTCCACTCCCTTCTCATGGTAGTGATGATAAGCACCCGAGCTTTCATGTCTACGAAGATACGCAATCGTGGTATTGCTTTGCTGAGAATGTAGGCGGTAATGTCATTGATTTTTACATGCGCTTGAGGAATCAAACCTTTTGGGATATATTCAAAGAGCTTGCTCAAAAGACAGGTATTCCTCTTAAAGATTTTACCCCAGAAGAAAAGAAAAAGGTTGAAGACCAACGAACGATTGATGACATTCTGCAAGATACAGCTCTGTTTTATTCGCAAAATTTTACTGACGAAGCAAAAAACTACTTACTCAATGACCGCAAACTAACGGAAGACACAATCAAAGAAAATAGATTAGGATTATCAGGCGGAGGGCTAAAAAACTTTCTCTTCAATGACAAACAATATCCCTCTGCTCTCTGCTTAGACTCAGGCGTTCTCAAAGAGTTCAAGAAGGAAGATGGGACAACATTTATTGGTGATTACTTTTATGAAAAAAGAATTATTATTCCAATCATTAAAAATGGAAAAGCTGTTCATTTCATCGGAAGGAGTCTCGATGAAAGCAAACCGAAATATTTACTCAAATCAGGGGCAAAGACATATCTGCCAGGAGAAGAAAATATAACAAAAAATAGAGTTTTCGTTGTTGAGGGAATTTTCGATTGGTTAATGGCTAAACAGAGAGGTATTCCTGCTATCGCACTTGTTGGTACTTCCCTTGACTCAGAAAAAGCTAAAAAATTCAAATGTGAAGAAATCATTATCGCTCTTGACCCTGACAAAGCAGGTTCTGCTGCCATCATTGAAGTTGGCAAATTATTTGGTCAAAGAGCAAAGGTTCTCAAACTGCCAAAAGGACAAGACCCTGACCAATACATCCTGAGCCACTCAGATGAAGCTATCGAAAAGACGCTAGCAAAACTTCCATTTTTTTACAGCTATTGGATTCGCACCATCCCAAAGAAGATAGACAAAAAAGAACTGCCAAAGAAACTTGAGCCAATTTTGCGCCAACTCTCAACAGAAGAAGACATCTATTGCGAAGCCTACCTTGATGAGATTAAAGAACATTTTGAACTCAAACCGAAAGCAAGAACTGCGTATAGCAAGCAAATCACAAAATTTAGAGAGGAGAAAAAAACTAAAGAAAAGAAAGCACAAGAGAAACAAACAAGTGGTTTTAGTCTCTTTAATGAACCTAAATCCATTGATTATTTGTTTCATCCCGCACTTACTATTGATAAAGAACACCAACGCATACTTGTTGGGACTCCAAAACAAATACCCACGTTTGTTGATGGCAAAGTAGTGTATGAAGAACAGATTACTTTGCTTTGCAACAATGGCGAAAAATGGAAACTTGTTGAAGAAGAAATTACAAAGAGAGGATGGTATCCCTCAACTACTCCCTCTTTTGGATTAGGGAAAGCCAGATGTTCCGAAAAATTTATTGATAGTCTAACTGTTATACCTCGATGTGACCATGGTGACCAATGTTACCAAATAAAACAAGCAAACAACCCCTATACAGATATTTTTTTACCAATTAAGAATACGTTTGAACATTTTTTGGATTTTTCTAATAGTCCTGCATACTCAACCGTCATTACTCTTTGGGTAATCGGAACATATTTATTTGTTCTTTTCCCTGCATATCCCTATCTTCATCCTAATGGATTCAAAGAATCAGGAAAAACAAAACTTGGCGAAATCATAGCTCGACTTGCGTTTAACGCAGAATCAGCATCTAACTCTTCTGCCTCTGCTCTTTTTCGCACCATTGAGGCAAACCTTCCGACTTTCCTACTTGATGAAGCGGAACAATTAACAGGTCTTGAAGATAACCCCGACCTAAGACTTATCTTTAATGCTGGGTATAAAGTAAATAATCCTGTAAAAAGAGTTAATCCAAACACATTAAAGGTTGAATCGTTTAATATTTATAGTCCAAAAGTCATTATTTCAATTAACCCTCTCGATAGAACCCTTGCCAGTAGAGCTATCCCCATTATCATGCTGAGAACAGCAAACTCTGAAATTGGGAAAAGAAAAGTCACAGACAATGCGGCGGATTGGCAGAAATTACGAGATAGTCTCTATACGTTTTTATTCCATCACGCACTTTGTATAGGCGATATTTACGATAACCCGACTTATCTTTCTCGCTTGAATAATCGGGATGAAGAGGTATATTCTCCATTGTTTGCTATAGCTCATTTTATTGATAGCTATATTCCTTCTGACCAGCAAAAATTATTGCCGATTGTTGATACGTTTGCTTCTGAAACTGCCAGTGAAGAAGAAGGACTGGATGACTGGAGCTTGTGGATATTACAGGCGATTGATGAGCTTGTAACGGATTACAGACAATATCTCATTAAGGATGTTCGTGCCAAAATCGTCTCAAATCGCCAAGAGGCAGGAGAAACACTTGATGATAGGTTTTCCAATAGATTCATTGGAACAACGCTCAGGAAGTTTGGATTTAAGCGTGGTCCTAACCAACGAGAAGGTAAAACATATCGCCTAAAACGTGAAGCTATTGAAAACTTAAAACCCCGATATGGCTTGTTGCCAAAGGAAGATGGTCATAAAGGTCACGATGGTCACACCTCAGAATCAGATATTATTCCACTTCTCGATATTCCAACTAATGAAAAGCCAGACGAAGTCGGACAAGAAGCACTATTTAGCACCAGCAACGTGCCTGATATTTCGGCATTTATCCAAGTATTACGAGAAGTTGAAGATAAAAATATTATTGGGCTTCTCCCTGCTTTCAAAAAAATATCTGAATACGAAAATGATGAAATTCTTATTTATCTTGATGCTGTTTATGGGGTTCTCTCTAATGATAAGGCTGAAAATAAAAATCTTTATTTGAAAGTTATTGAGATTTTGGAAGTAGAAGCTGGGAAAAGAGGCATAGATATTGCTCACTTACAGAAACCACGTGGCAATGAAGGGAGCGAAAATTTATGAACGAGCAATTCATAGATTCAAACTCCTTACTAAATAAAAAGGAAATTCTAAGCGAATTCATTAGTTCTCAACTGCTCGCTGGCAGATCGGAAAAAACCATCCAAAATTATTCTCATACGATCAATCAACTCAATGACTTTATTGATAATAATGAACAAGCAAAGAATCAGGGGTTTTATAGCTTAGAAAGCATAGAGTTGTTTTTCCGTTATGGCATTTTAGAACGAAATTGGAGCAAATATACCATTTGGACTAAATACAAAAATCTCAATCCATTTTTTAAGTGGTGTGAACAAAAAAGAAAGGTTAATAAAAATCCATTATCGGAAATGGTAAAACCCAAAATGCCTTTACAAGCGCCAAAAGCTCTCAATGAAAGTGAAGTTAATAGCCTGATAGAAGCAGTAATGAACTTTCCTACTCAATATAGATTTACCAAGCTGAGAAATATAGCAATCATTTTTATAATTCTTTATACAGGTATTAGGCGTAAAGAATTACTGGATTTGAGAGTAGAAGATGTTGATATGCTAAACGGATTTATTCGGATTGAACATGGCAAAGGAGATAAATATCGAGAAATTCCTATTGAACAAAAAACTCTTAAACCTGCATTGATTTCATACTTGGACTACAGGCATAAGCTCAATAAAACAAGTCAATGGTTTTTTAATGGGACTTTCGGAAATCATAGTAAGGACAATAATAAGTTGACAGCCTCAGCAATAGATAGATTATTTCGGCAGTTAAGAGAAATGTTGAATTATAAAATTTCTGCTCACCGACTTAGACATACGTTTGCGACTTTTTTATTGGATAACACAGGCGATATTTATACCTTGAAAGAACTCATGGGTCACACAAAGATATCTACGACTTGTATATATCTTAAATCTACTCGAAAGAAGAAAGTGGAGGCGATAAACTCGATTTCATTCGTTTAGAGAAATCGTCATTTTTTTAATTGCTTCTATTTTCTTTTTACGTGTTGAATTTAGGTAAATAGTAGTTGTACTAATTTGTGAGTGTCCCATTAGTTGCTGTAATGTAAATAAATCACAATCTTTATCTAACATTAAGGTGGCAAAAGTATGACGGAGCTTATGGGCGTGTATTCCTTTTTTATATACAAAACGTATGCTACGAAATAGTAAAGCAAAGCCACTTTCTGATAACTTACCAGCGTTTTTTCCTTTAGTGCCAAATGTTCCATTGAAAAACCATATACTGATTTTCCCTAATTTATTTTTATAGTCAGCATAGTCTTGAAGAATGATTTTTAGTGTAGTCTCTTCTATTGGAATTTCTCTCCTTTTACCACCCTTACCCTTCTCCACAAATATAAACCCATTATGTAAATCCACATCTGTTGTCTTGAGGTTTAATAATTCACTTTTTCTCAGTCCTGTAAACAATAAGCAAGAGATAATTGCTTTATTTCGTAATTTGGTAAATCTGTATTTACCAGGCATATTGCTAACAACTCTTAGTAGTTCTATTGCTTCTTGTTCAGAAAGCGCCTTTGGTATTCGAGGAGGCAATTTGGGTTTTGGAATATCACTCAAAGGATTTGTAGTAATTAGCTGTTTTTTTACTGACCAATTAAAAAACACACTTAAATTTTTATATTGAGTCCAATGGTTTTGCTTTGACCAACTTTTTACCTTAACTCCTTCGATGAAATATTGAGACAAAACCTCTCTTGTAATTGATGAAAGCTCCTGCGGCAGAAATTGTAGTTTAATAAATTGATGGAGATATTGGAGTGAATATTTATATCCCTCAAGCGTGGCAGGTGATTTGCCAGCAAGTATTCCATCGTTAATAAAATAAACAATCGCTATCTCTATATTCATTTTACCCTGGGAGGTATCCCTCATGGAGACTATCTAGGGTGGATATTGCCTTGACCCCTCACATTGGGTAAAATACACACATTACTATCCTTGCCAAGGAAGAGGTCGCGGGTTTGATTCCCGTTCCCCGCTCATAATGCAACATTTGCTAATTTTCCGAACTTTCAGCTTCAGCAAACTTTTTTCTGTTATTCTTTCTAAAATCCCCTTCAAGTTTAGCGTCGAAAAGAGTTGGAACCCCATTGCCTTCTTGATTCACTATGTAGTCATTACATCATTGAATATTTTCCTATGTAATATTGACAAGATTTTACCTTGACTTGCCTTATATAACCTTATACAATCTTATATATATCTTGTATAAGGTACGCATATGAACAAATTTGAAGCTAGATTAGACAATATATCACATGAAATTTGGGCAAAAATAACTCAAATTGAAGAATTAAAGGGCAGATGGAGTGCTGGAGCGCAACTTAGTCCTCAAACACTTGGACGCTTAAAGCGTTCTGTTCTCATAACTTCAACAGGTGCTTCTACTCGTATTGAAGGTGCAAAACTATCTGATGAAGACATTGAAAAAATACTTCGTGGTATTTCCATACAGAAATTTACTAATCGAGATGAACAAGAAGTACAGGGCTACTATGAACTATTACAAAATGTGTTTGAAAGCTGGGAAGAGCAAGGATTTAATGAAAGCCTCATTAAACACTTTCATAAAGAGCTCTTGAAGCATGTTGAAAAAGATACACCGCATCGAGGTGATTATAAAAAACAAGAAAATAAAGTAGAAATGATAGATGCGCAGGGTAAATCTATTGGGACACTTTTCGATACCACTCCTGCCTACCTTACGCCTAAAGAAATGACAGAGCTTGTTGAATGGACAAAACAAGCACTAACTGAAAAAAAATATCATCCCCTACTCATAGTTGGTAATTTCATTGTTGAGTTTCTGAATATCCATCCGTTTCAGGATGGTAATGGAAGACTCTCTCGTATCTTAACCAACCTATTGTTATTACAGCAAGGATATCTTTATATGCCTTATGTCTCTCACGAAAAACTCATTGAAGATAGCAAGCCAGATTATTATCTAGCTTTGAGAAAGAGTCAAAAAACATTCAAAACTGATAAAGAAGATGTTAACACCTGGTTAGATTTCTTCTTAACCATCTTTTTAAAGCAATCACAAATGGCTATTGGATTAATTACAGCTGAAAATATAGAGACACTTCTTTCTCCTAAGCAATTAGCCGTATGGAAATATTTACAAACTGTCGAGGAAGCAACGCCAAATGAGATTGCAGAGAAAGCTGATGTTGCAAGACCGACAGTCAACCAAGTATTGAACAAACTACTTGAAATGAAAAAAGTGGAACGAATTGGTGAAGGTGCTGGAATTAGATATAGAAAATTACTTTAGAGTTTTATTTATTTTATCTTCCTCGGCTTGATACCTTTCCATTAATGAAGACGAAGAACGAGAGTTCTGGGCAACGCATGATGCTACTGATTATCTCCTATTATAAACTGAAACAATTAGCCTTAACACAAGGTTTTTATATTGACTCTTTTAATTTCTTGTTACATGTTACATAATAGCAGAATTACTTTATGAGTGAGCGAAGCGAAAGACATAGCCCAGGCAATGACCAACCTCAAATAGCCAGAGAATTGCTTAGGGAGGTTGGTCTAGGAAAGCTGTCTGTATTGGATTTCCAGGCGTATGAATCTCCTCAAGTTCTGCCACGTGAAGCATTTTTGGACAAATGGAAAAGGTATACAGGAAGCGATTCCACAAGAAGTATCGAAGGAGTGTATGGTGCGATGCGTTTACCAGAGGTCCCACCCAGAGCATATGCTTTTGTTGATGTCGATGAGATCTTGCGAGGAGCTTCTCAAGGAGTACGGGATTATTTTGAAAAACCTCAAGCAGGTCCAGTTGCTGTTGAAGAGTTAGTAGACATCCATGAGTCTGCATCAGGATTGGTCAGACCCTATCAGCCTGATCGTGACGAACATCTCCCAGTCAGTGCACCACGTGTAAAGAAAGTATTGGAGCAAGATCCTACGTTGGCAGGACTTCCCAAAGAGCAAAAGGACAAAATAGCACAGACTGTCCGTCGAACATTATTCCACACGATTCTTGCCAACAATCAGGCTCCACCTGTCGATCAGATAGAAGAAATCGCAACAATAATGCATCACTGGCGCGAGCAAGGAATTTATGTAACAGCCGTTACGGCAAGCAAATCTGGAACAGAATCTGGAACACTTGCTTTTCTCCAGCAGTATGTGCCAGATTGTCTTGATGCCCTTATCTTTTGTGATAAGGGGCAAAATCCACAAAAATTAGACAAAGGTGATGCTGCTCTTGCTTTATTAGAAGCAATTCCTCATCGACAGGAACCTGTTACGGCAGTCTTGATTGATGATGTCTCTGCAAATGCGCAAGAATTTAGAAAAAAGGTACAACGTTTGCCCTACAGCCGCGTGACAACAATTCTTCCAAATTATAATACCCATCTTGAGACGCAATCCGGTGCACTTATTTCAGGAGATTCTCGATTAGCTTTTGGAGATGCTGATGCTTTTCTTCGTCAATCGATTGAAGCTTCTCATCAGTTTGATCTTCAGCGTTGCCCTGAATGGCTATCGCTCATGCATCCAGCTATGCTTACGAGTCCTGAGGCAAGTGCTGTTGGATCTGATTCATCTATTCCCCTGAAGAGAGGCAGACAAGTCTTTCTCTCATGACCTTACGAAATCTTTATGAAGGCAATAAAAAGCCACGAATGAACGAATACTGGAAAAAGCTTACTGAAGCACAACCGCGAAAAAGAAAGTTAACTTTTGATACCTTTCGTGAAATGCATGATCTGCTTCGGCAGACATTAATTTCTCCTGGGGACTACGACATGATGATGTATAGTATGTTGATTCATAATATTGGAAAAAATCCAGATGTGATGCGCGGAGTTGGGCTCGATCCTGCTATGGGAAGTCATGACGAAGCCGTACGAAGATTGTTTTCTCCAGAGTACGAAGAACAACAGCAAAAATTTCTTCCCACATTTGCGGACTCCAGGATTTTTACTGATCGTCAAAAGAAAACTATTGCTGATGTTTTACGTTTACCGTTTAATCTTCCCGGTTTTGTTCTATCACATCGCTCTCCTGATGAAATTCGCACGATAGAATCTGTGGATGCTCAGACACTTGCTATTCATGCATGGCATGGTATTCTCGATATTGCAGGAACACATGTCGATAATAATCATCCAGAGAGCTCACTAATTTTGAATGAACCAACGGCTCGTCGGTTGTTGGATGCTCTGGATGTCCTAACAGAACCACCAGAGTAATTGGTTTATTGAGCTGTACGCTTGCAAAGACAACTAGATACTCTGTCATTGATGTTAGTATATAGCATGCTTCTATGCAATAAAATGCTTTCTTGGTATACTATGCTCATGATGAATCTTTCAGGTAAAATAGTTCTAGTAATCGGTGCTTCACAAGGACTTGGTAAAGAAATGGTCAACCTTTTAGTAAAGGAAAATGTCAAGGTTTTTGCTCTTGCACGCTCTATCCAAGATAGTGACCTTCCCTCCTCTGTAATAAAAATTTCCGTGGATATTATTGATACCAAAAGTATTGCTTCTGCTTTTGAACAAATTGATAAAGAGACTCAACGGATCGACATCCTCATTAATTGTGTCGGGCAAGGTCTGATTAAACCTTTTGAAAGTGTTACTCAAGCAGAAATTATTGAAACTCTCAGTCTAAATTTACAAGGTAATATTTTGATGGCTCAAGAAGGATACAAACGAATGCTTCGTCACAAGTCAGGACATATCGTCAATATTATTTCCACCTCAGGAATAAAAGGCAAAGCATCTGAAACTATCTATTGTGCAAGTAAATGGGGGTTGCGTGGTTTTTCTGAAGCATTGCGTCAAGAAGCACGCAAAAAGGGCATCAGAGTGAGTGCGATTTTCCCTGGTGGAATGCAGACAGAAAACTTTTGGAAGATTTCACCCGAGGTAGATACAAAAGATTTTATCAAACCGAAGTTAGTTGCTGAGCAAATTGTACACTTGCTCAAAACGGATCCTTCGATCTCTCCTTCAGAACTCATTCTTGAAAGGATGTAGTGTCTAAAAAATATTGCCTCTAAGAAAAACCACATGCTATACTAGCCTATGACCCTCAAAGTTATCACCTACAATATTCAACTCTCCAGAAATACCGAGCAACTGGTTGAGAATCTTTCACGCTTTGTCAAAGAAGGTGTGTCTGTTTTTTGTCTTCAAGAAGTCCTCACGCGTCCTGATAGGCCTTTTATCATTGATGCATTACTTGCAAGCCTCGGCAAAGACTGGCGGGCGATCTATCATATTGAAGATGCCCCTTTTGAGATGGGCAATGCAATCCTTTGGGATAGTACAAAACTTACCTTGCAGAGAGAGACAAAATTCTTTTTACCTCAAATTGATCATCTATCTTTTATTGAGAAGACGTTCCTTACGCTTGTCGGAGGGAGGACAAATCCTTTAATCCGTCGTTCAATTATGGGAGAATTCCTCGTTGGCAAACAAAAAATTGGTATTACGAGCATTCATCTAGACCATGTAGGAGGACCTTCTCATAGGCTGAGGCAGTTACGATACTTTTTACAGACTGTCCGAAAAGATCCTCCTGCATATGAAATCGTCTGTGGTGACTTTAATAGTTTTGATTTGCTTAAAACAGGAAAGGAGAAAAAAGGTTTGAAAAAAACTTTTGGGGAGCAGTTTGTTAATGCAACGGAGGTTATCAATTGGAGTGCTGATTGGGCTCGTATGGATCTTGATAAAGGGCTTCCTTTTGTTGAAGCGTTGATCAAAAAATCTCATATCCATATTAAACGACAGCTCGACTATATTTGGGTGAAAAAGGCTTCAGTAACAGGGTGTGAAATGGTGATGCTTCCAGGATCTGATCATTTGCCAATTATAGCAACAGTCGATTTTGGCAAGAACTCTTGACGTTTACTGATAAAAAATGTTACCATAAAGTCTCTATGAAAATCATTAGTCCAGCCTTTGCAGACAATACTCCTATTCCTTCACAATATACCTGTGATGGAGCGAATATAAATCCTCCGCTATCCTTTACTGACGTACCTTCTGGAGCCCAAAGTTTAGTACTTATTGTTGATGACCCTAATTCTCTTTCTGGAGACTGGGTGCATTGGATATTGTATAACATTTCCCCATCGACCGTAACTATTCCCGAGCATATTTCTGATGGGGTTGCTGAGCAAGGAATAACAAGTTTTGGTGCAGCTGCCTACGGTGGACCATGCCCTCCGTCTGGCAATCATCGATATCTCTTTAGGCTTTACGCACTTGATGTGATGGTGACAGTTCAACCTGGTGAATCCGTTGATAAGACACTCTTGGAAGAAAAGATGCAAGGTCATATACTCGATACTGCGCAATTAATAGGTCTGTATGCAAGACACTAGGTTTCTATTGACAACTGCCTTCTTAATAAGGCATTATAGTACTAGCTAAAAAATGCAACTGAAGAGACCTGCCCCAAAGCGATATAAATCGCGTAAAAAAATTATAAAGAGAAACTTTCTTATGCCTATGATCATTGCAGCAATCCTTGTCGTTAGTACTATATCAGCAGTCTTTCTCTCGCAGCAGCAAACACAGCTTAATAGCAGAGCCAATACTCCTATCCCTGCATACTGCGAAAATATTACAAAAAATGTTGGAGTACCTTCCGGGACAACATTGGCTTCAATGGCTGCTACAACGGTTCGTGCTGATAATACTATTATTGAAGGGCAAGATATTACGGGAGATGTGGTCGTTTATGCAAATAACTTTACGATTAAAAATTCACGGATCACCGATGGATCGTTAATCTTACGGAACAATAGTGATATCGTGATTGAAAATAGTCGCATTGGTGGCATATCTGTGTCAGGTGCAAAGAATGTAACTATTCGTCATTCGGACATTGGTGGCAATGTAAATGGCCGCGGTATCTATATCGCCATTGGTTCCAATGACCAGCGACCACAAAATATCCTTGTGGAAGATTCTTGGGTACATGGGCAAAACATCGCTTCTATTGACGGACAAAAAGGAGGAAGTTATTATTCTGTCCATGTGCGAGGCGTAGAAAATTTAACACTTAAGAATAATTATTTTGATGCAACTCCTTTTATCCAACTCCCTGAAGGTGGTGGGACAGTCGCTGCTATCGCATTGCAAAATGCCAATGGGGGTAATGACAATGTCACGATTGAAGGAAATTGTGTTGATGGTGGTGGTTTTATGTTTTATTTGGAAGCAAATAATCTCACTGTTACCAACAATAAAATCGGGAGACCACATTATACGCTTCTCTATCCTAAATTCACCGAATTTTCTCAAAGTGGTAATACCTGGATGAAATCTGGTAATCCAGTTGAAATAAAAAATGGTATAAAAGAAGAAGAGCTTACGCCTACCCCGACTGCTACACCCGAACCAACAGCAACTCCTACTCAAACCATTGATCCCAAACCTGGAGATCACAACACTGGTGTTATCTCAGGAACGACATTAACTGCCATGAATGGTGGATCAATTCGTACGAGTGACGTGACCATTGAAAATAAAGAGATTAACGGGGATATTAAATTTTATGCCAACAACATCACCATAAAGAATAGTAAAATTAATGGAAGCCTTGGATTTTATGGTTCATCCAATGTGACTGTAGAAAATGTTGATACAAAAGGCCTTCTTATCAATGGGACAAAGAATGTAACAGTCAGAAAAACAAATATGCATGGAGGAAAAGACTGTATTCAGAGTGCGCCGGTTTATCGGACGACAGTTGTAGCAAGAGATACCTTGATTGAAAACTCATGGTGTCATGATGTAAGGATGAATCCTGGAGATGGCAGCCATCTTGACGGTATGCAATTCCGTGGATCAGAAAATCTTGCCTTACGTGGGAACAATATTGATGTTCCTTTTGTCGATTATGCTGGTAGCGGTGGTTGGAATGTGGCAATCTTCTTGGAAGGCGCAAATGGTGGCAATAATAATGCAGTCATTGAAAATAATTGGATAAATGGTGGTAATAGAATTTTCCACTTATCGGGAACAAATATAAAGGTTATTAATAATAAATTAGGAAGTGATACCCTTTATGGTCTACTTTACCCACGAAGCTCTACCTTTTATGAGAGTGGAAATGTCTGTGCCAATGATGGAGATCCAGTGAATATTCAAGGTGGCGGACGCTGCGACTAATACCTATTCATTTCTATCAATTTGTTAGTGCTCTTATCCAAGGAAGATAATCTAATAAGAAGTCTTTATTCCCCTGTTCTATTCCCTATCTCTCTGAGGAAAAGATTGTAATCATATTGGTTGACGTCTCCATCATCAGTGATGTCAGATTGCAGTTTGGTCTGATCGGTACAATTGCTTGCCGGTAGGAAATCAGAATAACAACCCATAAGGATATTGTAGTCAACGATATTAAGCTGATTATCATTGTTGATATCTCCTGTTACGAGGTCTACTGGTGGAAGTGTGATCAGGCCTGCAGTAATATCCTGAATACCGGGGAATTGCGTTTTGAGATACTGGTCTCCTTTTACTTTAATAATATAACTCCCGTTTGGTAGTGAACCAATAGTTACTTCTCCGGTAAAGGTGCCTGTCCCTTGATTAAAGGTGACAGTTGTTGGCTTGGTGCCGATAAGTGTGTTTTGATTGTTATAAAATTCGATAGTTACTGGCTTATTTGGTCGCAAAGGATTAAAGTTTCCTGTAGCAGTCGGGTTAGCATTGTCTCCTCCCGTTCCAAGGCCATGAAGTAATAGGTTTAGTTTGAGTGTCGTCCCCGACGTTGTTGGGCTTAGTCCTGTGGCTGTTGGGATAACCGTTGCTGTAGGAAGTGGGGTCTGTGAAGGAAGCGGTAACGGCGTTGCTGTTGGTAATGGTGTATTGGTTGGGAGTGGCGTTGGGGTACTTGTTGGCTCTGCTACTATAGCAATATATGCTGGAATTGTTGTCTGGAGTACATTTGTTGTTGCACTATCAGTTTCTTTGATAGAAAGCGCTTGTGTCAGAGAACTGAAGCTAACTGCTCCTGGCTGTGTTGTTTCTTTTGTAGTCGTTAATTGGAGCGTTCCTACTTTGGTTATTTGTTGGATGCCTCGGGTATCTCCTCTATCAATACTCAGTGTTACCTGTATTTTGCCATTTTGGATATTGGGTCCTTCTATAGTGACAGGAAAAGCCTGTGGGTTTGGTGTAAATGCCGCTTGTGGTGGTGCCGTAAAAAGACTCGGATCATAGGTTATTTCCATTTTGATAAGAGAGATATAGTGTCCATTTGGATCGATCATAACATCAAGAGAAATCGGTTGATCCACTCCTGCTTTGAGTGGTGTTGTTTGTGTTGTCTCAGGGGTAAAGTAGAGCTTGGCAGTTCCGGTTGCGGCTTGTGTACGGACATCTTGCGTTTGTCTATTGAGAAAGAGCGTTCCGGGTATTCCTATGAGGAGGGCAAGAAGCGCCAAAAAAGCGAAAACTCTTACGTTAGTTTTTTTAGTGACAGCCATCTCTTCTTATTTAAGCTTTTTTTACCTCGTATTGTCAAGATATTGTTCTTTCACTTTATCGCTAAATTTCTCTAGGAGTTTATGTACTTTAGGATCAATAATAACACGACAGTATGGTGCTTCGCGATTTGTATCATAATAATCCTTATGATACTGTTCAGCTGGATAAAATACCGTATATGGTACGATCTCAGTAACAATTGGATCTGAATAAGTTTTGTTTTCTTCAAGCTTCTTCTTTGCAGCAAATGCCTGTTCTTTTTGTTCATCGGTATGATAAAGAATCATTGATCGATATTCTGAGCCGACATCATTTCCTTGTCTATCTTTGGTCGTTGGATCATGGGTAACCCAAAAGACATCAAGCAACGCGTTGTAGGATATTATTTGTGGATCAAAGGTTATTTGTAGTGATTCAGCATGTCCCGTGACACCTGTATGGATTTGTTCATAAGATGGGTTTGGTCTTTTACCACCAGTATAACCAGGTGTTACCGATAAAACTCCTTTGAGTCGTTTAAAGATAGCTTCAGTACACCAGAAGCATCCATTTGCAAAAGTTGCTGTTTGTATCATCTTACTCATAATGTCTTGATAAATTGCTGAAAAGCTTGTTTGACCTGTGTGGGTTTATCTGTTTGTACCACGGAGGTAACAAAGTCGGCAAAAGGTAATCGTATGTTTGCCCGTTCTTCCAGTGAAAGCAAAGAATGAAGGGAATAAAATCCTTCGACGGTACTGTTAATGATTTCTTTACTCGCGGTGACCGAATGCTTGGTAATCAACGTCCCAAACCTGAAGTTTCTACTTGCTGTGCTTGAACACGTAAGGATAATATCCCCTATTGTTCCAGCTGTTGCTTCTTTATCAGAGGGGAAATGCAGTTGTTTAGATAAATGTTGTAATTCATCTATTGCAAGCACCATACATTTTGTTTTGGTATTAATCCCATAACCGAGTCCTTCAGCTATTCCACAACCAATAGCATAGATGTTTTTAAAAGCACCAGCGAGTTCCAATGCTTTAACACCTTTGGTTAATCGTACCCGAAAAAAATCAGTAAGAAAGAGTCTCCGAATTTTTTCATCCATTTCGTCTTCTGTCTGATATCCGAGATTGACAAGTGTCGGCATTTTGTCCTTCACTTCGTGAGCAAAGCTTGGTCCCATCAATGTATAGTATTTCGTTTCTTCTCCATACTGTTCTGACACAATTTCATGAGGGAATGCATGGGTTATTTGTTCAATCCCTTTGCACGTATTAATAATAAGAGGAGTTTTGTCAGGAAAGATGACAAATGAAAGTGCTTTTCGTATCGATTGTGTAGGAAGAGCAAGGATAAGTATATCTTGATTACTACTTCTTTCTTCTCGTTTCAGAAAGGAAACATTTTTCTCATTATGCTTAAGTAACGACGCAAGCGCTTTCCCCCAAGGACCATGACCAAGTATCTTGATAATCATCTTCTAGTAACAAGTATACCGATTATTTGGTGAGGTGATCAAGGAGTGTTTCTTTGAGTGCTTCAATCGTTTTGTCATAATAAACAGAACAGGTCAGTACTCTTTTGCCTGTCTTTTCAAACATTTCCTTATTTTTTTCAAGCGTTTTCTCATCGACAAGATCTATTTTTGTCAGGAGAATGATTTCAGGTTTCTCAAGAAGTTTTTCATTATATGCTTTAAATTCGTTTTGAACCATTTCGTATCGTTCTAAAGCGTTCTCTGCGGAAGACTCAATACAATGGACAAGAAAGCTTGTTTTTTCAATATGTTTAAGAAAGGTTGCCCCAAGCCCTTTGCCCGTAGCAGCTCCTTCAATAAGTCCTGGAATGTCTGCAATTGGATGGGTACCAAGCATACCGATATTTGGTTCCAGTGTCGTAAATGGATAATTGCCAATTTTTGGTGTAGCATTGGTGAGAACAGTCAAAAGGCTGCTTTTTCCAGCATTGGGTAGTCCAATAAATCCAATTTCAGCAATAAGTTTGAGTTCCAAAGAAAGCGTTTTTTCTTCTCCTATTCCTCCATTTTCTGCATAGCGTGGGGTTTGATTGGTTGCTGATTTGAATTCTACATTGCCTCGTCCACCAATGCCTCCCCGTGCAACCAGTACTGGCACCGTTGTATTGCGTATTTCAAAACTACTTCCTGAGTTCTTATCGGTGATTTGGGTTCCTAGTGGGACAAAGATAGTTGTATGTGGTGCGTTTTTGCCAAAAAGCTTTTTGTGTTTGCCAGGGGTACCATCTTCGGCAATGATTTTCTTTTTGAAACGAAATTCTTTCAGATCGGTAAGGTTATGTGACCCTTGGAAATAGATGTGTCCTCCGTTACCACCGTTCCCTCCATCAGGGCCACCCTTCGCTGTCAGACCATTGCGGAGCAAGCTGGCAGAACCATTTCCTCCATCACCTGCTTTAATATAAACTTCAACACTATCAACTAACATGTGTGTATTGTATCACGTTTAGCTTACCAAGTTAGTTTCGATGATCATTTCGTGGCTGAAAGCCTCTGTTCTCTTGGGGCTTTGCTTCTTTTACTACGATAGTTCTTTCATCTAGTTGTGTTCCATTGAGCTTATTGATTGCTCTTTTTGCTTCTTCTTCCGAAGCCATTTCAACAAAACCAAACCCCTTTCCCTGGTTAGTAAATTTATCCATGATTGCCTTTGCTGAAACAACTGTTCCAACCTGTGCAAAATGTGCTTCAAGTTTTGCATCAGTTATGTCATATGATAGACCTGCTACAAATAATTTATTTGTCATTATTTTCTTCCTCCTTCCTTTTTTGTTCTTTCTGCTCTTTTTCTTCAAGCCTTTTTTGTTCTGCGAGTTTGCGATCATTTCTAATTTTTATTCTAAGTGCTGTTTGCTTGTCTTTTTCATCCTGGCAGGCTTGATTGGAGCAACGATAGACACTAACGGTTTCAGCCATTCTCATCCCTTCTCTTTTTTCGGTACTTTGACTGACAAGAATAAGTGGCGAGTTACATTGGGAACATTTGATCGTAGTAAGAGTCGGAGTATTCAACCTGTTGATTATGACATATTTACGATAGTAAAGATAGTAGCAATGCAGTATACTAGGCAGATGCAAAAACTTCTCGTCGTTAATAAACCAATCGGTGTTACTCCTTATCAAGTTATACAAACACTTCGAGAGCAGCATCCCCCTTATCAAAAAGAAAAAATAAGTTACGTCGGGAGACTTGATCCACTTGCTCATGGGGTGCTTTTGCTCACCGTTGGAGCAGCAAACAATACGAGAGAAGCTTACTTATCACTTCCAAAGGAATACGAATGCGAAGCTCTTTTTGGTCTTGCTACTGATACCTATGATCTTTTGGGTCTTGTGCAAAATCTTTCTATTAAAAAAGTCCCAGATCTGTTAGAAGAAAAAATCGCTACGACGATAAAAAGTTATGTGGGTAAACAGCAACAATCCTATCCCCCTTTTTCTTCAAAAGCAGTACACGGTAAGCCACTTTTTTGGTGGGCAAAACAAGACAGGCTTTCTGAGATCACGATTCCTACACGAGAAATAAGTGTTACTGATTTCACCCTTTTGTCTCTCAATGCTTGTTCGAGAAATGAGCTAGAGAAAAAAGTATCTGTAGCGATAAGCGTCCAGGGAGATTTCAGACAAGAAGCAATTAAAAAGCGATGGGAGACGTTTTTCACTACCAATACACAGTCATCTTTCGTGACAGCAAGATTGCATGTTTCGTGTTCTAGCGGTACTTATATACGGAGTTTTATAAACCGTTTGGGAGAATCGTTGGGTTGTTACGCTGTTGCTACAGAGATTATGCGGACGAGTGTTGGGGCGTATTCTGTTGATTCAGCAATAAACTTAACTTTAGAATGAGAATTTCTTTGTCATCCTGGTAAGCAAAGCGCATCCAGGATCAGATTCCAGATTCTGGCCACCTGCCCGCCAGTGCCAGGCGGGAGCCAGAATGACGAAATTATAATAAACCTATGAAACGAGGTATTGATTATATTGGTGTCGGGGTGGGTGCAGCAATCTTTGATGACGAAGGAAAGGTTTTTATCACTCAGTGTGTTAAACAGCTAAAAAAACGATCTCAAAGGAAGTAAACTATTTTTGTTCTTCCCCCCATTTGGCCATTTCATCAATAATCTTTCCAACTGACTTCCCTCTCTCTGTAAGTGAATATTCAACACGTAGTGGTACTTCATGAAATACTTTTTTTGTTATAAAAGCTTCTTTTTCGAGTTCTTGCAACCGTTGTGAAAGGGTTTTTGGACTGATTCCCACTAATATTTTTTCGAGTTCCCCAAAACGTTTAACACCACTTCTTAATTGATAGAGAATGAGAATCGTCCATTTACTTCCAATAATTTTAACCGTTCTCGTTACCGGACATGTTGGTTCTTTCATGGCACCAAGTATAGCATAGTTTCCTGAGAATAGACTTTATAAGGTGAAGTTAGTGAGAGCCGCCAAAGCATAGTTTTTGATTTCAGAAAGTATTTCAGTATCAACGAGTAGCTCTTTTTTGGTAAACCAACGAATTTCGTCACTTTGTTCTTTTAGCATTGTTTGGGTAATCTTATCCGAAGTTGTTCTAGCAAAATAAATAAACGTAATGTGTTCATGTGTAGGTGTAACATGGTGACGACTAAGAAAGTATGGGGGAATCAATTCATGTGGATTCTCTTTTTGTAGTTTGCGTGTATCATCAAGCGTAATATCTAGCCCTACTTCCTCTTTTACCTCACGAATTGCTGCTTGATTGGGATCTTCATCTGGTTCAATATGTCCACCCACACTTAACCAGATGCCAAATTTGTCATGTCTACGTAAGAGTACTTTATTGCGAAACACAATAAATACCTCGACAGTAAAATCTATTTTGTCATGCAGGTGTGGCATGTTAGAAGGGATATCCCTTGAGTCCCTGGATACCTTTGAGTACGGAAATTTCTCCAGCAAGACTATTGGTGTGTCCTGCAATATATTCAGAAAGTAAATAGTGGATTTGTTCTTTGAGTAGTTGTAGTGCTGTTATCATAAATACTTTTTTAGTATACTAAGGATACTTCTCTTTGTCTATGCCACCGCTTAGTTTTCGCGATAAAATATATAATCTTGCTCGGCAAATTCCAAAAGGGAAAGTTGCGACCTATGGGCAACTTGCTTTTCTTGCTGGAAGTCCAGGGGCTGCGCGTTCAGTTGGTATGTGTATGAAACAAAATCCTGATGTGCCACGAACACCTTGTCATCGAGTTGTAGCTTCAAACGGAAAGCTTACTGGTTATTCTGCAGGAGGGGTTTCTCGAAAGAAAGAAATGCTGCTTGAAGAAGGAGTAACGTTTAAGCAGGGAACTGATGTTGTCGATCTTGCAGTTTCACAGTGGCGACTCTAAAAACAATCTATAAATCCTTGTTATAAAAAATAATATGTCAAAATCAGAATTTACCTCAAGGTACAGGGTTACGAGTGTTATTCGACATGCCTACAACAGTGGTGGCTTGAAAGGACGAGTTTTTGCGAGTGTATTTATCAATGGATAATATGTTACTCTATATTTAAGATATGTCAGAAAATTCAGAAATATCAGGTGAAGATCTTGCCGCTTTAGTAAAAAAACAGAATGAGGAGTTGGCAGAGCGAAGAGCAAGGGAAGCAAAGGCGCAAAGAGACACAGATAGTAGGTCAAGAGGAGGAGATAGAGCAAGAAGAACACGAGAGCAGGGTGGTATACGAGACGATCGTAGATAATCGCTTTTCTCTGCCCAACTAATTAAGCCATAATGTCTTTAATGTGTTCTTCTGTTTCTTATCAATCTGAACCTAGCAGAGAAGTGTCATATTTACCTCCAAATTTGGTAAGCAGTGTGTAAGAAAAAAGATGTACAAAACTTACAATAGATTGTTCTTTCTCGAACGCGCGTATACGACAAGAACAATGAGTAGTGCAATACCAAACAGCAGCCAAGATGCATTAAAAACACTCCAAATGCTACTTATATATCCAAACAAGAGTGCCAAAGGGATAATTACTAGCCTGCTTATGGTGCTGACTGCAGAAGCGGCACCAGCGCGTATTTTGGGTGACAGTTCATCATGCAGTAAGCGTTGAAATACGACAGTAAGACCTGTTAGGACTGTACCTAGTAGAACTTGTGCAAATACTACAGCAAATGTATTCCTTAGAAAAATCATACCAACGATACTCAATAATAAGATTATGAACATAATGGATACTATGTGTTTACGTGCTGTTATCCACGATGCCATGAAACCTCCCGTTCCTATACTTGTAAGCAATAATGCATTTGCTACACCAAAGAATAGCGTTGGTACTGATAATGCAATCAACCATAACTGACTGAATTCGTAAAGCATATATAAAAGCGTTGAGGTTAATACCAGAACACTAAGTACGGCTAGAAGGTTTCGGTTTTTTAGTATTGCGTTAAATGTTTCAGTAATATGTTCCTTGATGGGTTGGTAAACTTCTGATTTATGCAATTTCGGTTCTCGAAATATGAGAAGCGGTAGTATCGCAACGACTGCTAGAGGTACAGCAATCATGTAGACACTTCGTAAATCCATGAAGTTTGCAATTATTCCTCCAAGAATGGAGCTCGTAACTAGGGCTATACTTTCAATTACCTTAACTCTCCCATAGATTTTTTCAAACATGTTGCTTGTACCCGTTTCTTCATAGACGGTATCATAGACGATTGAATCATAGGTGCCGGAATAGAGTGCAAAAAAGATTCCCCATGTTATTGCACATACCAAATATAACCAGATGCCTTCACTTATGCCCCCGAGAAGTGAGCTTATTGCCAATGCAATACTAGCTAATATCAGAACACCTTTCCTACTCCATCTATCGGCCAAAATTCCCGAAGGGGTTTCCACAAGAAGCATGACTGTGGAATAGACAGCTATCATCACACCGATACCTGTATTATCAAATCCGATACTCTGCATAAACAGTTTTTCAACTGCATACCAAAGTACAAAACTTTGAAAAAACGCTGCAATATAGAGAGGAGTTAATCGTTTTAAGAGGTCGTGAGTTTGCTTTGCCATGAAGATATATTATAGAGGATAAATAGCTTGAAACATAGTTGGATAGAGTGTTACCCAAAAGTAAATGCGTAGAGTTCTGTATTGGTATCTTCAAATTCAAGTTTTAACATGTGTCTTCCAGGTGTTGGTAGATTAATTAGTTTGTAAAGCTTGTCTCCAGTAATGGTGACGGTTCCACTCGTAGCATCTTCACCGAGATATTGTGGCTTATTATCGAGAAATACCTTTACTTTTCCAGGAGTTTTATCAGTTGGACGCATGACAAGAAATACTTCTTTTGCATCAAAATTAAGAAGAAGGCTTGCTCCCTTTTGTGGATTTGCGTACTGTCTGGCTACTTTCCATTTGCCAACATATGCCACATTGTCATTTGGGACGCTTGCTGGTGCTGTATAGGTAGTTAGCTGATCATTGGCAATGTGTTCGTTTGAAGCAAAATTATCTATTCTCCAGTAACCAAGATAGGTCTCTGGTGTTTTTCCGTAGTTAGTATAGCTATTGTTTTTGATTTGTGTAGGGAGGTCTTTGGCTCCGGTTTCTTTCAATAGTTCTTGAATAACCTGCTCGGTCTCATCATAGTCCCCTTCGCCAAAATGTGAATATCTGATGTAGCCATCTTTATCGATAATATATTTGGCTGGCCAATAATGATTGTCATATGCTCGCCAGGTTGCAAAATTATTGTCCTGTACTACTGGATAGGTTAATCCAAAATCTTTGAGCGCTTGTTCGACATTGCTTTTATTTTTTTCAAATTCGAACTCTGGTGCATGGACGCCGATAATAACAAGACCTTTATCTTTGTACATCTCATGCCATTTCTTCAAATAAGGAAATGTTCTCTGACAATTAATACAACTATATGTCCAAAAATCGACCAGAATCACTTTGCCTTTTAATTCGGCAATTTGTAGTGGTTTGCTGTTTAACCATTCCCCTCCAGGGATAATCTCAGGGGCAAGTGCTCCTTTTGGCGCAAGTAAATCAAACATTGGTTTTCCCATATCCTGCTTGCCGGCAGGCAGGTCGTCCTTCTGTATAGTCGGTGTGTTGGTAGGATCTGTCCCATGAAGTTTATCCAGTTCTTCACGAATCTTTTGGTTATCTTCAAACTGGGTAAGGCCAACACCATATTGTGGAAAGGTTTGTAAAATAAAGGTTTGAAATTTACGGTCAAGATTGTTAAATATTGCGAGCGCCGTTAGTATCATGATCACTCCAAATATCTTTTGAATCTTGGCAGTATTGCTCAGTAACCAGGGAATTTTCCTGAGGAGGTTTTGTCCACCGATCAAAATAGCAAACATCGGAATAGCTGTTCCGAGTGCATACGCAAAAGTAATAATAAAGGCGTCAAAAGAAACGGTACCGGTAATAGCGAGTGAGATAACTGAAGCCAAAATTGGGCCTACACATGGCGTCCAGAGTAATCCTATTGATAACCCGATAAAGAGTCCTGACCAAAAATCTGTGCCGGTATTGCCTTGTGGAACTAATCGGGAAAGCGATGAAAAAAGTTTTTCAAGAAGTGTTTGAAATGAAGGAATAAGAAATGATATCCCAAACCCTGCAATGACAACCACAGCAAAAAGTCTCAGTGAATCTGCTGAAACGCCACTAACTTGTACCAGTGTTGAGAGGAAGAGGGTAAAAAAAGTAAAACTAGCAATAAACCCGGTAATAACACCAATAGGACGGGATTTACCTATTACTTTTCCTCCAATGGTAGACGATAAGATAATAGGAAGAATAGGAAGAATACAAGGAGATAAAATTGTTACGACTCCGGCAAGAAAAGCAAATGCTACGAGTAAAATCATATCTTATTTTATATTAGACAATAGTTCCTCTATTTGTCCACCATTCCATTTTGTCACTACATTCCCCTGCTCATCAAGCTGCACAAAGGTATGTTGATAAGTGATTCCATATTCCTTCGCAAGGGCTTTCTCCTGTTCATCTGTATCAGGGTCGTTGTAGTTGATGCGGATAAGGGTGATGTCTTCAGGAATCTGTGCTTGTTGCTCCTGGAAGTTTTTATCAGCAGGGATACAGGTAGGACACCAATTAGCATAAAAGTATAAGATACGCTTTTTATTTGCTAATTCTTCAAAAACTGCTGGAGTATAGGTGACATATCTCCCTTTCTCCATCATTGCAGCATCATTTGTCATCGTACTATCATTTTTTTGTTCCTCTTTCATCATGACATCTTCTTTGGGCATCATTGTCTCTTCTGATTGCCGTTGTGAAAAATAATAGATACCTCCACCAAAGAGAAGAGCAGCTATAGTAAGGAGAAGAACGATTGTTGTATTTTTCATATATTAAATGCTTATCTTTTTTTATCCTACACCATGTGAGAACTAAATGTCAAGGACTCTTTACATTTTGAAATGAGTATAAATTCGTGAGAGGAATTTGGAGAAGATCATTGCGCAAAGAACAAGGATAAGCCAGGGGTCAATGTCATGCTCAAGCCCCTGGACGATAATCCCAAGAACCAATAACGCTACACCAACCAGATACGAAATTCTTCCTGCTGTGAGAATATGAACTGTTTCTCTTTCGTCAGAAGATTTTTCCTTAAGGATAAAAGCCGCAAATATAAGAAATGATACAATGAGACTCACTATCATCATTGAGACTGCACTATCGGGCATAGCGAGATGACCTGGATTGAGAAAGAGTATTGCGATTCCCAAAATAAGAAACGCACTGATAATTTGTGTAATCATAGTTCTTGTATTGTAAACAATTTTTCGACAGTTGTCTCGAAGAAATCAGCCATTTTAAGCGCTAGAAGAACCGAAGGAGTATAGTTACCTTTTTCAATAGCAATAATTGTCTGTCTTGTAACACCAATTGCATTTCCTAATTCCTCTTGCGTGAGACTCCTTTGAATGCGGTATTGCTGGACAAGGTTATGAATAATTACAGGCATAACGAAAGCTATTGTACCATATCTATTAGCTTTGTATCGGGAGCGGTAATACAGATTTGTTAAAAAGATGATAAGATGTTTCGTATGGTAAGAGGAGAAGGCTGCCCTTTTTCATCAGGAGAGATTCGTAAAGCAGCAAGGGCACACATTGTAGATCCTCGTACCTCATTGGTCGACCATTTACCTACGACGCTCAATCTTGATCCAGATGATCCTTGGCTAACGAAGCCAAATCGGTATGCACAGGTTGAAGAATTGCAATTGGCCATGCCTTATGTCATCGAGGGGGATGGTCCTGCAGCACGTTTTAAAAAGTTTATCCTCCTGCCAACTGAAAAAGGAGAAAATCCCTATCGTACGCTACGTAGAAGTCTGCAAGCGACATTTGGTGATGGCTGGGAACGTTTTGAAAATGATATAAAGTCTAGACAGTTAAAGCGCATAAGAAAACGGTATAGAAAGTTTTTGAAGAGGGATACTACAGGTAGGGATACAGATGTCCCCGTTGGACCTGAGCATTTTAAAACAGGGGTAGAGTTAGACTCAGAAGTCCCATATTTTGCTCTACCTGTTGGCTTGGCAATTCATAATAGTCAAGATAACGTACCGCATCTCCTAGGAGATACAGAAGAAGCAAAAAAAGAAAGATATAACTTAGCGTGTTCTTTATCACAACGATCATTGCGCTATCGAGCTGTACAGAATTTGCACTATACATTTTGGACCAGAAGACGAGTAAGTGACTTAGCTGACTGGGGTAGCTTGCGGTTGGAAGAAAGAAAAGACCGTGAATATGTTTTTGATAACTTTGGTGGACAATTCGTACCGCGTATGCAAGGCGATCCAGAACCTTCCGGTCCGACAGTAGGCTGTATGGCACTTCTCTTTAAAATTAATGAAACTGACAAGTATTGGGCATTAGAAAATGCAATTTTTGCCTCAGTTTATGAAGCTGGGGAAATGGATTTGTTTAACCCGGATATTGCGGTAGCAGCGTGGAAGCAGCGAGAAGAAATTTTTAAGCTTCCTGGGGTTGGAGATGTTGCAGCAGGATTGGGAGAAGATTTGACTCTGGTACGAAGAGATCCAGCCTTCAGAAAAATGTCTAAGATTTTGGCTAAGGAATTTATCTGATAGTATCTGTTATGATAAAAAGTATGTCTGAAAGGAACCAGTTTATTGATTTTATTCGTGGGATCGCCATCATTGCCATGATTCTAATTCATGTAACGGTGTTCTTCCCTTCTGATATGATCGCCTCAACGCTTTGGAATTGGAGCCAGTTTGCAGTCCCAATCTTCCTTTTTTGTTCTGCGTATCTTTTTATTCAGCGGGATATGCAGCGGGAAATTAAACTCTTCTCATACATTAAAAAACGACTCGTACGGTTAGTTGTCCCCTATTATGTCTTCTTACTGTTTTTTATCCCACTTGTTTTCTTTTTAACGCCTGATGTTATTACCCTCAACTATTTACTTGAAAGTCTCCTTGTCATAGGAGGAGTAGATATTAGTTGGTTAGTATTACTTTTCCTTATGTTGGCTGCATTATTTCCTTTGTTGGGATGGGCGCACAAGCATAATAAAGGAATCTTTTGGGGTTACTTTGTTGTGTCGCTTTCAAGTGCCCTCTTTTTTCTCTTTGAAACACCAGATTTTTCCTATAAATGGATTATGTGGCTTCCCTGGTCGTTACTTTTCTATTTTGCCTATTGGTATAGTCTTTATCAGGAAAAAAGAAAGCACATAGTTCTGGCATTACTTTTCTTTATACTGGTAGCGTCTTTGACCTATATTGAAGATCTTCTCCTTGGACAGAGTGTCTCTTTTCGGGAAAATAAATATCCACCAAATATGATGTACCTCTCCTTTGGTATGGCATGTATTTTGTTACTTTCTTTTGTTACACCATTTCTTTCAAAAATTGCTACTATTCGTAAACTCATCCATTTTTTTAGTATTTACTCCTATGACATTTATTTTATTCACTATTTTGTTTTGACTATTTTTGTAGCATATTTACCACAGCTAAACTGGAGTTGGTGGGTGTTGTTTGGCGTGGTTTTATTGATTACGGTTATCCTTCAACAGATACTTATTCAATTACGTCTATGGCATACTAAAAGGTATGATTAATCTATAAGAAATGGTTTATGGCATAGAACTTCAGGTATTTGGGTAATCAACCATAAGAAACAAATCTGTAACTAAAGGTATATTTTATCAATATAACACCAGGTAAACTCTTCTCCTGGTGTTACCGACTTCATGACAGGATGTTTTGTTTTTTGAAAATGTTTGGTCGCATGTGTATTTTTGGAGTCATCACAGCATCCTACATGTCCACAGTTGAGGCATTGTCGGAGACTTACCCATGAATCACCAGTCTTTATACAATCTTCACAGACAGAGATATCTTTCTGCGGAAATGTGTTCATTTGATCTTTATGTGTACATTTTTCCTTGATCATATTATTGTTTGGTGAAAAATTTATTACTTGGTTGATGTCTCTGTATTTTACTTCACATATAATATGGTTACCGATTAATCAGCGTAAAGCGCTGATTGTCCCAACCATTGCAGTCCCATTGTTGTATTTTGGTACTGTCAGCATAGGGTGCAAATGCAACATCTATATCCAAACAGCGACTATTATATTGTGATTGTAAACTAACGGTTCTATCAGTGCCACGGAGAAACTGAAAATTTTGTCGGAATTGATTACTGGGAATTTGATTCCATTGGATTACTGAGCCTCCGTTTAAATTATCTATTCCATAGGTGATGTATCTCCCATTATGTTTTGCTTGCAGCCTATACCATTCGCTATATCTCCCATTGCTGATAAATATTGGCCAGAGATAGAATGTTTGATTGTCCCAGCCATTGTATGTCCATTGTTGCATTCGAGTGCCATTGCCTGTCCCCGATGCAATATCCGCATCGACATACTTTTGCGAATGTTTGATGAGAAGTACTTTGGGCTGCCAAGGATCTCCAAGGACAGAGACACCAAAGGCATTAGCAATTCGTTGTGTTGGGGTATAAAATGTCGTAGTGCAGACGCCATTTACGACACGTCGTCCACTAACAATTCCGACACCCGTCCCATATTGATAAACTGGTCCCCCAGAATCTCCTCCCTGACTACAAAAAGCTGCAGCATGCATATTGGTTAACGTAACGTTATTATTGGGGAAAAAGCTCGCCGTTGTTGATACGACTGCCCCACAGCGATGACCTGATGTTGCTCCCTCTGCGCAAACTGTTGCACCAACAGGTGCTGTGCTAAAGCTATTAATTGGTTCTAACCAATGCGGTTCACGAAAGAGCCAATTACTGCTCTGTCCCCATTCCAGACTAAAAGCCGCAGCGTCAATACTTCCTTGAAATTGTCTTGCACCGATTTCTCCTATTCGAAGTCCAGCATGCCTGATTTCTTCCGTCTGCAAAGCGCAATGCCCTGCAGTAAGCACAAAATAGGTAAGCAGTGTATTATGACGGACAGTAAAACCTGAAGTACACCAGTCAATTGGATCATCATTAAATCCCATACCAATACGAAGTCCTGCTTTAAAGAGACCTGGACTGTCTTCTCTGGTTGATGTCAATGAAGGAGGATCTTCTGCCTCAATAGTAAGTGGCACGTTATAAAGCGTGGGTAATTGTCCGTTCGCCCTTTCTTTATCTTCCGCAGATACTCCCACATAGACTTTATTCTCAGGTTCATCTACCCAAATTGAAAAGATTTTTATGCCTCTGTTCAATAATGACTCTCTGTCTTTCGTCATTTTTGCTACGACATCTTCCAGCTCTTTTTTGCTAAATTTTACCGTTCGGTACTCAACCGTAATATCTTGCTGCATAACAGTTTTTTGAAGTTCACTTTTTTGCTTATCGGGTAATGCACCTTTTGTATAGATGATGAGCTTATTTTCCTCCAAGTACGTTCCGCCAAACGTATCCTGAAGTTTTTCTTTAGCATTGGTTGTCGCTGTTTCAATGATATGGTTGCGTTTACCCATTTTATCTTCAACAGTATCTGCTTCCGTTGTGAGTGATTCAGAAAGATTCGTTTGTGCCTCTGTATAACTGTTTAGAGACAATCCCAAGAAGAATATTAGTGTCGCCAGTACGAAGAGGAAACCTTTTGTTACTTTATGCATTCCTTTTGACATACTAATATCGTATAAATAATTTGAGAGTTCGTCAAGAGACAGTAAAAGAAAAAAAGAAGTATCTACCTTAATCTTCAAGAATAATAATTCATGGGGATGTGGCAGTTTTTTTAGGATTGGTTATGTTTGAAAGCAGAGCTTTCTTTAGCATGCAAAACATATTGATTCCTGTTGCGGTGTCGGTTCTTTGAGAGTTCGAAGAACAGCTTGTTGAAACGTTTCTTCATCAATTGTTTGTTGGGCTTTTTTCCAGAATTCATAAAGAACCTTTGCATCATCATAAGCCCTATGCCGATTGGTACAAGGGATATTAAAATGATTGATTACAGCGTCAAGATTATGTCTCTCCCAGTTTGGGAAAAGGATTCGAGAAAGCCTGACTGTACAGAAATGATTTGCAATAAAAGAGATATCATATCGTTTAAATTCACTTCGAAGAAAACCATAATCAAATCCTACATTATGTGCGACAAATACGGCATTATCCAAAAGTTCAAAAACTTCATCTTTTATCTGTGCAAATGTCGGTGCATGCACAAGTACCTCTTCAGTAATTCCCGTCATTGAAGTAATAAATGGATCGATATACGTCTGCGGATTAACGAGCTGTTTGTATTCACGAACGATCTGACCGTTTGCTACTTTAACGATTCCTATTTCGATAATACGATGATAATTTGTGGCTGTTCCTGTGGTCTCCAGATCCACAAAACAGAGATTGTCAGGAAGATTCATATAATAGTACCAAACATACCATGTGTTGGAAATTCTTGCAATAAGGCTTTCTTTCTTGTTTATTCTACTGCGTTATGAAGAGGGATAATGAGTATCTTATCTACCCTATTACCATCCATATCCATTACTTCATAGCGGAATGTTTCCAGCTCAAAGCTATCTCCAGCTTGTGGAATGCGACCAAGATTGTTGGTGACAAATCCACCAACAGTATGAAAAATACCTTTTTTCTCTTCGGGAAGTTTTCGTATTTTAAAGTATTCCTTAAATTCATCAATGGGAGTTAGTCCATCTACCAAAAAGGTGCCATCGTCCCGTTTGGTTATCTCTTTTTCTTCCAGTTCATTGATGGTTGGGATATCACCTACAATAGCTTCAAGAATATCAGCCAAAGATACGAGACCTTGCACGTTGCCATACTCATCAATAACAAGTGCCATATGAATCCCTGATTTCTTAAAAAGCTCCAATACTTTTAACCCATCCATGCTTTCAGGGACGAAAAGTGGTTTGTGCAGAATCTTTTTAAGCTCTATTTTTTCTTCAGCAAGAAAATCAGTTAACAGGTTTTCTGTCCTGACGATCCCAACAACTTTATCAAGAGTCTCCCGGCAAACAGGAAAATGTGCATGGGGATGTTTAGTAATTTTGCTTCGTATGGCTTTAAAAGTGCTAGCAACATCAAGCCAAACAATTTCTTTCCGAGGTGTCATGAGTGTTTTCACTTTTTTATCACTCAAACGAAAAGTCCGTTCGACAATATCTTTCTCTGCTGCTTCAAAAACACCAGTTTGTGTCCCCTCTTTGAGCAATATGTTTACTTCTTCATCACTCACCGTAGGTTCTGTCGATTTCTTAATCCTCAATATATTGACAACCCAATCAGTTGAAATACCGAGAAGCGCTACAAGTGGATAGCTAATATGGGAAAGTATCTCCATAGGTCGAGCTACCATCTTAGCTATTTTTTCAGGATTATTCAGAGCAATTCTCTTTGGGACAAGCTCTCCAATAACTAAAGAAAGATAGGTAATCAGAGAAACGACAATAGTTAGTGCCAAAGCCTCACTGTATGGAGCGATAACAGAAATAGTTGCCAGTTGTTTGGCAAATGACTCGGCAATAGTCGCTCCTCCGAAGGCTCCGGCAAAAATACCGACCAGCGTAATGCCTATTTGTACGGTTGAGAGAAATCTATTTGGCGATTTTGCCAACTCCAATGCTGCTTGAGCCCTTTTATTGCCCTCTTGGGCTTGCTGTTGTAGCTTTGCTTTTCGAGAAGAGACTATGGCTATTTCTGCCATCGCGAAGAGTCCGTTAAGGATGATGAGCAGAAAGATGATAATAAATTCCATAGGAATATGTACTCATTATAGCAAATACACGCAATTAATGAAGAACGATAGTGCTTCCTAGCTGCTTCAGGTAGGCTTTTTTTGCGGTTTGCTTAAGTTCTGCTACTTCGCTTGTCGTAAGTTCTCTATATTTTCTTTCTTTAAGAGTATCAATGGTAAGTGATCCGATGCCTATTCTGGTAAGTTTGAGTAAGGTCAGTCCAACTGTTCCACACATCCTGCGCACTTGCCTGTTTCTTCCTTCATGGATGGTTATTTCGAGATTCGTGGTAGTTTTTGTTTTATCAAGAAGCGTTACTTTTGCTGGTGCAGTCATGCCATCATCCAGTTTAACTCCTCTTTCGAGTCGTTCAAATTGAGGTCTCAGTATCCTGCCTTCAATGGTCACTCTGTATACTTTGTCTACATGGTATTTGGGATGGGTGAGTAGATTGGTCAGTTCCCCATCATTGGTTATTATCAGAAGCCCAGTGGTATCTTTGTCCAATCTCCCCACAGGATACACACGTTCTTTTGTGGGGATAAGCGAGAGGACGTCCTCTCTTCCAAATTCGTCATCGGTTGTTGAGACAAAGCCCTTTGGTTTATTAAGTAGGTAATAGAGGAGTTTGGGTTGTTTAATATTTTTGCCATTCAGTTTAATCACATCTTTCTGCGGGTCAATACGAATCCCCTGTTCTTTGACTCGTTGTCCATTGACGGTAACTGTTTGCTGTTTCAGTAATTGTTCAACATCTCGCCTTGCGCAAACACCAAGATTTGCCAAATACTTATTGAGTCTAATTGTTTTGTCTTCCATAACTCTTTGTATTATACACTATAGGAGGAAATTAAGCTCTTTTTATTTGTTTACTTTAATCGTGAAATCAACGTTTAAAATTTCGTTATTTGGATTAAATTGGGCAAAGATTCGATATATGCCAGGAGTTATTGGTTTACCTATCCCCATAGTATAAAAAGAAACATCAGGTCCACCTATCTCGTCCTCTGTTGCGATTGTTTCTGGATTGATGTGGAGATATCGGTAGGTTTCTTTGTTAATCATTACCATATGCCCAAAAGAGCCGAAGTAAGATGTAAGATTTGTAATCGGATTGCCTGAGTTATCTGTAATAATGAAGGTTAGTTTCTGTTCACCTTTTGCCAACTTGGTTGCACTCAATACCTCTGGTGCGTCGAGCGTTATTTGATAGCTTTCTACGTTTTTTGTGAGTATGGTATCTGGTTTATGAAAAGAGCCTGTTACGTTGTAGCTTGTTCCGACGAGTACTGGTACTGTTTCTTGTTGCTCAACACCCTCTGTTGGCTGAAAATTAAGATACAGATAATATTTCCCATTTTTAGGGAACCTTAAGGAATCAGTAAAAACACCGTTGTGTAGTTCTGGGTACTGATAATCAACATATTTTAATTCACTATCCACAATAAGAAGATGCATCAATTTCCCCTGAAGTTTATCAAATGAAGTCACTTGTGTAGCATTATCAAGATTATAGATAGTAAAAGTGAATGCTACTCTTTTTTTTGCTTCAATAGGTTTTTTGTACACGGCTTTAATCGCTGTATTTTGGATGGTAGATATTCTATCATCTTTGTTTTTTGCATAAAAGAGAAAACAAGAAAGAGATACGATAAGCAGTATCCCAATACAGAGCATGTATCGTTTTTTGATATGAAAGAGTATCTTGCTCATGACAGTATTAGTATAAGGCAAACGAATGGTATTTTATATATCAGATAAAGTGCAACTCAATAGAGTATAATAAGCGGAATGTATAGAAAATTTAAAGACGAAGTGGATATCATAAGGGCATGTGGTAAATTGGCAAGAAAAGAACACCTCCTTGATGTAGCTCTAACAGAAATAGCACTACAAGTGAGAGGAAATGTCAAACCAGTAGATACAATACGAAGATCAGAGATAGGGAGATATTTTTCGTCCTACCTGCAACAGATTGATAATTATATTACGAAACATGGCATTCAGCTTACGCAGAGAAGGAAAGATTCAATGGCAAGAATCTCGTATAAAGCAGATAAAGTGCTCAGAGAAAATATTGTATTGCAGGCAGTCGCTCCTCTTGATGTTATCAAATTTGCTGATGTCCCAATACGACATTCATATAGCTCTTATGGAAGAAGGGAACAACGCTGGGGATATGGTCTCCATAAGAAGCCATTCAATGAAGAGGGTAATTCTGTTACGATAGCTGACATGCCACCGCATTATATCCAAAGTATTCATAATCATACACTTTCAGAATATAGTCTTGTTTTAGATTCTCGAACTGAAGGAATGTTTTTCCCTCATGGGAAAAAAGAAAAAATCAACACCACACGTAGATTACAAATACTACATTTTTTGGCAACAACTCCACATACATTGAGAAATCCTTTAAAAACATACACCAGAAATATAACCTATAAACAACCTTTGGGACTCACTGATTGGAAACCTGTTACCAGTTTGAACAAAGTAAAAATTGAGCGTGCAAGATTAATAAAGGGGAGAAATACTAGCATTAACCAAACACAAACCCATAAACAATTTACTATTAAAGATAAATATTATGATTATACCCTCGAGATAATAAAATTAACTAAAGGAGTGACGTATGAAAATAACCATACTTTTGATCAATATATTTTTGTCATAAATGGCAAATTTACCATAACTCATGGAGCCATAAAGAAAATATGTCAGAAAAATGACTATGTCGTGATAGACAGAAATACAAAATATGCTATAGAAACAAAAACGGCTTGTCGACTCTATACAATCTGTAGTTGAGGTATTATTTGGCGTTATTAAAAGCAATTGCAGCCTTAATAAGTTCTTGAATTGCAGCTCCATCAAGGGGGTCATTTTCACGAAAGTCTATAGCTCGAGTTTTTTTGGCTTCGAGTCCTGCATTGAAGAGATCTTTTGGATCGTCGAGCGCTGCTCCCTGGAAAAAGTTAAGTTTGACGGTCTCTTTAAAGACACCAATTGCACAGACCAATTCATTGTGTGACCAAACTGCCGTGTCCCATTTCCACCCTTCTTCAATTGTTGGATCAGATGTATTAATGAGATTTCGAAGTTGGGCAAAAATTTTTCCTCTCCAATCAGGAAATTCGGCTATTCTCTTATCAATAAGTATTGCTGGTTCCATAATATTTATAAGTATATTATAACATAGTAATGCCTACTCCTTTATATGAGGCAATTTTGCCTGATGAGCGTGTATTACTGGAAGATAAAACTCTTCAATATATTTTCGAAGCATCTTTGTTGTATTAAATTGATTGATCGTCATATCTCGAGCATTTTCCATCATCTGGACCCACTTTTCAGGTATATTTTTGGGATCACGATCGTAGTAAAGTGGAAGAATGTGTTGCTCTAAAACCGATAAAATATCATCTGATAAAGTCTCGCTCTGCAACAACCAGCCAACCTGATATAAATTTGCCTCAGCAACCCATCCATCCTGTGTTGAACAAGGTAATACTCCATTAAGTGCAGCTTTCATGCCACTTGTGCCGCAAGCTTCAAATCCTACAACTGGGGTATTTAACCAAATGTCACATCCTGACACGAGTAATTTGGCGACTGACAGCGTATAATCTGACAAATAGATAACACTGCCCTTGAGTTCCTCGGTAACAATTTTGTGTACCTGCTTTAATATTGCCACACCCTCCGTGTCATTTTCATGAGCGACACCTGAAAGAACAACTTTGAATGGTTGATTAGATGAGGTTGCAAGACTTTTGACTTGTTTAAGATTATCAAAAAGTGCAAGTGGACGTTTGTACCCAACAATCCTTCTTGCCCAACCCAAAAGCAGTGTCTGCTCGTCCCATGTTTCACCTGTCTGTGAATGAATATATTCGAGCAATGCACGCTTGTTTTCTTGATGTTTTTCCCAGATATTTTCTTTTGTCTGAACTTTATCCCACGTCTTGATATGAACACCATTGGTAATCGGAACCATAGGATACTCTTTCCAAATTTCTTGAGCTTTTTGAGCATGGAGACGACTAACAGCATTTATTTTCCCTGCCATATGAAGAGCGAGAAGTGCCATCGAAAAAATGCTTGATCCAGCTATTAAGCCAAGTTTAATAATATCACTTACTGGTACTTGGAGTTCTTTGGCAAAGCCAGAAAGAAGTGTTGAAACTAAATCTGCAGTAAACGTATCATTTCCAGCAGGGACTAGCGTATGATTGGTGAAAAAAATATGTTGTTTCGTATTATCCAGTTCTTCCGCAAATGTTCGTTTGTGTTTTTTCATTTCATGACGTGCAATTTCAAGCGCAAGAAGTGCGGAATGACCTTCATTTAAATGATAACCAATCGGCGATATCTGCAATGCTTCAAGTATTCGTAGGCCTCCAAGACCGAGGATTATTTCTTGTTTGAATCGTATTTCTTTGCTAGATGAATAGAGTTGATCAGTAATGTGTCTATTTTCTTCTGTATTTTGCTCTATATCCGTGTCGAGTAAATAGACACAAACACTACCAATTTCTAAAGACCAAGCCTGAACAAAAACAGTTATATCTTGAATAGGTAAAGTAACAATAAGACGATTATTTTGTCCATCAAGAACTGGAGTCAAATTAAGACTCGCTGGATTTACCCGACCAGATTTTTTTAATATATACCCTTCATGATAAAACAACCCGACAGCGATGAAAGGAATCTTTTGCTCGGCAGCTTCACGAATAATATCTCCGGCTAAAATGCCAAGTCCACCAGCGTAGAGAGGGAGACGATCATCTAATGCATATTCCGCACAAAAATAGACAATAGGACGACTTTTCATAAGTTCACATTCAGAGGATAATCTAAATTCATCAAACCAAAGTTGATCAGTCATGTAGTCAGTATAACAGAGTTAAACGACAGATGGTTGTTCGTATGCAGGATGGGGTGTATGACTTGTCACTCGTCTTCTTGCTTCCACAACATTTTTATACAAATCTTCATAGAGCGACGCTGAATACTTCCAAGAAAAGTCATATGACATGGCGTTATGTATAAGCTTCTTCCAAAGCTGTGGTTGCTTATAGAGGCTGAGTGCTTCGATAAAAGCAGCAAAAAGTGCCCAGGGATCATTACTGGTAAAAGAAAATCCATTGCCAACCTTAGTTACCGGATCAAAATCAACAACGATATCATTTAATCCTCCTGTCCTTCGGACGAGCGGAATTGCACCATATCGAAGTGCTTCCAAAGCGACAATTCCACCTGGCTCAAAAGTACTTGGCATAAGCATAATATCAACTCCAGAAAAGAGTTTTCTTGGTAGTCGGAAATCAGAACGAAGGTGCAGTCCAATTTGCTTTGGATATACTTTCTGTAATTTACTGATTTGATCTCGATATTGTTCATCCCCGCTACCCAATACAATAAGCTGCACATCTTTTCGTTGTGCAAATAACTGAGGAAGTGCTTTGAGTAATAAATCCCACCCTTTCTGTTGTGTAAGCCTTCCTGAAATAGCAAACATTGGATTATTCGGGTTTTCTTCAAGTGCAAATAGCCGTTGTAAATTAAGTTTATTCTCACGACGCTGTGAAGAAAAAGTTGCTGCCGAATATTTCTTGTGAATAATGGGATCTGTTTCAGGATTAAATTCTTTTGTATCAAGGCCGTTAAGAATGCCAGCTAGTTTGCCTCGTATACCTTGTAGTACTTCTTCAAGTCCCGCACCATATTGTGGCGTTTGTGCCTCAATTGCATAAGTAGGACTGACGGTATTAACGGCATCTGCGTAGAGAATTCCCCGAAGCAAGGCGTTTTGCATTTGTAATTTGAGAGAGAGTAACGAAGCGAGAGGAGTAGCTCCTGTATCATGTTCTTTATGATTACCATATCGAAAATCATAGTTCCCTTGATAAAGAAAGTTATGAACGGTAAACACGATAGGTATTCTTGAAAGAAGATCGCTATACCTCTTTGATTGTCGTGCCCATTCAATAAAATACCCTGTATGCCAGTCGTTACAATGAATAACCTCAGGAAGCCAACCCCGCTTATCTTTTTTGGCCAGTAAATCTTCCATATATAACAACCACTCAAGACATCCTTTTGATAAAAGACCAAAACGGATATGGTCATCACTATATCCATACAAATTTGCTCGAAGTTCATAGTATTCTTGATTTTCAAGGAAATAGGTATGAATAGTTGTCCGTGTTTTTGGATACGATTTAATGTTACAAAGGAGTGACTCTTGCGTCGTCAATACTTGTGACTTTGTTTCGATATTTTCGATTGGTACTGCCAAATTTTCAATTTCTTTTTTAAGCTTCCATTTCTTTTTTTGATTGCGTTGTAGATGTTCAATGGAGGCATATTTCGGCATAAAAATACGAGCATCATGCCCTTGTTTATTGATCGCTCGGGGAAGGAAATACATAACTTGAGAAAGACCACCAACCGTAACAAACGGGGCAACTTCTGCAGCAAGAAATAATATTTTCATAACTTATTGTATCATACGGCCGATAGTTCTATTAGGCTTTGCTTCAAAAACAGTGTATACTTACGAATATAAATGAACTATTGGTCTCTTATACTCCATTTTTATCAACCTCCAACACAGGAGCTTTCTATTACTAAAGAAGTATTAGAATCGTGCTATTTGCCTTTATTACGGATGCTTTCAAAAAAATCTCATGTAGGATTAACATTTAACATAAGTGGAAGCCTTTTGGTGCAGTTGAAAGAACTTGATGCAAATGAATTCTTTGATCTCGTTAAAAGACTTATTGAAGAGAAAAAAATAGAAATCGTGACAAGTGTTATGTACCATCCACTCATGCCACTTACACCAAAGGATGTGCTAATCAGACAAATCGAAAAAAATAGCCAAACACTAAAAGATTTGTTAGGGGTAGAAAAGTTAGAAGGGTTTTTTCCACCAGAGTTAGCGGTGAATGTTGTGAGTCTTGAGTTGGTAAATACTCCCTATATCGTAATAGATGAAACAGCGTTGCCAACAAAATCTAAACCTCAGTCACTTATCAAATATGGCAAGAAATATTTACTGGTAAATAATCGACAAGTTTGCGAACTGATGAGAGCATATCCGAAACGACTTTCAGCAGAACGGGTAGTGACTTTGGCTCAAAGGAATCGTGATGAAAAAGATTTGGTAATCATCGCAAATGATGCAGAATTGTTTGGTCATCATTATTCTGAAAGATTAGATGTTCTTGCTGATTTGTTGGACAGAAAAAATATAACCTTTATAAAGGCTTCAGAGGTAGTTACAATGTTTGGAAGCAGCGCCATTTCAATCTCGTCTATTAAGGCTTCTACCTGGCAAGATAGTCAAGGATTTAATCTATGGACAAAAACTCCTTTGCAAAGAAAGTATCTCAAATTTCTTAAGGAAATTTACGAGCTAAGCTTAGATCATTCGGGGAAAGAAGTGTTGGATTTTCTTGACCAAGGTTATTCCTCTTGTTATTTATACTGGTTATCTAATTGGCCATGGTGGCATCCTGATTTGGTAGAAAGCGGTGCAGCTCAGTTGATTCGCGCAGTGAGAAGGATGTCCATTCCCAACGAAGAAAAATCACGCCTTGAAAAAATGTACTATCGTTTTTTACAGAACCTCTGGCAGTATCATTGGTCAGGGAAAGTAGAAACAAAATACAGAGAACGTGACGAAAAATTACTTAAGACAAAGAATAACTAGTATATATGTATAAAATTGCTGTTATCACTCCATGCTATAATCGAGCAAAATTTATACCAGAATGCTTGCAATCAGTCTCTCTTTCAAACACGTTTGGTCTTTTTGAAATCGAACATATTGTTATTGATGATGCTTCAACCGATGATACCTGGAATGTCCTCAGTCGATCAAAAGTTGCAAATTTGAAATTATTGAAGCTAAAAGAAAATAAAGGGCCTGCTTTCGCACGAAACTATGCGATCGATCGTAGCGATGCAGATTTTATTTTTTGTCTTGACTCTGATGACATACTCTTCCAGAATAGCTTGTTTTCGCTTCTTACCTTCGCGCTTGAAAAAAAAGCAGATTGGGTTTACGGTGACGTTATTCGGGGAGATGCTCAGTTACGGTATCTTATTGGGGAAGATTTTTTTGGCTGGAAATTTAAAAAAATTACCGACGTTCTCACAGCAATGTTTAAAAATGAACATTTTTTTCAACCGAACTGTCTCTTTTCAAAGAAAGCTTTTTCTGAAGCGGGCGGTTATGATGGTAGCCGACATATTGAAGAAGAATTTGACCTGTTCCTCCGTATGCTTATGCAGGGATATTTCCCTTATTATTTACCAGCACCACTTTATATGTATCGCATCCACGACAATAATATTTCAAAACGTTATGCAGAAGATCCCAAGAACCATAAAGAGGCTCTTTGTGAGTTATACATAAAATATAAAGATACACTCAAGACGCTCCTTTCTAAAAACGAGATTGTTACAATCGAACGTACTCATTTATCTTGGAGTTAGCTAGTTGTTTCCTTCTCACAATGAGTATAATGCTAAATGCTCCATTCCCCAAGAGCCAGACTGCCGGATAGAGCGTCGTTAGAATTGAATAGTTTTGTAATGCAATTATTGCAAGAGTAAATCGCAGCGTATTCATAAGATAAAAAGAGAGCGTTTCCGAATGAGGATTATTCCATGATTTTCGGATAGTTGGAATAAAAGCTACGACTTCTATTGCTGTCAAAAGTACTGCAGAAAAGACAGGTTGTTTTGCAAAAATCCAAATCAGGAGGGCAAGCAAAGCAAAAACAAGACAGAGTGTATCAAATTTAGTAATATCTTTTTTCCCACTACGTAGTCCTAAGATAAAAATTATACATGCGATAATTACAGCAGTTAACGTCACAAAGCCACCGATACCGGCTCCTCCACTTAGTTGAAGTGCAAAGGCAATAGCTCCTATTGAGGCCCAGATAAACCAGCTATAGATATGTGGTTTTGTTTTTCCTTTGAGGGTATCGCGGATATACGGAATATATCCAAAGAAGGTGAGAGAGATTGCAATAATGCCAATAGTATTTTTAATGTCTTCCATATACTAAGTAGATTTACTTTATGATCATTAAAGGTTTGCTTCCGATAACTGTCATAGATCCTCCATCTATAACAATTGCGCTATCATCGTGTAATCCATAAACTGTGAGATTCTTCTTATCTTTAGTCGCTTCTATGAGTTTTGCTTGTCTGTCTTTGGATTGAGAGTTCAGATGTGCTACAAACGAAAAGTCTACTAGTTCCATATATTTTTCGACCGTATATGCAGCCTCTAAATGATAGAGCTTTTCAGATATGTTAGTAGGTAATCGTTTCCCCATAACCATTGAACCAGCACTACTGCCTACATAAACTTTCTTTTGTAATAATTCAGGGAGTAATTGAGTGAAACCAGTTTTGTTAAAGAGAGTCATTAAATAGTCCGCGTCTCCACCGACCACGAAAAGAACATCAGCTTCCTCAATTCGTTCTTTTACCGTTTCTTTATCAAGCGCAAGTAAATTGACTAATTCGAGTTTTCCTCCAAAATTTTTTACAACGTCATTGAGATTAACAAGAACCCATCTGAGATTATCCGACTGGACAGCATAGCCTTCATTAATGATTGCAATATTTATTGAGTGTCTGGGTTTACCTACAAGCTCTTCGCATTTGGCCACAATTTCTTCCGTGTAAAAACCTTCTGATGCAAGAATAAGTTTCATAGTATTAGTATAGCAAAAGCAAATACTTCTGAAACTGGAGGTTTAATTTGAACCACAAGATGCATGCTTTTCACTATGTAATTATAACAGTTTAGCCCACCTAGTTTCCTGCAAAAAGTTAATCTTTTGCAAAGTAGTTTTGTTATAATTATTCTATGCAAGAGTTCGATAGACCTTCAGCTCCTGAACCGGGAGTGTCTCATAGAAGAGTGGATACACCCACTGCTGGAAGTATTAAAATAAAAGTACTACGGCGTGCCGGTGATGAAATAGGTACACCTCTAGATGTAGAAGGTCATAGAGGGATTCCTTCAGGAGTACCCGAACAACCATTTTCAGTCCAACTAGGCTTTTCAGGAGGAGCAAATAGATTAGAAGGATTAGATACACCTCATGAACCCGTTGCTATTGAGAATTTTACCGAACAAGTGTCAATTGTTGGACCAGACGCTGTAATGTGGAATGGAACTATGATTCACGATATCGGTGCAGTAGTAGGGAAAAATCCTGATGGAAGTTACAGAATTGCTTCTTCTTCCGGAGTACGTTTTCCGCAGCGCTTTTATCATGAAGCCAATAGGAGAGGATTTGCACGACACACCGTTGGAGAAGTGCTCGCTGAAGATGCGGCATTAACAGCAATGGGTGTAGCTAAAGATCCTCACCAGTACTATACAAAAGGTGCATATCGTAGAGAAGATTTTCTTACTGTTCCGGCAAGCCTCATACTCATGAATGATAAAGAAACTCAAGGGCCAAAAATAGAAAATAACATCAGGGAGCGTATAAGAAATTCAGAAGTACGGCTGCCGGGAGATGTGAAGATACTAAGTACTTCAACGCAAGGTCTCAAAAATGCTGCGATCAATAATGTTCTGACGATGATTAACGCTTCATCAGCAACAGTTGAGAGCTATGATGGCACTACGCCAGCAGATTCACGACAGATTATGAGCTTGAACGATGGATTCCAGACAGCTTATTCTCGTATAGAAACCATTCATAGAGATCTTAGAGTTCCCCGTACGCCAGGAGACGTAACTCTTTCTATTCAAAGTTGCCTGATACCTGTAGTTCTCGACGCAGAGCTTCGTTTTTTTGATGCTGCAACAGTTCTTATTGAAAAGATTAATGAAGATGGCTCGCCATCTTATTACTCAAGTGTAAGTGCCGGCACAGAATTCCCCGCAGAATATGTAAGGCTAGCTGTATTAGAAGATGTTACAACAGGAAAAAAAATGAAAGAAATGTTGAATTTTGATCCTGCTGATCCTCAAAAAAGCTTATACAATGTTTCTCGGCAGGTACTTTTGGAAGAAGCAGTTTTTATTGCTTCGGCACAAATGCAAAGTGGTTTAGAAATTAGTTAATTGGAAGACTATATCGAAATTTTGTATTCCAAATTATTTGTAATGCTGGTAGTTACTGACAACGTAGGAAGTTTTAATAAAGCAGGATTAGCTCATCCACAGTTTTAAGACGTGGTTCATTAAAAGGAACAGTTATATACTCTGGATTATTTATTTCTAGGATCTTTTTGATAAACTCATCTTGAGAGCCATCGCCAGTTACTATTAAAAATGCTCCTAATTCATCTATCAGATTAAAAGTTATTTTGTAACCATTATACTCGTAATCTTTTCTAGATCCTTTCAAAACTTTGTTAATACCATACTTGGTGGTTAGTTCTTTTATCTTTGTTTTACCATCAGTAATTTTTTCTTTACCCACTACATCAACCCCCTCCCATTATTTTCAGCAAATTTTACAAGTGTATCTCCATCTTTTTGGCTTCAAAATACTGAAACTTTCTATATTCCAAACTACGCAAACTAAACTAGTTTATAAGTTGATTCTCAAATGAATTAGTACCATCAATAATAATGTCTGCTTGTTCTATTGGCTTACTATCTCGAATGTACTCATCTTCTTTTGGTTGCCAGACTTCTTTCCATGCAGCAAGTACACGATCTTTAGGCATATGCTCTCGAGCAATTCCTCTTTCAAGACAAATTTCTTTTGGAGTCTCTACCCAAATCTTCATGTCCCAATCTAAATTCATTTCAAAAATAAAACATCGTTCTAAGCAAAGTCCCTTATCCACTTTAATTGACCTATTTGAAATATGTGGTTTTGTATGCCAGTTAAATGGTTTATATACAAAGCTGTTTGTAGTTTTTAATGGTTCAAGGACATCTCTCACAAATCTTTTATCATTAAATGCTCCCCATACTATTTGGTTATTTACAGGTTCAAAATAGTCATCACCATTGAGGAAAATAAAATTTGGGAATAGAGTCTTTAGATATTCTGCAAAAGCAGTTTTTCCTGAACCACCTCGACCATCAATAGCAATCGTATAGAAGCGTTCATTTTTAGGGTTATGAGATAGCAGCAAGTCATGTATATTATTTATCATTAAAAGAATTATAACAGGTTCGAATCCGAGGTGGGTTATTTGGCCGGAAAGCCAAGGCAAAACAAGACAAATGAGACACTATAATACTGGTGCTGCCGGAGCTTCCACTGCAGGAGCGGCAGGTGCTTCAGCTGGAGGCGGTGCTGATTCTGTTTGTGGCGCGCTTTCTGCGGGAGCAGGGGCAGCTTCTTGAGGGGCTGGAGCAGATTGCTCGACAGGAGCGGGCGCTGTCTCCTGAATAACTGGTGCTGATTCTTGCACAGGAGCGACAGGTTCAGATACTTGTACTGGTTCTACTGTAACAGTTGTTTCAGTACTGACGATTACTTCAATAACCTGCTCTGTAGGAATTTCCTGTTTGATTTCAATAATTTGTTCTTCAACTGATTCCGGCAAAGTTTCCTCAACGGCCGATGGTTCATTTACTGGAGCTGAGAATATTTCTTCTTGCACTTGTGTTACTGTTTCTTCAAGAATTGTCTGTTCTGCTATCGTAGTTTGCACTATTTCTTGCGTCGCTTGTTCTATGACTTGCTCGAACGCTTCACCACCTACTTCTTGTACTATCTCAGATACAACGGGATTCTCTTCAATCTGAGCAAACGTAGCCTTTTCCGCTTCATCACGCCCTGCATTGATTGCCAATTCCATTTCCGCGAGTACTCTCAAGTCTTCCGGATTCTGCATAATACGATCGGTAAAGTCATCAAGAGACCTCTGATCTTTCAAAGTAAAGATACGATGTATCAATTTTTTCATCTCGATCTCCTTCAAACTTTCAACTCCGAGAATAATTTCCCTATCTGAAAGCGCATCTTGTATTTGATTCAGTGATGTTATTTGACGAAGCGGATCTCCAAACGAATAATGAGCATAATTTTGGAGTTTGCGGTTGCGCGCATCTCTTGGGAGTTTGAGCATCTTTTTTTCAAACTCACGGGCTAGCTCTTTTTCCAACCCGAGTAATTTCTCTTTCGCTTCCGGCTTTACCTTATCTTCAACATCCGAAATAATTTCAATAGCTTTAAGCTCCGCGAAGTCTTCGCCCACAATTTTTTCTACTTCTTTCACCGCGATATTGTGAAGCGCTTCCAAATTTGGCGCGGCGTTGATTCCAGCAACTGCCGTCGGTACCAGATATTTTTGTCTAGCATCTTCAATGATAAGCGCGTCTTCCAAAGGCAGCTCTTCTTCAATCTTTTGTAAAATAAGCTGGAGTCTATTGTATTGCGCAATTTGCAGTGCCAGAACTTCGCGATCTGTTTGTATTTTCGGATCTTTCGCCACAGCCGCTGTTTGCATCATGAATTGGTGCTTGTGCAAAAGCTACACCAAAAAACATCAGAAAAAGAATTAGAAAAAGGATGACAATCAACTTTGTAGTTAGGATTTTGATAAATCTTTGCCAAAAGATTGCAGCTTTTCTTTTATGATGATGTCTCGAACGTTCGACGGGAGATTTCTTAAAAAACGATTTGACGTACTTTTTAAATTTCATAGAAAGAATCCGCTACTCTATAAATAGTTACATTTTTGTTACGCAGATGCAAGAAGCAATTAATTATTGTAAAAATCCAAAAAACGAAATTCAGCTTTTTGTCATAAAATCAATTGATAGATTTACCCGAGGTGGTTCGTATTCTTATGATCATTTGAAAATGCAGCTTGAACGCTATGGTGTCAATTTGATTGATATTTATGGCATTATCAGTTCTCAAAAAGTAAATACCTTAGAGCATTTAGGGGTTTCCTTTAACTGGAGTGTCTATTCTCCCTGTCTAGTACCCACTTTTTTGCACAGATAGTTTAAACGAAGATTTTTGTAATTTG
>JBBTVD010000020.1:0-96609 GCA_038063415.1 Patescibacteria group bacterium
CAGGGAAGGGGGGGATTTTTGGGTCAATAGGGTCACCGAGGGGAGTGATGACATTTCCCAAAAGCTCAGCGGAGAGAGGAACCATAAGATAGCTATCTGTTCGGGCAAGTTTACTGCCTATCTTGATACCATTACGCGCAAAAAGCATAATCTTCATGCCTTCCTCAAGCAAGGTAATGATTTGCCCTTTTTCACCGTTTTCAAATAATACAATTTCTTGTAGCTTTGCTGAAGGCAAGCCGACAGCGGTAATAATCGGGTAGTTAATCTCAGTTACTTCACCGTATTCTTGGAATTTTTGGCTATATGTTTGATAATCATTCATAATCGTGTCTTTCTTGCTCTTACTTTTTTTCTACTGGCTTTTGAGTACTGTCAAGCAGAGTTTTTAATGAATAATCATAATACTTTCCCTTGATACTGATAACTCCTCCAGCAATAAGTGACGCGTCAATAGCAATATCCAGAAGCACTAACGTATTGTAGCTTCTGAGGAACCATTCCTGCACGTTTTGTAGGAAAGTAACTTGCGGTGGCCTTGCCAAGGTGAGCGCAACAACAGGTAGATTATTCACCGCGTTCGTCAGACTGGTAAGAAAAGATTGTAGCTGGACACGGTCTTTTCCAGTCACTTTGTGTTCTTGCATCAGTCGGGTGACAAACGTAGCAAGCTCATACGGAAGTGTCTGTTGTAACACTTCCGTTGTGATACTTCCTGTGGTAAACATTTTTTCTGACATGCGTTGTAATGCTGTTTGCATTTGCCTTGCATCATTTGTCGTATGCAGATATTTTTGCATGGGGGAGAGGTCAAATATCTGTAAGCTCATAACGTAATCCCTCCCTGAGCTTTGGCCTTCGCTAGTCCCTCCAGAATAAGCTTTTGATCAATGCTCGTGGGCATACTTTGTTTGAGTACTTCCCGATAGGTCTTGTCAACAAGTTGTCTCACCTCAGAATCAATGGCAGCAATTCGTCCTTTTTTGTGTTCTTGGATTTCCGTTTCGACTTGTGCCAGGAGCGCTTGCATTTGCTGTTCAAGCAGACTCTGCGAGTGGGAGGTTCTGGTAGTAATGGCAGTTGTTGCTTCACCAATCTGTTTGGTCATCGTAGCTTCTGCATGCTCAAGCAGCTGTTTGCTCATAACGGTAAAGTCCTGCTGGAACTGTTCGAGTCGTTGATTGTATGCTCCTTCAAAATTTGTCGTATCGGTATTGAGCTTTTGAATATGCTCTTGGGCTATCTTTTGCAGTATTCGGTCAAGGTCTACTTCAATATGCTCACTAGTGGTACGGCTTTCTTCGAGGAGTCTAGCCGATGAAGCAGACGTGCTATCAAGTAACTGTCGCGCTTGGTCTTCTGCCTTTCGTAGGATGTCATTATATTTTGTAAAGGTTGTGGCTTCTTTCTTTTGGAAGTCCTGCTCTTTTTTGAGGATGCTATAGATGAACAGCGCAAGCCCTCCCAGAATGAGGACAGCGCTTCCCAAGATAATAAATTGTGCTTGATTAAGTGTTTCCATACGTCACGCTAGTCGGATCACCAAATAGGCGAGTCCCACACCTGTCATTATTATTATAATAATAAGTACCACGTTAAACACAATAGACAATTGAATCATCCTGCCTGCCAAGGGATTACGTCCAAGCGCCTGAATGCCCGTATTGACGGTTCTGGCAAAAATAAGAAAGCCAAAAGCAAACGAAGAAATCACAATGATAGCAGCAATGATGTACTGCACCACACGGATTGGTTGTTCGTAGGAGGCAATTTGACTCAGGGAAAGGAGATCAGCCAGCGAATTGGGTGTTTGGGGACCAAACTGAATATACCGTAGATTCAAACTGACAGGAATCAGGATCACTGTTGCATTATTGGCAAAGTTTGCATCCTGGAGTGCCTCGCCGATAACATAACCGCTTCTGGTTGCTTTCATTCCTGTCCCTTTGACGGTTGAGGTCGTAATAAAATCTCCCGTTTTAACTTCACCATTCTCTTTAGTTACTTTGACAAAGGCAGTCCCTTGATTAACAACTGGTTTGCCGGTCTTTTCGTCATTATTACGTAGCTCGATGGCTGGCTTAGTCGTGACAACGCCAATAACTCGAGGGTCGTAGGCCTGAGTACTGATCTGATAGCCTTCGCTGGTCGAGATGACAATATCTCCATCTTGAATTTGCTTGTTGTCGATGCTCAGATACGTAGCAATACCAACAGAGCTAACCTCAGTAGCATACGCAGTGTTCGTTTGGCTTACCAACACAGCTATAACCAAGGCAATGATTGCATGGTATAAAATTCTCATAAGGGCAGCTTTACATGCTACTTTAATAGTACACTGGATGACAAGAAGATGGCAAGGTGACAAACAAGAAAGCTCTTTTACTTCAGTCCAATCGTATAGAGTGTGGGGGCAACTGACGTATTATTCAGGTTAGTCAGGATAACTACCTTCGAGCCGTCAGACCAAGGGAAGACATACTGATCCGTAAAAGGTCCTGCATAGATAGTGGTCATGTTTGAACCATCATCCTCAACTAAATTAACTTTTTTGTCGTTGATAAAGAGCAAATGTCTGCTGTCTGGCATCCAACGGAAGGGTTGAGCACAACTCTCGATAGCTTTTCCTTCGCAAAGAGTATCCATACTTTCAACAACTCGAGTATTGAGATCTTCAGCTATGTTGTATACATACATAGCTCCTTTTTCTAAATCTCTTCGTTCATACGGTAAGTTATTGCCGATACGGCGAGGAGTGAGGAAGATCGGTATTTGTCCTGTTTCTGTTGCTTGATAGAGAATCTTTTTTTCATCAGGGGACCAAGCAAGAATGGAGAAATAACCTTTTGCAAATGCTCGTACCTTTGACTTGAGTGTTTTGAGTAATGCTGCATGTTTCTCTTCACGTTGTGTCTCCCAGAGATCAAGTGTAGTTTGTACGGTGGCTGTAATATCCTGTGGTATTTCGTTGAAGGTATCCGCCTGAAGCAAATAGTAGGTAATATTGTCGGGTGTGGCAGAAATAATTGCCAAGATTTGTTTGCCATCAGGGGACCAGGTGAGATGTGCTGTTGAGAAGGTATCAAGCGTATCATTTGCCAGTTGGGTCGACTTACTCTGTCCTGCAAGCACAGGAAATGATCTATCTGTCATATCAAAGAGGTAGATACCATTTTTGGAAGCAGACTGTGAAGAAATCTGCATTGCCAATTTTGTTTCCGATGGATCGATGGTTACTGAGTCAACACCAAAAGTAGAAACACTTTGGAGGCTTGGTGCCTTAGGGTATAACGTTGCATCAGCATTACTGACAACTTCCTGTTTGATTTCAATATCCTTGTGCCAATCGTTAAAGCCTTCTTTCGCAATAGTTACTTTATAATTGCCGGGTGTGAGGTTAACGGTATTATTGGTAGCCGTTGTCAAATGGTCATCAATATATACTTGTGCGCCTGTTGGTTCACTCGTGACGTGGAGGATGCCTGTTTTCGTTAGTTGCGGTTCACCTGTTTGGAAGCCAAGCCGATAGCCTTTGCCATAAAGAACAAGAAGAACCGTAGCCGTTGCCAAAACAATAAAAATAGCAAGTGAGATAATCAACTGTTTTCTGCTGGAGTCATGGTGTTGATGGTCAGTACGTTCTTTTTTCATAAACAACAAAAAGCTTCCTGCAAGCCGTCTTTTATTATACTCCCTAAAAATAGCGCTTGCAACAAAGGAGTATGTTGTTGTAATCTACATTCAGCCCCATAAAGGCCAAAATGATATAGATAGTATCTATTTAGATATAGTTAAATCAAAGATAAGGTAAAACATGTTTAACTTCAATTTCACGCTTCCAAGTACAAAAAGGGTAGGGATAGACCTTGGTACCGCAAATACACTTGTCTATGTGGTTGGTGAAGGTATTGTGCTTAATGAACCAACCGTTGTGGCTGTTACGGCTGAAGAAAATCGAGTGGTAGCAGTAGGGAGGGAAGCCAAAGAAATGCTTGGCAGAACTCCAGGAAATGTAACGGCTCTTCGACCACTACGCAATGGGGTTATTGCAGACTATACGATTACTGAGGCAATGCTTTCCTATTTTATTGACAAAGTGTGTGGTCATGCGAGATTTTTTAAACCTGAGGTTATGGTCTGTATTCCTTCTGGAGTGACTCAGGTTGAACGTCGAGCAGTCCTTGATGCTACGATGTCTGCTGGAGCAAAGGTCGCATATCTGATTGATGAACCGCTTGCGGCAGCTATCGGTGCCAAAATTCCTATTGCGCAAGCTGCTGGACACATGATCGTTAACATTGGAGGGGGGTCGACCGAGTCAGCTGTTATCTCTCTTGGTGGGGTAGTTGTCCATAGTTCAGTAAGGGTGGCTGGAAATAGAGTTGATGAGGCTATTGCTGCCTATGTCAAAAAGAAATTTAATCTGTTAATTGGTGATACAACTTCAGAAGTTATCAAGATTGACATCGGTAATGCCGTTATTGACGCAAACGCCAAAAAGAATGCTAGCCTTAGGTCTATGGAAGTTCGAGGTAGAGATAATATTACTGGTTTACCACGAACAATTGTTCTTGATGAACTACAGGTAAATGAGGCTATTAGGCCAGTACTTACGGATATTATTCAGGGGGTAAAAGAGGTACTTGAGCAATGTCCTCCTGAGCTTGCGAGTGACATTATTGATAAAGGAATCGTCATGTCTGGCGGGACATCTCTTTTAACAAATTTTGATAAGTTGATGACTGAGATGACAGGTGTCCCATGTCACGTGGCTGATGACGCCCTATTGTGTGTCGCTCGGGGTACTGGTGTCGCTATGGAAAATATCGAACTATACAAAAGGAGTATTAGCAAGAAATAGAAAAAAGGCCTAGAGAAATTGTTTTTTCTGATGATTTTTCTAGAAATGTTAAAAAGTGTTTATGAAGAATGAAATTTTCACAACCAGCAAAATATCTCATAGTATTAATATAAAGAAGGTCAATATGTTTGCAGGTAATAGGCTTGAAAATTTTTTAAGAGACATAATAGTTGAATAATAAAAGTGTTTGACTTGAGTATATTTTGACAATAATCGATAGTAGTAATAAAATATAGTAGTTTTGTGAAATATGATAAAGAAAGAGAATTACCTTGGCATCGAGATAAGTGTCGCCTCTGAAGATAAAATCTTAGAGTATTTATATGCAGCGTTAGCTAAGCCTCATAAAAAATTGTTTATTGTTACTCCTAATCCTGAACTCATTATCCTTGCTCATGATGATCCTAGCTACAAAAAAGTGCTGAATGAGGCTGCCTTGTCTCTTCCTGATGGGGTAGGATTACTTATGGCGAGCAAGTTACTTGGGAAGCCTCTCCCTGGCCGGATAACGGGTGTAGATTTCATTGAACGGGTGTGTGCTGGCTGTCATGAAAAGCCTTTGTCCATAGGCTTTTTGGGAGCTGGGCTGGGTGTAGCAAAGACAGCCTCAGAGCGCTTGAAAAAAAAGTATCCTTGGATCAAGGTTGTTTATGTTGCCACAGAGTGGGAAAATTCAGAAAATGTGGGTTCTGCCAGTCGTCACCCCGCTTCGACGTCCTCGACAATAATGTCTGTGGGTGCTCAAGCAGGGAACCCCACGACTGCCGCCCGCAATTTTGTGCCTGAAATGGATATTCTTTTCGTTGCTTTTGGCTCTCCCAAGCAGGAAATATGGATACACGAACATTTTAATGAACTTCCAGCTACAGCAATTATGGGGGTTGGTGGCTCTTTTGACTTTATTAGTAACAACATTGCGCGTGCACCAGGCTTCATGCAAGCAATTGGACTTGAATGGTTTTTTCGATTGATAAGACAGCCATGGAGAATCAGAAGGCAGCTCTCTCTGCTAAGATTTGTTTGGATTGTTATGGCAATGTATTTCGATAAATTAAGATGTCGTTAATGGACGGTTAAGAAGAAAAGCTTTTTGCTTTGCGTTTTATAGGTTCTGTACGCAATTTTTACTTCTTTTACAGATTTATTGTCTCATCATGGGGTAATTTTTTGCTTTGCCTAGCTCTTTTGTTCTAAAGACTCCTTCCCTCTTCAAAAAGAGACTTTTTCTTAAATTGACAAAATATGTCAATATGTGTATTAATCGATCATTTATTTTGACAAGCCTGAGGTCTGAATAAAAAGAAAAAAGGTACTTAGAGTCGTTATTTTATAAAACAACGCATAGAACTGCTTTCATGCCCTCTTTATAAAACAGTAAAGAATGACAGAAATTGTGACGCTTTTTGATCTATTATTGAGCATATTGATATCATAAGTATATCTTGAGAGAATGCGCTTATATACTATATGTCTAAAAAAAGATTTACTATGGGTAATTTGTGGATAAGTTGGGGAGAAGTAGTCTTTTCAGAAGGTGCCATGACTACTATTTCTTACGAGAGCGATGGGTGAGCCTAGGAAAAGTAAGCTTTTCGTATAATAAGCGCAGGTAATTTGGGAGTGAGTAAAGTGTTTTTGCTTAAAAAGAGAAGGATAAATCATTAAGTATAAAAAATCTCTCTTGTCCTAGCGTGTTTAACGGGCAGTTTTTTTTGAGGCTAAATCTCTAAAAAAACTTCTTTTCTCGTCCAAGAATGTTTTTTGTATCTTTTTCTTACAAAATTAAAAAATTTTATAAATCGTCTTTATCGATAGCATCTATCTGGGAGAAAAGAATCTTTATGAATAACATTTTATGTGTTTACTAACAACAAAAACTATCTCAATCTCTGATAATTATTTTTTCAAAAATACTGTAAACAAAATATCTGTTTAGCTTGTTATAACAGACTAGTCTGTTATTGGCAGACCAAGGCTTGCTCTGCAAGCTTGAGGTTAATACATGTTCTTCATGCACAAATCTTTACTTTTAATCAATAGTTAATAAAAAAGAAGTTAAAAATACCAATGAAAATTTTATACAGTGATAACTTTGTTCATTTAACCGTAGGTACAACACTTTTTACTCATAAAAGAATACCCATAGAAAAAAAGAAGAATCAAAAAAGACGTTCTTTCTTGATTTTAAAAAAGAATTGTTTGAAACATATTTAATATGGGCTCAATGCATCCTATATAAAAACTATTAACATCGTGCTTGCGAATAGCTTGTCTTAAATGGGGGGAGTATTTGACTGATTATAAAAAGCACTTTTTAAGAGGATTTCTTCGAAGGATAAAATGATTTTTCTACAGAGAAAACGATAGATTTTAAAATTACATCAAAATTCATAAATCTTCATCCAGTTCGTATCAATAAAATGATCATTAATGAAAAGTTTGTTTTCATGATAATTTTTAGAGAGTATATAACTGTTCGTATACTTTGGTGCTAAAAACTCATTCGAACAGCTATCTTAGATTTATGTTTACGTCCATTGATATCTTATAAATGAAAATTGAGGCTAAATAATCTCACGAAGATGTGATAGAAGAGCCTATTCTCAAACATCACGAGTTACTTAAGACTTAATTTCCTATATAATCTTTCAAAGGAAAAGATTATATAGGACTTCAATTTATGAATATAAAAATATATCTAAAAACATTGATTATCTTGCTATATAAAGCAATTTAGTAAGGCAAATAAAATCTTTCTGCATTACTATTCAATAAGACAAAGAGTGAGTATTATTACTTGCTAAGAAAGATTTCAATAGAGCTATCAATTAAAAAATTTCTAAAAGAGGTTGCAAGAGAATACTAATATTTATTCTTTTACTTTGTAGAGAAAGCTGATGCGGGGACTGGCTGCTTTGAGATACCTGGACCACTCCATTTGAGTTGTAAGTCAGCATTTGCATGAGTATCAAAGTATTCTATCTTAATCGGATATGGTGTACCCCCCGCTAATGGAAGTGAAACAGTATATTCAGTAGGGGGTTGATCTTTCCATTGGTCAACGAGTAATTGATTATTAATCCAGAGTCTGACTCCATCATCTGATCTGATGTAGAAAGTATATGTTCCAGTTGTCGGTGGTGTGAGATTACTAATCAGTCGCAGCGAAAAGTCATCTTTTGGAATTCCTGGAATTGGTGCTTTTTCTCCCCAGAAAAAATTAACTTGGGCCTCTCTTCTACTAAGCCCTGAGTTACCACTTAGGGTTTTATTATTAAAGTAAGAAGAATTATATCTTTACTCAGTCCATTATGGTCATAGAGAGAAGCGTGTTGTCAAAATACAATGCCTGCTCACTTCGTTAGGAGACCAAATGCACCGTTAATACTACTATCCTTTACATGTCTGATGGTAACTGCGTTTTCAGGGATCCCTAAAAGTTTTAATTGTATGTAGATATTTTCTTTATAACCCCAACCAAGCCAAAGGAGACTTCCTTCACCAATAATGGTAAAGGAGTCTGGTTCCTCTCTATATTTGTATAATCCTGCTATTGCAGCTGCTACAAGAAATGCTGATCGTTCCATGATTGCACGAGCAAGCTGATTTGCCTTGGCATCGTTGATCTCATGGGAGAGTTTGGATAATTCTTGACTTGTTGTTAGTGGAGAATGAGAGATACCCAGACTTTTTGCTTTGGCATTAAAAAAGGTTGCAAGATATTTACCTGAGATAACTTTTTCAAACAGATAAGCTCCTGGAATTTCTGACTGAGCATCAATGATACGAAGCTCTTCATCATGAGGAAACTTATTAAAATTACCGGCTTCAATATTGATAACAACTTTCTTCTTTTGTTCAGTTGTTACTATTCCAAGATTGAATCCTGTTCCGGCAATAAGAGACGCACTCTCTGTTCCATCTCCGGCCAAAGCAAGACAAATAGTATCGTTTGCAACGGCAACGGGAATATTCTTGGCAAACGCTTGTCTCACAATATCTCCTATATCTTTCCCTAAGATTCCGGTAAAGCTATGTTCTTTGCTCGCTTCGACTGCCACACCATCCATCTCCCCAAAAGGACCAGTTCGTGGCGTCATCCCGAAACCAAAATTAAGTCCAACAGCGACTGCACGATCATCTTTGTGCTCTCTCAGAAAAGAAATCAACGTGGAAAGATCAAGAAGAGGAAGTATCCCCGTCTTTTCCTCCAAAATAGTTACTTTACCGTGTGAGGAAATATGTTGGGTCGATACGATATAATTTGTTCCACCAATGACAATACCCTGAATGATTCCCTCTGTAACAATTGGCTTTTGAGATAGATTATGCACATGATAGGACAAGCTACTTGGCTTGCGTTGCTCTGCTTGCTCTAATTCTGCAATAAAGTTTTGTGTGATTTCCCGATAATCGAGGGGAGGAAGCAACACTGTAGTATTCATTATTTTTATTATAGCATGTGATAGCTGGATTATAATGAAGAAGTCGGATTAGGTGTGTTTGTAGGAAGGGGAAGAATGGTAGGAGAAGATATCCGTGTAGGTGTAGGGTAGTTAGATTCATATCGTTGATCTTGCACTTTTTGGCTGAAGCAAAATGTTCCTTGTGGGTGCTTGAATTGGTTCCGATATGTTTGGTAATCATATTTTTCATAATTGTAATCGTCCACAGAAGCGAGGTCTTTGTTTGCTGTCACGAAAACTGCACAGATTTCATAAGAAATAGGGCTTGTTACCCGATAGGTATAAGGCTGATCTGTTTGAGGATCTGTTTTTCTCAGCATATCTGGACTATATCCTTCACTTGTTACCACTGCAAGTGCTTCAGGAAGTTTTGCATTTGTGTAGTAGTATTGATCAATGGCATTTTTTAATTTCCCTAGATCAATAACCCGCTCCTGATCCCACTTCAGTTTTTGTTGTTCAAAAGGAGAGGGTATTTGCGTCAATGCATATACGACAGCAATAGCTGAAAGAGCCACCAGTTCAATAAAAAAGAGTATGTCTTTACGTGTTGCTATCATATCGCACCTCACTAATAAAATATCCAAAGATTGACCCGGCAATAAGCAGTGTTACCCCCAGATGGGCGATTGCATTGATACTGTTTGCAGATCCTTGTAAAAAATCATAAATAGTTCCAATGACATGCCCCAGCATAATAAGGAATGTGCTAATTAAAGTAATATAGATAAGTATTTTTCGTGAACGCAGATTTTTTACAAAAGGTTTTTTGATAAGTTGTTTTTTTAATAAGAAGGCCAAATAGCTAAAAATAGGAAGTGTCACTAGTGTTGCTGCAACTGCTCCTTGAAGAACACTGTCTGGATAATAGGAAAAGTATTCATAAGGATCTTTGGGTAGAGGGAGAATTTGGTCAACCCAATGATGGAAGACAACTCCTATGGAGCTTGCAAGAATATATAAAGAAATGAAGAAAATGATATATAAAAAGCCTGTCCACATCCCTACATGGGGAGCTGGGGGAGCAGGCATAAGCATGGTGTTTGATGGAGTAAAGGCCTCGTTAATTTGGGAATCAGGCCAACCAGCCAAACGAAGCGCGTTTTTTATCTGTTCGTCTGAGAGATTTTTCTCCTTTGCAGCGGTAATATAGTTATCCAGTGATGAGCTCATATATTTATTATATGCTGAGCTTTTCTCTCTTTGCAAGTGAGCAAAAACAGCATTTAACCTGTTGATATAATGCAAAGGCTATGAAAGGAGAAATACCTGGGGTAAACCCAGATAGACCAGTAGATATATCTCATAGATCGCATCCTCGGGCGGCTGAAGTTTATGCTTATTTACAATGGTGTATTGAGACAAAAACAGCACCTAAGACATATGCAGATATGAAAGTAATATATGGAATACCCTATAGGACACTATCAAGGATAATAAAAAGAGCCGGGTTTCAGGATCCCTTGAAGCAGTTGCGGACAGAAGCAAGAAGTACTACTTTAAAAGAGAAAATGATAGGGAGCCTTCTTCCTTCTCGAGATGTTGCATGGTTTTTAGGAGCGCTTACCGGTACACGGGGAAGTGTAGATACGACTCGTGGTCGTGGTCAGGTTTCTTTTGTTAGCAAAGATGCCAATGACCCTGTCTCAGTAGCGTTTAAGGAAACGGGTGAAGCACTTTTTGGTGATGAGTCTGGATCCAAAAGAAGCCATGTCAGGAGATTGCCTTCAGGTGCTATCGCTATCGGTTTTTATTTTGGGAAGACTGAATTAGATGCCTTGGGTGATTTCAGGAAAGCTGAGACAGCACAAACGGTAGAGCAGAGATATGGATGGGTTTTCTCTGAGCAGTATCTGAGAAGTTTTGCTTCAGGCATTTTTGATTCTGGTGGAAGTGTGAGAGTGATTGATATAAAGAAAGATATTAGATTTTCTACTTTATCTCAAGAGTATGCGCTTCTTCTTGAGAAGGTACTGAGAAATCTCGGGATTAACGATATAAACGTATTTAGACGTGATTCCACTAGCAGTCTAAAATACATTGTGGCGATTCAAAAAATGGCTGGATTGCGTATCTTTGCTGAAAAAGTTACCTCTATCGATCCTGAGAAACAGCATAAACTTGATGAGATCCGTTCATTTAAAGAAAGAAAAAAAATTATATCTACCCCTGAGTCCGCTCAGGAGATTTTTGGTGAATGGGTGAAGATACGTGGATTATTATCGGAAGGGAAAGTGCCTACGACTTCTGATATCGCAAGACTACGGGCAAATGATCGGACCAAATTTCAACAAAGTGTCTACACAAAGTTTTTTGGTGATCAAGATGGTGGAGAGAGAAATGCTTTCTCAGCTGCCAGAGATCGGTTGGAAGCACTTGCAGCAATGGACCCTGAAGAGCGAGAATCACATCTAGTGGTAGTTGACAGAAAAGTTAAAGCGAAGCCAAAGAAGTATTCTGATAGTCAGTTGCTTGCTGAGTGGAGACGATTACAAGAAGGATTTGACGGGAGATCACCCTCACGAAGAGAGATGGAAGACCTCTATAGGCAGGGGGAAACTCCGTATAACGTCTTAGCTTATCAAAGGCGTTTTGGTACAAGAGATGATGGGTCAACAAGCTTTTCTATGGCTCAGGCACATCTAGAAGCGCTAATAAACCAAGTGGGTGATGCTGGAGAGCAAGTTTTTCCGTAGCAACTGTTGTGTTTTTGATATATTTTGATACAATTAGGTAACTATGAATGAAAGAATCTTATCTTCGGATCTTTCTCGTGAGCGACCTAACAATATCGTTGTGCTAGATGTTAATCAACTAATAGAAAGAAGCCCCACGTTTTTGGTTTTAGATGGAGAAATCCTGAATAAAATGAGAGGAAAAAAGTTTAATCCAAAGCGTTATGCTCGTGCTCTGCCTGAAGTTATTCGAATTGGTGATCCAAACAATACGGATGGGGAGGGCTTTCGGTATGAAATGCTTAATGGACATCATCGACTGGTATCAGCGCTTAGTTATAAAGTCCTGCATCCGGATTATGTAATTGAGGTACATGATAGTACTGATGATGTCCTCTCAGGTTATCCGGTACAAAGTGATATTGATGGAACTGAGGATCGTCTTACAAGACGTCCTGACCAAGAGCATCTTACCGAAGCACAACATTTTGCTGAATGTACTGATCCTGAAAGGGCACATCAGGAGCTTGCCTCACCGCGAGTGGCGGCACAACTTTTGACTAAGTGGCCACGAATAGTTGGTGATGAGCTTGCTGAAGAATATACAGCATTAGCAGCATATCTTCGTATCGGTTGTGCTTTTTTAAGCCCACGTAATGCTACGGGTGTCTCTAAATTCCTTCAAGAAAGAGATCCGCAAGAACATGATAATCCTGCTGGAAGAAAGAGAAGATTCTTTGTCGGAGAGACCGATGAAAGAAGGGAAAAAATTGAAAAAGCATTAATCGGTATGGCTGAATCTATGGATAAAAGAAATGTAGCGTACTCAGATGTACTTAAAGATTTATTTGCGTTTACAAGAGAAAGATTAGGGGAAAAAGATGTGCAAGATGTCCGTGATCAAGTTCGTGGATTTCTTGCATTTCCTGAAGTTAATGAAAAAATTGTCACGACAGCAACTGATGAGCAGGTTGTTTTAGACCGTCGTGTACAGTTAGGAGAGGTGTTGACTGCGGTGGTTCTGGAGGATATCGAGACAACTCGGGATATTCAAGCGCTGTATACAACACTTATAGATACAGACATCACGTATGCGCAAATGCTAACGATATTACATCCCCCACAAGTGGTAGATGGTAAAAAGAAAGAAACTATTAGAAAGCGATACGATGCGATGAAAAAAAAGATTGCAGTTGAGGCTCTGACTGTCGCCTATACAGAAGTGAGAGGAGATACTGTTAATGTTCTTGCTCCAGTAGAAGTTACGTTGCTCGATAAGCTTGCAGAAGCAGATACGCCTAACCGTCTTGTCGGTCCGCTTGCCGAGGCCGTTACCGTTTTTGCAGAAGCCGCGGTTGTTCCTGTGGGAGATGAGGCTTTGGATGCTGCTCGTGCTGCTTTACAAGGAGCCTCTACAAGAAATAAACTAATCAAAAGAACGGAAGAACTTAGAGAACTGCTTGATGGACGAGAAGATGCCACTCCTGCCTCTACTGAGCTGGCAGCAGATCTGCCTGCCACAACAGTCTTTGAAAGTCAAAGCAAGTTCAATCTTGAAGAAATTACTGCATTTGTAAGAGGACTTTCAAAGCCATTATCAGCTGGTGATCGAGAGAGTCTAGAAGGGTTGCATGCGCTTATTAAAGAATGTCTTGCCGAGAGAGAGCCGGTTTCCGTAGCTGCTATGGTCGAGCCAACGAGTGAAACTGGAACTATTTTTACTGAAAGACCTAATCTCGAAGCTGTTGCAAATCTGATTAATACCCATGCCATAGAGCTTTTTGGAGATCAACTCGTCTCAAGAGTTCTCGATCTTGCTCAAAATAATCAGGGACAGCGGGGAATTCAGTTAATAAAAAAAAATTATGCTCGAAGACTCAATTCTCTTGGGAGAATATTTAACGCTGCAAAGGATGATCCTCGGATAAAGTATCTCAACGGCTGCTTTTATTTACGTGTCATAGATGAACACATTTCTGGTCGAGAGGTAGATTTAAAGAGAATGAAAACGGACATGCTTGTTCAGCTTGCATCTTTTGCAGGACAAGAAGAAAGTTTAGATGAAAATACGCAAGGGATTATTCAGGTAGCAGCAACTTTGACAGGCAAAGAATATAATAATTTTACCTTAAGTGTTTCGGTAAGAGGCAGATCCTATAGTGATGAACTTGGAAAAAAGGCTAATTCTCCAGGAGTAGCAGAGCATGTGGAAAGAATCTATAGTATGCCGCAAGAAAAAATGGAAGTTACAAAGCCGGAAGTAAGAGATGTTGGTTACGACAGAGAACGAGATGGGACACCAGGCTGGTTTTCTGGAATAGATATTTCTGATGAAGCAGACATGATGAAGGTTAATGCGATGATTTCTGAATCTATTCATGGAATGAATTTAGGTTCATTCGAAGAGCTTGTTGCATCAATACCATCTGAATTTGTGGCAGTGAGCCTGACCAACTTTGCTGCTAAGTTGGCTGTTTTTGCCAAGACATGTGAATGGGGGAGAGCTGCTCCTCAATTCCAGTTTTTAGGAAGAATGTTTGCTCGTCGTCTCTTACAAGTGTATGCTCCTGATGAAACAGGGAAGATAGCTGCTATAGCAACTTCGCTTGCTAATTATAGAAAAAATACCTTTAGTGATAAAGATCAACGATATGCTGCCTTATTGGAATTCTTAGCATATATCGATCCTGATGATCCAGATTATGCTCATGCATATAATCATAATTTGAATAGTCCTTTTGAGGATAATCTTACTAAAGTAAAGCGATTCACCGGAGATGCACCTTGGCTAATCGCTAAAAGGGATATGGAACCGGTGAGAAAAGCAGAGGCTTTCAAACATACACAGTATCATGAAAATTTGCTATTAGAGCATTTTAAATTTGATGTTTTGGGTCTAGCTTCTAGAGAAGTGCCTGAGTCTATAGAGTAATGTTATTCGCCAGTTTTATGTTGAATGCCAAGAAGCCAGAGGACAGCTTCTTTTTTGTATCTTCGATCTCCACGAGAATTAGTGCGAATTGCAGGAAGCTTTCCTCGCTTTCCCCAGCGTTTGATAGTAAGGGGGGAGACATAGAGACTTTTTGTGTTGCCATAATTTTTGCTTATAATGTCAAGAATGAAAACTAGCCCTGATGTCAGTGTGAGCATTCATTGACAGTGTTATGAGAAAAAGTTTATCATCAGCATATGGCAAAAGAGGGAGAAATGATTCATGAAGAAGAGCGTACTTTACAGTCGCTTCCATCGGAAGTGCTTGTGCCAAGTATTACGCTTATTGATACCGTGGCTCGGTTAGTTGCTGCTAGAAGAAAAAGAGAGGACTCACTCATCTCTTCAGATACTTCACCCCTACCTTTGCCAGTGCGTTTAGATGACCCTGAAAGTTTAGATAGATTTAATTTTTATTACCATTACCCCGCTTACGATAATGATAAGGAAGTTATCGAAGACAATACCGAGGTAGCCGAGAAAAGGAAGCGTGATAATAATCTTGCGAAGCTTACAGCGATGAGAGAAGTAGTCCCTGGGTTGATAAGAGATCCCCGAGCGTATCTTTTGGGACATGCAGATTCAGTTAAGCCAGATCTGAAACAAAGAACTGCTAATTTGCTCGCAGGTTTTTCTGATGAAGCACTTGCTGATCGATACAGCGCAGCTGGTGAGTTAGAAGCTGTTGGTGTTTTGGGCAGTGCTGTGTATGATCTTGATGGAAAAACCTTTGCTCGGTTGGAAGCTAATGTCGCGAGCGCACATGCAGCCCTAACTCTTGAAGAAAAGAGAATTACTCCTGTCCGTACCCGCGATACTTTATTAGGAGGTCTAGTACGTAGATCTTTGAGGAGATTACCTCGAAGAAGAACAAGGCCTTGATTACATCTCTGTGCTTTTATGTTGAATGCCAAGAAGCCAGAGGACAGCTTCTTTTTTGTAGCGGCGATCTCCACGAGAATTAATGCGAATTGCAGGAAGCTTTCCTCTTTTGCCCCAGCGTTTTATCGTAAGTGGAGAAACGCGGAGAATCTCTGCAACTTCCCGAACAGTCAACAGGTCTGGAAGGTCAGCAATACTTACTGAGGGTTTATTATTTTTTAGGGTGGTCATAGAAGGAATCAATATGATATATAACTATATATACAGTAACAAACTAATACATGCTTTGTCAATGGGTTAAATATTATTTCGAACAGGGGACATTGGCAAATCCTTTCGTAGCACTGGTAACGGTATTATTACATGAAATGATATTGCCTGTGACATTATTTTGCACCCAGAATCCATTTCCTTTGACATTGCTTATCGTATTGTACGTAAAAGTATTTTTGTTGCCCCAGCCAGGGTAGACACCATGAATCTGATAGCCGTCAAGCAAAGCATTGCTTCCTTTGTTTTCTGTAATCAGCCAATTATTACCTTTGATATCTACCCACGAGTCAGCAAAGTTTGTCCCGGCAATTCCAGCATTATCAAAGGTATTTCCTCGGATGATCCCATCTTTGGTTCCTTCTTTGATATCGATACCTTCACCTGCGGTGTAACTAACGGTATTTCCAAGGATGTAGTTCCTGTTTGATTCATCTATCTTGCCACCAGTATACGTTGCCCAGTTACTATTGGCGCTCCCGACATAAATACCTTCGCCATAGCCGTTATCAAGCGCTCCTGTTCGTTTGTCTTCACCGGTATGATGCACATAGCTGTTTCTAATGACATTATCACTTGAAAAAGATCGGAAATGGACACCTTCGTCACGAATATTGCGGACTTCAACGCCATCAAGAATATTGTGGTTTGAACCGTCAAGCATAATGCCTTTCTTTGCATTAAAGACCGTAAAGCCTTTGAGCTGTATATAATTTGCATTGAACAGATGTAATCCATAGTCATTATCTCCATCAATGAGTGCTTTTCTGGTTCCCTGGAGAATAATTGGTAGTGCTGAGGTTCCTGATTGGCTGAGTCTAAAAGCTGCTGAAACGTTTTGTTTGCCAATCACAACAGAGGCACTTTTTGTTTTGTAGGTACCATCAGCCATAGTAATAACATCTCCTGGTTTTGCATCTGCAAGTGCTGCTGTCAGCTGAGCTGCAGTCGCAACAGTGATAGTTCGTGCACCACCTGATGAAAGCGGTGGGGTTGTTGGGATAACGACAGTAGTTGTTGGTGAAGGTTGTTGGACTGGGGGTTGTGTGGCTGTAGCAGCAGCAGTCGGCTGTGTAAAGGCGGTTGGACTTACTGATGGTATGGTCACGGCAGTATTTGCTGTTTCAATAACAATAACAGGAGCATTGGAACTTTCTTTTGATGAGATATAGAGATTATTATTATTTTCAGGAGTCGCATCTATGGCAAAGCTTATGACCTTTCCAGCATTTTCGGCAACATAGTTGGTAATATCAATATCTTTCCAGGTATTTTTCTTCGTATCGCTAATGCTAGCAATAGTCCTTGGACCGACAGCAGGTTTATTTGTTGCGTTTATAGCTAACTCAGTCCAGTTACTAGCAACAACTTCTTTAATTGTTTGGGTATCTTTTGAATCATTGGTTATATAGAGGCGAAGCGTTGCTTTGGTAAGTGGCTTATTTGCCAGTTGTGCTAGATTAAATTTGAGATAGGTAATTTTGTCTTCATCTATCTTATTTTCATTTTTATCGCCGTAGTTTTTATCAGTACTTGATTGGCTCACATGGGTATCTTCAAGGACTGGGATAGTGATGCCTGTGGTATTTGCTTTACTGCTAAGTTCTGTTGTTTGTCTGGCCAGCCAAACAGCCGTACCGGTAGTAGTTACCAGTAATGTAATCGCAATAACCAGAAAAAAAGAATATTTGTGTGGAGTTTTCCTCTTCGTTATATGATGCTGCGTTTTCGTTCCTTGAGCAGTTGTGTCTGATTTTATTTCTTTTTCCATATGCTCTCTTTCCTTATTAATACTGAAGTTTTTACAAAAAGTTGTCAAGTAGGAATAGGGGCACTTATCCCTTGGCAACGTAACATATATAGGCTATAATAGCCTCATGATATTAAAAGAATTTTTAGCTAAATATTCATCAAGCGAGGCATGTTTGCAGAAGATTATGTCTATACGGTTTGGGTTCAAGCCGTATTGTGGTGAATGCAAACGAAGGCGATCATTTAAGAAGATGAAAGATCGTCCAGTATATCAATGCGGTGGTGGTCATCAAGTGAGTCCACTTGCGGGAACTGTGTTTGAGAAGACAACAACCCCATTACAATACTGGTTCTATGCAATGTGGCTTATGACTGCTACCCGTGGCGGTATTTCTGCTAAACAACTAGAGCGAGAGCTAGGAGTAACATACAAAACCGCATGGAGAATGATGAAGCAAATCCGTATTCTGATGGGTAAAAGAGATGGAAGAAAGCTTAACGGTGTGGTTGAGGTGGACGAATCATTTTTTGGCGGGAGGGGTACAAATAGAAAATATGTCCCTCATTTCAACGAGAAACCAAAAGATATTATTATGGAATGATTGAAAGAGATGGACAAGTTATCATGAAAAAGATCGAAACAACTGGAAGACGTGCATTATGGGAACAATTAGAGAGACACGTTGACCCGACTGCCACAGTCATGACTGATCAATATATTGGCTATAAGAATATTTACCAAATGGGATACGAGCATCATGCAGTAGATCACGGTAAGACCTATGTTGTCGGCAAGACGCACACAAATAATGTTGAAGGACTTTGGGGACGGATTAAGCCTGGTATTAAAGGTGTTTATCGCAAGGTCAGTTCAAAATATATTGAAAGCTACATGGATGAGTATTGCTTCCGTTATAACAATCGTAAGACACCGAATCAAATGTTTGATTTGTTGTTGACTAAAGTCTAATGATAGTGTTTGTATTCTTGACTAGTAATTAGCCATGAGATACAGTATAATCATACCCCGATATGGCAATTAATCAAATTACTGAAAAAAAAGAAATAATCCCCTCTGAGGGGAAAATATATCTCGAAATAGATAATGGAGACTTGAAAGCTCTTAATCTTATAAAAACAATTTTCCGTTTCAAAGATTTTGAAGGTATTCTTCGTTTTGCTTTAGTTATCTTATTGAGAGCAGATAATAATACCATCTATATTGACGAAAAAGGTAAGAGAGTTAAAATTACGCCTACGGAAGAGGTTACAGAATCAAAAAATGATCCTGAAACTTCTTAATAATGGGACGAACACCAGCAGTAAAAATAGAAATACCAGAAGAACTTAGAAGTGCAGCAAAAACTGAGGCTGTAGATGCTTTAAGTGAAAAAGTAGATAAATGTTTTTCGGAAGATAGATTTGAGCATTTTCAGAAAAAAGTTAGGTCAATTGTGCTTGACACAATGGGACATGAAGACGGAATTGCAAAAATCAAAAAATATGGTAAAGAATCAGCAAAGGAATATTCCGAGGAAAATGGTAAAGAAAAAAGAAACTTCTGGACACCTAATGGTATTTCAATAATCGGGATTTTAGTAGGAATTGTCGCAGTGCTTGTCGCAATCCTTAAGCCTTAATTACTTCTTCTTATCAAATGCCTCATGCTTCGTTGACTCTTTTACTAACTTCCCAAATTCTTTTTCGTCAACCTCTGCATTCTCAATCACCTTGTGTAACTCTTTGTCTTCTGGATGCTCTTGATGTAGTTTCTGTATCTGCTTCAATGTGAGGTTCTTCATGCCTTCATTTTACCACAAACCAACTAGTTTCATAAGAATAGCTGCACCAATAATTAATGGTGCGATATCGCAGGTTTTTGTATAGAAAATCTTTAGTCCAGTTACTAAAACTGTACTCCATTTTTCAGCACGCAATTGCATATATAACTTGTTTAAGTTACAATAACTTTTAGTAAATATCTTCATATGATCTGGGTCGGTTAGCGCCGACCTTTGTCGTTTTAAGTCTTCATAAATTTCAAGTAAGTACCCCAAATACCAAAAAAGACACCTCACTCGTGGACAAAAATGTCCTAAAGATCGGTGTCCGCATCGTGCTAGTTGCCTAAGATCGGTACATCTGGCTCAATCTGCTCTCACAGATTAGTTACCATCATTGTATGCTTTTGGGGTGGGAAATACAAGGTAGCTTCTCGTGGCTAGGTGATTACGTGGTGTGGGGATATATGCCGGAATAGGAGGTGGATAAAAAGACAAAAAAATAGTATCGAGCACTTATGACGTTTCACTGGGAAACATAATCAGTAAATACCGGATACTATTTTTTGTTACTTGAGTTCTACTGTAGCACCTGCTGCAGTGAGTTTCTCTTTAGCTTCTTCAGCGGTCTTTTTGTTGACCTGTGTCAAAACCTCTTTTGGTGCCGCATCAACTAAATCTTTCGCTTCTTTCAGACCCAATGTTGGGGCGAGTTCACGAAGAGCTTTAATAACTGCGATTTTTTGTGCACCTGCTGATGCAATAACAACGTTGAAGACTGTCTGTTCTTCTTTTGGTTCTTCATCTACTGCTGCACCGACTGCGGGAGCTGCTGCTACCATAGTTGCTGCTGCTGAAACACCAAATTTTTCTTCGAGAGCTTTCACCAATTCTGAAAGTTCAAGAACGGACATTTCTTCGATTGCTTGCATTAATTCTTCTTTTGTCAATTTTGCCATAAACTTTCACCCCCTTTACGCTTTTTTATCTTTGATTGCGTTTAGTGTCAAAACAAGTTGTTGTAAATTCCAATTAAGTGCGCGGTGTAAACCTGAGATAGGTGCTTTCATTTGTCCAAGTAATTGTGCCCGCAGGACTGGCAATGGGGCAATTTGTGAAAGTTTTACTACTTGTTGGTCAGAAATAATGGTATTTTCCAGAACACCAAATTTAATAACAGGAAGTTTTAATTCCTTGATCGTTTTTGCAAGTAACTTAAGTGGTGCAACAACGTCGTTGTATAAAAAGATCGTTCCAGTTGGTTGCTTAAGTTTTGCTTTATCTTCGTCAGATAGGCCTTTTTCTGCAAGTGCGCGGAGTAACAGGGTATTTTTTGTTGCAACATATTCAGCATCGTTTGCTTTCATTGCCTTTTTGACACCTTCAATTTGTTGATGCGTAAGCCCTGTATAGTTAGTAAAAACAATCGCTTTCGCTTTTGCTACTTTTTCAAGAAATTTTTCAACAAGAACTTCCTTTTTTTGTCTATTTTGACTGGTAATTGTGTAACTATCCATAATTTTTAACGCTCATAACGAATTTTTTCTTGCTCTCAACGCGATCAGTACTTTATTTTTACTAGCTTCTCTTACTCGCTTTCCTTCTTATTCTATCCAAGAAACAAAAAAACGCTCTCAAGGAGCGTTATAAACACTTTCAGATGTCTGAAAGTAACATGTCGTGCTCCTCGGTAGGACTTATCAATGCCTACTTTCTTTGGATACAACTATTATAGCAGTGAATAGGTTACCTGTCAAGAAAATGTCCTGGTTGCCTAGATAGAGAACGGTTGTCCTCCTTTCTTTTCTTGCAGGATAATAACACATTCAGCAGGAGTTTTGTAACCTAACGAACGATGAAACCGTTGAGTATTATACTTTGTATTAAATGCCATACACCGCTCATTGATCATGTCCAATTCATCTAAAAGGTCTGTTTGGTAATTGAAGTATTCGTACTCTGCTGTCTGGTGTAGCCGCTCAACTCGTCCGTTTTGTTTCGGACAGTGAGGGTTAGTAAAGTAGTGGGGAATGCCCCAATCTACAAGCTCTTTATGGAAGTTCAGCAAATATTCACTGCCATTGTCAGTATTCACAGCGTGGATTGGAAACGGGAAATACTCCCGTACTCGTCTGAGAAAATCTTGGCCTGAGGCACTTGAAATGGTCTTGTAACAATACAAAAAGCCATACCTAGATTTGCAATCTATCGCTGTGAACAGATAAAACTTTTTTGTTAACACATATAAATATTTTGTGTCTACCTGCACCAATGAACCAAGTGCTCTTTCTCGTAACTCTACGCTTGCTTTCACCCGTGCAATCGCATAATTCCTGTGTTTCTTCATCCGTTTCTTGTGTTGCATATTCTGAAGCTCTGCATGCCGATTAATCACTTTTTGGATACTTGTTTGCCCAACCTTCACACCTTCTCGCCTTAACTCTTCCTGGATCTCGTATTTGCTCTTCTCTGGATCTGCTTTTCGAATCGCAACCACTCGCTGTTGTACCCACAGAGGTGTGGTCATCTCTCGTACCCTTTTCGGTCGTCTCGTTTTGCTATCAAACTCAAGGCTTTGCAAGTTCCTCTTGTCAAAACGGTTCTTCCATCGGTAAAACACACTCTTGGATAAACTAAAATGTCTGCACGTCGCTTCTGCATTCTTCCCATGTCCGTAGTACCAATCTATCCATTGCAGTCGCTTCAGGGCTTCCTTTGAAAGTGACGCTACCCTTATCTCTTCGGTCGGTAAAATGTTGTAGTGACGCATGACCGCGTCAGTATATCTCTTGCTCAACCTAGCTTCAACCGTTCTCTATGTATCGCAACCTAGACAAGAATTATTACGGAGATCTTTTCTGACTAGTAAGTAATGACAAGTTCAGGTTGATTTTTGAAGCTATCTCTTGATGCAAAGTCTAGTCCGTTATTGCCAGAAGATTCAAATGCTAAAGAGACAATATTTCCAGCGTTCTCTTTTACAAATTTGGTAAGGTCAATTTCTTTCCATGTATTTATCTTTCCTCCAGTAATAGATGTGATGGTAGCTGAGGTAGCAGGTCTGTTTTTGTACGTCAAGGTAGATTCTTGCCAATTTGTGTTTTTTACTTCCTTAAGCGATTGTTTTGAGTCTGAGCCATTTACCACGTATAATCTAAGTTTTGCTGTATTAATACGCATGTTTTTGAATACCTTAAGATCAAATTTCATATAAATGATCTTATTATTGTCCTGATCAACTTCAAGCGTTTTTGCTTTGCCATAGCTCGTACTTGTCTTATCATTTCTCACAAACGTATCAGCTATTGGTTTAATAGAGAAGCTTCCTGTTGCAATCAGTGGCGTCGGGGTAGCGGATGGAATTGTTATTTTAGTAGGTGTTGGCAGATTGCTTGGTTTGATCGTTGGTAAAAAAGGTGTCGGCGTTATGGCAGATGGAGCGATAGTATTTGTGGGTTGAATGGTAGCGGTAGCTACAGAAGTAGGGGTTATAGGGGCTGTTGTGCAATTTTGACCGAGATTAAGCGGAATACAGGTAAGATCTTGAGTAAAGACTAGTTTATCAATTTTTACTCCTGGTTTGTTGCCGATAAGGGTAATCAGATGTGCTCCTTGGGTTAATTGTATGGTTGTTGGAATATTTAACCATGTCCAAACATTTGTTGGCATATCTTGTTTATCTCCAATGAGCATCCCGCACTTATTATCTATCTGAAGCCAGTAGGAATTATTTATGGTATCTGGGATCATTATCCTGCTCCAAATGTTGTAGGTGCCTGAAGCCGTAATGTCTGTTGGTATTGTCACACTTCCGGTGTTCGTAGGTAGACTAGGGCAGGAGTTTGTTGGTATTGATGTTTGAGCGTTTGCTTGTCCAACAATCCCCATCCCGAGCAAAAATATAACAGCAAAAAGCAAATTTTTGGTTAGAATAGTATCTGTTTTTTTATGCATATGGTATTAGTTTATGTATCCTGGTGATAGATAACTTGTTCCATTCCAAAGCGAAGCTGGTACAAAATCCCCACCAGGAGGTGTCGCCCCCTGAAAAAGACCTGCACTCGGCCAAGAACCAAAGGAATCAGTGGAGTTAAACTTCGCACCAATTGTATAGACGCGATCGCTCGTCATTTTTGTTAGACTAGGTTCACGGTCGGCCAAGAGATATTTTGCTCCACCAAGTCGATCATCTCCCTCCAGATTCACGCGTCGAGTAACCCAGGGTTCTCCACTACCACTGGGGACTGACCGTCCATCGGCTGGATCCAAATAGAAACCTTGGTATGTTGCGTGCTTGGCAGTGAGTCCATCAATGAGTAATGTTCTTGGACCACCCCATGCCTGGATGACATCAGCATGAACGGTGGCTTGTGTACCATAATTAATGGCATCAACACGGACATTCTGCACAATAGCGGTGGTACCATTGTTTGTACGGATTGCAAATTGAATAGCATCAGATAAATACGTACCAGGCTTAAACCACAAACCTTCAAGAAATACGATGCGAACATCGGAACCATCAGAAATGCGAATCCCTCTATTTGGACTATCATAGGAGCCAGAGGGAACGTTGGTTCGTCCACCAAAGGTGCCTCCAATCCATACGATATTTCGACCTCCGACCAGCGTTACTGGTCCGGTAATGGCGTTTGGCGCAAGAATTTGGTAATCGGTACCGTTAGTAAGATTTAAGGTGCCTCCTGTTGTTGGCACGGTGACTTTGGTATAATTCTCATATCCTACTGGAGGAGCCCATGAGAGTTTCTCTCCTGAGGTTGATGGCGTTTGTGTCAGACTCGGAGCAGTACTTGGTATGGATGTCGGTTGAATTCCTCCAAATTGGATATACTTGCCCCCTGATGCATTCTCGTCATTCCCGACAGCGATTTGAGCATTTGTTCCACCTGCTTCAGCTTCAATTTCAGCGAGGGAAAAAGCTGATGCGCTTAAATTGGTCTGTTTGTTTTGGTAGATAACAAAAACGGGTACAGAGAGAACCAGCAAGGTCAAAAAACCGGCGAGTAAAAGCTTCTTATCAATGAAAAAACGATGGAATTTTTTTGTCTGTAAATGCATCATGTAATCGTTATTGTGTTTGTGTAAAGGTTATATCATCAACCCAAACAGTTCCTGCTTCAAGCCCTGCTTGAAATCCGACAAATACATTGTTTTGCGTATCTGATGCGGTAAACGTATACGTAAAATCTTGCCATTCAGGGGTAAGATCAAATGTCTTTCTATCGTAGACAGTGAATGGACGGACAGATTGTTGGACAACGACGTCTATTTTTCGGTTAGCTGCGGCTTTTGCAGAAAATCCTACCATATACGTCTTTCCAGTAGTGATCGCTAAACCATATTGGGCGATCTCTACATCCCAAGGATTTTGTGCGGCTTGTGCTATTTCAATTTTGGCTGCATTTGATCCATCTTCTTGCGCTTCGGTGGTAACACTGAAATTGCCGCTGGCACCGGCTCTTTGGTTAAATTGCCAATCAGACGTACCATCTTCAAACGATGCATTTTTAAGGGCACCAGTATTTCCTCCAAGAAAGTGAGCAAAGAGTTCTTTGAGCAGTTCCAGAAGACGTATAAGTAATCCCTTAAGTTCTTCGTCGCTTAGATAATCAGTATTACTATCAGTATTTGGTGTCCCCGTAATTGATGGCTGCATGTCTGTTGGGTCGGCTGTTGTCCCACTGGGAGATGCAAGTATCTCAGTTGATGGTTCTGCGCTAGGTTGCTGAGAAATAGCTTCTGTTATGGATGGCCCACTAGACGGTTCTGCCGATGGTTCAGCAGAAGGTGGTTGTGTCGATGCTTGAGGCACATCACACGCTATTGGCTTGCAGCCCTTACCAAGGGTATCTTGGAAGCATACGGCACCACTTCCACAATCAGCATCAACACTGCATGGTTTGGAACAAATAGTTGCATCGGTAAACTCAGCCGCACAAATAAATGCTTCCTTTCCAGCGCATTCACCGCCACCTTTGGTGCAGTATTTCCCAACCCCTTTTTCATTACCAGCATCACCAGGGGCTCCACATCCTTGAACTGGTCCCTGGCTAATGACCGTAGATGGGGCAACCGATAGTTGTTGTGTATCTGAAGGTTCAGGATTTGTGTCACATGGTGTCGTAGAAGGTTCAGGATTATTGTTGTCGCCACCATTGTCGTTATTATTTCCTTCACTACCAAGTAATATCTTGATCAACTCTTCAAGAAATTTAAAGATTAATTCAATCAATTTCCCAATAAAGCCATTTTCTGTTTTTCTTTCCCAACGTTCTTGCTGACCATCAGGGGTTGGCTGGTTACGTGTGACAGAAACAGGAGCAGCTTGTGTTGTTATACAAGGGTTAGTTGTTATGCTGGCAGCTTGTTCACTACTTGGAGATGCCTCTGCTGGGGAAAGGGATTCAGTAATATCCGCCACTGCTTGTTCCTTGACAACAGTTGGGCAGGTATTGCCAAGACAAAAAAATTGATCAGTAGGACTTACTTCAAGAGCTTTACTCTGTGATGTGAATGGTAGCACAAGGAAGAACGAAACGAGGAAAAAGATAAAACTGATGAATAGCTTAGAACGCATAGTGCAAAAAATAATGGTCTACTATACTTAAGCAGAAAAGTTAGAAGGTTGTCAATATGCTTAGAGGGAGGTAATATCAAGGGTAACCGCTGGACTCATGGTAGATTTTATCGTCACTGTTTTAATGTTTTTTGTTTGGACTGCCTGCACAAAAGCCTTAACGTTTTCCTGTAGCTTCTTTTCACCAAATGACGCTTTACCAACAGTAAAGTGAAGAATAGGGAATTTAGCTTCTGTTTTGTAATGCATTTGTCCTCCGGCAAACTTTTTGGCTGCTTCATCTGGCTTTTGAGTAACGGTACCATTTTTTGGATTTGGCATAAGACCACGAGGGCCAAGCACTTTTGCTACCCGTGCAAGTTTTGGCATAGTGTCCGGGGTTGCGATAAGGACATCAAAGTTAATTTGTCCAGCTTCAATTGCTTTGACCAGCTCTTCAACTTTTTTGGCATCAACTGTTTGGTTTGCAATTTCGACACGGATCGTTTTGCCAGTTCCATGTGGAAGCACAACTGCTCCTGAAATACCTTTTTCAACAGTATTGATGTGGAGTTCAACGGTTTCATCAAACTTTGCTCGTTGCAATTTGGATAAGAGAGACAATGATTCAGTCAGTGAATATTTTTTGTCTTTGTCAACGTATGCAGCAGCTGTTGTATAGCTTTTTGAGTGAGACTTTGTTTGTCCAACTTTTTTTTGTTGCTTCTTAACGGCTGGTTTTTCTGCAACTGCTTCTTTTACTTCACCATTTTTTTCTTCTTCAGAAGCATCAGCTGTTTTTTGTGCACGTTTTGCTTCGGCACGTTTTTTAGCCTTGAGTTGTTCGTCTTTTTCTTGTTGTTCGTCTCCGATTGTTTTTACTCTAATTTTTCCCATATAATTATTCTACTGCTACACCCATAGACCGAGCGGTTCCAGCAACTACACGAGTTGCCATTGCAACGTCATCAGTGTTTAAGTCTTCAAGCTTATCTTTTGCGATTTGTTCTGCTTGTGCCATTGTGAGCGTTGCAACTTTTTCACGGCCTGGTTTTTGGCTACCAGCTTTGCCGATAACTTTTTTAATCATTTCAGCAACTGGTGGCTTCTTGGTAATAAAGGTAAAGGTACGATCTTCATAGACAGTAATAACAACGGGAAGGACGTTGCCTTTCATGTCGGAAGTCTTGTCATTGAATGCTTTGACAAACTCCATGATCGGCAGACCATGTTGTCCAAGAGCCGGTCCAACAGGTGGTGCTGGGGTTGCAGCTCCTGCAGGAATCGTTAATTTAATGATTGTTTTTACTTTCTTTGCCATAGGTTTAGAGTTTTTGTACTTGCAAAAAATCTAATTCGACAGGAGTTTCACGACCAAAGATAGAAACGAGTACTTTCAGCTTCCCGTGTGCTTCGTCAATCGTATCAATCGTTCCCAGGAATTCACTGAATGGACCATCGATGATCTTCACAGCTTCACCCATAGAGAACGATACTTTATACATCGGCTCATCAGTATTCATAAACTGTTGAATTGCTTCAACTTCTTTTTCTGAGATTGGGGTTGGTTTGTTTCCTGCACCTATAAATGAAGTAACACCCTGGGTACTTCTGACCATAAACCAGGTTTCGTCATCAAGTACCATCTTCACAAGCACATATCCTGGAAAGATCTTTTCTTTAACGGTTTCTTTTTTGCCTTGAGAAACTTTGATGGTATTGCGAGTTGGAACGATGATGTCAAAGATTCGGTCATCAAACTTCATTGCTTCAGCACGTTGTTTGAGTGAACGAGCGACTTTGTTTTCGTGACCAGCATAGGTATGAATGATGTACCATTTGCCTGCACTTGAATCTATTGCTGGCTTATCTGCGAGCACATCTTCTGCTTCTGTTTTTTGTACTGCTTCAGTTGGTTGATCCATAATTTTGATTATTTAAGTAACATTTCTTGAATCTTTACAAAAATAAAGTCCAAGGCGCCGATATATAAACCGACAAAAACACTTATGGTAAGGACAATGATCGTTAATCTAAAGACATCCTGCTTACTTGGCCAGACAACTTGCTTAAGCTCGTCGTAGGTTTGCTGTAAAAAGGTGACCGGCTTTGTCATTACGAACAACCGCTTTCGCGGAGGTGAGAACTATTGTACCAAATCAAACCCTTCTTGACAACTGGGAGGTTATTCATCTTCAGACTTTGGTATTTCTCTCATAAAGACAATTCGTGTATGAGGGATATTAATGGTAACGGTACTTCCTTCTTCCAATGCTTCTCGGACAAGTGCCATAACTCCACGGGCGCGCATCGTGGGTAACGCGCCTGGCGGAAAGAGCATTGGTTCCAGAGATTGGGGAGTTACTCTCATCACGCCTGGTTCTTTTGGTAGAAATTGATCTCCAGATCCTCTTGTCTGTCTGCTTTCTTTCCATTTCGCAAGAGAAATGACGCTACCTGTCCTTTTTTCCATGAGCGTAAGTATACTATATGATTACTTTACTGTCACGCTTTTGGCAAGATTACGAGGTTTATCTGGATCAAGTTTCCTGGAAAGCGCCATAAAGTAGGATAGTAGTTGCATCGGGACAATATCCGTCAATAGGGGAGCTCCCGTCGTCTTCACCTCAATCCATTCATCAAATGTCGGATGATCCTTGGCCGAGATACCAATCATATACCCACCTCGTGATTTAATCTCAATTGCATTTGAGATGATAGCATCATAGGTCTCATCTTCTGGTGCTACGACGATACAGGGCGTTCCTTTTTCGATAAGTGCAATTGTTCCATGTTTGAGCTCTCCACCTGCCATTCCTTCGGTGTGAATATAACTCACTTCTTTAATCTTGAGAGCTCCTTCAAGTGCGGTTGCATAAGAAACACCTCGACCAATAATATAGAGGTGATCTTTTTTCGTCAGAATCTTTGCAATCTTTTTTATCTTTGCCAATGATTTTTCCTGCAGTAATCGCTCAATTTCTTGTGAAGCAGCAAGTAATAGCTTTTTTCCTTCGGGCAGTTTTCCCGCTAAAGTATAAGCAATAAGTGTCAAAATCGAAATCTTTGCCAGATAAGCTTTGGTGGATGCCACCGCTTTCTCTGGGCCTGCGCCAATGAGTACTTTATAATCACTCATACGGTAGATCGTTGAGCCTAGGACATTAACGAGCGCCATAATCTTGCTTTTCTTTTGCTTCGCCCGAATAAGTGGCTCAATCACGTCAATTGTCTCTCCGCTTTGGGAGAGGGGGATAATAAGGCTGTCTTTGGTAAGGAAATCTTCCAGGTACATAAATTCGGATGCGGGAGCAGTGTTGACATGACGACTGGCGATTTTTGAAAAAAGGTACGTTCCAGCCAGACAAGCATTAAAGGCAGTGCCAGAACCAATCAAAAAAACACCTTTTGCTTTGGTAATAACGCCTGCTATCTCTTCAATTTGGTCCGTATAGGTTTTGGCTATTGTCTCGATGATTGCTGGCTGTTCTGCAATTTCTTTGAGCATAAAATGTTTGTATTTTCCTTTAACCGCTTGTGCGATATCCCAGGAGATCGTTTCCCTCTCAGGAGTAAGCTTCTTTCCCGTAGTGAGCGAAACAAGCTCAATATCCTTTTGTAACGCAATCAATTCATTGTCTTTAAGAAAGAGTACGTCTTTTGTATAGGGGAGAATCCCCGCCAGATCTGAAGCAAGAAAGAATTCGTCTTGCCCGATACCAATAATAAGCGGAGAGCCGTTTTTGGCAGCAACAATTTCAGAAGATTTTGTGCTAATAGCAATAATTGCATTTAGGCCCTGAAGTTTAGCAAAAACCGTTTGTATACTTGTTTTGAGAGAAGCATTTACTTGCTTCATTTCTTCTTCCAATAGGTGGGCGATTACCTCAGTGTCAGTTTCGGAGGTAAATCGGTGTCCTTTTTTAAGTAGATCATTTTTTAATTCCTGAAAGTTTTCGACAATGCCATTGTGTAAGACCGCTATGTGGCGAGTGCAGTCATAATGTGGATGAGCGTTCTTTTGCGTTACACCACCATGCGTTGCCCATCGAGTATGCCCGATTGCAATCTGAGGTTGGAGAGATGCAAGTGCTCCATCAAGTTTTTTGTCGCCAATTTTGCCGATATGTTTTTCGATTGTTAGTTTGCCTTGACTATCACGCACCGCAATTCCCCAGGAATCATATCCTCGGTACTCAAGTGTTTTGAGCCCTTCCAGGACAATTTCGGAAGCATTAGTTTTCTGACCGATATAACCGAAAATACCACACATATAAGCGTAAAATATTGGGGTTCTTTGGGGAGTAGTAATTGCTTGTTTTCCCTCTGGTGATACATTACTGTACTGTTTAAGAAAAACATCTAGACTCAATCAAGCCTGAAGGTCTCCGCAGATACTTCTTTGCCGACTGGCAAAGAGTTCGAGCCCCCGATGCAATCGGGGATCCTTCTTCCTCGTATCCCTCTGTACTCGAGGGCCTTGCGCTCTTTATTCTTTACCTACTCTATTCAAAGAACTAAAAGCAAGTATAGTCCTTTATTGACGTATGTGTCAACTTTCGCTGCAAGGAAATTAGTATCACTTTGATGTTGTTGTCAACAAAAAAAAAGATGCTATAATGAGTGCCATATGGCAAAAAAAATCCGTAAAGCAGTGATCCCCGCAGCTGGTTTTGGTACCCGCTTTCTTCCTCAGACAAAGTCTATTCCGAAGGAAATGCTTCCAATTGTTGATAAGCCAGTGATCCAATATGTCGTCGAAGAAGCTGTTAAATCAGGCATTCAGGATATCATTATTGTCACTGGCGCACTTAAGCGGGCGATTGAAGATCATTTTGATGTACCAAACGCTGATCTTATCCAGAATCTTGAAATGGGTAAAAAAGAGAAATTGCTTGAGCAAGTAAAAGCTATCTCTGAGATGGCAAACTTTATTTATATCCGGCAAAAAGGTCTGTATGGCAACGGTACTCCTGTGCTTTCCGCAGCATCAGTGATCGATAATGAATTTTTTGCTGTGCTTTGGGGAGATGAATTTATCTACAGTGATCCACCACGACTTGCACAGATGATGGAAGTCTATGAAAAATATGGTGGGGCAGTTATTTCAGGTGTTCGTATCCCAAAGAAAGCAGATCTGAAGCGTTATGGTATTGCTGATGTAGAGACGGTTGAGGGCAATGTGTATAAGATCAAAAACATCGTTGAGAAACCTGATCCAGACAAAGCTCCTTCAAATCTTGCAACGCATGGTGCTTATATCTTGCCACCAGAAATTTTTGATATCCTGCGAGATCAGAAACCTGGAACCGGGGGAGAGATCTATCTTCCTGAAGCAATCGATGCCTTGATTAAGACAGGTTATCCAGTCTATACCTGTGAGATCAAAGACGCCCATTATTATGACACCGGGAACAAGCTTGAATATATGAAGACCATTGTCCAATTCGCGCTCAAGCATCCAGATATCAGTGATGACTTCAAAACATTCCTCAAGACAGTAAATCTTGACCGCTAGCGGATAGAGGCGAGAACGTAATTTACAACTCCACCTCTGTATCATTATACTAAATATCATTATGAGTGCAGAAGACCCCCCAGAACCACCACCAAGCGAAGAGGAGAGAAGAGCTGCGTTAGATGCTGCTCATCAGCAGATTGTAAAAGCTGGCCGTGATCCCCGATTAAATCTATTTAGATTTCGTCGTGGTCGATTTGGAAGACCAAAGGTTCTTAACGAATTTAATCCTAGTACCCGGCTTTGGTTAGCCGATCAAGAACTTAAGCTTGATGCTCCTGATGAGGATGGTCAACAACGCGTCACAGAACTTGCGGATATCTCTCGTCCAGAAGGATCACCTCCTCCACTTCTTACAACAGAAGAGCCGAGGCGTGAGAAATTTTGGTCAGAGTATCTTCCTCGCGAAAAGAGAGAAGCAGTGTTAGGCATTATTAGTGATAGAGCAAAGGAAAAGCTGACAAGTCGGTCTGAATTTGCGCAAGCAGCTGAAGCAGGCAGACTTGGCCCTTTTCTTGCAGAATCCTTTGCTGCGGTATCAGAAATTCATGCTACAAATATGTATGAAGAAAAACTTACTATCGATAAAAAAGAAGAGAGTATTATCGTCGCTGGGAAAATGAGATTTATGGTTTCAAATAGAGATGAAGCAAGAAGGCTCTCAAAAATTTTTCAAGACCTACTTCCTTCAGTTAACCCAGCGAAATATAAGCTCTTGGTAGATACTGGTACGACCGATGCTGGACAGCATTATTTTGAAGTAGAGAATTTCAATGAACATCAAGCTCGTACGCTTGCACGAACGATAGAAGACATACAGGCGGAAGAAGAAAGTCAATTTACTATGCCTGAGCTTAAGTGGACAATGTTGGGGTTGGCAGAGCGGGGAGAAACAATGTCTAAGGAAGTCAGAGGACGAATGCTTGCTGCAGCGGTTAACTATCGCCAATTAAAATTATTTGTTAATGGCGCTGATATGAGCGATCAAATTCTCAAAGCATTACTGGCAAGGGAAGCTGATCCTTCATTACAGGGTATACGAAATATTTTTAATCATGGAGCCTCTGTTGCTGGTAGAACTACCCCAAACCAAGAACAGCATCCTGATCCAGAACAACGATCATGGTTAGAAGAAGGCATCACGTTAAAGCGTGATGCTGATGAATCTCCTGATGATATTTCTCAGGGTCCCAGTACTTCTCGTATCTTAAAACCTCATGAACGAGCTGGAAGGAAAATAAAACAGAGAGTCTCATATGTAAAAAAGCATCCTCTTGAATCGGTTGTGCAAGCAGGGCTAAAAGTGTATGCCGGGGCTGAAATTACCGGAGCATCAATATTAAAGATTCCTGATACTGCAAGAGCAGTAAAAAAGGGAGGTAAGAATGTGATTGAATGGAGACGAAATACAAAAGAAGCCATTGCTGCAGGAACAAAATTAGATGAAAGAGTAGAGGAAACTGCTGCGTAAGATTCTATCTGTGTGCTAATCTAAATATTTTTGCAAAAAAGAGAAAGAGCCGATACAATAGAAACATGGTGCGCTCTCTACAACTTTTTTTTCTCGGAGCAGTTTTCTTTTTTGCCTTCGTCTTTTTCTCCTATCTTGTCCACGAAAACCTTTTTACCAAGATTGATTTTAATACCACCGTCCGTTTGCAGGACAATATCGGCCGCAATTGGGATCGAGAGTTCTCTTGGTTTAGTGAGCTTGGGAGTTTTGAATTCATGCTTATTTTCTTGGTGTTGCTCTTTGCCTTGCTTCGTAAATGGGTTGCTGGCTGTATCGCTTTTGTTTTGTTTGGGATGCTTCATGTCGTTGAGCTTTTTGGCAAATATATGGTGAATCATCCACCACCCATGCAGTTTATGCTCAGGACTGAAAATATGCTGGATTTCCCTCAATTTCATGTCAGGGCTGAATACTCGTATCCTTCAGGTCATGCAGGTCGTGCTTTTTTCCTTTCTGCCATTTTGCTTGTCCTGCTTTGGCAAGTTAAAAAATTTCCTTTATGGATAAAAGTAGGCTTATCGGGAGCCATTGTTGGTTATGATCTTGCAATGATTGTTTCTCGTGTTACCCTGGGAGAGCATTGGATGACTGATGTTGTTGGGGGCGCGTTACTTGGAATGAGTTTGGGTCTTCTCACAAGCATCTTTTTGGTAAAAACAAAAAATAGTTCTTGACACAAATAAGACAAACTGGTCTACTATAAATGGAGTTATTATGTTGGAACGAGGTATGAAGCTAAACGGATTTAATCAATTTTTTACTACTTCTAAATCTTCGTTCATCCTGATCGGTATACTGCTCGTTACGATGGTTGTTGCGGTTAGTGTGTCGCTAACTCCTCAGGGACAACCAAGTCAGGCAGCTTTGGGAGCCAACATCGTTAAAAACCCTTCATTTGAGAGCGGCAAAACATCATGGCAGTTAAATCAACGATCACCTGGGAAGGGAACTTTTGCTACCACGACAAGCACAAAAAATGAAGGCAACAATTCCGCGCAGATTACGGTTACAAGAACTTCTTCAAATCCTGCAGGTGTAGAACTAGCTCAATATGGTTTGCCTCTCACAGCAGGCAAGACATATACTGTTAGCTTTTGGGCGAAGGCATCAGCTAATCGTTCGATTAGAAATGTTATCCAACTTTCTTCTAGTCCTTATACTCTTTATTCAGACAAGACGTTTTCTCTTACATCAAACTGGCAACAGTTTTCTTATACTTTTAACTCTACTGTAACCAAAACAAACATATTGCTTGGCTTTCAAATGGCACAGGCAACGGGAACAGTGTGGATAGATACGGTGCAATTTGCGGAAGGTACAGTAACGAGTGCGACCCCTACCGTAACGCCTACTCCCATAGCGAACGCTACTTTATATGGTAAAGAAGGGACATTTGGACAATTGGCAACTGCTACAACACTTCCTTCAGGGCAGACTTTTAAGGCTGTCCCTGTCACTAATTGGGGTTTTCTTCCTGGCGAATCTGGATTCTTCTCCAATATTGCTTCAAATGGAGAAATTGTTATAGGAACGACTCCTTTAACTGATAATCAAGTTTATTCTACCGGAGACACGATGGATATCGGTGTCTTTAACCCTGCAACAAATTCCTTCCGTAATATTATGGTTCCGACTACTACTGGTAAAACCAATGTAACTAATCCCTTCCATCCAGTTGGTGGGGCAAGTGTTGAAAGTCTTGTACCTGTTACGGTTGCTGGGCAATCTCGTTTGGCTTTTATTTCTCTTGTTCCCTATCATGGATGGGATATTGCACAAAATGGTGAATTTCCAAGTCTAGGCTATCTAGATGTCGTTAATGGAAGTGTTCAATACAATCCAACTTTATCCAAGTCTGCGAATCAGATTTATGGCAATGGTGGTGCTAGTGCTGTCGCCTGTCCACAAAGCGCGAACATTTTTGGACAACAAGTTGCAAACTGCCGAGGGTTTGGTGAAATGAGCTTATTACCACTCTCTCAAAAGTTTGTCATCACACAATATTTTCCTGATACTGCAAAAGGAGAGTATAGTGGCCGTATCATTGTGATGAATACTGATGGATCAGTTGCCGCAAGTTATACCTATCCAAATATCCCGAACTCGAGTGGTGGCTATCTCACTGTCAATCCTCGCGAGGTTGTTGTTGATCCAACAGCAACTGGTTCGCTGGAATACTTTACCATAATTTCTGATGTAGCAGACAATGGTGTACAGCATCATTTCCCATTGCAGGAATTTGCCTATAACAGAAGTACCAATCAGATCACGCCAATATCTGCGCCTGTCTTTAGTGGACAGAAAGCTTCCAATGGCCAGATCTATCGTTTTGAGACAGCGATGTACGACTCTTTAGGAAATCTTTGGGCAACACAAGCTCTCTCCGGCTCTCTTGCGGGAGGACCGATTGTTGTTTACACAAAAAATTCTGGGGTACGCAAGCTTGAAACTGCAACATGTACTGTGACGTTGCCTTGGACAGGTATTGATTGGGGAAAGACCTGTACTCCTGACCGTAGCGTGGCGGGTACGGGTGAATATGGTCAAACGAGAAGTTTTACGCAGGATCCCACAACTAAAACAGTCTTTGCCACGACACTTTCAGGATATTTATTGCGAGTAAAGCAATCAGGCAGCGGAACAGGCTTAACTTTGACAAACCTCTCACCAATTACTATTGGTATGGATCAGTTAGTCGATCGGAATCAAAAAGCTATTGGTGTTAGAAAAGGAGTTGTTGATGTGAAAAATCGAGCCCTTTATATCCCAGTAGTTCAAGTATACAACCAAACAGACTGTCCTACTTGGCCAGGAAGTACACCCTGTGCGCTGCAATCTTTCGATCAGTGGCTTTATCGGTTTAATCTGGATGCAATTTCTTCCTAAGGAAATCTGGTCTCTGTTGATAGTCGAGGCAACGTTTGTTTGGGAAAACGAGTACGATTAATAGCTATTGATCTCAGACATGGAGTCGCGATTTTTTTGCGGGTTCTCGTATTCGTACTGATATTCATAATTGTTATTACGGTAAGTCTTTTTATCTTCCTGCAGAGAATCATTCCAATTATAAGCTGTTAAGAGTGCTCCCGCAATAATTAATGCTATTTTGACATTTTGGTGATTCATTGAGATTGAGAAACTTGGATATTTGTCTGATAATCCAACAAGATAAGCTGTCTGGGCAAGCGATACTCGAAGAGTATCATGTTCAAATTCATACAGGCTTTCAGGGAAGGATTTTTTGAAGAGAACAGTAAACCAGGAGATTATCATAGCAAGAGAGCTTCCATTACTTAGTACTTGGGAAAAGATCTGATAAGGCACAAGTAGAATAAATCGCACAATAAATCCTAGAATTGGTATCGCTAACCATTTGTTTGGATGAGCTGGCTTTGGCATATCAAGTGCAAAATGCCCATCTGTTTTGAGGCTAAATCCTGGATATTTGTCTGACAGTCCATAAATAAAGACGGAAATTTTGGTCGAAAATCGCATCACGCCGATGAAAAAACGATAGCCTGGATCCCAGTATTTTCCAGTAAACTGAACAACAAACCAGGCAATAAGCAGAACAAATGGGAAAGCGATTGCAAGAACAATACTTTCAATAAAGACGGGGATAAGGATGATGAGTTTTATAAGGAGACCGAAAAAAGGAAATGCATAAAAGCGATTAGGTTTTTTGTTTGGCGGGATAACCAGATGTGGATAGAAGGTTTTTGCTGTCTTTGTTCCTTGCTCTTCCATATTTCAACCGTATATCAATCGTGAATCCTTGTCAAGCAGTACTTTTATTTAGGTGATAAATATTTGTAACCAACCGGGATGGTGGGCATTGATAAGTGCCAGATAGAGGATAAGATCAAGTGTCAGATGGATCGTTATGACATAGAGAAGTGAATCGGTTTTTCTAAAGATATATCCTTGAGCAAGAGCAAATGGATAAATGGCAAATGGTGCCCATCCGATAAATCCTAGCTCAAAGAGGAACGAGGTAAAAAGTACCGCTTGTGCCGCGTTTGCCATCCAGAAAGAGAAATGCTTTCTGAGGATGGCCAGTACCGTGCTCACAAAAAAGAATTCATCCCACGTACCAAGGCCGTTGGTTCCGAGAAAAAGCATGAAGAGGTTGTCAGCACCTGGTTCAACTGTCCAATTAAGATACGCGCCCGTATTCCTCAGATAAAAGGGGAGAATTAGATACGCAATAGCCGCAGTGATGAAGATATACATAATTTCTTTGCGATACCATTTGCGGCCATGATGGAAAGGGAAGCGAATGGTATTTTCTTTGAACATATATCTGGTAATAATGAAGGGGAGGATAATCGCCAAAAGTAGCGGTGTCCCCATTTGCAAAATATGAAGCAAGCTTATATCGGTATTAATTTCGGTAAGGCCGAGGATGCCAAGTGCCCCAACGACAAGCAACATATCCCGACGGAAATGCTTTTCTGTAAAAAGAAGGAGTATGGTAGTTGTTCCAAGAAGTATCCAACCAAGAGACTTCATTTGCAAGGCAATAAGGACAATTGCGTTAACTGCAAGAAGTAAAAGAACAATATATCTTTTCATTACGAAATTATTGTAGCAAAAACATCAGATCATTCCCATTCCATCGTTGCTGGAGGCTTCGTCGTTATATCATAGACCACGCGTGAGACATGTGGCACCTCATTCACAATACGAGAAGAGATTTTTTGTAAAACCTCATAGGGGATATTTGCCCAGTGAGAGGTCATCACATCAACTGATTCATACGCTCTGATGCCTACAACCTCGGCAAAGACCCGTTCGTCACCTTTGACAGCGGTACTATACGCGCCAGTCATGAGGGCAAAACATTGAAAGAGTTGGTCGTAGATTCCTGCCTGTTTGATCTCATCAAGCACAATTCGATCAGCTATTTTAACTTGCTCAAGACGTTCTTCAGTTACCTCACCTCGTATGCGAACTGCATAACCTGGTCCTGGGAATGGATGCTGCATCACTACTTCTTCAGGTAGTCCTGCGAGTCGTCCGATTTCTCTCACTTCATCTTTGTAATAATTTCTGACAGGCTCAAGAAGTTGGAGTTTCATCTCTTTGGGAAGACCTCCTACGTTGTGATGTGACTTGATGTGTGATGCATGCTTGCTCCCTTTGCTTTCAATGACGTCTGAATAAATCGTTCCCTGTCCAAGAAAAGTTGCATCTTTGTGGAGTGCTGCCTGTTCGTCAAAGATCTCAATATATATTTTCCCAATTGTTTTCCTTTTTTCTTCAGGATCTGTGAGTCCTTTGAGAGCATCAAGAAATCGTTTTTTTGCGTCAATAACGACCAGATCTGCTTTGACAAGCTTGGAGAAAATGTAGCGGACAAGGTCGTCTGTCTCTGGGCGCATCAGTCCAGAAACATAGACGGGGATTAAGTTCTGTCCAATTGCTTTCCCGATCAAAAATGCAGCAACACTTGAATCAACCCCGCCGGATACTGCACAAATGACTTTGTTACTTCCGACTTTTATTTTGATTTCATCAATAATACTTTGGGGGTCAAGACGCATTGGATGCAGTTCTTCATCACAAATAGTTGCAAAGTTTCGAAGAACCTCCAGGCCATATTCGGTATGATTGGCTTCTGGGTGAAACTGGATACCATAAAGCTTCTCTTTTTCATTTATTACAGCGGTATATTCGACAGCTTTGGTACGAGCAAGTGTTTCAAAACCAGCAGGCAAAGACATGACCGTATCACCATGGGAAACAATCACGGTAAACTCTTTTTCAGGGAGGTTTTGCAACACCCCTTTTGTTTTGCCGATATGGATTTTTTCAGGACCGTATTCTTTGGCGGTATTTTTGACGTCGCCACCAAGGAGCTTTGCCATCAGTTGCCAGCCGTAACAAATGCCGAGTATCGGAATGCCAAGCCTAAGAATCTCTTTTTCAATAACCGGAGAATTTTTTTCATTTACCGACCGGGGGCTTCCAGAAAGGATAATACCAGCAGGTTTAAGATCTGTTATTGTTTGGAGTGCTTCTTCGGGAGTGGTATAGTGAACGTTGACGCCAAGTTGCCTGAGTCTTCGACCGATAAGATGTGCTGTTTGGGAGCCGAAATCAACAACGACTAACATGTATCTATTATAAAGATTTTTATGTGCTTTGCAATCCTGAAATTACCATTGGATATAAATAGGTCTTGACAAACGTATAAAAAGTTTTCTATTCTATATGTAAGAGTATGAAGAAGAAAACTGCCCCAAAAGCTGAAATCAAAAAAACAGCTTCCAAGTCAAAAGCACGTCGTACTTCCAGAACATTGTTTCCAGTTATTACCATCCACCGTTTTATTATTGTGAGTGCAGTTATCATTGCGCTTGGCGCTCTCTTTATCATCCCGCAGAAAAGAGATTTACAGCAAGCTGTTGCTGGTCTTTCTATCGCTAAGCCACTCTATTCACAAGCGATTGTCGGTTGGGATGTTGAACCAAAAGCGACAGCGTACAATGTGTATTATAAAGAAGTAGGAGATGATGCTTTCTCAAATGCAGTCCAAGTCCCAGCTCCGTCAAACACGCATACAATCCAGTTCCTAAAGAAAAATGGCAATTACCTCTATCGGGTAGCAGCAGTTGATGCCAAGGGCAGCGAATATCGTTGGTCAGACGTAAAAGAAATTGATAATCTCCAGGGGATGTAACTATTAAATCCTAAATTTAGATATTAGTGCTTATTATATCTTCTGCTAGAAAACCTCAACTCTCGTCCCGATATCTGACCAGGCAAAGAGCCATTCAGCTGAAGCAACGGAGACATTGACGCAACCATGACTTGCTGGTCTTCCTAAATTGTAATTCCATGGTGCTCCATGAATAGCATAGGCTCCACTATAGTACATAACATACGGAACATCCTTGATGTAGTACTTACCACTTGGATAAATATATTTATATGGAGAAGACCCTCGCATATCTTGCTTGGCATATTTGCTTTTAATACTAAAAGAGCCTTTTAAGGTAGGAGTAAGGTGCATACCTGTTGAGACTTTTGTTTGATGTTGGATCTGCCCATTTTGCCAAGCTGTCAAAGTCTGGCTCCCTCGATCAACCGTAATTAACTTATCTGTCGTCGAAATTTGTGCCTGAGCAGGAGAGACTGAAAAAACAAAAAAAAGTACAAAAGAGGTAAAAAGGAGAGCAATCCGTTTCATAACTCAAGCATACCATGTTTTTTGGCAGATTGTCCAGGAGCTTTTAAAAGACTAGCCTCTTGGCACAACAGCCACGCTGCTTACCCTCGTCAATCGTTGGTGGCCTCTTTTGGGATTGTGGTGTTTAACTTCTCCAATAGTAATAGGGATCTGGCCAATTGACGGGCGGGTAAAAATGCCAATCTTAGGACGTATGGCACCTGTTACCTCATCTCTTCTCAATTCAAATCCGACAACATATAAGTGTTGCGTCTTTGGTGCCTGGACAACTCTTCCTAAGGTCGATCTATCAGAGGTAAGGGTCAGTCTCCTCCTCCCTTCACGTATTTCATCAAAACGTACTCGTACAACGGTCCCTGGGAATGGATCTGCATAGGTATCTCCTTCTTTTTCTAATTTTGTTTGTGAGCTGAGTAATTCGCTTTGGTTCTTGGCTGTTGCACGAAGCTGGAATCTGGTCTTAGCCATTTGTTCATCCGTGATATCTTTAACTCCAGGAAAGGCAAGAGGCCCACATTGGTCGGTAAAGGTATGATCATTCCATCCGTCTGGAATCTCTTGAAGATATTCTATTTCCATCAGGATATTATAGAAGATAAGCCCATAGTTGTAAAGGGGGGTGGTGGACTAGTGCTTACGATACCGTTCGTACAGGGAGATAAAGATAGCTGCTGACCAGCTAAAGTCAGCAAAGCCAAAATGGAGGGTAGGCTCTTTAATTTCTTTTTGGTTAAACTTTTCTCCTTTTCCATGTGTTGGATCATAGTATTCATAAAAGTCATTTTGGATCATCATTTCCAGGGTTGAATCAATCAGTTGTTCTGCCAATTGCTCTGCTTTTGGATGACGGTCTTTGTAGCGGAGTAGTCCTTCAATAATAAACATATTGGTGATTGGCCAAGTAGGACCACGCCAATACCTTGCAATTTCAAATTTTGGGCTATTAATGGCCGTTGAGGGAATAGGGTAGGGTGTCCAAAATGTTTTGGGGTCAGTAAGGTTCTCGATAAGTTTTGGTAGTTGTGTGTCTGTGACGGCTTCTGCCCAGAGCGGTACAAAGGTCGCAATGGTAGGTTCAGCAATTTTTTCTTTTCTCCCTTGACTGACATCGATATCCGTATACTGTTTTTTTTCTGCATCCCAGGTTCCGGCTATGGCTTGTTTGGTTTGTTTGGCCCATTCTTTATACAGAGCTGCTTCTTCATACCTGCCGACCTTTTTGAGTAGTCTGGCAAGAGATTCATTGGCTCGTGCCCAAATCGAACTAAAGAGAATGTCTTTTACTGCAAAAGGAGATCTGGCAACAATCTTGTGATAATCCCAATCCCATTTGGCATACATATCGATAAGCCCCATAAAACGATAGTAGTTTTCTCTGGTTGGCCGATGTGATACTTCACCAATCTGGTCATCTACCCGGTGCAGATTCACATCTTCTTTGACTGATTGTGGGATCTTGTCCAGATCCACATGAGCATACACACTATCCCAGCGTGGAGAGTTGTCGGTGCCACTTTCCCAGGAATGGATAATTGTCATCAGTCCCTTATCTTCAGGATCACGGTAGGTCTTGAGATGCTCATGGAAGCGAATAATTGCTGGAAGCATCTCTTCAAGGAATGCTTCAGCTGCTTGTTTGTCTGGAGAATGATCGTACACATATTCAACACCGATGGCAAACACTGGAGGTTGTGTGATGCCAGATGTTGGTACGCCATTTTGCCAGAATTGTTGCGTGCGCCACTTATCTGCTTGTGGATAGTAGAGTTCTTCATCCGGGTTGTAGGTGATATGAGCAATCAGCCCATTCTCCCATTGTCCAGAAATAAGTGCCCGTAGTTCATCGTAGGCAGCTTGTGGGTGAAAATGAACCAGCCCCATAGCAACGGTTGCGCTATCCCAGTTCCACTGATGGGTATAATATTGTTTGGATGGAACGGTTCGACAGTACGTCTTTCCATGATGTTTGACGAGTACAAGGTTATGGTTGAGAATACGTTGTGCTTTTTGTTCTACTTCGGAGAGGATACTACGAGATTGGTGAGGAATAATCTGCTGGATGGTACCAGCTGATGAAGAAGTGTTCTTTTTCATCGGGCGTGTATTTGTCTGCCTGTGATGATTTTCTTCTGTGCGTCGTTGCATGAAAGAAAAGATTTGTTTATTTAAACACTAACGTCTCTATCTGTCAACAGCTGAGTAAAGCAATCAATGGACAAAGGTAATGACAACAGAATCTGGCACTCCTTCATCTGCATCTTGTTCTGTTCGGATCACATGGTCGGTCTGATCACCATTTATGGCGGGTGAAGCTATTTGCTTTTTGTTTCCTTTATGCGGTAGAGAAGTGTCAATGAATCCATGAACATCGGTAAGGTTTACCTGTGATGTCGTGGAGCTGATACACAGGTAGTCTGGAGGAAGAGCAAAGCGGGGGTCATCAATAGCAACAAATAAGTCATTGACTGCTTCGCGACGATTTGTTTCTCCTTTAGTGTCGATTAAGATTGGTTCATCATTATCTCTTGGTGGTATCCACATTCTACTTCTTGGATCAAGCCTAAGCTCAATACCATAGGGTTCTTCTGGATGATCTGGATGAGTCCAAAATTCCCAGTCAGTGCCTTTTTCCCCTGTTAGATCAATCATTCTCTTTGTTAGTAACTCTTTTAATGCTTCTCCAGTAATGGGAGGTCCAGCAAATCGGTAGGGTCTGACAATATCTGTATTATCTTCTATAAGAATTGGCCTCGCACAATGATTTTCAACAAGAACAAAAATGCCAGTATCTTCTGTCTGGTTTTCTTTAGTAAACGTTTCGAGCCAATTTGCATTTGGGTCAGGCAAATGAAGTCCTAGATGAGCATACCTGCTACGTACATGAAAATTAATATCCTGATCAGATCTATCTGCTCTAAAAAGATGTGCTACGTCTTTTAATTCTGGTGCTCGTAGTTTGACAAAAGCCATTCCTCTTGCCGGGAGGACAACTTCACCTATAGTTGCCAAGTCTTTCTTTCCAAGAAGTAGAGAGCTTTCTTTTTTATTCCCGGCAATCTCCTGGCGAATGCTATTTGCTTGAGAACATGTTTCTAAACGCATAGACAAACCACATTATAAAGCAATAGTTATTGTTTGCAACAAATTTGCTAAAATGACAGTATGATTGCACAATTACGAAAGGAAATCCAAAAAGCAGCAGATCCCAGGAAAGCTACATTTGTTGCACGGTTTTTTAAAACAGATCCAGGAGACTACGGAGAAGGGGATGTGTTTATTGGATTAACCGTTCCCCAATGTCGAAAGATAGTTGCTGCATATCATGATCTATCGCTTGAAGAGATTGGCCAGTTGTTGCAATCAAAGATTCATGAAGAGCGTTTAATTGCTTTACTATTGTTGGTTCACCAATTCCAAAAAGGGGATCAATCTCAAAAAAAAGATATCTATACGTTTTATCTTGCTCATACCAAGTTCATCAATAATTGGGACTTGGTTGATCTTTCTGCGGATAAGATTGTTGGAGAGTATCTTTTTTCTCAATCCGTCATTGCGAGCGAAGCAAAGCAATCTCATCGTGAGGGGATTGCCACGTCGTCTTTGACTCCTCGCAATGACGATATTTTGGTAATCCTTGCTCAGTCAGACAGTCTTTGGGAGCGAAGAATTGCAATGATTGCAACCTATGCTTTTATTAAAAATGGTGAATCTGATTTGACGTTTAAGATTGCAGATATTCTCTTACATGATAGTCATGATCTCATCCAAAAAGCTGTGGGGTGGATGCTTCGAGAGAGTCTCAAAAGAACAAGAAGAAGTATTTCTCAAACCAAGATATCACAAGATGCCGCGTACCATGCTGCGATATGCTATTGAACGGTTCCCAGATGTAGAACGGAGGCATTATTTACAGAAGTAATTCCTGTTAAATCCCTTCCCATACGATTGTTTCTCTTTGTGTCGGGATACCATACCCTTCCAGCTCTCTTTGTATTTGCTGTATGTCTGCGGTGCTGATAAATTCTTTATATGTTGTTGTTTTATCTGGGTGTGCTCCAGAATGCGCAAGTAAACCTAGGAAGAGAATATATGCGTCATTATCGTTAATCCAATCAGGTCTTGTGAATCGTTCGTAAAAGGCATCTCCCAAGGCTTCAGATGTTAGGGTAGAGGAGATATATGCCATGCCATTATAGTGATCAAGTGGATCAAGATTGGTCAATAATGTCTCATGCGGATGATTTATCCCTGTGCCTTTTTTATATAATGCACTGATGCGAGGTTGCATCTGATCAACAAGTTCTCCTGCTTGCTCACTACTGAGGTGCGTTTGTCCAGATTTTAATCTTCTTTCAAGCTCTTGTGCTACTGTTTGTTGGGTTAATGCTTCGACAATATTTCTTCGGATAATAATTGCCTTCTCAAGATCTGGTGACTCCTGGTGCGTTGTGGCAGATGAGTTTCCCATGATAATTCTCATTTGTGTTTCCAATAATTCAGCAATTTCTTCTTGAATACGAGGAGCGATTTCATGATAGGAACCTTTCTGATAGACGCCGTTGGTTTCTAATTGTTGTAAAAGAAAAGAGTGCGCTTTATGCGTCAGTTCATGGAGGTGGGCTGCCGCGAAACGTTCTTTTGAACGTCGTGGATTGTTGTTTACCACATTTACGGGAAGCCCTGCGGTATTGGTATAGCTGAAGTTCCAGGCTCGCATAGCACCTGTCCTGCTGGCAGTTGCTTCTACATGGCTTGTTTCAAGAGAAACATCTGCCAATGGTAAGAGGCTGTATGCATGATCCTCCACTTCTCTTATTTTTCTTGTAATTTGTTCTGCTGATTCAGCTTCTTCAGGAAGCCTGTGAGTGATTGCTCTTTCAAGCTGTACTTCTGCATAGTTTATTTTTCCCTCTTGCTCTCTCTTTTCTCTGGCGCGAGGAGTTTCTGTTTGCATATGAGCTAAGAGGTTTTGTGTCTCTGCGCTATCAGATTCGAGCGCGTTCTCCAGATTTATTGCTAAATTTTTAGGGTCAGGAAAGTCATATATTTCTAAATACGTTTCCCAATCAATTCCCATTTGTAGCAGAAATGCATGCGTTTTCCAGGTTAATTGCAAATGTTTGATCTGGAGCTCTCTATCACTCAATCTTTGTTCGACAACTCCAGAAAGAACATCTCTCACTTTTTTATCTCCGCGATGATTATCCAAAAAGTTTTTCGCGAAAGGGAAATGAGCGTTGTCAGTAGTTTGAAGAGCTCTTTGATACAGCTCATCAGCTTCTCCTTCATCAGCAGCTTTTTTTGCAGCTTCTTGCTTAAATAATGTAAGTATTTCTGGTGTCGGGGCTATTTCTCCCGACGCTCGACCTTGCGCAGTGACCCCATTTATTTCATCTTCCAGAACATAAAATTCCTGAGAAAAAAGATTCCATAACGCATATGAGCTGAATTTTCGAAGTTTTCTTGCGGTAGATTTTTTTTCAGTCTTATCCGTTGCGTGGTCATACTTTAGCTTCAAATAGCTGCCGATAGTAGCGAGTTGTTCTTTTCTTGCTTCGTGATTGTGCTCCAGTTGGATAGCACTTTTAAAAGGTTGACGCGCTTGATGAGAGAAAAATTTATCCGCGGTATCTTGTGACCAACCTAAGATATGTGCGATACGCGGGATCGTTGTTGTTGCATCAATTTCATCACCAACATCAGAGATGAGTCGATCAATGCCTTGTTCTCTATATGCTTCTGCACCTGACAGTCTCCAAACTTTTCTTTCTGCTTGTCTTACTCTCACCTCTGGAGACTTTAAAAAGGATATTCGCTCGATTGTCATTAAACTAATTATAGGCTAGAATACTCGCTTATGCATTGACAGCATCGTCACTAGAGATAGTATTTCTTTTATACTATACTTAGCGGTATGTCTGACATTACAAAAATTAAACTCTCCACCATCCTTGCAAGCAGCCAATTCTGGTGGCCGACTATTATTCTGTATTATCAGTGGCAGGAAATTCCAACAGAACAGATTTATCTCATGCTTGCTATTTATTCCGTTTGTGCCTTACTGTTTGAATATCCCACAGGCGTTGTTGCTGATTATTTCTCTCCAAAAATTTCACTGATCATCGGCTACTTTATTATGACGACAACGTTCTTTTTCCAGACATTACATCTGCCACTGATGTATTATATTAGTTTTTTTGTGATTAATGCAGCGGCATATACCTTGACTTCAGGGAGCAATACGGCGCTTCTTCATTCTGTCTCAACCAACTTTAAACATGACTTTGCGCAAGTAAAAATGTATTCACTGATGATGACTGTTTTTTCAACCATCGTTGGAGGATTAACGATTGCATTCGATCTACGGTGGTCACTTTATCTTAGCGGGTTTTGTTTTTTTCTTTCGGGGGTACTGCTTTTGCTTGCGAAGCCACATTCCTACACTCGTATTAGTGGTAATATTTTCAAAGGGGGACTGATTGGCCTTCAACATGTTAAAGCAAATACCCAATTACTCTACTTGCTGGTTATTGCCTCACTTATCAGCGGGTTTTTTATGAGCTTTAAGTTTTTCTACACACCACTTTTTTCGGCAATGAAACTGGATGAGACCAGTTGGGGGTTCTATATTGCTATTGGTGTGCTGAGTAGTGCGTTTGGTGTCCACCTCTTCAAAAAGTATTCCGATTGGGATACTCGTTTATTACTCCTGCTATTTCTTGGTTCATTTTTGCTTATTGGACTCGTGACGCATCCAATTATTGCGCTTGTTGGCATGTTTATTGCCTATTTCTTCAGGGGATATCTTGAAGCAAAACTGGGGGTAGAGATTAATCAGGCAATCTCTTCTCATGCACGGGCAAGCATCCTGTCTCTGGAAAGCTTTTTGACAAGAATTGTTTCAACGATTTTTACGCTGGTACTTGGGGTACTTACTGCACAGGTGTCCTTTTCTCTCCTGATGGTTGGTTCAGCCGTCTTCTTACTGCTTGTGGGAAGTTATCCGTTACTTCGGTTAAAAAAGATATAGCTACTGTTCTTTACTCAAGGCAAATCCAACAGCTGGAATGATCGCCAGAAGTGCAGCGATGGCCATAACAAAAAAGGCAGTAGTGATACTAAATTCATCTGAAATAAATCCAAGGAGTATCGGGGCAATAGTACCTCCAATACGAGCAATCATGGAATTAAAACCAAAGGCTTTTTCAAAGTTCCCATGATGTTCGACTGATTCTGAGACCATGGTTTGGACGACTGGCACCGTGCCTTTGGTAAAGACTCCCAGGACTATTGAACTCACGATAATAAGAGGCAGGAATGGTGTACTTGCCATAATGGTAATAAAAACAGCCATCAGTAGCTGTGAAACAATAAAAATTTTGGTATTACCAAACCTATCGACAAGTCTACCCAAAGCTGTCTTACCGACAAAATTACCGGCAAAGTATGCAGCCGAAAGCAGACCCAACAGAGCCGGTTCAGTCCCTCTCTCGAGTAATAAAAAGGGAAGGAAGATAAAAAGAGAAGTACTGGCAAAACTGTCAAAAAGGCTTGTGGCATTCACAAAGAGAAACCGCTTCTGAGCGATAATTTCTCTCAGTCTCATTGGCAGTGCTGGCTTTTCTTTAAGTGTCATTTTTTCTGTCTTTTTGAGTAAAAAGAAGAAAAAGAAGAAGCCAATGACTATTGCTATAATTGCATAAAGAAACGCGGTTGAGCGCCATCCAACAGCGGCAATAATAATCGTTACCAGTGAGGCAATCCCTATTCTTCCAACCTCGCCTAGCGCGGTGAAATTACCCATTTGTCTGCCCCGTGTTTCTTTGGTCGACCACTTGGCGATAAGTGCAAAGGCCACTGGATGAAATATTCCAAGTCCCACACCCGCAAGAATAACGGCAGGGAACAACCCCAAATAATTGGGGGAAAAAGAAGTTGCGAGATACCCTAGGGCATAAAAGAACATGCCAAATACCAATAGTCGAAGACCACCTATTTTGGCTGCGATATATCCTGAGGGAAGGGCGAGAAAAAAACCAAGAGAGCTGAGAATTGTGCCAAGTAATCCTACGTCAGTAAGACTTATGTGCATATCTTTGGCAATAAAGGGAAGAAACAGTGCGAAACTAGCAAAGTAACCATCATTAAGAATATGCAAGAGATTAAGTTGGAAAAAGGGATGGGTATGTTTTTGTATGAATCTATGGAGTATTTTCATACGCTTTAGTATAGCATAGCGCTTGACAGGGACATGTTTGTGTTATAACATAATTATATTATGCAAATGCAGCAATCAGTTATTCAAATAGGAAATTCTCTGGGTATTGTGATCCCAAAAGGTCTTCGTGGTGAATTACAAGCAGGAGATAAGGTACTTATTACCGGAAAGCCAACCAATATTTTGATTACACCCGCAAAAACGAATAAAACAGGCGGTGTGGATGCAAAGTTTATGCAAATGGTTGACGAATTTATTACCGAGCACGAAGATGTCCTTAAGGAATTAGCAAAACGGTGAATTATTTGACTCCACAACAAGTTTTGGCAATTCATGATGCTGTCATCAAGCGGACAGGTGGTTCTCACGGCTTGCGTGATGTAGGGCTTTTGGAATCAGCTGTCTACCGTCCACAGGCAAGTTATGATGGAGGGGATCTCTATCCGACACTTTTTGAAAAGGCTGCTGCTTTGTTCCATTCATTACTTAAAAATCATCCCTTTGTTGACGGCAACAAACGCACATCGTTGGCTTCTGCTGGATTATTTTTGCAGATAAATAACTTGCAATTAGTGAATACACATGAGAAGGAGCTGGAGTTTGCTCTGAAGGTAGAGAATGCAAGTTTGACGTTTGAGGAAATAACTCTTTGGTTTAAGCAAAATACAAAAAAGTTATCTACATAAAAATAACTGGTCTGACCAAAATAAAGCTTTTAATAAAATTATAAAAATTTTGTCATTTCAACAAAGTCCGTGTGGAAATAATGGTTTGGAAGATCAGCTGTTTTTTTGTACCCTTGTGATACATAAAAGGTAACGGATTCCCAATCTTTTCCAGTTTGTAAATATATTTTATGCACACCATGTTCTCTGGCAAGCTTTTCTGCTTTTGCGATGAGAACTCTCCCTATACCTTGACTCCTTTTGCCGTCGGCCACCAGAAAGATGTCGATGTAGGCGACATCTGCATTAATCGTAAAAGTAAGTGATCCGATAATTTCTTTGTCTTCACATACTTCCAGTGTGAAGTCTTTTTTCTGCCACCTGTCCCAAGGGATTGGTTTTCCATAATGTTTTACATCTTCAGAAGCCCACTCTTTCTTATGGAATGCTTCAAGTTTTTTACTGCCTTTTTTGGTAATTTTTATATTCATCGCTCTCTCGAATACTTTATCCCTAGAATGCCAACATTCATAATAATAACATACATTTGGATCCTGAATTAGATCATCAGGAAGAACCCGTTCCACAGGTTGTCTGCATATCGTTATTATACATGAGATAACCAAATACCAGCTTGTCAGTGTCTCAAAAGATTGTTATTATTGCTAAACATCTATGGCACAGCAAACATTTACCGAGAGTAACTTTAAAACCCAAGTGCTTAGCGCTGAGAATATCTCATTTCGAAGAGTACAAATGGAGGATTTGCCACTTCTTCATAGGTGGTTAAATGAACCCCATGTCCATGCGTGGTACGATAAAGATGAAGAGCAAACCTTCGATCATGTTTCCAAAGAGTATCTACCAAAAATAACTGGTGAAGAACCAACCAAAGGCTATATTGTCCTGTATGATACGTATCCTGTTGCCTATATACAAAGTTATAGAGCGGGAGACTGGCCAGAATTTTCTCATATAACAGGCTATGGGGCTTCAGATGCAGGAGTTGATCTTTTTGTTGGAGATCCAAAACTGATGGGTAAAGGTTTCGGGACTATGATGATAAAAAAATTTTTACAAGAGATTATTTTTGTCGATCCAGGTATTAAAAAATGTTTCATTGACCCTGAACCCAATAATAAGCGAGCAATTAGAGCCTATGAAAAAGCAGGATTCAGGTATGTCAAAACAGTACAAATGCCTGACGAGCCAGACCCCTCCTATTTCATGGAGATTAATAAAGAAGAGCAGTAATACATTGTAGCCGTCTTACGCCTCTTTTTTGGTTTGCCATAATATTCTATCTATAGGTCCGTCTTGGGACTTTGACTTTATATGTTCATAAGACTGTTGCAAGATTTTCTCAAGGATTGGCAGCTCTATATCATGAACCTGCTTGATATACAGACAATACCCGGTAGTCGTATGTTTACCTAGCGTAGCCAGGAGTTCAGAGTAACGTGCCGTGCCGTCCATCAGGTAAATAGTAATCTTACCTTTCCTTGGATAAAAGCCAATAACAAGACCGTCACCTTCACGTCCGCTATCGTATTTGTAATGGTAGGTATCAAATCCGATAGTGCCTACATTCCACATCTTTGGTGCCTGGTCGCTTATCCGCTGCATCATTGCAATAAGCACTTGGCTATCTTTTACGGTTTGTCCGTCTAGTGAAGTAAGGTAGTCTTTTGTCCATGAATCCATTATATCTACTTTGGTTGACCAACTTCATGATTCAATAAAAAAATTACGCCTTCTGTTTGTCTAAATGAATTTGGCCAGGAAGTCCTTCGGTCCACACGAGCTCTGATTTCATCACCAGCTTGGGGACTTGGATAGACTAACGAGCCCTTTGGAGATCTCAATTCAGTATAGCTACAAACTAATGTCGCTGGGCTTGTTCGTGGACCTAAATCTAGCGGAGTATGATAGTAATCTGACGGTGTTGTATCCTCGACTACGGTACCCTGAATGTATCCTACTTTACCAGATGCTGCTAGATTACGATAATAACCCCGAGAATTCGGGGTAGAAATTGGTTGTTCTATACCTAGTACACGAGTAATTTTAGCCCTTCTTGATGGTGCATAGATGTTTTTTTCTGGGCTTAATTCGACTTGCAGTGCAACGTTTACTCCCGCCAGTTGTTGCCATGCCGCCGCTTCCTGAGCATCTTCCATCTTGAAATACAAACGGTAGCTAGGAGAGTGTCGTCGATCATCTCTTACGTTCATCCAGGCAGTTTCTATTCCTCCAAATAGCATTTCTCCTAATACTAAAGCTCGTGATTGGTCTGGAGCGTTTAAGCCTGCTGCTTCTGGATTGTATTTAGGAGTATATAGATTTTCGTTCGCCATGGATCCAAATGGCCAATGCGTTACAACGCTATCGCTATCTTCAACACGTGCCACAAATGTTTCCGATGATAATCCACGTTTTTTAAATTCAGCTGTCATGGAGGGATTATAACGAATTTTGAAGAGATGATCAACTATCTGTACTATCGGATGTAATAGGCTCTTGTGAAAGACGTTAGAACTCTTTACGCACAAAATGGTGAGTTTTACGGCCCCATATTGAATACTAACTAGATTTTATCCTTTAATGTTTTAATTGTGCTATAAATAATGTAAAATACACTTCTTATGGCACGACCAGAAGGAAATCCTATTGAAGGTTTAAGAAAGCTTATTCACGCAGCTTTTATGGAAGTAGTTCGTTCTTTTGCAGGGATTCTTGCATCTCTAAAAGTGCAAAAGAGGAAACGCAGGATGTTCGTTATTTCTAGTAGTATAGGATTTGGCATTACCTATATATTATTTCTTCTTACCTATGGAATTCTCCCCCAATTTGATCGAACAAATGTAAGACTGCCTGTATTCTGCGAAGGGACTCAAGGCGACCTTACGATACCTTCTCGATTGAGATATGCATTGCCTAATGGAGAGATTGGTATATTGATAAAGAGTAACGCTGAAACTGCTGTTGTAGCCACTATTGATACAAGTAATCCATCTGATGCAAGCACGGTCTTTGTGGTAAGCAAAGATGGCAATAAAATGCTGAGAACGATGCATTTTGAGAACGATGTTATTAGTGCCGCTATCGATGAGGGAATTGTTTACATTTTCAATGACAAGTTAGGGTATCTTCTGGACGAACATACTGGCGAGGATGAAAAAACATTTCTTAAAATAGATAACTATGGTGGTCTTTCCCAATCTAATAACCCCATTCTTCCATTTGGTTCTGATGGTTATTGGTATATGGAAACGACTGGTATCATCTCAAGTTGGCATATTGATGGGAAAGTCAAATCACGACCTCGTTTGGTGTTTAATGGCATTGCGCGAGGTTGTTTTATATCAGGTGAGACTGGTCAGGTTATTAACCTCTGAGAAGTAATTATGCATTCACTTGAAAAGCCCATAGTTTTATGATAAGATTTACGACTCTATGGCGAGAGTAGATCATGAATCAGGAAGAACCAGTGTACTCGATCTAAATCGAGCAAAAGCAGTTGGATTCTTGGATTATAACTTGAGAGGACAAAGACATAAAACTTCAGTCATGCATGATTGGCGTGATTTTTTGGCAAGTGGAAGGACCGGAGGTTATCTTGAATTACCTACAGGCGCAGATAAGACCATTGTAGCTGAATTTGTGGCACTTGGTCTGAAGACAATTGTTACCTCATCAACAAGAGAGACCTTAGATGAAACGAAAGCAACAATTGAGAGTCATGCAGGGGGGATTGAGGTAACTAATTATGATGGCCGCCTAACAGGTGTAAGAGGAAATGTCATCAACACAACATTACCTTCCCTTGAAACATTATCAGATATTCCAGCGGTTGCAAAAGGAGTAGAATTGATCATTGTTGATGATGATACATTGGGAAGACAACGCCAGGAACTGTGGCGGAGATTTCCAAATGCGCTTTTTGTAGGACTTACCACTACATCGGATTTTTCTCAACGTGATCAATTAGAACGCAGAGGGACGGTAGATCCGGGTGAACGTTGGACGGGAATGTTTAAAAATCGTATTCATAGGCTTAGCAGAGAGGAATTAGTGACAAAAGCTAAAATAGGAGAAAGAATAGCAGCAGCAACTGACCTTCCATCAATAAATAATGTCCTTGATGATATGGTAATAATGGTACGCAAACGTAATCAAGCAGGATCAGTTTTAGATTTTTATAGAATGATGGCAGAACTCCTTCCAGACACGCTTCGTCTAGATAAACAAGAAATACTTTTAGAAGGAATAAGTAATACGAATGTTGATCAACAAAAAATGGGAAAAAAAGCCTTGTTGTTCCTTAATCTGAGATCTGTCTTTACCGTAGTACAACCGCATTTTTCTGCTGATGAAGAGACAAATGTAGAGATCTTGCAAACAGCATTATTGCAATGTTATGAGAAAATGAAAAATAAAAAAACAACTCCGCAACAAATATTAAGGGAAGGGGCGACTGCTTCATTGGTAAGAAAGCAAAGAGAGATGCAGGAGGTAATCGTCTATCGGGATACGAGAGAGCCCGATAGGGAAGATGGAAGACAAGCTGATCTTATGAGCGCTGTTGAGGAGAGGGCTATGATTGCTTCTGTTTTAGGAGAACTTTCTGAAAGAGAAAGAAAAGTGATAGAATTACGTTTTGGGATTGGAACTAATGATTGGAGAGAACAAACTCTGGAGGAAGTCGGTCATGTAGTTGGTGTATCAGGGAGAAGAATTAGCGTAATTGAGACAAAAACATTAAGTAAGTTACGAGACACGAGATTAAGGAAGTTTCTCGATGATTTATGATAGTACAAAGGTTTGAGTCTGTCTACCGTGAGCCATATTTAGCTCATATTATATCAAGAAAGTCTTTATACAACTCTACTGATTTCTGCTAAAATATGGCAATGAGTCAAAAGTTGAGTTTCAAACCATCGGATATTGAAAAAGTATATAAAGATCAGGCCAAAAGATATTCAGGCTTTGCTAATGATTCTTTCAGTTGGCTTTATCTTGAAAAGCCATGGGGCACAACATCACCGCTATTTTTGAGACCAGTTGCTGATATTGTAAATGAAACAATAAAAGCGGGTTTTACTATAAAGTCATTAGAAGAACCCTCTGTTCCATTGGCAGCAAAAAAAGCAGACCATGTGAATTATTTGAAGTATTCTTTTTGCCCATCACGAATTGCTGTCATTGCCACAAAATAAAAATGATGAATCAACCACAAAGCTTGTTGGTGCAACGTAGGGGGCTAAGGAGTTTTGTTGCAATGATCCAAATGCTCATGAGAAGAGTATATCATTAAGTTAGAATTTTTTACGCACAGAATCAGGAGTTTAAATTCCAAGCTTTATATGAATTACTTTAGGGATGGTGTTAAATGTTAAAATGGCAATTGTTAAATGTTCGATAGTGTGATATTCTCTTTTTAGCTTCAAATTTAGCTAAATATGTTAAATATTGAAAATAAAATGAGTAAGTATTCATACGACAAATTATTACTAGTACAGCCCAAATTTAACTCTACTTTGACAGATTTAATTATTGAGTTAGATTATTTAAGGAAAAAGCCTTTAGGTGGTAGCACTCCACCTCGGATATTTTTCCAATTAAAAAGTATATTTCATACCTTAGAAAGTATTGGGTCTGCACGTATTGAAGGAAATCATACGACTATTGCTGAGTTTATTGAAACGAAGTTAGAGAAACATAAGAGTAAAGACGAAAAAATAAATGAAATTCAAAATATAGAAGCAGCAATGGATTTTATTGATAATTCTATAGATGCAACACCTATAAATGACGCTTTCATACGTGAGTTACATAAGAGAGTTGTGGGTGGTTTATCTCCTCATGAAGAAGGAGATACTCATCCTGGTGAATATCGAAAAGGAAATATTAAAATTGCTGGTACACAACATGTACCCCCAGAATCTCTGCAAGTCATTGATTATATGCAGGAGTTAAATGGATTTATTAATAATGACGATCCACATAAATATGATCTGCTTAAAATTGCATTAGCACATCATCGTTTTGTATGGATTCACCCCTTTGGAAATGGTAATGGTCGTACTGTTAGATTACTTACCTACGCACAACTTATAAAGTCAGGTTTTAATGTTCACGTAGGAAGAATTATTAACCCTACTGCAATTTTTTGTAGCGATCGAGAGAAATATTATTCGTATTTATCGAAAGCAGATGCAGGGGATAGTACTGGCCTCTTAAATTGGAGTGAGTATGTGTTATCTGGATTGAAACAGGAGATAGAAAAAATTGACCATTTGTTAGATTATAGTTATTTATCTGAAAAAATATTACTTCCTGCCATTAGTTTCTCACTTGATAGAAAAGTTATTACTCAGCTTGAGGCGGATATTTTAAAAATTGCGGTTAAAAAACAATTATTTCAAGCATCAGACTTAAAAGAACTATTTCCCAACACAATTCCGGCTCAAGTTTCTCGTTATATCAGTCGTTTGAAAGAAAAAAAGATGATTGCTCCGGAAAATAAAAATAGTAGAAAGTACCTTATAGATTTTGGTAATAATTACTTACTTCGGGGTGTTATTAAAATGTTAGATCAACATGGTTTTTTACCTCTTAAAGGAGAGTCTTAAAAGGTTCGAGTCCGTCCGTCGTAAAGCTAGAGTTCGAGGCTGAAATGTTGGGCAGGACAAACGTCTGCTATACTTATTAAGGATGACGCCTTTACAAATAGGACTTGGTACCAGTATATTTATCAATCTAATAATTGGGCTACTCTATATCGCTATCCTACAAGAGCCAGGTTCAGCATATTATTTTTTTCTCTTTCTTACTTTCTTCAGCGGTTCCTTTCTTGCAGGAATTCTTGCATCTCTAAAAGCGCAAAAAAGGAAACGCAGGGAGTTCGTTGTTTCTAGTAGTATAGGGTTTGGCATTACCTGTATGTTATTTCTTATTACCTATGGAGTTCTTCCCCAATTTGATCGAACAAATGTTAGATTACCTGTATTCTGCGAAGGAAATCAAGGCGACCTTAAGATACCTTTTCAATTGAGATACACTTTACCCAATGGAGAGATTGGTATATTGATAAAGAGTAACGCTGAAACTGCTGTTGTAGCCACTATTGATACAAGTAATCCATCTGATGCAAGCACGGTCTTTGTGGTAAGCAAAGATGGCAATAAAATGCTGAGAACGATGCATTTTGAGAACGATGTTATTAGTGCCGCTATCGATGAGGGAATTGTTTACATTTTCAATGACAAGTTAGGGTATCTTCTGGACGAACATACTGGCGAGGATGAAAAAACATTTCTTAAAATAGATAACTATGGTGGTCTTTCCCAATCTAATAACCCCATTCTTCCATTTGGTTCTGATGGTTATTGGTATATGGAAACGACTGGTATCATCTCAAGTTGGCATATTGATGGGAAAGTCAAATCACGACCTCGTTTGGTGTTTAATGGCATTGCGCGAGGTTGTTTTATATCAGGTGAGACTGGTCAGGTTATTAACCTCTGAGAAGTAATTATGCATTCACTTGAAAAGCCCATAGTTTTATGATAAGATTTACGACTCTATGGCGAGAGTAGATCATGAATCAGGAAGAACCAGTGTACTCGATCTAAATCGAGCAAAAGCAGTTGGATTCTTGGATTATAACTTGAGAGGACAAAGACATAAAACTTCAGTCATGCATGATTGGCGTGATTTTTTGGCAAGTGGAAGGACCGGAGGTTATCTTGAATTACCTACAGGCGCAGATAAGACCATTGTAGCTGAATTTGTGGCACTTGGTCTGAAGACAATTGTTACCTCATCAACAAGAGAGACCTTAGATGAAACGAAAGCAACAATTGAGAGTCATGCAGGGGGGATTGAGGTAACTAATTATGATGGCCGCCTAACAGGTGTAAGAGGAAATGTCATCAACACAACATTACCTTCCCTTGAAACATTATCAGATATTCCAGCGGTTGCAAAAGGAGTAGAATTGATCATTGTTGATGATGATACATTGGGAAGACAACGCCAGGAACTGTGGCGGAGATTTCCAAATGCGCTTTTTGTAGGACTTACCACTACATCGGATTTTTCTCAACGTGATCAATTAGAACGCAGAGGGACGGTAGATCCGGGTGAACGTTGGACGGGAATGTTTAAAAATCGTATTCATAGGCTTAGCAGAGAGGAATTAGTGACAAAAGCTAAAATAGGAGAAAGAATAGCAGCAGCAACTGACCTTCCATCAATAAATAATGTCCTTGATGATATGGTAATAATGGTACGCAAACGTAATCAAGCAGGATCAGTTTTAGATTTTTATAGAATGATGGCAGAACTCCTTCCAGACACGCTTCGTCTAGATAAACAAGAAATACTTTTAGAAGGAATAAGTAATACGAATGTTGATCAACAAAAAATGGGAAAAAAAGCCTTGTTGTTCCTTAATCTGAGATCTGTCTTTACCGTAGTACAACCGCATTTTTCTGCTGATGAAGAGACAAATGTAGAGATCTTGCAAACAGCATTATTGCAATGTTATGAGAAAATGAAAAATAAAAAAACAACTCCGCAACAAATATTAAGGGAAGGGGCGACTGCTTCATTGGTAAGAAAGCAAAGAGAGATGCAGGAGGTAATCGTCTATCGGGATACGAGAGAGCCCGATAGGGAAGATGGAAGACAAGCTGATCTTATGAGCGCTGTTGAGGAGAGGGCTATGATTGCTTCTGTTTTAGGAGAACTTTCTGAAAGAGAAAGAAAAGTGATAGAATTACGTTTTGGGATTGGAACTAATGATTGGAGAGAACAAACTCTGGAGGAAGTCGGTCATGTAGTTGGTGTATCAGGGAGAAGAATTAGCGTAATTGAGACAAAAACATTAAGTAAGTTACGAGACACGAGATTAAGGAAGTTTCTCGATGATTTATGATAGTACAAAGGTTTGAGTCTGTCTACCGTGAGCCATATTTAGCTCATATTATATCAAGAAAGTCTTTATACAACTCTACTGATTTCTGCTAAAATATGGCAATGAGTCAAAAGTTGAGTTTCAAACCATCGGATATTGAAAAAGTATATAAAGATCAGGCCAAAAGATATTCAGGCTTTGCTAATGATTCTTTCAGTTGGCTTTATCTTGAAAAGCCATGGGGCACAACATCACCGCTATTTTTGAGACCAGTTGCTGATATTGTAAATGAAACAATAAAAGCGGGTTTTACTATAAAGTCATTAGAAGAACCCTCTGTTCCATTGGCAGCAAAAAAAGCAGACCATGTGAATTATTTGAAGTATTCTTTTTGCCCATCACGAATTGCTGTCATTGCCACAAAATAAAAATGATGAATCAACCACAAAGCTTGTTGGTGCAACGTAGGGGGCTAAGGAGTTTTGTTGCAATGATCCAAATGCTCATGAGAAGAGTATATCATTAAGTTAGAATTTTTTACGCACAGAATCAGGAGTTTAAATTCCAAGCTTTATATGAATTACTTTAGGGATGGTGTTAAATGTTAAAATGGCAATTGTTAAATGTTCGATAGTGTGATATTCTCTTTTTAGCTTCAAATTTAGCTAAATATGTTAAATATTGAAAATAAAATGAGTAAGTATTCATACGACAAATTATTACTAGTACAGCCCAAATTTAACTCTACTTTGACAGATTTAATTATTGAGTTAGATTATTTAAGGAAAAAGCCTTTAGGTGGTAGCACTCCACCTCGGATATTTTTCCAATTAAAAAGTATATTTCATACCTTAGAAAGTATTGGGTCTGCACGTATTGAAGGAAATCATACGACTATTGCTGAGTTTATTGAAACGAAGTTAGAGAAACATAAGAGTAAAGACGAAAAAATAAATGAAATTCAAAATATAGAAGCAGCAATGGATTTTATTGATAATTCTATAGATGCAACACCTATAAATGACGCTTTCATACGTGAGTTACATAAGAGAGTTGTGGGTGGTTTATCTCCTCATGAAGAAGGAGATACTCATCCTGGTGAATATCGAAAAGGAAATATTAAAATTGCTGGTACACAACATGTACCCCCAGAATCTCTGCAAGTCATTGATTATATGCAGGAGTTAAATGGATTTATTAATAATGACGATCCACATAAATATGATCTGCTTAAAATTGCATTAGCACATCATCGTTTTGTATGGATTCACCCCTTTGGAAATGGTAATGGTCGTACTGTTAGATTACTTACCTACGCACAACTTATAAAGTCAGGTTTTAATGTTCACGTAGGAAGAATTATTAACCCTACTGCAATTTTTTGTAGCGATCGAGAGAAATATTATTCGTATTTATCGAAAGCAGATGCAGGGGATAGTACTGGCCTCTTAAATTGGAGTGAGTATGTGTTATCTGGATTGAAACAGGAGATAGAAAAAATTGACCATTTGTTAGATTATAGTTATTTATCTGAAAAAATATTACTTCCTGCCATTAGTTTCTCACTTGATAGAAAAGTTATTACTCAGCTTGAGGCGGATATTTTAAAAATTGCGGTTAAAAAACAATTATTTCAAGCATCAGACTTAAAAGAACTATTTCCCAACACAATTCCGGCTCAAGTTTCTCGTTATATCAGTCGTTTGAAAGAAAAAAAGATGATTGCTCCGGAAAATAAAAATAGTAGAAAGTACCTTATAGATTTTGGTAATAATTACTTACTTCGGGGTGTTATTAAAATGTTAGATCAACATGGGTTTTTGCCTCTTAAAGGTGAGTCCTAAAAGGTTCGATTCTATCTGCCGTGAGGCTAGAATTCGAGGATAAATTATTGGGCAAGGGTACGCGCGCGGCGTTAGAACTCTTTACGCACAAAATTGTGAGTTTTATATTCCAGCTTTTATTCAAATCATTCAAGAAGACATGTACTTCAGCTTGTGTAAGGCATATTCATATACGGTGCAATACGAAGCTAATAAGCCTATTTAATTACGCGGACTTGTCTGTGTTGATCGAGTTCATCTGCGTTAGTGATAGCCCATTGCTGTAATCCTTGTAAAGGTTCAACGAGACTAATTCCGAGCTTTGTTAGTGAATAGGAAACCTTTGTAACGTTCCCTTTTATGACTTTACGTTCAATAAAGCCATCTGTTTCGAGCTTGCGTAACGTTTGCGTCAACATTTTTTGAGAAATACATTCAATTTTTCGTTTGAGTTCCCCAAAATAATAGGGCTGTTCCGAAAGTGCTGCTAGAACCAAAATAGTCCACTTATCTGCAATTTTCATAAGTGCATAGCGGGTAATGCATACTGCGGAAAATATATTAAATTTAGAAGTTGGTTTCATCACTAGTTACCTTTTAGTGCCTTCTTGAAAAAAAGAAGGTAGTCACTTATAGTAACTATATGATAACACAAGGAGACTGTATATGAAAATAGCAATTATTGGAGCGGGTAATATCGGTGGATATCTCGCAACACAGTTAAGTAAAGTTGGCCATGGAGTCACTATCTGTTTTACACGAAATGAAGAAAAGCTTAAAGAACGAGCTAGTAAAATTGGCAATGGTGTTCAGGGCTCTTCTGTACGTGAAGCGGTAAAAAAGAGTGAGCTAGTGATTTTATCTACCAGGTGGGAAGATATTGATGCCGCCTTGTTACAAGCGAAAGATTTATCAGACAAAATAGTCATAGATGCAACAAATCAATATGGAGCAACAGGTCTTATAGATATTGGTACAAGCGTCGCAGTATTTAACCAAGCTCGTATGCCCGGAGTAAAACTCGTCAGGACTTTTAATATGTTCTTTGCAACGTATCTGTCCGAAGTTGGTCGTGGTCAACATCGACCGGTCGCTATGTTTTTTGCTTCCGAAGATAAATACGCAAAAGAAGTTGCCACCCAGATTATAGCTGACATAGGTTTTGAACCAGTATATTTAGGTGGTTTGGATGTTGCTAAGTTTATTGAGATGCCGAATGGAATGCTTGTCGGAAAAATATATCGACCCAAACAGGCACAAGCAATTGCTAAAGCTGTACAACAAGGTGATCTTGCTTTGGCTTCTCAACTGGCTAAAAATGTAAGCGAGTAGCCGCATTTTCTTTTAGGAAAAGGAGATCTTGTCCGCAGTTCGTAATTAGTGGTAGTAATTTTTCGGTCGTATATAGATACTTTTTAGAAACTATACCTGCCATTTACTGCGAGTTTAGCACCGTTAACAATTGCGGTTGTTCCATCATATTTATATACGAATGTACGTCCTGCTGAATCAGCTGCCACAGAAAGAGCAAAAGAGCTTGAGGTATTTTGCCCAGAGCCCGTTTCAAACTGATCTTTTGCTGCAACCGGAAGATTAATTTGCGTATATCCTGACCCTCCGGAGTTAGCATCATATGTGAAATCAACCCAATAGAACATTACGTTCCCTAAAATGAAAAACGTTGCTTTGTTAGTTGTTGGATTATTAGTAAAAGCACCTCCACCCGAAGTATAAGTTGGTGTGAAATTAAAGGTTCCAGGATAGCCTTGTGGACTTGCTTCATAAGAATAGTAGGGATTTGTTATTGCCGAATTGGCAAGAGAATAATCATTATTAGCAAAAAGAGTTACAGTTGTATCGGTTGAATAGCTACTTGAGAGTACAACACCATAATAAGTTGTAGAATTATTAGTAAGTTTCACACGTGTACCTTTAGTAAAGATTGCTGTTCGGTCAGTACCTGATATTTTGAAGCTATTTGCAGAAACATATGTCCATGTATCATTCGCTGTAGTCCAACCATCTTGATTAGCTAAAGACAATGTTGCTCCAGAACTACTTCTGGATATAGTCAAACCATTGCCCGCATTAACATCTTTGAGCCAAGTTACTTGAGTTAAACCGGTATCGCAGCTTGCCCCCGGTGACACTAGTGTGACGATTCCGCGAGAGTCTTCGCATGCATTAATCAGACTACTATCACCCCAACTTCCAAAACTAGCATGTACCAAACGAACAAAGTAGGGTCCAAAAAGTGTAAACGTAATTCCGAAGAGAATCACAAGAAGAGGAATACCAAAAGAGAAAATAAGACGGGTTCGCTTAACGATATGAAGGTATGATGTAATCTTAAGACGGTTCATATTATATTTATTAACTTAATTCAATCTAATAATAAATGTAACTGTAAGTCAATAGGAAAAATAAATTTGTACATTGTGATAAGGACGTTCGATTCCATTTATCCGTTAGAATATTTTAGCAATTTTTGAGGCTAAAAATGAAATAAAACCGTGGCAGGTTCTCGTGAAGGACATTAGAATTTTTACGCACAAAATCCTGATTTTTAGATTTCCAGCTTTTAGATTAAAATTTGTTACTATCAGCCATGATATAATTGAAATATATGAGTGAGATACCTCGTCCTACAGACGTAACCCCTACAGACTATCAGAGGGAGATAGTATCATTATTAGGATCAGATGGTTCTGAACAGAATAAATATGAGCTAACTCTTGTGAACAGGCCAGATTGGCTTCCTCCTGAGAGTGGGGTATATTTTTTTCAGGATTCAGGAAAATGTAGCCAAATTCATACTATACAGAGCGAGGATAATATAGAATATCAGGTTTCTTCTAATGCTGATCCGACCTTTCCTGGTTTCCAGGTTGGTGTGCCATGGTCAATTGGCAGAAGATTAGCACCCAACGATCGTATATTTCTCAATAGCTCTTCATTCGTTGTCGTGCATACACCTGACGTTGAACCTATTCTCTATGATATTTCTCCTGAAGAAGTAGCTGTACCACCTCAAAGGAGTGAAAGAACATTCTCTTCTAAAGATATGATGTCTGGAATCCTTTCCAGAGAGATTTTTACTCAGACTTCACTGCCTGGTGTTGTGCGAGATCCACTAGTTGTAGCTGCAATGATTGCTGAGGAAAAAGAACGATCCAAGAGGGAGAGTAGGGGCGCGAGACCAGAAGCTCAATTTACTGCCATAGAGCCAGCGGTGGTCACTGAAGTAGATCTCAATGCTCCAAGGACAAAAATACTTAGTATCACCAAAGACTTCGATGGAAGTGCTATGGGGTTCCATATATATATAATCACTGTTGCTGGTGAGAATAAAAGAGAGCTTAGAGTCCCTAATACTGGTGTATTTATACACATTGATGAGGATACGTCTCTTGTACGCAGACTTCAAACTTCATCATTATCACCACACATCTCAACCGAAGATGCTCCTACAGAATATATTGTTATGTTAGGTAAAGAACTCTCTGATGGTGAAGATTGGATGCGTGAGTGGCAGTTAAAGAATGAGCTTGCTTCTTCTGCAAGTGAACAATCTGGTACCTCATCAGCGCTTTTAGTTCAAAAGAGTGTAACACCAAATGATCCGGCTCATCCTCAAGAAGCAAGAGTTGTTCCAGCGCAACTATCCTTTGGAAGCATTAGCTTTACTGGTCAATTTCTTGCAAGACATATAGGTGGCTCATATAGACAAATGATTTTAGAGGCACTTTTTGAAGCTAGCATGCCAGGGTATGAATCGACCCTATATAAGGCAAAGGACATACTGGAAGAGGTTATAAGAAACGCTTTACAAGGTGAAGCTGAAAGAATTTTTTCTGATGAGCAGAGTCCGCAGCCGGTAGCTAGAGGGTTTACATCAGTAATTGCAGAAGTAAAGAAAATTGTTGAAGGAAATAGAAGGCAAAAAGCTTGGGATGATCAGGTTGGAATGTATAGATAGATACGTTTTCTTCCATTGTTTTTCGATGTTAGAAAGGGGTTCGAGTCCGTCCGCCGTGAGGCTAGAGTGCGAGGCTAAATTTATCAGCAGGGGCGCACAGATTCGAACTGTGAAAAGCAGTTTTGGAGACTGCTGTGATAGCCATTTCACCACACCCCTATACAACGTTAGATTATACTAAAAAAGCGTATGGATCGCTAGTTTAACCATACGCTATTTGCTATACCCCAACCTTTGCATTATTACTTTAACTTATCTACTTGCTTATGCTCAGTTACTTTGCGGCAGTGGCTACAAAACTTGTTGAGCTTCAATTTCTCAGGATTTTCCATTTTGTTTTTCTCGGTAACATAGTTTCTGTTTTTACAAACAGAACAAGTAAGTCCAATTTTGATTCGGTGTTCGCCTTTTTTTGCCATATGGACAATTATACACTATTTGAGGCAGGATTGAAAGAGTTCTTTACGTGAGCCTCGAGTGAGAATCGGACTCACGACCTCCATCTTACCAAGATGGCGTTCTGCCACTGAACTATCGAGGCGCTAGTGCCGGGTGAGAGATTTGCACTCCCGTAGGCCATACGGCCGTCTCGTCTACAGCGAGGTGCGATTGACTACTCCGCCAACCCGGCTTAAATATAAAACAAAATGGAGCCGTCTGTCGGATTCGGACCGACGACCTGCTGTTTACAAAACAGCTGCTCTACCGCTGAGCTAAGACGGCGAGTGCGATCAGACAACTCGTAGGGATAATTTTATCAAACGCAAGAGGCTACGGCAAGCCGTAAAATAGAACAACAAGAAAAAGAGATAATTTTTGCTCTTTAATACGGGATTGATTGCTTTTTTCCCTAAGCTAAATAATTAGGAAAATGCTTTCTGTTACCTCGGTAACAGAGAAAAAACATTTCGTCCCCTGATTGCTCAGGGTACCTCGGGAATGGTGTATGTAGAGAAAAAACACACAACCAATTCCCAATATCAAAGAGCACGAATAGTATATGTTTGGAGTGAAAAAAAGTCAATAGAGGAATATTCGAGGCTAACTTGCCTTACATAATGCAGGTGAAGTCTTTGTGTTTTTCGTCAGCTTTGAAAAGCCCTCCCCATTCGGTAACGGTGAAGCCTTTTCTCTCAAATCCTGTGAGTTTTGGTTCAGACACAGTAATTTTTTCATCAAGTGTCTTAAAGTAGAGCGTCACTCTTCCGATAGTTTCTGGTTTTGGATTGATTGCCAATGGTGCCCAGGCATCTACTTTTGCTTGAGGTATGACTCCGACGAAATAGTAAGGAGAAGCGGGAAGGGTTTCTTGCCAGTAGACAGTAAAGGCAAAGGTCTCTTTATCATTAAGCCCCAATTTTGGAAGAATATTTTCAAGTAGGTTATCAAGTTCTGCACGGGTTACCACATACCCTTCTTTTGGTTCAGTAATTAGATTATCTGGGATACTTGATTCCCAATACAGATACGGGTAAGAAGCATTTTGATACTCAATGTTCCCATCAGGATTTGCTGTCACATCCCAACCTCCCTGTGGATATCGTGGGATGGTAATGGTAAAAGGTTGTTCTGGTTTAACCTGGACATTTACCTTCGTCTGTTCTTCAGGATAGAGGTAGATGGCCGGCTTACACCAAGCCCCAAGCCAGGTATATGGTTGTTTGTCCTCTTCCACAAGGAAAGTCTCAAGTTGGAGATTGTCTTGACCCTGAGGATCTTGGACATTAATGACTTGTTGTCCTCGTTCGGTAAGCGAGGTCTCAGGCTTTGGACAGAAGGTAGAAATTTCTGCTGGAACGGTTCCATCATCGACACGATAATAAACATCAAAGGGTACGCCCTCAGTCACCACATTTTGAGAACACTTTTCCTGAGTGTCACGACAAATATAGATCAAAGAATCATCTTCTACCCCAAAGCATCGGTTGCCAGTTGCTGGATCATTAATCTCGACAAGATCTTTCCCATGCTCACAACCCGGGATATCATAATCTGCTTGCGTATCTGAGAGATTAATAAAAATCCTTTCTCCTGCTGGTGTATATTGATTAGTTGGTCCAATATGAAATGCCTCTCCTTGGGCAATGTTTGACTTAAGGAGCGCATATGTTTTGCCGTTATAGACAATCGACTTATCAAGAATTGGCTCACAAGCCTCAGCATCACCGGTATCACAACAACTGTAGAGCGAAGGATTTGGGGGAGGGTTCTTCATTTTTTGCACATTTGGTAGAGCTCCACCTGCCATTACTCCTGCAAACGCTGTAGCTATAGCGAGAATCGCGACAGCATAGAGAGCTCCACTCTGTGCTTCTCCTTTTTGTTTTTTCTTACGTCGTATACGGATTTTCATGAAAAGTACCTATTCTATTGTTGTCTCAAATGAAAAACTTTGTCAAGAGGTTAAAATCCTAAAATAGAGAGGGCGAAGCCGATTAATGTCGAAACCAGACCCATGAGAGAAAAACCTCCAATCGGGAAGAAAAGGAGTACCATCAGAATCACCATTCCGAACGTCCCCATCGATAAATAAATGGCAGCTTCACGTTTGGGAAGGAGTAGCGCAAAGATCTTTGAACCATCAAGTGGGGGGATTGGGACGAGGTTAAAAATTGCAAGGACGAGGTTCCATTCAACTGTTTTGGTAAGAATAAAGCCGATGATATCGTTACTTCCAACTAACATAAAAGGTACATCTGGATAAAAAAGATGAATGAAAATGCTTGCAATGACAGCAAGTGAGATATTGGTTAATGGTCCAACGAGCGAAACTAATGCAAGATCCTTTATCCCATCACGAAGATTAAAAGAATCAACAGGTACGGGTTTGGCTCCTCCAAAAATAAATCTCCCACCAGTTGAAAGATACAAAACAACAGGCAATAGGACACTCATATACCAGTCAATATGTTTGAGGGGATTGAGCGTCAGTCGTCCTTGGAGTTTGGCTGTTGGATCTCCAAGACGATACGCCACATAACCATGAGCAATTTCATGAAGAACAGACGAGTAAACAAGCACCCCAATACTGAGAATAGCACCAAATATATCCATGGAATGTAGCGTAGATAACCCTTGAGATTACACTGGTGATATGATATCATACTTTTCTATGGGAATGAAATGCGCAAATTGTGGAAAAGGTGTAATGTATGGGCACAATGTGTCTCATTCAAAACGCCGCACCCGCAAAATTTTTAAACCAAATCTACATAGTACCCGTATTCTGGTTTCAGGTCGGTTTGTCCGGGTCAAACTTTGTACCAAATGTCTTCGTATGGTAAAAAAAGTAATGATGCCAAAAGAAGAAGTTATTACTGAAGAAGTCGATACAACTACATCCTCAATGCCTGTTGCTACTGCTTAATAAAGCTATCTATTCTCAAAAAAGAGAACTTTCTTCCTCTTCCTGCTCTTTTTTGAATGCTTCATCAGCACAATTGTTGCAAACGGGTTCTCCACAATGGCTACAATATTCAGGTTCTGTCGGATTAAGATCGGCCCCAGCCATCTCAAAGAGGGCATCATCAAGTGGTCGGAACGGCTTCATGCGTGCCTCTTTGTTTCTTTTGTCAAAGAGTTTGGTGATAAGCTCCTGTTGCTCAGGATAGCCATTTAAAAAGTCTTTGAACGTCATAATCTTTTTTCCTTCTACCTGCAATTTCCCCCCAGGAAAGAATTTCACTATTTTTTCTTCATCAGTAAGCAAGAGCTTTGTCCAGACAATTGGCCAGGGGTAATACGCCCTGATCATTCGATCAAGTTGTTTTGGAGATGGGGGGTTTATCACATCAATAAAACTGTCTTTTTTGGTGAATTGTTTTGTGTAGGTCGCTTGTGATGCATCTTGTACTGTTGGTTTGGCGGTACCTTTTATATAATCCTGTATGATTGGGATGATGATCTCTCCACCGATTTGATTGAGTACTCTAAGAAGAGAATCGGTTGTTTCATCAGGTTTTACTGCATATTCCTGTTGCGTCAAAATTGCTCCAGCATCGACTTTTTTGGCCATGGTAATAACACTTACTCCGGTCTTTTTCTCTCCTGCAAGTATCGCTGATGGGGCAGGGGAAGCACCTCTATACTTGGGAAGTAAAGAATGGTGAATATTAAGACTCGCATATTTGGGGAGCTCAAGGAGTTTTTCGGGTAAAATGAGGCCATAATCTTCGACAATAAGAAAATCTGGTTGAAGTATCGCGAGGTTTTGAATGGTCGCATCATCCAGCTTATTGATCATAAAGAGCGTCAGACCTTGTTCTTCGGCAAATGAACGGAGAGGATTTGGTGTACTGTTGCCTCGTTTGTCAGGTCGGTCGGGAAGGGTGACAACGGCCGAGAGTCCAATCTTGTCATGAAGAATTCGTGCACCGATAAGGGAATATTTACTGCTACCAAAAAAAATAATATTCATAGTTGATTAAACGTCATTGCGAAGAGCGAAGCGACGAAGCAATCTCTTATGAGGATCGCCACGCTTCGTCCGCGATGACGGTTACAAAGTGATCTCTTCAAATGCTGTTTCTCCCTCTGCATTTTTTCGTGAACGATAGAGATGATTATGTTGCTCAAAAACTCTTTTGGGAAAGAGAATTCCTTCAAGGTGGTCGCATTCGTGTTGAATGATGGTTGCCAAAAAGCCATCAAATGTTTTTTTATGCTGTTCACCTGTCTCATCCTGATAAGAGAGGATAACCCCATGGGCTCTTTTGACTACTCCCCAAATGTCCTGAATAGAAAGGCATCCCTCAAGCTGTACTCCTTTTTTATTTTTCGTTTTTGTTTTCCCTCCATGTACCTCATGTGGCGCTTGCATCCTCGATTCAATTTTGGGATTAATAAAGGTAAGCAAGGGAGATTTAGGACTCTGTTTTACGATAAAAATTTGCACTGCTTTGCCGACCTGTGGGGCTGCAAGTCCAACGCCCTCAGGATCTTGTGCACTAAGAAGTGTTTCCTCCATCTCACGTAGCAGATCTCGAATGCGCTTATCAATGCTCGTTACGGGTTTTGCTTTTTGTGACAAGACTTTATTTGGTGATTGAACTATCGATAACATACTGGGTATTATACTTATTTATCTTCCCATGTGGCAAGTGACTCTTTCACTTCAGCATCGTTGGGGTTAATCTCCTCAAGGATATACTGATAGGTCTCAATTGCTTTTTGGTTAAGTTCGGGGTTTGTGACATTCTCACTGTCGTCAACGGCTAGCTCTCGGTAGAAAAGTCCAAGTGCATAATAAGCATCCCGATAGTCAGGTTTCACTGTAACTGTTTTTTGCAGCAGTTCGAGCGCCTTCTCCTGATTTCCTGTTTGTCCGAGCAGCACCGCATAGTTATACATTATTTTTGCATCATTGGGTGCAAGCTCGTATGCCTTTTCGATTGCTTGCAGTGCATTTGTCAGATATACTTGTTGGTTTTGTGGATCTCCTTGAGCGAGTGTGTAAAAGAGACGTACTCTGTTTTTCCAGTAGACGACGTTATTAGGATGCTTCATGACGACTTGATCGCTGAGTCGGATAGCTTCCTTACTGAGTGCTTGGGCAGTGGTAGCATCTTTTTGCATATACAGCGCAGTTGCCAATGTTGCGAGAGCGATAGACAGTTCATCGCTATACACTGGTTCATTTGTTTCTGTTTGCGTAGCTTGGGTCAAGAGAGAGTAGGCTTCTTGCGGGCTACCTGCTTTATTGAGGTTTGCCCCAAGAGCATAAGAAATATCAGCAAACCAATAACGAGTTAATCCGATAATCATTGATCCCACAAAGATCATAAGGATAACAATTGCTGTCCATTGGTAGGCGTTTAAATCACTGCCACGTTTTGTTGTTTCTTCGCCAAAAACATACTGTAATTTATTTTCTGCAACAATTTTGCCAGCAAGAATAAGCATCCAAGCAGGAAAAAGAAAGAAGAAGAGATTAATAATCACAACCGAAAAGCCAAAGAAGTTAGAAACCAAAATCGCAACAAATCCTGCTACAAGACCAAGAATGAGTAGATTAGCTGTAAGCAGTGAAGTGTCTTTGCTATCTTCATAAAGCAATTTCTTGGTACGGATTCGTTTAATGAACCAAAGCACTGTCTGAAAAAGGAAGAAAACAATAATGGAGAGATAGGTGAGGAGTCCAAAAACCCCTGTAGTTGTCAAATAGTTAAGGTATTCGTTGTGTGCTTTGTTATAGAGGAAATCCCATTCAGACGTAAGGTTATGCTCTGCCGGTTTGTGTTTGTAATAGGCAAAAGCAAAGGTTTCGACCCCCGTTCCAAAGAGCGGACTACTTTTCCAAGCGTCAATAGCTCCTTGCCAGACGAGTAAACGAATCTTTCCTGAGTCGGTAATATTGACGCCACTGATACTATCAAGAGGTGCTTGCTGTTCTATCTCGACTTTTTGTTCAGAAGTTGTTGTCTGTGCAACTGGCATTTGTTGTTTCGTTAGTTCGTTCAGGGTAAAGCTATTCCAACTGCCAACTGGCATACCAAAGAAGAAACTTGAACTTGCGAGAAGTAAATGAAACGCTAGCCCGTAAACAAGAACTTTCTTCCAGGGGGAAAATTTGGCAAAAAGAAAGCCACCCCAAAAGACAACGTCAGCAGCAAAGAAAGAGAGAAATCCTGCTCGAGTGTTGGCAAAAACAATACTTATATAAAAAAGGACGGTGAATCCAGCAAGAAGGGCAAATTTCCATTTGACCCCATTGATAAAGCTAAGTGTATAAGCAAGCGCTACTGGAAGCAGTGCAGCCAGATATGCAGCAAGCCAAGCTGGCTGTCCAAGCGTTGAGAAGGTTCGTATGGTTGGTTTAAATGCTTCTGTCCAGCAGGAGGTATCAAACGTCCCTCGGAAGACAAAACAGGTTGGATCGGCTCCAAAGTGAGAAGGAATTCCCCAGAGAATAACACCAAATGCAGAAATCATCGTAAGCGCTATTGCGCGAATCGTTTGGCTTTTGTTAAGGTTAGTGACAAAGGCATAGTACAGAAAAATGTAACAGATACTAGACAGAAGTCCGCCATTAAAACGGGAGTAGTATCCCCACCAAGAGACATGTTGATCCATCGAAAAAATAGTTGCCGTGATCTGCGAAAGGAGAAATAGCAGCAGGGGAATATCAAAAAAGGTTCGTTGTATGACAATCTTTTTCTCCGCGATCATTTTGATACCCCAGGCTGCGAGGATAATTGCACTCATGCCAAACGTTAGCCACATCTTGTTAAATTCGAAGAGTTCTGAGGTGCTACCGTTGAAGGTGAGTGGGACGAGGAGGAGAAGTGTATAAAAGGAGAATGCAATTATTTTATTACAAAAAGGAATAAGCTTCATTTTTTTCATCCTATCATATTGGCAAACGGTGGGCAAGCTGGTAGAATGAACAGGCTTGGTACGAGGAGGGATCACTGCTTTTTCGTTCGCGAATAAAATTTTTTCCGGGCGTAACTCACTTCGCTCCACTCTATGAAAATACTCAACAAATTTTTTAGCCTTTTCTCACATGACATTGGTATTGATTTGGGAACTGCAAATACCTTGGTTTTTGTACGGGGTAAAGGTATTGTTATCCGTGAACCATCCGTCGTTGCGCGTCATAAGAAAACCAAACAGATTCTTGCCATTGGAACCGAAGCCAAAAAAATGCTTGGTAAGACGCCGGCTTCGATTATTACTGTCCGGCCTCTTCGCGGGGGAGTCATTGCAGATTTTGATGCGACTCAAGCAATGATTGAGCATTACATCAAACAAGTGCACGAAATGGGGAATCCTCTGACTACGATGCTTGCCCGCCCAAAAGTAGTTATCGGGATTCCCTCAGCGGTAACTGAAGTAGAACGAAGAGCTGTGTGGGAGGCTGCACTTGGTGCTGGAGCCCGGGAAGCATATCTCATTGAAGAGCCAATGGCTGGAGCGATAGGCGAGGGGATTTCTGTTTTCCAGTCAAAAGGAGTAATGGTTGTCGATATTGGTGGTGGGACAACAGAAATTGCTGTCATTTCTCTCGGTGGCATTGTGGTTGGTCAATCCCTCAAAGTAGCAGGCGACGACATGGATCAGAGTATTTTGCACTACATTCGTTTGCGTCATGGACTCCTTCTTGGAGAACGAACTGCTGAAGAAATCAAATTAAAAGTAGGTAGTGCCTATGAAAGAAGGGGAAAGGGGAAAGGGGAAAAGGGAAAGGAAGATGAACGTGAAAAGGAAAAGACGGAAAAATCAATGATCGTACGAGGGAGATATCTGGAAACAGGTCTTCCCAAAAGTATTCGAATTACTGAAGCCGAAATACGGGAAGCATTAACCCCTATCCTGACGCAAATTATCCAAGGGGTAGCAGATGTGCTTGAAGAAACGCCACCTGAACTGATTCCCGATATTCTTGAACATGGTATTCTTCTTACCGGTGGTGGTGCAAATCTTTCTGGGCTAGATCAATTGCTCGTTGAGCGAGTACATATGCCAGTAGTTGTGTCGAGTGATCCTCTTACTTCTGTAGTACGGGGAACCGGTCGAGTGCTTGAGCGTGAAGATTTGCTTGAAAAAGTACGGGTTATTGGAGGGTTAAAATAAAGATAATGAAAAAGAAAAAAGAACAAAAATCATCGCTTATTCAGATAGAAACTTCTGATGGACTAACCCTTCCGGGGATATTCTATGAAGTTCCTCAGTCAAAAAAAGCAGCTATTTTTTTACATGGTAACGGAAGCGCGTCGGTATTTTATAAAGATGATTTTCGGGGAGGACAAGCAAAAGCTTTACAGGCACAAAGTATTGCTACATTATTATTTAATAACCGTGGAGCACACTATATAAAAAGTCTTCATGTGAAAAAAAAGAATGGGGAAGAAGAACGGGAATTATTTGGGATGACTTTTGAAAAGATTAAGGATTGTGTGTTTGATATTGACGCAGCGGTTACCTTTCTCAAGAAGCTTGGATACACCGAATTTTACCTCGTTGGTGAATCAACGGGAGCAAATAAAATTTGTGTGTATGATCACTACAAAAAAGATAATCTCATTGCTAAGTATATCTTGCTCGGAGGAGGGGATGATACCGGAATTTACTACGATATCCTTGGAAAAGAGTGCTTTAATCGTCTCCTAAAAGAAGCAAAAGAAAAAATTGCACAGAAAAAAGGGAAAGAGCTAATCGCCGAGTTATTGCCTGATGATTTTTTCTCGTATCAGGCTTTTTATGATACGGCAAATCCTGATGGAGACTATAATACGTTTCCTTTTCTGGAAGCATTGCGCGGGGTAAAGCTTTCTCAGAAGAAAAGGTTCCGTTATTTTCAAGCAATTAGGAAACCAACACTTGTTGTCTATGGTGAAAGCGATCAATATCTTTGGGGAGAGTTACCACGAATTATTTCGATACTGCGAGAAAAACAACCTGATGCCACGTATGCTACCATCCCGAATGCCGATCATGGTTTATCGGGTCATCAAAAAGAAGTCGGGAAGCTTATTGCACAGTGGCTTAGCAAATAAAGCAAAATCCCCATAGCACAGACAAACTACGGGGATTTATTTCTATCACTTCTGATCAGAAAAAGATAGTAAAACAACTATAGAAAAAAGACGTGAGAATAAAATAGGAAGTATGTAAGGATCGCGCAAGAAACTTCGACTCAGGTTGCCAGGAGGTGGCAAAGAGGCTACAATAGCCCTATGCAACAGCGTGTTAGCTTTATTCGTTTTTTTCTCCTTTTTTTCTTCCTTTCTCTTAGTGTTTTTCTCCTTGCACGGATAGGTGTGCTTACCCCAATAACAGGCTTTTTTGAACAGGGGACAACTTCTCTACAAAAAGGAATGTTTGGTTTTTCTCATACGACAGAAAAGTCTGATGAAATAACACTTCTTAAAGAAGAAAACAGAAAATTACGGACACAACTCGTCCAACAGAGCGAACTAAAAAAGGAAAATGAAGCATTTCGTGATCAATTTGCAAAGACAACACTTCCAGCGAAAAAACTTATCCCGGCAACAGTTATTGGATTGTTAGAGTTCATCCCTGGAGAGTCAGTCAGTACAAAGATGGTAATTGACAAGGGGAGTGCTGATGGTATTATCGTCGGAGACGTTGTTGTCTCTGAAGAGAATCTTTTGGGACGTGTGCAGCAAGCGTCTGTACACCTCTCTATCGTTAGCCTGATTAGCAATCATGACAGTGTGATTACTGCTAAAACTCAGAAGACCAACGCTCTTGGCCTTATACAAGGGCAAGATAGCCCCAGCTTGCTCCTTGGTAATGTCATCCTCTCTGATAAGCTGGAAAAAAATGAGTTGGTTTTGACCAAAGGAGACGTTGATCAAAAAGGCGAGGGATACCCTCCTGATCTTATCATTGGCAAAATTGTTTCAGTAAATAAAAAAGCGAGTGATCTTTTCCAAGGAGCACAAGTGCAAAGTTTGGTTGATTTCTTAACATTAGAAACGGTTTTTATACTAAAGTAAATTTTGAAAATAAAGAATATGTTTATTTTTCTTCTTATTTTTCTCTTCATGAGCATCTTTCTTGAAGGTACGGTTACAACCATGCCATTAGTTCTCATAACGCTGATTCTTGCAAGCATTTACTTTCGAGATTGGCGGGTATTTCCTTTGGCATTCTTCAGTGGTATGGTTTTGGACATTTTTACCTTTAGGATAGGTGGATCTTCAAGCATCTTCTTTCTCTGTTGTGTCTTTTTGATACTTTTGTACCAACGAAAGTATGAAATACAAACAGTATATTTTGTTGCTGTTGCTTCTTTTATCGCAGCTTTTTTGTACCTACTGCTTTTTGGATATGATGATAGCTTGCTGCAAGCCCTTGCCAGTGCTATAACAGGGGTAGTTATATTCACACTGCTGCAATATGTTCTGCGTAAAAAACACTAACCTATGAAACCTGGACTCGCTTTTGGTGATCATATTAGAACAGAAAAAATAAAACGACGTCATTATCGGGATGACTCAATCTCTGAAATGCCGTTGCGATTTCGTGGATTTTTATTTCCTGTAGTATTGGTGTTATTTGGTTTGCTCCTTTTGGGGAAACTTTTTTCGTTGCAAGTCGTTCACGGGGGAAAATATCAAACCCTTGCTGATTCCAATAGAATTCGTGCACAAGTTATTGGTGCTCCCCGAGGTGTTATTTTTGATAGACATGGATCGCCACTTGTTTACAATATTCCAGGATTCCGTCGTACCACATTTGATAAAAAGACTGGTGAAGTACGAGAAACCGAAGTAATACAAGCAGAAGAAGCGTTGGCTCAGATTGCAAAAGGCGATCATACAATTTCTGTTGATTCACTGCGAGAATATCCGTATAAAGACGCGATGAGTCATATTCTTGGCTATATTGGGCAAATTTCAGCTGAGGAGATAAAAACAGCTTCTTTTGTTGGCTATCCTTCAGATGCATGGATCGGTAAAAGTGGTATTGAAAAAGAATATGAACATGTTCTCAGGGGAGAAAACGGGCAACAACTAATTGAAGTAGACGCGATGGGCAAAAAAGTTCGCGCTTTAGGAGCATCAGATCCTATCCCTGGAAAGGATATTACGCTGACAGTTGATGCCAAGCTCCAACAAAAAGTCTATGATGCCATTCGGGGAGTTCAAAAAGGGGTGGTCATCGTCTCTCGTCCTAATGGAGAGATTCTCGCAATGGTTTCTCAACCTTCCTATGATCCCAATCTTTTTACTTTAGATAGTTCCTATACTGCTTCTTCGACGAGCGCGTACAAAACTATCGAATCAATGCTTACCGATAATAAAAATTTGCCGCTACTCGATCGGGCAATTAGTGGTACCTATCCACCAGCGTCAACATTTAAGCTTGTTACTTCAGCAGCTGGGCTGGAAAATAAGATTATTGATAAAAGCTATACAATCACGGATACGGGAGTCTTAAAGGTTGGTGAGTTTTCCTATGCCAACTGGTACTTCACCGATTATGGCAAAAAAGAAGAAGGGAGTATTGATGTAAGTCGTGCACTTGCCAGATCCAATGATATTTTCTTTTATAAGCTTGCCGAGAAAGTAACGGTAGAAAAATTGTCTGCGATGGCCAAAAAAGTAGGTATTGGAAAGCCCTTGGGAATTGATTTACCGGGAGAAGCAGCAGGGCTTGTCCCGTCTAAGAACTGGAAAGAAGAAGAAATTGGAGAGAAGTGGTTTCTTGGTGATACGTTTCATTATGGTATTGGACAAGGATATCTGCTGACAACACCGCTACAAGTGAATGCCTGGACACAGGTGATTGCTAACGGGGGGGATTTGTATCAGCCGTACTTATTACAAACAGCAGAAAAAAGAATAACAGAGAAAAATATTCTCTCAGAAAAAGCAATTGAGCCAATACGACAGGGAATGATCGATGCCTGCACTGAAGGAAAGGGTGTCGCTTTCCCCCTGTATGGATTTAACGTAAAAAATGCCAAGTTACCTATTGATAATAAAAATATCATGCGCGTTGCTTCTGGATCTTCCGACATGCGGCAGATTTCTGTTGCCTGTAAGACAGGAACTGCGCAACATGGTGGAGAGAAGACCTTGCCCCATGCATGGATTACGCTTTTTGCCCCGGCATATAATCCAGAAGTGGTTGTGACAGTCTTGGTTGAAGAGAGTGGGGAAGGATCAAAGATTGCGGCACCCGTAGCGAAGAAAGTGCTTGAGGGGTATTTTAGTAGGTAGAAAAGTACAAGCGTATATTTCTTGTAGGATTGCCGAGTGTAACTTACAATTTTATAAAAGTAGGAAGCAAATTACTGTATTCTTATCATTTATGAACGAAAAATTTTTTGGTACAACAGGGACTGTTGGCGTAGATGGAGAACTTTCTCCAGATCAAGGGATGAGGTTGAATAGACTTCAGTCAGATACCGCACATGGCGCGGTTAGGAGTCTTGCTGCTCGTCAAACTGGAGAGCTTTTCCCCATGGCAGCTATGGCTACTGGAATAGGGAAAGGTAACATTATTCATCGCGTAATCGAAACGAAATTACGGGATCATCCTGATGCACGGATTCTGGTTGTTGCTGGTACGAAAACGACACTTGTTAAACAGACACATCAATCGTTAGCAGGTTATCAAGAATCGGGTGCAAATTATGTGACAGCTGAGGATGACGAAGAGCTGGTAGATGAGACAACGTCTCCTGAGAGTGATCCTCTTGCAGACCAAAATTCATTGTTGTATGCGACGGGTAAGCTTGGGCAAAAAGGTGTAAACGTTGAGATTGGAACAATTCAGAAAGTGCAATCACAGATGCGACGAGGGAATTTAGATCCTGATGACTACGATCTTGTGATCGTTGATGAGGTTCATAACCTCGGAACTGCAAGTCGTAAAAGAGACATTGCTCGATTTAAAAATGTCCTGGGGTTTACTGCGACACCCCATCGTCACTCCGGGAAGATGAAAAAACCTGAAGAATACGGATTTGAGATCTTTACGTCGTATCCACTTCCTGAAGCACAAAGAGATGGTTTGCTACCGCCTCTTCTAGGAGTGCAAATTGATACGACTGGATTAGTTGAAGATATCCCTACCAACAGTAGTGGAAAAATTGACTACAAAAAGCTTGAAAAAATTCTCAAGAAAAGCCCAGAGCTTCGTCCGTTTATTGCTGAACGCGTTGCTTCCTTGATCAGTAACCCAGAGGGGGAAAAATACAAGACAGTGATTGCCGTAAATTTTGTCTGGGAAGCAGCGGAATTGGCTAAGTTATTGCATGAGAAAGGTGTCAAAGTGGGGTTAGCGATAAATAAACAAGGGAGCAATCAGCTTCATACAGAAGCAATACCAGCGGTAGACTCTATTGAAAGGTATAAGCTTTCTCATCAAGATCCGAGGGCCTTACAAGTACTCATTTCTCCTTATGTTGCTTCAGAAGGTTTTGATGCTCCTTTTACAGAAATTCTTGTATGGGCATCTGCTACTGATTCATCTCTGCGATATACGCAGTATACTGGTCGCTTAGCAAGAAGAGCACAGGGTAAAAAATTTGGATTAGTAGTCGATTTCCTTTATCAAACTGCACAGTATGGTTGGTCATATAATATGGGTATGTGGATGAAGGGAGACGTACAACAACTTGCTAATGGTTTACTCTATCTTGGTTCTGAGGCTGATATAGGGGAAATCAGTCACTCAGCTTCCACCGAAGCATTCAGAGCTGTAAGCGACAGAAAAAGTTTAAGTGAATTACAAGAAGAAGTAATTCCGATGCAAGATGGGGAGATTGCCCTGACGCTGCGTGGTTTACAGGCAGAATTCATTGGAGGGAAAGCAAGGCTAAGTGAGACGGCTATAGAGATGAGAGGCGCTGTACCTGCGGTATACAGAAGGAATAATACCAATAACCTTGTACCTGTTGTCCCTGTGGAAGAAAGAGCTACACTTCTACGTATGATGAAAGATAGAGGGTTTGCAAAAAGACAAAGCGAAGATCTTCAACAAGTGCAATTGGAGGAAATTGTAATCACAAATAAAGGTTTGCGAGCGTTTTTTCGTGGGACATCCGCCAAATTATTGAGTACTGCACAAGCCACTTATGCACAAATTTCTGAGCATCATCCCGAATTCTTTACGAGAAGACAGCGAGGGAGAACAGAGGTACTAGTGGTGACAGAAGACGGGACAGCTCATTTTATTAGGGCTATGCAGGAAAACGGTATATCTATCAAAGATGATACTATTGAGCCTGTTCAAGAGACAGATTTCACGTTAACTCAGAAAGGAGCTGTCGAGGTAACTTTTGTAGGAAGTGTAACTACTCCTAAAAGGAGATTATCACAAATAGTTACCAAGATTAGAGTATTGCATCCTGAATGGTTTGTACAAAGAGCGAGCGGTGGTAATCTTGTTGAGGTCGTCCCTGATGAGTTTAAGGCTGCGTTTGTTGCTGCCATGCTTGATCAAGGAGCACAACTTCGACTACAAAAAGAAGATAGTTAAATTGTATTATTAACTAAATAATATAGATAATATAATATATAGCAATGGATGAAAAATTATGCTGGTTAGCATTCTCCGTTTTCCCCGGTGTTGGACCGGGCAGATTTGCCAAGTTACTTGCCTTTTTTGGTAATGCTCAGGCTGCCTGGGAGGCATCACATGATGATTTGCTAGCAAGTGGTCTTGGAGAGAAGCTAGCATTACAACTTGTCGATTTTCGCAAGTCTTTCGATCTTGATGGTTACATGCAACAACTTACTAACGCTCATGTTTTTTATGTAACCCTTGAAGATCCAGAGTATCCAGAGCTCCTCAAGCAAATACCCAATCCGCCATTTGTTCTGTATGGCAAGGGAAATCGAGAGATCCTGAAACGAGTTCAGGATGACACATACATAGCTATTGTAGGAACCCGAAAGATAACCCAGTACGGTAGGCAAGTAACCGAGCTACTCACCGGTGAACTTGCCAAAGCAGGGTACGTCATTGTCTCAGGGCTTGCTCTTGGGGTTGATGCTGTGGCTCATGAGACGACATTGGTAAATGGTGGCAAGACAATTGCTGTACTTGGTTGCGGCGTTGATTGTTGTACTCCTCACGAAAATCAATCACTCTATAACCGTATTCTGGAAAAGAATGGATTGATTGTCTCAGAGTATCCCTTGAGTAATCCTCCCAGTAAAGGTTCGTTTCTTTCCCGAAATCGTATCATTGCTGGGCTTTCCCAAGGAGTGTTGGTTACCGAAGGAGCCGCGGATAGTGGCAGTCTCAAGACCGCAGCAGATGGGTTTGCCTACGGGAGAAAAGTCTTTGCTGTTCCGGGTCCTATAACCTCCAGTCTTTCAGAAGGACCATCGGTGCTTATCAAAAAAGGAGCAACACTTATTACCAATGCGCAAGAGGTTCTGTCTCTTTTTGGTAGTGAGGGATCTAGTCGTAGAAGATCAAAAAGAGTAAAAGGAGAGACTCCTGAAGAACAACAAATTATTGATGCGCTTGTACACGAGTCACTTTCGTTTGATCAACTTATCAAACAGACGCAGGTGGTTTCTTCAGTCATGGGTTCGTTGCTTTCTGTCATGGAGATAAAAGGAGTTATACTGAGGTCTGAAAATGGATTATTTAGCTTGCCTGCATAAGGATAGTACCCCCCACCTTTGTGTTGACGATATTTATTGACAACATATATCGGATGCAGTAAACTAATCCTCTTATGAGGAAACGAGGAATTTTACAAAGATTACAGACGGGAACGGTTCTCGGGGCAGAAGGATATCTATTTGAACTTGAACGGCGAGGATACATCAAAGCGGGAGCCTATGTTCCAGAAGTCGTACTTGATCATCCTGATGCATTGCGTCAGCTCCATCGTGAGTTTCTAAGAGCCGGTAGCGAAGTGATGGAAGCTTTTACCTATTATGCTCATCGAAGTAAATTGCGGGTAATTGGCAGAGAGGATGAGTTAGAGTCTATGAATAGACAAGCACTTCGTATTGCAAAAGAAGTAGCCAAAGAAGGGGATGCTTTGGTTGCTGGTAATATCTGTAATACCTGGGAATATGACCATAAAGATAAAAAGCGCACGGCACAAATTGTTCGAGAGATGTATGAAGAGCAGGTGCAATGGGCGGTAGAAGAAGGAGTAGATTTTTTTATAGCTGAAACAATAGAATATGTTGAAGAAGCATTAATTGCACTTGAGGTAATTAAGAAATATAAGCTGCCAGCAATGGTTACTTTGGGTGCTACCTACGAAAGAAGTAAAGATGACTACGATTGGATTGAGGGATGCAAGATGCTTGAAGCAAATGGTGCAGATATAGTCGGGTTTAATTGTATTCGTGGGCCAAAAACAATGCTGCCACTTTTGAAAAAACTAAGAAAAAACGTCAACTGTTACATTGCCGCACAACCAGTACCTTATCATACTACTTCTGCACTCCCAGCTTTTCAGTTTTTAAAATACAAAAAGAAAAATGCCTATCCCATAGAAATTGACCGTTTCCTTTGTACACGGTCAGAAATGGCAACATTTGCTAAACAAGCAAAAGATCTAGGTGTCAACTATATTGGTATTTGTTGTGGGGCAGCGCCTCATCACGTTCGTGCTATGGCGGAAGCTCTTGATCGAGATGTCCCAGCAAGTAGGTATTCTCCTGATATGTCACAACATGGATTACTGGGTTCTGATAAAGTCGTAGGGAAACATGAAAAAAAACATCTACGGAAATGGAAGTAGAAAAATTTTTGTTCTATGCAACTTCTCCCCATGTTACGAGTAATCGTTCTGGCATAGCCATAGAGCCTGCAAGCCAAACAAGATTCTCACGAGGTTCTGTTCGTCGAAGTTCTTGCCCGGCAAATCCATCAAAAAGCTCCTGAATCCCAATCTGTAACCATTGTCGTGACAAATCAGCTCCAGGACATAAGTGTGGTCCAGCTCCAAAAACCAGTCGTCGTCTCGCTCGTTGATCTGGGTCAAACTCCTCTGGCCGTTCAGCTGCCTCTGGGTCGTGCATAGGTGCATGAAGCGAGGGAATCACAATTTCTCCTTTTAAGAAACGGTGTCCTGCTACTTCAGTAGCTTCGGTAACTATTCGTGGTAAGGCAAATTTGAAGTGTGCATTTGGATTATGTCTCATTACTTCATCTACTACTGGTTCCCATAGAGCAGGGTTCTCCTGGCAGGCAGCTACAAAATCTGGTCTCCCTAATAATTCTTCGGTAATGACACTCATTGATCCAAGAGGAGTAAAGAATCCTGCCATGACCGTTCCCATTGCATGAAGCTTTTGATCTTCGGTAAGTTTTGGCTCTATCCTATCCCATGAGGTTATAATTTGAGAAAGCATACCACTGTCAGGTTCCCTTCGTTTATCTTCAATCATCTTTGCACAATGCGCATATACTTCAGGCCAGGCTTGCCTGACAGCTTCTTGCTCTTCAGGAGTTTCGACTCGAGTAAGAACTCTATTTGAAAGGTCAAACATTTTTTGACTATCTTCAGGAGAGATAGTATTTACGGCTGCGGTTGCAGCGATAACAAATCTCTCACAATAGGTATTAATATCCGCGGGACGGGGGCCTGTCTGCATCTCTGCAATTAACCCTCGTGCAACCCGCCGGACACGAGGGCGATCTTGCTCGATGCTCGCCTCGCCAAAAACAGGTCCCATTGCTCTGCGTAACGGGGTTATATTTGGTCGATCAAGTCTTAGCATGCCTTCAGCATGTTGTGAAGTTGTTCCGGTAAGTGCGGCAGATTCTGGAACCCTAGCAAGGCTAAATACTCTATCATCCGTTAGTGCTGCCATGACAAGAGGTCTAGTTCTAAGAATGGATGCAGGTTGTCCGCTGACGGGAATGCTTACAGGACAGACTTGTTCATCTCGCCCAGATGTATGTGCAAACATAGTATTTGGATGTCCATTGTTATCAGGCGCAAAGGCAAATGGTTTTCTTTCCATAATTTATCGATTGAAGTATCAAATATACTATAGTTGTCAAATTTTGACAAGCAATCTTATATGGCAATAATTATTAATACTTGACAACTACCATGGGTTCTACGGTAGAATAAACAGTCATATGAAAAATCTTGTCATTGTTGAATCGCCAACCAAAGCCAAAACGATTACCAAATTTTTGGGCAAAGACTATACCATCAAGTTCTCAATGGGACATGTTATGGATCTTCCCAAGAGCAAACTGGGGATTGCTATCTCTGAAGACTTTGCTCCGCAGTATGAAGTCGTTGCTGATAAGCAGAAGCTTATCGCTGAGCTTCGTGCCGCAGCAAAAGGTGCTGACTCAGTTCTTCTTGCAACTGACCCTGACCGCGAAGGTGAAGCAATTTCTGCCAATATCCAGGAACTGCTTATGGGAGGGAAGAGCAATATTGCAAAGGATAAATTTAAGCGAATTGTCTTTCATGAAATTACAGAGACAGCAATTAAAGAGGCGCTCACTCATCCACGCGATGTCGATATGAACCTTGTTGATTCTCAGACTGCCAGACGAGTCCTTGATCGCTTGGTTGGGTATCAGATCTCTCCAGTCCTCTGGAAAAAGATTCGGCGTGGTCTGTCAGCTGGACGAGTACAAAGTGTTGCTCTTCGTCTGATTGTTGAGCGGGAAAAAGAAATCAAAAAATTTGAAAAGCAGCCCTATTGGACGATTCATACGTTGCTTTTACAACAAAAAAAGACAGCCAAGAAAGATGCAGTGGATTTTGAGTTACTTGAAATTAACGGTAAAAGAATTGAAGTAAAACAGACATCACCTCTGTATGTAGGGGAGTATACCGTTACCAAGACAAGTATTGTAACCGAAGAAAAAGCTGCTGAGATAGTCTCGGATTTGCAGAACAAAATCTTTACCGTCGCAGAAGTAAATCAACGGCAGATGAAACGAAGTCCGTATCCACCATTCACGACATCTACCCTTCAACAGGATGCGTCTCGCAGGTTCGGATTCTCAGGTAAACGTACCATGAGTCTTGCTCAGAAGCTCTATGAAGAAGGGTATATTACCTATCACAGAACTGATTCGGTGATACTGTCAACAGCAGCTATTGATCAAATGCGTACATTCCTTGACAAAGAATTTGGGCAAAAATATCTTCCTGCTGCTCCACGAGTCTACAGCACCAAACAAAAGCTTGCGCAAGAAGCGCACGAAGGTATCCGTCCAACCAAAGTAGGAGTGCACGAAGCGGTGGTTTCGCAGGATTTAGGGCGGGACTATGCAAAGTTGTATGATCTTATTTGGAGGCGTGCACTTGCGAGTCAGATGGCAGATGCACTTATTGAATCGACAACAGTGCATGTAGATGCTATTAGTGCTCAGGGTCCTGCCACCCCTCGCACTGAGTCTTCTTACCGTCTCAAGGCCAGTGGTTCGGTACTCGTCTTTGATGGGTTTCTCAAATTAAATCCACAAGCGCTCAAAGATACGCAATTGCCTCAGTTTACTTCAGAAGAAATCCTGAATCTTCAGGAAGCACACAGTGATCCTCACGAAACGCTGCCACCTCCACGATACAATGATGCTTCGCTTATTGCAACGCTGGAAGAAAAGGGAATTGGAAGACCCTCGACGTATGCGTCCATCATCTCGACGCTTGTTGATCGTGGCTATGTTGAGCGAGTAGAAAAACGTTTTGAAGGAACACCTGTCGGTATGGCGGTGAGTGACTTCCTTGTAAAGAATTTCTCCACCATTGATGATATCCCTTTTACTGCGCAGATGGAAAGTCAACTTGATGATATTGCACAAGGAGAAAAAAATTGGGTGGTTATGATGAAAGAGTTCTATCAGCCTTTTGAAAAAAGTCTGATAGAAGTGGGAGGAGCTGAGCGGGTCAAGATTGAGACAGAGGAGACCGAAGAAACATGTCCCGAATGTGGTGCACCAGTGGTTATCCGATTTGGTAAGTTTGGGAAATTTTTCTCGTGTAGTCGTTTCCCGGATTGTCGCTTTACCAAACAATTTGTTGAGTCTACCAATGTGCTCTGTCCAAAGGATGGGGGAGCGGTAATTATCAAAAAGACTCGTAAAGGCCGCAAATTCTTTGGTTGTGCCAATTATCCAAAGTGCGATTTTGCTGCCTGGAAACTGGAAGATATTACGGGAAAACCAACAAAAACTTCAAAAGTGGTAAAGGCAAATACTGCCAGTAAAAAGACGACAAAAAAAAGTTAGCCGTAGTCATCCCGAACTTGTTTCGGGATCTCAACAAAGCAATCTTCATAGATGCTGAAATAAGTTCAGCATGACAAAAGTTTTATTTGGGACAGACAAATGCACAGTTAGGTCCACTTCTGCCAACCGTAGAACCATCAGGGCATACCAGAGCATCCATAGTACAGACTGTCTGCTCAGCTTCGGGTGTGATTTGCGGAGTAGTTGGTTGTGCTGTTGCTTGCGCAGGAACAATTTGTTGTTGCGGTGGTGGTGGTACTGCTCCCCATTGCATCACAAAATAGACACCTAAGTTAATAATCATAACCACAAGAACAAGTAATAATATTTTATTCACCCAACCATATTTTTCATCAAAAGTAGGGGAGCGCAGTAGCTTTTCGTGTGGTGCTTCAATTTCGGGTTGTGAAAAATCTATCTTAGTATCTCCCATGCATTAAGTATTTCAAAAGAGGTATCAGATTGTCAAGAAAGAGTATAAGAAACTTACATCATTTTCTCTTCACAGGGTGGCCGCCAAAGGCGATACGGAGAGCTCCTACCATGCGGGCTGCAAAAGAGTGCTGGATATGCGCATCGGTTTCTGAGCGGACACGAAAATCACGTGCCTGCTCAATTGATTCTACTGGAAGGTCATGCTTCTTTGCCTCATCAATTGTCCAAACTGCTTCTCCTGATGCTGAACCAATAACTCCTTGAATGGTTTCAAGTTTGGGATCATTAGTTAATGCTTCCACCGTCCGATCAAGCATAAAGCCAGACACTAAGGTGCCTTTTTGATAGAGCTTAGCTATCTTTACGAGATCGAAGTTGTAAGATGAGTTTTCGAGAATCCCAAACCCTTCACCGAGTGCCTGCATCATCGGATATTCGATCCCGTTATGAATCATTTTGACAAAATGGCCAGCTCCGCCTGTCCCAAAGTATTCATGTCCTCCGTGTGGTTTGGCAAGACTATCAAGAATCGGTGCCACATAGTCATACGCACTTTTGTCTCCGCCAACCATCTGAGGATACCCTTCTTTGACCGCGATAATGCCGCCACTTACCCCTATCCCCAAAAATCTGACACCTTTTTGGGTAAATGTTTGATAATGTCTTTCAGTGTCCTGATAATAAGAATTGCCTGCATCTATGACAACATCATTTTTTGCGACAAGCTTGGCGACTTCATCCAGAGCATTCTCAGTTGCTTCTCCCGCAGGTAACATAGAGAGGACAACTCGCGGAGAGGGAAGACTTGCAACTAATTTTTGGATTGTCTCGGCAACAATAAGATTTTCAGAGTGAGGAAATTTTGATTGTAAGTTTTCACGTCGTTCGGAAGAACGGTTCCATACAGTTAAGGTGTGCCCTTCAGTTAGCAGTTTCTCAGCCATTCTACTGCCCATTTTGCCAAGTCCAATAATTCCTATATGCACAGTCTTAAATTATAAAGTAATGTCGGTATATAAATCAACCTTTTTCATCTCACGAAGAATTCTTGCGGGTGTTGTAGGAAGATCGCCTTCTTCAGAGAAGATGCTGACTAGTGCTTCTTTTTTATTCTCTCCAACAGCATAAACAAATGCGTGATCGATATAATCTCTCAAAAAGATATTGGTTGTCGTTGCCCGATATCTATATGGATTTTTTCCATCGGCATCGTAAGCAGTGACGAGTCTTTCTGGGTTCTCAAAAAGCTTCACAAAGAGTTCGGCATCTTCAGGAAAAGGCAACATACCCGAAGTATGACCATCTGGACCAATGCCTAGAATTGCGACAATTTTCCCTTCAGGGTTATGTTGCCTCCATCCCAAAAGTGCTTGGTCAAAACGCGTAGCTAATGCTTCTTTCGTTTCAGTTGGTCTGACGGTGGTATCAATAACAGCCGTATTTTTTGCATTGACACGTGTATAGAATGCAGTTTGCTGAAGTTGTGCCATATTATTAACAGCTGGATCAGTACTGTATCGTTCATCAAGAACGGTAATTGTTGCATTATCCGAAAAGTTTTCGTCAGAAAGAGATTCAAGGATAGTAAATACTGAACCTCCCGAGAGCAGAAGCAAAAACGGTTGTTGTGTTTTGTGGAGGTTTGTCAAAAGAGTATTGATGTCATGTGCAATATGTTCCTTTGCTTCATTTTTTGAAGAAAACGTATGCATGCTACTGCCTTCTAACATAGTGCTATCATACCAAATGTCTTAAAAAATTCAAGCGTTAGTGTATAATAGCTTCATGATCAAACTAGACGCCAAAAAACTTCGGCTCAGTAACCCTGATCCGCAGGAAATAAAAAAGTTACCCAGAAACGAAATTGTTATTATTGTCGATAATGTGCTTGATACCTACAATATCGGTTCTATTTTCCGTCTCGCTGATGCAGTCGCTGCCAAAAAAGTGTATCTTTGTGGGGATACTGAGACACCTCCCAATCATCGGATCAAAAAAGCCTCAATCAATACCACCGAATGGGTTCCTTGGGAATACAAAAAGACAGCTATTGAGGCCATTGAGGAATTACGGAAAGAGAATAAAGAAATAAAGATCTATGCTGTTGAACAAAACGAAACGAGTGTACCGTATGATTCTCTCGACTATAAATTACCCGTTGGACTTGTTATTGGACATGAAACAACTGGTGTAACAAACGAAGCAATGGAAGCAGTCGATGCAATTGTTGAGATGCCGATGTGGGGGGTGAACATTTCACTCAATGTCATGGTATCGCTTGGTATCATGCTCTATAAAGTGATGGAAAGCTCAAAACAAAAACTGCTTAGTTCTTCTGCCACACACGTAAATAATCAATATCCATAGAGGCGGGGAAAGGCGTACTTGCATCAACATTACCATCAAAGTCTCCACCCACGGAGAAATTTGCCATGATGTAGAATGGATGATTTTTGATTGCTCCCGGATCAGTAACAGTATTTCCTATTTTTTCCCCATCAAAGTACCAGGTAAGTCCTGTCGGTTGCCAATCAAGTCCAAACGTATGGAATGCGGCAGACGTATCAGCAACGGTTATTTGTTGCGGAGAACATGCATGGTTACCACAGCCACCACCACCAGCCCAGTGTGCAGTAAAATACAATTGGCTTGGATTAGCTCCTTTGATCTCAACGACATCCATTTCTCCACTGCCTGGCCACCCTCCATTAACATCTTGATCAGGGAGTTCCCACAAGGATGGCCAGAACCCTTGGCCTTTTGGCATTTTTACTCGTCCTTCATAATACCCGTAGGTATAGAGAAATGGTTGATACCCCGGTAAATTATAGCCAAATTTGTTTGGACCTGTACTTACCATTCCAGACATAATTTGTCCGTTAGTCCTTGTTGCTATTAAATGAAGCTGCCCTCCTGACACCACTACATTTGAATTATTGGTGGGAGAGACGTTAAATTTTTGTTGTTCGTTGTTGTAGGGGTTACAAGAACTGGCAAAGCTGGGATTACACATTTGCCATTTGCTTAAATTTAAGGCATTGCCAGTAAATTCATCACTAAAGACAAGTCTCCAAGTGCCAGATGGTCCATTTGGCTGTGTACCGGTACCTGTACTGTTACCAGTGTTCGTATTACCTGTACCACCTGTGCCTCCAGTATTGGTGCCGCCAGAGTTTGTAGCAGCTGTCCCACCGGGAATAGTCGTCTCAATACACATTTGCCCAGTTCCAGCAGGTGTTTCTCCATCATGAACGACCATCTGGATACGATAGGTTCGTCCCGGCTGGAGTGGTTGTCCATTAGCAGTAAGATCTCCATATTTCCATACAACTTCTGCTGTCCAGGTGAGATCTGCTCGAGAATCACCTTCGGGTCCATTGGCTGCTGGCCAGGTGTCTCCGACAGGAGTAAGGTTAAAGCCGTTACTTTGGGTATGTTGTGGTCCCCCTTCTGGCTGCCAAGATCCGAGCACTTTACTTGCTCCTTGCGGGGTTCCACCATTTTGGAAGTCACCAGTTGTTGCTGTTGCATCATCGGTAATATCTGTAATGTATAAGGCAGGAGAGAGTTGTCCAAGTTGCGGCCGGACAATGACATCGTTGGGGAATTGAATCATTTCTCGCACTCCAGCTCTCATGGCTGTGGCTCCACCATAAAACAGTTGGAGTGATGGCTGATTGTCACTTGCTTGGGTGGTCGCTGAACGGTAAGTACGAATAATTTGCGATTGGTCACCTCCTGAGAGAGCAGGACATTCAGCTCGTTTGGTTATGGAATATTGAATGGTAGTGTCTTGTGGCTCTGCTGAGTCATTATTTGGTGGAGGAGTAAGCGTTGCTCCGGTGAAGGTATACAGTTGGAGCGTATCTTGTGGCTCTTTCGGGTCTTCAAAGATCAGGCTAACAAGCTCTGTGCTGTTGCCTGGAACGGTAATGGGGATAGTCCCTCCAACAAACATGTAGCCCAAAAAGATGAGTGAGGTCATAAAGACCACGACATAAATGGCTCCTTTTTCTATTTTGCCTTCTTGTTTGTTCCGTTTAAAAAGCGAGGTTAGTTTTTTCTTTTTGACCATTACTGTCAGCGTATAAGAAACAAAAGAAGGTGTCAAGGTTATTAAGATCTCTTAGTTTTTCGTTCATGAATAAACATTTTTTTCCGGGCGTAACTCGCTATGCTCAGACATTCGTCCTCAAAAAATACTATTCACTCACGCCATATTATTTTACCACGTGTTTCGGCAGCAGGCTAGACAGATTGCTAATTGTGCGGTAAACTACCATGTATGGCGGTACAAATGGTTGATGCGTCTCTTTTGCCAAAGGGACCATATCTTTTAACAAAATATTCAGTGCTTGGGGATGTCGCGGTCGAATCATCTCGGGCGGCGGAATTATTGGCCGAGTATGGGCTACATTGTGCCAACTGTTTTGCCAATGGTTTTGACACATTAGAAAACGGTGCAAAGGTTCATGGTATGAGCGATCAAGAAATGGAAGAAATGATTGATGAGATAAATGAGGAATTAGCAAAGAAAAACAGCTAGTTTCGTCATCCTGGTAAGCGGAGCACATCCAGGATCTTAAAGTAACCGATTCTGGCCAAGCCAGAATGACGAGTTGTTTATTGATATGAAAAATGAATTAATAGTAAAAAATTTGCATGCACAGACTGTTGAAGGTAAAAAGATTCTCAATGGGATTTCTCTGATTGTTAAAAAGGGTGAAATACATGCTTTGATGGGGCCAAATGGTGGTGGTAAATCGACGCTGGCACAAATCCTTATGGGGCATCCTGGGTATGTTGTGACGAAGGGGAAAGTAATTATCAATGGAATAGATATTACAACAATGACGCCTGATCAAAAAGCAAAAGCTGGCCTTTTTCTCGGATTTCAATATCCTGTTGAAGTAGCTGGTGTAAACTATGCAAATTTCCTTCGCATGGCGGTGAATGAACAGCTACAATCTCGTCATTCTGGCAAGCGAGATACCGAGCGCGTCCAGAATCCTACTGAAGATGCTGGACAAGCCAGCATGACAAAGATAAAAAAGTTGTCTCCGTTGGCATTCCGCAAACAAATGACAGAAATCGCAAAGACACTTTCATTAGGTGACATAACAAAAAGGAGTCTCAATGAAGGATTCTCTGGCGGTGAGAAGAAAAAAGCTGAGATTTTGCAACTTGCAATGCTTCGGCCTGATTTTGTGGTGCTTGATGAACCAGATTCTGGACTTGATGTCGATGCACTGCGATATATTGCCAAAGCAATTCAATCACTTGATTATAAGCCTGGGTTGCTTCTGATTACCCATTATCAGCGAATTTTGAAATATATAGAGCCTGATTTTGTCCATATCTTAATCAATGGCAAGATCGTTCAGTCAGGAGATGCATCTGTCGCCCATGCGATTGAAGAGAAGGGATATGAAGGATATCTCAAGCATAAAATCTAAAATTATTTCTATAAAACATTCGTCATCCTGGTAAGCGAAGCGCATCCAGGATCTTAAAATATAAAGATTCTGGACGCATGCACTTCGTTCATTTGCCAGAATGACGGGCAGAATATACATTCTAAATCTATGAAACCTCAACCTATCATCAAAGATTCCTATAAGTACGGCTTTCATAAGCCTGAATCTGCGGTATTCAAAACTCCCAAAGGTATCAATCGAGAAATCGTAGAGGCGATTTCGTATCACAAAAATGAACCAGACTGGATGCGAGAGTTTCGTCTCAAATCCCTTGCGATTTTTGAAGCAAAAACGATGCCGACGTGGGGGGCAGATCTGTCTGGGATTAACTTTGCTGACATGTATTATTATGTGAGCCCGACTGACCGAAAGGTTCGCAGTTGGAATGAAGTCCCCAAAGACATTAAGGATACCTATGACAGGATTGGTATCCCACAAGCAGAACAGCGATTTCTTGCAGGGGTTGGGGCGCAGTATGACTCTGAAGTTATTTATCACAATCTGAAAAAACAGTGGGAGGATCAGGGTGTGATTTTTACTGATACAGATACGGCGCTTAAAAAATATCCTGAAATTATGAAAGAATATTTTGGCACCGTTATCCCACCTGAAGATAATAAATTTGCCGCGCTTAATTCTGCGGTCTGGAGTGGAGGGAGCTTTGTGTACGTGCCAAAGGGAGTGCAGGTGACAATTCCACTACAAGCATATTTTCGTATCAACGCTGCCAATATGGGACAGTTTGAGCGCACGTTGATTATCGCGGAAGAGGGGAGTTTTGTGCATTATGTCGAAGGCTGTACTGCGCCAATTTATACTACTGATTCGTTGCATGCAGCGGTTGTTGAAATCGTGGTTAAGAAAGGGGCGAGGGTTCGGTATACCACCATCCAAAATTGGTCGGACAATGTCTATAACCTTGTTACAAAAAGAATGTTTGTCGAAGAAGAAGGCGTTGGCGAATGGATTGATGGCAATATCGGCAGTAAAGTAACAATGAAATATCCATCTGTATATCTCAAGGGCAAAGGAGCAAAAGGAGAAGTACTTTCGCTTGCTTTTGCGGGCAAGGGGCAGTATCAAGATGCGGGAGGCAAAGCTTTCCACCTTGCACCCTATACGACAAGTACGATTACCTCAAAATCAGTCAGTGTTGCTGGAGGACGGACGAGCTATCGCGGAATGGTTTTTGTGAATCGTGGTTCAAAAGGATCAAAATCGTTTGTCCGTTGTGACGCACTGCTGCTTGACGATCTCTCTCGGTCTGACACCTATCCAACCAATACCGTGAATGAAGAAGATGTAACGCTTGGGCATGAAGCAAGTGTGTCAAAGATTGGAGAAGCACAGCTTTTTTATCTGATGTCCAGAGGACTATCTGAGGCACAAGCATCGTCACTTATCGTCAATGGCTTTATCGAACCAATTGTCAAAGAAATTCCGCTTGAGTACGCTGTGGAACTTAATCGATTAATTGAATTATCGATGGAAGGATCGGTGGGGTAATACATGAATCGTCATCCTGGTAAGCAACGCGCATCCAGGATCTTAAGAGCAACGGATTCTGGACAAGCCAGAATGACGATAAATAATATGAAGAACGTTATTATCAAAGAAAATGAAACTCTTGTTCTCCCCATTCTTTGGACAGGGGAAGAATCAGAAATTTCCTATGAGGTATTGTTATCTGGACAAGGTGCATCTGTTGCCATTCTTGGACTTTTGTTAGGAAAGGATGATGCAGCACTTCAGATAAAAATAAATGTTACCCATGCAGCAAAAAACACCAAAAGTGAAGTGATTCTCAAGGGAGCCCTGACCGATGCTGCCAAAGTAAATTTTGAAGGACTGGTTAAAATTAACCATGGGGCAACCGGTACCAATGCTTGGCTTGCAGCCCACTTACTACTTCTTTCTGACAAATCAAAGGGGCGGGCAATTCCAAGTCTTGAGATTCTGGAAAATGATATAAAAGCAGGACATGCGACGACTGTGGGGCGTATCAATGATATTGAAATGTTTTATTTGATGTCTCGAGGGTTGTCGCGAGAGCAAGCAAAACAGTTTGTCGTACAGGGCTTTTTGGCAAGCATTCTTGAAAAGTTTCCCAGAGAGTTTCAGCAAAAAGCAAAGAAAAATGTTAGACTCTCTTAGGAGTATCCTGGCTTGACACCGGTGTCATTGTCTCTTCAGGATAAACGTTTTATACATAATCTATGAATGAAGAAAGACTAGGAGGAATTCCTCCATCAGGATCGGAACGCCAATTTAAAAAAAACCCGACTCTTCCCGAAGCGGAAGAGCAAATGAATAGTCTCCCGCCCCTTTCTTCAAGAGGACTAGATGCCACTGTTGTATTTATGAATACTTTAAATCAACTTTTGAGAGGAAGTATACCTAACGAAAATCCAAACTCCTCATAATGCTATAATCACCTCATGTCAAAAAAAGATTTTCCGATTTTTACAACCTATCCAGACCTCGTCTATCTTGATAGCGCTTCAACATCCCAAAAGCCGCAGGAAGTGATTGATGCTGTCACAAATTTCTATACGACGAAAAATGCCAATGTACATCGGGGGATTTATGCCTTGGCAGAAGAAGCAACTACTGCATATGAAGAAGCGCGTCAAACAGTTGCAGATTTTATCAATGCAAAAGATGCAAGTGAAATAATCTTCACCGGCAATACCAATGAATCGATTAATCAAGTCGCTTATGGATGGGCGAGAAAACATCTACAAAAAGGAGATATCATCGTCACAACTGAAATGGAGCATCATGCAAACATCGTCCCGTGGCAACGGCTTCGAGATGAAATTGGGATTGAACTTGTGTATCTCCCAATTGATGGGGAGGGGAAGCTTGCTTATAAAAAAATATCTGATTCGTCATTCTGGCAAACGACTTTAGGAGTGCGTCCAGAATCAAAGAAAGATGCTGGACAAGCCAGCATGACGGCGATACCATCTTTGTCAAAAATCAAACTCATCACACTAACCCACGCTTCCAATGTCCTGGGGACGGTGAATTCGCTTGAAGAAATTATCCCGTATTTTCGAGAAATTGCACCACACGCAAAAATAGTTGTTGATGCTGCGCAATCGGTTGCACATCTGCCAATTGATGTCCAAAAGCTTGATGTCGATTTCCTCGCTTTTTCTGCACACAAACTATTTGGGCCAACAGGCATTGGTGTGTTGTGGGGGAGGAAAGAATTACTTACCCAAATGGAACCCCTTCATGTTGGCAGTCATATGATCGAGAGTGTAAAAAAAACAGGTTCGGCATGGACAGAGATTCCCTGGCGATTTGAAGTGGGGACGGGGAAACTTGAAGGAGCAGTGGGGCTGGCCGCAGCAATTAAATACATACAAAGAATTGGTTGGGAAAAGATTATTCAGCATGAACAAGTATTGACAAAATATGCGCTTGAGCAATTACAAAAAGTGGAAGGAGTAACACTCTACGGCCCAAAAAAAACGGAAAATCGACTTGGTATTTTCTCTTTTGGCATAGAAGGAGTACATCCGCATGATATTGCCCAAATTCTTGATCGTTCACATGTCGCAGTTCGTTCAGGACATCACTGTGCACAGCCATTGATGGAGGTACTTGGTGTGTCCGCAACAGCACGTGCATCTGTTTCGATATATAACGACAAAGAAGATATTGATGCGTTGATACAAGGATTATCAGAAGTGAAAAAAATACTCTCCCTCTAATCCTCATTGTGTCATCTGTGGTATCTTTCTATAATGAATACTATGAGAGCCTTCTCTTTGATTGAAAGCAATTTTTGGGTGATCTTTGTGGCAGGAATGATCCTTGGCTTAGTAGCGCCGGCATTTGGATCAAGTATCAGTCCGATTGTTTTTCCGGTGCTGATGATTATTCTGTATCTTGCGTATATAAAAATTGATTTCTCGATGTCTTAAAACATATTAGAAAACCAGGATTTATCTTATATATTGTTGCGATCTATCTCCTCGTTATTCCTGCTGTAACGTATCTTCTTTTCCAATTGGTGAGTCCGCCATCGCATTTTTGCTGCTTGCGTCAATGCCGCCAGGCATTGCGGTTCCAGCATTAACAGATATTGTCAAAGGGAATACGTCGCTTTCTGTAGCGGTTTGTTTTGTCTCATATCTCTTTGCTCCGTTTACGATTGTCTTTTTGTTTTCTTTTTTTACAGGACAAACACTTTCACTAGATATTAAAGGGCTTTTTATCACGCTGCTTACGATTAGTTTGGTGCCACTCATTCTTGCACAAATCACACGAAAGTTTTTCATGCACAGGATAACAAAAACGAAAATTTTTTATAGCAGCATCAGTATTCTGTTGATGGCACTTATTATTTATGCTGTAATTTCGGTGCAATCAGAAGCAATTCTTCAAAACCCTTTGGGAATTATTGGCGATTTATTCTGGATATATCTTCTTTTTATCTTGTTTCATATTGTTGGTTATGTGAGTGCTTTTTGGCGAAAGAAAGAAGATAAAATAGCGTTGTCTGTAACAAAAACGTATATGAATAACGCGCTTGCTATCGTTATCGCACTGCAATTTTTTAGCCCACAAGTTGCTCTAATTATGGTTATTTCAGAAATTCCTTGGGGGACAACTCTTGGCATATTTAAGTATTTTTTACGTTTCTCAAATGATATAATGCGATGAATTATGGATGAGCAATTGTATCGCGATATTATTTTGGAGCATTGGAAGTATCCGCATCATTATGGTCTTATTACCAATCCAACAATTTCCATTACCAAAAATAATCCACTTTGTGGTGATGTGATTACGTTGACAGCAAAGATTACCGAGGGAAAGATATCCGAGATTGGTTTTGAAAGTGAAGGATGTGCCATCGCAAAAGCTGCTGCATCAATTTTGACAGATCTAGTAGAAGGAAAAACGCTTAAAGAAATTAAAAAAATAACCCCAGAAGCTTTTCTTGCAGAGCTAGCAGTTGTGCTTACTCCCAGTCGTACCAAATGTGCACTCCTTTCATTTTCTGCAATAAAAAATATCCATTGACCGATATCCTTTTTGTAATTTGTTGCATGTGGTAAATTTTTGTTATTAGGGATATGATAAATATGTGAAGAGATTTTTTAAAAGAGATAAAAGAGTCTTTGTTCTTAAAGGTATTCTTATCTTTTCATTATTTTTTTCTCCTTTTGCTTTCTTTCTTCAATCGGCGTTCGCCGCTACTTCTCCTTGGACACAGACTGATTGGTCAGGTGGAAGTGGTCAGACGAGTTGGTCAGATGCGACAAAGTATGATTCGGGATCTAATGTAAACACGGGTACCAGTGGTCAAGTGACTCTTTCGACAACGAGTAGCTGGTACAACGCAAGCTGGGGATATCGGAAAAAAATTACCATTGATAACACGAAGGTTTCGGCTGATTTAACCAACTTTTCGGTTGTTATTAACTTGAGTAGTGACGCACAACTTGCTGCCAATGCACAGTCAGATGGTGATGATATCCTCTTTACCGACTCAACCGGGACAACCAAACTCGATCATGAAATAGAAAGTTATACTACTGGGACAGGGGCTTTAGTTGCATGGGTGGAGGTACCAGCACTTGCTGATGCAACAAACACAGATCTTTATATATACTACGGCAATTCTTCTGCTAGTAGTCAGCAAAATGCAACGGGTGTATGGGACAGTAATTATAAAAGTGTGTGGCATATGGAAGAACAGAGTGGTGTAACACTTAGCGATTCAACAACTTTCTTTGATGGTACAAAACTTTCCTCAACTGAACCAAACCCTATAAGTGCACAGATTAATTATGGACAGAGTTTTGATGGTACCAACGATTGGGTGGATATTGGAACAAATAAAAATATCTTAAATAGCGTTGCGGCAACAACACTTGAAGCGTGGGTTAATATCAATAATTCGACAAGTAGCCGCCTTGCT
>JBBTVD010000021.1:0-58718 GCA_038063415.1 Patescibacteria group bacterium
AACACCTTCTTTTACCGCGTATTGCACGCCATACGCTATAAAATTTGTAGGATTTAATTCATTTGCCGGACGTCTCGCAAAAAGAGCCATAAGTGCTTCTTCATGTTCTTTTTCAGGCTTGGTAATATCTTTTTTTGGTGTTGGAGTAGGTGTAGCTGAAGGGGTAGCGGTAGGTGTGATACTGAGAATGGCTGAAATTTCTTCTACCTCAATAAGTTGCCCCTCTACTTGAGCTAAAGCCGAGCTGGCTCCAACAAAATTAAACAAGGAAACTAAGGCTAGAAGTGGGAGAAAAAACTTCCGCATCCAAAGAATTATACGCAATCACAAATAAAAACACAATTAAGCTTTTATTCTTTGCTCTTCTTCATCGGGTTCATTTTTTCCTGTTCGTTCTGATTTTCTGCCTTTAACGAAAGGATGCCCATGCAAGGTGCATGATGCATCACCACAAGCAGTCAAACCATTTTTGTATTGGTCTTCTGTTATAACAGCGTGACAACTACCTAAACAAACATAGGTTGATTGATTATCCATGTGTCTCACCTCCCTTCTCTAGTAAGTCTACATTATTATTCTATAAATAAAAAGGTCGATACACTGATAAAAAATCCCTTTATCCATCTGTTGCATTTATCTGCTAAAATAGATGTATGGAGAAAGAGAACATATCCCCTTTAGATACAAATTCAGAAGACCAACTGGTCAAACCAGTAGATATTGTCCCCGAACAAGAATCACGACTAGAAAAACATAAAGAAAAATCAGCGAGGAAAAATGTGCTTTTTGTGTTTGGTGGTATTCTTCTCCTTGCTCTCTTCCTTTTCTTCTTTGGCGTGCCATTACTTGTGGGATTCAGTACGACACTTGGACTTATCCAAAACGATACTTCCCAACCTAACACTCAAGAAGAAACAGTATTTATTGCTCCCCCATTACTTGATATTCCCTTTGAATCGACCAGAAGCGCGGAGATTACACTCCAAGGGAGTGCCCCCGGAGATGAGCTTTCTGTGGACTTATATAACAATGGAAATCTTATCGACAGCACGGCCGTCAAAAAAGATGGCAGTTTTGTCTTCCAAAAGGTTCTGTTGGAAAAAGGAGGAAATATTATAAAAGCAAAAACAACCAATGAGAAAGATCAAGAAAGTAAATTTTCTGAATCATTTGTGATAACCTACCGAGATAGTGCACCAGAAGTAGAAATTAGCTCTCCATCTGATGGAGCAACCTTTAAAAAAGAGACTAGTCCACTTACTGTTACTGGAAAAACTGATTCTGGGGAAAATAATGTGACAATTAATGACTTCCGTGCGATTGTCGATGCTGACGGCGCATTCTCCTACCGACTTCCGCTGCATGATGGAGAAAATAAAATAACTGTTATCGCAACAGACGATGCTGGAAATGAAGGGAAAAAAGAGATAACGATTAAGGTTGAGAACTAAGAGTTATCCCGAGTAGCACAAATAACCACAGCATTAACGGAGCAAAAAAGAGGCTATTGATAAAAAGAGCATGAACAAAAAGACCCAATACTGAGGCTATTGCAACGGTCGGGAAAATAAGGTTTTTCTTCCGCTCATTTCGTAAACGAATAAAAACACAGAACCAAAGCCAAAGATACGGACCAAATCCGATAACTCCTGTTGTTGCAAGCACAAAAAGAAAACTGTTATCAACTCCAGCATCAGCATGAGAGGGAGCGCCTGTCCACCCAGCCTTGATACCATACAAATCTTTGGCATATCGATAACTATTAAAACCTACACCTAGAAGCGGTCTTTCCTGAATAATTTGTATAGCTACCGCATAATTTTCTAAACGTGCCTTACTGGATGCTTCGCGAAAGATGTTGACGTTTTCGATATAGAATTGTGAAGAGATTGCAGAAAAAAAGAGTATTACTACCCCAATGATTAAAAAGAATAGCTTTTTCTTGCCCAGAAGAAAGAACAAAACACCACTACCTATGATCAACATAAGAAGAGCTGCTCTTGAGAAAGTAAGAAAAACTGCCAACAGTGTCAAGAGAAGTACAAGAGAAAGTAACATTATTTGTTTTCTCCTGCCAGTATGAGGTTTTTTAAAAAGTAGTCCTGCAACAAAAAGGAAGTATAGAACAAAGAAACCTCCAGCAAAATTGGGGTCGAGAAAAACAGAAAACATCCGGTACATATGATCATCCCATCCCAGATGATACCAACCTTTTAAGCTTGAAAAGAAGAAATACTGTAAATAGCCAATAACAAGAATAAACAATCCATCAAAAAAGAGTAACCAAGTAAGTTTTTGTTTAAAATGCTTATCAAATTGAAGAATAATCAGCAGAAGCATAGCATAGCTTATCCAACGAAGAAGATATAAGAAAGAAATGAAAAATTCTAATGGTGCAAGCCAAGTAATATTAATCAAAAGGGCAATAGCTCCAATACTTGCAACAATAAGGATTGGTTTGAGTAATCGATCGGGGGATTTTTTTCGTATATATTGTTTTATTAACCAGATACTTCCTACCAATGCCGTAATCCCGACAAGTAGATCAAGGGGCTTAATCCCAACGGTAGTCCCAATATCCAAACGAAGAAATTCTCCAAAAGGAAACAGAATCAGACATCCTATGATAAGTACCTTAAGCAATTTCATTTTTTCTTATACAATTTTACCATTGTTCTCTCATTGTGATAGATGAGACGCCAATCTGCATATTCTTTTGGCAAATCAGCTTTTTGCGTAGCTATATAGTTGAAAATATCTTCTTTTCTTCGCCAGCTTGCATCAACAAAAGGAAAATCAACGTAGTAAAGATTATGGAAACCATAAAGTAGTACACGATCCTTGCTTGTCAGATGCTTTTTGAAATATCCATCAGTGTCATAAAAATCAGCAAAAGCAAAATTAAGCTGCCGTGTTAAAAAAGCTTCTTTACTTTCTTTTCCAATAATCACCGAAATATATTTCATATTTGCGGCGAAACGATAACAAATGGTAAATAATGAAACAAAAATAATAACACCAATAAGAAAATTAGAAAAGAATTTTCCGTACTTTTTTGTATTACTCATAAAGTAATCCAAAATAAACACACAAAGTAAAGAAAATGCTGGCAAATAAGGTAAGATAAAACGCCCGCCACCTGTACGTGGTGTAAAATACCAGACGATAATTGCACACAAACTATACATAGCAATAATCTTTATTTCTCTCTTCATTTTGCCAAAACAAAAAACGAGCAGTGGTGAAAGCATGACATACAGTGGAGAAAGTCGGTCAGAAGCATGTGTAAAGACAATCCACACCTCTTGCAAAAAGTTTTGCAAACTTACCGGTTCAGGTGTTATGGAATAGATATCACTAAAGAATGGATAAACTGGATTACCTGTGTGAAGATAGGTAAAGATAAACCATGGTAATGGAATAAGTAAAGCAAAAGATAGGTAAAAAAACATACTCTGGAACTTTTTCACCACTGCTTCTCTTTTTAAGAAAATAAGAAGCAAAAAGATAAGTATGCTTCCCATTGCTAGTAATTTTGTTGTTATAGCAAAACCGAGCAATATTGCCGATAAAATAAGCCATTTTCGTTTATCCCCTTCCCACCAATTGATAACTGCCCAAAGTGCCATTATTTCAAAAAAGGCTCTGACAAGGTCAACATATGCAGTAATTGATTCCCAAGCAACAACAAAATTTGAATAAAAAATAACGACTGCAATAAGAGAAATCAGGGGTGAGTAGAATTTGCGAGTAAAGAGATAGAGAGCAAAACAAGTTAATAAACCAAAAGAAAAATGAATAAGCTTAACGGTTATTTCATTACCAAAACTAAGACCTGCCACATACAGCATCTCGGCAAGTTTGGGCATAGCACTGTAATACAAGAGTCCCCCTGGAAGAAATGAAATAGTATGTTCTTGCAAATACAACTTAGGGAGTGTCAGATGGTACCATAGGGCGTCAAATGCGAGTTCTGGACCGAAAACGCCAATAAGATTGACCAATGCCTGAATAACAAAAAGTAATAGAAGTAAAAACATAGTCTTGTCATGCTGAAGGTGTTTCAGCATCTTATGCAAAACATTTTTAAGATTCTTAAGAGAAGCGAAAAAACTTTTTCTATAAAGGAGAAGGATGCCTCCCCAAAAGATAAGAGTCATCCATACAATAATCTCTTGATAAAGTAAGCCCGTAAGCCCCAGAAAAAAGATTAGGTATGAATAGAGACCAAGAAGAAGAGCAAAAAGAAACATGATTACTTCTTATTATACGCTATGCGAGCTTTATACTATTATGGTACTTATAGTCCGTTTTTTAATTCAGTAAAATCATAGAGAAGTATTTCTTTTGCTGTCGGGTCTAACAATTTTTTGGGACTTGTCTTGAGATGCTTTTCTCCACTTTCGAGCAACTTTTTTGCCTGTAGTTGATATCCTCTCTTATATAACTTTTCCGACTTTTTTACCAAATTCGTTAAGCTTATAGCTAGAGAAATATGAATCTTTTTGAGCTTCTTTAACTCATTGATATCTTCCAGTGTACTATGGAATGTTACATTCTTCTTGAGGTTTGATTTGGAAAGTACTTGTTTGTCAAATGATAGTAAGAACATTTCTTCTTGGCCTGACGCAAGTACACCTCTGACTATCTGAAATTTACTTTCACCATCTTGTGTAATAAGAGTCGCATCTAATTGAATATCTTTCGTTGTTGATGAACTAATTTCTACAGTATATGTCCCAGTTTTTGGTTTTGCATACGTAAGTATTTTTAACGGCATTATTAAGTTTGGTTTATAGCCATTTTCTGTTGGATTGCCAGGTCCATTATCCGTATACGTTTTCCCTACACTATTTCCTTGTGAGTCTCTCAGGATGAGAGAAACTCCATCATCAACTACCAATGAAATATAGGACATATCAGAATGAGCAGGGACAAATCGTCTTACTGATGCAGCGGTATTTCCATAATCAGCCAAAGTGCTTCTTGAATAGAAGGGATCGTTAATGGTCACGTTATCATCAGCATCTATACCCTTGGCAACAACAAAGTGCATTCCAAAAGGAGTGTTTTCTTGCAAGATATTGGGGATACTATGCTTTAAGTCATCGAAGAGCTTTGTCGCATTATATGTCCAATCATCATCTACCTCCAGTGAACTATAGGTAAAAGATGGATTAACAGATTTTGCCTTATGAGCGACGGTGACAGCTACAGCCCAATTGATTCCAAGGTTCCTGTTATAACCTCCAGGCGTCTGTTTTAACCAGGCGTTCAGTGTGCCCGGATGCAAATCTTGACCATTAGGCAATTTCATAACACCATAATAATTAAGAACCATTGCGACAGAACTCGTGGCACAACCACATTGTGCCATAGTTGTCCCACAAGAAAACTGTCCTGCACTCGCATGGTCAAATTCATCTCGTTCCCAAATAGGAAAATTGTCATTTGTCGGATTAATCCCTTGTTTATAAAGAAGCATAGGAAGGTCTAACGGTAAACCATGAATATAAATCCCTTTATTGGTTGCTACGTATAAAGTATTCTCGTTAATAGAGAGCCAATTTATCTGCATATCAGCTAACGAATCACTCATACTTACCCAGCTTACTCCACCGTCTTTACTCTGATAGATATTACCGTTACTTGCTACATATACGGTATTTTCTCTTATTGGATCGGTTATAATATTTTGCTCTACTTTCCCTAAAAAGGAACTACTTGGAAGAAAATTCCAACTCTGCGCACCATCTAACGTCTTATAGATTCCATTACTTTCTGTCCCAGCATACAAAACATTTGTATCGTTTGGATCAATAGCCAAACCCCTTACTGCTCCAGATGCACCGTTACCGAAAATACTCGCGTCAACGGCTGTCCAATGAGAAGTTGTTGCAGCGTCCATATTTTTGTAAACGCTTTTTCCTCCAACATAAAGAATATTAGTATTTTTTGGATCTAATAAAACTCGATATATGTCACATGCGGGAGCGTTTCTTGTCCAATTAATCCCTCCATCAGTGCTTTTCCAAAAACCACCACATGCACTATATATACCAACATAGAGATTGTTTGTATTTAATGGATCTATTGCAATATCAAAAACATATGGAGTTCCAATATTCATACTGATGTCTGTCCAAGTATTCCCGCGATTGATGCTTTTGTAAAGTTTTGAAACTGCTGATACTGCATAAACTATGTTTGTATTTGACGGATCTACTTCTATCTTATGTATATTTGTTGATGCTATATCGGCTATTCCATTATTGATCGATTCCCATGAAGAGCCTCCATTTGTAGATCTAAATATGCCTGAACTAACCGTCCCTGCATATAAAACATTTGAGTCTACTGGATCAACAACAATTGACTGCACTTGATAATTTTGAAGCCCTACATATGTCCATTGAGCTACAGAGGCTTCTGCTGTAAAAACAGTGGGAACTACTAGAGAAACCAAAAGTAATAAACTAAGATATATAGCCACCCGAGGAATATGTAAAGAATATTTAGTATTCATTACATTAATAATAGATATTTATCTAGTATTAAGTCAATAGGATTTTGTCTATCATAATAAGATTAAGTGGGTCAAAATTTAAAGATATAATATTCTTCCCTTTTTCCAACAAAAGTTAAGGATGGACACTGCTTAAGCCTATTAATAACAAATTGCCCATCAAACTCCGTCTTTCCTTCTTCAAATTCGAGGTCGTACATTCTTTTATCAATGATAATATAGGTTACTCCCAAATTTTTTATGCTTTTAAGAGTTTCTTCACTCGGAAAGTCGCTTCGTAACTTTTCAAGGAGATTTTGCCATGGGGGTGGAGAGAATCCGCTGTAGCCGTTAACAGTTCTTCTGAAGTTAGTAGTAGAAAAGTATTGCCTTAGTATTTCCTCTTGTGGGTAAGTCATATTCCAATTATACGCAGGCATAAAGATAACACTTGTATTTGCAGGTGTTGTGTTTAGCCATGAATAGACTGATGGGAATTCTTTCGTTTGTGGAATGTTGACAAGTGTTATAGGAAATTTAAACTCTGCAACTACTAACAAAATGAATAACAGATAAACCGCAATTCTCGACTTGAAAGAAAATCTTTTCAACAATTGCGATAAAACAATTGCTATCGCAACAGCCATACAGAGAATAAATAACATCTCCCATCTTGCTGAATTTCTAAATCCCTGGAAACCAGGTAAAAGATAATAAAAAAGCGCATAAGGTAGTGGAATGGGAAAAGGATCATGAATTGTTTGTCTACCTAAATGCAAAGCCGAACCAAGGCTTAATATCCCTCCCACAAAGGCAATACTTATAAAAGAATTAATGACTGCATCTTTTCTCCTAAAAAACTTTATGCAGTAAAAAATAGCGATACTACTGAGTAATGAAAAAACAAACCCAATATATCCCGGTTTAAAATACCTCTCTGGTGCTTGTTGATTAAAGGGTATTGCAAGGAGATAATCCTGTAGCCGGGTATGTACTGAAGGATAGAAGAAATCTTCAGGCTGTAAAGCGAAATGTATTGTTTCACGAATATCTCTTGTGTAATTAAATTCATTTGAGACTTGATAATAAGGAAGAACAACAGGAAGCAATAAAACAGAGGTTAACACAAAAAGGCCTATCGTTTTTTTTGTCAAAAGCTTTAACATGAGGGATTCTTTATACAAGAAAAAATACATTGAAATAATTAGCAAAGAAAAAATAATAAAATACCCAGGAAGAAAGCTATTATATGTTTGAAGTAAAAAGAATAATAAACTAATAACTAAATACCTTGTTTTTCCTGAATATATAAAAATAAGATAAAACAATACTGATAGGGGAACCCAAAATATTGCTAGGATTTGCACGTGTGTTGATTTATCAAGTACTGCTGGCGAATAAATGACAAGTATCCCTGCAAGTAACGATGGTAAAAAATTCTTTGTCAGATAAAAAGACAGCAAATAGATCGAAAAACCAAGTAATATAAGTGAAGAAAGAAGCGTAAAATTAAAGATAACGATTGGCTCTTTCATTATTTGGAATGGGATAAAAGCCAGAATGCTTGAGGTTAGGAAAAGATCTGAGTAAGCAAGAGTATTATGATAAGGGAAATACGTATTTGCTTCAAAAAGCGACAAGATATTTCCTGTTTGGAGTATATGGATTACCCAGTTCTGTATCCACGAAATGACAAGCTCATCCCCTATCCCTACAGACATGTCCCCAAGATGAAAAGCTAAAGGGAAAGTAATATAAATGCCTGAAGCAACGAAAATGAGCAAAGAAAAAAAAGCAGGAAAAAATTTATTGTGCACAAGTTATTAGCTTACACACTAATTTGAATAAATACAAGGATAATATTAATAGTTTTTTACAGGTGGTTTCCTTTTTCTGTGCTTATATTCTTTGACTCTAGTGCCCATAGCTTCCCTCGTACCAAAAAGGAATGGAACGACATCATAAGCGCAAAGACCAGTCCTTGTAGGCCATCCAGAAAGCCCAGCTTGAAGAAATAGTTCACAACAAATTTCCCTGCCGGATAGACAACTATTTGCCAAGGAGCCACAGGCACTTTTTTCTTATGCAATTCTTGTGCCCGAAGATCAGTATAATAATTAATCTCCTTCAAGAAGGAAGCTACAGTTTGATGAGGATAGTGCATTATAGCTTTTTTAAGGAGTAACGTTTTTCCTTTTACCTTCCAACGCTCATGCACTTGCCCTTCCCATTCCCCTGCATCTTTTTTTGCTAAACGAAGTAAATTGATATTGCCAGTCTCTCCATGTTTTAGTTCTTTTCCCCACATCGTGTCAATTCGTTTTATAAAAAATCCATTGTACTGGCTACTTGGATTGTTTGTCTCTTCCATGATCTCATACCAGAGGGCTGAGGTTACCTTCTCGTCAGCGTCGATAAAAAGTACCCAGTCACCAGATGCTTGTGCGAGGCCGAAATTCCGCTGTGCAGCAAAGTCATTTCCAAGACTATGGGTAACAACTTTGGCACCCATTTTTTCGGCTATCGCGACTGTCTTATCGGTAGAATGGTCGTTGATGACAATAATTTCATCACACCAGGCAACACTTTCAAGACATCGTTTGATATCTGCTTCTTCGTTTTTTGCTAAAATAACTACACTAATCATATTTTTTTACGACACTGATTCCTTTATCATTTTCTTCTATAAAGAACTGCAATTTCTCCTTTTTGGATGAGGGACCATGTCCAAGCCACCAAACAAGATATTCATAATTCATCGTGAAGCTCTCAAATTGACTCCCCGGACCTCTGCCTTGCAAGCTATATGCCTTACTATCTGACTCTCTTATTATATACCTTGCTGCCACAATTTGCTTCTCCAGAGTAATTGGGTATTTGTCAGGGACAAATACCTGTGTAAAAAAATGAAATAAATTACTGCCAATAATAAGTAGAATCAATGCATATCCCGCAAAGCGGATTCTCCGGTACAGCAACAGCCGAGAAATCGAAACCGCCACCATCAAAAGTATCCCGGGAAAAAGCATGGGAAGATATGCATCTGAAGGCGTTCTCACAACAAAAAAACTGCATAAAGGAATAAGCAGGGAATAACAGAGAAGGAGAAATGCATTCAGTGTTTTTTTTCTATATGCGGTAATCGCCTGTACAAGAACAAAGAATAAGCTGTAACAGAAAATAATCAGTGCTACCCAGCCCTGTAGTGCAAAAAGTAATTTTTGTTGTGAGATAAAAGCAAAAGAAGCCATTTGTGACCAACTTGTTGGTGTTGTCTCAGTCAGAGGGGGATAACCAAAAAGAACCAGTATCTTATACCCTATCCATGCAAGAAAAAGGAGTGTTTGAGGAAAGCCATGAAAGATATCATAGATAAGCATAGGTAGCATACCAAAAATGAAAGCACCAAAAGCATGAAAAAGTATCTTTCGTTGAAAAATTCCGGTTGCCCACGAATAATGAAAAAAGAGCCCACTCACCAAAACGAGGCCAACGACAACAACAAAGGGGAAAGTAGCTATTTCAAAATTATAAAGTACTGCAAGGAGAAAAATGATCCAAGGAAAAGCGGCTACTTTCCCCTTCGTCCAGGCAAAAAGAGCCAGAAGAAAAAGAATCACAAAAAGAGAGATTGGGCTTGTATGATAGGGCATTCTGATAAAGGAAAGAACCAAAGGAGATGTTGCATATAAAAGTGTTCCAATTACAGCAACTGATTTTCCAAACATATTGTTAGCTAGTTTATAAAACAAAATAACAGCTAGCGACTGAACGATTGTTGCTATAATCAAACCTGTTGTAGGAGCATAACCAAATAAGGCAAAGCCACTTGCAAGAAGATAGGTCCAATATGCTCCTTGATGTAACCAAGGATGACTTGATGCTATACCAACAAGAGGAATGTCCCCATAAAGGAGCATGTCTCTCGCGGAAAGATAGTACCATCCTTGATCGCCAATAAAGGTCATCAGATCACTTCTATATAATGTAAGAAAAGAAGTTAGAGCGAGGAGAAAAGTCAGAAAAAATGCCGTTTTATTCAATGATAAAAAGAAAGTAACTACGGCAGCAGCAGCCCACCCAAAATGTTTCTTGAAGTAGAGAAACCGACTCTGAGCAAAAATAGTGGAGATATCAGATCGCTGTTTGGTACTTGCTCCCCAGATATGAGAGACTTTTGAGTCTGGTATGATAAAAAGTTTCCAACCAAACTTTCTAACTCGCCTACAAAGATCAAATTCTTCAAAGTAGAGAAAGAACTTTTCATCGAATCTTCCTATTTTTTCAAATATTTCTCTCCTAATCATAAAAGCTGTTCCGGGTACGACATCCACTTTTTGATTTTTTTTTCTATCCCAATCCGAGAGGAAATAGTTTCTTGAAATTGAATTGTTGGGAAAGAGTTTATTGAGAAAAGAGAGCGCAATTATTCCTCGTACTGGTGTTAGTTCCAGAGAACCTTGCTGATAAGGCTTACCATCTTTCCCAAGAAGTAACGGTGCAACTATTCCTACTTTTTTGTGCTTTTGTAAAAAAGAAACCAAAGTGTCGAGAACTTGTGGAAATACTTTAGTATCAGGATTAAGAAAGAAAAGATATTCACCTTTGGCATAGCGAGCGCCCACGTTATTTGCTTGACCAAAACCATTATTGGGATTAGGAATATAGCGTACCTCAGGATATTTTTTATGTAATTTGGGGAAAATTTTCTTTTTTTCATCATTATCAACCACAATAATCTCATATGCCATTTTGGGTTTATTTTTAATAAGTGAAGTAATGCAGGCAAACAGTTCTTTTTTCACCTGATAATTGACAATAACAATAGAAACCATAGCTTATTTTTCGAGCGAATAAAGATTATATTTTTTTGTATCTGCTGGATAAGTTGCTAACAGAGTAACGGTATGAGGGTTACAATCTAGCAATTGTAATCGATGACAAAACCATTGTATGTCACCACCTTTAATTAATAACCTTGTGACATTATTTCTTTTTAATAAATGAAACGATCGATGATCCTGGCTAAAAAGATAGTTGATATCAATATACTTAAAATCTGCATAATAATACCCAAAAATGCCGTAGGTTGCAACCATATCGTCTGAAGAGATGTGTTTATCGAATAAGTGATTAAAATCATAATAACTTGCATTATCTCTTCCCAAGACACGAGTCAAATAAGCATTCTTATCAGACCAACCTAAACCATAGGGCAACATAAAGAGAGTATTGACTAAATAATAGAGAAACACCACAGCAAATCCACCATAAAAGAGATAGCGAATAGTAGTATATTTGTAAGTAACAAAAATCCCCGCAGAAAAAATAATAACAGCAAAAGTATACCAGGATAATAAATACCTTCCAAGATCAACTTTGACAAAAAGCTGTTCACTCATGAGTAGTATAAAAAAGAGAGTCAAAGGAAGTTTCTTTACCAGTTTTCCTGTTTGTGTAAAGAAAAAAAGAAACAATAATATGCTAAAAAAGAATAAGGGACTATAGACAATCATATTTTCAAATGCAAACATATTCCAATTAAATCCAACGTAACTAAAAGAAGGAGGAATAGTATGCTGACTGGTTTCAAGATATTCAAAACGGGCAAAAATAGGATAAATCGGATTCCCTGTCAGCAAAAAAGCCCGAATATACCAAAGCAGAGGAATAAGAAGGGAAAAACACGTAAAAAATATAAGTAGACGAAATATTTCTTTGCGTTGCTTATGTTTTTGTAAAAGAGCAATATAAATAAGAACCGCTGGAAGATAAATAAGTGTCCACATTTTAATTGCAAAACCCGCCCCAAGCAGTATCCCTGATAATAGAAGTTGCTTTTTGGGTATATCTTTTCTTATAAGAAGTATCGAAAGTAAAAGAACAAATACCAGCAAAAAATCAACGTATTGTGAAGGTGCATACCTAATAACGATAGGAGATGTCACAAATAATAGAGGTGCGAATTTACTAAAAGAGGATTGTTTTGATTGTGCAACACAAAAAAGAAGTCTTATGATAAGCAAATAAAATCCAAAATGTATAAAGCGACTAGCCTCTTTATCACCAAAAAATAACGGGATAAGATACACCATTTCAGCAAGTTGTGGATATGGAATAACATGCAATGGTTCTCTTGACTCAAGCATACTTGTCTCAGCCATGAGATAAAGATGAGGTAAATCAGTGTGATAGGCATCCTCAGTAATTTCTGGCGGGATAAGTCTTAAAAAAGAAAGAAGAATAAATAATATTACACCCCAAATCGCAAAATCTTTAAATCGGAGGTTTTTTGCTTGAGATACGAATATAAAAAAACGACTAATAATTTTTTTAATAGAAAAAGGATAAAGAGCAATTGCGGTGATAACAAAAAGATATGCCCAGATGATTTCAGTCTTTAATAAAGAAAGTAATCCTAATAGACCAAAACCACTTCCGATAAGGATATATCCAAGAGCAAAATTGATAAAAAACGCATATTGTCTACTATTTGAAAAAAAAAGAAGACGCAGCTTCTCTCCTACAAGATACAACGTAAGAAAAATACCTGCAGCAAGTACTATATGAGACAAAAAAGCAATTATTCCTGATTGATGTATAGCAAAACTTATAAAGTCTGTACGAAGAAAATCAAAATTAGTTTGTATGTTATTCAAAAGGTTCATTTTTTACTAATTCTTTCTTTATACCATCTCCAATATTTTCTGTAGTTATTCTCTCCATTTATAAATAAAGACAAGAGTTGCGTCATCTGCTTTGATTTCTTTAATTAAGGAATACTTTTTTTTTATTTCTGCATCATCAAAACCTTCTCTTATTATATTATAGTAATTAACAATCACATAATCGTATCTTTTGCCACTGGACCATTTTTGGTAGTTTAATCCTGTAAAACGAGGGAAAACATGCTCAGGAGACAGTGCCAAGCCAATTGATGCTCCAGGAGACGCAACTTGTTTTATATAGAGTCCTGCTTCTCGTTCTCCTTGACCCCACCAGCCTTGCTGAAATAATCGATGCTGATAAACCATATTTGTCCCACCAACGAGCTCATTAAAGTAATCGAGATAATATGGTTTTAGTTGCCAAAGCAGTACAGAAAGATATACTATAACTGGGATAAAAAGCAGTAACTTTTTGGTTTCTTTTTGTGTTAGCTTACTAACAAGAGCATCGAACCCAATGGCACTAATAAGGGCAATAGCAGGATAAATTTCGATAATATATCGTAGCCCATGTTGTCTCCATGAGTAAAATGATAAGGCGAAAGGAACAAGAAACCAAACGATTAGGCTATACCATACCCAATCTTTCTTATGAAAAATTTTTTTCACTCCGATAAAGAATAGCGCAAGAATAATAACCGGAATTGAAATAAAGAAATAAACAATATAATAAAAATTTGGCACTGGCATAAGACGTCCAAAAAATATTTCTGGTGGTGCCAATGTTATGTGCCACGGATATGGAGAAAACTGCACACTCCAATAGCCGTCATGAATTTTGGCGATTTCTGAAGAGAAAAACAGGAGATGCGGCCAAAAAAGAATAAAAACGATACCACTTATCAAGGTAATCAAAACTAAAGCAATTGAGCATTTGTTAAGAAATGCTATCTTTTTACGCTTACTGACTTGTCTATAGTAAAGGAAAGCGAGCAACGCAAAGATCAGCAAAAGCAGCCCATCTGATTGCTTCGCTTGAAGAGCAATCCCCGTAATAATTCCTGCGATAAATAATCGTTTTACTGAATACTTCTTTATAAGCAAGAGATACGAAAGCATCGTGAGAGGATAAATTAAAATTTTTAAACTTTCTGTCGTTACGAGTTGTGAAAGTCCAAGAGAAAATGGTAACATAGCCAAAATGATTGCTGCAATGATGCCAATAACAGGAGAAAAGAAATACCATCCAATGATCGCAACAACAATAACACCAAAAGAAAACATAACAGAAGAAAGTGTTCGTGATGCAGTCAAGTCGTACCGCAACAGAGCATCTCCTCCCGCAGTAACTTTTTCAACATCTAACTGAGCTGATAAACCATAGAGATATTTAATAAGCGGTGGATGATCATAGGTGGTATAAAAAAAGCTATTTGTTACATCTCCTTTTTTTAACAAGGTAATCATCTTATGTCCTTGTTCAACATAGAGCGACTCATCCCATGTCCTACCAATTTCATTAAGCGTACTAAGCCGAAGCAGTAGCGAAAAGAGAAATATGCCAAGCAAAACTCCTATGGTAACTATTGTCTTTTTCATCGTAGATGTCTTTCTATTTGTTTCGTGCTCTTCTCCATTGTCCAATTTTCTACGACATGTTCTCGAGCATTTCTTCCTAATTGTTTTGTGATAGCTTCGTTTCTTAAAAGACTAGTTATTTTTTTTGCAATAATGCTTCCATTTCTGGGCAACAAATAGCCTGTATTGTTGTGAAGAATAGTTTCAAGATATCCTCCTTCGTTTACTGCGACAACGGGTATGCCACAAGCCATTGCTTCAAGAGGTATAAGCCCAAAAGGGTCATCATGAGACAAACAAACAACAAGTTTTGCTTTGTTATAGAGTTTTACAAATTGCGTTTCGTCCTCAATCCAATCTTCACCAATAATATGTTTTTTTATAGATATCTCCCTTGGCAACTCCCCTTCAATTTCTCGAAGTAAAATATACCCATCATCTTCAGTTTTTGCTCCAATAAAAAGGATGTCATATTCTTTTTTTTGAGCTAGTGGTCTAAATAAATGAGTATCAACCCCTAAGTAACTAACAACGCTTTTAATTTTGTATGCCTCTTCAATACGTTTTTTTGTATACTTTGAATTTGTTATTACCATATCTGCCTTTTTTAAATTTTCTCTATCAATTCTTTTTCGTAGTAGCCTATTAAACTTTTCGTAGATTTTCTTTATCAATGGAATATTCTTAGGAATCTCAAATTGCGATTCATAGACTAAACGTAGTGGCTCTTCGCAATAGTAAACCTTTCGTGTTTTGAGAAAACGTAAAATAAAAGGAGCCTGCGTATACTGAGAAGGATGAATAAAAGCAACATCATACTCTCCATTATTAATATCTGCTGCCATTTTTTTATGTAGTTGATAAAGCTTCATTAATTCAAGAGTATCTTTATATAGTTTTAGCCTCCAATTGCCTCCTCTCCAATCTTTGGGAGTGAATGGATACAGGTGGACCTGGTGAAAAAAGGCTCTTTCTGCTGAGTCTTCTTTTATATCGACAATATACAAATCAACCGTGTGCTTTTTTTGTAGTTCCTTCGCAAATTCATTAACAGCACGTCGAGCTCCTCCTTGTTGTAATTCGTGAAAAATAGCTATCCTCATTTGTTATTTCGTAAAACTCCTATAAAAATAGCTCCAAAAAGTAAATTTATTGGAGTAAATCTTGATAAAGGATACAATGTCGTTAACGCATTATACACAGTTGTTCGTAGTCCCTTTCCCTTTTTTACAAATCCTATCTCAATCTGTAACTTGCCAGTAAAATGATATTTTTTAAAGAGATTCTTCAAATAAAAATATGTGGGTTCATTAACATGTTGTATTTTTTCCTCGGGTGTCCGTGGATCATCTGGCAAAGGATTATATTTCTTTCCTTTAATTACTTGGTCAATTTTTGTAAGCAGCTTGTTCATAGGTAAGATATACCAACGATAGGTGAAATTATATAACAGTCTGTTTGGTCCTGTATGAACAAAAAGAATACCATCTTTCTTGAGCACTCGAGAAATTTCATTGAGAGCTAACGGTACTTCTTCTTTATAAAGATGTTCAAGTACATCAATACAAATAACAACATCAAAATAATTATCAGGTAACTGCAATTTTTTTATATCCATCTGATGAAACTGTAAAAATTTTTTTACCTTTGGATCAGATATTTTTTTTAGCTTTTCAGCAATATCTATGGCAGCCTCAGCATAATCGATACCTATAGATAGGTGACCTTTATTTGCAAAATAATAAGAGATGTCTCCACGACCACATCCCACATCAAGAATTTTTGCATCAGAAGGAATTGGTATTGTCTGAAGTAGTTGGCGTAGTCTTGGATGCAGCTCTCTCCCTTTAGTTTTTTTAAACTCTTCAGAGCCCAAACATACTTTTAGATAGTATTCCTTTGTATAAATCTTCGAATCAATTGATTGCATCACTATACCTTTCTAAAAATTTTAAGAGAATAATATACATATAAAGGAGCCGCAATGAGTGATCCAGTGAGTGCCGAAAAGGCGGCTCCCAAAAGACCATAGAGATGTACCAAAGGGAAAATTACAAGGAGTAACCCTGTAATACTCACAAACGTAACTACTGTTAAATACTCTTGCTTACCAACCGCAAGAAATAATGCAGAACTTGAACCTGAAATCGCGCGTATTACACCAAATGCAGCAAGAACTGGTAGAATCGGCACAACAGCAAGCCATTTTTCTCCGAGAATCAAAAGGACAATCTCTTGTGGAAAAAACCATAAAACCAATCCAAACGATATGGCAAGTCCGGCAATAAGGACTGTAGTTTTAATAAACGCTCGCCGTAAACGAGCTAGATCTCCAGCAATCTTAGTATAAACCGGGAAAGTCACCCGTGCAAAAACATCTGCAATTTCAGTAATCGGTAACATTGAAAAAGAGTACCCCATCTGATAAATACCAAGAGATCCAGTACCAAGCATCCTACCGACCACAATATTGTCCGCGTTGTGAAAAAGGTAATTAAAAACCCCACTTGCAGTTACCCACTTACCTCTATGGAAAATTTTTAACAGATATTCTTTATGAAATGTAAGGGTTGGCCATGGTCTGACCATGATATAGGAGAGAATTATTTCTACAATAACTCCCGCAATAAACCCCCAAATAATACCAATCGGATCATGAAGAATCAATGTCGCAATGACCGCAACTAGTGAATCAACAAGGAAAATACTACCTCTATACCAAAATTCTACATGAAAACGAAGCTCTTTCTGAAACTTAACGACAGAAGGATTAATAAAGCCACGTAAAAATGGCACAACGCTAATCGTATAGAGCAAAGGAGCTGCATCAGGAGAACGAAAGAACGCCACAATGAAAGGTGTCAGGAGAATAATAACTACTGAAATGATAATTCCTCGAATAATCGAGACCATCCAAGCAGAGCTTATGTAGCGATCTGTTTCTTTTTCTTGAATTAATAGAATATTAACTCCTGTTTCTGTCATGACTTCCAGAAAGCCAAGAACCAAAAGAGCAACGCCGTACGTACCAAACTGTGCGGGAAGCAAAATACGAGCAAGCACAATTGTTTTAAGAAAAGAAAGTGCTCGAGTAGTGAACCTAAGAACTGCGATCCAGGACACGCCTTTTATTGCTGCTCGTGTATATCCCATATACAACATTATAACAATATTTATCCATGTCTGTAGCAGAAAGAAGGTTCTCTTATTGAAATTATATGAGGTTTTATTCTATAATGAATCAATTAAGACACTGATATACTAATGCAAACAAAAGCACCATTGCTCCAAGAATGCCGCTCATGTAATTCAAAAAAGCTCGTTGACATTATTTCTCTTGGGAAAATTTATCTTTCAGATTTTGTAAAAGATAAAACTAAGCCTCAAAAGTATGCTCTTGTTCTTGTTATGTGTAGAAATTGTTCACTTATCCAACTGAAGCATACTCCTCCACAGTCAGCCCTCTACACTGAACATTACGGCTATCGCTCAGGAATTAACCAAACAATGCAAAATGAGCTTAAAGAAATTGCAGAAAAGAACTTAGCGCTTATTGATAAACCACAAAAAGAAATTATTGCTGTTGATATCGGAGCCAATGATGGAACACTTCTCAAGTCCTATCCCAAAAGCATTGAACGTATTGGTATTGAACCGATTAAAAAACTTGCCAAACAATGTAAAGAACATGCAACAATAGTGGTTAATGATTTTTTTACTTATGAAGCATATACGCATGCTTTGGGCGATAAAAAAGCTGATATCGTCAGCGCGATTTCCTGTTTTTATGACATGGAAGAGCCAAATACTTTTGTTGCTGACGTCAAAAAGATACTTAAAGAAGATGGTATCTTTGTCATTCAACAGAATTATCTGGTAAAGATGCTTACACAAAATGCTTTTGATAATATCGTTCATGAACATCTTGAGTATTACTCATTACTTTCGCTACAACACTTACTCAAAAAACATGGACTCGAAGTCTTTGATCTTGAACTTCGAGAACTCAATGGAGGGAGTTTTAGAACATACATCGGATACGAAAACAAACGACCAATAACAAATGCAGTTCGTGAGCAGGAGGAACTCGAGAAGCTTATTGGTCTCCACCGTAAAAAGATTTATATAGATTTTGCTAAAAGAATACGGTTAACAAAGAAAGAACTTCATCAATTTATCAAAAATGAAGTGAAAGCTGGAAAAAAAGTGTATGTTTATGGAGCCTCTACTCGAGGAAATACGCTTCTTCAATATTTTGATTTGGATAATAAGCTTATTGAAAAAGCAGTTGAACGTAATCCTGAAAAATGGGGAAAGACATTTGCTGCGGTAGGTATACCTATTATCTCAGAAGAACAAGCACGAGCTGAAAAACCTGATTATATGCTTGTTTTACCTTGGTTTTTCAAGGAAGAATTCCTTAAGAGAGAAAAGAAATACCTACAAGCAGGAGGACACTTTATCTTCCCTCTTCCACAGATGGAGGTTATTTAATTACCGTTATTAACGGCTGGGACATAAAGTTCATTATTAATATAAAAACGGCACATATTTGGCGATGCCATAGGAGGATCGTACTTCCAAATAGAAGCAGCCGTACCGCCTAATTCCATAAGTGCATATTGACATGCGGCAGTATTAAGATCTGACGACATAATATTTTCTGATGATACACGATTACCTATAGAAGCGAGTCTACTAGGGGTAGCTACTGGAAATACCTGCACTTTAGTCTCATCAGGAAAATTTTCAGAGAAGTTTTCCATCAGGTGAGCAATGCGTAACCAATGTGCTGACTGTGTTATGACAACTACCCTGTTAGGAGATCGATCTCTGTTTTTACCTACTTTTATTTCATGTAAATCAAGTCCTTCTATTTGATGACCTGTATGTTTAATAACATTTTCCTGTCCATCTTTCCCACGATAATTACCATAAACAATAAAATTCTCTGGAGGGAAGTTATGAATCTCTTTATCTCGTAAATCAGTAATTAGTTCAGTGAAAAGAGCATTCTCTTTTGGTGTTGCAGTATACATAATAAGCGGAGGATTCTTCTCTGGACGCAAACTTGTAACTTTCATTGCCACCATAAGCCCCATTCTTATTCGTGCTCGATCCATACCCCGTGACCAGTCATATGGCTCATACTGATAATCTCCTTTATGCGTTCCAGGTAAATATGCACCTGGACCAGAATCAATATAAACAATATCTGTGTCAGAATAGACTTGTGATACTGGCACAGTAGCCTGCTCCACTGTATCAATAAGGTGTACTCCGTTCTGAACAAATTCTTTCAATACGCCCACTGGGGCATATTGCCCAAATTCTCTCTGCAATTTCTCAGTCGCGCAATCAATCAGACCGACTTTTTGATCTTCGCTAAAAACAGGACTATATAACGGACGACCATCTTTTCTACGTAAGATTCTTCCTCCTTCAATTCCAATTGCCATAAAGAATATTATACTATATTTTTAGAGCATTCCTTATTTTTCTGTTGTCTGAGAAACTTTGTGATAGAGAGAAATTCTCTCAGGGCTTGCAACAAGAAGGCCAGATAGATAAAAATCTTCTCTTGTACCAAACACTTCATAATAAGTAAAATTCGGAGAAAAATCAGCTATTTTTTTATATTTTTCTTTTTCCAGGCGATGTACGAGATCATTTTTGGGAGACTTTTTTACCAGCCTTTCCTCCATAACATCATTTGTTATAACCACATATACGGGCAATTCCTTACTGGTACTGGCAACAAGTTTGTAGCGGTAAACATTGTTGTTGCGGACATCATATTGAGAGTAATAAAACTCCTGTTGTATAAGATCAGGCAGCATTTGATAAATGGGAATATTCTCTACGCCAATAACAGCACCATCAGGGATATTGCTTCGTATCCAATCAGAACTTATTTCTTGCACACTTCTTGCAGATTTAATGCTAACCCATGAGAAGACTTCATATACCTGTATTAAACCAACAATGCAGAGCATAAAAAGTATTATATTTTTCCTTTTTGTTTGGAGTAATCGTTTCAGTGCCATCGCAATAAGTAAAACAAAAAATGGCAAAAGCACTAAACTTCTGTTCCCTACAGCAGAAAGCTGTAATGGCAACAAGCTCAACAAGAAAACAATCATCCCTGCAAAAAGAAAGGCGGTGATTTTATGTTTTGTTATCCCCTCTTTAAAGAAAAGATGCAGTAAATAGATTAACGAAACAATAAGTAAAAAGATAAATCCATGACCAAAAAGGAGTGGATAGTGCTGCGTAAATAAATAGATGTATGGATTAACTCCAAGAGAAAAATTCTGTGTCAGATTTGGACTATGAATAATATTGTCGTATAAATAGTATAAAATATTTCCTCTTCCAAATAATGTGTCGGGAAAACCAAAGAGAGTAATACCAAGCAACAAAAAACCAAATCCAAACAAGAATGTTTTTATATTTTTTCTCCAAGAAGGATAAAATAATAGATAGACCATAACGTATAGGATAAGTAACGGAGCAGCACTCACTTTTACAGAAATAGCCAATACTTGAGGTATCGCTGCTATTAAAAAATTATGGCGGGAGGGTTTTTTGGCAAATCTAATGAAGAAGAATAAGGAAAGAAGTATCCAAAATGAGAGCGCGATATCGTATTTAAAATAACCGCTTAACATAAGCCAAACAGGTGTTGTAGCAAAGAACAATACTGCTATTTTCTTTGAAGCATGAAGTGCATGAACTGTCGCATAAAGAAGCATAAGTGTACCCACTCCCCAAAGTAGGGTATTTAGCCGTAAAAGGGTAAAAAGCCTCTCACGCATTTCCCAATCAGTGATAGTAAATGCAGTAGGATCTACAACGTTAAAGATAACAAAAGGTGCAAGAAAAAAAGCACTTAAAAGAAAGTGAAACATTGTCCCGTTGGCTGAACCTTCGGTATTTGGCGTCCCATCAGTAATGGTTGTTACAACAGCATGGAATTGATGCCATTCATCCATGTGATACGGGAAAGGACGAGAACTGTCAGGAATCCCCCAGCGTAAGGTGAGTAATAAATATCCTACATAAATTGCTACTATCAAAAGTAAAAATTTATTTTGTCCTATGAAAGTAAGATACTTATACTGAATAACACGTTTGACTATACCGAATATTGTCCCCAGGATGACCGCAACATCTGAAGTAAATTGCAGTAACGGCAAATAAAAATTTGCTAAAGGGAGTTTGACATAGCGATAATTCTTGGTAATCGACCAAACGATATACCCTACGAAAAGCATTCCAACAACCACGGCACCGAGTACAGAGCGATACAACAAGCATAAAAAGATAAGATACAAGCCAATAAAATATCGAGCAAGGAGAAGTAATACCTTTGCTCTCCATATGCCAGCTTCGACGTCACCAAGAGCAAAACGGAAGAACATAATAAAAGCTTGTTTGAAATTATCACGAGGAATCCAGTAGACAATCGCATCTTTGACAAAGACCATCTTTGCGTGAGCTGCTTCGAGACGCTTGGCAAAAGCATAATCTTCGTTGTGCGAAAGACGTTCATCAAATCCGCCTATTTTCTTCCATATTGCCTTAGTAAACGCAACGGAGCGAGTTGCTGGCAAGAAGTGTTCTGGATTAACTTGATCAGGCATCACAAACACATACGGAAGTAAACATTTTTGAAAAACATTTTTGGGTTTTGCAGCATAATACCCAGCAACTACATCTATCTTTTTATCTCCGAATGGCTGAGTTATCTTTTTTAACCAATTTTTATCTAAAATATTTCCTGCATCAGAACAAGCGATGATGCTTCCTGTTGCTTTTTGAATAGCGAGGTTACGACCTACTGATCTATTGCCTTTCTTCTGAATTATTTTTACCTTTTTACTGGAAATTGGAAATTGGAAATTGGAAATTATCGAAAAAGTATCATCGGTACTTCCTCCATCAACAATAATAATCTCATCTGGTAGTTTGGTTTGTGCAAGGAGAGAGTTGAGGAAGTTATCAATGGTGTGCTCTTCGTTAAAAACAGTGGTTATAAAAGAAACCTTCATCGGTAGGGCTATTATAGCAGCTTAGTCTTGTTTCTTTTTCCCTTTAAGCTTGCCAATAAATACGACGATACTGATCCCAACAACCATACCAATCACAAGCGCAGCAACTAAAAAGAGCGGATTGGCTGCCAGCGTCTCGAGAAGCGAATTATTTCCTTTCATCAACGGATTATCCGCCTGCATGTCAAGATTAATGCCAAGGGTCAATACAGGGCTCTTGCCCTTTACATTGACAATACTTTCTCCTACCTTTTTATTATCTTGCTCAATGACCACGTCATAAATACCTTCTTTCAAGTCAGCAAACGTCGCTGTTCCCGATTTGTCAGTTTTTGTTTCTTTGCCATCTTTCTTCTCAACGGTTTTGAGAGTAACCTCAAGATTTTCGACTGGTTTACTCTCGGAGGATACTTTGATATTAACCGTATACATTCCTTCCTTTTGGCTTTTTGTTTGTTCACCAAGGATTGCTGCATCTTTGGAAACCCCCGTAATCGTATACTTTCCTCCTTGTTTACTTGAGAGAATCTCGACCGCATCTCCATATCTTTTGACACTTCCCTTGGCAATAGCAAGACTTGCCTCTCCTTTCTTTATCGGTGCTACTTTCAAGGAATAAGCAGTACATTTCTCAGAATAGCTTGAGAGAATAACGCCTTCAAAGGATGGATCTTCCATTGTTGGCGTAGTAAGGAAAGAAAAATGACAATCTCCAAGATTTATTTCCTGCACTTTAAGATTATCAGGCACGGTTACGGTGGCCTGAGCAGCGTTAAATTTCTCTCCCTGACCATCAATCATGAGATTTACCGTAAAAGGCTTCGCATATGAACCAGATGAGGGAGAAAAGCTCATGGTACTACTTACCGCAAAGGTGGGTGCTACAGCAATGAACAAAAGAAAAACAGTGGTGGAGAGGAAGAGGGAAAGAAGCTTTTTTGTTCTGAACATACATCAGTTATACAACAACTTATTGCAATTTGGCAAGGATAGAGAGATCGGTGAGATCTACTGAGTTGTCTCCATTCATGTCTGAGAGGATGTAGGTTAGTCCTTCTGTCTTATCCCAGTCTATGGCAAATAAGGAGGCATCTATGAGATCTATTTCACCATCTCCATTGATGTCTCCAAGCGTATGTCTATCTACGGTTACTGTCTGTGTTGCTGTTTGGTTAGTGCCATCACTCCCATAGATGGTAAAGTTATTCTCTCCTAGGTTAAGGGTGACTGGTACTTCCCAGGTGGTATCTGTTGGATAGGTACTGTCTGTATCTTCTCCATTAATAAAGATACTCGTGATAGTACTTAGTTTGGTTCCTGTGATGGTAAAGTTCTCAAGATACGTCTCAATGGGACTGGTAACTGAGAACTCAAGCATTGCTGTTGGGGTGGGTGTTGGTCCATCAGTGAGTGTAAAGGATGCATTGGTTGCTCCAGTAAGTAATTCTCCATTGTCGTCATAAGCTTTGACAGAACCGTTGGTAAAGGTGATGGTTCCTGTTCCCTCTGCATTGGGGGTTACTACCATACTGTAGACGGTACAGTCCTCTGATGAGTCTCCAAAGATACCTCCGGCAAAACTAGGGTTCTCTTTGGTAGGGGTGGTTGTGTAGTGCAGGTTACAAGCGTTACTGGTTGGGTTAGAGATACTATTCACCGTCAGGTTCTCGGATACCTCTACCGTTGCCCGGGCTGCGTTGAATGCTTCATCTCCCGCGACGGAGACGTTCACCGTGAAAGGACTACCTACCGTCTTTGTCCCCGTTGATGGAGATGCCAGGATAACCGTTGACTCTGGAAGATCTTCAATTAAGACATTATCTGAATAGTAGGTTGTAAAGATATTGTCGTAATAGCCATTGTCGTTATAGAAATACGTTTTTCCAGAAGACCACGTACTATCTTCTGCAGAAGCAGTTAAGTTACCATCGATATAAAAAGTAAGATCAGAACCATCAGCACATAATTTTATATTGTGTGCTCCTTCAGATAAACTAACATTACCACTGTCCAAGATATCTCCCCATCGTCTCAATTCATAATTACCACTCGCATGCAATTGTCCATAGTATCCCTGATCAGTACCCATGTTGGCACGGACGACAATCAAGCCGTTATTATCATGTGGTACAAAATCAAAAGATGCACAATAATCTCCTAGCGTTACATTTGAAGGGCCAAAATAGTTACCACTATCAAGATGATTATTGTTTATATGTAAGATACCAGAGTAAGGGTATTCGTAGTCACTATTATATGTTTGTAGTTCAGTCCCATCAGTAGCAGTAAAATCATCAGAGAAGATCGTTGCAGCCTGAGTAGGTGACGCAAAGAAGAAAAAGAGTGGTAACAAGAGAATAAGATATAAAAACTTTTTCATAGATAACTCTACTATTTATAATCCAATAATTCGCTAATAAAAACAAGAGTGATTAACTGAATCAAAGAACAACAACTTATTCTTCTAACTTTGCAAGAATAGAAAGATCCGTCAGATCTACCTGTCCATCGTCATTCATATCAGAAAGCAAATAGGTTAAATCCGCAGTCTTATCCCAATCAACAGCCATAAATGATGCATCAATTAGGTTTACTTCGCCATCGCCATTAATGTCTCCCAGTGTATGACGTTTAATAGTTATATTTTTGGTGGCTGTCTGATTGCCAGCAGTATCACTTCCGTACAATATAAAGTTATTGGCTCCCAGATTGAGCGTCACAGGAACCTGCCAGCTGGTAGTGGTGGGATACATACTTTCGGTATCTGAGCCGTTTACAAACATATGTGCTAATGAAGATACTTTGGTTCCAAGAAGAGTAAATGATTCTTTATACGTTTTGTCAGCATTGGTAATAGTAAAGGATAACGGACTCAGTGTCGGAGAAATGGTAGAAGCTGTGATATCGACAATGCCATTCTGCGTCACCTCAAGCATTTCAGACGCATCTGCGTAGGATTTAAGAGAGGCATTGGAGATATTAACCGTCCCTGCACCAGTTGCCGTCGGAGTAAGGATCAGTGAATAGACCGTACAGTGCGTGGAAGACTCACCCGTTAATGCGCCAGCAAAAGAAGGATCTTGCTTGGTCGGTGTCTTGGTATAGTTCAGACGGCAAGCCTGATCTTTGGGCTGCTGGACACTCGTAATGGACAGATTATCCGAGACAGACACCGCTGCCCTCGCGGCATTGAAAGCAGTCTGTCCCCCATCCAAAATCACATCAACCTTAAAGGGCTTCCCGACTGTAACAGTGTCAGCAGCAGGAGATGCAGTAATTTGTCCAGATTGGGTGAATGGTGGAGTAAAAGTATGTAGTGCTTCACCCGTTAACCGATAACTTGGAGGAAGCTGACGATCTGTCGTCCCATCATTGTCCGTATCCACAGAAAGGATTGGCTCATCTTGTGAAAGATTCATTTCTGAAGTTGTGTCGGTAGTTTGATCTATTCCAAGGTATAATAGCTCACGAGTAAGCTCACTTTCTTCGTATGTTTTTACTTTGAGGTCAAAGCTTCCGACACCTGTAGCATTGGTTCGAATCTCATACTCCCCTTCTTCAGGAAGAGAAATAAACTTAGCCTCTCCCAATTCATCATAAGAAGAGTCTGGGATGTTCGTTTCGATAGTCCCATCTTCTGTCGGACCAGTATGATTGCCCTCACTATCATAGGCATGGAGAGCAACAGGACTATGGACAGAGATTATCTTCCCCTTATACTTAAACGGAGTCGTCTGAACCCCCGGAATAAGGCTGGTATCATTCTTTAGTAATTTAAGCCCCATCTGAAGAGCAGTTCCTTTTACGAGATCCAAATGTTTTTGTTTTACATAGAACACGTTTTCACTTTGGTTGAGTGTCGCACTACGAATAGGCACTGTATCATCCCCGTTGATAGCAATTGCATCCAGCTTGATAAGGCCTGTGTTACCCGATTCGTATTCCATCACCTGCCCAATAGTATCGAAGCCTGATCCTGCAATCATATAGGTATCTACTCCGTTGGTGTCTGTATAACTTGCATCGAGTACCCCATGCACCAATTCCGCTACGTTCAAAAGATGTGTATCCTTTCCTAGATTAGCGAGCATTGTTTTTGTCTGATCGTAATTTAGTTTTCCTGTAACATTGTTATTATCTATATCCCTTATATCGTTAAATGGATATAAGTTAGGATAGAGATCATAATATGTCTGGGAGGGAAGAAGCTCATAAGCACTAGTAAAATGTTTCACAAGCTTATTAACTTCATTTCCATTTACGGCACAAATAAAATCTTTCCATTTTATACACACTGGATACATGAGCATTGCTAAAGATTTTGGACTTCCTACATGAGGAGTACCAAAGGTAACAAGTGTATCTACTTTATGAGCGACATCGTCTCTTCTGATGTACTCTCTGGCTACTAATCCCCCCATACTATGTGCCATGATATTAACCTGAGATGCACTCGCTGTTGCAAGGACAGCATCTATTTTATTACTCAATGTATGGAGTGAAATACCAATATCTTGCCGCCAATCATATGGGAGAATAAAAAGGTCTTGATCAAGGGTGTACCCCTGCTGCAGGAGTAGAGGGATAGTATCATTATTATAAGGAATGTCAGTAAGACTCCCTTTCAAACCCACTTGCGTATAGAGAGGGGTTTCTCCATCTGATTGCAGTTGTAATACGTCAAGGAACTTACCATCACATCCTTTATATTTATAACCCACATTTATTAGATCGGTAAAAAGCCACACAAGATCATCCTGATTATATGCAAAATCGTTACCATCGGGGAGACAGTTATCAATCTCTGGATCAAAAGTTTCTTTCACTTCAAATTCACTTCCCATAATTCCAGGAATAAGGATGAGTGGCTCTCTACCTTGTGTATACTCGGGCTCTACTTCGATTGAATCAATTAAAAGTGTCGTGTTTTGTGTGTCAAAGACGGTATTGAGGTAGATAGTTCCATTGCTTGCCATATCTGGTGAGATAAAATAATTTAGGTGGGGTGAATTAATATTTTCAAAGGGAACATCTATAAAAAATTCATATGTTTGATAAGCACCATTTATAACAAATTGTTGACTACCATCTCGATAAGTATCATCAGGATAAAAACCTCCCTCGAAAGAAAATAAAGGACGGACTAATCCACAATAAGGGAGAAAGCAAGTCGCTTGTGCACGTACCTTGATGTTAAAACCTGTTACGAGATGATCTTCGGGTACAGAAAAATTCCATCCATGAAATTTGAGCATTCCGCCCCCATTTCCAAGAGTCGTTATATCGAGAGTATCTTCATCATTTTGCGCCAGTGCTGAATCGGTACAGTTGATATAGGAAGTCTCTTGTACTTCCAAACAATCTACATTGATTGCAGGAGTATAATCAGCAGAAGCTTTGGACGGATAGAAGCAAAAGATGCCAAGGAGCAAAAAAACAAGAAGAAAACGCTTTAAAGAACTTGTTATTATCATAAATATTCCTCTTCCACATTACCTAGCAAGCTTTTATTTATTCAAGAACGAAATTATAAAATTATAGGATTGAATGTACAGGTAACATTATTACCAAATGCAACAATAGCTGTACTTACTACAAGAAGAAAGAGCAGCAGAAGAAAAACTTTAAAGTAATATGCATGTTTAAGAGTTCTTTTAGAGATGAGATAGATAAGAAAGGCTATAGGAATGATGCTTCCAAAAATGACTAAGTAAAGATATGCATAATTACATCTGCTTGGACTGGAATAACCAGGAAGACTACTGACCTCAGGAATAAAGTAATAAACAATCCACGGAGAAATAAATACGGCAATAATTAGAAAGCATATCAATACAGCTGCTGCTGCAGTTCCTAACCCTTTTTCTTTATGCATTTTCTTTGAAGGTTTCATAATATGAACTCTTCTTCTATCGTACACGTGATAGGCAATCATATTCAAGAGGAATTTTAAGTTATTGTAAAGAATCACGATTCTCTGTACTATTAATATGTATGATTGACGTTATCCTTGGTTCAGAATTAGGTCTTTTTTTAATTCTTATAGATTTTGTTTTGATGTTCTTTATTGGTGCAATACCTGGAACCTATATCTCATTTCTTCTTCTAAATCAATTCTCAAAAAGATATCGATCATTGTGGGTTATCATCTCACTTATCATTGGTTCCTTTTGCGGTTACTATAGCTTCTCTACAATTATTGGTATTTTTTCATCTCCAAATCTTCTTACACATACATGGCCATGGTGGATTGTCATGATTGTTGTAGGAATAGAAATATTTATTGTTATAATGTATCGCTCACGTATTAGAAAGCATAAAGTGAAAAAATAACACCTAAGAAGAAAAAGAACTCTTAACCTCATGGAAATCGTACCTATCAATACCCCGACAGGCATACTCATACTTCTTCTTTATATCGTACCCTTTGTCGTAGGTTTTTGTACAAACTTTTATGGAATCTTTCACTTTTTTTCCAAAAAGAATAAAAGGAAGAAGTGGCACATAGCATCACCAGCACTACGCGCACTTACTGCTTTCTGCTTATCCCTCTTTATAGGGGTAGTAAGCACATATGCTTTTATCTTTATTTTGGAAACCCTGCGCAGCATGAACATTCCTATCATTATCTGATAGTTCTATAAGAAGCCAAATGAGCAAGAAAAAAATTCACAATAAACAGCCATATAAAGAAATGGACCAATGACTCCTAATACAAAAAATATAAGCCCACTAAGTAATACTGTTAGAAGAAAACTAAGATCATACGAATCATTTCTTTTCTTTTGCTTAAATACTTTTGGAAATATAAAAAAGGCTAAAAGAATACCGAGAATATAAGAGCCAATCATTAACATTCTCTGAAAGAAGGTTGTATCCATAGTAAGAAACGTCAGACCAACAATATAATAAAGGAGTAATACAAAGATGGGGTATAAGATTAACAGAACCTTTTTCATAAGCTACTACTGTAACTTAGCAAGGATAGAGAGGTCAGTGAGGTCTACTACTCCGTCATCATTCATATCTGAGAGATTGTAGGTCAGGTCTTCTGTCTTATCCCAGTCGACAGCGAATAAGGATGCATCAATGAGATCTATTTCTCCATCGCCATTGATATCTCCAAGCGTGTGTCTCTCTACCGTTACTGTCTGGCTTGCTGTTTGGTTGCTGCCATCACTCCCATAGATAGTGAAATTGTTCTCTCCCAGTGAAAGGTCTACGATGTTCTCCCAACTGGTACTGGTTGGATAGGTTGAGTTGGTGTCCTCTCCGTTCACAAAGATACTGGTTATACTCGTAAGTTTGGTTCCAGTCAGTGGATAGGTTGCATTGTAGGTTGGTAATACTGATGCGATAGTAAAGCCTAGGTCTGGAGTTGGGGTGGCTGTTGGGCCATCGACTATGGTGAAGGATGCATTTTGTACGCCAGTCAGTATTTCGGAGTTATCTGCATATGATTTGACCGATCCATTGGTAAACGTAACCGTTCCAGTGCCCTCTTCATTCGGAGTAATGACCATACTATACACGTTACAATTCTCTGCTGAGTCGCCAAAGATTGCTCCGGCAAAACTTGGATTACTGGTTGTTGGAGTGGTGGTGTAGTGGAGATTACAGGCGTTACTCGTTGGGTTAGAAATACTATTTACCGTCAGGTTCTCTGATACTGCTACCGTTGCTCTGGCTGCATTGAATTCCTCCCCTGCATTTACTGCTACGTTTACCGTGAATGGACTCCCTACTGTTTTATTACCACCTGATGGTGAAGCTTTGATAACAACTTCTGAAGCAGAGATGTTAAAATTATTAGTATTATACGCATTGTCATAATTATTGTCTTTCGCAGAGAAAATAAAGTAAGTATTTGGTGTAAAAGAGAAACTTACAGGATCGGTAAAAGCAACTTGGATAGATGTATCCGAAATAGTAGTACAAGAGCTTCCTGTCAATCCGTTCCCTAATGTCCCTCCGGCTAATACAGTAGCTGGATCAGAAGTAGCATAAAGCTGTGTATACCAAAAACCGCTACAACCAGTCCATCCAGAACCGATATTGTCTATCTGTACGGTATTATCATTAACTTGAGTAACGGTACCTGACACTGGCCAGTCTGCTGAAGCCGAAGAGGCTGAGAAAAGAAAAATTGGCAAAAGCAGAAATGATAATAAAACTTTCTTCATTAAGATCTATTAAATCATAAAAGGATAACTCTGTGTCAACTAGGATTAAATAGATCAGTTTGCACGATTAATTTTATACTTGCGATTTATCCCTTAGCAAGGGTATTATAGCTATATGATTGATCCATACAGAATGATCATTGTAAATAGCATCGTTTTACTAGCTCTTTGCCTAGGGGTTTTATTCTATAGATATATATACCCAAAACGAAAGGTTAACCTATTTGTATTATTACTTCTCATTTCAATGCTTCCCCTAATAAGCATTCTAAGAAGCGGCGCTTATGAAAGTGGAGATTTTACTATTCATATTTATAGAATTATGTCTTTCTATGACTCTTTAAAGGAAGGGATTTTTATGCCCTCATGGGCTGCGGAACTTAATGCCAGTTATGGAAATCCACTTTTTATTTTTAATTATTCATTTTCATATTACCTCATTTCTTTATTTCATTTCATAGGATTAAGCTTTATAGCAAGCACAAAATTATATCTTGGACTTAATCTGTTCCTTTCCGGTATCTTTATGTACATCCTTGTAAGGGAGTTAACGGGGAATAAACTTGCGGCATTCACTTCAAGTATTTTTTATCTATTCAATCCTTATCATCTGGTTGATATTCACTTTCGAGCTACACTAGGAGAATCGACAATTTTCACCATTGCACCATTAGTACTTTATTTTTTAACAAAATATTTCAAAAAGAAACAGCTTATATTTTTAACTTTAAGTAGTTTATTTACTTTCTTATTATTTTTGGCACATCCTCTTCTTGCACTTATATTTGTAAGTATTACTTCCTTATATGTACTCTTTTGGGGTTATGTTAATAAAAATTTTAGGTTATCAATATTAGCAATAATTTCATTAGTTGTTGGCTCAATTAGTGCATTCTACACAGTTATTTCTTTTCCACTTTATGCACCTTATACTTTCCCACATCCAGCAGGTACGCAGGGCATCTCATCTGAAATATTTTACAACTTTAACTATTTATTTTATTCCCCTTGGAGATATGGATTTTTGTTCCAAGGTCATCAAGGAGAACTTGCTTTAATTATTGGATATACACAGCTTTGTATTATGCTTGGCGCAGTGTTTCTTTTATTCAAAAAAATTGGCCCTTCACAAAATAGGCTTCAGCTATTATTTTGGATTCTTCTCTTTTTCTTTTTTTTACTGCTTATGCATCCCGCTTCACAAATTTTTTGGAAATTCTTTCCTAGCTTGTGGATGCTTCTTCCTTTTGGTCGTCTCTCATTAGCTCTTGCTCTTTGCACATCGCTTATAGCAGGCTATTTTACGCTTTTATTTTCTACCTCGAAAACAAAAAAAAGAATCATATATATACTAATACTCATGACAATAATATCTACTATTTTGAATTGGGGACATCGAAAAGTTATACCAGAAATTAATGATACATATCTTCGACAAGGTGTATGGAAAAGCACATTGACAGAAGGAACTACAGCTTATTTTCTTAACAATAAATGGGCAGATATTAATCATTTTTGGTTCTCTGAACTACCCAAAAACCATCTTGAGATACTCAAAGGAGAAGCGACTATTAAGGAACTTAAAAGAACTTCAACAAAACATCTCTATATCATAGATGCAGAAACGCCCCTAACTATTAGAGAAAACACTCTCTATTTCCCGGGGTGGTTCTTAAAAAGTAATGATAAACTAATTACTATTTATCCAGGGGAAAGAGGTGTAATAAATGCAAAACTTCCGCAAGGTTTACAATACATAGAAGTTGCCTATGATGATATCCTAGAATATAAGATATCTAAAATAATAAGTGTTACAATTTTTCTTAGTCTAGTAACACTTCTCACATTCCAATTCATTCGTTTAAAAATAAAAAGAGAATAATTAATTTATTAGCTTTTTTTTCGTCCTATCCAAAACATCTCTCCAGGCAAACGTAAATACCATATAGATTTTACTGCAAATGCAATCTTAATGAAGGGTAACATGTATTTTTTAAATTTATATCTATTGAGAGAATTTGCCATTTGTTCAAATGTTGCAGCAATAGGATAACGTCTTGTTAAGACATGTTCAAATCCAGTTAATTCCGCAAGATGATTAAGGCTCTTATGTGTAAAGTATTGAATATGTTGTCCCTGCCAATACCACCAACGACGCTGTAATATTCGACTCATTAACCCATCAACGTCACCAGTCCAAATTACTAAAAAACCGCCTGGCTTAAGAAGTTCATTTAGATATAACATCTCTTTTTTGGGATCTTGAAAGTGTTCTATAACACCCCATAAGGTAATGACATCATATTTTTGAGGATATTCTTTTGAGAGAGATTTCAAGGTCTTTCTATGTATTTTTATATGCTGTTTACGAGCGAGACTTGAAGACCAATGAGATAACTCTAATCCTTCTATCGCATAGCCATACTTTTTTGCAATTTTTAAAAAGTCTCCCGTTGCGCATCCAACATCTAATAACTTACCATAAGATATATACTTTCTAATAGTTTTCAGAACTGTTTCTGCTGAAAGCTCTCGAGTTTTCCAATGTCGTAAGTATTCCTCATCAACTACATCTTCATAAAATTTGTATATATCCTTGGGTAGTGGTGAACAAAAAACATGTGTGCAATTATTACAGCGAACAATACGAAATGTTTTTTGAGACTGCGGAGAAAATTCATATGTGAAACTTAGACTCTTTGAGTCAATATTTTCAGGGTACCATTCACTAGTATCCTTTGATTTACAAATAACACATTTATCAATTTTCATCTAAATGGGCAATCAACAGATTTATCTTGTTAAATAGTAACATTTTTGTTTAAGCTAAATCTATCAAGAAACTTCTATTTCTTTTTAAGAGGTTTTTTCGCAATAATAAGTAAATTTGTCCCCTCTTTTTCTTCCTCATCAACATATTTTAGAAATCTTTTTGTCAATATATCTTCAACAAACTTTGGACGAAAAACAACCCGCTTACCAATAAATGGACGAGAAAGTTGCGAAGGCCAAGCAAAAATAATAAATTTATCAAATAGCTTTGTGACTTGAGAAGAAATTATTTCTCTATATGTTTCGATAACAAAACCGGCTTTTTCAATTTTACCCCGCCATACTTTTTTGGGTAGCAACGTATGACGATGAAATAATGCGTTATACTGCTTGGTTAGCATATCACTGAGAAAACCTAATCCATTCTTTTTTAATAAAGGACGGTAAAAGGTAGCTCCATCAACTTCATCCGTTTCAAGGGTCAAAAAAAGCGTCCCTCCTGGCTTGAGAACACGATATAATTCCTTTAGGACCTTATCAGAATTTTCGATATGCTCAAGCGTACTAATTGAAAAAACAGATCCGTAGGTATTATCAGCAAAAGGCAATTCCCGAGCATCTGCAAGAGTTAAGTTTTTATATTTTCCTGTTTTTGAAGCAATATAAAGATCTCTTGCATAATTATCAATTCCCATATCGATTGGCTCCTCAGCAAAAGCAAGAGCAAATTCTCCAAATCCACAACCAATATCTAATACGGGTTTTTCGAGCTTTATACGGCTTAAATGCTTGGCCTCAACGGCTCTCCAGAGAGCCAAACTAAGCGGACCAATGCGAAGATATCTTCTAAAATATTTTTCGGCAGAGGGATGATTTTCTTTCTTTCTTTTCTGCATAATAATATTACTATACTATATCATTGTCTCTCAAATCTCAAGAGCAAAAGCGTACGAATCGCCTCTTTCACTTCTTGCATATTCATATTTGAATTTCCGATGACTTGCTGCTTGAAATCAAATGGTATTTCTGCAATCGTGAAGCCTTTTTTATACACACGATAGACTATCTCTGACAAAAGAACAAATCCTTTTGCTTGTAGTTTTTGACTCACTAGATACGCAACAACTGGCCTAGTATAGCAGCGATAACCATTGGAATAATCGGTAATGGGCACTTGCAGGATAGTCTTAGCACCAAAGTTCATTAATTTACTCATCAGCCTTCTTTTTAAAGTCAAACCAGCAATGGTCGATTGTGGTAAATATTTTGAAACAATGACCATGTCTGCATCGGTACACTTCGCAATCATTTTTGGGATGTATTTGGGAGGATGGCAGAGATCTGCATCCATTTCAATAAAATACTGTATATCTTTATTTTTTAATGCTTCTTTAAACCCGACAATAACAGCAGACCCTCGACCCCCCTTACCCTTTCGTATAAGAACTGTCACTTTTTTATCTTTTGCAAAATGTTGTTTTACCAACATACCTGTACCATCCGGAGAATTATCATCAACAACGAATACCAGTGCATGAGGGGCATCTTGTTTAATACTTTTTACTAATGCAATGATCGATCCCCGAGCATTATAGGTAGGAATAATAATGGCAATCTCCAATAAAGAAGCTTTCATAGAGTTATTAGTTATTATACAATGATCATGACTAAAATACAGGAGAAGATATGATGAGAGACTGAGCATCTATGAGTGCGTCTTCCAGAGGTTCAGATATAATTCCGCCATGTTCTCCCATGTTTGTTTTCCTACCCAAGTAAATGATTTACTAATAAGTTTCTTTTCTTTTTCTGGATGTTTCAGGTAATAAAGTACTTTTTCTGCAAGTTCCTGCGCGTTTTTGGCAATTACTATGGTATCCGCAAATGGAGCTAACCGTAGATAATCTTCCTTCACTGGATTATCATAAAGTGCAAATACGAGTCTTTTGGCAGCAAATGCTTCAAGAATTGATAAATACCGTGATACAAAGGCAAAATGATAAGGAGCGAAATACCTTTCAGGATCCTTTTTGAAACCCAACACGTTTGTTTTTTTCTCCACCAGCTTTCTTTCTTTTCCATCTCCAACAACGAGCATGGTGAATCCAGGAATTTGTTTTTTTACCAAATTAAAGGCGTTAAGATATTCTCGTATACCAGTTTGTTCATCTAATCTACCAATAAAGACTGCTGAAGACGATTTTACCTTTGCTATTTGCCTTTTATTATTTGCCAAGTTAACCGCCCCATAACTAACAAACGTTGGCTTTGTCCCGTACCACTTAGTAATAAAATCACCAATGCAAATATTTCCCCAGGAAAGTTTTTCTGAAAGTTTGCGGATAAGGATCGCTTTTTTCTTGATAGGATAGCTCTCGTATCCATGAAACGTCGTATAGACCGGCTTCTCTGGATAGAGGAAGCGAAATGGAAGGTACCAAAAGAAAACATCATGACAGTGAACAAGATCAGCTTTTTGGATAAGCTCTCTTTTTTTCAGAAGATAACTCCACAGATAAAATTTTTTGGATCGCCCTTCTTTTCTTACAGGGATTCTATAGACCTGTATCCCACTGATGGTTTCTTGTTGTTTTGCTCCGGAGAAAGACTCAGTAATAACACTGACTTGATGGCCTCTCTGAAGGAGTTGTTTACTCAGTTCCAAGACATGTTTTTCTACGCCACCAATCTGAGGATAAAAACGCCTGCAGAAAAAAAGGATACTCATATTTCAAGATAATTAGTCAAATGAGTTCTTACTTGTGAAATAAACTGTCTAACTTGATGCACATTTATTCTTTGTATCTTCCTTCTCTTTGAATTTACTTCCTTCTCTTTTATTAATTTCTCATAAAGTTTCTCTAAATATAAGGCAGTCTTCTCGATTGAAAATTTTTCAACGGATAACCGTGCTTCTTGAGAGAAAGCCTGGTGTACTGGCCTATTGTTAATAACAGTAAGTGCTCTTTCTGCAAATTCTTTCGAGTCACTTACAAGATATCCATTCTTGCCACTGGTAATAACCCCTTCAAAAACATCATCTTTTACTGCTACAACTGGCACTCCTGAAGCAAGTGCTTCAAGAATCACCAATCCTTGTGTTTCTGATTGGGAAGCAAAGACAAAAAGATCAGCATCTGCATACACCTTAGGTATGTTCTTATGAGCTATTACCCCACAGAAGTAAACACTTTTCTCTATTTTTAGATCTTTTGCCAAATTTTTAAGATTCTCTTTTTCATGTCCGTCCCCAATTAATACAAGCACTGTATCTGGAGACTCTTTGTGAATCAAGCTAAAAGATTTAATAACAAAATCTACTGATTTTTCTTTTCCTAATCGAGCAATACATAAGAGTATTTTTTTATTTTGTGCTAACTTAAGTTTCCTTCTCAGAAATCCTTTTTCGATATTCTGATAATTATTCGTATCTATCCCACTTGGCAAAATATGAATTGGTCTTTTTATGCCATAAGACACCAGTTCTGTTTTTACTCTTTTTGTTGGAGCAATAATATAGTCAAGAAGATTTCCAACCAACTTTGTTAGGAAATCAACCATTTTGGGATTTATAACTTTTCCATATAGCACATAATGGGTATAACGGTTCAAAAAAGTATGATATGTTACTACATAAGGGATATTTTTAAATCGGGCTGTTTCTAGACCTAAGAAAGTAATTCCTCCACCTGATGGATGACCATGAATAATATCAAAATCAATTCCAACAATCTGTAAAAGAGCTTTCTCAGGCAATTGCAATGCCATACGAAACCCTGTTGATTTAGGTAGTTTAACTGATAGCAGACGATATACACGTTCTCTTTTTTCTTTATATCTTGGATATTTTGGCGCAATGATATACACTTCGTGACCACGGGCTTCAAGAGCTTGAGCACATGTCTCAACAGATATGGTAACTCCATTAATATGAGGCAGGTATGTGTCGGTAAAAAATCCAATTTTCATATTTTTTGAGATATCTTTAGCATTATAAAAATATACTATATTATAGCATGCGGATGATTTGAAAGAATGGAGAGTAATAGGAGCCGTGGTAAGTATGGTATAATTTTAGAATGTTCATATGAAAAATGCTTCTTCGCCACAGAAAACCATGGCTGGTTTACCTTTTATTTCTGTTGTTATCGCTGCATATAATGAAGAGAAATATCTCCCTTATTGTTTAGAAGCTTTACAACAGCAAACATACCCTCGAACAAATTTTGAAATTATTGTTGTGGATAATAACTCAACGGATAAGACTGCTGCTATTGCTAAGGCTGCAGGAGCAAAAATTATCACCGAAAAGCGTCAAGGGAATATTTTTGCTGTTACTACTGGTATGACAAAAGCAGAAGGAGAGATCATTGCGACAACGGATGCTGATACCATCCCACATGCCAATTGGTTGCAGAAGATTGCTGAGACACTACAGCCGAAAGAGATTATTGGATTAACGGGAGCGATTACTCTCGAGATCAAAAATCCTCTCAAAAGAGTTATTGCTGAAAAAATATATGATCTTTTTCAGCAAGTTCACTTTTTTATAGGAAAACCTAATTTTTCAGGTTTTAATCTTGCAGTCAAAAGAAAATCCTTTCATAAGGTTGGAGGAATCGATATGGACTACAAGATGAGCTGTGATGTTGATCTCGGGTTACGACTTGGGGAAACAGGAAAGGTAGTTTATGCCAAAGACGTCATCGCCACTACTTCGCTGCGTCGCTGGGAAAAAGGATTTTTCAAAACATTTGGAGAATATGCGAGTTCATATGTATACGTTACCTGGTTGCGGAAACCATCTCCTGTGAGCCAGTCTATTGTACGCTGAATTTGATGGATCAAGAGAAGAAATTGAAAAAGCTTTTGCTACAAAAAAATAGCCTGATTGAATAAGCTATTTATATTTATCTTTGAAAAACAGTTCCTCCAATAGCTCTCTTGGGGTCAGCAACAGGATCTGCTGGATGAGTTATTGACTCGTCAACTCTGACGCGATTCGCAGGATCTACTGACACCGATTCGTAAAACCGTAAGGCATGTTTTGCCGAAACCAAAAAATCATACTCCGGAACTCTCCAGTAAACTGATGCTCCCTTTTCTTCTAATTCAACAAATTTTTTAAATGGTTTATTTCCTCCACCTCGTACAAGAGCTGAGAGAGCACCTTTGGCGAGTATTTTAGGGAGAAAGCCTGGAGGAGGATTATCTCTATTATCGTCGTCTAAGGCACCCTCAAAAATCTTACCTAAAGCAGGTTTTGTCAAAGCACCTCGTTCTCTGAGGTATTTTCGTACAGCAGCTCCATCATTACGCATACCAGCACGTGAAAGCTCTCCATCAAGGACATCAAGATCACTCAGTTGATCAGGAGTTAAAAATCTCTCTAAATAATTCTGGTTAGATGCCTCTGAGACATATGGATTTACTGGAAGCTCTCCCGTCATATTTGACCAACGAGAACCTAACGCGCTTCTTATCTGCTCAGGTAACAAGGCATTTTCTTCCCGTGAAGGGAAAGCATTAAAAGAGTCAAGACCACATTCCAAGGTCCTAGAACGTAAAACATGACGAGATACTAATCGAGGGAAGCCTTTAGCAACAACGTTCGAACGTTCTTTTATTCCTTGGAATACACCTACTGGACCACGAAGCTCGATACGAATATTTTTAGTGTTTTCCGGATCATCAAAAAAGCCTTCGACGTGCTTCTCAATCCATTCTATTGCTCGCAATACTTCGACGGCTCCAAGGGAATGAGCATAAATATCTAATCCCGTTCCTGCATGTGCAAGAATTACTCCAGCCATCTTTTCAACCCGCTTAGAATCGGGCTTATCGGAAGAAACAACCGAATTAAAGACGCTTACATTCTCTTTCCCTCCATATTGTTCGCCCCATACATTATGTAGGCGAGTTAATCCTACATTGGTGGCTGACATCCCACCAGCAAAAAGACAATGTCTTGGTGCTTTTGGCTGATTCTCAACCGCAACCAATGGAAGTCCCTTCTCAGGACTATAAACATTACCTTCTATGCCTAGCATAGGATAATTATACCATAAAATAAATATTAAATAAATACTATAGGGATTTCTAGAGCGCCCTATTCTCGTTTGACAAATTGAGCCCATTTACGGCATAATTGAGCAATGATTGAGTACCTCAAAAAAGCTTATTTTTTCTTCCTCGACTTCATGCAGACGGTTCTCCTCGCAGCTTCTGTATTTCTGGTTATTTATATCTTTCTTTTTCGTCCCTTCCAGGTAAGTGGAGAATCGATGTTCCCAACTTTTAAAAATAAAGAATATATTTTGACCAATCTCGTCGGTATGCGTTTTAGCGACCCACAGCGTGGAGAAGTCATCGTCTTTCATTCCCCTGTTGATAAAGAAAAAGATTACATTAAACGAGTGATTGGTACTCCTGGTGACACTGTTTCTGTTAAAGATGGTGACGTCTATGTCAATGGAACCAAGCTCGATGAAGTTGGCTACCTTGATAGTTCAGTAAAAACCTACGGAGGAGCTTTTCTGCAAGATGGAGCTGATCCGATAACTGTACCTGAAGGTCAGTATATTGTTATGGGGGATAACCGTCCATATAGTTCAGATTCTCGAGAATGGGGTCTTCTTAAAAAAGAAGAAATCATTGGAAAATCATTTTTTGTTTATTGGCCGGTTAATACTGCAAGAATAGTAGAAAACCCCCTGCAAGAGTAATACTTATGCCACTGTCATTCCTGCGTAGGCAGGAATCTATTTCAATTGAAATATCACTGGATCCCCGCATACGCGAGGATGACAAGAAAAAGTGGAATACTACTTCGTGAGGACGTCGTGGATTTGTTTGAGTTTGTCTGATGTTGCCTGAGGATCGCCCTTCATAACGATAGTGATACGTGCGAGTTTACTTGACTGGAAGATTGCAACCTTATCTGCAACATATTTTTCTTCAATTTCTTTGGCCATTTGATCTTGCTCTGGAATCCATAATTGGTCTTTTTTGGAAGCTGGTTCTTTCTTCTGGACATCTCCCTTAATCCTTCTTGCCAATTCTTCTGTCTGACGTACCGTATAATTCTCTCGGAGGATTGTTTTGAAGACGTCAAGCATTAGCTTGTGATCCCCCAAAGATAACAATGGTCGAACATGCCCTTCACTGATAACACCAGCAACCAATGCATCTTTGATAGCGTCAGGAAGGGAAAGCAAACGGATAGTATTGGAAACAGCAGGGACACTTTTACCTACTCTTTTTGCAACTTCAGTAGTCCCCAAGCCAAATTCATCAATAAGTCGACGATAAGCAAGCGCTCGCTCAATTGGGTTAAGATCTTCACGCTGTACATTCTCAACGATAGACATTTCAAGCATTCCCTGAGGAGTTGTTATTTTGACTACTACAGGAACTTTGATAAGTCCGAGAATTTTGGATGCACGCCACCTGCGCTCTCCAGCAATAATTTGATACCCAGCAGGAGTTTTTGCAACAACAATAGGCTCAAGTATTCCCTGTTCTCTAATCGATTCGACCAAATCGGTTAATGAGTCGGGAGTAATAACGCCACGTGGCTGAAGAGGATTAGATTGGAGCTGATTAGTCTCCAATTCATAGATTTTATCGATTGCTTGAGAATTATCCATTGATGACTTCTATGTATTGTTTGCCTCTCAAGGTTTTGAATTGAACAATTCCTTCCTTGATTGCAAAAAGAGTGAAGTCTTTGCCCATGGAAACACCTGTTCCTGCAAAGAATTTATTTCCTACTTGTCTGACAATGATGTTGCCTGGAGTAACTTTTTGGCCACCATAACGCTTCACGCCCCGATTTTTTGGTCGCGAATCTCGATTACCTTTAACTGATCCCTGTGCTTTTGTATGTGCCATAGTATATTATTATTCTACTGCTTCTTTACTTTCTGTCTTTGCTGCTTTTGCCTTACCTGCTGCAATTTTAATGATCTTGACTTGTGTCAACTGCTGGCGGTGGCCATATACTTTACGATACCGTGCTTTCGCTTTGAACTTTGCTACTCGAATCTTTGGTGCTTTGAACTGACTAACAACTTGGCCGATTACGACCATATTGGTAAGAACTGGCGTCCCGACTGAAAAAGTATCACCTGCTGCATGAAAAAGCACATCGAAATTGATGTCTTTACCATCTTCGATTGCAAGCTTCTCAACGGCAATAGTATCGCCTTCAGCAACTTTATATTGTTTACCACCTGTTTGAATTACTGCGTAGTTCATACGATTGAACAATTATAGCAGACTTATCATCTAATTTCCAGAACTTCTTTGTGTCTATGAGAAACACTTAATGAGGATAACATACCCAGGAAGATAAAGTTTGCGAGAAGAGAGCTTCCTCCAAAGGAAACAAACGGAAGCGTAACTCCAACAATAGGTAAAAATCCCATATTCATCCCGATATTTACTACTCCTTGAATAAGGAAAAAAGCAAAACAGCTCGCTGCAAAAAGCTTGGTAAACTGGTCATTTGTTTGGGTAAATACTTTACCTATCCGATAACAGAGAAAAAGTAAGGTAAGTATGACAATTGCTCCTCCTACAAATCCTAATCCTTCCGCCAACGTAGCAAAAATAAAATCAGTATGTCGTTCAGGGAGGAAGCGTAATCCTGACTGTGTGCCTTCTGAAAGCCCTTTACCAAAAAATGTCCCTGATCCGACAGCAATAATCGCTTGAATCGTATTGTAGGACGTCCCAAGAGGGTCTGCTGTGGGGTTCAGGAAGGTAAAGATACGTTGTTTTTGATAATCATGAAGCCGCATCCAAAGAAAAGGTGAAACAAAAAGAAAGGGCAATGAAGAAAAGAAAAACCATTTGAAAGGAAATCCACGAACAAGAAGCACAAAAAAAGCAGTTCCAGCATACATAAGAGCGCTTCCCAGATCAGGTTGGAGATCGATTGCCAAGAGGATTGGAAAGAGAAGCAACAAGCTTAAAAAGAAGGTCTTTAGGTCAGAAAAGCGAGTCTGCAAAAGAAAGGTAACAAATGCTATAGAAAGAAAAGGCTTGAGAACCTCTGAAAATTGAATACTTACTCCGAAGAGCTCTACCCATCGTGCCGCTCCGCGACTTTCAAAACCGAGTATCAGCACAATACCGAGCAAAACTAACGACACTATATATATCGGCAATGAAAGTCGCTGAAAGAGAGCTAAACGAAACTGAGAGAAAAAAAGAAAGCCAAGCAGGGCAATACCTGTTGAAATAAGCTGGAAACGAAAATATACCGGGTTAATAGCGAAAAGAACAGTAAGACTAACGGCAACAAGAACGAGGGCGGGTATCAGTAACCAAAAATCAATTTTGAAACGGGAAGTCATATGTCACAACGTTTAATTTAATATTTGTCATCCCGGACTTGATCCGGGATCCATACATTTGGACTTACTAACGCTGGATTCCCGCTTTCGCGGGAAGGACAACTAAGAAGATACTTATGCATTATTTATTCTCTTCACTTCAAAATCACCTTTACCAATCTCTTCCGCGAGAGCATTGCGTTTGATATATGCTTCCTGCTCCAGTGGCCATTCTTCAAGAGTAATATGTACTTTTTCATCAAGTTTTGTACCAAGTTTCTTTCGCTCTTCCTGAATCTTACGGACAATTTCCCGAGCCTGTCCAAGTGCTTTCAACTCATCATTCATTGTCCGGGTATCCAAACTAACGGCTAATGTTCCCTTTTTATCGGTTATCGCAAGTACATTTACTTCATCCTTAATCAATTGCTTGAGAGGATCAGAAAGTATGATATCACTGGTAACGTCAAGCGCAGCAAGCGGTTGTCTGACTTTAATTTGCGCATTTTTCCTTTGAGCAAGCGCCATTTCGACAACTTTACGTACTAAAACCATCTCTTCAATGAGTGCTGTCTCTTTTACTTTTGCAGTTTTATCTATTGTCGGCCAATCAGCAAGATGTACTGATTCTTCATCCGTAATGTTGGTATAGATCGCATCTGCGATAAATGGGGCAATTGGAGAAAGCAATTTACAAAGTGTCGTCAAAACTTCATGCGTTGTTTCATAAAACGCTGTTTTGTCAGCCTTATCTTCTGCGGAAGAACCAACTCGATCACGACTACGTCTGATGTACCAGGTAGAAAAGTCCGTAATAAATGATTTAAGATTATCAATGGCTGCAACCGTATCATAGCCGTCTAGACTTTTTGTCACGTCGGTAACAAGCTGATCAAGTAAGGTAAGAATCCACTCATCAAGCACATTTTGCGTCATTCTGGCTCCCGCCTGCCAAGGCCTGGCACTGGCGGGCAGGTGTCCAGAATCGATTCTGGAGTCGCTTTGCTCCCCAGAATGACGTGGCGTCCACTCATCCAGGTTTGCATAGGTTACAAAGAAATTATAGACATTCCAAAGAATCAGCATCGTCCCGCGAACTTGTTGTTTGTAATGATCTTCTGAAATAAGAATATCTTCCCCATGCATGACAGGACTTCCCATAAGGTAGAGTCGCAGAGCATCTCCACCATATTTTTGCAGCAGTTCTTTGGGATCTGGATAGTTTTTAAAGTTTTTACTCATTTTACGCCCATCAGTACCAAGAATGACACCTTCAACCAGCACATTTCGTGAAAGGATGTTTTGTCCATCAGATCTGAGTGCCAAGGCATTTGCAATCACATGCAAGACATAAAACCAGGCTCTGATTTGTCCAGTGTATTCTCCGATAAAATCTGGGGGATAAAAACTATCAAGCGGTCGCTGATCACCAAAAGGATAATGCCGCTCGCCAAACGACGCAGACCCTGCTTCAATCCAACTATCGAGTACTTCAGGGACTCGATGTACTTCTTTACCACATTTGTCACATGCTACCGTGACTTCGTCAATTTCAGGTTTATGCAGATTGGTTACTTTTTTACCTGATTTCTCTTCGAGTTCTTTGATCGATCCTGGCACAAAGCGTTCGCCACATTGGCACTCCCACACGGGGACAGGACTTCCCCAATACCTGTTGCGGGAAATATTCCAATCAGGTGCGTTTTCAAGACTTTTTTCAAATCGACCATGCTTGAAGTGCTTTGGGAACCAGTTCACTTGCTCATTGGTTTCTTTCATTTGCTTCTTAAGTCCTTGGACATTGACGTACCATGCATTGATTGGGGCGTAGTAAAGCCGTGTGTGACAACGCCAACAGAGAGGGACTCTGTGCGTCATTTTCTCGGTCTTATAAATTAATCCCCGCTTCTCCAAATCTTCGTCTACTGCTTTATTTGCCTTGAGGTAATACATCCCCCCAAAAAGAGGCACTTCCTTTTTGATATGTCCTTCTTCATCAACGTGGAGCACAATATGCACATTTTGCTCGCGCATGACTTTCAAGTCCTCTTCTCCGTAGGCAGCAATAGTTACGATACCCGTACCATCTTCAGCAGTAACATAATCTGCTAGGACTATCTCAAAAATTTTTTCTCCAGGTTTTACATTAGCTTTATAATAGTCATAATGTGGTTCAAACTTTTTACCAGCTAAATCTGCACCTTTATATTCTGCAACGATCTTGTAACTCTTCTCATCACCTAGGGTTTTAAGTGTGGTCTTGGCCAAAATGTAAAATTCATTATTTTGTGAGACTTTGACATAGGCAAGTTTGGGATTTACCGCAAGCACTGGTGTAACGATCTTGTTCCAAGGAGTCGTAGACCATGCCAAAAAATACGTGTCTTTCTCATCCACCACAGGATATTTATAAGTTGTGCCTTCTTCTTCAAGCTCTTTATAATTCTCAGCATCCATTGCAACTTCAAAGTTTGAAATAGGTGTCGCACAATGAGGACAATAGAGAGAAACTTTTAGACCTTTATAGATGTAATCCTTGTCGTACATTTGCTTAAACACCCACATGACTGACTCCATGTAGGGAAGATCCCAGGTCTTGTAGGCATTCTTAAAATCAGTCCAACGACCAATATGGTCAACATACCATTCCCATTCCCCTGAGACTTGATTAACATAATGCAGACATCGCTCGATAAACTTCTTCACACCCACCACGTCCTCTATATCACGCTTACTTTTAAGCTCAAGTTCTCCCTCGACTTTGTTCTCAATGGGAAGTCCATGTCCATCCCAACCCCACACACGACGCACTCGATAGCCCTTCATTGTCCAATACCGACCGAAGACATCTTTGGGAAGACTGGAGAGAAGTGAACCATAATGCGGCATACCCGTAACAAACGGTGGCCCATCAAGAAACGTCCATTCTTTGTCTTTAGGACGTGCCTCGATAGATTTTTCAAAAATCTTATTTGCTTTCCAATACTTGAGGATTTCTTCCTCAATTGCCGGAAAGTTTATATTTGGTGAAATTGGCTTGAACATGAGTACAATTGTACTTCAATTGTGGGGCTAATTCAAGGGAAAAGGCATCTATATGTTATACTCTTAACCATGGCAGCAGAAATAAGTGTAGATAGAGGGATTTGTGTTGGTCCAGAAGGCGGAAGGCCAACAAGAATCATAACTCTGTTTAGACAAAGACCAGAGCAAAGTACGACACATTGCGGAAATATCACTCCAAACAACACTTGTGGACTTAGCTCAGGAGATTTACTCTGTCCAAGAGTTAATGCAGAAACGACTGTTTCAGCTAAGCCCGCACTTCTCCAACGAGAAACAGAAGCAGGGCCTTTAGAACTTAACCTTGATACAAATGAGGTGACTTCTCCTCTTTCTGATAAAGTAGAAGCATTGTCACTTGCAGAGACCGCGCTATTAACTACTCTTATGCTCAGACAAGGAACTGAACCTGTGCAAGCAGAAGCACTAGCGGAGATAAGTGACATTAGCTTTTCATCGTTTAATCCAACTTTACAAAAAACACGAAAAAAACTTAGAGATACTGTTGGTAGAGATCGTGGTAGACCTATTATTCAGACTATACACGGGGAAAAGTCTTACCTGCTTAGTGAATCTTCAGAATGAATTAAATTATTTTACGAAAATAATTTTCTCCTAAAGTCTTCTAATTTCTTTTTATCCAATTTCATCTTCAAAATATCAAACGCCAATTCGTTACCCCAATATTTTTCTGAAATTACCAATTCAACAAACTCCTCAAAGCTCATCTCAATCGTTTCAATCTTCTCTCCAGCATCCAGCTGTTGCTCGGCAACTTTTTTACAGTTTCGAGCGACATAGAGAAAAATCTGCCAATCGATTTTGTGATACGGTTCAAACACTTTCAGAAGCTCCCAATCATTTGACTGCAAGCCTGATTCTTCAAGTAATTCTCTTTTGGCTGTTGTTTCGGGCGCTTCATCAGGTTCTCCACGCCCTCCAAAAAGAGAGTAATAATTATGATGATTTGGCTGTGATTGTTTGGAGAGAAGGATTTTGTCTCCTTGTGCCGCGATTATTTCTATCGTATTGGGACGTTTAAGCATCTCAAAAGTTTCGTGAGAGCCATCAAACATCTCCTGCTCCCAATGATATACGTCAAAGATCTTGCCGGCAAATACTTTTTTTGCTTCTTCTGGGACTCGCATCATGGTCAGTTTAGCAAATACACACTCTTGTTGCAATTAAAAAGTTATTCTGCATTCTTGGAGATAATATAATAGAGAATCGATAGTGGGCTTCGCTCTTCTATCTTAAGATTCTTGGGAATATCCTGTATCGCAACGGGTTCATAATATGACTTCCACATCCAGATAAGATTTGCCCACTCAGTAGAGAAGCTGCCACCGGATGCGAGCAAATCCTTTTCATAGGGCTCAAATGACGGCAACGTCCCCAAATAATCAGATGCTGGAGTAAAGGGCAGCAATTGGATACCATAAATCATATTACCCTTATCACTAAACCAGGTAGCAAAATCAACTTTGCCTCCCCAGACAATTGATGCAATACGGTGCTTATAGGGAGCTTTATACATACCTTTGCTGTCAAACCAATAGTATTTGGCTGCTTCTATTTCGGTTCTGTATAAGGCCAACGCATAATCACGAAGTGTGGTGTTCTTCGTCATCTCACTCCACAAATATAAGCTATACCACGTATTAATGGCTTCAGAGGTAGACTCTTGATTATTGCCATCGGGAGCTTTTGCTTCACCATCTGCCCACGAATGCCCTTCATAAATTTCAAAGTTACGAAGGAATGGATACTTGTCTGAGGAACGATCTGTTGTGGCGATATCACTAACCATTTCATCAATAACTGGCTGCACCGTTGCTTGAATCGTCGGATCCATTCGGGATAGAATTGCTGCTGTCTGAATGTAATACCCATAATGGAAATGATGATCATTGAGTTTTTCATTACCAAATTCAGGTTTCTTCGCAATGAGACTGGTTTTTGACTCATCATACGAATAGTACTTAAGACTCTCTTTAAAAATTGGCGTTATATAGGTAACTAGCTTCTTCTTTTCGCTTTCCATACTGAGCGTTTCTGCGATAAGTAGCAGCCTATTTGCGGTCCCAAACCAGGTTCCCATGAAATAATTACGACTTTCTGGAACTGGTTCTTTGATAAAGTCAGCAATATCTTTTGTTAGCTGCTTTTTTACTTCAGCTTGGTTTTTTGTTAAGGATGGAAATGTTGCTGAAGGAGCATCAAGTGGCATACTTGTCGTGAAATTACTTGCTCGAAGTAAGGTCATCTCACCTCGAAGGGTATCGTACGTGCCAATTTCCTCCCCATCACTACTTAAGAAATCAACCTGGTGTGGGAATAATGCAATAAGCGGTGTGCCAGTTGTTGTAGACAAAGCATACGTACTTACAAGCTCATCTTCTGAAACGGCATACGCTACACGAGTATTGGTAATTTCACTCTGCGCGCTTGCAATAAACGTATCAATATGAGCAGGATCATCAAGCACCCCAACGAAGATGGTTTTTACTTCTGGAATAGTAAGCGTATTCTTTGTCTTTGTGACCGCATATGCTTGATCAAAAGAAAAAACGTAATAGGCATCTTTTACTTTTACCAAGAATGATTTTATTGAAAAAGTATCCTCTTTTATTTCTTTCTCTGGAGAATTCTCGTAGGTGGTAAAAGCATGTTTTGTTTTGATCACCACATCCTGCCCTTTTACCGAGATAACAGTTGAAGGCACCCCTTGCGTCAACATAAATGCTAAGGACTTACTACCAGCACTTGTTAGATCGAGACCGACATTCCAGTCTCCAACATGAGTGACTTGCGATTTTGTTATAGGTGAAGTAAATCCAATGGTAAAGTCCTCATCATATCCGGCAAAGATCGTCTTTTCAGTTCGATTTACTTTGGGAAAAGAAAATCCAAGACCATCTGAAGTGAGTTTGTAGGCAAGTGGGAAAGCATACAGCGCTTGTGAAGGAAAAGAAGCTACCGAGCTATACCATTTGTTTGATTTAACTGTCGAGAGGGAATGTTCAGCACTTACATCCACTGTTTTTGTTCCTGAAGGTTGGTTGCTAACCATTCCAGTAATCGCCTTGGGGATAGTATTCTGTGCATAAACAAAAGAGAAATAGACAACTCCAAAAAAGAGAGCCGTTCCTGCCATAAGGAAAAAAAGGATAGTCTTGTGTGATTTACTTATCATGGTATTATTCTTTCAAAGAAAGTAGTCCGTTCCAAAAATTTACAAAGAAATCGATTGGCTTATTGATCTGATCTTCATCAGTTACCACTTTTAATTCTAAATCTTCATTATGAAGCAGACTTGCAGCATCACTTTTGTCAGCAAAGACAAAATAAAGCCCCAACTTTTTTGCATTAATTTCCTTATCTTCTTCTGCTTCGGGCTTTAGCTTTTCAGCTTTTACCTGAAAACTTTGGTTGAGTCGAGCACTATACGCTTTGATATTTTGCAGCTTTTGCACCTGCTGATACTCCTCAACAGTCAACTCCGAAAGGAACCGTACATGCTCACTTGAATAGATTTCCATTGCTTTGGATAGATCATTGACCGGACCTCCTTCGGTAATCGTAATTTCTCCAACAATCCCATCAACTGATGAGACAATAATCAAATTTTTCAACTCTTCTTCAGCAACCTTTGCCTCTGTTTGCGCTGAAACATTGTCTTTAAATTCTTTTAATGAATTTATTTTTGAACGAAGCATCGGATTGTCAATTCTCACCAACACTTGCCCTTTTTTCACATGATCACCAGTCTTTACCTTAATTGAGGTTACAATACCATCAGAAAGTGCTAGCACAGGAACAATTTGCTTTACCACTACCCCATGGATATCATTGGTGTTTTCTGCACGATACTCATTTACTTTTTTGGTAAGCGCAATGGTTGCGACAGAAATTGCCAACACGGCAACAATAGTGAAAAAAAGAATGTTTAAAATAATACTCCAAAAACGTTTCATAGTTATTCTGTTAATCCATTCTTAATAAAAGCAAACAAAAAATAAGCGTTCATTAGCACCCAGAAGGTGGTAATACTGGTTGTGACGATATCAACGGGATTAAACCAACCTACCAGTACCGATAGTAATGAAAGAATAATGATAAAGACATGAGGCCAGATATCAGTCATTATAACAGAAAGCGATTTTCTTTTTGATTCAGTTGCGACCCATGTATAATGATTTTTTAAGACAACTGAAAAGAATGCTTTAATATACGGATAAAAACTTGCCATTGATGTACTGATTGTCGAAAGTCGTAAACTACCAAGCAAAAAAATAGGCAAGAAATAGACCGTCAGAAAATAAGGAACATAATGCTCCAACCAAATATTTCCATGAGACAAATTCATCGGATGTAGGCCAAAAAGGAGATAAAAAATTGGTAATGTAATATAAATAAGTACCGAAAAAGCACCAAAGTAATGGAGATTGGAAAAGAAATACTGTAATTTCTGGTCAGAGGTCAAACCACTGACAAACAGTGGATTATGAGTAAAGAAGAGAGAGAACCCACCTCTCGCCCATCTATTTTGTTGGCGGAAAAAAGCATTGATCGTTTCTGGAGCAATTCCTTCTGCAAGTATCTTGTTATAAAAAATTGATTCAAACCCTTTTTCATGCAACATAATCGTTGTCCAAACATCTTCTGAGTGATTTACCTTTGCAATGCCTCCTATTGCTTCAATCGAAGACTTTCGATAAATCATATTGGTTCCCACACAAAAAGAGGCATTTGAACTATTCTTTGCTGGCTGTACATATTTATAAAACACATCTTGTGCTTGTGCTGTCCCCGAAGCGATAAAACTATGTGTGTTAACAAAATGCTGTGGTGTTTGTACAAGAGCTACTTTTTCATTTTCAAAAAATGGTAAAAGCTCGGTCAAAAAAGTCTTCTTCGGGATATGATCCGCATCAAAAACCGCGAAGAACTCACCATGGAAAAATTTAAGACCGTAATTTAAGTTACCTGATTTTGCATACCCTTTTGCGTGTGCGGGACGCGCGATATAAAAAGCACCAACTTCCTTGGCAAAAGCTTCTACCTCAGCAGATTTCCCATCATCCAAGATGCAGGTTTCATGTAGATAGTCCATTTTTACGGCGTTGATGACTGTTTTACGAATAATCTCAATTGGTTCGTTGGCTACTGGGATAAAAACACCAACTCGTAATTTGTTTTCTTCGATCCATGCTTTTTTATATCGATATTCTCTTTTATGATACTCAGGCAAAATAAGATCGAGCAAAATCGTCAGCCACAACGTCCCCAACACCACAATTGCGATAAAATCCGCGACTATTTGTAAAATATACAGATAGATATTTCCCGCATTTACCGGATTAAAAACATATACGGCATAATATAAAATCGTAAATGGCGCAAGCAGAATAAAAAGAAGCGCGGTATTTTGTAATTTTTTTGTTTTGATTGTTCTCATTGTTTTTTCTTATGGTGAATAAACCCTAGATAGATTCGAGCTATCACAATTTGTATCGGAATAAGTAGGATCAAAAAGACTCCAATATGGAAATAAACTGGCCAGCTATGTTTGAGTACCAATTCTCCACCAGCCTCTTTATTATCCAAGCTAACAAGCATAAAGTTAGGACCACTTGGCCGTATCTTTTGCTCTCTCCCATCAAAATAGGCTTTCCAACCAATATCGTGACTCTCATTGATATAGACCAAATTACTTGCTCTATTGGCAGGAATCGAAACTTGCAGCGTATCAGGTGTAGGATAGACTACCGACAATGGAATGTTTTCAGATTTATATAAGATACCACTTAACCGTTTTACGTAATCGTCAAGGGCTATTTGATCATTGACGCTTGAGAATTTCAGATCAAAAGGGAAATGCTTTAAAGCTTTCTCATCCTTCTGATCAACCAGGACACTATTTCTCGTTTCCCAAGGCACTTCAAACCCATGATAAAGAGAAGTACTTGTCTCAATCTCCCCTAAATCCTTATAACCCAGCTGTGTTTTATTTTTGTATGAGTAAGTAAATGGAGAACTCTTTTCAAAAATGAGATACCTTGTTCCGGTGATTTTATAATAATCACTCAACCGTTGCAATGTGGCATCAGGTGCTTCCTCAAAATACGGGTGATAAAACATAAGCTGAGACAATCGCTGTGGAATTTGATTTGAATCCATATGTTCCATATATGAGTATGGATATTTAGCATCAGCCGGCCCCAAATAACTTGACCAATGAATCGTTGGTGTAAAAACTCTTGCACTTGCCGTATCAATCAGTTGCTTGTCGTGTGCTACGGCAACCACATCTTCTGCTTTTTTAATTGGCTGCGGAGAATAGATACTGGTAAACCATAATCCTTCGATCAATGAGAGGAGAAAGATAAAAACAACAACTCCCTTAAATACACGGGATTTAAGCTGGATAATTCGCTCAACTACTACAGCAAAAGTAAACAAAATAGCAATGCCGATTAACGTCGTTCCACGAGAATACTGAAATTGATATAACGCCCCCGGAAGATCAAGCGAGACACCAACAATAATAAGTGTCAAATAAATGAGTGAGAAAACAAGCAACACCTTTGCCCAACCAAGTTTGGCTGGAAGCGGTTTGAACATCCAGAAAAAAGATAATCCAAGTGCAAGAAAAAGAAAGAGACTCAATCCATAATAACTATATTTTGAGATAGCAAAGTCGAGAAAATATTGTGTTGAAAAAACTGGGTTTGAATAAAAATAAGATAACTTACTGACAATCGGAAACCAAAAAAGTGATGACGTCGCAAGGATAATAAGAAATTGTATAAAAATAGGCCAAGAAATAATTTTTTTCTCAGAAAGAATAACTGATAATACCCATAATCCCATCGCACTAAAGCCAAGCAGGGGATGCATATAAAAACAACTACCTGCAATATAAGGGTATACATACTTTATTTTCCCCTGATGGTATTTTGTCCAAGCAAAAATGATAAGTGGAAAAAAAGTAAAGGCAAAAAGCAAAGAATAGTCTCCAATGCCACTCCAATATTGCCCAATAGCAAAAGATAAAATGGCACAGATAAAAGCGGTAAGAGGGCTAAAGCTAAGAAGACGCAAAATAAAATAAATGAGAAGTCTTAACCCAACAAATTGAACGATAGTCATAATCACCATTGCGCGATGTATCTCTAGATGCAAAAGTTCGGCAATCCCTAAAGTCAGATAGTGAGGAATAAATTGGTAGCTACGCCAAATACTAATGCCATTGGACCAGGCGTGCACCCACGAAGTAAATCCATAGTCTTCAAGAAGTTTGATACGAAAAGATTGTACGATCCAGTCAGCATACCCTGTTTGCAGATATTGTGCGTCAAAATAAAAAGAGATGAGAGCTAACGAGATAGTTGTTAACAACGAGAGGAAAAGAAGATCGAGTAAAAAAACTTTCTTAAATATCTTATGCATGGTAAATATCTATGTTAAATAGATAGTCATTTATTCTACCACAAAAGAGCGAAAGAAAGAAAATACTAATAAGAATAGAGGAAAGAATTATAATTTTCTGAAGTACCCATGGGTTTCACCACCAGCAATAAGCACGCCTACTTGTTCTTTTTTATCTTTAAAGAATTCATCGCAGGCTTTCTTAACCCCTGGCAAGATATTGTTGACGTCGTGAACCTTGGGATCACTATAGTCATCGATCACCACAATTGCCCCTTTGGACAATTTGGGATAGACATTGATAAGGCTCTCAAAAATTGAGGAGTAAAAATCTCCATCCAAATGAGCAAAACTTATTTGCTTGGGCAATCCTTTTGGCAAGGTATCTGCAAACCATCCTTCATGAATTTTTGGCAATTTAGTTTTGTGCTGTTTAAAATTGTGTATGAGTGCTTCTTTTTGGGTTTTACAGCTTCCAGCATAAAAAGCAGTAACACCATCTTTTGTTGACTTCTCTGGTAGGCCTTCAAAAGAATCGTAAGCATGAATCGTTTTTTTGGAACCAAGCTGATCGAGTGTTTTTTGTATCAGGATTGAGGTCGTGCCGTCATACGAACCAAGTTCAACGATATCTCCGGGGATCTTCAGCAGTACCGTTTGTGTCAGGAGATGGTAGATATTAATGGCTTGCTCGACATTTGACCAATCTCCAGCAAGCATATTTTCTTTGGAATCATACTTTTTGGTATTTTTGATCTGATATACACGATTTAAGTTATCGTTTTTGAATTTGAGTTTGAGAAATCGTTGGTTGCCATTAAAGAACTTAATCATTTGGGCAAGAATATTTCTTTTGGTGTCTGTTTTTGTTTTTTGTTTTTGAAGGCTAAGGATGAAGGTGTTATCAATAGGGTTAGTACTTTTGCTCACAATAAAACTATTATACACTAGATCATTCCCTATCGTCTAATGGGAAGAGAAATTTTATAATTATTTAAAATATGTTTTCACCATAGGATATATTTCTTTTTCCCAAAGAGCGTATTGTTTTGCCGAAGGATGCAATTCGTCAGCGGCAATCAAACTTGGGTCAGTACGTGCTTTTTGACTAAGAGGATAAATATCGACCACATGGAGATTTCGTTTTTTACCTTCTTCTTTAATGATTTCATTGAATTCGGAAATTCCAACTGCGATATCTCGCCCATTACTATACCGCTTGCCTGTGGGTGTGACAGAAAAATCAGGAATGGTGATAAGAAGAAGATTTTGCTTTTGTGAAAGATTTTGCTGCATACGATCAAGAATAACAATAAGATTGTTATGAAACGTTTCCTTATCCACTCCCTGCACCCAATCATTGACGCCAATAAGAAGTGTAGCAAAAGTTGGATTAGACCTATCATACAGAGGGAGTTCTTTATCAATAACATCCTGTGTTGTCCAACCAGTTACGGAAGGATTGGCAATAAGTCCAATATCGATTCCCTCTTTCTGTAAATGATCCACGAGCAACACAGGCCAAGATTCTCCTTCTGACGCTCCTTCTCCAATCGTATATGAATCTCCTAGTGCGACATACCGTATTGTGTGAGAATTCACTTTTTGCATATTTTTATTATTCTGAATTACAAAGATAATAGCAATGATAACAATTATAATTACCCCAATGAGAATATACTTGTTCATCTTTTTTTTTCTTGCAAGCTGCGTGCTACTTTTGCAGCAAGACTTGGAGGGACAAATCGAGAGATCTCAACACCTATTCTATTCTTAATCCCTGGAACAATAAGCGTTTTGTTATTCATCAATCCTTCATAGGCAATTTGAGCAACCAGTGATGCTTTCATATTTTCTCCACTAAAGAGCTTTGAACTTTCTAAATGTGCTTTTTTAACAAAACCGGTATCAGTCGGCCCTGGACAAAGAACTGAAAGAGAAACACCAGTTCCCATAAGTTCATTGGCAAGCGCCTCTGAAAATGAAAGCACATAGGCTTTGGAAGCATAATAAACCGCCATCAAGGGGCCAGGAAGAAAGGCAGCAGTTGAAGCAACATTAAGAATTTTTCCTTCTTTCCGCTTGACCATATTTCGTACAAAAAGTTTGGTAAGGTGAGTAAGCGTAACAATATTAACTTGCAGCTCCTCCAATTCTTTTTCCAATTCTATTTCAGTAAACAAACCATATGTTGCAAACCCGGCATTATTAACAAGAACATCAATCTTAATGCCTTTATGATGAAGTTCATTATAGAGTTTAGCTGGAGCTTTGGCATCTGACAAGTCCTTTACCATACAGTAAATTTCAATCCCTTCTCTTTGTAATTCTTTTCCAGATTGCAAGAGTTTTTCTTTATCTCTTGCAACAAGAACAAGATTGTATGTATTCGCAGCAAAGATTTTAGCTAACTCAAACCCAATGCCTGAAGATGAGCCAGTAATAAGGACTGTTTTATTTGCACTCATTTACTTAGTATAACAGGAGATAGCTTTGTGATTTTGGAGCAAAATGTTAGTTTCTCTGTCTTAGAAATGCGGGGATTTCTAAGACGAACTCCCTTTTTAGCCTCAATTCTCAATCAAGCACCATTACAAAACCCTGTGTTTTTTTATGTCAACTAATACGGTTTCATTATATTTGCTACGGATTTTTTATGCAACTTTTAAGTGAACCAATTAGCTCTGAATGGAATACCTACTAAAGTGGTTGTAGTAGGATTTCGTCCTGATTGATGTATACTAGAAGCACATGCCAAGACAAATTGGACCAGTTGAAGAAAGAATAATAGAAGAGGTTTATTTGCATATTCTTGACGCTCCAAGAACAAGAGTACGAACTGTTACTATTTCAAAGTTGCAAAATTCACCATCTCCTCTTGATCCCAATAATCCAACAGCACATCTACCAGCGAGTCATGTGTGTCATGCGAATCTTCTAGATAATGTTGACATACTAAAAGCATTGGAGGGAAAAGAGTATGCGAGGATTGATATAAAAGATAATGATGGCACAATATTAGTGAAAATGCACAATGCAAAAATAATAGATGTTAATATTGAATCAGAGGAAATTACCATTGACTTGGGGATTTTAGCAATACCTAATTCTTAAACACTAAAGGAAACTTCTTTTCAATTACTTCAAATTTTAATGCAAAAACATTAAATGTGTTAATGTTTTCTGTTCTCAGATTTTCATAAGTAATTTTTTTTGCCATTCCTTTGCGTAAAGATACACGCTCAGGTATAGAATACTTTTTCGCAGTTTCACCAGCGTTAAAAGTAACTGTTTTTGTAAGTCTTGGCCAAACACGAGTAATTGAGAATGCTCCTGCTGTATTCAATGGTTTGCCTACAATATAAATTGTAGGTTTTGGATTAATATTTTGGAGATTGTCATAAATAGACTTAGGATCAAATTTGATCCTTTTATTGATTACTAAAGTAATAAGATCATTCTCAGAGTAGCTTTTCTTCTTTGACAATTTTGTTCCCATAAGAAATTCAAACGGGTCATTAGTTTCCATATGCTCTTCCATCTCGACAAGCTCTATTTGTACCATTTCCAGCAAGATTGGCTTATTTGGTATTTCAGTTAGTTTTGCAGCCATTACATCCGGGGATGGTGATTGATTGTTTGATTGCATAAAGTATTTGTTTTCTGGACTTAGTTCATATGCTCCTAGTAAAGTAATTGCACCCATGAACATCTCTTGCGCACGTCTGAAAACAGGATCTTCAATTTTTGACTCATAAACCTGACTCAGTTTGCTAAATTCCTTTATAATCCTGACTGGAGAGTACCATGGTTCTTGTTGTTCATTGTAGTCCATGCTCGCATTATATACGATAATCTCTAATTTAGTGTTACTGTATGGTATCTATTGAAGTTCAAGCCAAAAGTCTTGCCTTTTTTGTGATTTATTGTGAATTTTAAATTTTTGAGAATAAAGCTGTCCTAATGTTGACACGATTATTTCACCATCAAATTCCCCTTGCCCAAACTGGTACGTATTATTTCTAAAGCCTGAATGGACTGGTAAATAACTTTCGTTATTAAATCCATAAAATTCATCTTCATTCTCATATTTTATTCCTACAGCTAATTCAACTGCTTCTTGTGCTACCGTATAGGGATAAATATCTTCTCTTGGATGAACTAAAGCCACATTGACAATGTTCGAGATATTGCCTATTGGTTGTTCTTTAGAAGTCCACCTACCAATAAAGGATTTATCTTCAATTTTCACTATTGCCTTACAAGCAAAAGCAGGTGAAGAAGTAAATGGATTGTACCAATGTTTTCTTTTTAAATTTTTAATTTTTATATGTATAAATCGCCATTTATTTGTATTGTCTTCTGAAATAGAACCAACTTCAAAAACTAGCTTTGGCTCTTTCAACTTATCTACAACCCAAACAGATAAAAATCCTAAAATCCAACCAATAAAAGCACCGAGTAAAAGCTCTTGCCAATTTAGTCCACCTGATTTACTTTGTTGAGATTGATTGAGCGTGGCTGGTTTGTATTGCTCATTAATATATTTGGTCGGCTGTGTACTAATGGCTTCATTTGTTTTATTACCATTCACTAATGACGCTCCTCCAGCAAATACTTCCTTTGGCAAGAAAAAGGAAGTAAAACAGATAACAATAGCAATGACAAATAAAAACAAAACTTTAGTTCTCATAATCTACAACTTGCATTTTACCTCAACATCCTGCTTTTTGATACCATTGTGTGTGCTCAGTCTCACTTGAGGCATGATGAAAATACTCCAGTAGCAAGTTGTAGATGATCTACACTTTACTATATGGATCGTGTAGGAAAACATAAATACAACTGCTACAATTTGCGTATCATGACACAAGGCAAACACGCAGGAGGAAGACCAAAGACATCAGAAGAACAAAAGGAAGCGATGCTCTCAAAACTAGAGCCGTACCTAAAGAGTGGTTTACCTCTCAGAAAAGCCTTGCTTGAAGCTGGAATTGCACCTGCTACATTCTATCGAATAAAGAGGGTAGATCCTAGTTTTGATAGTAAGATAGAGAGGCAGAGGCAATATCTTCCTGTGCTGTACAACAGCTCTATTGTGAAGCACTTACATTATATTG
>JBBTVD010000022.1:0-22269 GCA_038063415.1 Patescibacteria group bacterium
AGAGAGAACCGTACGGAGCAGAGGGTTTGCTTCCTCGAGGAGAACCAGGATGGATAGATAGAGCTGCTTGCGTGGAAACTGATCCTGAAGGCTTTTTCTCAAATGAGAATGGTCAATGGACGAGCGGCAGGTTGGAACTGGCAAAAAGGATTTGTAACAGATGTCCGGTCCAATCTGAGTGTCTCCATTATGCCTTTCAGTTACGAAATCAGTTTAGAGTAGTCGGCGTCTGGGGAGGAACGACTGAACATGATAGAGCGGAGCTAGTAAAAGAAGGGAAGTTTGCTCCTCTCCCAGAAGAAACACCTCATGTCCCTGTGCATACTAAAGAGAGTGATCGAAAGCTGGTCTCTGAGATAACGCATCTCATTACGGGTGCGCAATATAGTTTACGACAGGTGGCAGACCATTTGGGCTTGACGAGCAAGGCCATTCATGATGCTTTTGATCGACAACTTGCATCACTTCCCGAAGCTTTCATTAGCAAAGTAACTGCTGTGGGTCTTCCTGTGAGAGTAATTGGAGAAGAAGGGGAAGATCTCGGTTCTCCTCCTGAGCCGAAAAAACGTACGGTGCCCGAGAGTCCTCTTGCGGCCTCATTGCGACGAAGACGAGAAGAAGAATCAGCGAGAGAGCAAATGGAGCTTTTTAATAGTTTGCGAGATAAAGACATCGGAAAGCTACGAGCGAGGAGAGACAAATTGCTTGGGAAGGTCACATCAGGTGAGACTGCTGACGAGCGATTATTTTTTGAATCAGAAGCGCTTGTGTATATCAAATGGCTACGTACAGTAAGAGATAAACTTTTGGGAGAAGTCTCTTCTGATGGGGCAGCTGATCCCAGGCTCATTTTTAAAGGAGACCTTCATCAAGCAGATGAAGAAACTACACTCCAAGCTGTATCAGTTCCTCCTGAGGTAGCTTCCGTTAACCAACAAGTACAGGATGCAGAAAAAGTACTCCCTGAACCAGCCCCCATTTTAGTCGAATCTGCTGCTGAGCGGGCATTGGTTTTAGAAGTGCCAGTGACAGCGGATTCTGAACCTATCTCTGAAACAGAACAGTTATCTTTGGTCCATCCTTTGGTTGAAAAATTGCGGGCAACTGGTGGAATCATCGATGAAGCTCTTTACGGATCAGAAAATGTGCCACCAGAAGCTTTAGCAGGTGAGCTAAAAAAATACGAGAAAAGTTATAACAACGTAATTGGTGAAGCACTTATGGCTCAAAGAAAATCTGTGGGGAAGACAACTAAAGCAGTAAATGAGGATTTAGGTCTGCCCACTAAGGTCTATTATGGCTTTGAAACTGGTGCGGCAGTTGCAATATTCGATGCCGAAGAGCGAAACAGTTGGTATCAGATGCTCGGAGAAGATCTGCGACTGCTTGAGCAGGAGCAGCATGCTCAGCTGACTACTGAGCTGGCCGAAGAAAGCTTTGCTTCACTTTTTGATAGAGCGGTTCACTTGCGGGCTGGACAATTGGGTATCGAGGCTCAAGAGCTTGCAGAAAGAATGGGAATAACCGCATCTATTTTAAGCAAAACAAGATATGGAAAGACAGAACCAACGATGTGGCAATGGCAAATGATAGAACCTGTGTTAGTTGCTGACGAAACGCATCCTGTCTATAAACTTCTTAAGCAAAAGAGTAGCGAACTGAATGAAACACGTATATGGAGTCGAACTTTTCAAGAAGTTTCCGCCGAAGAACTAGCAACCTATTCTTTTGGGAAAAAAGTCGATTACGTAATTGTTCGTGCGGGAGAAACGCAAAGCAGTCTTGCCCGAAAAATTGTTGCGAAAGGAGAGATTGGGAGAACTCAACAAAGTATAAGGACTAGTATTTCTCTTATTGTTACGGGGAAACCCCCTTCGCCTCAAGAGTGGCAGTATCTATCTGCTGCCTTGGCAATCTCACCAGATGATGCACTTGGACAATCGCTCAATGAAGAAGCCACACGGCTTTGGCAAGCTGAATTAACCAGAAGAGAAGGAGAAGCAGCAAAACGAACAGAAGAACGTGCACGCTCCTCCTTAGCAGATGAAGTAAGTATTATCGCACGTCAGCAAGCTGCAGCCTTGGGGAAGGAACTTGTTGCGCAAGACATAGAGGAAGAATTTACAACCGCGTTGGGTGAAGATATTACGTTGCTTCGAGAGGCAAAGGGTATGACAGTGCGTGAATTAGCAAAAGCAGCCTCTCTTAGTCACAGAACCATATATATAACGGAAAAGGGAACGAGTGTTCCTTCAAGAACGGGAGTCATGGAAAGGATGATTGAAGCATTAGGAATAGATATAAAGAGCAAGCAAGGCAGGGATCTGCTTGACAAAGCCAAGAAAGCACGGGCAGCTATTGTATCTACCTATCAATCGGACAAAGAAAAAGCATGGTTACTTACCTATTTAGAAAGATATGGATCGGCGCAAACAGAAAACGTACGCCCTCTGTTTGATGATGCATTAACAGAGCGTCAAATTCGGGGAAGGTTACGCACCTTGGGACAGGAAGGGAAAGTAAGGTGTAACAGAGCCACAAATACATGGGAGTTAACTGAAGCATATAAAAAAGAGCAAGAAAATGTTCTTGTTCTTAAGTAATTAATTCACCAACCTCCCCCCAGGAATGATACCGGAGGTCTTTTCTGTATAGGTTGTCATGGTTACAGGAAGCGTAAAGGAGATAGTTGTCCCTTTGCCTTCATCTGAATCAAGGGTCACTTTGCCACCATGTGCTTCAACTACTCCTTTGATAAAGTACAGGCCGAGTCCTGAGCCTTTGTGTGCATTTTCAGAAGTCACTTGACTAAATCGGGAGAAGAGAAGATGTTGTTGATCCTTGGGGATGCCACTTCCCGTATCTGCAACACTTACGAGTACCTGCCCTGGTTCTACCTTGGCGGTGACCGTAATTTTGCCACCAGATGGGGTGAATTTCATGCTATTGGAGAGAAGATTATTGAGCACCTGCCCGATGCGGTGACGGTCAAAAGCGAAGGATTTAAGCAAGGGATCACACGCAGCCGTAAGGGTGACCAGTTTTGTCTGAGCTTGAGGGACAAAGATCGCCACTTTTTCCTCAATAATACTACGAAGATCCGCGACATCTTTCTGGACACTAAAGAGGCCAGCTTGGAGTTTGGCTGAATCAAGAATCAAGGAAACTTCATCAAGGACGTTATTTGCCTGTGCCGCGATCATTTTGGTGAATTTATCTTTTTGATCTGCAGGTAGGGATTGCTGGGAAACAAGTAACTCTGCGCTTGCCTTGATGGCAGTAAGGGGACTACGCAGCTCATGGACGATGACATTGGTGAAATCTTCTTTCATCTGCTCAAGGGATTTTTCAAGGGTAATATCATGCAGGAGAAAGGAAGCTCCGATCACGCGAGGTTTATCTTTTTCACTAAGATCCAGTACCGGATTGATAAACACCTTAAAGATTTTCTGGCCAATGGTGACCTCTTTTTCTTCAATGGATTTATTGTGATCAATAACCTGCTGGATTTTATCCCCAAAGTTATAGGTATTTGGCATGGCAGAGAGGACATCAATGATCGTTGGCTGATCCTTACCAATTTTGAGGAAAGTCTTCGCAGCATTATTGATGATGAAAAGCTGGTTGCCGGCATCTACCATAAAGACACCGTCAGCGAGACTTCGGATCATAGCCATAAGCTTCCCTTTTTCAACCGTAAGCAGTGTCTCAAGCCCGGAAAGCACCTGCGAGGAAAGCTGCGTGATGCGAGAAAGAATCTTGAGGTCATTTTCTTGGTAAGCATGAGGTTTGGTTGAGGCAATCATGATCAGTCCAACAGTCCGACCGTTGACTTGCAGGGGAATATCACACCAGGAACTAACGGGTTTTGGATTACTTTCTTCCTGTGGGACACCACTTCTGGATGCTTGGACGGAGAGCGGTAGCGCACTGGTATTCAGCGAGATAAGTTTTTGAATCATTTTCTCTCGTACCGTATCAATAAAGAGATGATTCACACTCTCACGCAGATGCGTTTTGAAGATGAGGTTATTCTCTTTGATGATGATGGCTGAAGCAGTAGAGTAGGAGAAGAAGTTCTCAAGACTTCCGGTGAGTACGTCAACAACTTTTTCAATATCGAGTGAATAGCCAATACGGTCTTGGATTTCTTTGAGCATACTTGTCTCAAAGAGTCGTTGGCGCTCTTCAGCCTCGCGATCGGCGAGTCTTTTTTTGATCCGTTCTTCACGAAGAGAGAAAACAATAGCCGCAAACCCAAAGAGGGTCATTGACAGAATAGCTATCAGGCTGAGCAGTCCCATGATGTTATGAGGAGGTGTTTGATTTGTACGTTCGGTACGAAAAATGTTTTTCCGTTGCAGTTCGCATTATTACAAACGTAAAGGAGCTCAAATGCAACCAAAACATTTTTGTCCTCGCGTACAACTAGTTCAAACGATCCTCTAAGTTATGATAGCAGGGAAATGGGCAAGGGGTAAAGAAGGATTATTGGGTTTGGGCAGCAGCACCTTGTGCTTCACGAGCAAGAGAATTAACCTTTTCAACCAAATCCTGTGGGTCGATTTGATACTTCAAAATGTAATCAACAGCACCTGCATTAATTGCATCCTGCATGAGTGTGTTCTCGTTATAATTTGAGATGAGGGCGATGGGGATGGCTTTTGTTTGTGGATCTTCTTTAATAGCTTTGAGCACATCGTTTCCTTTCATATCCGGCATAATCTGATCAAGGAGGATAAAGTTGGGCAGGTTCTTTTTGGCTTGCTCAATACCATCTCTTCCCGTCACTGCATGGATGACCTCAAAGCCAGCATTTTTGAGTACGACAGTCCAGATGCTCGTGATATTTTGGTCGTCGTCGATGATCAGAATTCTCATGTATCTAAAAAGTAGCAAGATTTAGCAGGAAATGCAAGAGGGGATTTGCTAAGATGGGTACTATGAGTGAGACACCTTACGGGCTTTCTGAATTTTTTTTTAAGCAGCAATCGTTTACTCGTGATGCAGATAATGCTATTAGAGCATTAGATCTTGGTTTGGCTACAGAAGCGTCTGCTAGCGTGCAAGCTTTTTCGGGAAGACAAGCGGCAAAAATACGTAGCCTTTATGGAGAACAAAGAGCTTTCTTGCCTACCCTTACAACAGCCTCTCGTTTTGTTGATCATTTGGTAAGAAGGGAGAGAAGATCTCCCTTTCTTGACGGTTATGACAAAAATCTTCCCTTTGTCTTGCTCAGTCCTGCTGTTGCAATGATTGGTGAAAAAGTATCAGAACTGCCTCCTGAAGGAGTAGTCCATTTTGATCTCTATGCGCAACCACTTATGCAACTTATTGACTTGTCACACGATGAATCATTTAAAATGCATAGTGGTCTTATGGGATCAGCGGCGATGGAGGTGCTTGTGGATAAGGTGTTGCCTCGGATACATGACTATATGCAGGATAGAGGGTTAGAAGATGGAGACAGTTGGCCTCCATCGGGTAAAGCACGAGTACTTCCCGTCATTGAAAAAATTCTTACCCATGGTAATAATGAGCAAAAAGAAAAAGCAAAACAGGTTATTGCTAGCTATCTCGAAAAAGATGATCCTTATGGAGAGATCGTTCCGTTTCGAGAAGAAGTATTATCGTCTAAGGTTCCCGATCTTTATGGAGTAGCTTTTCCTCAGGCTCAACGCGAGCTAGCACAATGCGGGTGGAGCTGGGAAGAAGTTATTGATGACTGGAAAGCCAGCTGTTCAGAAGCAATGCTTGGCAATATCGTTGGGAGAAATATTGAGGCGATTAAAGCATTAGAAACAGAAGAAACAGGTTGTACCAAAGTGCTCTCGGAGAGATTTGGGATAAAATGCTTTGGCAGGTATCCAAAAGAGTTACTCCTTCGGCAATACCACGAAAGGAATAATGCCTATATCTCGTATGGCATTGTGATAAATCCAAGACGAGCAGATCCAAAGGGAACGTTATATCAAAAGATATATGAAAGGATGTATACTTCTCTTATTGACCAGTTTTTATCTGCTGCTTTCCCTAGAGAGCCACGCTTTGGTATTCGTGTGACAGAAGGGTCGGAGCATGATATTGAAGAACGACTTACTGCTTTTCCACAGAGATATGGTTCTAAGAAAAAAATTGCTTTTGGCATTATTAGTGGACACAGTGATGGGTGGGGTGTACGTTTAGATGATGGATATTCTTTGGAAATGAGGCATATTGCCGAGCTTTTTAGTCATAAAGATATTGTTCTAAATGCATGCTATTCAGGAATAGATCAAGGTGTAGCTCAGCAAATGTCAGCGTTTACCGACGGGCGTGTGCACACGTCAGCTGATAGTTCAAACCTTAATTATGTCCGTCTGGGACCAGGGGATGATGGACTATTGGAGCTTGTCGCAACTTTTGTAGATGTAGAAGGTCATACTGTCCCGACAGTCACCTATCTTGCCGGGGCAAAAGTGAGTTAGATCGTGTATAATTGAGCCTATGAGTATCCGTGAAACACTTACGAAACAACTTGCATCTGCTGTATCAGCACTGCAATTTCCTACTGATAAAGTAAACGTCACTGTAGTTGCTGATCCCAAGCATGGAGACTATGCAAGTAATATCGCAATGATTCTTGCCAAGCAGCTCAAAAAGAATCCCTTGGAAGTTGCACAACACATTGTTACAAAACTACAAGAGCTTTCGTCAGACTTTACCGTTGAGGTAGTAAAGCCAGGGTTTATTAATTTCTTTATGAAGGATGAGGTTCTGTTTGCACAAGTACAACATCCATCTGATAACTCTGAAGCTCAGAATAAGAAGATCATGATTGAGTTCGCGCATCCCAATACCCATAAAGCTTTTCATATCGGGCATCTACGAAACATTACCACAGGAGAGGCAATAGTGAGGCTAATTGAAGCAGTGGGAAATAAGGTTATCAGAGTTAATTATCAAGGAGATGTCGGTATGCATATTGCCAAAGCCATGTATGCGCTTACTTCTCTTGTACCATATAACGAGCAGGTACACGGGGTAACAGGGATCATCGATCGAGTTACGTTCTTAGGTAAAGCCTATGCTGCTGGGAGTGCTGCCTACGAAGAAGACGAGGAAGCAAAGAAAAAAATTCAAGATTATAACTACCTGGTGTATGCTTCCGCGCAACGTTTTCAAGAAGAAAAAGGTATCGCCAAAAGCTCCACAGACTATCTCTCCTTTGTGTATGGGCGAACAGAAGAAGTGGATGTTGTCTACGAGCTATGGAAAGAAACCAGACAATGGAGTCTGGACTATTTTGAGCAAATCTACAAACGGGTAGGAACGCATTATGATCGGTACTACTTTGAAAGTGAGTGTCTCAAGGGAGTTGATCTTGCCAAAGAAGCTGTCACAAAAAAGGTTCTTGAGGAAAGCAACGGAGCGATCGTCTTTAAGGGAGAACAGTATGGACTCGACACTCGAGTCTTTGTGAATAGCTTAGGTTTGCCTACCTATGAAGCAAAAGAGCTGGGATTAGCAGAAAAAGAATTGAGCGAGTTTGGGGAGTTAGATAACATCATTCATGTCGTTGGTCCTGAACAGGCAAGTTTTTTTCAGGTAACATTTAAGGTAGAGGAGTTGCTTGGTATGCAAAAAGGCCAACAAGAGCATCTGGCGTATGGATGGGTGAAACTCAAGCACGGAAAGATGTCCAGCAGAACGGGCAATGTCGTGCTTGGAGAATGGTTGCTTAATGAGGCTAAAAGCAAGATCTTAGAGACGTACCCTGCCATTGCTGAAGGTGTTGCCGATGCTATAGCTGTTGGGGCAATCAAATATTCTTTCTTACGGGTCGGTACCACACAGGAAATTGCCTTTGATTTTGATGAATCTATTAATATGCAAGGCAATTCCGGCCCTTACCTCCAATATACCTATGCGAGAACGCAAAGTGTGCTTCACAAATCCAAAATGGCAAATGGCAAATGGCAAATGACAAATACTTCAGTGGATTTAGAACCAGAAGAACGAGAGCTATTGCGTCTGCTTGCTCAGTTTACAGAGATCATCGAGACTGCTGCGACCAAGTATGCACCAAATGTCCTGTGTACCTATCTTTTTGAACTCGCGCAATCGTTTAATGGCTTCTATCAAAAATGTCCAATTATTAAAGCTGAATCTCCTTCAGTACGAGCTACTCGTTTGTTCTTGACGGCAAAAACAGGGGATACGATCAAACAAGGTCTTCATCTCCTTGGCATCCAAGCTCCTGAAAAGATGTAAAAGTAAGTACCTCTTGACAACGCTGTTGGCTATTTGCTCTACTATAGATGTGGCCTGTTTTCACAGGTTTACCATGTTTATTATGGCGCTGCCACGATTTTCTGATCTATCACGTGCTTCAAAACTATCCCTTTTTGGTGTACTTGTCCTGACGCTTGGTGTCTTTGTCGCGGTACAAGGAGCACTCCAGCAACAGGATACACGCCAACGAGCTACAGTAACAAATTTGGTTCAGAATCCCTCCTTTGAAAGTGGGATAGGTGGTTGGCAATTTAATAAACGGGCAGGGGATGGCAGTTTTTCAACAACCACCAGTAGCCCTTCTGATGGAGCGACTGCCGGACAAATTGCGATCACGGCATCAACAGGAAATGCTTCAGATATTGAACTTGCCCAATATGGTTTACCTATCACGTCAGGACAGACCTACACCGTTGTTTTCTTTGCAAAAGCTTCAGCAAATAGAACGATCAATACCGTTATTCAGCAGTCCTCAAGTCCTTTTACGGTCTATAAAAACCAAACATTTTCTCTAACAACAAATTGGCAGCAGTTTACGTACAATTTTGTCGCTCCATCGACACAATCAAATGTCTTTATTGGTTTCCAAATGGCAAATGCGACAGGAACTGTATGGCTTGATAATGTCCAGTTTTACCAAGGCTCTCCAGTTGCTCTTCCAGCAGCTCCAACTGGTCTAACGGTTACTCCCGGTAATACGACAGCAAACCTCACCTGGAATGCTGTCTCTGGTGCTACCGGCTATTATATTTACTATCGCGATGTGACCGCTAACCCAGCTGCTGCTTTTAGCAAATGGGAAAATCCTGTCACTGGTACTACTGCAATTTCTCAGTGGATGACCAATGGCCACAAATATGAGTTCAAATTGACAGCTTTTAATGCTTCCGGTGAAGGTCCTGCATCAGCTGTCGTCTCAGTGACTCCTGTCGGCGTTACTCCTACAAATACATCAACGCCTACACCTACAAAGACACCAACGCCAAGTCCTACCAAGACACCTACCCCTACACCCTCACCAACTAACCAGCCTCCAACGGCAACCCTTATGCCCTCAGCAACGAGTGTGCCAAATGCAACACAACTTGGTTTAGTCCTCAGGCTTCACGGAATTGGTAAAGGTGGGGACAGTCAGGCTCCAAATAGCACTGGAAACATGAACCCATTACATCCTCAGCGTACTGTTGCAATTGAAATTTACAATGCACAGAATCAACTCGTTTTGACAAAACAGGGTACAGTTACTTTTGATACGACAACAGGCAAATTTGCTGGAAACGTTGCTCTTGGCACAGGACTCGGGAATGGTGTATATACTGTTCGAATAAAGCCAGAACAATTTATCAGTGCAATAGTCCCTGGAATTCAAACAATTACGGTAGGGCAGGTTAATCAATTACCTGAAACGACCTTCATTACTGGAGACATTAACGATGATAACCAAATTAATATTCTTGACTACAATATCTTAATGGGTTGCTACTCAGATTTTGAACCAGCAAAGAGTTGCACCGTTGAGGACAAAGTACGTGCAGACCTTGATGACAATGGAGAAGTAAACTTAGATTTGAATTTATTTCTTAGAGAATTGACCACTAGAGGAGGGCAGTAGACGTGCGTCGTACCACTTCCTCTCCACATATCTCTCTTCATAATCTTTTTCTTTATAGTAGTTTTACTCTCTTTATCCTGACCACCATGTTTACGGTGTATAGTACCTCCTTCTCTGGTATACAGACAGAGACCCGATCCCGAGCTGAGGAAGTTGCAGTACAGGAAGAAATAGTGGAACCTAAGCAGCCAGTAGGTCAGACGAGTGGATGGTTGCTTGTTTTTGCCGATGAATTTGCAGGAACGACACTTGATACTGCCAATTGGTCGACTGGATGGTTTGGGACAGGCATTACGAAGCCTGCCAATGTTGCCGAAACGGCTGCCTATGATCCTGAACAGGTTCGTGTCACCGATGGCAACCTCAATCTAACAACAGTGACAAATTCGGTTACGATCGAAGGCAAGACCTATCCTTACCGCACCGGTGTCATCAATAGTAATGGAAAAAAACACTTTACGCATGGTTATTATGAGGCACGTATTTTTCTTCCTGCAGCCGAGAATCAAGTTGCGAATTGGCCAGCGTGGTGGATGACTGGTCAGAATTGGCCAACTGATGGCGAGATTGATATCCTTGAAGGATTAGGAGGAAAAGCTTCCTGGCATTTCCATTCTTCACAAGGAGCCCCAGGTGGTGATGCCCCAGGTGATTATACTGGCTGGCATACGTTTGCTGCGGATTGGAAAGCAGACAGCATTGTTTACTATTATGATGGGGAAAAAGTGGGTGAAGTAGCCTCAGGAGTAACCAGTTCTCCACTGTATCTGATCTTGGGTAATCAGATTGGTTCTTGGGGAGGCCCACTGCTGGTCCCATCCACCATGCAGGTTGATTATGTGCGAGTGTGGGAACAAGTCCCAGATACTGAAGAAGAAAACAGAAATACTATTATTGAAAGTGAAAAACCAGAAGAGATAGAAGACTATTTTGAAGTCATTGGTGATTGTGAGAAAAACGACACCTGTCCCAAGCAAGCCTCTGGTTCTAGTGACGCAACAAACGAAGTTGCACAGGAACTAAGCGAAATCACGCAGAAGCTTCAAGATCCAGATAGTACCGATGAAGAAGTGAAAGGGTTGCTTACCCGAGTGATCACACTACTGCAGGATCTCAATAGTAATGAAGAGGGTGATAGAAAAGAATCTGACCAGAGGCAAACAAAAAAAACTGAACAAAAACCTCGAGTAGAAAAGGGACTGGCGAACCGTTGTGTTGAAGCAGTAAGTGGCTACGTTACTCCACAGGAAAGGTAGATAAGCTCATCAATTTGACATAGGTGTCAATTTCTTACCCGCACATATTGTTTTATACTTATTTTCTATGACGAGAAGTGAAGGGCCGCCAACAAGAAATGACGGTGGTATGCCACAAGGAATACAAGATTTTTTAAGTGCTGAATCTGCGGTAATAGGAATACCTTTCAATGCTGCAAGAGAAAAAGAAAAATTAACGACAAGTTTAGATGGTGCAGGAGACGCACTCTTACATACATCCCTCTATGGTGTCACTTTGTCCACAAGCGAAAAAATTATCTTAGGAACGAACATGTTGCTTGGGACGCGTTTGGGTACGCAAGAAGTTCCTGTAATAGCTGGAAGTGCCTTTGGAAAACTTTCAGCAGCAATTGAAGTGGGGGCTGACAGAGCGGAAGGAAGTTTGCTTCGTGAATTTTATTTAGCTTTAGGTGCTGCTTCCGATCAGCCAACTCCAGAAAATTGGAATGATATACGAAACACCTGGAGAGATGTTGTCCGTCATGGTGGACGTGTCATTCCAACATATTTACAAGAAGGACATAGATTACGTGGTGTTGGCATAGCTGTTATGCCTGGTGATCCAAAAGGGAATCAACAAGTTCTTGACGAAGGATGGGAAAAAGAGCCTACGAACGCCTTCTTCAGTGCTTCTCGAGCACTGCGTCTAAATAGACTAAAGTAATACTGTACGCTTTTTATTTTCCTATTTATTGACAGAAATAAGCAACGCCATTATTGGTTGTCAATTAGTGACGACACGTATTTACTTGCTGTTGAGTTTTTAGTACAATGGTCTTTCTTTATGGCAACAAGTAGTGAACATCTTGCCCCAGGCGTAAGCGCCTGGTTCTCTAAGAGACCCCGAGGAGCAGGTATTGAGGCTCGTAGTCCCCGCGTAGTAGAAAGGATACCACTTCCTGTAAGGGACAGACTACCCAAAACTTCTTCTGGTGAACCAGATACCGCTGCAGAGCAAGCTAAGGGTGCAAAAGAAGCATGGAGAAAAGTAGTTGCTGCTCTTGGTTCGCGTGTGGATATGGGTAGGGAAAATATTCTGGGAGAGAGTATTTCACCTTCAAGTGTTGTTGGTCGACTACTTCGGGGGGCAGGGCATATTGAGCCTAGTACCGATGATTCAGGAATCGTTTATGCTCATTCAGCAGAACAAGATCTGGATAATACTGCAACGATGCATAGCGATGAAAGGGTAAGAGCTGTGGCACAGGCACATCTAAGAAATCATGACCCAAGAAGAATGGGCGATGCAGTATATCTTACCTATATTGATTCAGATAATCCTGACTTGCAGCTTATGGAGGAACAAGGAGGCAGTATTGGTGTCTTGATTGTGCGTCCAGTCCTTGCTCGATTTGGACAAGAAACAAAAAAGGGATATCTACGACCAACAAGGACTACCTGGTTGGCTACGAATCTTGGTGGTCTTCCTGGAAGATTCGCTGTCCCCGAAGCTATAAACTTACGTCAAGCAGATGCAAGGAGGCAATTTTTAACAGAGGTTGTGGGCACTGAATTTGGTCAAAATAGTGCTAAAATAGCTCATCTCAACGAAGGAGAACTCCTAGCAGTTGAACATAATGGATTAAGAGTTGCTCTTTCCCCTGGTGACAGGATGACGTTATCCCTAACAGAGACCAGTATGCGAGGATTTCCTCAATAACTCAACCTTTTGTCATTGACTTATCTGTCATGGTGTCTTACCTAAAAATCCTGTATACTTTTATCTTGAAGAGAAAAGTATCAATCATCTATGCCAAGAGCAGAACAACCCCCACAACCCTCAAGAGTACAAAGTGAGCCCGAGACAGAAGCGAGCTCTGCCGTTACTGATCCTAGAAGAAGGCGGGGCGTAGATCGCCGTAGACTCTTTCTCGGAGTTGCAGCAGTAGGTATATTGAGTTCGGCAGCCTATTCTGAGACTGGACCTGATGGACCTGATGGACCTGAAACGCCCTCCGAAATAATTGATCAGTTAGGTAGGGAAATACGAATAATCGCTCAATTTAAACCTTTTGCAGTCACAACAGTTGCTGAACAGCAACAAAATCCGATTTGGAAAACATTGAACTCTATTATTCCCCCGAATTCGGAGTTGTCGCCAGATCAAGCCTTAGACCCATTAGACCCAAAAATGGTAATCTCAATGTATGCGGTAACGGCAGCGGCAACAAACGCCTCAGCTGTAGGTCTTTTTACAGGAGAAGATCGTGTAAATGAAAAACCGTGGGGAATTGTTCATTTGCAAAGACTTCCGGATCCAACAACAGATGCTGATGCAGCAGCTCCTCCGATTCGTATAAGGGCATTGTTCCCACTTACTAGAGCAGGAAGTCCTACCGAAAGTCCTACAGGAAGTACTACTACTACTACTACTACTACTGAGCCTGGTTCACCCACAGCAGCAAGTTCACCTTCGATAACGGATGTACAGTGGATATTTGCAGAATGGAAAGTTACTGATACTGCTCCTATAGCAACAGTAAGCCTTGCCACGGGAGATGACTACAGGAGGTTAAAAGGTGCTATGCAAGGGGTTCTTTCGTCACATAAAGCCGAGGAAGAGTAATGGTTATTCGATATCTCTATCGGCTACCTGCTTCACCATCTCTCTCGCTGCTGCAATACGTTCTTGTCGGGCGTCAATTTCTTCTGGTTTTGCCGGTATAGCATCCCGTTCTGCAAGGAGGTCAAGGAGAAGATTGTTATCAAAGGTTACTTCACCAGGAGCAGGTTCTTGCGAATGATCAGGAGTCACTTGTAGTCTACTGAAGTAGTTGCTTGAAAATCCTTCTGCCGTTTGTAGCCAGACATTTATGCCCCAACCAACTTCTTGAGATTGACGAAGCGTGCTTGGCGCGGCAACATGCGTAAGGTCTTGATCCCCTGCAAGAAGTGCGATGCATAGAGCTACACCTTGTATGCGATCAAGCTCTTTTGTAAGAGAAGGATTTTTATTTCCCAGTCTCGTTTTTTCCGTAAGTAGTTGTTCAGCAAGTGAGAGCATGTTGGCACTGGTTACGGGAGCTTGTGCTTCAATGGGATATCCTACGCCAGCAACTGTTGCATATAGTGGGACAGTTGCTTCTGCTAAGAGCGCGTTATACTGTTTCGTTTTTTCACCAGTAACTCTCGTGATTGCTGCAATTCTAGAAAAGAGCATGTCAGCTTTAGAAAAATGGGGTTGTGCATGTCCATCTTCTTGTGCCAGAGTAAGACCCAGCTCAAGATGCATCCAGGCAAGCGAAGCTATCTCATGTGGTTCAAGTTCGTTTCTTTGGTTTGCTCCATCAAGAAGCGTTATAGCATGGTGTAATTTTGCACTACTACTTCGCAACGGAAAACGTGGTGCAAGATTTTCGTACCATCCTAATGCTTCCTCAGGAGTATGTATCGTGGTTTCAATAGAAGTATCAACAACATCCGTTGTCAGTTGCTCAGTCAGTGAGGCTTCAATTCTTTCTGTAACTGTATGTAGATGCCTATCTCTTACTTGAGCATTTCGTCCAAGTCTATCAAACTGACTGTTTGCAGCAGTAAAAGCAGATTGAGTCCTGGCGCTACGTATAGCGTTAGCAAAGCGTGCTTGTTTAGCATAGTCAATGACTGCTTGCAGGGTTCCATACGGATGGGCAGCGTTATAGCCGCTTTGCGATAAGTCAGTCGGATCTACATGAAGCATATCACCTTCGGATCCAACATGGACACCAAATTCATAACCTTTGGCTAAATCTATAATAGAGAGATGCAATCTGCTGCTCGGATCTACACTTGCATCCCAAAATCGGGGAGAAGTAGGAGACACTAAGAAATTAGGATCACCATTTAAAACGGTAAGTGCAGTCAGAGAGTGCAGAAAGGTCTGGTCATGAGAAGTCTTAGATTTTTTTACATAGTCTAGTGCAGCTTCTGAAAATGTTCCTTGAGCTTGTAATGCTGTACTTCGTGCTTTGTCTAATGCGTCATCGTCAGGAATGCCATACATCGCTTGAAGAGGAGGGATACTAATACTGGCTAGTTTTGCTTGCAGTTGTAATAATTTCGTGGCAGTAGTATCTTTTGCTAGAACATCAAAAGCACTCTGCGCTTGCTGGAAATGAGGCATCACCTCATCACGTGGGACACTTGGTCGTATGCCACGATTTAATTCGTGGAAACGGGAATAGCCTGTCTCCACATTTATCCATGCAGCCGTGAATCTTCTTTGTGGAGTGGTTTTACCGCCAAGGATCTCTGTACGCCATTTTTGTAACAGAGGAGAGGGAATCATTCCCATGGGAACCAATGATCCCACATCCAGATAGGCATTCTCTGCCAGAAAGGCGAGCTGTTCATTTTCAGCCGAGTGTGGTGCTTGTTCTCCTCTTGGCATAAGCTCTCGCGAATTATACCGAATAAAAGAGTAAATAAACAGAGGTTTTTCATCCTGGCAAAATGCTTTCCAATTTGCTATCATAAGCTTCATGCAATTTCATCGTAAAGTACTTGCCAATGGTCTTCGAGTGATTACCATCCCCATGCCTTCTCTTGAAAGTGTCACGGTTCTTGTCATGGCAGGAGCTGGTAGCCGCTACGAAACTAAGAAGAACAGTGGTATTTCCCATTTCCTCGAACACATGGCTTTTAAGGGGACACAGAAGCGTCCAACTGCGATGGATATCTCCTCATTGATTGATGGTATGGGTGGTGAGTTCAATGCGTTTACGGGCAAAGAAACCACTGGGTATTACATCAAATCCGCCAAGGACAAAATGGAAACCTCAATTGATGTGCTTTCTGATATGCTGTTGCATTCCAAATTTGATCCAGCTGAGATCGACAAAGAGCGGGGAGTAATCATTGAAGAAATCAATATGTATGAAGACATGCCTGCGCGAAAAATTGGAGATATCTATGAGCAGCTTCTTTACGGAGATACCCCAATGGGTTGGGATATTGCCGGGGAAAAAGCGATCATTCAGGCGATCAACCGAGGAGACTTTCTTGCGTATATGGGCGAGCTCTACAGCGCAAGCAACCTGACTGTTGTTATCGCTGGAGGATTTGACCCGAAGAGAGCCAATGAACTGGTTGAGAAGTACTTCTTTGAGATGAAACGATTCGATACGAAACAGTTTGTATCACTTAAGGAAGCACAGGAAAAGCCGGAAGTCTTGGTCAAAGAGAAAAAGACTGAACAGATTCACATCGCCCTTGGGTTTCGCACGGTGTCGGTGCATTCTGACAAACGGTACACTTTGTCAGTGCTTTCCGCGATTCTCGGTGGTGGGATGAGTAGTAGACTGCTCCATGAGGTTCGTGAGAAACGGGGACTGGCATACTATGTCAGAACTCATGCTGACGAATATGCAGATGCTGGAACGCTGGTCAGTATGGCGGGGATTGATCCGAAGCGGGTCACTGAGGCAATTGCCGTGATCGTTGAAGAATATGCTCGGGTATCTCGTGGGGAGATGAGACTTACCGATGAGGAGTTTACCAAAGCCAAAGAATATATGAAGGGGCACTTTGTTCTGGATCTGGAAGATAGTCGTTCGGTGGCTGGATTTTATGCGCATCAGGAGCTTCTTGAGGACAAGATCGAGAATCCTGATGAGGTGATTGCCGAGATTGAAAAAGTAACCAAGGATGATGTGGAAGCAGTTGGGCAGGAGTTCTTCAAAGAAAGTGGGCTCAATCTTGCCTTGATTGGACAATTTGAAGATAGACAGAAACTCACGAAGTTGTTAAAATTGTAAGGAGAGTTTCAGAGTGTATACATATTCGTTATTCTGGTAAGCTGTGCAAACAGCGCATCCAGAATCAAAAAAGTAGATGCTGGACAAGCCAGCATGACGGTTTTCAAATAAACTCTGAGAAAAATTTTATCAGAAATTTAGCATGACAGCTTAAAAATATGGAACAAACAATCGTACTCGTAAAACCAGATGGCGTCCAGAGGGGACTGATCGGTGAGATTATTTCTCGTTTTGAGCACAAAGGGCTTCGTCTGGCAGGTATGAAGATGATTAGCCTCAGTGATGCGACGCTTGACCAGTGGTATGCACATCATAGTGATAAGCCATTCTTCCCATCCCTCAAGTCGTACATGAAGTCCTATCCAGTCGTCGCCATGCTCTGGGAGGGGATTGATGCGGTGTCTGCGGTACGGCTGATGATTGGAATAACCAAGGCTCGTGAGGCCGCACCTGGAACGATCAGAGGAGACTTTGCGATGAGTCAGCAGTTTAACCTCATCCACGCTTCAGAAACACCAGCCGATGCAAGCAAAGAAAAGGGACTCATCTTTGCTGAAGAAGATGTGTTTGATTGGGAAAAGAGAGAATACGAAGATATCTACGCCTCAGACGAACGGAAGAAATAAATTCTTAGAACGCCGCTATCCACGTATGAGTGAACGCATGAGAGACATTCAAGTAATGGGCCCCCGTTGTTCAGGGACAAATGTGGTAGATAGTATGGCACGCAAAAATTTTCTTCATGTTCGTGTCCTCAAAACTGATGATGCCGAAGGAACTGATAACTATGGGTGGAAACATATGCCACCCGGACAAGAATTTCGGGTATACGTAGATGGTCATTGGGTCAAAGAAGATGGGTTAGCAAATTATGCAAGTTTGGTAGGTGATAAAAAGAACCTTATCCCACGTCAGCGAATCCCTATGCGAGATCCCCGGTATGCTGGTGTTGATGAAGCTGGGGATCCTTACATCAAAAATAATGTTATGCAACCCAACGATGATGATCTTGCGCACACACTTTTTATTGTCGTAGAAAGAAATCCATTAGACTGGCTCCGTTCAATTCATGAACAACCGCATCATGCGCTGGACCTTTTTGATATTCGTGATCGTGAGGGACTTCCTTTTGAGCGCTTTATACAGGAGCCATGGCGTACCTGGGAAGGTACAGCATATATGGAAGATCCAGATCCAGTTGATAAGGGCAAAAGAGAGAAATGGAAAAAGAAACGGGTAGTAGAAGATCAAGCAAGTATTTTTGTGCATAGAAGCGAAAGCCTTACACTGTTTGAACAGTTGCAAGAAGAAGTCCCAAATGTGGTTTTTGTTCACCATGAAGCAGTAGACAGGAATCCTGAGCAGGTGATGCGTCAAATAGCAGCAGCGTATGGTATCGAGCGTGATGAACAGTTTAGGGGAATATCTACCTATAAAGGTCAGGGACAACGACCATTTGTTCAAAAGACATATGATCCCTTTTCGCAAGGTAATTTAAAGAATGTTATCGAAAATATCGATTGGACAGTTGAGTCTCGGACAGGATTTACGGTGCCAAAAGAAGTGCAGGGGAGGACAGAATATGCTGAGGGTGTATTAAGAAACCCCAGTACGCTTGTTGTTTTTGATTCTTCAAAACAGCTAAGGATGTATAGAGATGGAGAATTGGTAGGAGTGGATAGCGATTGATGTTACCTTGTAGATGCTACCTTTTATACAATCTTACTGTATTTCATGGTAAAATACGAGAGATGCCCCTGTAGCTCAATGGATAGAGCAGACCCGTCCTAAGGGTAAGATGGAGGTTCGATTCCTCTCGGGGGTACTCGATATGAATAGGCAGCTTATTATTCTTAATTTGTTTTTTGTGGCGATTGTTGTTGTCTTGGGTTATCTCTTTTTTTCTCCATCACCAGCATTTATTCCTAGGCAAAATACTGATTTTATTACACGATCAGAAGATACTTTTCTGCTCAGGGGCAAACCTTATCGCTTTACTGGTGCAAATAATTATTATGTCATCTATAAGCCGAGTGGCATGGTCGATGCTGTCTTTGCCACTGCCGCAAAAAATAATTTGAGCGTTATTCGTACGTGGGGGTTTGTGGATATTGGCAAGCAAGACGGTTCAGAGTCGATCGACGGTAAGGGGAAAAAAGAAGCTGTCTATTTCCACTATTGGGATGGGCGCCGTCCTGTCCTTAATGAGGGAGATACCGGATTAAAAAAACTTGACTATGTATTATATCAGGCACACGAGAAAGGTATACGGGTGGTTCTGCCGTTAGTCAACAACTGGAAGGACTTTGGTGGCATGGATCAATATGTCCGTTGGCGGGGGGGCAAGTATCATGATGCGTTTTATACAGATGAAACGATTAAAGGCTGGTATAAAAACTACGTAAAAACTCTTCTTAATCGGGTAAACACCTATACGGGTATTGCCTACAAAGATGATCCGACGATTTTGTCCTGGGAGCTTGCGAATGAACCTCGTTGTGCGGGCAGCGGTGACTATCCTGCTTCTGAGAGCTGTACGCCTGATACCATTGCCAGTTGGGCAGATGAAATGAGCAGCTATATAAAAAGTATTGACCCCAATCATCTTGTCGGTGTTGGCGATGAAGGGTTTTACTGTATCGCGGGTGCTACTGATACTACTGAAGATTGCTCGGAGGGAGATTCGCTGAAGTATGGCTCACTGCCACAGATTGATTATCTCAGTTTCCATCTGTATCCAGATAAATGGGATAAGTCAGAAGCTTGGGGAACGTCATGGATCAAAACGCACCTGCAAGGAGCCAAAATCATTGATAAGCCAGTAATGCTTGGAGAATTTGGCCACAGTGTTCCTGAGGGGCGTACAGAACTCTATAAAGGGTGGCTAGAACTCTTTACGCGTGATGGGGGTGATGGGCTGTTTGTCTGGATGTTGGCTGATAAAAAAACTGATAATGAGCTATACCCTGATTATGATGGCTATACGGTGTACTGTCCAAGTGATGAGTGTAATATGCTTAAGCAAGGAACCAAATTACTTGCCAAAGCTCCTGCTGAAGTAATCACTGATGTCCTTCCTGCCTATGATCGTTGGGAAGCTGCATCTGCTGAAGCAACGCTTGTGGAAGGAAAAGAACGAGGTCTGACGGGGTATTATTTCGCTGGAAGATCTTTGGGTGGTGTCCCTGTGTCACGAATTGATCCACAGATTGATTTCTCTTGGGATGCTGCTGCACCTGATCGGACTATTCCTTCTGATAACTTTTCTGCGCGTTGGACAGGATATATCGTGCCCAAACAGTCACAGAAGTACACCTTTTATACTCGTCACGACGACGGAGTAAGGTTTTGGATTAATGGGAAACTTCTTATCGATGCGTGGAAAGCAGGGGAAGTTGTTGAAAACAAAGCAACCTTTTCACTAAAAAAGGGAAAGAAGGTCGCAATTATTCTGGAGTATTTTGAAAAAGAAGCATCAGCGAGTTTGCAATTATTGTGGAGTAGTAAGTCGACCAAAAAAGAAGTGATACCCTCAGAGCAACTCCTGCCTTTCTAGAGTTTTCGCCCGACACGAAAAATGTTTTCCAGCAGTGTTGTGCTATTTTTGTCATCCCGCACTTGATGCGGGAATCCAGACATTTTAAGCGCTGGATCCCTGGTTTGCGGCCAGGGATGACAAGAAAGATTTTCAAAAACTAAATAATTTTATGGGGTCAGGTGGCCTATACAGGTGTTGCTGTTGTCGTCACTGTTGGTACCATCGGGACAGATAGTACCAGACCAAATAACACCATTGATATCAGTATTAGTCATATCCGCACCAGTCAAATCTGCAAACGTTAAGTCTGCTTCTGTTAGGTTAGCATTTGTAAAGTTAGCATTAATCCAAATCGAATTCCTCATAGGTGCGCTTGTCATATTCGGGAGTTCGGTTGTGAAGGAGGTTACCGCTGATTGTGAGCCAAATGAGATTGGATTAAGTGATTTGGTCAAAGGCGTCAAGAGATTTTTGAGCTGTTCGTCACCGCTGATGTCTGAATGGTTATAGTGCTTTCTCCTGAGCTAACTTCTTTTGAAGATCTTTAAATTACTGAAAATTACTGATTGACATTTTTTCAGAGCAGTAGTAACTTAATTGTAGATATGCCAAAGAAGCAATACTATCATTCCCTCGTTATTCTTTGTGTATCATTTTTCGTTGGTATCCTCGGAGCAGTAATTGGCACCTTTGTCGTAAGCGCGCACGGTGGCGATACGAGTAAAATTCATGCATGTATAAAAACCACATTGTTAAATGGTCCAAACATTCGGATCGTTGATGCAAATACGAATTGTAACAACAACGAAACAGCACTTGATTGGAACATCCAAGGTGTCCCAGGACCATCTGGTCCTCCAGGGCCCACAGGCGTACCAGGAGGAAGCTCTTCTGTAACCTGTTCAGTCTGTAGAGGCAAAGATATTATAGCTCGTACGCAGACTACAACTCTATCTGGGATAAATCTTGATTTTGCTATATTAAATAATGCACAAATATTTGGTGAAGATTTTAGTAGCTCTTCTTTTGTTCATGCTATTTTAGCTTTAGTTAATGCTGGCAGCAATAATATTTCCGGGGCAGCTAATTTTGCAAATACAAATTTAACTGACACTAACTTATTTGGAGCAAATATGCATGGGGTGAATTTTTCAGGTGCTAATTTAACTCGCGCATATCTACGAAATACTGATTTGACAGGTGCAAATATGGCTGGTGCTGATCTTACTGATGCTACATGGGACAACACTTTCTGCCCCGACGGCACCAATTCTAATGACAACGGAAACACTTGTGAAGGGCATTTAAATCCGTAGTTAGAATTGGTTTTTCCTCTCTCGATATGCCTTTCTTTTCCGATACAGCTCCAGAGAATGCAACTCTAACTGGTGTTGTAAAGTTTGGACTTAGTTATAAATATCAAGGAACAGTACCAACAGGTAATAGACAGTTTAGTATGGATTTTAATTCGGCAGACCTTCACTTTAATGCAACAATGGTTAATTCTCTTGTTATTTATAGTGGACTAGGAGTACTCACAGGCTCAGGGACTATTAACGGAGCAGGGAACTATAACTTTTTAATTGTAGGAAGCGAGGAGACCAATATGATCAGAATTCAAATTAGAGACCAAGCAGAAAATGTTATTTATGATACACAACATGGAGCTCCTGTTACTGCCACCCCAACAACTTCTATAACCGCAGGAAATATTTTGGCTCACTAAACAGACACGCAGTTTGAAAGTAGTTCTTTTTTTGATGATATTTTTCAACTCCAGATTTATAGACGAGAGTACTGTCCTCCTTCTTGTCATTCCCGCGAATGCGGGAA
>JBBTVD010000023.1:0-24013 GCA_038063415.1 Patescibacteria group bacterium
GTAATCACAATATGCGTACGATTAGGCAATAATCTGCCAAGGGACTCAAAGGTTTTTCTGCCCATAACCAGTGGATGTCCATTGGTCTTTTCTCTCATACGACGGAAGTCTTCCGGGATCTTAAAAAGAATATCATTATTTTTGCCAATACCCAGATTCTGATCTATGGCGGCGATAATTGAAATAATTGGTTTATGCATTAGTCAAAAATGTCTTTTTTCTCAAGTCCGGCTTGCTTTAGAATAGAAGCAAACGTACCAGGTTTCAAATCTTTATTATGCATTGGGATAATTACTCGTTTCGTTTTATCATCGTCATGATGCAAAATAATATGACTACCACTCTGGCGACTTATATAAAATCCGTTCTGCTGGAGAAATTTTAATATTTTTTTAGGAGTAATACTGGGCATGTAACTTAACTAATTATACTTGAGTTGCTATCTTTATATGATCGATAAAAACAGTAGTATCTTCAGGGATTTTCTCCCCATCAGCAGCTAAATCTTCGATGTATAATTGTATTGCTTCTGCGATATTTGCCTTTGCTTCTTCAAAGGTATCTCCTTCACTAATACATCCTTGTAAGGCAGGCACCGTAACCGTATATCCACCCTCGGATTGTTCTTCAAAGAGCGCATCATATCGTAAAATAGTTTGTTTCATGGACATAGTATATCTTGCCAACCGATGACTTTCAAGGACTTAAATTCTTATGGAAATACTCTCGTAATTTTTTGGAGCGAGTTACGCAGTGGTTCGTAAAGCTCTTTTTTGTAATCAATCTTACGTGCGTGGCTAAAGTAAATAGTCATGTTATAAAAACTTTTTCCCTTCTTCTACCATTTGTTTTGTATGGCCAATTAATGGGAAATGAGCAATATCTGTAATTTTTACCCATTCAGGAGTAGTCTCTTCAGTTGCTTGCAGTTTCCCTGAATACTTCCTACATAAAAATACTGTTATTTTAAATCGCTTAGTTGTTCCATCTTTTCTAAGAATATCTGCCGGAGGGATAGTGAGAGGCAATTCCTCTAAATCATTTTGTGTTGTTACTAACCCCGTTTCTTCTTCCAGTTCCCGAATCGCAGCTTGAAGGGTAGTTTCATCTGTTTCTAGCCTCCCTGCTGGAATACCATATGAACCTGTTAAATGGCTCGCTTTTTCTCCATGTCGAACCATGAGCACCTTATCGTCTTTGAAAATGAGAACACCAACAGTTGGAATTGTTTGCATTTAAAAACCCCCAATATTTGCAATTGCTGCTTTTATCGGAGGATGGGGATCATATCCTTCAACGATGATATCCTCCATCGTAAAATCATCTATATCTTTAATCTTGGGATTTAGTTTCACCGTTGGTAAAGGACGAGGCTTACGGGAAAGTTGTTCTTTGACCGCATCAATATGATTAGAATAAATATGGACATCCCCAAAAAAGTGCACAAACTCTCCCGCTGGAATCCCGGTAACTTGTGACACCATCAAAAGAAGCAACGCATAACTTGCTATATTAAAAGGCACTCCAAGGAACGAATCAGCGCTTCGTTGATAAAGCCCAAGGTTTAATTTGCCATCAACCACTGCAAACTGATAGGTCGTATGACAAAAGGGTGGCACTTCGTTCGCATTTCCCTTACTTGCCATTGCATAGATAAAATCTGGATTCCAGGCTGAAACGACGTATGATTTGCGATAAGGCTTGTCTTTGAGCCCCTGAATAACCCACCCTAATTGATCAATCTCTCGTCCATCGCTTGCTGGCCATCGTCGCCACATACGGCCATAAATAGTAACAAGATCTCCCCATTTCTTTACAAACGTACTCTTTTCCCCAGACTCTTTAATCTTTGTGATAAAGTCTTCTTGAGTCATATCTTTAAGTTTTCCATTGCTTGCGAGCGATGCTTTATGATAGCGTTTCCAAGCCCATTCATCCCAGATGTGGACATTGTTATCAACCAAATATTTAATATTGGAAGAACCACTGAGAAACCACAAAAGCTCAACAAAAATGCCACGAGTAAATACTTTCTTTGTTGTCAGAAGCGGAAATCCTTTGGAGAGATCAAAACGCATTTGTCTGCCAAAAACAGATCGTATAAATGGTGGCTCTTCTCCTTTTTGTTTGTATTGTTCAAGCACTTCAGGAGTAAAAAAGAGAGGTTTGTCTGCCCCATTGTCGAGGATATCTTGGACTAAATCGAGGTATTGGTATTCGGGATGAGTCTTTACTGCCATGCGTTAACTATTGTTTATTTATAGCCTGTTCATCAACAATTTTCAAGGAGTAATTCCTGCCAATCGGTAATAATATGTGTAGGCTTATGCTTTTGTAGTTCTTCCAAGTCGTACATCACGTGATGCGACGAAGGATAATACAAAATACTAGCAATTCCTGCACTTTTTGCAGCTTGGATATCGGTATCCTTATCGCCAACATATACCGCTTGCGAATAGCGCTCTTGAGGAATCTTCAAATCTTTTAAAGCCTTGAGAATACCTGCCGGATGAGGTTTGCGATACGGAACATCATCCCCTGCTACCGCGACATGCACTAATGGATATAAATTCCGATCTCGCATAACTGGGTCAAAGCTTACCCGTCCCATGGTAGAAAAGATAGCAAGCTGTTTCCCACTTTCCCGTAAGGATACTAAAGCGTCATAGGCACCTACATGCAAAGATGCTTGAGGAAGCCGTTCATTAGCAAGGACATGAGCAATTTCCCGATAAGCCAAAAGATCTTTCTCCGCCAAACCAAATTTAAACATTTCTGCAAAATCGTGTGTATGCTTGGCCAAGATCGTATTTGCTGGAGGGGTGATGCCAAAATGAAGTAGTGCATCAGAAAAAATAGTTAACCATACTGCAGTCGTGTCCGTAATGGTGCCATCAAGATCAAAGATATAGGTTTCGTAAGATTTCATAATGGTGTAAATACAACTATTTCTTATTTGCGTTCTCGTTGCTCTTTTCTTCTAATCTTCTTACAAGTAATGCTAAGTTAGGTTTATATAAAACAATATCCAACGTTTTTTTATAATGACCAACTTGATAGGGCAATGCAAAGGACTCTTCTGTTACAAAAAACGGATGAGGGTAATCTTTATGATTTGCTGTCAAAATATAACCATTTTCCGTAATCGCTGTTGCTGCAATCAGCTTGTCCCCCATCTCAATGCCATCAATTTTCTCATCATGATAGAGACCACCCAATATAGAAGCAAATAAGAGAACTCTTGCTGATACTATTTTTTTCTCATAAGTACTAAGAACCGCCAATGCTTTCTTTCTTTTGCTGCCAAACAGCCCGTGAAGATATTCGTATACAGTGATCTCTGAAATGGTAAGGGAACCAATTTGCTCACCCGAAGAAGCTAAACATTTTATTACTGATTCTGCTTTCGATTTATTACTATCGTTGGAATATTGGACAACGCAAGTGTCTACAAATACCAAACTAGCCTTTTTATCGTGTTGAGGAGTTGCTATTTCTTCCATAGTCACTATCTTCGCTCGTAAAGGTACCGGCTCTAGATGCTGCCCTTGCTGCCTTGATCATTTCTCCTATATTTGTTTCTTTAACTGAATCGGGAGAAGTAGGTACATTACTAATCCCTGGACCAATAGTAATCTTTTCTCCATCAGGAAGTTTAATAACATAGGTCGTTTTTTTTTCAACAGTTTTCTTCATACTTTTTTAGTATACCACATGCTCCTGGGTTTATACCTGTTTTTCTTTTTTCGTCGCGGAGACTCGACCGCCTTGCCACTGTCCACGATACTGACTACCTTCTCCTTTTATTTCATGGAAGATAACGTGCATAAATCGTGCGCCCATTTCAATTTCAACGGTAATTGGTCCTTCATTTTTGAGACCAAAGGTTAATTCGCCTGAATACCCTGGCTGAATTGGACCGGTGCGAATAAAAAGACCAGATCGAAAGGTAGTTGTTCTGGGCAAAATAACAGCAGATAAGTCTATTGGTAGATTAATTTTTTCAATCGTTTTGACCAAAAAGAAATCTCCAGGTTTTATTTTGATTGACTGCTTTTTCTTTTCATCATAAACGAGAACTGATTCAATCTCTGGCGTTTTTCGGTGAGTTTCACCAAGAAATGCCTCTCCTGAAATTTTGAAAACTTCACCAAGACGTAAATCAAACCCAGCTCCTTCAGGATTGGTTAGCTCACGTTCAGAAAGCCCTTCAACAAGCTTTTGTTTTTTGACTAATGCTAAAAGTATTTTGGGTCCGAGTACCATATTATCTGTCATGCTGAACTTGTTTCAGCATCTTTTTTGTTTGTTCTTTGAGATCCCGAAATAAATTCGGGATGACAACTATTACAGTTTCTTAATAATCTCCGCCGTCACTTCTTCAACCGATTTGGTCGCGTCAATAACAATAAACTCTTTGGGGAATTTTTGCAAGAGCCAGTTGTAGCCTTTAATCGTTCGTTCAAGGGTTCGTTTGTCCTCATAAATTTCCCGCTTTCCCTCAGCTCTTCCTAATCGTTTCCAGGCAACCTCAAGCGGAACATCGAGATAAAAAGTGATATCAGGGACAATAAACTGATGATACATTGAGAGGATACTTTGCGCGACAAGCATATATTCCGCAGTATTTTCATCAAGATGATGATCAAGATCAGTAATACCATAGGGAACAACCGACCAAAAACACCTATCTGAAAGAACACTTTTCCCAGCTGCCAAAGATGGTCGAATTAATTCCTCATGATGGATTTCGCGCTCTGCACTGAAGAGATACTGGAAAGCAACAGGTGGAATTTTTGTTTTACCTTGCAAGATTTTTTGTATTAGCTCCCCAATAACGCCTTGATCTTTCCGAGGTTCTCGTGTTTTAACAATATCCTCTCCTTGTTGCCTGAGATACTCGGTAATTTTTTCTACTTGTGTCGTTTTTCCACTGCCATCAATGCCTTCGAAGACAATATAGCGACCTTTGGAGGTATTCCTCTTTAAATCAATATCAAACTCGACGTGGTACTTCATAAAAAAAATGTCATGCTGAATTTATTTCAGCATCTCTTTTGTCCAGATCCTGAAACGAGTTCAGGATGACAGCGAATTAACTTTCTTCTTGATGTATTCTTGATTCTTCGGGTGCATTTTGGAACTTATACTTTGCAAACTTCTTGCTTGTATATGGGGTTTGTGCCGGGGTAGATAACTCCTCAAAAGTCATAGCACAAATTCGCATACCAGATGTTAATTTAATCGCCATCCTTCCGAGATTTCCTAATTCCAATACAGGCTTCCCATCCCACCCTGGGTCAAAAATTGAAGCTGTTGAATGAACAACGAGTCCAAGACGTCCAAGTGAAGATCTTCCTTCAAGTCTTCCCATAAGATCTGCTGGAATTTTAACCGTTTCAAGCGTTACCGCAAGGACAAAATCACCAGGTTGCATAATAAAACTTTCTCCGTCTTTTATTTTGATCACTTTGGTAATTTCGTTACTGTAGTCTTTTTTTGCGGGATCGATATAGGGATATTTACTGTGATCAAAAACCCGGAAAGTATTTCCGAGCCGAAAATCAATCGAACAAGAACCAAGTTGCGTTGTCAGATCTGGAGCAGGTTTGATCGCGATCCTTTTGGTTTGGAGGGCTTTTTTAATATCTTGATCAGACAAAATCATATGACCCAGTGTAACACGGTTTTTTTTGATTGACAATGGGTTAGTAGTCTACTACGCTGTACATATGATGAAAAATCTGCTTATTTTGGTATGTTTGCTCTTTGTTTGTACAACACTATATCCATCAAAGGCTTTTGCTGAAACGTTTTATCATGTCGGGCAGAGAGATACCTGTAATAGGGTTGAAGTCACGGTAAGTGAAAATCAGGTTTGCCCCCGACTCAATGCAAGTGTTTGTTCTGCTCCACCCTATAGATCACAAATAGATAATTATACATTTACCATCACCTTACGAAGCCTTACCGGCACAGCAGAGCAAGTTACCCATCAATACTCCAGCCATTTCTGTACTAATGTCTGTGGTGTCTGTGCTGATAATAGCCAATATACCGACGAAACAGTTACCGTACCGGCTACGGGGACAAGAACCTTCGTTATGTCTCGTACTTCTCCTTATGGCTACGCCTGTGGCAATTATCAGATGGACTATGGCATTACCGCAATTGGTGGCAATACTGCCTGCCGATATTATGGGTTGACGTATCCAATTGGGGCATCTGCTATTTGTGAAGCGGGAAGAGCCTGTACCGGGCCGACGCTTCCCCCAAGTAATGCTATTACAGGCAATGTCTATATTGATGCCAATAAAAATGGCACAAAAGACGCTGGCGAAAGTAACTATTCTGGGGCTATTACTCTAACGTCTTCGAGAGGAACTGTTACAACAAATACAAATGGAACCTATTCTATTGCCAATATTAACCCTGGGGCTGTGACCGTTTCTTACACATCACTTCCAACAGATTACTCTCTCACCTACCCGCTCAATGGCCCACCACCTTCTTTTGGATTAACGACAGGAGCTGGATGTAACACCAATGGCGCTAATGGTGCAAGTTGTGCAGGAGGGAACATTAGCAATCTCAACTTTGGTATTACCAATCTCAAACCTTGGACACAAAGTCACTGTGGGAGTGTACGAATAGATGATGGCATAGATAATCCTATTCCACAATCTCCAAGTAGCGGGGGTTATGCAATTACGACCAATACGATATGGTGTACAAATCCAGGAGTGGCTTTTTCGGGAGATACCACAGCAGACTTTGGTAGTGGGCAAGCATCAACAACACAAAGAGTTGTCGGTGGTGGCAGCTATCCCGAAGTCTATGAATCAGCAAATCCTTCTGGCATTACCACTTCATACAGCTATCTTACGGCAAAAGCTCAGCAAGCAGGTATTACGCCAACGAACTTAGCAACCGTTTGTACGTTAAACAACTGTACCTTACCCTCATCACTCCCTCACGGCATCTACCAGGCAAATGATAACGTAACGCTTAATACCTATCAATTCCCAATCAACCAAGATTATGTCATTCTGATTAATGGGAACTTAACCATCAGAGGCAATATCTCGACACCACTTGGATCAACAGCCGTCTTTTCAACAGCAGGAAACATTATCGTTGATGCTGCTGTTGGATGGAATGCGGGTTTTCTCTTCCCCAACCTAGATGGTATTTTCAGTACTGATAGATCCTTTATCGTTAACTCAACCAATACGTGTAACGATTTGACGCTCAGTATTGGAGGAAATATTGTGACCAATGCAAGTGGATCAGGTGGAAGCTTCCAGAATAATCGTGACTTGTGTGGCAATGACGCCAATTACCCGACAATTTACTTTTACCCCCGACCTGACTTCTTTTTGAACCTTCCAGACTTCATGCGGGTACAAAATACTCTCTCGTGGGAAGACGCTCCATAACTCTCTTGACACTCTTCTGTTTGTTCTATACGATAAAAGTACCCTGCGAAAGGCAGTGGTTTTTATGAATTGGTTTACAAAAAAAAGGATCGTCATAGGCTTAATTGCGTTGTTGCTGGTGACCATTCCCCTCACCATTTCTCTCTCGCAGCAACAACAGAATCCAAGAGGCAAAGCAGCGGCTTCGAGTTCCCTTTCCTTTACTCCCGTTTCAACCGTTACCAATCCCCTCGTCAAAAATGTTGGAGACACCATAGCACTTGATATGATGGTAAATCCAGGCAGCAACCTTGTCTCGATTGTCCGTTTTCAGATAACCTATGACCCGACAAAGCTTGAAATCATCCAAGCCACTCCTTTCACCATTAATGCGGCGGCTTTCCCAACCAACATTGAAGGGCCAGTACTTGGAACAGGCTCTGTTGCTCAATCACTCTCCATAGGAGCTGATCCAACCAAAGTAATTCAAACAACAACACGAGTAGGTACCCTTAATTTTAAGGCAAAAGCTGGAACAGGTACGACTCCCACAACGGTTACCTTTGCTAATTTGACGCAAGTACTCTCTGCTGGAGAAAATGATCAGGCAAGCGAAAACGTGCTATCAACGACAAGCCCTGCATACATCACAATTGCAGGAAGTACTGCTACTCCTAGTGCGAGCGTCCAGCCAACAGGAAAAAGCACAACGCTTAATTTCACGATTCTCCTGCATGGTATTGGGACATCGGGAGACAACCCTAATCCTTCTGGCAGTAGCTTGAGCAATAAAAACCCACTGCACCCACAAAGGAACCTCAGGATAGAAATTTATGACAGTAATAACACCTTAGTCGGGAAAAAAGAAGGTTCTCTCCTCTATCAGGAAGGTAAGGGGAACTTTGCGGCAACCGTTGATCTCGGTCCAACCTTTCCAACTGGCGAATATATCATAAAAGTCCAGACGGATCGATACCTTCGTCGGCTCCTTCCTGGTATTCAATCGATTAAAACTTTACAAGATAACAAGCTTGCAACGGTTGATTTGGTTGCCGGTGATGTGAACGATGACAACTTTCTGAATGTCCTTGACTACAATACCTTCCTTGACTGTGGGTATGGCGAATTGGAGCCCCTCCCAATGATTGATCCAAATGCCAAATACAACACTACCGAATGCAAAGCCCACACGCCGGTTATCAATGTTGATGTTGACGACAATGGCATTATCAACAGTCCTGACTATAATTTGTTCCTAAGAGAGCTTTCCGTCCAACATGGAGACTGATCAAATAAAGAAAACCACCAGTGGCAAAATAAGGCATAAATTTCTCCTTCTGGGAGTTGTTTTATTACTATACTCATTAGTTGTGATCCCTATTCTGGTTATCAACACCCAGCAGCAACAAGATACCCGCAGTCGTGGACAGACGATACAAACAACTTTGACGGATGCATCTACACCAACCAAAACACCGACACCGACCTTTACCCCTACACCAACAGCATCAGCCACAGCCTTTTCGGTGACCGTACTCCTCGATGGCATTGGTAGTCGTGGTGATAATACAAATCCAACCGCAAACATAACGAGTAATAAAGATCCAAAACAAAAAACAAAGAAGACTACTGTTACGGTTTATGATGCAACAAATACACTTATTGCATCAGGTTCAGGTGACGTTCTCTATAATGCAACTGATGGAAACTTCACGGGGACTGTTCCGCTAAAGAAGTCTTTGACAAACGGCAGTTATCTCGTCAAAATACAAGTAGATGGGTATTTACAGCGTTTGGTCGCGGGAATTCAAGCAGTGAAATCTGGAGCAGCGACAACACTTCCTGTTACACCGCTTGTTACAGGTGATATTAATCGCGAGAATACCCTTAATATCTTGGATTACAATCTATTGCTTGATTGTTACAGTGATTTAGCTGTTGCATCCAATTGTCCAACAACCCAAAAGAAAGTAACGACAGATATCAATGACGACGGGTTCGTTAATCAGGTTGATTACAATCTCTTTTTGCGAGAGATTGTAACACAACCGGGGGCATAATATGAGTAAAAGTACACAAAATAAATTTATCTTTGGCATTTTTGTCCTTTTTCTGGCAATTACGATACCGCTAACAATCTATCTCTCACAACAGCAACAAGAGAACAGATCACAAGCAACGGCTTCTACTTCTCTGTATCTTAATCCAGCTACAACTACTTCTAACCCATTACAAAAAAACGTTGGAGAAACAGTTTCTTTTGATGTTATGGTAAACCCTGGAAATAATCTCCCTTCAATTATCAAACTTGAATTAAAGTATGACCAGACGAAACTACAAGCAAATGGTGCTTCAACCTTTAGTACCAATATCGCTGCATTTCCTCAAGTTATTGAGGGTCCATTGGTCGTAAATGGTAGTGTTTTTGTAACTGTATCTATCGGCTCAGAAACGACAAAGGCAGTCCAAACAACCACCAAAGTCGGTATGGTTACTTTTACTGCACTTTCGGCAACAACCCAACCCTCCGCAATCACTATTGGAAGCAAAACCCAAGTACTCTCTGTCGCAACCACCGATAATGTAACCGAAAACGTGCTCGCCTCGACTCTTCCTGGATATGTCACTATTTCAGGAAGTACCATCACCCCAACAACACAGGCGACACCAACAGCATCTCCTTCGCCTAGCCCAACGAAAACACCATCTCCTACGGTACAGCCAACAATATTGCCAACGCAAGTGACAACAGGAACAAGGCTCGCGCTAACAGTCTTTATGCATGGAATTGGGAATAGTGGTGATAATGCTAATCCAACCAGTTTTTCTTTGAGTAATAAAACGCCAAAGTTCCCGGCTCGTACAGTTACCGTCTCACTCTATGATAGTAGCAATAACCTGGCAGCTAGTGCTTCGGGGTTGATAACGTACAATGCTGCTAATGGAAACTTTACGGGGGTGATTCCTCTCCCTGAGACAGTGGCATCGGGACAGTATCTTATTAAAATAAAAGAGCCATTACATCTCAAGAGACTCATCCCGGGCATTCAAACGATTACCCAAAATAACAATAATCAAATGCCAGCGATCACACTCGTTGCTGGAGATACCAATAATGATAATGCCTTAAATATTGTCGACTACAGTACGCTTATCGGTTGTTATAGTGATCTACAGGCTGCGGTCTCTTGTACGGATGAAAAAAAGAACTGGAGCGATCTGAACGATGATGGATCAGTAAATCAAGTTGATTACAGCCTCTTTCTTCGGGAAATTACTGTCCAAAATGGAGACTAATTTCAAAGTATACTAATGTTATGCTAGATTAAAAAAATTCATGAAAAAGTTTTTCCTTATTGTCCTCACATGCCTTCTTGTTAGCGCACTTTTTGGAGGAGGATTATCTCTTTTTATCATGCAAGAAAAAAAAGCTAGTCCTTCGCTTTCACAAGCCCCCTCACCTTCCCCAGTAGCGCAAAGCACACTTCGCCTCTCTCCAGCAGCATTGACAATACAAGCTGGTATTCCCGCAACAATTCAGGTAAAAATTGAGAACAGCAATGCTTCTCCGACACTCGTACAGCTAGAGCTGTCTTATGACCCGAACACTGTTACCAATGTTACCCTTACCCCTGGGGATTTCTTTACCAAACCAGTAATCCTGTTTTCTAAAGTAAGTCCCACCAGTGGAAGGATCTCCTATGCGATTAGTTCAGAAGAAAAATCAACAGCAACTAGTGGAACTGTAGCAACACTTTCTTTTTTACCTATAGCCTCTTTTGCAAACGAAACTGCAATCTCTTTTCTCCCAAAAACAATTGTGAAACAAGACTCTGGAGAAAATATTTTGAATGGAGCTTATGGAACGACCCTACAGTTTACGACTATTGTACCTTCCCAAACGGCAACAAATTCTGCCGTATCGTTTTAGTGGGAATTAGTTCTTCGGAGTAAATCGCTGAATTTTAGGGTGAAACAGTCGAGGGAATTCATGAAGTGCTGGAAAACGCTTGGCTGACTGCGGAAGACTTACCGAACCCATCGCCGTAACCGTTGGTTGCTTACCATCAAAATCTACCGCAAAAATGGGCAATCCCAATGCTAAGTTATGCAGTGTTGCCTGTAGTTGCAGATCGGATTCTTTTTTCATATCCTCAAAGGTAAGTCCTTTGATATGCATTTCTTTGACGAGGTTTTTCAAAAACCCATTATCACGCTCATCATCATAAATAAAGTACATCTGCCCAAGCTTTGGATTATCAGCAAGAACTGAATAGTCTTTACTCTGAACAATAATGACACCACGCTCTTTGTGATAACCAGCAAGGTTTACCATGTGTACCGTACGCGAAATTTCGCAAATATTGCGTGCATATGCAACAATCCGTCTGACATCGTCCCCGCTTACATCATAGGACTTTGCGAATTTTTTGCTTGCTGCTTTGGCAATATGCCCACAGCCAATAAGCCGCCGATGATCATGATTCGTAGGATCTGCAAATTGATCCGTATGGAGACAGAATCCTTCACCACTTTTGGAGACAACTTTATAAACAGCGTTAAAACATTGTTCAGGGGTGAGGCCAAGTTTTTTTCTCTGATTGACTGCCAGTAGTGCCATGACATACCCCCCATCGCCACCAGGTCTTGCGATCATTCCTGTTGCTTGATTGGGCAAATACCTACCATCGATACATTTTCTGCCAGCACTGGCAGGAACAATGCTTTTTGAGACATACTGAGTAGCTTCTCTCAAATTGACTGGTGCCATCGTACAAAAAGTATACCATAAACGAAGGATCTATCGATCAAATCCTGAATACGAGAGGTTAAAACTTTTATTAATCAAAGGGAAATCAGGAACGATGTTGCCTTCAACGGCATACGATACTGCCGGCCAATTGAGAAATGACGGATCACGAACACCTACTCTGGTTATTTCTCCTTGTTGATCGGTCATTACCAGATAGACAATTTCTCCCCGCCAGCCTTCAGTGATGCCAACCGCCATAGACTCTTTCGCAAAATCCTTTACTGGTACGGCAAGGACAATCTCTTCCTTTTGCACATGAGTTACAGCACTGGTAATCAGCCGTATTGACTCATATACTTCCTCAATACGTAATTGGAATCTGGCATAGACATCACCACTGTGTTGCAATACCATCTTGTGATGCAGTTGCCCATAGCCAGCGTACGGATAAGAAACTCGAGCATCTTTGGCAAGCCCCGTCATACGAGCTGCCATACCGACCACTCCATGATCTTTTGCTGTTTGCAGAGAAAGATACCCTGTCCCTTTTAGTCGATTCATCACTGTTTCGGTATCCTCAGCAATAGCAATAAATTCCTGGAAATCACGGGATATATGTTCGAGCGTCTTGACTGCATCTTCAAGCAGTTTTGCTGGAATTTCTTTGGTGACACCCCCAACGCAATTGATCTCTCGTAAAAATCTACTCCCTGCTAATCGCTCATTGATCTGCATTACTTCTTCCCGAAGCCGCATACCATTACTCCCTCCAAAAGCAAACGCTGTATCATTGAGGATGAACCCTACATCATTAATATGATTCACCAACCGCTCAAGTTCTGAGAAAATAACCCGTACATATTTCGCGTATGACGTAGCTTCAATACCTGCTAAATCTTCAAGCGCCTGACAAAACGCGAGTGAGTGAGCAAATGACATGTCACCTGAGATGTGTTCTGAAAGTTTGAGCTTGTCAGAGAGGCTAAGATGTTCAAAAAGTTTTTCACTTCCCTTATGCACATAGCCAAGTTGTGCTTGCAGTGAAAGAATCTTTTCACCAATTACGCTAAACCGAAAATGTCCCGGTTCGATAATTCCCGCGTGGACCGGCCCAACAGGAATTTGATAAATACCTTCACCAGAAATATGTTGAAAGACATAAGGCTGTCCGTTGCTGATCGGAACCCTTTTGTTCCAGGGGAAGTCTTTACGCAGCGGATAGACATCATCTGGCCAGTTCTCATGCAAAATGAGTTGATTGGTGAAAGGATTGCCTTCTGGTGTCAAACCGAAGAACGTCTTAATCTCCTGCTCATACAATGCTGCTTCAAAGAGTACCGGAACCAATGATGGGAACCTATTATTTTTAACTTGTAATGCAAGTGCAAGTGTGTACGCGGCATGAGGGATGCCAAAGACATAGTAAAGAACAAAGCCATTGCCTTCTTTCCGCTGATCTGTTGCTTTTATTGTCAGTAATGGTAAATGGTGTGAAGCGTGTAAAGCAGAGACGGTTTCAAAAATATTGTCGCGAGTAACCTCGGCGACAATAACTTTGTTAATCACTTGTGTCGGAAGCCCTTTTATATAGGTTGTTTTAATTTCTGTCAATTTCATAATGTATTGTTTTGTATAATATCAGTTGCTTCAGTCACCAGTTGCATAACAAATTCGGGAAGATAGATACTACCTATAAGCATGACAATGACAACGACACCGACTGGTATCAAGGTCCAATAATTTGCTTCTCCTTTGACAATTCCCTCAGGTACTTCTGAAAAAATCATCTGCATCCCGGTCTTTAAGAAGCCGACAAAGACAAGAACAAACAATAGTAACACAAATCCGCTCACAAAGATATTGTTCCCAAAGCCACTCAATAAAATATAAAACTCGCTAAAGAACATCCCAAATGGGGGCAAACCAACAATAAAAAGAATCGAAAGCAAAAATAATATGCTGGTGATTGGTAGCACCTTGATCATTCCTTGAATTGAGGCAATGATAGAAGTACTATACCGAACAACGATATTACTTGCCAAGAGGAAAAGTGCAGTTTTCGCAATACTATGATACAGAATATGCAACATCGCGCCCAAAATACCAATACCACCAAAACCGAAACCAAGCGCGATGATGCCTGCATGCTCAATGGTAGAATACGCCAGTAACCGTTTGAGATTTTTCTGCGTATAGATAATAGACGCTGACAGAAAGATCGAAAGTACTCCAAAAAAGATAAATAATTGTGAAGTAAAGGTAGCGCCAATTTCCTGATTAACCACCATTGTGAAACGCAATATTGCCAAAAATGCAACGTTGAGAAGTACCGTCGCAAGCAATGCAACTGTCGGCAATGGTGCTTTGTTGTAGGTATCAGGTTTCCATGTGTGCATTGGTACAAGCCCAATCTTGGTACCATAACCAATAAAGACCAAAATATAGGCAAGCTTAAGACTTTCAGGATTGAGTACTCCGTTCACATTCATAATATCCTTCCATTGTAACAAGACCTCCCCTTGACTTGCCCCTTGCGCGAGGAAAAGTAATGTCCCCAGAAGCCCAAGGAGTAAACCAATGGAGTTAATAATAAGAAACTTCCACGCTGCCTCAAGATCAGTCTTTCTATTAAATAAATTAATCATAAAGACAGTAACGAGTGTTGTTCCTTCTATTGCTATCCACATAAGAATCGGACTTGTTGTCAAAAGTGCAATGTAAACAAACAACAAAAAGAAACGGATCAACAGGTATGCCTCCCGTAATTTCTTTTCGTTGAGCATTTCTTTCTTCAGTTCTTCTTTGAAATATCCGATGCTATGCAAGGTAATGATAAGCCCGATAAAAACTGTAAGACCCAAAAAGAGTGCATTCAAGGCGTTTATTGAGAAATATAAAGAATAGTTTATGACTTCTGTAGACAATACCTGCTGCACGATATACACGCCGATAATGACCTCGATCAGAGAAGAAACAACACTAATCTTCTCAGAAAAATTCTTCCACTTACCAAAAAGCAGTAGTAATGCGATTGCGATAACCGGTACCAATAATAATAAAAGTATTGCCATATTATTTTTTTAACTGATTCAAGGAACTAATATCAAACGACCCGAACTTTTGATAGATCATTTTGACAAACATGGAAGACGCCACGATCCAGAAAAAGATATCAAAAAGAATCCCCAGCTCCAATGCATGTAGTTGCCTTATCCCAAGGAACAATCCCAAAACAAAGATCGCATTTTCTAAAGAAAGCACGCCAATGATTTGTGATAACGCACCTTTTCGATTAATAATAAGAAAAATCGACATGAATAAGTTACCAATAAGCATGATACGCATCTCCGATCCAACAGGTAATAAAAGGAAAAATGGAGACAACACATCTGATTGTGCAAACCCCAAAAGAGCCAGTAACACACAGAGCGTCATAGGAATATTTAAATAGGTACTCGTTGAAAGATTTAAATGACTTTGCTTGATAATGCCGGAGAAGACCATTGGCGCGATAATAATTTTGATCATAACCATAACAAGTGTTATTACCACCAAACCAAGCGAAAATTGATGTGAAAGCTCTACCCCAAGTAATATAATTAAACACAGTGATTGCATGATATAGGCATTTACCAGAGTATTATTTTTTTTCACGATATGCATCATGACGGAGGAAACCGTCATTAACGATAAAGCAAATAATTGTAATGAAAAAAGGATATCTGTCATAATGCGTTTGTCGCGATAATCGCAATAATACCAAAAACAAAACCAGTGAGCAAAATGTCTGGTAGTCTAAAGAATCGGTATTTCGCGATAACTGACTCAATCAATGCAACAACGACCAGTAACACTCCAACCTTGAATAAGCTCATCACCAATGCAAGCAGTAACGACATCGTATCAGAATACATGGTAAGTCCAGAAGGAAAAAAGATATTGGCACCCAACAATGCGAAAAAGAAGAGTTTGTTGGCGTTTGCCCACTCGATAAGTGCTAAGCGTTTCCCAGAATACTCTAAAATCATTGCTTCGTGAATCATCGTCAACTCTAAATGTGTCGCCGCGTTATCAAAGGGAATTCTTCCTGTCTCTACAAAGAGCGCGATCAGATACCCCAGAAACGCGAACAGCAGCGCAAAATAGGAAATCATCGATAGATTCGTCGCCAGAACTGCCATCATTGCGATATTGGTGGTATCTGTCAGGAATGCAACAGGAAGCAAGGTGAAAATCAAGATCGCTTCCGCAAGGGCAGCAAGCGTCATTTCTCGACTTGAACCAAAGCCACCAAAAGGACTTCCAACATCGATTCCCGCAAGCGCAAGAAAAAAAGTCCCAGTAGCAAGTAAAAAGATAACCGTTAAAAAATCTCCAAAAGGCACATGTATCTCTGCTTTCCCAAACACTGGTACCGCGATCAGCACAATACAGCTTATTGCAAACAAGATATATGGGGTAACGAGAAAAATCCACGACGCATCACGAGAAATTGTTTCATTCTTGTGAAAGAGCTTCCACAGATCAAAATACGGTTGTATGATGGAAGCACCTGGCCGACTCTGCATCATGGCCTTTACCTTACGGATAATCCCGACACCAAGTGGTGCAAGTAATGGTAATAAGATAAGTTTTAGAATAATAAGTAACATAGATTAAAAGTACCGTGCCCAGAAAAAGAGACCAATCAACGTCAAAAAGATATACAAAATATAGGCATTGAGATTTCCACCCTGAATTTGTTTTACTTTTTTAGTTAGCATAATGCTAACTGCAAGTAATGGCTGATACAAATATACTTCAAATACATTTTTTGTTGCAAAATTGATCTCATGTGTCTTGGTAAAATATCGAATATTTGCATCAATGTATTCGAGCTTCTTCTGCTGTGTTGGTTGAAAGAGCCCCTTAAAGATGAGTACTAAACTTCGCGAAAAGGCAGTCGCGGTAATCTCCATAAAGGGCAAAAGCCCTGTATACCCACCATCCCAAGTGACATCTCGTACTACTTTTTGCTTGCGGCTGACCCATCGGGTGAGCAAGAAAACCAATGAAGTAACTGCTATAAGAGTCAGGATAAGTATAGGCATATTCATGCTAGCAAATCCATTCTGAATAACAACAGTACTTCCTTCATGGGCAACTATTTCACTAGGACGAAACAGCGTAAACTGTGCAACAACCTGCTCAAGAATAGCGACAACATTTCCTGCTCCAAAACCGATCGCAACGCATAGCACAGCCAAAAAACCCATTGGAACAACAAGCATCCAGGATGATTCTTTGGCTTCTTTACTTTCAGTGCTTCTCGGTCGAGCAAGAAACGTAATACCAAATGCTTTTACAAAACATGCGGCAGCAAGTCCCCCCGTAAGAGCAAGCGCTCCTCCGGCAAAAAGGAACAAGCTGCGAAGACCGATTCTTGGATCTTGCACACCGGCAAAAAGACTTTGAAACGTTAACCATTCAGAAGCGAATCCATTGAGTGGAGGTAACCCTGAAATAGCAACCGCTCCGACCAGAAAGAACAGTGCAGTATAAGGCATTACTTTAATGAGCCCTCCATACTTCTCTAAATTTCTGGTACCTGTTTGACTAATAACAGAACCTGCACCCAGGAAAAGCAACGACTTAAACACTGCATGATTAAGCGTATGGAATAATCCGGCAAGGGCAGCAAGCGCCGCAAGAACGGGTTGCTGCAAACTGAAAAAGATCATGCTACTCCCTAACCCAAGCAGGATAATACCAATATTCTCGATACTGTGGTACGCGAGCAGTCGTTTCAAATCATGCTCCGCGAGCGCGTACAATACACCAAGTAGGGATGAACACGCGCCAATGATGAGTACCACAATCCCCCACCACAAGGGGATGTTTGGAAAGATATCCAAAAAAAGACGGAACAGCATAAAGATACCCATTTTGATCATCACTCCTGACATAAGCGCTGACACATGAGAAGGAGCCGCGCTATGTGCTTTTGGTAACCAAATATGCAGCGGAATAATACCTGCCTTTGTCCCAAAACCAAGAAGCGCAAAGACAAAAACTGTATCTTTAAGCCAATCAGGAATTGTCCCGGCGAGCACGCGTATTTGCCAAAAATCAAACGTGTGCGTGGCTCCATAGAGGAGCAAGAGAGCAGCAAGTAGAAACATCGTTCCGACATGCGTCATAATAAAATATAAGATACCTGCTTTAATGGTATCGTGATGCTTGTGCTCAAAAATGACGAGAAAGAAAGAAGTTAGTGACATAATTTCCCAAACAAACAGGAAATACAAACCGTTGCTTGCCGTGACAACCAAAAAAAGACTTAAAAGAAAGAGGTTGTAGAAAAAGCCGAAAAGGCCGATGTTATAGAGTTTGAAATACTGCCGCATATATCCCATACCAAAGAGGGAGCTGGCAAGACCAATAAGACCAATAATCAGCATGAAATACCCCGCAAGCATATCAAACCGCAATGAGAGAGAAAAAAGCGGCAATCCAGTCACAAAAATGAGAGACGTAACTTCTTGCGTTACAAGGATAAAGGCACCCAGAATAATACCGGTAAGTGAACCCGCTATTGCAAAAAGATTGCTACAAAGATTGCTGATGGTTTTCTTTTGCGACCAAAAAAGCGAAAGAAGCGCTCCGACACTGAAGAAACTTAGCAAAATAGTAAAGAGTGTACTACTCATTTTTTTGCTCCTTTTCTATCCAAACTTTCAATGATCGATAAAAGTGAGATTAAAATTTGCTTTGCGCTGGGAGGATCACCTGGAATTTGGAAATGGACGGGAATTACCTCATGTACCCCACCGACTATTCCATATGATCCTTTAAAAATCCCACCATCGATAGCTCCATCACCAACCGCGACAACGATTTTGGGCTCAGGTGTTGCTTCATATGTTTTCTTTAACGCACGTGCCATATTGCGTGATACTGGTCCAGTTACCATCAACATATCAGCATGACGAGGAGACGCAACAAAATGAATACCAAACCGCTCAGAATCATAAAAGGTATTGGCAAGTGCGGTTAATTCCTGTTCTTCGGCGTTGGAAGAACCAGCATCTACTTCACGAATCGCCAATGAACCTTTAAAAAGATGACGTATCTTTTTATTCATTTTTTCTTTTATTTGCACAACGTCTTCTTCTTGAGAAAGCACATCAATAGGGATGATTGTTTGTTTCGTTGCAATAATTTTTGAATGAATTGACATACTGAATCTTTTTTATATTTTCAATAAAAAAAGATTCACTCGCTTTCACTAGGAGGAATCTTGAAGGATGAAGTTTTTTTATCCGTTACTATCTCATATTATACAAACAATTATACAGGTGTCAAGCCTAATGTTACAATTGTTGGCATATTGTCAAACATATGACGTTGCAATTTCATTTAAGATGGGTATACTAAAACTATGGAACCACAAAAAAAGTCATTACTTTCATCTAAATCGTCTGTCCTGAGTCTCTTTGCTGTGATCAGCTTTCTTCTGATTATTCCGTTGCTTACTCTTCTGGCACAAGAACGTCAGGATATTCGCGAACGGGCAGCAGAGCCTCCTGTGACCATAGTCCCTCCAGTAAATAACACCAAGACAGTAACGGGTTATGTCTATATAGATAACAACCAAAATGGAGAGCGTGAGCCACAAGAGAAAGCATATCCCAATGCAACCATAAAAATTACCCAATTGAACAGCAATGGGACAACAACTGAACGAAGCGAAGTTGCAACACTGATTTCAGATATCCAAACAGATACCAACGGATATTTCAGATATACACTTCCGAGTGAACAGACGCAACCAGTATCCTATGTTATCAAACTACTTTTACCTGAGGGATATAAAACAATAAATACCAATCCTGTGGTTATTGCTGGGAATCGGGAAACAGAGAAAGAAGTTGTTGAATTTGGATTGTTCACTCTTTCTCCCCTCTCTCCAACCATAAGTGGAATAAAAACAGGATTGTAAAAAGATTAGGACTTGCGCTTATGCCACGTAGTTGGTTCTCCCTTTATATAGGTGACAATAATCAGCACTAAGGTAAGTAATATTATTTTTGGCCAAAAATGAGTCCAAATAATTTGTACCGAGGGAGAATAATCATGGTTAAAAAACACATATACGAGGGCAATGACATACATAAGAAGTACTAGCCATCCTTGCCAAGTTACCGGAACCCAACCTATGCCATGTTTTCTTGCTCGAAACCAATAGAGATTCTTCATATCTTCAGTATATACTAAATTGTTTAGTTTTTGCAAAATGGTATACTATATATGTCATTCTAGTGACAAAAATCATCTATGAAAAATTATCTCTTTGCTCTTTTATCCTTTCTGCTATTCTTTCTCTTTACTTCTAACGTCTCCGCCCAAGAACCTTCCACACCACAGCAACAAACCTTTGAAGCAGTGATCACTCAAGTAACAGAAGAAAAAGAAGTTACGGTCAATCATAAGACACAACGCTATCAAAAGCTTGAAGCTGAAATTACCAGTGGAGAAAGAAAAGGAGAAAAAATTACCGTTGAAAACGGTACCGTACCAATGGTCGTTATCCAAGATTATGCCACCGATGATCAGGTTGTGATAACAGCTTTTCGTTCTCCTGACGGGAAAGAGCTTTTTTCTATCACTGATTATGTCCGGAGAATCCCTCTCCTTCTTCTCTTTGGCATTTTTGTTGGATTGGTTATTCTCGTCGGTCGTAAAAGGGGGATAGCCTCACTTGGGGGGATGTTTTTTTCTTTTGTTATTATCTTTACGTTTGTATTACCCCAAATTCTTGCTGGGCAAAATCCCGTGCTGATTGTCATTCTTGCTTCACTTGCAATTATCCCCCTTACCTTTTATCTTTCCCATGGGTTCAATAGAAAAACAACTGCCGCCGTGATTGGTACCATTATTGCACTTATTATCACCGGCATACTGGCAACCATTTTTATCAATGCAGCACGATTTACCGGTTTTGCTTCAGATGAAGCAAATTTCCTCCAAGCAGCCAGACCGGACGTCATAAACATGCAGGGGCTTCTCCTGGCAGGTATTCTTATTGGTATTTTGGGGATTTTGGATGATATTACGATCTCACAAGCTGCCATCGTACAGCAACTCAAAAAAGCATCTCCCAATTTAAAATTTCATCAACTGTTTCTCAGAACCATGGACGTGGGCAAAGATCATATTGCTTCAACTGTCAACACGCTGATCCTTGTCTATACAGGAGCAGCTCTTCCCCTTCTGCTGCTTTTTCTCGATAACCCCCAGCCGATAGCATCTGTTGTTAATTATGAGATGATTGCTGAAGAGATCGTACGGATGCTGCTTGCGAGTATTGGGCTTATCCTGGCTGTACCGATTACCACAGCAATCGCAGCCTGGATGATTAAAAAATAAACTATTTTTTATGTAGACCTATTTGGAAAAGGAGGAAATGTACCCCGCATAAGAATTCTATTTCTATCTAAACGATCGAATATAACGAGACCTACTCAGGACATTTGATGTCCAGAAATCCATTGGGCGATGGCGCATGGAAGACCCAATTTTCGCCCCATTTGGTGGAGTCTATGCTAAAATGAGTTATATGAGCAGAATGGATATAACTTTTCAACTTCATCATATCGCAATCAGCGTCAAGGATGCTCAGATATCAGAAGATTTCTACGCATTGTTTGGCTTTGAGAGAGTGCATCGTTGGGAGGCAGAAGATAAATCGTTACAAATTATCCATCTAAAAAATAACGAAGGAATTATCCTTGAGCTTTTTTGTTATGCTTCACCAGAAGATTTACCAACCTCTGCTACGAGTACCAAAACCGACCTTCCTATCATTGGCGTAAAACATTTCGGACTACGAGTGGAATCAGTAGAAAAAGCAAAGGAAGCAATACAGAAACAAGGGATAAGCATCGTTACAGATATAACAAAAGGAAGAACTGGCCCACTTTATTTTTTCATCAAAGATCCTGATGGTATATTAGTTGAAATTATGCAGGATGATAGGAAATTTGAGCTATGATCTCCGCACAGCTACTTCGAGTATTCACTGATAAAGCAGGTAACTTTGGAGACCTCGCAAGCGTTGTTATTGATGAGGGCAAACGTATCTCTGATGCTGATCGCCAAGTCATAGCAAAAAAGATCAACACTGGTGAAACGATATTCGTGAACGATATAGAAACTGCAAAGATTAGTGTTATTCACCCACAAGGAGAAATAGACTTTGCTGGAGTAGGTGTTCTCGGTACTGCATGGTTCCTGACCAAGCTTCGAGGTAAACCAACGGATACTATGTACGGACGAGCTGGAGAAATTAAAACATGGCAAGAGGGTAAGATTACATGGGTTCGAGCTAACGTATCAACCATGCCACCTTGGCACCACAAGCAAGTAGATAATGTTAAGGCAGTCGAACGCATTACACTAGAAGAAACCACAAAGATCGAACATACAATGCTTTGGGCTTGGATTGACAAAACAAAAGGGTTAATCTCCGCTCGTACGTTTGCCAAAGATTGGGATATCCCTGAAGCCAAAGGGAATGGATCTGGCTCCATGATGTTGTCTCATATACTCAAACGAGATATTGAGATTAAGCATGGCAAGGGTTCAGTGATCTTTGCTAAACCTGCCCCCGACAACAATGCAGATATTGGTGGACGAGTGATTAAAGATTCAAAAATTTCGGTCAACTTAGAATAGTTACTATTCTTTTTTTTCACTCAAGTTTTGCTTGGAATGATTAAATACAGCATCAATATGCACTTCCTCATTGCTCATTGTTGTCTGCAAAAAAAACTCTTCATGCTTATCAAGTCCTGTCTTTTTGACGAGTTTTACTAATTCTTCTAACAGTTCTTGCGGTGTCATTTTCTGTCTAACAAGATCAGAATTGTTTATGACTGGCGCTATGTCGATGAGAACATAGTTTGAATAATAACGGTCTGTCGTTTTTATGGATTTATGTCTCAATGCTCTGCTCACTAATTGTAATGAAACGCCATTTCTTAATCGAGTGAGTGCAAAAATATCACGCAATCTATGACAGGTTGTATGAATAGTTGTTATACCAAGATCCTTGCTTCCTCGTTCAAGCGCTCTATTTGCTCCTTTTTGCGTAAAGAAGAATAAGCGGTTATTGCCGACTCGCTCTCTTAGTATCGGCATCATTATTTCAGGGACTGGTTGCATCTCGGTGTCGCCTCCTTTGGAGTGAATAATGACATACGGTTCATCAGCATCCAGTCTTAAATCTGATCCTTTCATCATTGCAACTTCCTGTACTCTGCATCCTGTATTGAGCATGAACTCACAGGCAAGTCTTGTTTCTGCCTTACTGAATCTGTCACGGCTATTCTCATAAGACTTTGGTGTTGTTCCTGCAATGATAATCTGCATTGCAACTGATTCTTTGACAACTTCAATCACTTTGCGGTGTACTGTTGGTTTTGGTATTTTCTTTGCCCAGTTTTTCACAAATAAATCTTTCTCTTCGTAACAGTAATTGACTAATGCTCGAATCCGTACTCCCAAGGTATTTTTGCTGCCTTCTTCATCCCAACCGTTGTCGTAGAGATAGTGGATAAATTCTTTAACAGTTTCAAGGTTGAATGGTTTGCCATTGAGGAAAGTGAGAAGCTTGGTGTATAACTGTCCTTTTTCTTTGATGTAGGTTTTGTTTTGTCCGTCATCAATGCAATAGACAGTAAGATATTCATTGATTACTTCTTGTAATTGGTCGAAATCTAACTCCATAAGCGTAATCGCTCATGGCACACAGAATTTTTCCGACCTTCTATCTCTTTGCTCTTATTATTCTGTTCATGAT
>JBBTVD010000024.1:0-14040 GCA_038063415.1 Patescibacteria group bacterium
TGTCAGTTGTTGTTAAAAAGGATGATAGGTATTTCGTCTACACAAAAGGCGCTCCTGAGTTTGTTTTAAACGTCTGTAAGACAACCCCGCAAGAAGTGTTACAGGCTACACACGCATTTGCTACACAAGCACTTCGGACACTTGGGTTTGCCTACAAAGAGCTTTCTGCCGCGGAGTATGAAAAGCAGAAAGATAATCACAAGCTTCTTGAGTCGGACTTAACCTTTGTGGGGCTTCAGGGGATGATTGATCCAGCCCGAACGGAAGTAAAACCACTCATCGAGTCCTGTCAACAATCAGGCATCAGTGTCATTATGATTACCGGTGATCATATTGAAACAGCAAAAGCAGTTGCTTTAGAAATTGGTATTACGGGGGAGGCTTTAGCAGGCGAAGCGTTAGAAAAAATGACCGATGTGCAGTTTGCTGCGACGGTTGAAAATGTGCATGTCTATGCTCGAGTAAATCCCGCGACCAAAATGCGTATTGTCGCAGCATTGCAAGAGAAGGGCCATATTGTTGCTATGACTGGGGATGGGGTCAATGATGCTCCAGCTCTTAAAAAAGCAGATATTGGCATTGCGATGGGAATTACCGGGACAGACGTCGCCAAAGAGGCTTCGGATATGGTGCTTCTTGATGATAAATTTTCAACCATTATTGCCGCAATTGAAGAAGGACGGGGGATTTTTCACAATATTCGCAAATTCGTTATTTACCTTTTGTCATGTAATATCGCAGAAGTTGTTGTTGTCTTTATTGGTGTGGTTATCTTGCAGGAACTGGTACTCACAGCAACAATTCTTCTTTGGATAAATGTTGTAACGGATGGCTTCCCTGCATTAGCACTTGGTCTTGATCCTGCGGAGAAGGGTATTCTTCGCTACAATCCGCAGACATTTCAGACGGAGATTATCAAAAAAAATAACTGGATAGAAATGTTGCTTTCGGGGGTCTTGCTTGGTGGGCTCATTATTATGGTGTATCTAGTGTCGCTTCCGCAAGGAACATTGTTCGCGCAAGGAGCAGCCTTTAGTGCCCTCGTTCTTTTTGAAATGGTGATGCTCTACGTGATTCGTTCAGGATACAGGGTATCGTTCTTTTCCAATAAATGGTTACTGCTTTCCGTTCTTGGTACGATTCTTCTTCAAGTAGTGATCTTGTATACGCCCGTTTTAAGAGAACTTTTTGCTGTTGGCTCAATTAGTCTTACTACCTGGTTGCTCATTCTCGTTGCGGCAGTATGGTTATGGTTGGCTTGTGTTGTTCTGCATAGACTATTTGTGCCTTTTCTGTCGAGAAGAGGACTTGAATAAGACACCCATTTGCGTTACTGTAAAGATATGCTCTTTTTCTCTGAGTCTGCCTACATAGAGGAAGTGATCGCCACCAATTCTACAGTGCTCGTTATGTGGGCATTTCTTGCCTTGGGTCTTTTGACGATTATTTCTTTAAAGACCAAAAAACTGACTGCCCTTGGCAAAAAACTCTTGTTTGGGTCTATCGTCCTTGTCACTTTGCTTCCGACACTCTATCTTATTGTATCAACCATTCAACTGAATGTTATCTCGCAAAGTGGTGGTCCCGTCCACTGGCATGCGGATTTTGAGATATGGCAGTGTGGACAAAAGCTTGATCTCAAAGATCCGACTGGCTTCTCCAACAAAATCGGCACTGCGACATTTCATGAACACAATGACGACAGAATGCATGTAGAGGGAGTGGTCGTTGAGTCTTCAGACGTAAATCTTGAGAGATTTTTTACCGTAATTGACGGGAAGCTTACTGCGGAAACCCTTACTCTTCCAACCACGCATGGTGAGGTTCTGATGCGAAATGGAGACACCTGTCGTGATGGGACACCCGGGACGTTACAAGTATTTGTCTATCAAACGGACGATGACAATTATTATACGCAGCAAAAGCTCTCAGATCTAGGAAGTTATCTTCTCTCTCCTAAATCAACTGTCCCCTCTGGCGACTGTATTATCGTAGAATTTGGTGAAGTAAAGAATCGAACAGACAAACTATGTCGAAGCTATCAGGCTGCCGAGGAAATTGGTAAACTGAAAGGAGAAAGGAAGTAAGTATGGGAATTGATTTACCAACATTATCCGTTGTTATTGGCTCGGCCGCCATTGACTCTATTAATCCTTGTGCCATTGGTGTACTTATCTTGATGGTGTCTGTCGTTCTGGGTGGGAAAGGCTCTGTCAGGAAATTGCTTTTACTTGGAGGACTCTATATTGGCTCTATCTTTCTTACCTATCTTATTGCTGGCTTAGGATTGATTTATTTCCTCGCCAGTGTGCCTCTCTATGTTGCTGAATACCTCTCGCTTATTGTCGGAAGTTTTGTCATCCTGGCAGGGCTTCTGGAAATTAAAGATTTTTATTGGTATGGGAAAGGTTTCTCTTTGCAAATACCCCCTTATTTTGCTGAAAAGATACATCAGTATTCCAAAAATGTGACCATCCCTGGCGTTATCTTCCTTGGTGCTTTCATCGCGGGTGTAGAATTGCCCTGCACTGGTGCTCCCTATCTAGCGATTATTACCTTACTTTCACTGAACTTTGACGCGTATGCTTTCCTGCTGCTCGTACTCTACAACATTATTTTTGTGCTTCCATTGATCATTATTCTTGTCCTTGTGGCTACAGGTATGAAAGTAAGTAAGATCAAGAACTGGAAAGAAGGCAATAAGGGCTACATGCGGTTTGCCATCGGTCTTATGTTGGTTGCGTTGGGTTGGTTACTTATCCTTATTGCAAACGGGACGATTAACTTCGGATAGTTCTATGTTTACACGTAAACGCTACGATTATGACCTCATTGTTATTGGTAGTGGCTCTGGTGGGAGTGTCGGGGCACATGCTGCCCATGACATGGGGAAGAAGGTTGCTATCTTTGAATCAGGAACTATTGGCGGGGAGTGTCCCAACTATGCGTGTATCCCAACCAAAGCCCTCCTACATGCAGCTGGTGCCTATAGGAGCCTGAAGGAAATTTCTGGGTATGGTGTCCATGCTGAAAAAATTTCGGTCAACTATCGTGCAGTTAAAAAATGGAAAGATACCGTCGTTGAACGTACGGGGACGAGTCATGGTGAGGCGTCCTTTAAAAAAGAAGGCTTGCATCTGATTAAAGAAAAAGCGACATTTGTCTCTCCACATGAAGTACAAGCGGGTGGCAAAGTTTATTCAGCCGCTAAATTTCTTATTGCTACCGGTTCACGCGTCTTTATCCCACCAATCACTGGAATTGAAGAGGCAGGATATATCACCTTTAAGGAAGCGGTTAACTTCACGGAACCTCCCAAATCGTTAGTCATCCTTGGCGGGGGTGCCGTTGCCTGTGAATTTGCCCAAATCTTTGCAAGCTTTGGTACGAAAGTCACATTGGTCAATCGTTCGGAGGGGCTTCTTGGGAAAGAAGATAGTGAAGTACGAGATCTGGTAAAAGCACTTTTTGAAAACCTTGGCATTACGGTTCTGACTGATACAATAGTCCTTAAGGCTGAGAAAAAAGGAAGCAAAAAAATTGTGCACTTGCAGCGTAAAGACAAAGAGTATTTTGAAGAATGTGATGAGATCTTGGTGGCCACGGGAAAGGTTCCAGTGCTTGATTTTATGCCTGAGAAGGCGGGGATTGTCATCGAAAAACACCGTTTCCATGTCAACCGATACCTGCAAACAAACGTCCCTCATATTTATGCAGCAGGAGATATCGTTGGTCCCTATCTCTTTACCCATACAGCCTACAACCAAAGTGCTATTGCCGTAAATAACGCTTTTTCTCGGGACAAGATAATCCCTGATTATCGAGTGGTGCCACGATGCGTTTTTGTGACCCCAGAAGTTGCCTCTGTTGGCATTACTGAAATAGAGGCCAAAGAGAAGGGCCTTCGGATCAAAACAGGTATTACCGCGATTGCTGTCCTTGGTCGGGCAAATACCGAGAACGAATTTGATGGTTTTGTTAAGGTGATTACTAATACTAAAGGCGTTATTCTTGGTGGCTCTATTGTCTCGCCACGAGCAGGCGAAATGATTCATGAGATCGCGCTTGCTATGCAGTATCGGGCAAAGGCTTCCGATTTAGCCTCGATGATTCATGCCTATCCCACCTACTCTGAAGCGATCAAAATTGCTTGTAGTTTGGTTTCCTGATAAAAAATCAAAGCAATGATTCTTCCATAGCCTCATTTTTACTATAAGGTATTGACAAGTGTTTCCCGATAGTATTAGCTATATATGTCGGCTGATGCATCAGCTGGACTAGCCAAAAAGCTGCGATTCTAGATAGAGCATCTTCAGGGACAGGGAAAAGGTATATCTGGCAATACAAATGAAAGATATACTTTCATAGAAAGAAATAGGGTAAACTGCCTAAAAAACAAAGAACCTATTCAAAATCTACAAAAAAGTCTGCCTAAAAAACAGACTTTTTTGTTGGTTATAACTAATAAACAGTCTTTTCTTGCATTTCATTTTTTATATTGATAGTATATCTTCATGCCAGATCCAACACCAGGGCACTACGATAGGGATTTTACCCCCCCCCATACTATAGGGAAGAATTTAGAGCCAATTGTTCGAGATTTACGCTCCGATGAAGGTGATCCAAGGACAAAAATACAGCGTACCGCTCAAGTCCTTGCTGGAAGTATCGAAGACACGACTATGCCCTCAAGCGATAGCCCTCAGGCATTTACCTTAAAACGTGTTGTCATTGGAGCAATGTATAGTCCCGATCAAGCAACCTATCTCTTAGAGCCTCCCCCTCACATGCGAGAAAGCTCAGGTGTTGGAATGATGTATATTAAACGAAGTGCCATTGATAGGTTAAGCACTATTGTTTTGTTGGACACATCAAGGGCGGGAGTTGATCCTTACTCGACTCATGCATCTAGTTCTGGAAGGCACATCACAACACCGGGAGAAGTACAACAGAAAAAAATCGTTGATGACACAAGGAAATTAGTGAGTGCTATAGTGGAACATGGTATTAAAAAAGATCCTGAAAGTTTTACTGTTACCACTGAGGGTAAAACTTCTCCTGCATTTCTCGAAACACTTCCCTTTACAGCACCTTTAGTAACCAGCCAGCCTCAGCTTCCAGAAGTAAACAGAGAATATGTAAGACCTCTTGACCGTGCAAGAAGATTAGGAGTAAAGGGCTTTTTGGGTAAAGAATTGGCTGACCGATACGGAGAAGAAAAATATATTCCTGAAGGGGTTGCAACAGCCGTGCAAACAGGCTTTGAAGAAAGCACGTTACCAGAAGCATCAGACGAAAGTTACAGACTTGCTGAAATAGCTTTATCCGCAAGAGATACAAATCCGAGATATCTAACTCCTTCCTATGAACTCATTCCGCCTGATGGTTCTGATTTACCCCATATCCAGATAGGTAACAATGCTGTCACGATTATTGAAGGCAAAAATAGGAAAGCAATTAGTTCACTCACCTATCCAGCTCCCACAGATGCCGATTTATCTCGTATATTAGATGCATATGAAGCAATACAATCTCGTGGTGTTGCAACAACAGCTGATACAGCATTACAGATCGCTCTCAATATGAAGGCTGGAGGAGGAGAAGAGGCTCTTGATGGTATTGCACAACGTCTCCCTCGAACAGCATCCATGGTTGATGCTGAAGCACGAGCGAGTCTATTATCAGAACGAGAAGACCAAATAGCAGAAGCAAAAAGAGCACGAGAAAGAGAAGATGCGGAAAGAAGGGCTACTTGGATTAGAGGAATGCGAGATGAGGAGAACAGACAGATTGGACCTTTCCCTTTTCTGCAAAGTGATATTAATGGATTAGCTGGTTACACAAATGAAGATGGAGAGCAGATCCCAGGATCATTACTAACAGAGCCGCTTGATGAAGAGTTATTGAGAACTATCCAAGGATTGGGGTTCAGGACTCTTGCTGAAGATATAAGAGAACGTGGGCCAAATCTTGCTGTTTCCGATGCAAGAAGATTTTTAACAGAAGGATTAATCAATCTAGCAGGGTCGGCAAAGAACAGACTCCTTTTTGCTGCTCCTGATGGTTTTTCTTTAGAGCGTGGTACACCTCCTATCGAACCTGATCCTTATGGAGGCCCCACTCGTGGAGTAGGGACATTGAGGGTAGAGGAAACTGATCAAGAGGGGAATATTCCGCTTGCAGTCGATGGATTATTTGTAGATATCAAAATTGCACCTACTGATCCAGATATTCATATACGCAAAGTAAAAAGATTTCAGAAAAAGGGAGCAGCAGCAGGAGATTTTACCGATACGCTTGATGATAGTCCAACAAAACTGACAGAAGATTATGAGTTAGGGGAAGATGATAAGAATGATTTTCGCCCCACCTTTGAAATTTCTCTTACAGAATGGACCCCCGGTCCCAATGGTGGCGAAGAAGAATACCGTGTCTGGCGGGTCAATGATGGCATTCTTGTACAATGTGCAAATTCAGATATACCTACCTTTTATAAACGAGACATGATCGCAACGGGGAGAGTACAGGTGTACCGTAAACCAGTCATTTATCTGTATCCTCCTAAGCCAACAAGTGTTACCGTAGAGTTAGACTATAAAGGAAAACTGACGAATACCTATCCACGGATCAATGGTAATAGCTGGCATGTCACTGCGCATCCTGATGGAACACTTCAGTCAAATGGAAAACGCTATAAATATCTTTTTTGGGACGGAGTAAATAACGCTATTAATTGGGATTGGTTAGAAGGATTTTGTGTCCACAGAGATGAAATAGAGAGTTTTTTGGAAGAAAAGATAGAAAAGTTTGGGTTAAATTTTGCCGAAGCACAAGACTTCATTACTTATTGGGCTCCCCTGATAAAACAAAACGAATGGTCGCTGATAAGTTTCCAGACAGGAAAATACGAAGAACTGGCAAAACTTACCATTACTCCTCAACCAGATACTCTGATCCGTTTATTCATGGTTTTTAAGAAAATACCTGAAAGATACAAGATACCTGCGCAAGAGTTTCAAACTATAGTAAGAAAAGGATTTACTGTCGTAGAATGGGGAGGAACAAATGTTGATGAGCAGGTTTGTAAAATTCAGTGAGTCAAATACGGATTGTTCTGAAATCCTTTCTAATCCATGCTACAATAGCCTCAATGGATCAAGTCGCCCAAATTCGTGAAAAACTCGATATCGTTGCCTTTATCGGAGAGTATGTGAAGGTGCAGAGGGCAGGGAAGAACTTCAGAGCACTTTGTCCCTTCCATAACGAAAAATCCCCATCCTTTATGATTTCTCCTGAAAGGCAAGCCTGGCATTGTTTTGGCTGTAAAAAAGGAGGGGATATCTATAGCTTCATCATGGAGTATGAGCGCATGGAGTTCCCTGAAGCACTTCGTACTCTTGCCAAACGTGCAGGCATCGAATTAGTATCATCCTATCAGCAAAGCGGTCTCAACTCACAAAAGGAACGAATTTATCAGGCAAATAGCTTTGCCAAAGAATATTATCATTATGTATTGACCAAACTGCCTGCCGGGAAGACTGCTCTAGCGTATCTCAAGGATCGTGGATTGACCGATCAAATTATCGAGACGTTCCATCTTGGTTTTTCTCCAGCTTCTGGTACAGCCCTTTTTGCCTACCTCACCAAGAAAAAACAATATACACCAGCCGAACTTATTGAAGCAGGTCTTGCCGGCCAGAATAGTCGGGGCTACTTTGACTTCTTTCGTGGACGAGTGATGTTTCCTCTGATTGACCATCGAGACAATGTCGTCGGATTCTCTGGGCGTGTACTTGATCCTGATGCCAAGGTTTCAAAGTATGTAAATACTCGTGAGACGCTTGCTTATCACAAAGGAGAGCATTTTTATGGACTATCGGTAGCCAAAGATGCCATTCGTCGGGAAGAGCAGATCATTATTGTTGAAGGAGAGTTTGATGTTATCTCCTGTTTTCAACATGGTATTAGTAATGTCGTCGGAGTGAAGGGAACGGCACTGACGGAGGCGCAAGTACATTTACTTGCTCGGTATGCCAAAAAGCTTACGTTTTGTTTTGATGGTGATAGTGCAGGACAAGAAGCGATTAAACGCAGCCTTATCGTTGTTGAAAAGAAAGATCTGACGCCCACCGTTATTGCTATTCCTGGTGGCAAGGATCCTGATGAGTCGCTACAGAAGGAACCAGGACTTTTTAAGAAAGCAGTTCGTGAGGATATTGGTGTCTATGATTATTTGTTTGATCAGACAGTAGCTTCAGTTAATCGAGAAACACCCGAAGGCAAACAGCAAATTGCAGCAGCTCTTTTACCCATTTTTGCACAGATAAAGAATGCAATTATTAAAGAACATTATCTAAAGAAGGTAAGTAGTGTCCTTGAGACGTCGTACGAGAGCGTTGAGAAGGAACTTGCGCGTCTTATCCAGAAGCAACCGATAGTTAATGAAAAGAAGCAAACAACAACCAAACGCTCGCAAGAAGAAATTCTGGAGGAATATTTACTCGCACTTATCATCCAGAGTCCTCACCCCAAAAAATCTGTTGAGCAAGCAATTGCTCTTTTGTCGGAAGTGCTTCCCAAAGAGCGAGCGTATCAAAAGCTTTTTTTTCACCTGCTTGAACATACGACACAAGCAGAACATTTTGATGGGGAGAAGTTTGGTGCAAGCTTGCCCAAAGAGCTGTCAACAAGCTTTGATACCATTTCTCTTGTGCCAATTCCTGCATTTACTGATGAAGATAAATTTATAGCTGAGATTGCTTCTGTTTCTCGCAAATTGAAACATTTTTATGTACAACAAAAAATGCGTCAACTGACGACACTTATTCGAGAGCGGGAAGCAGTCGATGATACAGAAGCTATAGCACGCCTTCAAGAAGAATATTCCTCACTTCTTCACGCCCTTTCGGACAAATAGCTTGCACGAATTTGAGAATGTGATACAATAAATACTATGTCCCAAAAATTATCTACATTACTTAATGATATTGTTGTCTCGGCCAAGAAACGAGGATACATTACCCAGGAAGAAATTTTGGGCATTTATTCTAAGCCTGAGGATCATATTGAAGACCTTGACGGCCTCTATGATAAGCTTATTCGCTCCAATATTGACGTCTTTGAGACAGTCGCACAGCAACAAGAGGAACAGAAGCCTATTGAAGACTTGGAAAAAGAACTAGAGGCCTTAACGGTTTTGACTGAAGGATCAGTCTCAGACCCTGTTCGCATGTATCTCAAAGAAATTGGACGTATCCCACTGTTGACCTTTGAAGAAGAAATTGAGCTTGCCAAACAAGTCGAAAAAGGCAGTAAAGTAGCCAAGCAAAAACTGATCAATTCAAACCTTCGTTTGGTTGTGTCTATTGCTAAAAAATACATCGGTCGTGGATTGACTCTCCTTGATCTTATTCAGGAAGGAAACCAGGGGCTTATCCGTGCCGTTGAAAAATACGACTGGCAGCGTGGCTTTAAATTCTCAACGTACGCAACCTGGTGGATTCGTCAATCGGTGACTCGTGCGATTGCTGATCAGGCAAGAACTATTCGTATCCCTGTACACATGGTTGAAAACATCAATCGTTTCCTTCGTCAACAACGTAAACTTATGCAGGAGCTCGGTCGTGAACCAAGTCCTGAAGAAGTCGCTGCTGCACTTGGCATTGAGCCAGAAAAAGCACTTGAGATTATCAAGATTTCTCAAAACCCTGCTTCTCTTGAGGCTCCAGTTGGTGACGAAGAAGATAGCAGGCTTGGGGATTTCATCCATGATTCTTCAGCACCAACGCTTTTTGATTCTGCCTCACGAGAGCTTCTGAAAGAGCAAGTAGAACAAGTGCTCCAAACCCTTTCTGATCGTGAGCGTCGTGTGGTTATCGAACGATTTGGACTTGAGGATGGTCGACCAAAGACACTTGAAGAAGTAGGCAGAATGTTTCAGGTCACCCGTGAGCGTATCAGACAGATTGAGGCAAAGGCTCTGAGAAAACTTCGTCATCCTTCCCGTGGGAACAAACTCAAAGACTATCTCGTCTGATATTTTGTATGGAATCAAAAAAGTATTCTAAACACAAAAGGATTCTGCTCTTTTTCTCCGGTGGTCTTGATACTTCATTTTTACTTAACTATTTTACCGAAGAATTTCATGCTGAAGTAATCACTGTTGCTTTTGATCTTGGTGGTGATGCACTAGAGGTTAGTCAGTTGGAACAACGAGCAAGGAGTCTTGGCTCGACAAAGCATATTTTGCTTGATGCAAGAAAAGAATTTATTGAACAGTACTGTTGGCGAGCTGTGAAAGCAAATGCACTTTTTCAAGGTATGCATCCTCTTTCCTCTTCACTTTCTCGTCCATTGATGGCAAAGTCAGGAGTTGCTCTGGCAAAGAAATATATGTGTTCAGCCATAATGCATGGATCTAATGGTTGGCAAAATAATTCAGCTCGATTTGATACAGCAATTCGTGTGTTGAGCGACAAGTTAGAAATTATCGAGCCAATAATGGAGCAGAATATCAGTCGGGAGTTTGCGTATAAGTACTTACAACAAAAAGGTCTCCAAATAGACAAAAAAGAAGACGATTTATTCTCTTCAGACAACAATATCTGGGGAAGAGAAGTTGAAGATGGGGTACTGGATCATCTTGAGGAAGCACCAAAAGAAGGAATCTATCGCATCACAATCTCTCCAGAAAAAGCTTCTGATCAAGCAGAGTATGTGTCTATAGGCTTTGTTGACGGTGCTCCTTCTCTGGTTAACGGGAAAAAACTACCTCCTTTAGAAATAGTAACTATGCTGAATACAATTGGAGGTAAGCATGGTATTGGGCGACATGATGCTCTTGAAGATAAAAATATTGGCTATAAAATGCGGGAAATTCATGAATCTCCTGCTGCTACCTTGCTTATTCAGGCGCATAAAGATCTTGAAAATACTGTCCTGCCGAGAAGGACACTCAGAATGAAAAATAGCATCGATTCAGAATGGGTTGATTTGGCTTGTTATGGTCTCTGGTATCATCCCTTGCGGGAGCAATTAGAAACCTTTATTGATGAAGTAAATAAACGAGTATCTGGAGTAATTACATTGAAGCTTTATAAGGGAAATGGTAGTATTGTGAGAAGACAATCTCCGTATGGTTTGGATAAAGAGAATTTAGAGAAACAGGATACGTACATGTTTACTCAAGGGCGTCATCCAAATCGGAACTACTATGATTTTTATGCTTACGAAGCAGAAATAGCTAAACGTACAGAATAATCACTATCGTTTGGTTTACTCATTTTTTGTGATTCTTTTAAACAAGTTTCAACTCTTGCGGGGAAGACCTTCTTACTGGCATGATAAAATAAGAAAATGAAGAAGAATTCATCGAATCATCATGGCATTTTAGCACTACTAACCGCAACATTCTTTTTTTCTCTCAATACACTTTTTAACCGTTTTGTTCCAGTGGAAATTGGGACATTTTTTCAACTATTCCTACGGACAACACTGATGAGTGTACTTTTTTTGCTAGTTGGGTTAATTCTCAAAGATTTTTCTTCAGTAAAGGGTAAAGATTGGCCGCTTTTTATTACTCGAGGACTTCTTGTCGCGGGGGATTTTGCTCTCTTTTTTATAGCAGTGAATCAATTACCTTTGGCAACAACGCTATTCCTTTTTTATGCAGGCTCCATTATCACAAACTATCTCTACGGTCTTTGCGTACTAAAGGAAAAGCTAACAAAGCAGACCGTGGGAGGGTTGTTGTTGGCTCTTTGTGGACTAGTCTTTATCTATAGTGATGGACTTAGTTCGTTAGCTCAGGATGCAAGTATTTTTGCTGTTGCATCAGGAGTATTCTTTGGGCTAATGACCGCAACTAGTAAAAATTTAAGTATAAGGTACTCTGTGACCCAAATTAATATCATTGCCTATATAACCGCTGCTCTCGCGGCTATTCCTCTGATGTCCTTTCAGCAAGAACAGTTTAGGTTACTGCTTCCAAATCAGACATGGATTTTGTTTGGGGGGTTTGCTCTCACCACATTCATTGCTTTTTATGCGGTAATTTATGGCTATAAATATGTAGAGGCTCAGAAAGCCAGTCTGGTGCTCCTTACTGAAATTTTGTTTATCGTACTCTTTGGATTTCTCTTTTTTCAGGAGATTCCAACAATGCATACGTTTATTGGTGGGATATGTATTCTTTTTGCATTGGTTTTACCAAACATCTCACTCCCTAAAAAAAACAACTAATCTTTTGCTGGCTGGATTTACCTTCCATTTGGTGGTAAAATAGTCGATACCGATTACATTCCGTGATAGTCCGCCAGCTGGCGGACAGGAAGCTGGTACTAAAATGTTTTTTGTATATGCTCTATTCAATCGAGCAAATGGAAAAATATATATTGGACAAACTGCGGATCTTGCAAATCGGATCGTAGAACATAACAAAAAAAGAGGTAACCATTTTACGGCAAAAATTGACGGGAAATGGGAATTAATCTATAAAGAAGAGGTTGCTGATCGCAAATCAGCATTAATAAGAGAAAAGCAATTAAAAAGTTATAGAGGAAGAGTCTTTATAAAGCAGAACGTTCCGTGATAGTCCGCCAGCTGGCGGACAGGAAGCTTTAATTCTCTTCAAAGAAACATTCCGTGATAGCTCAACGGTAGAGCAGGAAGCTGTTAACTTCAAGGTTCCAGGTTCGAATCCTGGTCGCGGAGCTTAACTTGGCTTAATATAACCTGATTAGCAGGGATATTCAGCACATCTTGAGTGGTATTTGGTTTCGATTTAACTACGCTTGCTACTATTGTCTCCTTTGCTTTTTGTGCCAACATTATCTTTTGTTCTTTGAGTAGAGTAGCGAATAACGGATTGTAGGTTACTTTAGCGATTCGTTTGTTTGCCACATATAAGTGTTCAAAGAATAGTTTGATATATCCTCGCTTGAGTTGGTTTGGAGAGGCTAGGTATGTTCCATAGATGTCTCTGGCAAGTGAGAATATCTCTTCGATAAATCTCACATCAACTTGTCGGTCTTTCTCAAGGTCGGCTATTTGTTTATAGAGAACAGCTATATCCTCTTCTATTTTTCCATGCACACGTTGATAAACTTCCCGAGTATAAGTTTTCTCTGCAAGTAAATGCTCAACATTGGTTCTTTTTTCATCCAAAGCTTTGAGTTTATTATCCAATCCTTGTTTTCTGCTTCTAAAGCTGTTCTGGATATTCCCAAGGTAGAGCTTTGCCTGATTAACTACCTCGTTCATAAACTCGTCCGTGAAGTGGAGCTTCTTGAATTGATTAGCGACAAGCCCTTCAAGCTTGTCTATCTCTGTGTACGTACCTTTACAGCCCCCACGTTCAGCACAATGGTAATATCCTATCTTGTCTCGCTTTACTGAGTTTACCTTATGCCATTCGCCAACCAAACGCCTATTATGCTTACTACAAATAATTGCTCCTCGAAGCAGGAAGTCATGCTTTCTGTCTCGAATAACAAAACTCCTGTGTTTTGAAAGTAGATATTTGACTTTATTAAATAATTCTTCTGTTATCAGTTTTGTATGTGTCCCCATTTTTTCCATGCCTCCCCATCTCATTAGACCATAGTAAAAAGTGTTGGTCAAGAGAACGTGAAGCGTTGAAACACCAATAGGTACGCCAGTCTTGCCTTTCAAGCCTCTCTGTGCCATTCGCTGACAGAGCGAGTGAATAGAGTATTTCCCTTTAGCAAACTCCTCAAACGCTTCTTTCACGAGGTAATCTTGATCAGGGTTCAATCCGATTGTCCGTTTTTCTGTTATCTCGTCTTTTACGTTTAGATAACCAAGAGGTGCTTTGGTAGGCCAAGTGCCTTGCTCAAATTTTTCACGCATCCCTTTTATTGTTTTCCTGCTGTTATCCCGACTGTAAAAAGCGTTAACGCCAGCCATGACAGTATCAATAAGATATGATTCTGGTGTTTCTTCACCTACCATTGGTTGTAGGGCAGAGTAGAGACGTATCCCCAACTTTTTTAACTTGTCCTTGATAAGAAAGTGGTCAAT
>JBBTVD010000025.1:0-25679 GCA_038063415.1 Patescibacteria group bacterium
TCAACACCATTACCATACACAAGACAAGGGATATCAGTAAGTCCAGTTGTTGCTTCTCTAGCTCTGAATTCGGTCATAGTCACTTCCTATAAACATTATCATGATTTCCTATGTTGAAAAAAATTGCTTCATTATTTTCTATTGTATAAATCAAGCGAACATTTCCCTCAATTGAAATACTCCATGTATCAGCTAAGTTTCCTTTTAATTTATGTGTTCGCAGAGAAGGATGTTTTATATTTTCCTTGAAGGTCTTTAATTGCTTTTGTATTTTCTTAAATAATAAAGGTTGTTTCTGTTTTAACTTCTTGAGGTCGTTAGTTAGTTCTGTAGAAAAGGAGAAATCCATACATTAAAGTTTTTCAAAAAAAGCATCAATATCATTAACGGTAATTGTCTCCCCAGACGCATGTTCTTTCATAGCTTTTTTATATGCATTTTCTGTTTCACGAGAAGCTTGATACGTAGGATAATCCATATCTTCAATATCTTTAAGGATGAGATGCTTTATATATCCGGCAACGGGCATGCCAAATTTACTCGCTTTGCTTTCAAGATAGTCTTTCATAGTGACAGGAAGATTAACTTTGATTTGCGCTTGGGCTGTGTTCATGAACCAATAATAGCATCTATTTGAGGACTTTTCAAGTACTTTCTATAACTTGTTTGAGCTTTTCTAACACATCTTGAGTGAATGGTTCGTCCACGTCTCCTGTTTCAACATAGGTAAGTTGTGTAGTGTTTTCGTCAGTTGAAGTAAAAGTGTACCGCACATGATAACTATCATCCTCTGTTTTCCATTCTATAAATTCATTCTCTTTATAGTCGGTAACAATGATCTTAAAAGAGGTGTTGTCATTTTTATATTCTGTATAGATTGTCCCAATCTTTATCGGCCATTCATTTGTTGTTTCGTTAATGACACCAGGTACCCTGGTGGCCTAATACAGAAATCAAAAACCTCTCCAAGCGGTTTGTTTATGGTAACGATAAGCTTATTCTCGCTCATGGTGAAATTATAACATAGTTAGTATAGTTCGAACAAAAGTTATTGGGGAGCCTACAGAACAGGGTAAATCTAAATTTTTACGCAGGATAAGTATTATTTGTTGTAGTTAATTCTTGCCTGATCGGTTTAAGCTTTTCTGACCAAAAAGCAATATTTTTGAGCAACTTATGTCCGCCAGCAATTTGTTCTTCACTAGGGATCAGTTTACCGTCTTTATCAAGATGCTTGTAGTACTCTATAAAAAGAACATGATCACTTAAACCAAATATCCCTAAGTAAGCGAAGATTGACCGCCAGTTATTAACAGCTAAAATTCCTCCACCTCCGGCACCATAACTGACAAAGGCAACTGGCTTGTATCGCCATTCTGCTGCTAGAAAGTCCACAGCATTTTTAAATGAAGCAGGGACACCAGAATTATATTCAGGGGTAACAAAGATAAACCCATCTGCCTCACCGATAGTTTTTGACCAAGCTTTAGAATGCTCCTTAGAATATTGACCAAAAAGAGCGGGGACTGGTTCATCCAGAAAAGGCAAATTGACCTTTTGTAAATCAACAAGTTCGAAGGTCGCCTCAGGATATTCCTTAGCCAAATTCATTATCCATTGAGCAGGTTGATCGCCAAAGCGTCCAGGCCGGGTCGAGCCAAGAATTACTTTAATAAGAATTTTTTGTTTTGACATAATGATCATTATAATTTATATACATAAATTTGCAAGAACGCACTTTTTTGTGATATACTAACTAATAGGAGAGTATAGATATGACAGTAACAACTAACATGTATCAAAAACCTGAAGATGCGCTGGAGAAAATTGGAGGTAAATGGAAAATGCCGATATTGTGGCGCCTTAGTGAGCAGAAAGTATGGAGATATAGTCAACTAAAACGTGATTTGGATCCAATTTCTCATAAAATGCTTTCCCAACAATTGAAGGAACTCGAAGCAGATGGATTTATCAATCGCAAGCTTTATGCAGTAGTGCCACCGAAGGTTGAATATAGCTTAACCGATAAAGGGAGCATGGCGTTACCGGCTATTAAAGCATTATGTAAATTCTCCGCGGAATTAAAAGAGGTGGAAAATCAAGTAAGGTAAAATTATTACCGCTGTTGTGAAAGCAGTTTTCAAAAGCTATACTTTTATAGTATGAAACAACGTAATTTGATCATTGGTATTTTAATGCTAGTTGTCTTTTTAGGTGTAGGAGGGTACTTATTCACAAACCAAAAGAGTAATAATTCTCGTACTTCGAACAATACCTCCCAAAAAAACAGTATCACTACTACGACAACAGATGGTGAAGTAGCAACAAAAGCTCAAAGGTTTGCCGAATCTGTTAGTAATGATTTACGAACTTCATTAGTACTTGATTACTCATTATCAAATGCACAAAAATGGAGTAATTTCCCACCAATGGGATATAGAGAGAGAGTTGGACCAACCTTTAGTCAGCTTGACGAAACTCAACTTGGCGATGTAAAGACGATTATTAAATCAGCATCTGGCACAAAACCAAATGAGGGTTGGGACGAAATAGAACAGATTCTTAATGCAGATGACTATCTTAATGCACAGACAGGTGAGAACGGCTTTACATCAGGGAACTATCATATCGCATTCCTTGGTACACCCTCCAATACAGGCAAATGGGAGTTATATTTTGGGGGACATCATTTGGCTTTTGCAAATACCTATAAAGATGGAAAACTTATCAGTGCGACACCATCATTTAGAGGAGTCGAACCATTTACTACTTTTAGTCAGAATGGTCGTGAAAATCAGCCGATGCAACAAGAACAAGCAGCATTTGCGGACATGATTGGATCACTGAGTAGCGATCAACAATCTAAAGCAAAATTAAGTTCAGTATTGAGTGATATTGTTGCGGGACCGCAAAAAGATGATCAAATCCCTATAACTCCCTCAGGAATTAAGGTGTCCGAATTATCCGAAGAGCAGAAAAAATTAGTTATCGCAGCAATGAACACCTATGTCGATGATATTGATGATGCCAACGCTAAGACTATACTTACAAAGTATACAAATGAGTTAGACGATACATTTATTGCCTATAGTGGCACTCCTGCAATAGACTCAGCCAATGATTATGTACGAATTGATGGCCCTTCCGTATGGATAGAATTTTCAATGCAGAAAGGTGCTTCATTACCAGGTCCTCATCCACACTCAGTCTGGCGAGACAAGATTTTAGATTATGGTGGGACTATTTAAGCTATTCACCATTATCGGTATATTAATAAGCGTTGGCATCAGTCTCAACTTTATCACCACATCCATCAGCTTGCAACATATTCTTAGTATCTGGAAAATTGGGGAGAAAATAAGCTACAATAAAACTATGGCAGAAGAAATAAAAACAAAAGCTATACTCACTTGTCCGATGTGCGGAGCAAAACAGGAGGTTGAAATGCCGACAAATGCCTGCCAGCATTTTTATAGATGCACTAAATGTGAACAGACTATGAAACCAAATGAGGGTGACTGCTGTGTCTTTTGTTCATACGCAGATAGTAAGTGTCCGCCAAAGCAAAAAGAAGCAATTGAAAATCTATGAAAATTTCAGAATGTACACATTTACCAGAAAAATTTGTCGGTCCCAGGGCAGACAGTTGTGAAGAAAATCATTTCTGCCCCTTCGGACAGCGGGTCTGTCTCACGTGCGGATATGTCGGCTGTTGCGATTCCTGTGCGCAACATCTAAGGAAACATGCTAAAGAAACAGGACACCAAATCATGGCTTCCTATCCGGCAGACGAACGATCATTTATTTGGTGCTACACAGATGATGATTATTTGGAACCTGATGAAAAGCACAATCTTAAAGGAATAAAACAGAACCCCAAGAAGCGAGTTCAAATGTGGTAAAACTATCTATGCAAAACGGACACGACCATACAACTGATTATTCACAAATCACTCCCAATATCTTCCTTGGATCAGATTTATGTAAAGGATGGAATTGTCCATCACATCAAAAGGAATTTGAAAAGTTACATATCAAAACAGAAATTAATTTGGAGATAGAACATGATGAACTGGTTGTACCGACACTTGAGATCTATTTACGAATCCCAACCCCTGATGATATTGCTCCCACACCTAATCAATTACTTCTTGCAACTGAAGCGATTCATATCACTACGCTATCCCAAAAAGTTTCCTACGTTCATTGCAAAAATGGGCATGGCCGAAGCCCGACAGTCGTTGCAGCATATCTCATCCGATACCAACATATGAATGTTGAAACAGCCGTTAACTTCGTAAAAGAAAAAAGGCCGGAAATTCATATAGAAAAAGTGCAAATAGCTGCTCTTGAGGAGTTTGCTAAGATGAGACTAAAGTAAAAAATAACTATTTAGCTGATAGGATACGATCTTCTCTTGCCAACCAAGAAAAAGTGGAAGAGAAGAAGATGATTTAAATTACTGGATTGACCTCGCCCTTGATTTCAATAAAAAGGCAAAGGCATACAAAAAGAGAAAATAATGAAAAAAGGAGTTTTTGCAATCATCCTCTTATTGCTGGCAATTGTTGCTGTATTTGCTTTTACTAATAAACCACAATCTTCTTTACAACCAACAGAAAATCATACACCACCGACAGATGTGTCTATGGTAAGAAAAGATGAAGTTGAGGCAACACCTGATCCTATTGTGGACATAAAAGCAACTTTTGCTATTTTTACCAATGGAACCTTTCGTATTTTTACTGCCACCATGTACCACAATCTTTCAGAAGATATCTATATTGAAGGGCGTAATCCAAATAGAGTTACTGTTAAAAAACGTGGAACTACATGGAACGATTTCTTTACCACACTTCCATTTAAACTTTCAAAAGATTGTCTTACCACCGGCACTGGGGAGACATTTTGTACCAATGCAGGCCAAACACTGAAGTTTTATCTCAATGGAATAACGGATGATACTGCGTTAACAAAAGAGATTCAGGAAGGAGATACGTTACTCGTCTCTTACGGTGCTAAAAATGATCCTCAAATACAAAAACAGCTTGAAAGGCTTGACACCATCCGTTAGTCAAGGGGAATTCCTATCTTACTGCTTGGAAATACTGAGGAGGTGAATCGGATATATTGGATAAACTTGTCATTTTTCCTTTATAACCTTCTGTTACGACAAAACCTTGATACTTTTCAAGTTGGGGTATCTCTTTTCCTTCTACTGAAGAAAAGTAAATCTCAGTAGTGAATTTTTTGTCTAAAACTTTCTCTTTTACTTTTGATTTATACACGTCACCTGAAATAATAAGATTGTTCATATCACAAACTGCATTAATTACAGTATCTTCAAATAATTCGATGTTTTTAACTACAACAATTGTGTTTTGTTCTAAAGGATTTTTGAGTACTTCGATGAATTCGCTAACTTTTTCTTGCGTAAAAAATCTTGCGTTGGGATGTACACTCCCGACTTCTATGCTAAACGCTTCTTCCGCCATTGGATAACCACAAAGAAAGACGATATTGTATCCTTGACTAAACCATTTCGCAGCAAGACAAACAGTGTATAACGAGCCACCAGAACCATGTTCTCCATGAATCATCAGAGGAAGGCTTTCTGGTACTAAATTTTCAACTTCTTTTCCATCAAGAAGAATTTTCTTCATACATAAAGTATATCAGAAGTTTGAAGGTTCAAAAACTATTTCTTTGGGGTAACCTACCGAACGATATCCGAACTTATTTCAGTAAGCTTCCGGGGATAGAAAAAGAGTTTTATAAAGTATAAAATAAATCTCTACTGGCATTTTGATATACTGCAATTATGAAAACTTCCCAACTAAAATTATACTGTTACGTTGATGAGACAGGACAAGATACAAAAGGAGAACTTTTTATTGTTTCCGTAATCATTACAAAAGAAGATAGAGCTGACATTATCAAGACACTGGAAGAAATTGAACGAAATTCTGGTAAAGGAAAAACAAAATGGGTCAAAACAAAGAAAGAGTTTAAGATTGCATATCTTGAAAGGATAATAACAAATAAACTGTTTAAACACAAAATCTTTTATTCTTTATCTAAAGAAACAAAGGCATATAAAGAATTGACACTTATTTCTATTGCTTCTGCTATTACAGCGGCAAAAGATACGGAAGAATATAAGGCTTCTATATTTATTGATGGGCTGTATAAATCTGAGATACCTAAGATGGGAGCTGGTTTGAGAAAGATTGGCATTCACACAGAAAAGGTGAGAGGGATAAAAGATGAAGCTGATGCCATTATACGATTGGCAGATACTATTTCAGGTTTAATGAGAGAGGACTATCAAGGAGTTGATTATGCTAAAAAACTTTCTCTTCTTGGTAGAAAAAATAAAACATTATTGCAAGTCTAATCCATAAAAAAACCTCCATAACCTTTCGGTCAGAGGGAGGAACAACCTAGTTCTTTCAAACACCCATCAGTACTGATAGTATTCAGTTGCTATTTATGTCTTATTTTTACCATAAAACAAGACACTTTGTCAACTTTTGTGCTAAATCTGAGATTCGGACTAAGACCAGTCCAATCACCTCAGTTGTAACATTTTCTTCTCTGTGAACAACTATAGAAACTAGTGATTGTGGCGGAATTTATTTCTTGGAGTCAAAATATACTCTTAATTTATCTGCATAGGATGTTCTTTCTTCAACGCTCACAAATCTTTTATCATCATGTTGTTTGTATAGTTCATCGTTTTCGTATCGTGGGAATACATGCACATGGAAATGCCACATATCTTGATTGCCGGCAGGTTCGTTGTGCTGTCTGACGGAGGTGCCATCACAATGGTATGTTTCTTTTAATGCGATAGCAACTTTCTTAGCAACGATATGAACATATGAAAGAAGATCGTCGGAAATATCGTAGATGTTTTCAAAATGCTTTTTTGGAATAACAATGACGTGACCTGAGTTATTGATCCACCATTTAGGAGAAATAAAAGCAATTACTATATCATCTTCAAAGACTACATCGCTTCGTTTGTTAAACTCAGTTTCATTACCGTTTGCAAAGGAACAAAACGAACATTGTTCGTCTTTTGGTTCATGATTAAACATAGAAGTATTATACAGGATATTCTAATACACAAGTACTGCTTCTACTATCTTAAACCAACAATACAAAACCTGAGGAAACCGTTGAAATCTGTAGCAAACCGTATGGGTAGCCTAATGAACGACGTTCGCACCTATTACTACGATAATCCTGTTGAAAGAGAACTCATAAAACATAACATGCAGCTACTAAAAAAGACATGGAATATATACTAATCACTAAACTAGATCTTCTCAAATCGTTTTTGACATTTAACGAGCACTATGTTATCATTTAATGACTAAATCCCCCTGTGAGAGCTTTGCTGTTTGCAGGGGTTTTTTATTGCCTTTTTTGCTATAATTTTGAGGATGAATAAACGCTGCATTATCCTTATTGACGGAAGTAATTTCTACTTCAAACTAAAAGATCTAAAACTACACAATCTTCTTGATTTTAATTTTGAAAAATTTGCGACATTTCTTGCTCGATCAGGAACTATAATTGACGCCAACTATTACATCGGCAGAGTGAAGCAAGACGGCACAGTTCAGTCAGATAAAATGCTCGCCAGTCAACAAAAACTTTTTGCAAATCTCAAAAAACACAAATTTAATTATGTCCTTGGTTACTTACTAAAAAATGATGGTGTTTATCATGAGAAAGGTGTTGATGTTCATCTCGCCGTTGATATGCTTGTCACAACCTACGAAAATAAAGCTGATCGAATTATCCTTGTTTCCTCTGACACAGATTTAGAACCAGCGATTAAGAAAGCACAAGAGAAAGGAAAAGTTGTCGAGTATGTTGGTTTTTCACACAAGGCTAGTGTCGCAATGGTTCGCTTCTGCAAAGAATCACGACTACTGACAAAAGAAGATCTTTTGCAGTTTATTAAGAAATGAAACACTGAGCAATAATTAAGCCCGAAGGAAATCAAAGAAATCTTAATGTTGGGGTAAATGGATACAGGATTTTCGTGCCGCTATGGAGGAAACGCAATTTCTATATCAAATACCAAACTTCTCTTCGATGCTTACTTGATTAACTCAAATTCTTCATCTTCCGTTGGTTGTTCAAACATTTTTAAGTAGTCGTTAAATTCCTGTTCTGTTATATAGAACGAATCTACTGGTGGGTTTTTGCTTCTTTTTACAGTCCTTACTCTCATCACGTCAACAGGAGTGTCTATATAATAAAATTTTGCTTCTGCTCCAATATTTTTTAAGGTTTGACGCATTTCATCTCTTTGTTTTCTGTACCAAAACCCATCATCAATGATGACATTTGTTCCAGTCTTTAGAAACCTGAGAGCTATTTCTGTAGCAAGTTTAGTCATGTTTCCATCATACTCATGAAACTTATCGTTTTGAAAGTTATCCTTTGAAAAACTATTTCCAAATATTTTGACCGTCCACTCATCTTTGGTAAATCTAACAACGCCTATTTCTTTCTCTAGTTTTCTGGCAAAGGTGGTCTTCCCAGAACCAATAAATCCACAAGTAAGATATGCAGTTGGCTTTTTATTTTCTTGCATAGAAATAATTATAGCATGAAAACGGGCAATCTGGGTAAATTATCTGCTCTTACTCAACAGTTTAAGTTTGTCTAAATCGCCATTAATTAATGCCTCTTTCTTTGCTCGTGACCAACCTTTGAGCTGAGTTTCCCGTCTCATTGCTTCCAGTCTTGAGGGAAGCTCTTCATGATAGACAAGTTTAAAACCATCCCCATCCTTAGTAAACTTAGCCGCTTTCCAGTCCTTAGTCAAATGCTGTTTTTCACGATTATGAAGATTATTAGTCTGACCAATGTAGAGCTGGTTATCAATGCTGCGGAGGATATAAACAAAAAAGGGCATGTGTAGGTAATAGATAAAAGGAATTATTTGTAGCCCATTCGACAAGTGCGACTCGCAGTGAGCTCGTTGAACTGCTCAGGGCATTCGACGCCTAAATCCAGCAGCTCTTTCATATAATTAAGTCGTTCTCTCGTCCGGCTGAAAGCCATGAGCAAGCCCATTCGATAAACTCAGGGCGCGTCGAATGGGTAGACTACCGAACGACGTTCGCACCTATTTTAGTGAATTGTCACTCGATGAAAGGAAATTTTACACTTCTAGTTTTTTAACAATTAGTTGACTATCTTTTTTATCGGTAATACAGAGGAATGGAAATGTATCGAGTGTGAGTGCTAAATGAAAGTCTTCTTCAGGAAATTCTGGATTTTTTGGATCGAGAAATATGCTATTCAATCCTTTTGTTTGTTCTTTTACCTCTTCAAAAGAATTCTCATAACCATAAAGATTTCTGAATAAGTAATCTGCGAATAGCTCATCGTCACCTGCATCAAGGGTTGGCACCAAAGAAACAATGTTGGGCTTTGTTCTTTCAATGTAATTTTTGATTGCTGAAAAGGTAACAAAACTGCCAAAGATTACTTCATCAGCTGTTTGAGCATCGACCAATCCTTGTGTGCCATGAGAACTTCGATGCACTACTACTTTTCCTGTAAAATCTACATCTTTTATTTCTGAAGGCGAGTTGCCATAGTCAAAACCTTCGATTTTAAGCCCGTTACTTTCACCAATTAAAATAACCTCAGGGTTTTTCTCACGAAAAGCAAAGGCTTCAGCTTTTGTCTTTACTGGAATAATGTAGTCAGCGTTATTTCCAAGAATATACGCTTCTACAGTTGCCGCTCGAAGAATATCGATTATTACAGCAATGCCTTTTGCTTGTTTTGCATCATGGATAATATCTACTTTCATAAATCTTAGTATACCAGAACTTTACGAGTGCATCCGGATTGGAAGAAAAAATAACTAAAGAGGTTCGAGTCACCCATTCTGGGTATGATTTTTTAGCCTTGAAAGATCTTGGGGTAGCCTTATGAACGACGTTCGTACCTATTACTACAATAATCCTGTCGAAAGAGAACTCATAAAACACAATATGCAAATGTTAAAAGGAAGAGCACCTCAGTTGTAATGTACCAATTAATAAAAACTACAGACCACATTTAAAGACTCAAAAGCATTACACCAACAACCGCAATTGCTGTACCGATAAGTTTTTTGACAACATCCTCCCTTTCTTTAAGAAAAAGTATCCCTGCAAGAATTGCAAAAATCATCGTTCCTTGATAAATAGCATTGACAAGACTTACTGGACCGAGGCTTAGCGCCCACAAGAGGAAGAAAAGGGCTAAAACATTGGCAAGCGCTGCAAGTGTTTTATGGAGTAAGTTTTCATGAAGAAAGGCTTTTATTCTTTTTTTGCTATTTTTGAGGATTAACGGAAAGCTGATTATCGTGGGAATAGCCATCGCAGCAACTATTACTGGTGCTGATGCAAAGGCGGTCGCACTTTTCATAAGGATATTAGCTATGGATATCATCATAGCTGAAAGGTAAGCATATTTCATGCCAGGATCAGCTTTGATTTTATGAGGTGCAGTACCAACACTAAGTCCTATAAATAAAACCGCTATGCCAGCATATGTCATGGGAGAGAAATTTTCACCTAAAAAGATAAATGCAAACAACGCTGTCCAGATGAGGCGAGTGCGAGAAATAATTGTCGAAATAGAAAGGCTTGTAAAGGCATGTTGTTTCATATAAACATAGATCGAAATTCCTTCAAATGCTCCTAAGGCAAGGAGTAACCAAAGTGCCTGCATTGAAAGAACAAGATGGAAGTTGAATAAGAGAAAAATAAGCGCGACTGTCAACCGGACGACTTCAAGAAACCAAGTATAGAGCGCAGGATCTTTGTCGTCTTTTAATAAAAATCGGTGGAGAAAATTAGAGGTGTTTGAAAGGAGGCCACTGATAAAAGCAATGACAATCCATGACTCAATCATTATGGTCTTTCAGCGATATCCAAGAAATTATTGTAAAGTGTTGTTGAAGTTTTGGTGTATTGCTCTTGAATTTCCAAGAAGTCTTTCCAGACTTGTTCGACTGCTTGTGGGCCGAGTGCCAAAAGATCTGGATCAACTTTGAGCCACTCTTGCAGCATTGTTGGTGTTAATTCTAAATGTCCCTGCGTGCCATATGCGTTCTGTCCTACTTTCACAATTTGATTTGGTACAACATCAGCAGTCGCAATCAGAGAGGCTTTGGGGTTCATGGTGTCTGGCAATTCTACTGTTTCTCCATGAAGATGAAAAACAGGCAGGTCACCGTCTAATCCTTTGAAGAATGGATCGTTCTTGCCCTCGTCAGTCATCTGCATTGAATAAAATTTACCGAGAGGTTCTCCGTATGACTCTCTAAAGCCAACTTCTTTGCGAGGGCTCTTTGCAATAACACCGCCTGCTGCTTTGACGAGTGTCTGCATGCCTAAACAAACTCCTAAATAAGGAATGTTTGCCTGTAAGGCTTCTTGAAGCTTGGCAATTTCATCGGGCATCCACGCTGTTTGCTGGGCAGTATCATCTGCGCTTGGTGGTCCACCCATGACAATCAGTGCATCGAAATCTTTGGGTGATGGAAAGGCTTCTCCTTGTTCAAGATTTACAATTGTCGCTTGCCAATCTCTTTTTTGCAAAACTTCCAAAATCGTTGCAGGTTGTTCTCGGGTGATATTGATAGCAATGAGGACTTTCTTCTGATTATTCATTACAGCTGAAAATATTATATCAGAATGAGGATTATCAAATCCATAGAAAACCTGAGCAAACCGTATAAGTCCATATGGGTAAGTGACGGGGCTCGAACCCGCGACATTCAGTACCACAAACTGACGCTCTACCAACTGAGCTACACCTACCAGATTATATCCTTGTTTCTAAAAATCTTCTACCGTAACCAGTTTTAAAATATTTCTCTCTTTTGACAGCATTTACTTGATTCAAACATGCTTCATAGTAAATAAGTTGTAACGGTAATCGATTCCTGGTTGCATCTACTTTACCCGACGTATGTTCTTTGAATCTCTTCTTAAGATCACTTGCGTATCCGATATAAAGTTTCCCATCGAACTCACTTTTTAGAACATATGTGTAATACATAGATCTCTACCAACTGACCTGCCCGCAACGCTCTCGCGTATGCGAGGCGGGCGGGGCTACACCTACCAAAAATACACAGTAATTATACCAAAACTACTTATATTTTTCATCTTGCAATTATAATTGTTGCTTGATACAATAAATCGTGAACTATGAGACTCTCAACAGCAGTAAAAGAAATGATGATGACCTTCTGACAGGGGAGGTTTGTTTAGTTTTTGAAAACTAAAGAGCACAGACAACCTCCTGGAAAGCGGAGGTTTTTTGTTTTTAAGAAAATATGAAACAACCAATTATTACCTTATCATCAGACTTCGGCGATAAATTTGCTGAAGCACAGATTAATTTGGTGATTACTGAGATTAACCCAGATGCCAAACTTATTGTGGGAGAAAGTAATATTACTGCCTTCTCTATCCTTGAAGGTGCTTTTATCATCCAGCAGCTTTCCAGGTTTGCTCCTGAGGGCTCAGTTCATATTGGGGTAGTTGATCCAGGAGTCGGGTCCAAAAGACGCGGTGTGATGATTAAGTCAAAAAATTTCTGGTTTGTCGGACCTGACAATGGTCTCTTATATCCAGCTGCGCAAAAAGATGGTATTGAAGCTGCATATCTTATCAACGAAGAAGTTCTGGGATCACTCTCTAATACCTTCCATGGGAGAGATATCTTTGCAAAAGCAGCAGCACATTTGAGTAAAGGGAGAGATGTCACTGAATTTGGCACACCACTCGATAGAAAAGAACTCCGTACAATTGCCTTTAAAGAACATCAAATTGTGCACATTGATCCGTATGGCAATATCAAAATCTTCACCGCAGATAATACCTTTACTATTGGAGAGATGCTTACCGTACAATTCCTGGATAGAAAAATGATTATGCCATATTGCCGTACCTTTGCTGATGTTGCAAAAAAAGAATACTTATTGTACCAAGGCAGTCATGCAACGCTTGAACTTGCCATTAATTTGGGGAATGCCGCGAAGGATTTAGGGGTCAATGTCGGAGATATCCTTCAAATTAAGAAACTTACTTCCTAAAAAGAGCCGCACTTAAGCTATTGACAGACGATAAAGCAAGGAGTATTCTAAATTTGTTCTTTCGGGGTTTTGTGTGAATCAAAATCGGTGGTCATACTCCACGAGTCACTTAGGTGACACGAGTCTGTGTAACTCAGATAGCGACCGTACAGTCGGGATGAAAGGAAGAACACGCTATCTATACATAGGAGAGGTTCTCGGGTGTGGATTTATTCTGTGTATAGTTTAGCGCACAATTCCCCGAAAGGGGATTTTTTTTTATGAAAAAAATATTTGCTTTTGGACCTCTCTTTGTCATTATTGCTGCGCTTTTGTGGAGTTTTGATGGAGTGTTGCGTATCAGTCTTTATAGTCTTCCTCCAGCAGTTATTGTCTTTTATGAACATATACTTGGGGCAGTTGTGTTGCTCTTTCTCTTTCCGCTTTGGGTAAAGGATCTCAAGAAAATGAAACGAAAACAATGGCTTGCGATTAGTGCGGTCGCACTTTTTTCTGGAGCACTCGGGACGATTATGTATACGAGTGCACTGGCACAGATTAACTACACACAATACTCAGTCGTGGTACTCTTGCAGCAACAGTTGCAACCAATTTGGGCAATCACCGCAGCAGCAATTATTTTGCGAGAGAAACTTACGAGAAAATTTATTGTATGGGCGGTAGTTGCCCTTGTTGCAGCGTACATGATTACTTTCAAAGATCTTCAAGTAAATATGGCAACTGGTTCAGGGACAATTATCGCTGCGCTCTTGGCAATTGGTGCAGGACTCTTGTGGGGAAGTTCTACGGCAATTAGTAAATATGTTCTCAACAGTGTTTCTTTTCTTACAGGAACTGCACTCAGATTTTTCCTGGCACCAATTTTTGCATTCATTATCATTCTAGGCAACAATCAAACAAATGCTTTAACAGGACTAACGACACAGCAATGGCAAACATTGTTACTTATCACTTTTTCAACCGGACTCGTTGCTTTGGGTTTTTATTATTACGGACTCAAGAAGACTCCTGCCAAAATTACGACACTCTGTGAACTGGTGTGGCCTGCATCAGCAATCTTTATTGACTACTTTATGTTCCATAAAACATTAAGTATCACTCAATTATTGGGAGTCGGATTACTTCTTTTGGCAATTTACCAGGTGACAAAGCCTCTTCAAAAGAAAAAGTAATTGTGTAGTCGTTGACCTTTTGTTATAAATAACCTATGCAAAAAATAAAAGTTACCTGCATTTTTGAAAATATGACGTTCAACCGCAGCTTTTTTGCTGGACTTGGGCAATCGCTACTTCTGGAAGTAGATGATAAAAAGTATTTGTTTGACACCGCAGAGAACTATGACGGACTTACCTACAATATGAAACGATTGGGTATAGAACTCACCGATATCCAAACAGTCATTCTTTCACACAATCATCTTGATCACTCGGGAAGCCTTTTCAGGCTATACAAACAATTTACTCAGCAACAATTATTTTTGCCCCCAGATATGCGTACTCTTGACGAAAAAAACTACGATGTCCAGTATCGAACAGAACCCAAAGATACGGCAATACAACATCTTTTAGAGTATAAAAAAACTACAATAGTACGTGAGGGGATACAAATTGCAGAAAATATGTATACAACGGGAGCTTTGGAAGCACCTGATAAAGAACAATCCCTTGTGGTAAATATCCCAGGTAAGGGACTCGTTTTGCTTATGCCCATCCAACACTCCCTGTTATTGTTGAAGCAGCGAGAAAGGTAACAAACGTTGATAACATCTACGGCATTATAGGGGGACTCCATCATGTTTTTGCGGATAATCAAAAAATCGCTGAACTTGTATCGTATATTGATTCACTTGATCTCGAATTTATTGTCCCAAGCCATTGTACAGGGTATAAAACAGTACAGGCATTACAGGATGCATTTGGCCAAAAAGTACTCGTTTCTGTTATTGGACAATTTGGTTCAGGCAATGCTGTAAGTATTTTACCGACTCTTGAGTTCCATTCCTTCAAAAGATAAACCTTAAAAATTATCTGATGCAAAAAAAGCTTCTGCTTGTCTTCTGTCTTCTTCCATTTGTTTCTGAAGAGCTTGCGCTGTCGCAAATTTCTGATTGTCTCGAAGCTTTTTCAGCACTGAGACGGTGACTGCTTGGCCATAAAGATCTTCTGAAAAGTTCAGAATATATGTTTCTGCCAGATAATCTGTTTCATTAAAGGTCTTTGCTTCTCCAATAAAAGTAAGTGCGTTATGTCGTTTGCCGTTAATCTCAGCGAAAGAAACATAAATACCTTCGGGAACCGTCCGTGCAACCATATCATTTATTGTAGGAAAACCAAGCTTTTTGCCTCGCTTATGTCCATGACGCACTATTGTCTGTAAAGTAAAGAGTACTTCCATACTATTATTATACTATATGAGGCAAAGAGGAGAAAAACTTGACGAATGTAAGAAATAAGGTTAGAAATAGAGTATGAGGTATTTTGTCAAAGAATTTGTAAACTTTTTTGACTTCCTAGGCTACTACAGTAAGAGAAAACTATTTTTGTTCTCCCGTACCTTTGAAACAGGTAAAAATCGTATCGTCAAGTTGGTAAGTATGAAAAGGGGACGGTATAATCGTCCATTTCTTCACCTTACTGGTATGGGTATTCTCGGGATTGGCGTAAGTATTGCCCCGTTTCTAGCTGAGACATACCCCCTTTTTAATAATAAAAGTTCAGGTCTTGCTTTTGGGAGTGCACAGACTAAGCAATCAATTATTGTTGGAGATGATGTCTTCCAGACCGAAATCTCCAAGAAACCCAGAGACAAGATCCTAACCTATACTGTTGAAAAGGGAGATACTATTGACACAGTAGCAAAGAAGTTTGGTATATCAACCGACACTATACGTTGGGCCAATGATTTAGCTGATGACTCTCTCTCAATTGGAGATGAATTGCAGATCCTCCCAGTCACCGGTATTGCTCACAAAGTTGCGGAAGGTGATACGGTGCATACCATTGCAAAAGAATATGAGACAAATCCACAGGGAATTGTCGATTTCCCTTTTAATGATTTTGCCAATGCCGAAACCTTTGCACTTGTGACCGGACAAATGCTCATTGTTCCTGATGGGGTAGAGCAATCGACGACTGGAACGATCTATACACCACCACGCAGGACATATATTGCGGCGCAAGGATCAGGAGTCGTCTCATCAAGCGGATTTGCCTGGCCGCTTCAAGGTGGAACCATTGGACAATATCCTTCCTGGTACCATCAAGCAGTCGATATCCTCGCCCCTATGGGTGTCCCTGTCTATGCAGGGCAGTCAGGAAGGATAAGTAACATCAACATTGGTACCTGGAATTATGGCTACGGAACTGATGTGTATATCACTGATGGTTCAGGTACCGAAACACATTATGCTCACCTTGCAAGCGTTGCTGTATCTGTCGGAGATAGTGTGGTCGCGGGGAAGACGCCGATTGGGATCAATGGTATGACCGGGAGAACCACAGGCCCTCATGTCCATTTTGAAGTGAGACGAAACGGTTCGCTTGTTGACCCTCTTCCATATTTACAGTAAAATAATTTTCTTTAAATGGAGATTGTATGAGAGAAAAAGCTCTATGGCTTTATGATGTATATCATCCCGTCTCAAAACAATTTCATCATCCAAAGATTGATGATATGTTTCCGCGGCGAGATCTTTTGGAGAAGAGACTCCGAGAAGGGAGACTTTCCTTAGGTGTTGATATTGGAGTTATTTATAGCCGTCCTGGTAAAAAGCGAAATACCGTTCCTGAGACAATTATTATTGCCCAAGATCCCCGGTTTGATAAAAAAGGCAACCTCGTGAGTGCTACGTATCGTCCTGATAGAAGGATAACTGAATATCCGGTGGTTATTGACCATGCAATTCATTTTTTTCGATATCCAGGTCCTGATGGAGATCAACCAGAACAAGCATGGGGAGTGGGAATTGATCCAAATCGAGCAATTAATGCACCAACTGTACAACAATACGGCAATGACAAAGAGGCTGCGATTCGTGATATTTTGGAGCCCCTTGGTGTTACGGTAAAATCATATACATTTAATGAGCTTGAGGCCATGGCTGATGCTTGGAAGAATAATGCTGTTATTATTAAGCATAATAGTGAATCTCAAAGCAAAAACATTCAAGTAGTTCCTTCAATGGAAGCTATACCAGAGCTAAAGAAAAATAAAAATTATGTTTTCCAACCATATTTAAATCTAAAAGGTCATATACCTGGACTTGTCCCACTCACTCAAGCCTATGCATCCCAACTAGAAGCATTTAACCCCAACGATCCTCGAGAAATAAACCCTTGTCTGAAAGAAGTTCGCATGCATTTCTTTATCCGAACCAAAAATGGTAAAACGGTTGTTGATGCTTTCCCTACGCTAAGTACGAGTGATCCGGGAGCAGAGTATGTAACCAGAAGAGATTGGACACCACTTGATCCAGATGCTTTTAGAGAACGATATCCGCATGTGTATAATGGTACGATAAAAGTTGCCAGAAAGCTTATTGAACAGGCAGGAGTACAAAATGCTTATGGAGTTGCAGACTGGGGAATAGGTACACACAAAACAAAGGAGAAGGAAATCATGCAGGTAATTATTGATTTTAATTGCCGGGGACCATATCTCGTTCCAGATTTAAAAACAGGAAGGGAAAGTCTTACTCCCACTCAACAGGAGTTTACCGATACGATAGAGGATATAGCGGAGACAGCACTGCAAGCAGCATAGTTCCTCTACAAAAATCTCACAAAATAGTGTATAATATATTCATGGCAAAAAGACCTACCGGTGTTGGCAGTAAAAGACCTGACACCCCACACAAAACAAAGAAAAGACTTGAGAAGAAACGCGCTATGCTTGTCGAAAAAGCAGCAAAGGGCATGCGTCATACTCGCAAAATCCGCTCCCTCGCATAAGATTGGAACTTGTTAGACAAGAACCACCAGCAGAATTACCAAAAAGGAGACAACATTCAGTTGTGGAGTGGAGAGAAACACCTGCACCATGGATTATTAGAATTTCTCCAGTTGCGAAAGAATAGTTAGGTGAGTGTAGCTAACCAATTGAGTACCTCAGCATCCCAAGGCTTATGCACCCAGTTAATATTTTGTCTGTCCAGCAGAATCTCTTTCAGCTTTGCCAAAGGATACCATTGCAGTTCATCAATTTCTTCTTTTTCGAAGTTAAAATCAAGATCATTTCTTCGCAATTTTAGTGCACAAACAAACTGAAACTCATTATGTGTCCCGCCACTTTTAAGAATCTTATAAAGGACGAGATCTTCTTCTGTAACCGAAATCCCTAATTCTTCTGAGACTTCTTTTACAGCAGTGCCTAAGTAATCTTCTCCAGGTCCCAGATGTCCACCAAAAAATGCTTCCCACATACCTGGTTTTATATCTTTTTTTAGAGATCTTTTTTGACAGAGAATTTGTTTTGATTCATTGATTACCCAGATGCCTGCCGTCCGATGAAAAAGTAAGTTTTTATGGACGAGACTTCTTGGTAGTGGCTTGAGAGGTTTGTTAGCTTCGTCAACCAATTGATTTTAAATTTAACCATCGGTCTGAGAACCTAAATTTAAGAGAGTTCTCCAGAGATTAAGTATCAAGAGATTACTATCTTGCAATGTATCCAGAAATTGAATCGTGACTTTTCGTGATTCGTACTTTTGTATATCTTTTTCTGTATACAGTTCTATCCTTTCTTTCGTATCATAAAAGGTTAATTGTGGATTTTTTTCTGTTTTTGCTCCTAATACACTGTTCTCAACGAGTAATCTTGCCTGTTTCTTTCTCTCTGCTTCTGATAATTGCTCTGGCAAAATAAGATATGATGCTGAAGGTAAATCTTTTAAGACATTTATTGCTTTTCCGTCGTTTGCTAGTGCCATAGATGATGCCAAAAAGCTAATGTTGACAATTCCAGCGCTCTTTGCTCGAAATAAAATTGTCCCAAAAACACCTTCATTCTCTATAAATCCTGGATTTGGCAGACCGCCTGTCAACCTGGCCAAGCCAGTGTCGTTATTAATCTCCTTTTGAATAAAAATGGTAGCAAAGGATTCTTTCGTTACGATATCAACAATTTCTACTTTTTTTGGGTCAAATGCAACGTCTGCCTGAACGGCGTTTATGGAATGGGTAATATTTTTAATGGTAATTTCCATGGGGAAAATCTCTCCAATTTTGTATTGTCCTTTTGTAGGGATGGTAAATGAAGCTGTTTTGGGTACATCTGAAAATCCAAAAAGAGAAAGGATGCGGCTTTCTCCAAAAACTATCCCTAGTGAAAAGATCGAAAAAAGGAAAATCAGGGCACTATTTAAGACTGCGGATGTAACATGCTCAGGTGATAGGTTTGTTTTTTTAACAATTGTTCTGTGACAAAGTGGACACATGGCTCCTTCTTTCCCAACACGACAGAAAAGACAGGGGATGTACTTCGGTGCAAAAAACCACGACAGCAGATATGCAACTGCAACAAAAATACCAAAGACAGCAAGCATATGAATCAGAATCCAAGCTCCAAAAATGAATAAGATACTCAAGCTCATTATGCCAAGCAAACTAAATAATTTTTTCATAGGCCTTATCTTTCAATGTAATACATCAGTACGGAAAAGTCACGCACATCACAGATAGCATCATGATTAATATCACATTTTTTGGAAGTGGCTTCACCATTCTTTCCAAGACTCGAAGTGACAAAAAGTTTCCATTCATTGATCCACAATTGCATGATAGTCGGTAGTGTCTCTTTAGAAAGTTTACCCGATCCAATAATATCAAACATTTGTAATTCGACAGGAAGCGATTGTGTATTCAAAAACAAGCGACTTGGTTTCGGAGAAGGAAAAGAGGTTGGTAGCGGTTTTGAAGTAGCGATTGGAATAACTTGTGTGGTTGTAGGGGATGATGAGGGAAGAATCGTAAAATCAGCTGTTGAAGTTGGTGTATTGGTCGGCGTACTGTTCGAGGTGCTTGGTAGAGTAGTAGGTGTAGGAGTTAGAGTAGCAACGCTACATGCATAGGTATCAAAGGTACAAGCGATATCACAAGATAGCGTGCCAGTAGCATAGCCAAGATTTGAGCATGCTTTCCCATTCAGATTGCTTCCTTCACAATCTTCTCCTCCTTCGATAATTGCGTTTCCACAAATACTGATTTTTACCTGGGCATTAACGATTGCTGCTTTGGTTTGTCCATGCGCAACCATGATCTGTCCGCTAAGAAAAACTGAAAGAAGAAAAGTAAAAAAAATGAGTAATTTGGTTCGTTTGTTCATTCATGATTTGATTGTGATTATCCGTCTTTTTTTGCTTGATCAGATGGCTTTTTGAGATTAACTTGGATATGAAAGAATCTTTTAAGCAGAAGGATGCTGGCAAGAATGAAGAGGCCAATGAGTACTCTTTGTGGCCACGGTGCGTATACCTGCCAAAATGAAAGAACTTTAAAATAGATGCCTTCAAGAAAGCTCCCCGGGACAACAGTAAAATACAGTTTTGCTGCTGCTGCGATTCCAACGGTTGTATTACCATCTTTACTCGTAGCATAAGGATGGCCTTCCAGATACGCAAAATAGTCTCCTGGTTCTGTTCGTACTGGTAGGTTAAGTTTTATCGTTACTTCTTGTGATTTCCCTGGTTCAAGATGAAATTTCTCAGGGGAGAAGATAAACCACGATTCGTCAGGTTTTAACTCTGGCTGCTTTTCATGATAGGCGACATTTACTTCATAATCTGATGCAACGTCACCTGTATTAAAAACAGTGAGAGGAGGTAATTCATAAATAATACCAGGTTTTAGCTTCTCATCTACGTGAATTTTACCAGTTCCAACACCAACGCCTATTTTAGCAAGAACTGAATGAGGAAAAGAAAGGAGAGCAAGGAAGACTGCAAATAGGACAATAAAAAAAGATCTCATCAACTTAATTATACACTATTTATGGAGTAGCTGCCTGTACTGTTATGTCAACTGATTGTTGTGCATAACTAGATGTTGAAGTAGGAGTAGTAATATGGAGATCAAAGGTTTGGGTAGCAGATGCTGCCTTGCTTGATGCAAGCGTCTGGTAGCTTGTTGTTAACGCTGTATAGTTAGTAGGTGCAGAACCACATGTCGCAACACAAAATCTGTGGACATACTGATTGCTTCCTGCTGTCGCACCCAAAGTCCATGCGGCAGTATTTTGTCCTCTGACGTTAAAATCAACCGTTACATTACCATCATTGGTTGCTGTTTGCGTATCTGAACCATTGGTACCACCTGACGTATTAAGAGCTAATGTGCCATAAGAAACCGTGCCATCAGATACCGCGACTGAAATATTTTGGACAGTAACCGTTGCCGTTACTGAAGCTGTAGTTGCTGCGCGAGCTGGAAGAACAAACACACTGAGAAGTACAAGAGACAAAATAGTCTGAGCAAGAACTAATTGTTTAAAACCTTTTTTTAATTTAATTGCAATAGTCATAGAAATTATTTATATATTAAGTAAACCAGATATAGTTTCTTGAGTCAAGAGGATTTTTAACGAGTATTTAATGTTCGACAGCCTGGATGGTAATGGTAAGTGTTTTTTCTGTAACGCTTGTTGAGGGATTTGGTGCAGTAAAGCGGAGATCAAAGTTTTGCGTGGCAGCAGGTAAGAGATTCGTGAGGAGTATCTGGTACGTATCATCTGTTATAAATTTTGTCCAGTTACTGCCACTATTTGTCGAGAACTCATGGACAAACGTATCAGATCCTGCTGTCGAGCCGAGCGTCCACCCATTGGGAACACTTGTTTTTATATTTAAATCTACCGCCACATTCCCATCATTTTCCGCGGTTTGTGTATCTGAGAGATCAATACTACTTACCGTTTGTCCTGAAGAAAGAGTGCCATAAGAAACCGTGCCATCAGTGTTAATGCTAACTGATATAACAGGTGTTACAGGAGCTTTCCAGGCGGTGTATTGGTACGTGTTGTTTTCATTGGTTTCAACTGCTGTGCCAACGGAAAAACCGTTTGAAAGAAGATCGGTAATCGCGTTTGTGATGGTACCTACATTAAGAAAGGGTTGGGCAGCGTCTCCACTCTGTGCTGATGTCCGAAGCACTCCTGCACGGGCAGTCCCACCTGTTGTTTTTTTGATCCACAGCAGACCAGGCTGGAATCCCACACCCGTGATGTTTTGGGAAGATCCTGTGCCGCTATAGGTGTCGTTGGCAAAGTTCGACCCTGTTTTAAACGAGAAATAATGATAGGTACTTCCGGCTGTATTTACTGCCGCGCTTGTTCCTCGCTGAAATCCGTCACTATTGAGTGCCTGGATAATATTGGCAGCTTGTGCTGTAGCGCTGAAGTAAAGACTCTGATCTCCTGATTGATTTGACGTCCGCCAGTTGCCCGCAGTAGCTCCAACCCTCTTTACCGACACAAAATTTGGCTGCATGGGCAACCGATCAATATTCCTGTTGTCAAATCCATCACCGATATAGGCACCTATAAGAAAATCTGATGAGCCACCTGCAATATCAGGCTTCATCGCATTCCCAAATGCCGTCCAATAATACGTGTCACCTGAGTCGTTGACTGTCGCATTTGTGCCTATGGTAAAACCATCAGAACCAAGCGCGGTAATCCCACCTGCAAATGTTGAAGCAGCGTTCCCAAAATAATGAGAAATATCTCCGACCATAACACGTGACCGCCACACGGCATACTGATCGAAAATCTGATCATGATGCTTGACCATAACCAAATCAGGAGCAAAACCAAGACCGGTAATCGAAAACCCGGAACCTGTTCCCGTATACGAACCATTTGTCATGTCAAAGGTTCCACTTCCTGCTGCTTTGGTCATAGCTCCACCAAAGGCAGCATAGTTCAACGTATTACCACTACCATTGGCGTTACTTGACGTACCAACTTGAAATCCTCCTCCTGATCGTAGCTCCTGAATGTGATTAACAGCGCTTGCCGCATCTGTTGGCAAAAATGAACGGTCACCGTAATTTTCAGTATTACTCAGTACAGCAGTCACAGCAGTTGTCGCATTAGCATTTTTGGTAAAGACAAAATTGGGACGAAAGGTTAAGCCGCTGTCGACACTTGAGTCAATGTTTCGATTATCTGTTGCGTTACCAGTGTATGTCCCCACATCCATGGCGCCTGATACTTGCTTAAACGCGAAAAACCAATACGTATTGCTACTGGTATTGACTGTCGCGTTATTGCCAATCGTAAAACCACTGGAAGTAAAACTCTGTATCATTTGACCACTACTATCCTGATTGGTATTAATAAAATAGTCCGTGGTATTGGCACCCATGGACGATGAACGCCAGACTGCGGCTGATGCTCCAGACCTTTTTACAACAACGGCATCAGGTTGAAATCCAGTAGTAATAGTTTGGGATGTACCATTGCCAGTATATGATCCAACACAGAATGTCCCACTAGCGGTACAATCAGATCCGTCAAATGCAACCCAATTATGCATTATATTACTTGAGTTAACATCAGTGCTGGTTCCCAAGGTAAATCCATCACTATCAAGTGACTGAATAGCATTTGTTGTCAGATCTGCTTCTGCTTCAAATTTTACTGTTCTTTCTCCTGTCATAGGAGAGCTTCTCCAGAGTACACCATCGTTTCCGGCAGTAGTGTTATCTTTCAGAAGGACGAGATCTGGAGAAAAACCAAGTCCAGTTATGGCTCTATTGTCAGTCGCGTTTCCGATATAGTAGCCGCTCTGGATAGAAAAGGTGGCAGCATGGGCTTTTTTTACCCCTGGACGCAAGATTTCACTAAGTCCTTTGTCTATAACATTGGGATCTTTCATTGCCCAATAAAGAGAGTCTACAATGTTTTGCTCCTGTACTTGCCTGGTTGCATAATCGAGTAAAGCACCTGAAGGAAATCCCGCAAAAAGAAGTGAAAGGCTAAGAAGGGTTATCGATATTGGTTTTGTTATTGTCTTAATTATTCGCCACATAGGTATATGCTTCTTCAGATATTTTTTTCATGATCTCTTTTGCGGTTTCCCTGCCACCACTGTTTTTTGCGTCTACCATAACCGTGATAAGATACGGACGATCGGGTACGTAGACAATACCAGAATCAAGATAGGTAACCTGCGGATCGTGTTCTCCTATTTTGTGAGCAAAGGTGACTTTTGTTGGGACACCGTTATCTAAAAATTCATTAAAACGTGTCTCAGAAAGCCATGTAAGAAGCATTGTTGAATATTCACGTTTGAGATAGCTTGAATTGTAGAGTGTTCGGAAAATACGTGAGTATTCTTTTGCTGTAATATTGTACTCTTTGTCATACATTTCATCCATGCCAAGGGCTAAAAGCATATCTTCAAAATCTTGCGCGGAAAGATTACGGATAAGAATACGGTGCGCCGTATCATCGGAGTTAACAATGAGTTCTTTTAGAAGCTCCTCTATGGTAAACCGTGTCCCTGCAGGTTTTTGATAGAGGGTACCAAACGCATCATTTCTATCTTCATAAAAAAGTACCAGTTCGTTTGACAGCTTCCATTCTCCTTTTTCTACTTTTTTCATCACTGCCAGAGCCGTTGGCATCTTACTGAGCGATGCTGGCCAAAACCGTTCATCCTGGTTGATAGAAATGTTAGCGCCCGTGTTGAGATACTCAATATATACGCCAACGCGACTACCTTCTTTCTCATAATGCCTAACACTGTCTGTTACCTTTTTCCTCAGTGGTTCTATGGTACTAAAAAAATGTTTTTGGTCGATGAAGCTTCGTGCAGGATCAATCAAGGGATAAGGATTGTGAAAGGAGGGAAGGGGCTCACGTTTTTCATACACGATAAAGGCAATTGTTATGACATTTGTGACAGCTAAAATACCAGCAATGAAAAGGTAAAATTTCTTTTTTTTCATTCGTGGAATAAGTTTAACATACTTTCGTAAGGGGATGAAACAGTATTAAATCCGTTATATAGCCCTACCTAATCTGACATTTTGTTTTGCGGTCATTATATGTCAACGGAAAAGTCGTGATGATTGAAACCAGAGAAGAGACGTGATATGATTTTTGTGAAATATGTTCATAGATGCTGCACCATACCTCTCTAATCCACTTGTCTTAATTGGCTTTTCTCTTTTTGTATTAGTGGGTCTTTTTACAACTGTTGTCAAATTAGGCATAGGACCGCACTTAACAAAAAAGGCAAGAAAAGAAATAGTAAATCAAGTGTTGCGCTATGGATTTATTGTTTCAGTACTTGTTATTCTTTCTGGATTCGCCTCAAATGTACTTGTCACACAACAACCTTCTATAAAAGCTGTTGAAGCACCGTTGATACCAACCACGGATTTGATTCCATTTCATTTTGGTTGGGTATTTATAGGTTATTTCAACTTCGAAAGCGAAACCTACGTCGACGGAAATTATCTTCGACAGGTATATCGTCCTGATACGACAAAAAAAGATCAGAAAACACCAGTTCTTGGTGATATTTATCAAATAACTAAAG
>JBBTVD010000026.1:0-7840 GCA_038063415.1 Patescibacteria group bacterium
AACAACACTTGAAGCGTGGGTTAATATCAATAATTCGACAAGTAGCCGCCTTGCTCTGTTTGCCTCGATTAATGGGAGCAATACGAGTGCTCGCGCGTTAATGCTTTTTAATAGTGCTGAACAAGTTCAGGTTGGTGGTCGCTCTACTGATGCAGAAGTTTTGCAAAGTGAAACAACATCTTCTGCAATTTCTACAGGCACTTGGCATCAGGTCGTTGGTGTTATTGATTATGCAAATGATAATGTGGTCATCTATATAGATGGTGCTTCTGTTGGCACAACAGGAACACCTGCATTCTCTAGCACCTCAACTCCAGCGACAGACTCTACTTCTGTGGAAATGGGAAGTAATAATCGTGGGTTATCAAGCCCATTCCTGGGATCACTTGATGAAGTCAGAATTTCAAACAACGTTCGTTCTGCAACTTGGATCGCAACAGAATACAACAATCAAAATTCTCCCTCAACCTTTTATTCTCTTGCCTCTCAGGAACAACAATATGCAAGTTCTGGATCTCTTACCTCGTCAATCTTTGATACCGAGCAAGCAAGTAATTGGGGAACGCTCACCTATACCGCAACGACTCCAAGCGGTACAACCCTTACCGTCAAGGCACGAACAAGTAATTCAAGTAGTATGAGTAGTGCGTCAGCTTTTGCTTCGTGTAGTGGCATCTCTTCAGGCGCTGATCTCTCGACCAATAGTTGTGTTACGGATACCCATCGATATGTGCAATATGAGCTAACGTTTGCAACTACCGATCCGACACAAACAGTCAATTTCCAAGATATTACTCTGGCCTTTTCTGCCAGTGACGCTACTGCTCCAACGGTAACATTAACACCGATTGCTGATCCGACCAATGACACGACGCCTTCACTTGCAGGGACAGCCACCGAAGCAACAGGGACAGTATCCTCCGTTCAATTCCAAATAGATAGTACCAGTGGGACGTGGAATAGCTGTACAGCAGATGATGGAAGTTTTGATGAAGCAAGTGAAGCATTTGCCTGTGCTGTAACCAGTTCTCTTACGGATAGCTCACATACGATGTACGTTCGCGCAACTGATAGTAACAGTAATACCAGCTCTCCTGTTTCGGATAGCTTTACTGTCGATACAATCGGTCCCACAGCACTTTCTTTACAAAGTCCTGCTAGTTCAAGCTATACAAATAACACCAGACAAACTTTTAGTTGGCAAGCAGCAACAGACACACTATCCGGGATAGCAAATTATTCTTTCTCCGTTGATAATCCCTCTCTTGGTTCAGGACAACCATCAGGAGATTTTAGTATATCTGGTATTCCAGCCAGTCAGACGACTGAATATGCACAAAATACCTTTCTTGTTTCCTATGCAGGTTTTTCAGATGCAGACACAAATAATAATTATCTTTCTCTCTCTACAAAATCTTCAAATAACTGGAACGAAACACAAAATGATGGGAAGCTTCGAGAGGGGAAAGTTACCTGGAATGTAAATACAACAGATAACGCGGGAAATACAACAAGCGGGTCACGGATTCTTTTTGTTGACCAGACGGCTCCCAATATTTCCATTGCAACTATTAATACTACACCATTTACCAGCAATACGTTTGTTACTACCGATCAGACACCGACCTTTTCGGGTGAGATTGTCGACCAGCTTGCTGGTGCAAATGACGGCCAACCCCAAACAACAGGAGGCCCAAACGTAGCAAGTGGTCCTCAGCAAGTAGAAATAGCTATACAAAAGAAAACGCTCCTTGGAGAGACATTGCAGTCAATTTATACGTTGAATATTCAAAAACCTTTATGGCAATGTGATGGGACAGAAATAATCGATAACACCCAACAAACCTGCAACAAATATTCCCCTTTTTTCTACACTCCTGAACAGGCACTTGGTTTTGGGACATACATAATTACTCTTATCGGAACAGATAACGCGGGAAATGAAACAGCCATAGATGAAATAACCCTAACTATTTCTCCTTTTGCGCAAGTAACCCAGATATTTACACCTGGAAAACAAAAACCAGTCCCCCCCAAACAGCAGAAACAACCTGAAAAGCAACAAGAACAAGAAATAACTGAGCCGCTTGAACCACAAAAACCATCTGTTCCTGAAGAAGTGGGAAAGGATATAGAAGAAACACTCACGCAAGGTAAAAATGTAGTGCAGGAGTTCTTTGCGACAATCGGTCAGGGTCTTTCTACCTCATTCCAGTTTGTTACGGATACTAGAAGAATGATTGTCAGATCGGCATTAGACAGTGGCATAGATACTATGACGTATGTCTCAACAGGTGTTGGTAGCGGCTATCATGGTCTCACAGAACAAACAGAAGGGGTTGTCCGTAATGGTATGTTGTCTCTTGAATCAGGTGTTACCGGGACAGGCCAATCTATTGACGTAGCTTTTAATGGCGTTGCTACGATAACCGATTATGTTAGTACTCAGACAGATAATGCCTTTTCTTTTGTTGCTAACAAAACAAACGAGGTAACAGAGCCAGTACGAGTAAAATTAACTGCTGCTTATGAAGTCTTGTTTGATACTAATCCTACAAGAATCTCCGATGTAAAAGTTGCTGAAGTAGGAAAAGATTATGTCATTATTACCTGGAAGACCAATCATTATACGAGGAATAATAAAGTCAATTATGGTGAAACTCTCTCTTATGGAAAAGATGCTTTTGGTGATGATCTCAAAAAGGAGCATCTTATTACGTTAGAAAAGCTAAAACCAGGTACAAAATATGTTTTTGAGGTAATGTCACAGAATAAAAATTATATTTACGATGCACACCATGAGGTGCAGACTCTACCAGACAAAAAATAAAAAAAAGTTTTTTATGAAGCAAAATTCTTCTTAAGGATAAGGGTATATGAAATATTCGCGGTGGATGTGGTAGTAGTGTACTGCATATTAAGAGAGAGCCCCAATGATTCACTTAATGTCTTAATTAAATACCCTTCTAAACCTGAGCCTACTTGTAAATTAGTTTTTGTTGCAAGACGGCCATAATAGGGAAGATAAATGTCTGATAGCTCTTCTTCAGCCAGCGTAGAGCACGTGCTAAATATTTTGATGATTACTTCCTTATTGGTTCCTTGTTCGACACTCATATGTACTTGCTTTTCCACTTTTGAAGAAGAAAGAATAATAAGCATATCGAGAAGCTTCTTTATGAGGAGGCCTACTTTCTGTATATCACATTCAACAGTAAAGAACGGACCTGTTAATTGTTCCGGTTTGATAGCATAATTATCTACCGTTAATGGAGTAATATCCTTCCATCCGAAATTTAAGATTTCAAAAGTTAATTTTGTTTTAAAGATTTGAGCGAAATTTTGTTCGAGAAGCACTGTTTGTCTGCATAGTTGTGAAATATCAATACGCGAAAGAGTATTTGGCATGTCAATATTTTTGAGTTCCTGTACGGTAAATATGTCGCTTTCAATATTATTCATGAGTACTAATTGATGGAGATCTTCAGTTTCTCCTTTCTTAAAAAATTTATCTCTTAGATTCTTAGACATCGCTTCGTATTTTGTTCTCGCCCGATCAGTGCTGATAGCAATCATATTTTTATCTTGATTTGGGCTATAGTAGCTCAAAATAAAACTTATTTGTGTCATTTGATCATCGGCGCTTTCTATTGGTTGTGCCAGAAGGTTAAACTTTTTTTGGTTTGCAGAGGAGTTAATCAACGTACATTCACTAATAAAGGCATTGAGTGTTTGGAAGGTTTTTCCATCTGGATAAAAATATTCTTTATTAATAACTTTACCTTCTTTATTTCTGAGCAAAAGCGTTCTAAAAAGAGACGTATTCACAATCTCTGAGCGTGATTTTTGTAAAGCCCTTTCTACAGCATCATTAACAGAAAGGATAGTAAACTGCGGGTCAGTCACAATAATAAGTTCATTTAACCGCTCAAGAATTGCTTGATCCGTTTTTACTTGCGTGCCAAGTATGTTTGCAAGCGCATTTTTTAAGCGATACTGTTGGGAGATAATATACGCAACTGGAACAATAGGAATGAGCGATACGATTTGTAAAATAATAACCGTGGGGTTTTCCGCGATAAACTTCATAACATTTTGTGTCAAAGCAGTATCAACAAAAATAACCATGAAGGAGAAGAGTAAAAATAAAAGTGATACCGTAAAACCAAAAATAAAACTTAAACCAACCATAAAGAGATGAATTAAAATAAGAAATGGGCTCTGCAAGCCTCCTGTAGAAAGCACAAGCAGATGGACAAAAACCGTTCCCCAAAAAAGTAAAAGCCATTTCCCGCGATGCTGAAAGAATTTTTTCAATGAAGCTATAGACGAACGATAAAGAATAAAAAGCAGCAAAATCATAGGAAGTACTAATATTCTCAAAAGAGTAAAAGGAGTTAGGGCAAAAGAATTGACTATAAGAACATAAGCAGCAGCTACTAAGAAAATGAAAATGCTTGTAAGAATATTCATACTATGCATTTATAGTATTGCATTATTTAGGGAGTAGCAAGAGGCTACTTGACACCTCTTTATATTTCGTTCTTAATAGGTGGTGTATGGGTTTACTCAGTAATGCTGCTAATCTTCCAGAGAAACAAGATAAAAAAATGCTTATAGCGATTATGATTGCAGCTTTCGGCATTATTCTTTTTGCTGCACTTGCTTTGATGTTTCAAGAATAACAACTCTCATTGCAAGATTAGTTGTCACTTGACATAAAGCTAAAGAATTATATATTCTTTAATTATTGCGAATAGCTAATCTATGAATAAATTACAGACGACTGCTCTCTTCATCATTCTGTTTATTATAGGTGTGTTTTCCGTTAAAACACTCGCTTTCGCTCAAGCAACCCCTACCCCAGCATGTTCAGTTACACCGACAAGCACAAATACCGTAACAATGACTATCTCAGTTCCAGAGACACAGACGTACACTGTTTGGAGTAGAATGCTTGCTCCTGACTCCTCAAATAATGCTTTTTATTTACAAATTGATGGAGGTTGCGCTACTGTTGTAGGTAATAGTAGCACTATCCCAGCTAATGAATTTACCTGGGTGAATTATAGGAACGCAAGTACGGCCAATCTAATTACAGTAGCTCTTACTGCTGGAACGCATGTCATTAAGCTCACTGAGCGAGATCCTGGTGTTGGTATTGATAAAATACTTCTTACAGACACAACGTGTGTTCCAACTGGTAATGGTGCAAACTGTGAAGCTGCACAGTCTACACCTACTCCTACTCCAAATCCTTTAACCGCAACCATTCAGACGTCTCCTGCAAGTAGCTCTCTAACAGTAGGCACTCCATTTACCGTGGATATTTCGATCAACGGTGGGGGTAAAGCTTTTAATGCTGCGCAAGCAAGTGTGACAGTTTCTTCCAATCTTTCTATCTCTGGCATTTCCGCTCCAACAACAGATGCCTGTAACTTCACGTATGTCGGTAACACACCAAATACTACCTCTCCATCTTTTGCGGGGGCAATGTTGGGCACATCATCAAATCAATGTACCGTCTATAGAATGTCTCTTACACCACTTACAGAAGGTACTGGGACGATCACATTAACTGATGGGTCAGTAAAATCCTTCACGGATAATAGTGAAATTCTTTTATCGGTAAACAATGGAACGTATGCCATCAATGCAGCAGCCCCAACTGCTACTCCAGTTCCAGGAGAGCCAACGGCTACATCTGTTCCTCCTACAGCAACGCCTTTACCTACAGCTGTACCAACAGTCGAGCCAACGGCTATTCCTACGGCAATACCAACAGTAGCACCGACAGCCATTCCATCAGGTAGCCCTACACCAACGACAGTACCATTAACTCCTCCAACAATCGGCAGTGTTACCTCGCCTACATATAACGCCAGCATAATCATTGCTGGAAGCAGGCCAGCCACCTTAACCAAAATTTATATCAATAACTTGACAGATACCGTATCCTATGCAAACAGTACCTCTTGGCAGAAAACTTTGGATCTTAATCTAGGAAACAATGATATAGAAGTATTCGGTGAAGATAGCTTGGGTAATAGGACAACAGCAACAAGTGGAAGCATTATCAGACACAAATTAAGTGACATAAACGGTGATAACGCGATCAACCTGACTGATATATCACTCTTTGCTTTCGACTGGCTCAAAACATCAAATCTTACGAATAGACTCTCAGATATGAATGATGATGGGCTTGTAAACCTGACAGACTTTTCAATCATAGCAAAGCAATACGGACAATAATATGAAAAATATATTTAAAAGATATATATTGACTCTCTTTCTTTCTAATGTACTTTTGCTGCTAATGCCGACGGATGCTCTTGCTGCAACCATTACTCTTTCTCCAAGTGCAGGTACGTTTGCCACAAATGCTCCATTTACCGTTGCTATGATCATTGATGAAGAAACGACTGCTTTTAATGCTGCACAAGCAAAGGTAGTTCTTTCTGAGAATCTCACTGTTCAGGATATGACCTTAGGGAATTGTGACTTTTCTTTTGTCAAAACTCCTTCTGTCCAGGATCTGTCGTTTGTAGGAGTTACATTGGGTGGCTCAAAACAGAATTGTACTATTTATTCGTTGACCCTTTTGCCAAATAGAGCAGGTACGGCAACGATTACTATGACTGATGGATCTGTTAAGAAATATGGTGATGGTTCTGAGTTACTTACCGCCGTACAGTATGGTAATTACGAAATAGGGTCAGGGAATACCAATAACATAGTAGCAAATATCTTTACATCAAGTGAAGAAACGCCACTCGTCCCAGTTTCTGCTCCTGCAACCACTGCTATACTAAAGACAGAGAAGGATTTAGAAGCTTATACGGTATCTATAAAAGTTATTGACGAAGATAATAGACCATTAGAAGAGGCAGTTGTTACGTTAAAACCTCAGCTCAATGCTACGAGCCCTATCATAAAAACAGGAGAGACCGATGCGTCTGGTTTAGTAACCTTTGCAGATGTTGCTCCGGACATCTATACAGTAACAGCAAAAAAGAATGACAAAATCATTGCAGAACAGATAGTTAATACTCAAGGAAGTTCACCTGTATTAACGCTTGGTTTACAACAAAATAAACAGGAAGCACCTAATTATTTAGGTTTTATAGTAGGATTGGCAGGAGTAATCCTTGTTGTTCTCTATCTTTTTAGATCAAAAATAAACAGATTGTTTCTTTCTCGATGATATAGTAGGATAATATAATCTATGGAAAATATGACAAAATTAAAAAATAAATATTTAAAAAAGGAGGCAGTGATTATTGGGATAACTGTCCTCTTGCTCATTGGTCTGCCAATCATGGTGTTTGTTTCATCCAGAGTGACCAACTTTTTTGGTCAAGCAGCTGGGATAGCGGCTACAGAACCTGAAGATGGAACATTTACTAATAATGTAGCTATTGTTGATGATCCAAACGCGTCAGGTGGAAAATATATCAAATTTGGAAGTACAAGTATAACATCACCAACAACAGTGGCAACAGTTACATCTTCTCCTTCTCCTACAACGACACCTACTCCAATCTCAACGAGTTCTCCGACAATTAGTCAGCTAATAAATTGTATTCCAAATCCAAGTAGTTGTGGTTATCCAGATAGCACCAATACAGGGGTATCTGATAGTATAGTACTTACTCCATCGGGGAGCATGACGGTTACTACAGCTGGTGCTGTTATTGATGGAAGAGATATTACAGGTCAGCTTACTATTCGGGCAAACAATGTGACCGTTAAAAATACAAAAATAACTTATGATGCAAGTAGTTTTGGTACATTATATGGAAATGCTTTGAAAGTTGACCCACAATATACTGGTGTT
>JBBTVD010000027.1:0-37732 GCA_038063415.1 Patescibacteria group bacterium
CCATAGAGCGACCTAAAAACATGCTCAGTTGCTAGAAGATCACAATCGTCAAAAGGCGTTTCTGTTGCTTGAAGAAACCTCTGTTGTGCTTCCTGAGGTGCTCTTTTTTGCCTCTCAAATACCAGCACCTCATGATCTAGCTGTAAAGCTTCTTGTTCATCGGTCAAAGGCTCTGCAATTGTTAATCGAAGGTGCGGAAGCGGACCCCGTGCATAATATGGACCAACTCTGCGAGTGTACACAGCTGTTCCTCGCATCTTTTCTCGAAGAGCCCTGTCTCTAATAGGCTTATTTTTTCGCTCTTCTGCAGTCATTCCACCCAAAATACCAAACTCTTCACGAGCGCTCACTGCATACTCGAAACATACACCTATTACTGGACATCGATTGCAGACTGCTTTTGCTTTTCCCTCTGCAGCCAACCTTTTATCAGGAGTAAAATCTTCAGGAGAAAAACTGTTAGCAGTATCAGCATCAACATCATAACAAGCTGCGATAGAATCGAATCTAGGATCACGAACCGTACCTATCGATGGCGTATTTAATGAAACTGGTATGTCTCTTTCTGTCATAGCTATTACCCCTAAGGGTTACTAGCTAGATAGCATATTTTGCACAAAAATACAACTATGGGCTTATTTAGTGGCTTTTATATACTTCTCAAGAGGATCAGCCAGCTTCCACATCTCTTCAAAAATACTTTTTGGGTCTTCACCAGTTCTGCATTTTCAATCTCAACGCCAACAATCTCCCCCTGCTGCCAGTAGTAGTGTGCAGTTCTGGGCAGATGAAGGGTTTTTGGTAAAGAGAAATGGGAAGTATATCCCATGGATTCTTTCGTATGAACAGCAGGAAATCAAAACGAAAAAGATTCCTGTTACAGATCCAGCGCTAAAAAAACTAGGACTCCGAACGGTTAGGATCTTTTACTAAAATTTTCTTATCAAGGAGAAGCTATTTATTTACCCACCACTTCTCTCCATCACTCACTATCTCCACATCTCCCACTTGATCGGTACGAAGGACAGGAATTTCAAACTGCTGATAGAGATCCAGCACACTCTTTGTCGGATGTCCGTAGGTGTTATCCTTTCCCACTGAAATGACAGACAGCTGTGGAGCAAGCAACTCAAGTACTTCTCGATTTATACCCGTCTTTGAACCGTGGTGCGGGCTCTGTAGGACTTCCACTGGGGATCCCCGTTCACGGGCAACCTCCAAAAGTTCCTCGACCGGTGCATCACCTGTCAGAAGCAGAGACACCTCACCATATGATACCTCGGTAATAAGTGCCGCTGACTCGGCGCTGTTGTCGATGATGCCATCAAGGTCAGTACGTTCCAAAAACTCCTCCGAGGGTCCACTAATCGTCACTACTACCCCATCGCCCAATTGCCACTGATCAGAAGTAAAAACATATCGTTGAGGAATCTTTTTATCCTCCAAAAGAGCAAGCAATGCACTAAATCCACCTGTTTTATTAATCAGTCTTTCTGTAGCAAAAGACATCGTAACAAATCGATCAATTACAAATGCCAGGCCATTAAAATGATCGGCATGGGGATGAGTAAGCAGCATCAGCTCGATTTTTCGTTCCCAGAAAGGCAGATGCCTCCCCAAACAATCAAGCACTGACGTATCAGGTCCACCATCGACTAAGATATGCTTACGTGAGGGTGAGATGATCAGAATCGCGTCTCCCTGCCCAACATCACAGAAGATGACATGGAGTCGCCCGTCATAAAAATGAAAGTATTGATATCCCCCAATGCCGAGTAACAAAACAAAAGCGATACTTGTAATGAGTAAAAACTTTTTCATAAGAAGCTGTCGTCATTCTGGTAAGCGAGAAGACGAGCGCATCCAGAATCTTGATAGAGATGCTGGACAAGCCAGCATGACAAAATGACTCCGAGCTTTACTTTCTAAACCCCAATTTCATCTCGCAAACTCTTTACCTTTTTCGCTGTAGCATTTTTGAGCCGCCTGCGAGCAAAGAGTATAAGCATCCCAATGAGCAAATAATACCCAACGCCAAGGGCAATAGGAAAAGAGCTTATGGTAAACATTGTCCCCAAGGAACCAAAGAACGCAACCACCCATTGAAAAAGTAACAGGAATGGCAAGGAAAGCAGCACAATGCCCTTCCCCACCGGTTCAAAAAGAATCCCGACCACAAGGCCAACAGCGCCAAAGACCATGACAATCGGAATCGTCCAGAGGATTACCACATTGGCAATAACTGACCACAGACTTACCTGCCCAAATGTTCCAAGAAGCAACGGTGTGGTTGTGATCTGTGCAGCCAGGGTAGTACTCATATCTTCTCGCAAGCTTTTGAGAAACGTCATTCTGGCAAGTGAGGAACGAACTTGACCAGAATCTGATCCTGGATGCGATTTTCTTACCAGGATGACGCAATCCAAGACTGGCTTCATAATAATAATCCCAAGCGTTGCCATAAAAGAGAGCTGAAAACCCAGATCAAAGAATACTTGAGGATCATGAAACAACATCACATATCCCGTGAACAGTAATGCCACAATACTGTCATTCTGACGACCTAGAAGCGCAGCTCCAAAGGCAACTGACCCCATGATCGCTGCACGGACAATGGACGGCTCAAAACCCGCCAGAAAGGCATAGAAAGCAATGCCACCTAGTCCCAGGATAAGGGCGTATTGCCGACGTAAGCACCTCCCCAGTATCCCCAAAAGTGCTCCCGCTACAAAGCTTACATTGGCTCCTGATGCAGCGATAACGTGCAGAACTCCCGTTGCCTGCAGGTCGGCCATAAAGCTCTCTGGCATCCCATGTCTTCCACCAAAGAGCATCCCAGCAAGGAGTGACGCAGGGATTGGAGGAAGGGTGCTCTGAAAAAGATTCTGTGCTTTCCCTTTGATCGCGACAGCAGCCTGCATGAACGGTCTGTCATCCTTCCCCAGAAGCGTTATCTGAGGATAGTACAGTGACCAGAAGACACGCCCGGCATACTCACTTTTCTGCAATTTCCCCTGGATAGAGAGACGATCTCCATAAGAAAAAACTGGCAACACAGGGGCAACGATACGTATCGGTTTCCCATCGGAGAGGAGCACTCGTACAAGCTGCTTTCCTTCTTTGATCTCAGGCGTTTGGTTGACGGTAGCGACGAACAGTACTCTTTGGTCAACCGGATAGTCAGGCTGACTAGGCGCAAAATAAAAGAACCGGAAGATAAGAATCCCCAATAAACCAATGACTATTAGTAATATTTTAGCCATAGCTAGCCATTGAAGCAAAGGGCAACATTTTTGGTTGCACCTGAGCTCCTGCATTTTTATAATAATGCGAATTGCAACGGAAAAAATGTTGCCCGAGTGGAAGCAAATCTTTCCAAATGTCTATATCGTTATCAACTCTTTAATCTTTTCAAACACACTTTTGCCCACGGCTTTTTTCTCCACCAATTCCTCAATCGTCGTATAGGGTCTGCCATCAATGATCTTCCCCGCCGTTACCTCACCGATTCCGGGCAACGCTTCGAGCTCACTACTGCTTGCCGTGTTGATATTTATGATACTGCTTTGGGTACTTTCAGAAGAAGCTGCACTCTTTTCGGTAGTTGTTGTTTGCTCACCGACAAAAGGAATATAGAGCTTTGCCCCATCAGTCAGTTTGGCAGCGAGATTAATATCTTTGGCTACTTGTTCACGATCTGCCTGTACCGCAAGTCCTCCCGCGGCAATGAGGGCATCTTGTATGCGACTCTCTGCTGAAAGCTTGTAGACACCTGGTTTGAGCACAGCTCCTGAGACATCTATGGTTATTTCTTTTGTTTTCACTGTTGAGTTTGCCTTTTTTACAGCAGGAGCAGTATCTGATGCAGCCTCAAAGAGAATATCTGGTTTATCTGGCTTCTGAGGCAGTATCTGCATCACACCATACACCAAACAGATCAGCCCCACTATTCCAAGAACGACAGACAGAGCGTTTCTTTTGAAGAAGCCCATTATTCCATCATGAGAAGAATTTTCATCCATTCATATTAGAATAATTACTGGAGAGAAAATTGTAAAGAGGGGGTTTAGGGAGTTACGCTTGAGCTTGACAAAAAAAGCCTTGCCTATTAGGATACACCTATGGCAGTTTTAGGAGAATTGACAAGAAGAAGGCCACGACAAGATACCGATCAACGCAACCCTCGAAGACGCAGAGGAGCTAGAGTTGCAACTGCTGCTGCAATTACATTAGCTGCTGCTTGTGGTCCGAGTATCTCGAGTGATACAAGATTCGTTACAGGTGCCCAGTGGGATGAAGTTAATAACGATGCGACAACTCTTACGGTAAATGCAACGGTAGACCTGAATACAGATAATAAACCAGGCATTAGAAGAATCGCCTTAACCGCTAAGCCATATGAAGGAAGTCATCTTGATCCAGAATTAAATCCTTCGGGAGGCTACCCCATTTTTGACGTCTCTGAAGTACGAGTTGAAAATGGTCATCTTGTAGAGGATGATCCTCGACTCACTCTTACAGATAACGGAGAAACTGCTGATCTAACATGGGAGGTGCCTTTAGAGAATCCAAGCGATACAGAGGTCTCCCAGCCACCACTCAGACCAGGCCAAGAGGTTAATCTATTCTTAGATTGGCATGGTGAAGTAGATGATAAAGAAAGGCACCAGCCCAACGTAGCAAATCCTCGCCTAGTTTATTTAGCAGCTGCTACTAGTTAAATTACCACATTCACCACTTTACCGGGGATGACGATGACTTTACGGATCTCCTTTCCTTCAAGGAATTTAATCACATTGACATCTTCTCGTGCGGTCTTTTCAATGAGTGCTTTGTCCTGCGCTTTGTCTGATGGGACAGCAAAGGTTGCTCTAAGCTTCCCATTGATCTGCACAGCAATCGTCACCGTATGTTCTATGATAAAGGTAGGATGATAGACAGGCCACGGACTCACATGGATTGAACCCTTCCCACCACTTTTCTCCCACAATTCCTCTGCCAGATGCGGAGCAAACGGAGCAATAAGCTTCAGATAGTTCTGTGATTCTTCTTTGGTGATCGAAGGTTGTTTTGCCAGTGAGTTGTACCACGTCATAAGCTTTGCAATGGCAGTATTAAACCGCAACGCTTCCATATCCTCCGTGATTCCCTTGATGGTCTGATGCATGATGCGCTTGGCCTCTGGTGAAAGCTCTGTGTTACTTGCTGGCGATTCCAGAAGGAACCAAACTCGCTTCACAAATCGATGCATACCTTCAATACCACTATCACGGAAATCCCCTCCTTGGCTAAATGGTCCAAGGAAGCGCAAATAGAGTCTGACAGTGTCTACACCATACTTGGCGATATATTCATCAGGATTAATGACATTCCCCTTACTCTTACTCATTTTGGCTCCGTCCTTAATGATCAGACCATGCGCGTAGAACTTACTAAATGGTTCTTCAAAACTTAGATACCCCAGATCATGGAGCACCATGGTCGTAAATCGGGCATAAAGCAGATGCAGTACTGAGTGCTCAGCCCCACCAATATACATAGTCACCGGAAGCCAAGAAGTTCGCTCGCTTGCAGCTTCTTTTTCTTCATTAGCTGCCGCAGGGAATTTCTCTGTTGCTTCTTTTGCCATCGGGAAAGGAATGTTTTTCAGATCAGTTGCGAGATAGCGAAGGAAATACCAAGCACTATCGAGAAAGGTATCTGAAACATCAGTCTCTCGAGTCGCAGGCTTACCACAGTGCGGACATTTTACCTCATAAAAGTCTGGATAGTTGGCAAGTGGTGCTTTGCCTGTCCCCATTGGTTTGTAATCTTCGATATGGGGAAGCACTACAGGCAACTGCTCATCAGGGACTGGATACCAGCCGGCACTAATCCAGTATTCTTCATTTGTCATTCTGGCTTGTCCAGAATCGATTCCGGAGTACTCCACGCTTCGCACTGAGTCCCCAAAATGACGATTTTCTGTAAACCAACTCTTCTTTTCCTCGGCACAGGATTCGCAGTAAATCATTGGAATTGGTGGTCCCCAGTATCGTTGACGGGAAATTAACCAGTCCCGCAAGTGATAGCTCGAAACTCGTTCGCCATAGCCTTTTTCTTCCATATGGTCCATGATTTTTTCAGTCGCTTTGTGAATATCCACGCCATCAAGAAATCCCGAATTAATCATGTTGCCCGCTTCTTCTTGTACTTGTTCGATACTGGTAATTGGTGACGTATCACCGTCTTTACCCACGACTACGCGCTTAATTTCAAGTCCAAATTTGGTGGCAAATTCAAAATCCCGCTTATCATGTGCAGGGACTCCGACCAATGCGCCCGTCCCAAAATCCAGCAAGACAAAGTCAGAAATCCAGATCGGCATCTGGTAGTTTGTCAACGAATTTTCGGCATAAAACCCAGTGAAAACACCACTTTTCGCGCGCCCCGCAGACATCCTTTCAATTGAGGATTTATTTTGCACGTCCTTAAGATAGTTTTCGATTTCTTTTCGTTTTTCGGAAGATGTCGTTATTTTTCCATCAAGGAGTTGTGTGACAAAAGGATGCTCAGGTGCCAGTGCGATAAAAGTCGCTCCAAAGTTTGTGTCAGGTCGTGTCGTAAAGACAGTAAGCGATTCTTGGGTATCAGTAATTTTATAGGATATATTAATACCCGTTTTCTTCCCGATCCAGTTCTTCTGCGCAAGCTTTACCTTATCTGTCCAGTTTAGATCCTTGACATTGCCTAGCAGGCGATCTGCGTAGGAGGTGATCTTAAAGAACCACTGCTCCAGGTTGCGCTTCTCAACTTCAGAGCTACAACGCTCGCAGGCTCCATCAATTACCTGCTCATCAGCCAGTACCGTCTTACACGAAGGACAGAAATTCACGGGTGATTCTTTTTTATAGGCTAGTCCAGCCTTGAAGAGCTCAATAAAGAGCCACTGTGTCCAACGGTAGTAGCCAGGATCGTAAGTCTCAAGCTTGTTCTCCCAGGCATAGGCGTTGCCTGTTTCACGAAGTTGGCGATAAAAATTCTTCTCAGTACGCTCGGCATGCTCAATCGGATGGGTGTGCGTTTTGATCGCGTGATTCTCTGAGTGAATACCAAAGCCATCAAGACCCATCGGCTCAAACACATCGTAGCCTTGCATACGCTTAAATCTGCCATAGGCATCAACCCCGGTAAACGTATAGATACCCCCAATATGCAACCCTTCAGCTGAAGGGTATGGAAACATCATCAGGTTAAAGAAGGGTTTCTTAGCAGAACTAAGATCAGGCTGATAAACGCCGTCTTTTTCCCAAATAGATTGCCATTTCAAGGTAATCGCTTTTGGGTCATAGGTATTCTTTTTTGATTTAGCCTCAGTTTTCTTCATATTACTCAGTATAGCAAACAAAAAGCAGAAAAAAAAGGACAAAAGAGAGAAATCATCCTGACTCCAAGAATCCAAACTAGCCTATAATTTGTCTAGCAAAAACCTTTATGGATATAATTACTATCCAATATGCAGCTTTAAAAAATAATCGATCAAGGCAAAACGCGGTGAATGTTTTTTGTTTAATAGAAATCATCCTTATAACTTTATTATTCTTACAACTCTTTTTTCTTTTTTTACCTAGTAGTGTTTCTTTCTCTATTCTTTTTTTTACAAATGGATTAGTATAGGAGTATGGCTTCCTTTCTCACGCAAACAATCACCATCATTAGTGGATTTCTTTTGGTTTTCTTTTGGACGAAGGATAGTAATCAATCAGACACTATTTTGCTTGCAGGACTTGTGATTCTCTATCTTATCTTTTCATTCACAAATTCCCAAGACAAATCAAACCAAACAATAAAGAAGCACATGACAGCCTTCACTCTTACAGGCCTTATCGTCCTCATCATTACTATAACAGAAGGCATAAACTCCATCTTTTTCTTCCTCTTTTACTTTCTCGCTTTTGCCCTCGCTTTTGCCCTCAACGCAGAAGCAGCTTTTATCCTCTGCTTCTGCGTTTTACTCTTTTTCTTTCCTAGCACAGAAAGCAATCAAACTATAGCAAATCTAATCAAACTTGCCTCACTACTCCTACTTGCACCCTTTGCTTACTTCCTTGGTAAAGAGAAGGAGACGAAATACCTTCGAGCACTACAACAAGCTGAAGGCAAACAGACAATTGATGCAGCTACCACAACGATTAAACAAGACGTGGCTACAGTCATAAAAAGTGAGGCTAAATCGCTCAAAGAGATTGATCTGACAGTCTTAAAAGATATTGTCACTCAGACAGATCGAGTGCGAGAAAAAAATGAAGAAATCATTAAGTAAAACTGATGCACTATAGTAATATCTTACACAAACTATGACAAGAACAATACTTATCTTACCGCTTATTTCTCTTGCGATGGCATTTCCCTTTTCTGCTTTCGCAACAACTATGTCTGGTGATAGTTTTACGATTGAGGGAAAACCCCACGTAGTCTCAGAAAAAAAACCGACCCTACAAGCCTCTCCAGCGTACAAAAAATCAGACGGTGGACAAGACATACCTCTTATTGAAAATTTTACACTTGGAGAAATAAGTCAACCAACGATTTCTCTTTCCTTGCCTCAAAACATCCTTGATTTTGATGTGTTGTCTCCAACAAACCCTGTCATTCGTAGACACCAACTGATTATCACAAGTCAGCTTTCTGGCTATCAAGTATTGGCTTTTGAAAATCATCCACTCCAGTCGAAAAACCAGGCACTTATCCCTGACACAACCTGTGATAACGGTGCCTGCTCTGACACATTAGCCTCAGAATGGACAAATACCTTGACGTATGGTTTTGGCTATCGATGTGAAATTCAGCAAGGGAAAGGTCGATGTGCAACTGGTTTTGAACCAACCAATACCTACAAACAATTTGCTGACGCATCGGATAACCAATCCCCAGCAGTAGTTGCACAAAATACCAAACAGGATAAGCAAACCATCTATACCCTTGAATATAAAGTAAATACCTCCCGGACGCAACAGAAAGATAGCTATACTAATACGATAACGTACCTTGTTATTCCAAATTTCTAATATGAAACCTATTTTTTGTCTTATCATTGTATTGCTCTTCCTCTCCTTTGCAAAATCTGCTTCAGCTGAGGGAAATGCCCTGGTCTTGTCTCCTTCAGTGATCGAAATAAACAGTCAATCACCCTCCGAGATATATACTCCTTTTAGTCTTGAGAATAAAAGCTCCTCTCCTATCGAATTGACGATAAGCTATCGCCCGTTTAAAGCTGCCGATAGCGAAGATGGCAAAGTATCTTTATTAGATGAGCCTTATAATGATTCATTTATTTATCTTAAGAAACATTTTGATGTTCTTAATGAAGAAAAAACTCCAGTAACCAGTCTTCGGATTGGTCCACAACAAAAGGAAACATTTCAGCTGCGTATGAGGATCCCTGAAGGAATAGATGCACAAGATAGTTATTTTTCCCTTATCTTCCTCCCCAAACAAGCTGAAATTTCAGAAGAAGCACAGGTTGATAAGCTTACCTACTCCCAAATCAAGGCTGGAATAGTAATGAATGTATTACTTTCAATAACGGATGATACAAAAAAGCCCCAAGCGACACTCCAACAGTTTAGTACCCCTTTTTATCAAGAGAAAGCTCCAGTACCCTTCACTGTTCGAATACACAATAGTGGAATACATCGAATTACACCAAAAGGTGTCATACTGATCAAAAATATGTTTGGACAAACGGTAGGAAGGATAAATCTTGATCAGGCAAATATTCTGAGCAACAGCACTCGTGCGATTACCAATACTCAGGTTGCAAAGGAAGCAAGTAGTGCTGCTGGCCTGCATGTGCCAACAGCCTTATGGGAAGAAAACCTGCTTCTTGGCTGGTATACTGCGTCCCTTAGTCTAGCCATGAGTGAAGATGGCCCGATCATCAATCGAGAGATCTATTTCTTTGCATTTCCTATTACTTGGATTATCGGGCTAATCGTTGTTTTAATTGCCGTCAGCATTATCATCATCCGAGTGCGAAAAAGGCTTCGTCAGATTTGATAGTGGCCTATAAAGAGACTTAGCAATAACAGTATCCCTCTCACAGGCCAGCAAAGACTTCCATAGGACGTGAAGGAAATAGTCGAGAGTAAACACATAGTCTCTTTCTCCTTATCCACCCACAGAACCCTTTTGCAGGCTCAAAATAACTATGAGCTGTTGATAACATTACTATGGGAGAGGATAACTTTTACTATGTGATAGAATATACTATGGCTCACAAAGTTGAAACGGGAGAAATGCTTCATACAAAAGCACAACGTGATATTGTCTTGCCTATTCGAGACTATAGATTTGCTTTAGATAACGTTGTAACAGCTTTACGAGATAAGGACAACAGAGATGATGCATTAGATGAATTGATGGAATTAAGTTCTCCTCAGCTGACGGTTGTTGATTTTTATACAATAACGCCTGTGTTTAATGCATTATCGCATGCAAGAATGATTGGAAGAATTTTAAGAACAGGAGATATCCCCGATGGTGTTACCTATACAGAAACGGTATATGATGACGACACAAGAGATGATGAAGTTACATTCCGTAACATACGATACCGAGCAATGAGAACAGGCAGAAGACAATATCCCCTTTATAAGGAAGTAGAAGCTACATCGGTAGATGGCACAGGAAGGACTCTCTATGTAGCTAAATTTACAAAAAGTGCGCAGGGCACCAGAGGTAAAGGACGCATTCATCTAAATTCAACAAGAGATAATAGAACTGAAGCAATTGATCTAGGGTTTAGACAGAATGCAAAAAGAGCACATATAGTACGAGTCGTTAATAGTTAAATCGCATCTGAAGCTATTTGCCATTGTCTCGATTCTTCATAGATAATGACTCCCTGAGTATCATAGAGTCTGATAGGTCCAAGCTTATAGAGCTCAGGAGATACCTCTGGGAATTGCATTGTATAGGAGAAACGATAGACTTCCCCTTTACGAAATGACACCGGCCAGACGATTTCACTCTGCTTTCCCTCAGGATTAGCCACAACCTTACCTACCCCACTTACCTGCCGTACGGAGAAAAGGCCAGGAACAGATTCTCGAATCTCTCCAACAAAGTCTTCCTGAGCAAGAATCGTAAATCCTAGCCAATAGGGACTACCTGGATAGATACGTGTTGGGAAATCTGTTCGTTGAACTTGAAAAGAAGGCTCACCGACTTGGACACTATCTGTAATAACATTGCTCCCGTATGCAGTTTCTGCTGTAAGAGTAAGTTTATACGACGTATCAGTAGCCTTAAACGTGGTGAGGTAGTCAGGTTCATGAGTAACACTTGTGAAACTACAGTTTTGACCAGGTATAATCTTTCCATTTTCTGTTGAATAGACCTCTTGACTCCCAGTCGGAGTGGTAACAGTAAGCGTCATACGAGCATCACAGATTGTCTGCCCTTTGGGGTCAAGGACAGCCATGCCTACTTGTACTTCCTCACCTATTTTGTAGCTATTTTTGTGGATATTCATAACAACTACGCCAGTTGAAAAATCTTTCAAGGGAAATTTCTCAGCTAAACCTGGCGTACGTTGCCTTGGTGAAGGCGATGCTTCGATGACTCTTTTCTCATCGGGCAATTGCGGATCCTTTGCATCAGGAAGGCCAGCAAGAAACTTTTGACCATTCTCCTGTATTTCAGCTAGCCTTCCGGCTACATTCTGAAGGCTATGATGTCCGACTTCAGCCAGTGGTAATCGTGGCAGGAGTCCAAAGGAGAAATACGTCCAGCTAATAAGGAATATCCCGCAAAAGAGTACCACAAAAGACATATCCCATAATTCTTTAGCAATGACTTCGCCCCCTTTAGCCATATACTTTTGCGTCTGGACTACCAAAGCAGTCTTTTTTATATGAAGCAATTCATCTTCGAGTTTGCTAATTTTGTGCCTGTTTATAGCATACCGAGATCTCCGAGGCATAGTATTAAGATCAAACTGTCTCAAAAGCATATAAAATGATGATTTACTGATCGGTTGCTTTACTTGCTCACCAAATGATCGATAGAGCCCGTTTAATGTCTCTTGGGGATGTTGACGAATAAATGCTGGTACTAAAGGAGCAAGATTTTTTACTCCATGCTTCCAATGAGAAGATCCATGAGGTCGCTTTGTTTGTAAACTTGTACACGTACCTGTTTGCTGATATCTCTTCACCCATTGATACAAAATAGTGCGAGAAGCCCCAGATCTTTTGCTAAGGACAGTTATCGGAGTTCCCTGAAGGAATGCTCGAACAAGATAACACTTCTCCTTGTAGGAAAAATCAGAGCCAATGCTACGTCCACGATGTAAGAGATATGTTTTGCGTTGAGCTTTGGTTTGAAGCGTATGTTTTTTTAATACTTTCCAAAGGGTAACTGAGCTGACTTGTTGGGTCTGCGCGATATCCTTTAAGCTTTGCGTTCGACGCTCGAGTACTTGTTTAATCAATTGTGATTCTTGCTTCAGAGATAATTTTTTCCTTGTTTTTGTTTTTCCTAGCAGAGACGGACTTTCAGTATGTTTTTTTATCCAAAGATAGAGACTTGTTTGTGAGACGTGATAGCGTACCGCAGCCTCTTTCAGAGTAATCCCCTTTTTCAATTGTTGGAGAATTTCTTTTTTTTGTTCATCAGAAAACCTTTTTGTGATAGAGGTAATGGGCATACAACTAGTAAACAATAATGAAAATTAGAAGTCAATAGATTCGTTTATAAAGCAATTATAAAATAATTAATTAATCAACTTTAAATAAATTTTTTGAAGAATAACGGAGTAAGCTAGGATTCCTTGGAGAAAAAGTATAAAATCAAAGCTAAACTATGGGGTATTTATAGAGTGTGGATTACGAATTACTATAGGTAAAATTGATTTTAGGCACGTTTTGCCTACACAATGCTCATAGAGATTTTTCTTATCACATTCCTCTAGCTCTTCTAAATAATCTGACAGCACAGAGAGATTAAAACAGCTGTAGTCTAGATCAATAGATTCCAAGTCTTAAATAAGACCGATAGTGACTGAAAATATTCTGTTTGTATCAAAAAATATCATTTTGGCAGTTGATATTTTTATTTGATAATTGTTTTTTAGGCTGATTTTCTAAGACAAATGCTCTGTTTAGGTATGCTATTTCGATATTTCAGTAGCCTATTGGGATAGGCAAGGCTAGTGAAAGATTAGAGACTCTCTATAGCCTCAGAGAAAGCGATTTATACTAAAGCCATAGTTAGTTATGATTCAATAATCTATTTAGCACTCAATGAAAGGTTATTGCTACCACTTTTTTAGGTAAAACTATCCATTATACCCAAATTATAAGCTAAAAAAGATATAAAATTATTTTATAAGGATGTATTGAGGCTAATACTATACACAAAATCAAAGATCGGTAATTACATACTACAGAACTATTTCATTTAGTTTATCCAGCAACTACAAGTCTACAGAAAATCTCGTGAGATAATTATAACCATATAATTTTTAATAAGTTTATGCTATAAGGTTTATTTAATTACCGATAAGAGCCCATTTATAATACTATAGATATAAATTAAATATACATTTATAAGTATTTTCACTATCTAAAAAAAGTAGACTCTATTCTCTTTTCTTGGACGATAAATTTTTATACACAAATAAAGACTTCACCTGTGAAAAAAACGTGCCTAGGGAAAGGTCAATCAAGACCACCATTTGCACTCTAAAGAGAAAAACCATTCAAAAAGGACAAATGACAAGCCAGCTTCACCAATAGGCATGTATAAGTCACATTTGTGCATGAAAGCAATCTATAGTATGATTTTTTAAGAGTAATTACCGATTTACAGAAATACCCATTGATCTTATTGGAAAGAATACAAAGAGAAATATTCACTCATCCTGTTGCTAGACAAATATACTTAAAATTGCTATTTAAACAACACGGACAGTCAAAATAACGTATGAGAAATAATAGCAATTAAAATTTAACATTGCCAAAACCATCCCCACCCGTAAAACCATCAACCTATGGGTCATTTTAATGGATATAGTAAATATATAACGAGTAATTAAGATTTATAAAAGTTATGTCCTTATAATAAACAATTTTGCATGAAAATAAAGAATGATCTATCACCATTTATCTGAAGTCATAAGATAGAATAGCCTTTAGCCTCAAAAGGGCCTGTATTATCGTTAAAATTAAGCATAGATTAATATTTCACAGCATGAAAAGTCTTTTCACTGCTTTTTACTTACTTTTCATACATTACCTTTCTATATCAATCTATATATTTTACTATCTACAGGATATTATTCACCCTTGACAGGCATTCCCTTCTTAATTTATGCTGGTTATATATACCAGAAGGCAACTGATAATCGGTATAATTTGTATAATTTTGAGGCTAAAACTCATTACAGGACTAAATCTTATAGGAAGATAGAGGTCGTGTGAAAAGGAGAAAATGGAAATACTAGAGAACTATAAAACGGCTTTATACACAAGTAGGAAGCGCCACAGTAAGGCAACGATTAAAAACTACCTTGCAGACGTTCGGAAATTTGTTATCTGGGCTATAGAGCAAAATAATGGTCAATTTAAGCCCGAAGAAATAACAGAGCAATTAGTCAAGCGCTACTTCGCTAGTATGGCAGCCTCGCATGCCGCTCCTTCCATCAAACGACACCACTCTACCCTCAAAAACTTCTTTTCCTACCTTTTAGAACAAAAGATGCTTCCTACGCATCCACTTCCAAACCCCGAATCGGGAATAAATAATCCTATAGATGTTTGGCGTCTAAGAGACTTCAAAAGCTACCTCTACGTGTCTCGAGCAAGCAAGTTAACGATTAAAAACTACCTTGCAGACATTTATCAATTTGTCCATTGGTTCAAAACAGTATCAGAATCTACTGCAAGCACTCCAGAACACTTATCGCTAAAAACAATTGAAGAATATAAGCATAGACTCTTTAACCAGGCACAGTTTTCCCCTGTCTCTATCAATAGGAAGCTTTCTTCACTCCGTAAATATATCAATTGGCTACAAACTAATGGTCATATAACACGTCACATTATACTACCTATACCTGTTCTTATGAAACAAGAACAAACATTTCATGAGTCGCCTCAACCAGGGCGGCCTGTTCAGCAAGAAAAACTACCGGACTTACGAAGTATTCAACAAGACACTACGACAAATGGAGATTCAGAAAAACCGAAAGAAGAGCCTATTTATTCCCGATTTGGTCCTGTAAGATTTTTTCAGAAGAGCAAAGCGCTCTTAGACCAAACAACGGATATCCTTTTCTTTGTACCATTGGCAAAAATGATTGCATACTGCCAGTATCTTTTTTGGAAAACACAAGGCAGCACGATCTTTGCTCCGATTGAAACATTTACCGAAACAACAAAAAAAACCGAAGGTGTTTTACCGATAGCAGCCACAATGGCAGTCAAAAAAACAATTGCACCTATTCCTTTTGCCATAAAAAATATTCCAAAGACAGTCTATGCTCCGCTTGCTATTTCAATAGACCATTTTAGCTGGTTCCAAAAACTGATCTATCATCTCAGGTATACTCGCCCACAATGGTATAAAACGTACCATTCCTATCCTGTTGCCCACTATCTTAATGTAGCCGTCCTTATTATTTGTATGACGGCAATTGGTGTTGGATTCTATAATGAGCTGATAAAAAAACCAAGTACACAAAAAGCTATCCAGGCGGCGATTCCAGACTCGCCTCCCAGGCTGATTGCTTTTCAAGGCACACTCAGAGATGATCAAAACCTTCCCATCACCGCAGCGACCCCTCTGCGGTTTGGCATTTATGCAAGTGAAACAGCTACAGGCTCAGCGATGCTTTGGCAAGAGGTACAGGAAGTAATTCCAGACAAGAGCGGTAATTTTACTGTGTATCTAGGTGAGACAAAGCCTCTCAAGCAATACTTCTTTACCAACAATCCGACACTCTATTTGGGACTCACTGTTAAAGCAGAAGCAGAAATGCTGCCACGTCAGCAGCTTGCCAATGTTTCCTACGCGGGCAATAGTGATACGCTCCAAGGAATGTCCCCAATCACTGATCCAAGCGCTGGAACAAAAAATGTCCTACTTGCGCTTGACTCTTCGGGTAATTTGACCATTGGTGGCAAAGCTTCACCTGTCTTTCAAGCAACGGGGGGATCATTTACTCTTTCTGGTCAAACCCTGACACTCACGAGCAATCAAGGATCAAATGGTAATATCGAAATCAAACCAGATGGGAGTGGTATCGTTGATATCCAAAAACCTATTCAGAATACATCAAACTATGGCAGCACCCCTTCTACCCAAGGTGCTGTTGAGATCCAGGACATGCTGGCTGTGCTAGCCACAACGAGTGGACAATCAGCCTTTCAAATCAATCAAAATGGTTCCGGGCCACTCATTAGCGCCTCCACCAGTGGGATTGCTAGATTTACGCTTGATAATAGTGGATCCGGCATGTTTGCCGGAGATTTGGCAGTTAATGGACAGACGCTTAGTACGCAATCACAAACATTCCACCTGCTTGATACCAATGTTATCAACCTAATGATTGGCAGAAGTGCTAGTGGTATTTCGATCGGATCGTTTGCCGGGAATACAACAATTAATCACTCACTAACTGTCAGAGGCAGTACAACACTCCAGGGAGGAGCGATAATCCCTGCAGGAGTAAATCTAAAAGTATCAGGGGGTATAGAATCTGATCTTAACCCATCAAAAAATAACACATTTAATCTTGGCTCAAGAACGAGCTCTTGGCAAAATGCCTACATCGGTAATCTCTTTACGACACCAAGCGCAAGCGTTAGTGGCTTCTGGCAACGAGTCGGGACAACGCTCTCTCCTCTTGGATCTGATTACACACTGGCATTGGGGGGCAAAATCAGCTTTGGCATCCAAACAGGAAGCGGCACGACCATTGGGGTTTGTAAAAATACGGCTGATGGAATTAGTGATGGGACAGAGTTTCGTGAATGTTCAGGAACGGCGGGAGATATCGCAGAGTACTACCCGGCTGATGCTGACCTTTTTCCTGGAGAACTTGTGATTATCAATCCAACAACCAATAAACAAATGCTATCAAAAAGCACAGAAAAGTATCAAAAGACATTACTCAGTGTCGTTTCCACCTACCCTGTCGGGCAATTTGGCAAGCCACTCAGTAGTGACACAATACCAAAAAGTGAACGACCGACAGCAATAGCCTTGAGCGGTAAAGTGCCAGTCCAAGTAAGCAGTGTCAACGGGAGCATCAAGCCAGGTGATCCTATTACGGCATCCCACATCCCGGGAGTTGGGATGAAAGCAACCCTTCCCGGAAAAATCATTGGCTATGCTCTTGAGGGATATGATCAAAGTACCTCGGTTTCTCAAGGAGTACGCCAACAAGAGCAGTTTCGAGCAAACTCCTTGACCAAATTTACCAATGACCCTAAGGATCCAACCACTCCAAGTGTTGGGAAGATTCTTGTCTTTATTAATCCTACCTGGTACAACCCTGAGTTTGATATCAGAGCAAATGGTGACTTGGAGATTGCCAAAGATCTTGAAGGCAAGTATGTCGTAAACGATACAGAGGGTAATCCACTGGAAACAGTACAAGTAGCAGCAAAAAGTATCATTGGGAATATTGAAACGGGAGCAATGGTTGCAAAAGAAACGACCACAGAATCCCTGACGGTTACTAGCAAAAATATTTCGATTGGTGGAAAGACCCTGAGAGAATACATCCTCTCAATCCTTAAGGAAACACAAAATGAACTCTTGACACCCACGATCGTCTCCCCAATTGCAGTAGCTGAAAGAGTCCAAACAGATCTGATTACTCCCCTTTCAGATGACTCGGATATTGCCATCAGCCTCAAAGAATCACAAGTTGAAATCCGTAATGGAGCTTCAGGTTCAGCGGTTGCAACCATTGATAATGAGGGCAATGCTAGTTTCAGCGGCACACTCAGAGCAAAAAAGATTATCGCTGATGAGATAGAAGGTCTTCCAACTGCTTCCAGCGGGGCAACCTATATCACCAATAACGTCACGAATGTATACAATAGTATACCTGCAACACCGAGCGCTCAACCATCGACAAATCCTACTCCAACTCCATTACTCCAAACAGCTCCCCAGGCAAGTACTGAGGCTACTATGGAAAGCTTTGGTAATGATCCGACGCTTCCAACAGGGTTTGCAAATATTGCAAGCCTTTCAGCCGCCTTGCCTGCCGGCAGGCAGGGACTCACCTCTCCCACCTTTAGCACGGAGATGGGGCATTTTACTGGAGGCCTAATGGTCTCAGGGCAAAGCCTCTTGAATGATACCTCAATTGTTGGACAGTTAACAGTCGGGGGTAACTTACTTATTGGAGATGGCACGATCAATACCGTAGGCTCAGATTTGGAGATACAACCACTGCGCCAAGGAAATCTGTCAATCATGGGAGGGCTTATCGCCATTGATACCGATGGAAATCTCACTGTAGGAGGAAACGCGAATTTTGCCAAAGACGTCACGATTAAAGGAAAACTCAGTGCACATATTATTAGCCCCATTGGAGAGAATGATTTAGCAATAACTCTTTCTGATAAAAATGCAGTCTCAGTAACGAATGCTTCAGGCAGTAGTGTTCTGAGCATGAATGATAAAGGAGACCTAAAAGCTTCAGGCAGTGGAAGATTTAAAGATGTGGCAGCCGATGGCTTTCGTATTATCCGAGGTGTACAAGCAGATACCTCTCTCACTGAGACGGTGGCCGATGGCTCTGCAGGCTCAGCCATCATCACCGCCTATGAACGTGAACGAACAATTATCAGTCCGTATGTCAAAGAAGATTCCCTTATTTATCTTACTGCCACATCCAACACACAGGGAATGACACCCTATATTGCAAGGCAAACAGCAGAAGATGCCAAGAAAAAAGTAAAGGGTTCCTTCACTATCCAACTACCTAAAGAACTATCGCAGGATATCACGGTTAACTGGTGGATCGTAAACTAAATCGATTTACTATAAGTATTGACACCAGTAATCCTTTCCTGCTACAGTTAATAAGTACTTATTTTCTGCCCTTTATGAATAAGAAGCAACAATTAGTCGCATATTTTGACAATCTTAACCTCTTCTTTCTTGGTCTTTTCTTGGTAGCTCTTCCTGTTCTCTTTTTGAGCACAACAACTGATGCTTTTGTTCTTCCAAAGCAGATCGCCTTAACAGTAATTGTTTCTTTGATAGCTATATCCTTTGGTATAAAGACGATTATTGATGGTAGATTAAAACTACGCGCTTCTCCTTTTCATTTACCTGTAGCTCTTTTTATCTTTGTAAGCTTCCTCTCTGCAATTTTTAGCGTTAACCGCTTTGATTCTTTGACAGCATTTGTGCCCTTACTCTTCATTGGACTCCTGTACTTTGCCTTCATTAACATCGTTAAGAACCAAAAGCAGTTATTATTTATCCTGTCTGCTCTTATTTTAGGCACAGTTCTCTCATCTATCCTTGCTCTTTTTTCCTTTGCAAAAATCTACCTGCTTCCTTTCCCATATACGCATGTACAATTTTTCACGACTTTTGGTTCTTTGCTTGATCAAGCCTTATATCTTGCACTTATTTTACCAATGACCGGATATTTCACTTACTTTTTCTTCTCAACGATGAAGGGAAAAAGACATGCTGAAGCATTCGCTACTGAAAACAAAAAGAATAAAACAGGTGGTCAGGCGATATTCTTCAGCGCATCATTTATTATCATTCTTTTTGGACTTGCCATCACTGTTTATCAACTTTTCACAACACAAAAGCCACTTATTTTACCTTTTGACCTTGGTTTGCAGACAGCATTTGCTGCGATCTCACAAGATGCTGGTAATGTGCTCAAGAGTTTCCTTCTCGGAAGTGGTGTTGGAACATATCTTATTGACTTCACTCGATTCAAGCCAGCTTTGTATAATCTCAATGAGACACTGTGGTCATTCACTTTCTTCCGGTCATCGAGCTATATACTTGAGATACTGGCAACGACCGGTATCATGGGAATTGCATCCTTCCTCTTCCTGGTGTTCAAAATTGTGAAAGAAGATCGATCATTCTTCCCAATCCTGCTTGCGGTACTGGCAGCACTTTTCCTTCCCTTCTCTTTTACACTAGTAATGCTATTCTTTGTTCTCCTTGCAATATTTGCGCTCATCAGAATTCAGAGTAACCCTGATAAGTATAGTGAAATGGATCTTTATTTAATGTCTCTCAAAAAAGGATTTGTCGTCGCAGTGCCAGAAGATGAAAGAGTAAGTAATGCTGAGAAAAAACATAGCAAAGTGTTGCCAGTATTCTTCTTTCTCTTCTTGATTGTGATCATCGGCATCCCAATGTACTTTGCTACGAGATTCTTCATCTCAGATTTCATCTTCCAGAGATCACTCGTTGCAGCATCTGAGAATAAAGGTCTTGATACCTACCAATTACAATCAGCAGCTATAGCAGTCTTCCCTTACCGAGATGTATACTATCGTGCATTCTCACAGACAAATCTCGCTTTGGCAAACGCACTTGCAGTGAATGCACAAAGTCAAGATGCAGAGAATCAGGATCCACAGGTACAACAGAACATCGTTACCATGATTCAGCAAGCTATTAGTTCAGCACGAGGTGCCACAACGGTTGCGCCTTTCACGAGCTTTAATTGGAACAATCTTTCTTCAGTCTATCGAAGTCTGATTGGATTTGGACAAAACGCTGATCAATTCGCAGTTGTTACCTTGCAACAAGCTATTGCACTTGACCCAAGTAGTCCACAGCAATATGTAGAGCTAGGTGGGATCTACTACCAACTCGGTCAGTATGATGAAGCAATTAGACAGTTCCAAATTGCTATCCAATTAAAGAATAATTATGCAAACGCATACTACAACTTGGGTCATGCACTTGAAGAAAAAGGTGATCTACAAAACGCTCTGCTTGCCTATCAAACTGTTAAAAATCTCGTTTCAAACAATGAAGAGAATTCAAAGAAAGTTGATCAAGATATCGCTGCTTTGCAAAGTAAAATGGAAGATCAAAAAGCACAACAAGGAAACCAAACCAATACAGCACCGGTCGATGGTGAGCAACAACCATTGAACGTAAACCAACCATCAACAACGCTGCCTGAGAGAGATCCACAGATTAAGATCCCGGCACCAACTGTTACCATTGCACCTACAGGAGCAGCAGGAAAAAATACCAATACAAAAACGACTCCAGCACCAACCCAAGATCGATAAAAGAAAATCTCTTACTACCTCTAAAAATAACTGCCCGTGTATGGCTTTTTAACGAGAGATGAAAAGTTCAGTAGTGTGATTATCCATCATTAGTACATTCATGAAGATTATTTTCCGGTGTTTGCTGAGACAATCTTTGCGACAGATTCCTTAACAACTTGCTCATTTACTTTTATACCTATGGAGTGTACCAAGTCTTCTATGCGAATTGTCTGATTCACTACGAATACTACCCGATGCATTTTGAGGAAGGCTTTTTTGAACTTACTTCTAGCTGAGTTAACGTTTTACTGTCCGAGAAGGATCAGCAGCAGATCCCTTTGCATGAGGATCAAAATGCCATACTTGAATACCACCATTGGATTCTCCTACAGTTAGTCCTTCCCTTACCTGATACAACCACTCATCAGTTTTTTATTAATATATCAAAAGATTGATTAACACTATTTAATATATAGAAATGAGTCGAATGGGTTCATTTCTGAACCTTATAAAAAATAACCGCCCAAGAACTTCCAAAAGTGTGTCTTTTGGGAAATCCCGGACGGTTACTCTAAAAATTTCTTCTAAAGTAGTGATGCATAACATTTTTTGAGGACTGATGTTTGAATCTGAGCTCACGCGAAGGTGAGTTTAGCCCGCAAAAAAATTGTCCGTGCAGAACTGCTTAGAGAAGTCACAATTTAGCGCTGGTCCCGTTGTTTACGGAAACAATTTCGACAAAGTACTGGTCTATCACCTTTAGGCTGGAATGGTACTGTATCTTTTGCGCCACACTCTGAACAAGTAATTTCAAAGGATTGACGATCGCCGCCATTACCTCGTCCACCACCGTTGAAGTTTGCACGAGCTTTTGCTCGACAATCTTTACAACGCAATGGAGCGTTAAGTCCCTTTTCTTGATAAAATTCTTGTTCGCGTGCGGTCCAGACAAAGTCTTGACCGCAATCTTTACACTTAATAGTTTGATCTTGTAATGCCACTTAGGATTCACCCCCCTTCACTTTCTCCTTTTTCCTAAGTGGTCGTTGAGGATAACCTGCAGAACAACCTAGAATACTGGAAATACTGTTCTTATAAAAAGAACTTGCTCTATTATAGCATACTTGCGTGTGGACCGGAAGAGATTCGAACTCTCAACCCCCTCCATGCCATGGAGGTACGCTACCATTGCGCCACCGGCCCGATTCTGAACTAGATAATTATACACCATTTTTACCAAGCGGGAAATTGTTATTGTAAGTAACCAAGTGGGTTGATGAGGCCACCACCACGCTCCATTTCAAAATGAACGTGAGGACCAGTAGTTCTTCCTGTCATACCAATCCAACCAATAGTCGTCTGCCCACCAATAACCCGTTGACCGAGAGAAACATTTACACCGCTCATATGTGCATAGTGTGATCTCGTACCATCCCCCGTACTGATCCAGACATTAGTTCCGTATCCTCCATCCCAACTACCAACATTGATACTGACAACAGTACCGTTATGTGAGGCAACAATTGGTGTCCCATAAGGAGCTACAATATCAAGCCCTCTATGAAACCAACTGTACGACTGGCTAATTTCACCACGAACCGGGAAGGTATATCCTCCAGCAGAAACCTGTGCTGGATTCTGAGCTAGGTAAACCGTACGCTTGATATATGGCTGTTCAGAAGGCTTTATACCATCAGGAATTACCAAGAGCTGGCCTTCAACGAGAGCAAAAGACTCCCCATTGCCGGCAAATTCATTAAAAGGAAAATCGGCAATTTTCTGGGCTTCAGTATCATATTTTTTCGCAATCGAATGAATGGACTCATCAGCCAAGACTTTATGTAAGACACCTGTTACCGGTAAAATTTTGAGCTCATCTCCGATACTCAAACTGTCCTCTGTGAGATCATTTGCCCATTTAACGGTATTTTCAGAGATACCAAACTTCTTGGCAATGGTTGAGATCGTGTCACCTTTTTCAACAGTATAGGTAATAACCTTGTCTCGAGGCTTCTCAGAAATCTCTGTCTCAAAAATTTCTTCTCCGACAAAGATTGACTCTTCTTGCTCTGCTGAAGCAGTAAGATCGAGCGTTGTTGGCTTGGAAAAAATAGGATACGTGTCAGCAAGAAAAGGCGCAATCATCACACCGATACCCAAAACAGCCATAGTTGTGAGATGCAAGAACGGACGATTGTACTTTCCTCGTTTCATGATAAAAACCTTCACTAAGCGATTTTTATTCTTCTCAAATGAAACAGAAAAGGCAACCGTCTTTTTTCGTGAGTAATAGAACAGAAAGCTCACGAACTCGGTAACCTCTCGGGTAACATAACTTACTCCTGGGATATGAGGCATACGTAGGCGTTTTTTCATCCTTCTATTATACCATTCATTGTCAAAATGAGGCGATTCTTTACCTTGTAAGAAAGCAGCGCATCTTTGTACGAATCCTTTTGGTTTATGAGCTAGCTACATTTTAGATGCTTTGCCGAGGTTTGCAAGGAATTCATCGTTGTCTTTTGTTTTGCCAAGTTGCTCAACAAACATACTGGTACGCTCATCCTGTCCAAGCATATCCATCATACGACGAACGGTAGTAATTAACTTTAATTTTTCTGGTTCAATAATCCGCTCTTCACCACGAGTACCTGATCGTTCAATACTAATCGCTGGATAGATACGGCGCTCAGCAAGAGCACGAACAAGATGTAACTCCATGTTCCCTGTTCCTTTGAACTCTTCATAAATCAGATCATCCATACGTGAACCTGTCTCAACAAGAGCGGTACCAATAATCGTCAAACTCCCACCTTCTTGGCAATTACGTGCTGCACCAAAGAATCGTTTTGCTGGATGCAGCGCCGCAGGATCAAATCCTCCAGAGAGTGTACGACCACTCGGTTCAACAGAGAGGTTGTAGGCACGAGCAAGTCTGGTAATAGAATCAAGCAGAATGACAACGTCTTTCCCGAGTTCAACCTGGCGTTTTGCGCGCTCAAGAGCGATCTCAGCAACTCTTGTTTGGTTACCTGGTGGTTCATCAAAATTCGAGGCTACAACCTCACCCTTCACGGACATACTGATATCAGTTACTTCCTCAGGTCGTTCTCCAATAAGTGCAGCCATCAAATGAACTTCTGGGAAATTTGCGGAAATACCAGCAGCGATTTCTTTCAGCATAGTAGTCTTTCCAGCTTTTGGTGGAGAGACAATCATTCCTCGCTGGCCAAAACCAATTGGTGCAATCAGATCAATTACCCTGGTTGATAACGGCGTTTGGTCAGTAGCAAGGAGCACTTGCTTGTTTGGATAAATAGGCGTTAAGTCGTCAAAGTAAGGCCGTTTGAGAGATTCTTCTGCCGCTGCATCATTGACCTTTTCAACTTTGAGCAAACCAAAATAACGCTCGGTATCTTTTGGAGGACGAGCAACTCCTTCAACGAGATCACCTGGTCTGAGCATAAATCGACGGATTTGTGATTGAGAAATGTAGATATCGCGATTGGAAGGAATGAATTTCGGACGAAGGAAGCCATGGCCTTCTGGCTGAACATCAAGGAATCCTTTGACTGTCTCTGTTGAGGTTACTTGTACTTGTGATTGATACGATGGAGCGTGAGCTGGAGCTGTTTCTTCAGCACGATCTTGATTCCCTCCCCCAATATGAATACGTTGTGGTCGAGGTGCTGAAACAGTTACTGGCTCTTGACCTGAACTCTTGTCCTGAGTTTTATCGAAGGATGCTGACGTGTCTTTTGCTTCTTTTGCCACAGCAGGAGCAGCTGATGTAACAGCTTGAGTAGGAGAACCGACAAGATCGTCAATCGTAGGCTGCGATGATGTTTTTTTATAGACCATAGATGATTTTTCCGAAGGGAAACACAGAAGAATACCTGCGTGTGTATCTAGTAGGTATGATTACACCATACTCTGCCGAATTTGTCAAGGCTTAAAAAAGCGGTTCGATGACAAGTGGTGCATCCAAAAATGACTGACCAGTCAAGAGATATGTCGTGATATTAATGATAAGGAAAGAACAAAGTGCAATAATAAGCCCAACAATTGCGGCTGTCAAAGTAGCTCTTGCCTGATCAATCTTGCCTTTGTCTCCCCCTGAAGTGATCCATTTGATCCCGCCAATAATGATAAAAATGATTGCGGTAATGATCGCGATAACAAAAAGTAAAATAATAACATTGCCGACAATATTACTTCCACCTTCATTGTCAATTCGGAGATTACAGAGTGATGAGAACCTTCCTTCAGGACAAATATCGTCAGCAGCAAAAGCACGTTGTGGAAGCGCAAAGAAAGCAATAGCCAAAGATAACAGAACGCTTAATAAACGGTTTTGCATACTTATTTCATCATACGCAGGGAATCAAATACTTGTCAAGGGAGACATCTCCCTGGTAGTGGGTCAATTAGTGGGTCAATTTGAATTGATTGCTTGAGCGCTCATGAAATGGTATAATGCCAGGCATGGCAGACGAAAGAGAACTATTGCAACAAAATTGGCATCAGGCATCAAACGAAGCTATCTATTGGAACAAGATGACTAATGACAAAAATACTGAAATTACAAAACAGCTTCTAGGAGTTGCTGCATTACTTATCCCTTTAAGTGGCTCTGTCGTGATAACTTCTGTACCTCTAACTGATTTTGTGAAGACAGTATTGGGTGGTTCATTATTCTTTCTTTTTGGCTCAATCATATTTGGATTTATTGATATAAGTAAAGCCGCAGGATTTTTTAGAGAATACATTATTTATAATTCAAAACGAGCGACTATTTATCATAATCACCTTAGCCTTGATAGCACTCTCGATAAAGCAGAGGAAGAAATCAGGAAATTGTCGCAACCAAGATCTCGCTCTGAAGGAATTGCATCGGAATTCCAGATTGGCACAATCTCTGTAGGAATAGTATTGCTAATTATCGCCATAACTACACTTTTGATACTTAAATAGCATTAACTAAGCCTACAATATCCTCTATAGCCCACCGTCTGTTAGTTACCCCAGCAGCCATAGCAGGAGTAATCCCTAGGTTTCTCTCTTTGTTCAGCGTCTTATGTGGTCGGCAGAAGTTGTAGTGCATAAAGTGAAGAGCAACCGCAGCTTCTAGGTTCTCTACTTTCTTTGAGAACGCATTAGTTAATCGGGTAAACCTTCGCATACTCATTCGCATAGTAAGATTCTGTCTTTCAACGTAACTGGTAGATACTTTCTTGATATCAGGCTTTCCTTGAATTACTTGTGTCTCTGTTGCTATACAATCTGCTGGTGAATACCGTTTCTCTCCCTCAGGTGTTTCTCCATAGAGTTTTATTAACATGGCGTAATCAACATCAATACCAAAAGTATCTTCTACCGCTTTGAGATAGACCTTATGACCATCTGTGGTAAGCTGCACTCTGTTAGCCAATCGACCTTTTAAGTCATTCATGAAGGCTACACCATGATCTGCATTGCGGGAACCTATATGCCAACTAGGGACGAGTTTAGTATCAGCATCAAGAGCAGTCCATGTCCATGTATCACCAAAGCCAACCTGTCCTCTATATTCTTCTGGAACATTCTTTTCTTTTGCGTAACAAAATGACCATATTTCATCACACTGGATCGTCTTGCAGGGAAGATCACGAAGCATGACGTCTTGGTAGTCAGCACATGCTTTGCCGACAGCTACAAGAAGTCTTGTTACTGTACCCTTTGCAACTCCTGTCATGCGAACTGTTGAACGGATCGAGTTCCCCTCAACGAGCGAGGAAATGACCTGTACTTTTTTCTCAAGACTTAATGTGTTCATGCCTGTAGTATAACACAAAATGCTTGATCGGTCAAGCATACTATGGTACTAATGATTCGGTTTGATAGTCTTGAAATTTAGCTTCAAAAATGTTAAACTCGCAAGCGAGGGTTGCGAGGCTAGTCTATATCGCAAATAATATAAGATATGAAAGCAGATTTTAGTAAAGCAGAAAGTGAAGCAACAGATATTCTTAAGAATTTTGGTGTGGATTCTCCACCGATTCCGCTACTAGATATCGTTTCTTCTTATGGCTTAGTTATTTCTTATGCGGATTTTTCAGCCATTCCTCGGGGTAATGAAATAGCTGGGTTTATAGATTTAAAGCAAAACAAAATTGTTGTCAACGAAGACGATGCCCCTAATAGGCAACGATTCACAATTGCGCATGAATTGGGACATTTTATAATGCATCAAAATTTTATTAAAAATAACAAAAAATACACAGTTTTACTACGACGGCCTCTCAAAAATCATAATTATTCATCCGAAGAACAAGAGGCAAACTGTTTTGCGGCAAGTCTTTTAGTACCCAAAGATATACTTAGAAACTATTCAGAGCTGCCTAACGGCATAAGCGCTTCGCTTTTTGCCGTTTCCGAAGATGTTATTAAATATAGAAAAAAATAATAACAAATGGCAGTTAAAACAAGAAAGAATATTACATTTAAAGAGATCTCGAGTGATGCTGGAAAAGTCCAATACAAAGAACGTCCACGAACTGAGGAAAATGAAATAAGACGTAGTTTTGAGATTGAAGAAAGAGCCAAGATACTCGCAGTTAAGTTGTATGGTATAGAGCAATTTCTTACGCTACAGAGAGATTGGGCTTCCCATATCAAATGGCAAATTTGGGCTGTACTTGGTTTTCAATTTACGTTTATTCTGCTTGTCGGATTTAACCCTTACCATTTTACAGATAATATAATCAGAATTCCGTACATGTTTGTAGGAGTTATCTTGCAAAATTTGGCAAACATTATTGCTCTGGGATTTGTAGTAGCACAGTTCTTATTTCCAAAGAATAATGAAATAAATCATCTGGAAAAACAGATTCGTTCTGATACGTAGCTTTTCTGCTTTTACTTCTTCCACCTAGCCTTCGCAGCCTTAAGTGCGATTTCTTTTCTCTTCTCAGGAGTCAATGCCGCAGCTCGTGCTTTCCCACCCACCTTACCACCTAACCGACCTAGCGCCACAGCAGCAGGATTCTTTTTCTTTTCTTCCGTTGTGTCATCTGTAATACGTTTGGCTAGTTGATTGATGTCCATGAGGAGATAGTAGCATACAGTCCCTAAGCGGTCAAGCAGCCTCGGAATCAAATTGACCCACTACCTCTCCCCTCTATGCCTTGACAAAATCCTATAATAGTGATATCTTCCTCACTATAATGCGTCTCTTACTCATAAGCACTTTTTTTGTCTTTTTTTGTGGGTTTCTGTTCTCCCCGACTCTTGTTTCAGCAGCTATTGCTCCTGGCTGTCAAGAACTCTATGGCGGCAACAAAACTTGTCAAGAATCAGAGCAAATGAGCATAAACGCGACGATTATTGACCCAAACAAAAAAAAGGTTGACCATATCACAGAAAATGCACCACTCCAGCCAGGGACATCCCTCACGGTCACGATCGACGTAAAAAACACGCATAATCAAATTCTTAAAAACATTACGGTAACAGATACCCTTCCATCCTTCACTATTTTTGTTGAGGGTGATGGTGATTTTGAGAATAGTAAAAACACTGTCTCGGCAAAGATTGATCAGTTACAGCTTAACGAAACAAAGCGTCTTACTTTTTCGGCAAAAGTAGTCTCTCAAAACAGCCTACCTGAACAATCACGGATTTGCGTGGTTAATCAGGTGATCGCAACGATGGAGAAAGAAGCAGTCTCAGATAATAACCTTTTCTGCATTACCAATGGAGCTGTAGCAGTCAAACAGACACAAAATCAACCACAAAATGCCGTAAACAACCAAACAACTACCAAAGGCGGACTTCCTATTCATGAACCGACACAGACAAGACAAACTCCCTCCACTGGCCCTGAAGCCCTTGCCTTGTTTGGCCTCATTCCTGCAGGAGCTGCAGGCATGTGGTTGAGGAAAAAAACATCTCTCTAACAGCAAAGAATCGCCTATTTGAGGCTAAAAGTTGACAAAAAAAGCTCCGTTTGCTATCATCGCATCTCTTCTGTCCCAACACTGCTCCTATAACAGCATTCACTATGAAATTACAAGAAAACATGGTCTCTGTTGTACTCCCAGTCTATAACGCTGGGAAATACCTTCACGAGTGTCTGGAAAGTTTGCTTAACCAAACGCATACCAACATCCAGATTATCGCGATTGATGATAAATCACGCGATGATTCTTACAAAATCCTTAAAAACTTCCAGAGACAATATAAAGGTATTACTATTTTTAAGAACAAGAAGCATTACGGTATGGCTGTTTGCTACAACCGTGCGCTAAAGCTCGCTAAAGGTCGATTCGTAACCTTTATGAATCCTCACGATAGCAATAATCTTCATCGTTTCAAAAGACAAATTTCATTTCTCCTGAAGAACCCAAAAACCGTAGCGGTAGGGACACAATACACACGAATTGATGAGCAAAACAAGCGCTTGGAAAAAAGCACATTACCAGAGGAACAAGCAACTATCTATAACACCATGATTCATGCTTCTTCTCTCCACCCTGAGACGCTCCTTATTGACCGTATGCAACTTCCTAAAGACCTGCTCTATTTCCGCAATCAAAAGTATCCTTTTATCTTCTCTGAGGTATTTCTTAAGTTCTTCCAATACGGTAAGGTAGCAAATATCACACAATCTCTTTACTATCACCGAGAAAATATTAAGCGATATAGCAGGAATCATTCTAAACTGAAGCAAATGACAACGATGATGAAGCTGTGGGTTACCGCAAGAGAACATAACTACCGCCCCTCACTCCGATCATTCCTTCCTCAGGTAGTTAAAGGTATATAAAGTTAGGCAGCAAGGCCATAAACCCCTCTGATTTTATTCGCCACGCGTACGATGCCTAGTAAACTATCTGAGATAAATTGTTCCACCTCTAGCTGTGTAACATTCCTTCCCTGCCCCTCATTGAATGTCCGATGACGAGTGTTAAAATTCAGGACATCAGCAGTAAATCTCGGCAGCATACCCAAGCAATTAACTACATCTGGCAAGTCCTCATATCGAGCAACATTCGTTGCAAGAAACTTTTCGAGAATAAAGGCAAGTCGCTCTTCAGAAGAAACTTCAGTGTGGGAAACAAGATCAACAAGCAACGATAAATATCCTTCCATACCTGAGAGACCATCAATTTTATTAATTCCTACCGTATGTATCTTTTTACCATTAAGCGAGGCTGTACTAAACGGATCTTCTGAATCGACTCCCTCTCCAGGGAGCAAGAGCACTTTATTGACAACAAAGGAATCCCCCAAGGTACTACTATCAGAGTGAAGATGAGAACCTCTCCCAATATGTTCACCAGCAACCATTCTCTGTTGAAGACGTTTTCGCCAAGCATATTCATGTTGTGCTGCTTCGGTTAGAAGATCTTGTAACTCTCGAGGAAACGTCGCAAAGTTGAACAGATGAAAGGCTGTAGCATCGTGTAGAGAAGAAAGTTTATCCTCTTCAATAAGATCTGAATCCTCGAAATAAGTGCCTAAAGACCTTTTTTGTGGCATAATCAACCACCGTGGATCTTCTTTATCCCCAATCGCCCGTAGCCAAAAATTATTATTCTCAGTGTGAGGACTCCCCCCTTCATATACAAGTTCCTCCGGGGGAACTGTAGTGATATGGATGTGTTCATCAAATAACACTGCTGTAGAAAATTTCTGATGAAAGCTCGTTAGTGTCTGAAAACTAATTCGTTCTGTCCGAGCATCTTTTCCAGAGAAGCGTATGCCATAAAGAGCGGCTGCTAAATCATATTGGTGTTGGTTCTGTAACCACATTTGAGTGATTTTTGCCCAAGCAGAAGTGCTTTTACCTTTTAACCATTGTAGGAGACATTTCGACTCCTGAGTCATTGCTTCTATGTGATTCTCCTAATACCATGATCGTAAGGCAGAGCTCATCTAGTTTACACCATTAGATCTCTCTTGCAAGAGAATCACTCTTGCTTCCCCACAAGTTATCCACATATTTTCATTGAATTAATTTATACTGATATATCAGTCTATTTTATGCAATAAATACTCTAGGCTATTGATTATTTTTGATACACTTTATTATAGGTTGACAATAGAGTTGTGGATATGCTACTATTCTTTTTACTTATGAAACTTCTCCGTCTTTTGCTGCGGTTAACCAAACAAAAACCGCCACGAATGATTGTCGAAAGTAAACAAGAAAATCTTGTTGAAGCAACCGAAAAACAATTTCGTAAGTTGCAAGATTTGGGGCTAACTGTTCAAGTCAATGGAGCTAAATAAGGGAAGAAGAAAAACAAAAAAAGAGCATCGCTTTCGTTACACAAATGATAAGTTCAGGTACGATAAGCAATGCTCTTAGGGTAAACGATATTTAGTCCTTTAGGCAGGAATAAAACTAAATACCTAGTATTTAATACACTATTGAGTTAAAACTTGTCAAGAAATTTTGGCAAGCTAAAATTTGTGATTTGTCTTGTTAAACCAAGATTATTCATGGAATGTTTTTGAGGCTCGTCTTTTCGGATGAGGTAGGAGCATTGGGCAGGTGCTCTTACCTCTTTTGAGAGGAGGAGCTTTTTTAGATATTCTTAGCAAAGAGGATTTTCCCAGAACTTGTCTGAATGACGCGCGCAACAACAACATCAATTGTCTTGCCAATAAATTCTTTGCCTTCTTCAATCACGATCATTGTCCCGTCATCCAAATAACCAACCCCCTGCATAGGTTCTTTCCCTTGATGCGAGACTTGTACATGCAAAGAATCACCAGGCACGGCAATTACCTTTAAATAATTTGCTAACTCGTTTATATTAATTGCTGTAACATTCTGAATGTTTGCCTTCTTACCAAGATTATAGTCACAGGTAATCACTCTCCCCTTGTAGGCCTTGGCAGCTTTGATGAGTTGTTCGTCGACTTCGTGGCCGAAGCGTTTCTCATCTGCTTCAGGTAAGACAAGTACTTTTATTTTTTTTGACTTTTTGAGGGTTTCTAGTGAGGCAAAACCTTTTCTTCCTCTTTCCCGTTTCACAGTATTCTGTGTGTCAGCCAAATGCTTCAATTCAAGTAAAACACCCGGCAACAGCACTATCCCACCACTCAAGAGCCCTAAATTGATGACATCAAAAATTCTCCCATCGATAATAGCCGAGGTATCGAGAAAAATAGCGTGCTCAATTTTTTTTGTCTTCTTGACGTTTGGTTTTTTCTTTTTTTGCCTGATGAGCATACCGGGAAGACGCATCACGAGCGTTTTGGAGACCTCATCAGCAATTGCTCCAATAAGATTAGGAGGAAAAGCTGAAGTTTTCTTCGCATCTTTATCGTCTTTTGCAAGCATCGGTGCCTCAAGTTGTGTTACTTTTTCTTTATCCATAGTCTATTAATTTCTCATTTTCCCAAGCTCTCCAAGTACTTCTCTCAGTGTCTTGTGCGTCTTTGCGGTGATAACATTTTTGAAACCGAGCTTTTTAGCTTCGCGAACGCGTTTTTCAAGGCCGTTTACCACTCGAAGCTCACCCAAAAGACCGACTTCGGCAATCCCAACAAGACTCCCAAAGCTTTTATTGTGCAAACTAGATATTACTGCAAGACAAACACCCAGATCTATACCTGGATCGGCAAGCTTTAAGCCTCCTGCCACATTAACAAACACATCCATCGTATCAACAGGCAAACGACAATGTTTTTGTAAGACAGCCAATAGTAGTTCGACCCGACGCTGATCCATCCCTGAAACAACTCGCCTCGGCATGGGTAACCTGGTACTCACGACGAGAGCCTGTAATTCTACCAAGAATGCACGGGAACCTTCAAGGGTTGAAACAAGAATGCTTCCAGGTGTTTCGATATTTTTTGACTCAAGAAACAGCTGCTCAGGATTCTTGGCTTCAACCATCCCCTCGCCTTCCATGAGAAAAATCCCTACTTCATCAACCGGTCCAAATCGATTTTTGAGGCTCCGTAAAATTCTTGTCTTGGCAAATCGCTCTCCCTCCAGAAAAAGTACCGTATCAACCATATGAGAAAGTACCATAGGTCCTGCAACCATTCCCTCTTTGGTAACATGACCAACTATCACAATAGGAATATTATACTGCTTAGCAACACGAACAAATTGCAATGCTGAATATCTTACCTGTGCAACTGAACCAGATAACCCTGATATATTTTGTGATTCAATTGTTTGAATTGAATCAACTATCACTAAATCTGGTTTTATTGTCTCAATTTGTGTCACAATTGCATCTGCATCGGTCATTGACACGAGGAGCAAATTATCATGTGTTGGGTCACTTTTTTTCTGACTCCCTTCCTGCTGCAAGACACGCATTGCCCGCATCTTTACCTGCTCAACCGACTCTTCGCCAGAGATATATAAAACTGTAGTAGTCTTACTGCGAGAGGTAGCAGTCGTGGGGACTCCTGCTCGAGCGCCCGTAGGCTGTAACACAGCCGAGGACGTCGGAGTAGGGTAACGACTGACAGAACCACGAGCAGAATTATCGGAAGCAAGACTTAAAGCCAGCTGCAACAACAGTGTAGACTTCCCAACACCTGGGTCACCAGCAATAAGTATCACTGATCCCCGGACAATTCCCCCACCCAAAACAGTATTCAATTCATCATATTCAGTCTGAATTCTCGATCTTTCTTCATACGCAATTTCTTTGAGTGATTGAGGCTTTTTGTTCTCAAATGAGACGCCACTACTTACTGAAGAGGTTGAGGGCTTTGCAGTCTTAAATTCTTTCAATGAGTTCCACGTCCCACACTCGGGACACTTACCAAACCATGAGGGAGTATCGTAGCCGCATTCTTGGCAGACAAAACTAGTCAAAACCTTCGCTTTTTTCATATTCACATTATACGCTTAGGCAGAAGAAAAGGGAAACTATCTGAGGATATAAGAAAGACTGTGGGCTCTTCAACCTACGTCTATCGGTACCCAATTGGCTTCTCAAGCAGTACCGGAACGAGGATGATGCGGCGGCGTCTTTTGTCGTGTTCAGAGACAGTAACGGTAATTGTTTGACCAATAGCATAAGTAGTTGTTGGTGGAATCTTTTCTTTTTTGATGAAACCATCTACTTCATCAGAGAGCGAGACGGTTACCCCAGAATTATCGACTATCGTGACAGCTCCTGTTACTTTCTTTTCGAGAGGGAATTTCTCAGCAACAGCGTCAAACGGATCACCGCTCAAACGCTTGATCGATAAGTTAATCTTCTTTGTCTCTGTATCGAACCGAGTAATAACAGCCTCTCGCTCTTCACCAACAGTAAAGAGGCCTGTAAGGTCTTGTACTTTATCCCAAGATACTTCAGAGATATGAATAAAGCCTTCAACAACGCCTTCCTTTTTGTCCTTGCCGACAAAAGGTAACGAAACAAATATACCAAAGGATGTTATAGTAGTAATAGTAACCTTTACCTTGTCACCTACTTTATACTGTTTCATAAGTGAAGCAAAATCATCTTCAGAAAGTACCTTTTTTTGTGAGAAGATAATCTTATTGTCTTCTCTATTTAGCTCAAAAACTGACGCCTGAATGTCTTGCCCAATACCAAACTCCTGCTGTTGGGCAACGTGTGAGTGTGGTAGGAAGCCAACGACACCAAAAGGTGTTGCCGCTACGTAGCCTGCTTTGGTTGATTCCGTAACAGTAATCGTAATTTGTTCTTTACTCTTAATCAGCACATCAAGCTTCTCCCAAGCAAGGTCACTCAAGTATCGACGGAGAGAAACTACAGGATAGCCCATGTCTGATTCAGGATTAAGGACGGTGACATTGACCTTATCTCCCACATGTAGGAGAGAAAGTAATGTTCGAAGCATACGCTTGTCTTTCTCAAGAACTACTGCGTCTGTTTTTGCCCCAGTCTTGATAAGTATTTCTTGTTTGGTAAGTTTGGTGACGGAGCCGATAAGGGTATCACCTTTTTTGAGGGTTACAAATTCACTTTTGTGTTTTGCGAGCAACTGTGCCATCGCGCTTGTTGCTGAAGAATTACTGTGTGATGATTTCTTTGCCATTCATATTCCTTTCAAAAAGAGATGCAATGAGTATAGCATGTTCCTCCCCAGCCTGCAAGGTGAAGTATGTATTTGAAAAAATTAACACAATACCAGAAGTCTATTATGGAGTACCTTTTTTCAATTTTATTACCTCATCAATCATTTCAGAGAGCTGACGAGTGCGATCGTCAGGAGAACTAATATCAAGGTCTCTCAGCCTTCGGTAAAGCCCGGGACTATTGTGGTCTATGCGTCTAGCACTTTCCCTCAGACCATCAAGTGAATGACGACTTCCCCTTAAAACTGTTAACAATTCAGGATCATGTTCTATAAGCAAATTAAGTATTATAGCTGGTAATGCTCCTGGAAAAACTGATGGTTCTTTTCTATTAACAAAAGTATACTTATCAAGTAAATTTAGTATACCTGGCTCAACTCCATCGGTAAACCCAGTCTCCTTTTTCAACTCTGAAGTAACATATAGCCCTCTTTCTAATTCGGCATAAGCCTCTTCTAAAAACTTTCCTCTAAGTGTACCGTCTTGACTCCTTACGATAAAACCTGAACGGCGAATAGAGGTTGCTTTTCCAATTTCAGGTCTTCGAAAGCGCCTAGTTCTCATTACCGAAACATCAACTCGAGAGGTACTATTTCCATTGGCACTATGAGCAGCTTCATGGATAATTATACTTTCAAGAAATTCAGGATCGTTATCTGCTTCGATGTTAGGATCACGGTTTACAAGTATAACATCTTGCTCATCTAGATAGATACCAAAATTATCCTCATAGTCTTTACTGCTCTTTCTACCAATCTCCCTAGCTTGAGCATAGTCTTCTGGACGTAATATACGAATCGGCTTACCCGAAATGCCAATTCTTTGGCAGTATCTGTGTACGCGATCCATATTAAGTCCCAATTCTTGGGATGGAATTTTAAGTATAGCTTCGCGTTGTCTAAGCCAAGATTGCCTAACTTCATCTGTAACAGCCTGCGGTGTTATAACTCCTTCAAGATCACCACGTACATAGACTCTATTTTCTGATGACCTAACTACTCTATCACCGTTTCCTTCTGACATATCAAACAAATTATATTAAACATGATAACTGCGCACAAGCAGCAATGCTGTTGGAGCTGCATCAGGCGTTGGGTAAGAAAACCAAGCCGTATTGGCTTATCTTTCCCACCAAAAAACCGCCCTTACTGGCGGTTTTGCCTGCCTGTCGGTAGACAGGTTGGATTTTTTGCTTTTTGACAGAAATATTCTGGCAATGACCTATTTTCCCAGAAAAAATCAAGTATCGTCAGCGCTGATGCATTTCACTTCTCTGTTCGGAATGGGAAGAGGTGGTGCCACATCGCTTCAATCACCAGAAAATTTCTGCCAAAAAGCGTTTCTTTAGGGATACGTCCCTTAATAAGTGAAGAGAAAAAAGCGTCAAAAAATTTACCAATCGACCATTAGTACGGGTAAGCTCAACACATTACTGTGCTTCCACTGCCCGCCTATCAACCTGGTAGTCTCCCAGGGGTCTATAACGAGATCTTATCTCGGAGACGGTTTCCCACTTAGATGCTTTCAGCGGTTATCCGATGGGAATCTAGCTACCCGGCGGTGCTCCTTTCGGGAAACAACCGGCACACCAGGGATTCCCCCATCCCAGTCCTCTCGTACTAGGGACAGACCTCCTCAAATCTCAAACGGGTATACAGGATAGAGACCGAACTGGCTTACGCCGTTCTGAACCCAGCTCGCGTACCATTTTAACCGGCGAACAGCCGGACCCTTGGGACCTTCTCCAGCCCCAGGATATGATGAGCCGACATCGCTGTCGAATCACATGTTACCATGTGCACTGACTATACCTTCATCCTTTTTTTGGTAAAAAAGGAGCTAGCCGTTTAGGTAAGTTATAAATTGGCAATTACTTGCCGAGAACTTACCTCTCTCTACTTGTATTAACCAAATAAAGAAGTCGATACGGTCCTACAATAAGAATCTGTTGATCTACTCGTTGCAGTACCTCGGTATTGACCATGAGTTGTTCAGGCTCGTGGTGTTCACCGATTTTGACTAGTATTTTCTTATTCACACGTACCTCTATAATACGTTTTTGAATAATCAAGCTTCAGAGATTACTCTCTGGGCGCCCCAATGTGTCGTTAAGGTGCCAAACCGCATCGTCGCTGTGGACGCTTGGATGCGATCAGCCTGTTATCCCCGGGGTAGCTTTTATCCGTTAAGTTCCGTGCTTACCACTAAGCATCGGAAGATCACTAAAACCTACTTTCGTACCTGCTCGACTTGTGGGTCTCGCAGTCAAGCTGGCTTTTGCTTTTATGCTATCGCCATGATTTCCATCCATGACTAGCCAACCATTGTACGGCTCCGTTGCGTTGTAGGAGCCTACCTCCCCAGTAAAACTGCCCACCAGACA
>JBBTVD010000028.1:0-26799 GCA_038063415.1 Patescibacteria group bacterium
CGGACCCCTGTAACCTGATTGGCAACCAGGTGTACTACCATTGTACTATACCCGCATCTTTAGAATTATTTTAGCATTTTTTTATAATATTATGAACTCTCTATTGACCTCTTATATCTTTATTGTTTAGTATGTATATGGAGCAGGGTCTTTAGCCTCAAAATACAATTTTACTCCTTGGCAAGGAAGCGTTCTATCGCTGAACTACCCCCGCGATACTAGGAGGAGTATACCAAAAAGTGCAAAGTTACTCAAGTGAGCCTTAATCTAGCACAAGAGCCTCTTGAGAAAAAGCAAAAAAGAGAGAATAATAAAGAAAATGAAAAAAAGACTACTACTGTTCTTTGGGCTTATTCTTCTCTATATCCTTCCACTGGCGTTCGTGTCCACCCAGATATTTCTCGGCACCTTTCCTTTCTGGTATGACAATGCACGAGACCTTCTCCAGGCTTCAAGCAAACTTACCCTTATCGGTCCAACCACAGGTGTCCCGGGGATCTTTTATGGCCCGTACTGGATCTGGCTACTGAGCATTGCACTCACGGTTAGTCAAGATCCTCGGGTAGTTGATTTTATGGTGGCAACCATACCATATTTCATTTTCTTGCCACTTATTTTACTGAAATTAAAGAAAGTGTTTAGTCCTGTGGCGCTGCTGATTGGCTGGACGCTTTTTATTACGGGCTTTTCTCGATACACCATGCAACTCTGGAATCCCTATCCTGCGCCGTTGCTCTTTGCAGCATTAGTAATGATTATCACGTTTACTGATTTTAAAAAAGCGACGAAAAAAACATATCTTCAAATCCTACTGGCTGGGTTTATGGCAGGGCTCGTAGCAAACTTCCATCTGTCCTTTGGTACGGGAGTACTCACTGGAAGCTGTCTCTTTTTTACCCTACAGATTATCTTCCATCGCTCACTCTGGAAAAGATACATACTCTATACAGTAATCTTTATTGCTGGGATTATCTCAGCCTTTGCTCCTTTCTTCCTTTTTGAACTCAAGCATGGCTTTAATCAAATCCAAACAATTATTACCGTCATAACGAGTAGGGAAGTGCTGGTAGGCCAAACAGGACTCACGAATCCTCAAATTCTTAATGAGCTTGCACAAACCGCTGGTAAGTTATTTGGTGTAAGTGGCATCGTAGCAATTATCGTAAGTATTGGATTATTTACTTCTCTTCTTTTTATCCTGAAACAACAAAGCAAATCGTTTACTGACCCAGAGAAGCGTTTTATTGGGTTTGTAGGAACAATATTTATTACGCTTTTTTCTATTTATCTTACAGCCAGATATCCAGCGTGGAGCTATCACTTTATTGGAACAGAGATGATACTTACTTTTTTTATTATCTTCATTGCTCACCGATCGATACTCTTAAGAAGGGTACTCATGGTTGTCGCAGGCATCTCGCTCGTGTTTTACCTTAGCAACACGGCAATAAGTATACAAAAAATCATCAAAGACCCACATATTATTACTTCCATGGCAACCGAACAATACATAATTACTTGGATAGCACAAGATGCTAACAGACAAGACTATGATGTATATGCGTACAGTCCTGCAATCTATAGCTATGAATATGATTACCTCTTTAATTGGATGCTCAAACGGCCGCTACATATGAGTGATACCACATCAAAGAAAATCGTATACTTGATTATCCCCAATACCACAGATGACATAAGAAAAGACTTTATCAACTACAAAACACCAAATGCTGATTACCAGACAACCAAAGTATATAGCTTGCCCGATAAAACAACTATTTTAAAAAGAGAAAAGCCTTGATATACTACAGGCATGAAACCGCTTCTGATTTTGAGCCTGTGTCTAAACATTTTTCTCCTCCTTCTTGTTGGGAGACAACAAGCTGAGACCTTTATTAACCTCACGAATGCTCAAGAGATGACCACAACAACTGCGCTTATACCCCCAAGCGTAGAAGAAACACTGGGTATTGCATCATCAGCCACACAAAGTGCTACCCTACGAATTCCAATCCTTATGTATCATTACGTTGAACATATTCAAGATCCCAATGATACCTTTCGGGAACTTATGAATATACATCCTGAAGTATTTGAGGCTCAAGTAAAAACCCTCAAGGAAGCTGGTTATACCTTCCTTACCATGCGAGAGGTAGGAGAAATTTTGGATGGAAAAAGAACGCTGCCACACAAACCAATTGTCCTAACATTTGATGATGGATATAGAGATTTCCTCACTGATGCGCTCCCTATTCTACAAAAATACACTGCAAAAAGTACCGTCTATGTTATTGCAGCATTTACCGGAACCGAACCTGACCATATGACGCAAGTGCAACTAGAAGAAGTTATACAAACAGGGCTGGTTGAAATAGGTGCACATACAAAAACACATACTTATCTGGCAGGAAATACACCTGAAGAAGTAAGTAAAGAAATCATTGGAAGCAAAAAAATGCTCGAATTTATGCTCAACATTCCAATCGTTTCTTTCGCTTATCCATTTGGCGCGTTTGATGAACAAGCTGTTGAAATCACAAAAAACGCAGGATTTTCTACAGCGGTGACCACACAACCGGGGATTTATGCGCAACATGCAAACCGCTACGTCCTTGATCGTCTCCGTCCAGGACATCGGACAGGAGAAGAATTGACAAACTATTTGGAAGGGACTACTTTTGAAGAATACTAGATACACAACGCGGCAAACCTCTCGGCTACTTTTTCCCAACTCAAATCCTGCACTTGTGCATATACCTCTCTACTTACTTTCTGATACTCATCTTGGTTACAGAGCAAATGCTTTATTTTGGAAGCAAGCATAATCGGATTATTGGCTGAGGTAACAAGCGAGGCATGTTGTTTGTCCAGCAGTCCAGAGACACCTGTCGCATCGGTCGTGATAACGGGTGTCCCACATGCCATAGCTTCAAGAGCAGTCATGCCAAAAGCTTCGTAATGGGAAGGCATGACGACAATATCTGCCGCATTGTAATAGAGAGGAAGCTCTGCATGCTTTTTTTGACCAATGAATTTAACAGCTGCTTCAATCCCAAGAAGTCTGCGAATTTTTTCAAGCCGCTTTAATTCTTCAGACCAGGTTTCGGTTGCTCCTGTTGTATCTCCTCCTACAATTGCCAGACAAATGCGTAAGTGAGGTGCTCGTGTAAGTAAAATTTTGATAGCATAGAGGAGTACGTCAACTCCTTTTAAGGGCTCAATCCGTCCCACAAATAACAATGTTTTTGTCTCGCTGTCCATATTCGTCTGTTTTTTTGCCATTTCTTTATCTGTCGGATAAAAAAGAGCAGCATCAATTCCTGGTGTCAAAACCGAAACTTTGTCTTTGGGGGCATTATAGAGATCGGTAATGTACTGTGCATCTTTGGTACTTGCAGCAAACAGATGATCAGATTCTTGCGTTAATCGCAGCTCTGTTTCGATTCTGTCAAGATCTTCTTTTTCACCTTCATTTCGCGCAACCAAGTTTTTCATGAGAGCAAGTGTATGAAAGGTCATGGTGAGTGGAAGCTGATATCTTTTTTTCATCTCCATGCCGATAATACCTGAATAATAATAATGGGCATTAAGTAGATCGTAGACAAGAGATTCTTTTTCGATAAAAGCGAACAGTGCCTGAGTAAACTCGGGGATATATTGTCTAAGCTGTTTCTTCGGCAGTATTGCCTCAGGGCCAGCAACTAAATGGATGACACGAAGGTTTGGTGCAACTTGCACAATCTTTGGGCTATCTGCCTCACGAGCACGCGTATAGATATCAATGGTAAAACCCTTTTTGGCAAGTTGCTTTGAAAGCTCAAGCACGTAAATATTCATTCCACCAATTTCAGTTCCTTTTTCATCCGAGAGGGGACAGGTATGATAGGAGATGACGGCAATTCGTTTTTGTAACATGGGATGATTATACACAAAATTGTCATTCCCGCGTAGGCGGGAATCTAGATTATTTATAAAAGTTGACGAGTATCATGTATAATACCACAGAGATGACAACCATATATCTTATCCGACATGGTGAAGTAGAAAATCCCGAACAAATCTTGTATGGAAGACTTTCAGGCTATGGACTATCACAAAAAGGAAGAAGAGAGATATCCCAAACAGCAAACTTTTTACAAGATAAAAATATTACTACGCTGTATTCCAGTCCTCTTGAGCGAGCAAAAGAAAGTATGGAGATTATTAAAGAAAAACTTTCGCTGCCAACAGTCATTTTGGATGAGAACTTGCTTGAAGTAAAAACTTCTTTCCAAGGACAACCTCTTGAACTTTTGAGAAAAACAAATAGTGATTTTGATTGGTTCTTTCCTCCTTACAGACAAGAGAATGATGAAACAATGGAGCAAATCAGAGATAGAATGCTGCTTTTTCTTGCAGAGATGGACAAAAAGTATCCAGGACAAACGATTGCAGTACTATCACATGGTGACCCACTTATGATTGTCAAAGCAGCAATTGAGAAAAGGCCAATGAACCTTGCAGCGATCCGCGAAGGGCATTACTTGAGCCATGGAGAAGTACTCAAAGTGACAATAGATCAAGGAAAGAGAAGCGTTACTACCGTATTCGTTCCAGAAGAAAGATGACTGTATGACCGACAAAAATATTGTTTATTATCAAATCATTGATGCCAACATCAACCGGGTTTCTGAAGGATTGCGAGTTATTGAAGACTACACCAGGTTTATTGGACAGCAGAAAGAGGCAACTGATCAACTATCAAAAATTCGTAAAGTTGTTAACGAATCAGAAGCTGATCATTTACATCACCTTATTATCCGCGATACCACAAGAGACATGCGAGCAGCTGAAAAACCTCGACCTCGAAAAGATACGTTTTCTCTGTTAAAAGCCAACTTCAAACGTGTAGAAGAGGGGCTGCGTGTACTTGAAGAATATACAGGTAACCAACTCTACAACCAAATTCGTTACCAGATGTATACGCTGGAAAAAGACATTTTACTTACTGTAGCAAAACCATTGCTTACTTCAGGCGTGTATCTTATCTCTGACGAAATAGAAGTATTAAAACAAGGCCTTGCATGGAGAGTTTCGGCAATCCAACTACGTGATAAAATAAGCAACAAGAAAGATATTTTGAAAAAGGCACTAATGCTACAACCTCTTGCTAAAAAAGCTGGAATCCCATTTATTGTCAATGATTATCTGGATATAGCAATAGCCAGCAACGCGGATGGCATTCATACGGGACAAGACGATCTTGCTGTCGAAGAAATCCGAAGGATTATCGGGCCACACAAGCTTATTGGAAGAAGTACCCATACCATTGCTCAAGGCAAAAAAGCAGAAGCCACAGGAGCAGATTATGTAGGTCTTGGACCGATTTGGGGAACTCCTACCAAACCTGAAAGAAAGCCTATCGGAGTAGAGTATTTACAACAAGCCAGAACCAAGCTTACCATTCCATATGTGGCTATCGGTGGTATCAACAAAGAGACAATGGAAACGATTGCCCCTTACAAACCACCACTCATCGCCGTAGTACGAGCATATAAAGAGATACCGTTCATACAAAAAGAGTATTTTGCAGTACAAGAAGATTGAAAAAACTATGGAACATCAGCTACAATAACACGAATGCTAGTGTATAATTCCCTCTCCCGAAAGAAAGAGCTTTTTGTCCCCAATAAAGTAAAACAAGTAGGCATGTATGTCTGTGGCATTACGCCCTATGACACGACGCATTTGGGACATGCATTTACCTATACCTTTTTTGACGTACTTTACCGATATCTCGCCTTTCAAGGTTACACTATTAATTACACACAAAATGTTACCGATATCGATGATGACATCCTGCGCAAGGCAAAAGAAGTAAATCGTGACTGGCGCGAACTAGGGGAGTGGTGGACCAATAAATTCCTGAAAGATATGCACACACTCGAGGTTACTCCACCAACACATTATGTCAAAGCTACAGAAACAATTCCCACTATGATTGAAATCATTAAGGTGTTACTGGACAAAAATTTAGCTTATGAAAAAGCGGGGACAGTATATTTCCGAACAGCAAAAGATACAGAGTACGGTAAGCTTTCACGATACAGCCGAGAAGAAATGATCAAACTTTCAAAAGAACGCGGAGCCAATCCTGAGGATCCTCACAAAGAAGATCCACTGGATTTTATCCTTTGGCAAAAATCACTTCCTGATGAGCCAGCGTGGGATTCACCCTGGAGTGAGGGCAGGCCTGGTTGGCATATCGAATGTAGCTCAATGGCTTACCAATACATTGACAAAAAGCTTGACATACACGGCGGCGGCCACGACCTCTTGTATCCACATCACGAGAGTGAAATAGCCCAATCTGAAGCATTTACGGGAGAGAAGCCCTTTGCAAACTATTGGTTACATACAGGAGCAGTGGGTTACCAAGGTGAGAAAATGTCAAAATCAATCGGCAATATTGTCATGGTTTCTGATCTGCTCAAAAAATATTCCCCACAGACAATCCGTTATCTGCTGCTCTCTCACCACTATCGGGAACCTTGGGAGTTTAAGGAAGAACAACTAAATGAAGCACAAAAGGCCATCAAAGAATTACAGGATTTTTGTCATTCCCGCGAACCTGCCCGCAACGCTCTCGCTTGCGAGGCGGGCGGGGGCGGGAATCCAGATCTACCAAAGGATACAATCGTGCAAGCTCCCAAAGAATTTCTCGCAGCTATGGATGATGATATGAATACGCCAGCAGCATTGGAAGTAATGCATCGTATAGCAGAGTCTAGCTCATCAAAAGAAAACGCTAATCTAAGAAAGATGCTTGGGGTGCTAGGATTTTCGTTATAGCGTAAACGTATGAGTGAAAACTATCTTTTCTTTAAATATGTGTATAGTAGAGATAGAGACATAGCATTTGACGATGGAATCATTGAATAAGGCTAACAAAGCTGTATAATAACGGATAGTATAGACAATGACAAACTCATTTGATCCGATTGCCGAAGGCTACTACAATTCAACGCCAGCAATCCCACAACAATATCTAAACCTCTTGCAAAAAACCTTTCACATACTCCCTGAAGATCGTATTATCGATTTAGGTTGCGGATCAGGAGAGTTAGCACTTACTTTTGCCAAACAATCATCATTTGTCGAAGGCCTTGATGCCTCAGGAAAAATGATTGAGATGGCTAAAGAGAAGGATAAGCAACAACAGTAAGATGGATTCACCAATCAATTGATGACTTCTCTTTTGAAAAAGAGAAATATAATCTTATTTTCTCCTATGAGTCCTTTCATCTCTTCCCCAATCATAGAGAACTGATTAAGAAGTGTGCACAAGCACTAAAGCCAGGCGGTTCTTTTGGTATAGGATGGGTTATGTACGCATTTGATTTTCAGTTGAAAGAGGCTATTGAAGAAATATTTGCTCATAATGGTATCCCTTGGGAAGATTGGGGAGCATGGACGTGTCCTGATTTTCCATTGTTAGTCACCGAAGCTAATGCTGGTTTAACAGAAGTTACACAAAAAAAAGTTACCATTAAAACACGAGTTTCAACAAAACAAATTATAGAGTACCTCTTTAGTATCAGTAAAACAGCGTCATTAAGTGGTGCTTTAAAAGAAAAGATTGTGAAAGAATTATGGGATAAACTGGTCGAGATCTTTCCTCAGGAGAAGCGTTGGCTATGATGAATATTCGATGTTCTATTGCCGTAAAAAATGACACATTTACGCTCAATCGAAGAGACTATTTTTTACCTGCTGCTTCTTTAGGTTCTGAAAGTAAATCCCACATAAAATCAAATAACTCCTTAAGATTGTTGTAAAAGTCAGCACTTTGCAGGACAATACTTGCTCCTCCACCTCTAAAATTAATAATCGCAACCTTGCCATCATACATAAGGATATCTTCCGAACTTAACTTTAAGTTTGGCATAAATTTATAAAAATATCTGTCTGTATTTGAGAAGATATCCTCTGAAATTTCGATGGCTGATTCTCCGTAAATGATTTCCCACATTTTAAGTTGTTTATTCTTTTTAAAAGCATCATTGAAAACTTTTGTATTATCAGGCCAGAGTGTTTCTGTTTGATTTATTTTGGCATAAGCACGAATTTCGTTCGCATTAAACGAGTCTTCGTAGATTTTTCTTGCATTCACAATGCCTTTATAGGATTTAATTATTGATTTATTATCTTTTATTTCTTCAGGAAAGAGCGAATTAAGACTAGCCAGCATATCGGGAAATTGTGTTTTGAGTGTCTGAATAGTATTGAGTTGGTTGTTGATAAAAGAACCAAGTCTTTCAGGTTCGCATGCGACAAGTTTTTTTCGGGAGTCATGGATAATCTCAATGAAGATGCTTTTATCAATGAGCGAGTTTATATGGGGATAGACTGCTGTGCGGTTCATTTTGGCTTTTTCTGCCAGTGATTTCACTGTTAATGGTCCATTCTGAAGCAAAAGCACATACAGAAGAGATTCCGTTTTGGAAAAATTGAGTTGTTGTAGATACGTTAAAATATGTTTCATTCTTGTCATAGTATATCATGAATAATTTTCTGTTGTAAGACGCAAGACAACATTCCCTAATCTAAATTAGATAAATATATCAAGATAAATTACCAATTTAATTTAATATGTCTCCCACAAGATTGACCAAAATATACTCTATAGATACAATCTGTTACAACGCCTATATTCCATGACAGATCAAACACAACGGTTACTTCTAAGTTCCATTCAAGAGATCAAAGATCCGATCCGTACTTTTTTACAAAAAAGAGTACAGAGCAAACAACACACAGATAATATTAAAAACATATTACCTATTCTCTTCCGACTTCCGCTTAAAATAGACATCCTTTCTCAGTCTGGTAACACTCATCTCCTATCAATTGAGATTGTTCTCTTTTTAAGCTTAAGCGTTCAGGAAACGTGGTCTTTTATCGACTACGTGCATGAAAAGAAACTTTCAACAGAAGAAGCTTTACTCGTCTTGTTTCATGATGCCTACAGTAAACAGGCACAGGAGATAGTTGCCACTGACAAACATCTTGCTAAAAAAGGGAAGATCGTCGTTAAGGTAACTTTTTGGCAAAAGGTAGACATTATACAAATACGAAACCATGAATGATAGGAAACAAAGTAGACAAGATACCATTCGATTCGACCTAGTAACGCTTTTGCTTGACGGAATAGAAAATAGGAAAACGATCATAGACACGCTTAATCAGGCGAGTGTTATCTGTCAGCAAGACAACCCAGGTAAAATCGTCCTCAAAGCCGAAGCAATGGTTACAGAATTAAGGGGTAAGTATGATCAAGGGGGGATGACAGATCATGAGGCTAAGGAGGAAATTAGTGATATTTTGATCTTACTAACCTAAAAAGTAGAGTGATGAAATCTTTCGCAGAGCTATTTAAACAACATAGAGTACAAGCTAGATTTGCTAATCTTTCTGACTTTGCTGATGCCCTCTCAGAAAAAGGCTATGTTTACGATCCTAGCATGATCTCACTCTGGCAACGAGGAAAAAGAATCCCCAATAGACGACGATTACTTATAACAATAATAGCAGTGTTTTGTGAAAAAGGAGCTATTACTTCAGTAGACGAGGCAAATGAACTGCTTGAAGCAGCAGATCAGGGGTATCTTACAAGCAAAGAGCAAGAAGACTTGTTTGGGAATTGACAATCTACCAATGTTTAAGTTTATTTAACCTTCACTACTTCAAGGGTAAGATTTTTACCCGTAGAAACAAACACCAACTTCACCGTAGCATCTTGGTTATTGGTAACATAGGTATTTTGCATCTGGTCACCACTAGATACTCCAGGATTTACATAAATAGACGTACCATATTCACGTGGCATAGCAGGTACCGGTGCAAAGTCGTGTCGTACAGGAGCATAGACAGCAAGGCCAGCATCAGTTGCAGCCCAGGTTATAAGTGAGGCCAAATGACACACACCATCACCATAATAGAGTCCATCCGTAAGAAAACCTTCTTGCTGATTAAAATGAGCATTGGTTGTTTGGACAAGCGTACCAGCGTACTTCGGCAAGATATCATCATGGAAGGCAAAGGTCTCCCCAGGTTTAAGGGTAACGGTAAAAGTCGCAGATTTACGAATAGCATCCCAGTCAATAGCAGAAGGTTTTTCAACCTTGCCTGACATATACCAAAGAGTGAGAAGCATGTTATCACGAAAGACAGCATTGACCGAAGACACACGATGTCGATTTTCAAGCGACATTTCTTGCTTCCCAAGGAGTGTTTCTTTTTCACGAACATCATGGGCAACAGCAGCCTCACTTGTTTGCAGCATGGGAGCGCCGACAGACAAAGCGGCAACTAGGAATAAAATGAATGTAAGAAGAATATTTTTCATAGATAAAAGGAAATAAGCTCATTCCATACAGAATGATTTATTGAGGGAATTATACAATACTATGGGATATTTGTCAAGTCTATAGGCTTGTTTATAAAACTGCCCTCTTTACATTTTTCACCAGATTATTTACGCTAAGTGTATGGTGAAAAAAGATCGATCATTACATCTCGCAATTGTTATCCTTGGAGCTTTTTTATTACTCTTATTTGGAGCAGTTTTCTTCAACAAACAAGCAGCTAGTTCCTTTTGTGCCAATTCAATTAGTTGTATAACAGACCTCTCAGGAAAGAAAGAAGCCAGCAATGAAGGTGAATACATGGGTAAGAAGGTAATTGCCCAAGATGTGCCAAAGAGACAGGTTATTGCCTTAAATAACATTCAACAGGTACTTGGAGAACAATCAGGGGACTACAAGCATATTTACGTAGATCTGAGTAAACAACGATTGTATGCCTTTGAAGGGACGAGGCTTGTCTATGACTTTCCAGTCTCAACAGGGAAATGGAACCATACACCCACGGGAGATTTTAGAATCTGGGTATGGCTAAGATATACCCGTATGGCTGGAGGAGACCCAGCACAAGGGACGTATTATAATTTACCAAACGTTCCCTATACTATGTATTATTATAATGAGTCCACACCAAAAACCTGGGGATATAGCCTCCATGGAGCATATTGGCATAATAATTTTGGTGTTCCGATGAGCCATGGCTGTACCAATATGCGAATTGAAGACGCAGGAAAGATATTCTATTGGACGAACCCAAATGCAGGCGGTACTACCTATCCAACAACAGAAAACCCAGGAACACTGATTACTGTCTACGGAGAGACCCCAGCATCATAAATTACTGAGTGTACCCACGTTCGCGGGCAAGTTGCAGAGTACGTACCTTAGCACCACCATAGGTAGTAAGACCATTATCAAGTGAACCGTGTTTGGCAAGATAGTTGGCAGCACCGTGGATAGCATCCACAGCATTATCAATATCGGAAACACCGTCGCCGTTACCGTCCACTCCATATGCTCCCCAAGTTCCAGGCATGAACTGCATCGGACCACGAGCCCCACTACCAGAACCATTCATGATCATACCATCACGACCACCAGTTTCGGTTATATGCAAGCCATACAGAATCTGCCATGGAATACCATATTTGGTACCTGCATCTTGATAAACAGTATCAAAATTAGACACAGGAGCTGCTGTTGCAGGCTGGGTTGTAACCACAGGAGCAACAGTCGGAGCTACCGTTGGAACAACAGTAGGTTGAACCATTTTAGTAGGCTCTGTTTTGAGAGCTTGCGCAGCTATTACAGGTTTTTTGGTCTCACTCGCTTTTTTCTCAGTATCTTGAGCAATATACTTCGTAAAGACAACCTGTTTGTGTTCAATCGCAGTATTTTGAGATACCACAGGAACACCAGTTGCAAGAGATGAAAGATAAAATGTTGTTGCCAAAAGTGTTGGCATGATTGTGATTTCCATATGTTTTCAAAAGTGACAAACCGGTTCATTTCTAGCGGTCTATCAAATTTTGTGGAATTATATACTATGAGTCTATTTTTGTCAAGTATACACCTGTGAGAAGTTATTTATTTCGAGAAGCAATTACCTTACATAAGTCGATAAAGATAGCCTTGAATCTCGACTGTATAGGAAAAGAAGAAACAATTTCTTTTGCCAGAGCATGATACTTGTTTATTTTGTCAACAGAATACTTATAAGACCCTGTGTCTACAAAGGCTTTTTTAATTTTCTGACAAGAAATAGTACTGACAGTAGCCTTGCCGTAATGCTTCATAAGAAAAGCTTTTTGTGAGGATGATGCATGCACAAAAGCATACTGGGCAAGTAAGGTAACTTTGCCTTCCGCAATATCAGACGTGACAGACTTACCGATTTTTCTTTCATCTCCAAAGATGCCAAGAATATCATCTTGCAATTGAAAGGCAATCCCAAGCGCTTCACCAAAGACAGAGAGTTTTCTAAGAAGAGAAGCAGATGCACCACCAAGAATAGCGCCCACAAGTAACGGTCCCACAAACGTATAACGGGCAGTTTTTAGACGATGGATATGAAGGATTTCTTCCTCAGGTAAAGAAAAATCTTTTTTAGTAGCCAACTCCACATCGAGCATCTCTCCCAAAATAGTATCACTAACTATTTCAGAAAACGTTTGTAGCGCTTTATTTTTTCGAGAAGAGGGGAAATTGCTTCCCGAAAGTAAAGAATAGGCGAGGAAAAAACCTGCATCTCCCAAACACAACGCTTGAGAGATACCATAATGAGTACCACCTAACTGTGTATAGACGCTGAGCCTACCACGACGCAGGGGACTTTTATCAATAATATCATCGTGAATAAGAAGTCCAGCATGCAAAATTTCAAAAGCTGCTGCGGGCTGTAAAATTGCTGCAGAAGACTTTTCTGAGGCTGCCTCATACCCTAATTGAACAAGTGTTCCACGAATGCATTTCCCGCCAAAAACACTCTGAGAAAACTGAGTAAGCACAGAAGCATTTTGTGGCGCTAGGGCTTTTGACCGATGATACCAAGAAGCAAGAGCCGTATACATTGCTTTTTGTAATTGTGCTGTTGATGTTTCTAAATAGTCAGAGAAGGGAGAATGTTTCATAAGGAAGTGGTATAGGCAGTAAGAAACATCCTGGTATCTTTATTAACTTGTTGCGCTTCCTGAGTAGCACGAATAAGAGGAGTGAGTAATGTTTGCAAAAAAGTTGCGTCATGTAGATAGCTCATTTTTGTGAGTTTACGCTCGGCTCTCCGAATATTAAGAGAAATAAGCGCACATACTTCGTGAATGGTTTCATACCAAAAAATTTCCTGCAAAGCTTCTTTTGCTGAGGTAAAATCACGATATTCTTTTTGTGTTTTTTCTTTATACTTTTTGAGTAACATCATCCCTACTGGACTTATGTGCCCACGTGCAAGGTCTTTTTCCCAGTCATGAGCATCATCATTGAGCTGCCTAGCAATAAGATAATGTGAAAAAAAGGCATGTAGATTCTTTATTTCATCTGAATCAGTAGTAAAACCAAGGAAAAATACTATCGCCAGTGGTCCCAATGCATGGCCTAAAGATTTATCGGCAAGCTGCTGATATGCAAACGTAAACCGAGGTAACGTGAGTTTCCTCTGGGTAGAGATACGACAATGACGTACTTCCCAAGCATTTGCACGATCAAGCCGATCCATTATGACATGAAAAAAAAGCTGGAAATCATCTCTTTTCGGAAGTAATCGTGTCAAGATATGAGTAAGTTTACGTAGAGCAATATTGGCGATAGCTAGGTTGGAAACCACACCTTCTTCATCAAAGAAGTCATCATAAATAGTGTAGGCTATCCAACCTAACGTATTGGCTACGCCAAGTTCAATAACAAACGTATCTGGAATCTTTTTACCTTGTGATCCTAAGCTCTCTCTAAAATAAAAGGGGAGCAAAGCAACTTGCTTACCAACATCTGTTTGCAATATGTGATTAAGAAGCTTTACAGCATCCTTTTGTGAAGCAGTATCAAGTAAGATAAATTGCTTTATCACTGTATTAATGATTGTTTCATACATGTTTACTTCTTTTGTTCTATCGGAAGAAGTAACTTCCTGTAAAAAAGTAGCCTCATAAAGAGAGATGGCTTCAAGACAACATGCCGTTGTTAACGCAGAAGAGCCAGCAAAAAAAGGCTTGCCTTCAATTGTCGGATCTTTACAAAAAATATACGCATCCCATTGCCCATTTGCTTGCTGCATTTTTTGTAGATACGTAATGCTTTTAGCAAGAGAAGAAGAGGGGACCCCCAGTCGAAGTAAGGAACTTACCGCCAATGCTGTGTTGAGTGGGTTCTCCCATATGCCATTTTTTTGATAAGAAAATAGCTCTTCTGACAAAACCTGTTTTTGTTTGCCGTTATACCACCTGGCAATAAAATAAATAAGGGGATAAAACGAAGCATAATAAGGTGAAATAAAACGTCGTTGACGAATATGTTTCTCAATAAAGGCATCAATCCCCGGTAATGTTATCTTATGCAACGAAAGAAAATAGCCAATATTGCTATTTACTGCAAGATCAATATCTTTCCATTTCTTTTCTTTTGCTTCTGGCAGAAGCCAGGTATAGTAGGGTCCACCTTCCTTTTGCTCAAAAGCAGTAAGCACCTCAACAATCCTCGCAAATGCAGCACCATCAAGGAGTGACTGATCATACAAGGTTAATGCCGCAAGAGCACAAGCAGTATCATCAAGATCATCAGGATACGGCATTTTTTTCATTTCATCTGAGTCTTTTTTCCAATAATTAAATGTCCACAACGGACTTTTTTGGCTAAGTAAAAACGTGGCAATACATTTTTTGATCTCTACTACTTCAGGTTCCTGAGGCAATTGTGTAAGCGCTGAAAGAATAAGGGATGAAAAAAAGGTAGTCGTATAGGTGCGCGCGTTCGTAAAATCAGTTTCCGTTGAGAGGTTATCAAAACTGCCATCACTTTTTTGTTGACTGACTAGATACCTAATTCCTCGTTGAATTGTATCAAACATTAAATTTATATTAAGCAGTTAAGATTAACTATTTATTAAATTTTCTTTAGTTTGCGTTTTTTTACGAGGGAAAAAGTGATTACGACAGTTGTTCCTTTACCCGAAGAACTTTCCATAGTAATTTGCCCATGAAAGCTTTTTTCAATAATATCTTTGGAAATCGTCAAACCAATGCCTGTCCCATGTAATCCTTTTGTCGTAAAAAAAGGGTCAAATATTCTTTGTAGGTCTGAGGATTTTATCCCTTTACCGGTATCTTGAATTGATATTCGTACAGTTTCTGCATGTTTTTCCAAGGTGATCGTTACCTTTCTGGTGTGTTTTTTGTTCCGAATAGGGGGGTAGGCGTCAATAGCATTCGCAATGATATTTGCTACAACCTGGTGAAACTTTATCGGATTACCGTACGTTACAAAATCTTCTCCTGGGAGGAAAGAGATAGTAACATTTTTTTCTGGTGCTTTATGCGCTAATACCAAAATTACTTGCTCAATCTCTTCTCTTAAAGAAAAAGACTCACGTGTGTCGGTATTTTGTATCTGTTTACGAGCACTATCAAGAAAATCCTTTAATTTTTCAATGCCAAAGTTTGCTCTATCAAGTGCTGTTTTAATTTCGGTAAGCTGTTGTGTTTTAAGCGGACTATCTTGCAATGAAAGAAGCTTAGTAATATTTAATGAAACAAGAGTAAGGGGATTGGCCAAATCATGAAAGAGTCCTGAGGCTGTTTTGCCAAATTCCGCAAAGCGATAAAATTGTGTCATTTTATCAACTTGTGTCTGTCGTAGCTCTGCAGTCCGTTGCTCGACTGTTACTTCAAGATTATCACGTTCACGTCGCAATGCCCGTTCTGAATACTGAGCCCGACGAAGAGCTTTTGCCAGTTCTCGATTAAAAAGAAACGATACTAAGGCAATAATCCCTAAGGTAACGATAGAAACAATGGTATCACCCATCTCTAACGGATATTTCTTCCATAAAACGTTTGGAGGGTAAATCTTATTTACTTGTAAAAAAGTAATCAGGAGTAGGCTACTACTTACTATACCCGTGGTAAAAAGTGCAGATTTTGTCCCGAGGAGAATCCCTGCCATAACGATAAGAAGTGAACAGATAAGCAGAGCTTGGGGAAGATCTGCCCCCCAACGAATAAGAGGATACATACTTCCTATGTAGAGAAACAAGAGAAGCAAAAAGGCAGCAGTACGTATTCTGCCTTTTTTTGAAAGAATAAAAAGAAAAAGAAAAAAAAGGAAAAAGCTAAATGTTATATAGGGAGGCAAAACAGAATTCTCAGAGATAGCAATAATATTCTGAATATATGCTAAACTATTTTTCAGAAAAGCTATAAAAGATAATGTAATACAGCCGATTAGCAAAATATGTAGGATAAATTGCCGTCTTGCCTTGTCTTTATTTACGACATTAGCTAGAACTAATCGTGACCAATAGTGCTTTATCATTCTTTTTTCCTATTATATCACTCTCCATCGATTAATCAGTATTTTTATCCCCATGGATTAAATACTGCGCCACTAACAACAAGCAGACTAAGCACTTTTTGTTTTCTTGCCGCTCTACTGACAAGTAGCTTTTTTACAATTCTATTCATGAAACTTCACCCCCTTTCGTCTATTATGCTTCTATTTTGTATCCAAATCCATGCACTGTTTTAATCATTTTTTTGTCAAATGGCTTATCAATTTGATCTCTGAGATACTTGATATGCACATCAACAATGTTGCTAAATGATTCATTGGCGCTATCCCAGACATGATCAAAAATCATTTCTCTTGTAATGGTATACCCTGCGTTACGCATGAGGTACTCAAGAAGATATTGCTCTTTTCGTCGTAAAGAAATCTTTTGTCCATCTCGTTTAATAACTTTTTTATTGAGATCAAAGATTAAATTGCCAACGGTCAAAATATTTGAACCAGACTCTGTATTCTTGCGACGAAGCAATGCGCGAATACGAGCTTGTAGTTCGTCAAAACTAAACGGTTTCGTGAGGTAATCATCAGCTCCTGCATCAAGAGCAATTACTTTTTTTTGGATGTCTAGTTGTGCCGTTAACATCAAAATCGGGGCTTTCACCTCGTTTTTCCGTAGATGTTTACAAATAAAAAGCCCATTAATATCCGGCATAATATAATCGAGAATAATAAGATCATACATATTATTCTGTGCCAAAGACAGACCATCTTCTCCTGTATACGCTACTTCCACGATATAAGATTTCTCCAGAGTTTCTTTGATGGTAAGAGCCATGTGCACTTGATCTTCGATAAGTAGGATACGCATAATAAAACGATAGTTGATGATTATTAAAAAATTATTAAATAATTCTGTCGTTACTAAATTGTAGCAAAAAAGCACAGTGTAGCATACTAAGCAATTTTTCAGGTTATCCTCAGGATAGTGCTGGTATAATGCAATTATGCGAATACTTATTGTTGAAGACGAACACAAAATTGCTGCCTCTCTCAAACGAGGGCTTGAACAAGAATCATATGCTGTCGACATTGCCCATACAGGTAATGAGGGACTAGACTTTGCATTAGGTGAAGAATACGATATTATTATCCTCGATCGAATGCTTCCAGAGATTGATGGTATCGAAATTTGCAAAAGCATCCGTGCAGAAAAAATTCATACCCCAATCCTGCTTCTCACAGCCAAAGGACAAACCCATGATAAAGTCGAAGGACTTAATGCTGGAGCTGATGATTACCTCGTCAAGCCATTTGCTTTTGAGGAACTCCTTGCACGACTCCGTGCACTCCAACGACGCCCAACAAAAACGCTTGCAACGCTTCTCTCGTTTAAAGATCTTTCACTCAATACACTTACTTTCGAAGTGAAACGGGGAAATAAGCAAGTACAACTCTCAGGAAAAGAATTTGCTCTGCTTGAATTCTTGCTGCGCCATATCGACCAAACCCTCACTAAAGAGAAAATTATTAGCCACGTATGGAACTATGAGGCAGATATTTTGCCAAATACCGTTGAAGTATATATTGGTTATCTACGAAACAAAATAGATAAAGACTTTGATACAAAGCTTATTCAGACAGTACGAGGATTTGGCTATAAATTGGGAGGCTAATATGTTTCACTCAACACGGATTAAATTAACGCTCTGGTACGTCGTGATCGCGACGGTTATTACTGCGTTTTTTAGCTTGCTTATCTATAGTGCCTTTACTGCCGAAATTGAACATGGACTCAAACAACAACGGGTTATTATCGAAAATGGCTTAACTCCGTTGGGAAGAGAATATAAACGAATTTATCGGGATCAACCAAATACTGCGCTGATTAAAGAAATTCACGAACGATTTCTTCATCGAATGTTACTTACCGACCTGATTATTGTCACCATTGCTGCCGTTGCGGGCTATTTTCTGGCAGGAAGGACTCTTCGCCCACTCAAACAGATGGTTGATGAACAAAATAGATTTATTTCTGATGCCTCTCATGAGCTTCGTACGCCACTGACTGCTGCCAGAATAGAACTGGAAGTTGGACTGCGAGATGAAAAAATGAACTTACCACAGGCAAAAGAACTCCTGCAAAGTAATCTTGAAGAGATTAAGAATATCCAAATTCTTTCAGATAACCTGCTTACGCTTGCCCAGTACAAAAATGGCACGCAAACTGCGACACAACAAGTCTCTCTTGCAAAAATCATGGAAGAAGCAACCAAACGAGTCAAAGGTTTAGTCAAAGCCAAGGGAATCGTCATTGAGTTACCAAAGACCAAACGACAAGTAAAAGGTGATGAGGATCGACTCATAGAACTCTTTGTGATCCTTTTTGATAATGCGATTAAATATAGTGAAAAAAAGAAGACTATCACCGTAACTGAAGAAAAAACCGATGGGCATATCATTGTTGAAGTCGTAGATCAGGGGAAGGGGATTGCTACCGATGATTTGCCATATATTTTTGATCGGTTTTACCGTGCTGAGAAATCACGAAACAAAACTACTGCTAAAGGATATGGTCTAGGATTATCCATTGCCAAACAAATTGTTGAGGAACATGAAGGAAAGATTGAGGTAAAAAGTGAAGTAGGAAAGGGAAGTAGGTTTAGCATTAGGCTTAATAAAGGCTACCATGAAAAAGCATGATTACACAGGTAATATCTCACATCATAACACTCTCCTGGAAATCCCGTATTCCCACGAGTTGAGCTAAGATCATTTGTGGCTGAAGTACCTCTGTCAGAATCCCTTTGATCAGGTTCCCACAATATTCAAGCGTATTCAGCAGAACCAGATTTGTGTTCGGGAACCTTAATGAGTCCTGGTCGAACTGCTCCAAAATGCACTGCTTCAGCCCAACCAAATCCTACCAAATCTTGCAACACACCTCGATGCGCCTGCTTTGCAGCAGCGACAAGTCCATACTTTTTCAGGTCAACCAAAAGAATATCTGCCATATTAGCAGGTCCCCAAAATCTGCCTCCGTTTACTGCCGCAGTGACAATCAGTTCTGGTCTGTCAGGCCTTCTACTCAAACCAATATCCGCTGCAACATAATTATCCATAACAAAGCTTGATGTTTCAACAACCGCATAATTTGAAAAATCTCTTCTCATTTGTGCATTCATACTTGGATCGTCCTCGCTCGCGAGCGCTTTCTCAGCAGCAGGGAAAATATGCGTATCAAAAACTGGTACCAGAAATGGGATACTCCCTGCCTGGAATGGAAAAACATCTAATACATCCGTTATCCCGCCGCCTAACCCATTATGCGCGCGGTGTAAATTGGTTTGATGGTAAATACGTCCAAAAAGTCCTGGCAGTACTCTTTCCAATACTTTACTTAAATCACTTCGTGAGCCACTAATATATTCATCAGCTTTTTCATGCGCAAATGTTTCCAACAAATTAATAAAGATACCTGCCTGCTCAGGCAACACCTGTCTTAATCCTTCATAATTTTCATGATCAAGATATCCCGCAATTTTTGTGTGTAAAGCCTCTCTATCAGTATCTGAGGCATGATCAGGAAGAAGCACGTCTTCAAGCGAATGTTCAATGATCTGTTCATCTCTTTCTAAACCTACCATAACATCGGTCGTAAGACCATGATACGCGCTATCATCATGTAAGGGAAACTTAAATTCTCCATTTGTCCCGACAATTTTTGCTGCATTTCCGATCCTTGTTTTAAAAGCTTCAATAACATGAAACTCAATTGCGGCAGGATCTCGAGTTTTTAATTTCTCTTGCAGCGCAACAGGATCAGCAACCAGACCAGCCTTTTCAAGTAAAGTCACAATTGGAATACCTGATGCTTTCGCGTATCCGATAAAGGTCTTCAACAATATATTAGTAAGTACCGGAGCATTGCGCGTCAAAGCTTCTACGCTTTCCTTGACGGCCTCTGCCCGCACTTGTACAGCATTTTTTGTGGAATCTGCTTCAATAATGCGTTTATTAATTTTGTAATTTGCCGAAAAAAGAGAAACAAACAAAAGCGGCGTTAGCGTCTTTGCCATATAGAGTGTTCCTTCTTTAACACCATAATGTTTCCAGATAGCGTATTGGGGAGGATCGCCAGACACTAGACCAGATCCATTAGTCAGATGATGAATTAATGCCTGAACAGTAGCATTATCTAGATCTGTATCTTTCTCTGCTTTTTTCCCATGATGCAATTCCCAAACAGCTTGGGCAATTTGTGTTGCTTCCTCAGTTAATGCTGCACCTGTTCCCACGGTAAGGGTAATGGGATTAGGACTCATCACAGATCCAACCATGGTTGTCAAGGCAACCTTATCAGAGAATTCAGGTGTCCTTTTTGACCTCTCAAGCGCGGTGTCAACATCAAATTTGATTCCCTCAGCAGCAGTAGCTGAAGCAGCAATAGCGCCTAAAGTAGTTATGCCAGCTTCCAACGCATGGACCAACGCGCTTCGCGTTGCTTTATCGCCAGTAAAGTATTTTAACGCAAGTAATGTCCCAAGCGTTGCGTATTCAGTCGCGCCAATATGTCCTCTTCCACCAAGCATTCTTCCTATCTGATAGCGAATTGGATTATCAGGATGCTCGTTTGTTTCGGGTCCAGGGAATAATTGCTTTAGTGCAACCGCGAAGTTGGCCGTACCCGCGTAATCAATCCATGTTGGCGCATGATATCCTCTTTCTCCATTTTCCGCTGCTTCGGCTGCAAGGCGCCTTCCTTCCGCAACAATTGGTCGCATTGTTGCTTCAAAATCAGGAGGCTTTGATGATTCAGGAAATGACATAAATCTTTCCCCTAATGGAGTCGCTAAGGCAAGGGCACCAGCCCCTACTCCTAAAACAGGTCTTCTTCCTACAGTAAGACTCCCAAGATCGATCCCTCTACTTGCGCTCGAAGGTTCAATAGGATCTGGGAGTCTTCTAAGCCCAAAAAAATCCCTCCTATCCAGTTTTCCCTGACTCCCTGGTCTTGTATCTGGTGTTTTTGCCATATTAAAAATAAAAAAACAGAACGAGTTCTGTTATCTGCCACCTCCAATAAATAATATAAGATGATATTTTTGATACAAAATCTTATGCTTAGTCTAGCTTCCCATTGCAGGTTTTTAAGAACTGATCAAAGAGTTTTATAAGTTCCTGTAGGTGAGGATCTTGAGGATTAAGCGCTGCCTGGTTAATACGTGCAATTGGCACAATCTTTGATGAGGTACTCGTGATGAAAGCTCCATCGTAGGAAGCAACCGTTCTTAAGGGAATTGCACGCTCTTCCAGGGAGTAACCATTGGCAAGTGCAACTTGCAAGACCGCCTTTCGAGTGACACCGAGAAGAATTTCTGCTGCAGGAGGAGAAAATAGCTTTTTTCCTTTCATTGCAAAGAAGTTTGTTCTGGTTCCTTCAGTAATACAGCCTTTGCTATTTATCAAAAGAGCATCATACGCACCAGCACGCTTTGCTTCCCGATAGGCAAGATAACTTTGCAACATGTTGAGCGTTTTTGCTTGCGGAAATGCCCGCTCGTATTGGTAGGAGATACACCTTGCTCCTGTCTTGTATAACTTCCGATCAGGATAGAGGGGATTAAGGCAGAGGATAAATAACTCCGCATCTTTTTTGGTTGCACCCCCGATAAGAAGCATCTTCAGATTAAAAGCTTTGCTCTCTGTCTTTTCAATTAACTCTTTTACGCTTTTTTCAAGCATCTGGGGAGTAAACGAATGTTCCAGCTCTATTGCTTCAGCAGAAATACGAAGCCGATCTAGGTGATCGTGCAGAAAAAAAGGAATACCAGCAACAACACGAATCGTCTCGTAGACGCCAAATCCGTACGTATACTCTATACGAGAGAGGGGAACAACTGATTGTTCACTAGGAAGAATCTTTCCGTTGTGGGAAAAATGGGAAAAAGTCATTTGTGCCGAGAGTCGGAGTCGAACCAACATAGCCTGTTCTTCAGACAGGTGCCTTGACCACCTTGGCTATCTCGGCTGGTAGTATAGTCAATATTTTACCACAGAGGAAGCAGTTTGAGAATAAGAGGATTATCTTCATAACGGTTGCCATTCTCTATCTGAAGAAAAAGGTCGTCGAATTCCAGGAAAATCTCAACGAAAAAATTGATTCACTCAAAGTAATTGTTACCCGTCTCAAAGAGAGTGCAGAGATAATAGGGCTGATATAAGTAGGCTAACTGGATTAAATTTAAACGGTGTAAGCCGAATTATGGGAGAAGAAAAAGGAAAAAAGACAGTAATAGAAAGTAGGGAAAGAATAGAAAGAGGAGGACGGGGAAATCCACGACCCCTCAGAAGAAGATTGAGTAATGCTTCTTAATGTTCCTCAAAATATTCATACACTGCCTCAGAAATTCTCCCAATTAGTGCGTCAGCACCAGTTCTAGAGAACACTTCACCCCTATATTGCTACCCAAGATGGTTTGAAAGTCAAAGTGAGCAATGGTAACATGGTACTATGCATGAGAATAATGACGATGATTTTTCCCTTAAGAGCTTGTTCGTTCCTCTCACTACTCTCAAAGCAATCCACTGGATTGTTATTATTGGATTAATCGTTTTTGCAACTATGCTCTTTAATGGTTTTGTTTGGGACGATAAGACATATATACTCTTCAACCCAGATGTTCAAGCATTTAATGTAGATGCTTTAATCAAAACGAATCTTTTTAATGCTGGAGGACAATATCGTCCGATTCCAGCCATTTATTTTGCAACACTGTTTTCTATATTCAATAATACAACCTTTTTCTACCATTTTCTCCAATTATCCATTCATATACTCAATACTTGTATACTTTTTATTGTTTTTACAAAATTCTTTAGTAAATCGCCCTCTTTCTTTTTATCGTTATTGTTTCTCATTCATCCCATACAAGTTGAATCTGTTTCTTATATCTCCGCATCTGGTAACCCATTATTTTTTCTTTTCGGAATATTAGCAGTACTCCTAAATTTTGCTAAAAAAATTAGTTGGGGAAGAGCGAGCGTAATAGCTTTTCTTCTTTTATTGTCACTTTTAACTAAAGAAGCAGGACTTATTTTCCTTTTTATTATCTTCCTCTACAGATTTCTCTTTATAAGAAAAAACATTGGTATTCTTTTCCTAGCAGAGGGTGTTTCTTTACTATTATATTTTGTTATCCGTTTTGGAATAGGAGGGGTTTATTTTACAAAATTATCCCTGATACCTATTGCTAGAATTCCTTTTATCGAACGGCTATTAAATATTCCAGAAATTATTTTTTACTATCTTAAGACAATTTTTTTGCCACTCAAACTAGCTGTTGATCAACAGTGGATTATTTCAACTATTACTTTCCAAAATTTTTACTTTCCTTTGTTCATAGACATCTTATTCTTCTTTGGTATTGGCATGCTTGGTTTTTACATCTATAAAGTAAACAGGGATCATTTGAAGAAATACCTGTTCTTTTTGGGATGGTTTATTGCAGGTTTTTCTCTTTACTTACAACTTTTTCCTTTGGATGGAACGGTTGCCGACCGTTGGTTCTATTTCCCTCTTGTAGGTTTATTGGGAATAATGGGTGTTGGTATTCAGTCAATCAAGATTACCAATAAAACTCTACAGACAGTAGGATATACATTCATTGTTATTCTTCTCATACTTTTAGCGCTTAGAACGGTAGTGCGTAATACAAATTGGTCTGACCCAATAACTCTTTACACACACGACACACAAATTTCTGATAATTTTGATATTGAAAATAATCTTGGAACAGAATACTCAAACATAAAAGAATATGATAAGGCAATAGAACATTCAAAAAAATCCGTTGCAATGTTTCCTTATGAAGCAAATCTTTATAACCTTGCGAACACCTATGAGCAGAAGAAAAATATACAAGAAGCAAAGCGTTATTATGCAGAGGCACTTACGTATCCAAATTATTTACCAATAAACCACAACCATTTTGAAGTTACCTATATAAGACTAGCATATATGATGTATCTCACGGGTGAATATGAAAATGCAAAATCGGTAATTAAGCGTGGTTTACAAGAGTATCCCAATTCTGGCTATTTATGGATTGAAATGGCAGCGTGTGAATATAAATTAGGTAATCACGAAGAAGCACTCTCGGCATCAAATAAAGCAAAATTTCAATTATCGAATCAACAAGTAGAATATTTTTATGATCAAATTATTCGTAATCAGTTGATAAAAATATAGAGATACATATACTATAATGTTTTTACTACAGATTGAAAGGCAAAGTGATCAATGGTAATATTTGAATATGCAAGAAAGTACTAAAAAGGATTTTTCATTTAAAAGCCTTTTTGTCCCTCTAACACCAGTAAAAGTAGCTCACTACTTAGTAATCATTGGATTTTTAGTATTCGGAAATATGCTTTTTAATTCGTTCGTGGCAGACGATATAACACTAATCCTTACTAATCCAACCATCCACTCTCTCAGCAATTTTTCAACACTTCTCTTTCAAATCCAGCCACATGCAGGTGGACAAGGATTATTTACTGGTTCTTATTATATCCCTCTCACGCTTATTTCTTTCTCTTCTCTCTATACATTTTTTGGGGATACGCCATTCTTTTTCCATTTTTTCCAACTGTTATTACATATTGCTAATGCGATATTACTCTTTTCAATATTCACTTCTTTCTTTTCAAAAAGGATAGCTCTCTTTTTATCCTTGCTCTTTCTTGTTCATCCCATAAATCAAGAGTCTGTTGCGTATATCGCAAATCTCCAAGAGGTACTATTCCTTTTTTGGGGACTATTGGCACTATTTTATTATCAGAAATTTCGTAAAGACCATATTTCATGGAAGACAATTACTATCGTGTCCGCATTTATCTTTTTATCTTTACTAGCAAAAGTTACAGGCGTTTTATTTATTCCACTTATTTTATTGCTGGTTTTTATCTCTCATAAAAAACATTTTTTTTATTTTCTTATCGGGTTTGGCATAACCCTTGGAGTTTATTTCCTTCTTAAATCTTCTGCACAACAAGTACTTTTTGCTGTGGAGCCTTCATCAATTACACAAGCAAACTTAGCGACGAGATTACTCAATATCCCTGCAATCATTTTTTATTATATAGGAACCTTTTTCTTTCCAAAGACACTTATTACCCATCAAGATTGGCTTATTACTTCAGTTACCGTAACGAGTTTTTATATCCCTTTGTTATTGGATCTGATATTCTTTGCTTGTCTCGGAGTACTCGGTATTATTTCCTCTCGTGTATCAAAAAAGACGTTTTCCACATTTTTGTTTTTCTCTTTATGGTTTGTACTAGGTCTCTTGCTTCATGCTCAAATAATCCCTCTCGATTTTACTGTTGCCGATAGGTGGTTCTATTTCCCGATTGTTGGCTTATTGGGAGTAATTGCAGTAGCTATACAAATGTTTAAAATCAACCCAAAAGTATTTGTTGTAGTGGGTTTAATAATTGTAGTAATTCTTTCGATACGAACAATTGTCCGTAATGCAAACTGGAGAAATGGATATTCTCTCTACACGCATGATCTTGTCTTTGCACAGGATAATGTGTATCTTAATGGTTTACTTGGGAATGAATATATGAACATGAGAAAATATGATGAAGCATTACTCTATTTCAACAAAGTTGCAACGATTAAACCTCTACAGGAACGAAATTGGATTAACATAGGAGCGTCTTATTATTCCAAAGGAGATTTGAAGTCAGCAGAGAAGTATTTTAAGAAAGCGAGTGAGGTTGGTAGATTACAAACAAAATATGACCGACTTGGATTGTTATATATTACTGAGGGACGACTGAAAGAAGCAAGAATGGTTTATCAAACGGCAGTAAAAGAATATCCTATGTATCAAAGAGCGCAACTCTATCTCGCATATTGTGAATATAAGTTAGGGAATAAAGAAAAAGCCCTTGAGCTTGCAACGAAAGCATATCAAACCGCTCCGAGCAATGAATCACAATATGTCTTGACTCAAATAACTAACGGCCAAGAAATTAAAATACAATAATACTATCCCCATAGTAACTTGATATATTGACACCTAGATAAATTTTCTGTTTCAATAAAATTGTATAAAAAATGATATGAGATTCAAACTTCCTTTTCTTTCTATTTTTCTCTTTGCTTTACTATTTGGTCTTTTCGTCCCAAAAACTGCTTTTGCAGATACAGTTACTCTTTCAGGAAGCGTTAAAGATTCTGGAGGAAACGCTATTTCTGGAGCAACTGTAAGTGTTAATGATGCAAATTCTTCTAGTACAACCACGGATAGTTCAGGGAATTATACTTTAGTAATATCGAACGGAACATATAATGTCCAAGCAACTCCTCCAGCAGGAAGCACTTTTTCTCCTGCAA
>JBBTVD010000029.1:0-7199 GCA_038063415.1 Patescibacteria group bacterium
TAAGGCACGCCGCCAGCGTTCATCCTGAGCCAGGATCAAACTCTCAAAAAAATGAAGTTCTTCCAAGCGGAATAACATTCATCCGGAATCAGGTTTCTTTTTAAGGAATAACCTGATAAAAATTCCTACCACATTTTGATTGTCAAAGAGCATTGTCATCCTGAATTTGTTTCAGGATCTTTTTTTATGAGATTCCGAAATGAATTCGGAATGACAAGTACAGTAAAGCTTCTAGAGATTAAAAAACCTCGCACAAAGGCGAGGTGTACTCATTCCGCTGGTGTAGCGGTCCTTTGACGAAGACTTACATACTGTCTGTCTATTATAGCCTTTTTCAGCCTGATGTCAATGGCTGGAAACGTACTCGTTACTTAACAGGTCAAGGCTCTTCTTCATATCAATCCCCTTGTGCTCGAGAAAGCCTTTCCAGACGTCGCCCTTTTTCTCAAGACGCTTGAAGATATTCATAATTGTGAAGTCTGTTGGTCGTAAGTCAAGCGTGAGCTCCTTCCATGCAAGAGGTGTGGATACACAGGCTCCAGGCACCGGACGAAGGGCATATGGAGCCGCAATGGTCTGCCCTACTCTATTCTGGAGGAAGTCAATATAGACCCGCTTCTGCCGTTTGCTTGGATCACGGACGACACTTGTTGTCTGTGGAAGAGATGCAGAAACCCTACGAGCAATAATCTCAGCAAATCGCCGTGCGTGCTCAAATGTATACTTTGCCCCAAGCGGAACGAGGATATGTATCCCCGTTTTGCCCGACGTCTTAACAAAACTGGTGGCTTCAATCTGATCCAGCAATTTTTTCACCTCATGCGCTGTGTTGACCACTTCCGTAAAGGGCGCACCATTGGGGTCAAGATCGATGATCAGATAATCTGGGTGAGCCTTACTCATGACACGAGAACTCCACGGGTTGATTTCAATACAACCCAGATTTGCCATATAGAGGAGCGTATCCTTGTCATTAGAGACAAGCCAATGGATCATTTTATCCTCAACATCTGAGTGAATTTGCACTGTCTTTGCCCATGTAGGGACACTTGTCATATCCTTATGATAGAAACTTCCTCCAGCAATGCCATCCGGATGCCGATTGAGTGACTCTGCACGATCCTTCAGATATGGCAGGATAAATGGTGCAACTTTCTCATAATAAGCAATCACATCTCCTTTGGTGTAGCCTTCCTGTGGCCAGAAGACTTTATCGAGATTAGAGAGCTGTAGATTATCCTTACTATCTGTTTCGTCATTCTGGCGAGAGGAGCGGTGTCCAGAATCCGTTACCTTATGAGAAGATTCCGGACAAGCCGGAATGACGTTTGTTTCCATGGTGACTTCTTCAGGTTTTTTATCTTCTCGCAGCCCCAAGAAAACAGGTTGGCGCATCACCCCATCACGTGTCCAATCACTAAACTTCACCTGCACCACTTTCTTGGGCTTAACCCAAGTAGCAGAAGTATTGGTCTTGGGAGTATGAATGAAGGGAGATTTGTCTGTTATTAATGGCTTCAGCAGTGCAATGACCTCACTCAGTTGTTGCTCATCAAACCCTCCTCCCGTGTGGCCGACATATCGCAGCTCACCATTCTCATAGATCCCCAGGATGAGCGCTCCAAACTCTTTTCTACTCCCCTGAGGTTGTGTAAACCCACAAATAATTGCTTCCTGCATCTGTAGATGCTTAATCTTAAGCCAATTACTACTCCTGATAGAGCTGTACGTACTGTCCTTTTTCTTTGCCATGATACCTTCAATCTGTTTTTTCTTGGCAAGGGTAAACAGCTTTCTTCCGTGGGTGTCGATATGATCACTGTAGGACAAATGCGCTCGTGTCGGCAATAATTTCTTTAAGAGCTTTTTCCGCTCGAGGAGTGGGTACTCACGCAGATCATACCCATCAAGATAGAGTACATCAAAGATATAATAGATAAGCGTTATATCTTTTGGTTGTTTGGTATATTCTTGCAGGAGTTGAAACTTGGGTGTACCATGGCTATCTACCGCCACAACCTCGCCATCAAGAACAACATCATGCTTAATGGTTTGCAAAGCATCGACAACATCTGTATATCGCTGGGTAAAATCTTGCTGATTTCGTGAGTAAAGCTTAATTTTTCCCTTCTGTATTTCAGCAATCGCGCGATACCCGTCCCATTTCAATTCAAATACCCACTCATCATTGTCAAAAGGAGCCTTAGCAAGTTGAGCCAGCATAGGGGTGATTTCATGTGGCATGGCAGTTTTCTTATCCGTTTTATTGTCATTCCCGCGTAGGCGGGAATCCATGGATCCCCGATCGAGGTCGGGGATCCATGGATTATCTGTGTCCTTCTCCTTAATCAACAACCAATTCTTCTTCTCATGCCCAAACTTCACCAGCACAAATTTGCCTTTAAGCTTCTTCCCGTGCATGATAAATTTAAGATCGCCTTTTTTTAGCCCGGCAAGCAGCGTCTTCTCCTGGTTATCACTTTGCTCAAAAGATTCATACGTTCCTTCATCCCAAATTTTGACCGTTCCTGCACCATAATTGCCTTCAGGGATCGTTCCCTCAAACGTACGATACGAGTACGGATGATCTTCAACCATGACAGCAAGATGTTTTACAGATGGATCCATTGAGGGTCCTTTGGGAACCGCCCAACTTTTGAGGACTCCCTCCATCTCAAGACGAAAATCCCAATGGAGCCGACTTGCGTGATGCTCCTGCACAACAAACCGCAGATCCTTGCCTTTTGGATGTTTCTCTCCTTTTGGTTCAGGCGTTTTGATAAACTTCCGCTTTTGTTGATATTTTTTGAGGGACATACTTTTAGCCTATCATTTTCTTTGAACTAGAACAATAATAAACAGATTTTAATGATAGTAACCACCTTACTTTTTTTGCTACAATACGCTAAGAAACTTATGGCAAGCCCAGAAAGTGCATATACAGATCTCGTTTTTTCACCCAAAATGGATTCAAGATTCCGCAAAGCACAACGCGACAGAGATAACAATAACACACTAAGATCTCGTATACGGTATCGTCTTGTGCGGAGAAATGCTTTGAAAGAAAATAATAAATCTGTCGCTGCAGAATGTTTGCATATGATTGGAGTTTCCTTTTATCAAAAAGGAAACTATATTAAAGCAGAAAGCGCATATGCAAAAGCGCAAGAAGAATTTGAGGAGTTAGGAGCGCAGGATTTTGTCGGATTTGTCCTCAGAGATAGAGGGATGAATGAACTCAAACAGGGACATTTTTCAGTAGCAGAAGAACGAATACAGGAAAGTATGACAGCTTTACGTGATAGAAATCAAGGGCATTACGGTATGTCCATGGTTATTTTGGGAAGAATTAGAGCAGCAGCAGAAAACCCTAACCAAAATTTAGAAGAAGCAGAAAGCCATATACAAGAAGGTATTGGTATTCTTAAGGAAACACCTGAAACCTTTTTTCTCTCTACTGCATATTTTGACTTGGCAAAAGTACTTCAGGCTAACGCAAGACGCAGTGAGGCGTTGAGTGCCATTGCAAAATCAGAAGAGACACTCAACTCGATTAGCCAAACAGACTTTCAAGACAGAAGAGAAAAGCTTGTAACTTTACAAAGACAACTCTTAGAAGGATAAAAAGGTACCGTCTTTACTTGTGTCTTTCTAAACTTGCCTGTAATTGTGTAATGAGATCTGTTGGCTCAGTCGCTTTGGTTTGTTTCTCTTCAGTAATTGCTTTGAACTTCTTTCCTTTAGCTTTGGCTGCAATAACATCTTCAAGTTTTTCAATGTAAGTATCATGAAAGTCTTTGGGATCAAAGTCTCCGGACATCTTTTCAATCAGGTCAATTGCCATAGCAACCTCCTTGCGAGAAACATCAGCATGATGCGGAACAGTGATCTCTCCAGCATCACGCAGTTCATCAGCATAACGAAGCTGATTGAGGAGCAAGAGATTCCCATCAGGCTTCACTACAACCAAGTCCTCCCGCTGACGAAAAACCATCCTGGCAACTGCAACCTTTTTTTCTTGTAAAAGTGCTTCACGAAGCAACATATATGCTTTATCCGCTCCTTTTCCAGGTTCCAAGTAATAGGGTTTTTCATAATATTTGGTGGCTATTTCTGACTCCGACACAAATGTCTCAATATCAATTCGCTCTGATTTATCAGGACTCGCACGCTTGAAATCATCAGGTTCGAGAACTACATAGGTATCTTCTTTATACTCAAATCCTTTGATAATATCTTCATTTGGAACTTCCTCACCAGTCTTTTTACAGACACGTTTGAATGCTATTGGAGACAAATCTTCTTTGTGGAGCATGGTGAAGTCAAGCGCTCGTTCCTTTGCAGCCGAAAACATCGTCACGGGGATACTGATAAGTCCAAAGCTAAGAGAACCTGTCCAAAGTGGTCGCATATTATTATTATGCACCTGTCAAAAAGAGATTGCAAGATAACTAAGCTGCCTCCGGAAGATCGCGACCGGGCCGTGGGGCTAACCTTTTTTGCTCTTTTCTATCTTTCCAATCACTCAATTTAGCTACACCTCCTCCTCCTATTCCGGAAGCAAGGATACTGCCAATATGTACAGTAGTGCCAGCTGTTTTTACTAACGTACTAAGTGAGGCTTCTCCACTCAGTACTCCCAGACCTGTTTCTGCATCTGGCCTTTTATATGTCTTAGCTAAGTCCCCTACGTTGGTTCCAACTCTCCCTGCAACCTCACTTCCTTGTTTCAGGCCAGTCATTACCCGTTCATCTAAAGAATCACGTGTTATTGCCACAAAAGTAAGGTCTCTTACAGCCGCCGGTCTATTTTCTGGTTTTCGTTGTATCCGTAGTTTCCCGAGAAGACCAAGACTTCTCCTATAGCGAAGAACTCTTCTGATTTCATTGCCAATAATACTATACTTACCACTAGTAAAAAGGGCTTTATCAATATCATTATATCCATTCTCATCAACAACTTCATCATCTAAGTGCGGAACGAGGGCTTCTCTCATCTGGGGAATTTGCACAATTCGCCGTTGCAACTTCTTATCCTTTACATAACGAATGATTTCACTCTCTTCAATCTTTCTTAAATTCTTCTGAAGCAATCGGACATTCTTCCCTTCTCGTTTTTCTTTTTTCCAAATTCATCGAGAAATAAGGCAACCAAAGCATGTCCGCCCAAGTAGAGATGGTCAGCGTAAGTAAAGTTATCCATTTCCTCCTGTGGCCTCCCCTGATTTGACCCTACTGCTTGCTCGGATAAAGGAGTTAGTTTATTTTATCGTCATTGACACCTTCAAAAACTTTGTTAACAAACGAATGATAGCGATCACGTTTCTGTATGCTGTCAAATGTTATTTTTACATTAAGATAATCTTCAACGCTATTTGACTGAACATTATGGTCAATTATCCCATCAAATATCCCCATAACTTCAGACCAGGTCTCTGTTACCCCTCTTTTTCTCAACTCCTTAGCGAGCTTACGAAATTGTCGTTCGCCTCTCTTTCTGTTACTATCTCTTTGAAAAATTTTCTTTTTTTGCTTATCGCCTCAGGGTGTATGGTTCTAAATTGTTCTGGTTGTGGTTCGCCTTCTCCTGTCATAATTCTTTTATTCTACCATTGGCAAACATAAAAAAAACAGGGGGAAATCAATGGAGTAACAATTCCCACCATGTAGTAAGAAAGAGCGCATTGATAACGGTTGTCACAGAACCTACAATAATAAACTGGATAAACCCATACAACGTAAGGTCAAGCCGTGACGGAGTAAGAATATCGACATTACCAAAAAAAAATTGTCCGGTTGCTTCAATTTCTTTTTTGAGCGTCTCTTGCCTTTTTCGCTCTACTCGCAGCATATTAAACCACACTATACCAGCAAGCGCTCCAATTGGAGTCAAATAACAACCAATATTAATACCAATCAAAACTGACTGAACAAGTGTCCAATACGGAAGAGATCCATAATCGCTTGTCTGCGAGATGATTTCGCTCAACAAAGCAGCGCTCGGCAAATCATTTAATAGATTAACTAAAAATCCAGAGAAAAAGACACCGACAAGCCCTACAATGATTGAGTTTTGTTGAAGTAACTGATCAACAAGAGGCAAAACCTGAGTGAGCACGAAATCTGAGCTAGCAACTTCTGCCGCGAAGACAAAGAAACACATCCCAAACGGAATAATGCTATACGGAAGCTTGGCAAACGCATCGCCCAAAGCTGCTCGTGCAGTTTCCTTGTGCATACGGGCTGAACCGATAATTGAAATGATCCCGAGAAAAAACCCGCTAAGAGCAACCCATGACAAAGATGTTCGCAGTTGTGTCGCTATCGCAGTCAAAAGAACGACAAAGCCAAAAAGTGCAAGCCAATAAGCCATACTTGCCGTAAAGACAGAACGTAAAGAGATATGTTTAAGGCTATATTTTTTTTGGTATCCCCATCCAAGGCTTGCCACTCGACTCTTCTTTTTATTGGTAATGGTAGTTACCAGATATACAACCGCGCTACTAACAATAAAAGAAACAAGAAAAGGTCCAAACATAAGCAAAAAATAAGGCAAAAAAGCAATATGAATCTTGTCCGCAATGATAATATTGGTCGGTGAACCAATCAAAAGCCCCATCGAAACCGTATTGGCGGCAACAAATTGTGAAAGGAAAAGTTGCTTCGGATTAGCAATATTGCCATATACTGCGATAGAAAAAATAATGGGGGTAAGCACAAGCACCACAATATCATTGGACGTTATATAGGTCAGTAGCGATGAGAGGATAAATATGGCTAGAATAAGTCCAGTGGTATTCCCCTTTGCTCGCTTAGTAAAGTAATAGGCAGCATATTCAAAAAAACCTGACTTCCCTATCCCATACGACAGCAGTGCAAAAGCCAAGATAAGCCCAAGAATATCTACCTTGTCCAAAAAGGTTTGCACAACACGATCAACGGTAACGTGCTGCATTATAAGTGTGATAAGAAGAGCAATCACTGGCACAAACGCTTCTCTTCCAGGCCAACCTTTGTTTTCTAAATTCGTTTCCCAAAAAAATCTCTTGCCAAAAATGATTGTAATTACCGAAGCAACTGCGAGGGTACTCACTGTAGCAACCGTGTAGGTACGAAAGTAATATAAAATTATGGCAACAATGCAAAGAAACGCTGCATGAATCGCGAGATTTTTCATATTATGCAGTGTAGCATATTAT
>JBBTVD010000030.1:0-16847 GCA_038063415.1 Patescibacteria group bacterium
AAAAGTCTTCCTGCCAATGAAAAAACTTGATCTTGAAGCAATCCGAAAAGCTGGCAATAAAGCTGCGGCCAAATAAATTTGGCCTATTTTTTCCAAACTCAATTAGCTTATTTTCATAATTTCATCACTTTTTCTTATACTCCAGAATATCTCCTGGCTGACAATCTAAAGCTTTGCAAATGGCCTCCAAAGTTGATAAGCGAATTGCTTTGGCTTTGCCATTTTTTAAAATGGAAAGATTAGCCATCGTAATACCAACCTTCTCTGAAAGTTCAGTAACACTCATTTTTCGCTTTGCCAGCATAACATCGATATTTATTATTATTGCCATAATTGTACCTCATACGGTTAAATCATTTTCTGATTTTAGATCTACCGCATTTTGGAGAAGTTTTTGAAAAATAGCAGCAGCAGTTGCAATAACAGTGGCTGCGAAAGATGCAAGAAAGCCTAGCATCGTCGGCCCTGCTGGATCATCACCCTGCGCCGCGAAACGGATGTAAAACACTGCGACTACAATAAAACCAATAAGACTAAGCGTTGCAAATTTTATATTCTTAAGTGTATTAACAGCGCTTTGGGAAAAGGCTTTATTCCTATCAATGTAATTTAATAAGGTAAATGCCTGGTATAACCCGACAAAAAATGGGATTGAAGCTATATAAAGATAGATAATAAACGGATCTGTATAGATGCTGATGAAATCTAAGCTAGCAGCTCTTCCTTCTGTTTGAGGAAACCAAAGAATAGCGGCAAGTACGCCAATGCCAATAAGACAAAGAACAAACTTCAAGAATAAGGTTGACCCTTTTTTCATAAAAATATTTTACCACGTTATTTATCGTTTGTCAATATATAATTATCGTTACTTAAATCTTCATAAAAATAATAGGCTTCACTTTGCTATAATCTTTTAGTGAATAAAAAACAACCCATCGCTTATATTATCAGCGGATTCATTGGGGCCGGTAAAACGACCTTTGCTAGAAGACTGGAAAAGGAAACAGGTGCAATACGTATAACTAAAGACGAGTGGGTAATAAAAATTTTCGGAAATGAAATAACTTCGGATAAGAATTTCGAAGAATATGATAAAAAAGTGACTGAATTGGCAAAACATATTGCTTTCAAAATGCTAAAAGCCGGAGGAGATGTGATTCTTGATGAAGGTTTTTGGGCCAAATCGCAAAGAAATGATATAAAGAGAGAAATATCAAAACTAGGAGCAAAATCAATTCTTTATTATGTCGAATGTCCTGTTGAGAAAATGAGAGAAAGGGTTGTCACTCGAAGTAAGAATCCACCTGAGGACTCATTCGAAATAGGTGGGGAAATGTTCGATAGTTATTTAAAATATTGGCAGCCACCAGAGAAAGACGAAGAATTTATACTTGCAAAATAGGTTCTCGTTTAGTCCATTAAGCAGGGCACGTTATCATGTGTCTGTTTGTCATTTTATCACAGATGCTATAATCTCCTTATGAATACATATTTCAAAGTTGAAATCAGTGCTGAAACAAAAGAACAAGCAGAACAAATACTTCTTCCACTCCTTGAGAAAAAGCTTGTAACCGGAGGGCAAATTGTTAACGCTCCAGCTAAATTTCTCTGGAAAGGTAAAATCACTGATATGGATTATTATGTAATTACTAGTTTTATGCTTCAGCAGCACAAAGATGAAATAATCTCTGAAGTTAAAAAAGTTTCTATTGAAGAAGTTCCTATGATTACCTTCATTGAAATGACTGGTAATTCGGAGCTACTTCACTGGATTGACGAAACTCTCAAATAGCTCCTGAGTATCCAGCATTGTCTCATACCACAGTATCTTTTCGAACCTTTTTGTTATAATAAAATCTATGGATAAAACTATTTTTCTCTGTGCTAGTATGGCATTTTATAAAGAGTTAGTATCTATAGAGGAACAACTAGGAGCGAAAGGTTTTATCGTACATATCCCTGTATCTGCACAGATCATGAAGAAAAAGAACGACTTTGATGTCTCTCATTTTAAAGATATTTTTAGCCACGAGCAAAAAAAGGAATTTATTCTCACTAATTTCAATGAAATAGCAAAAGGGGAGAGCATTTTAGTCGTCAATGGTGAAAAAAATGGAATACAAGGGTATATTGGTGCTAATGTACTTATGGAGATTGGGCTTGCATTTTATTTAAGGAAAAAGATTTATATTTGGAATGCGATTGAAGAAAATGCTCCACACAAAGAGGAGCTGCTTGCTTTTGGAGTAATTTTTATTAATCATGATCTAGGCAACGTACGATAATGCTATAATTACCTCATGCAACAGATTCTTCCTTCTGACAAGATTTATGTTATAGAATCAACTATCCCTGGTGCAGGACGAGGAGTCTTTGCCAGAAGGCTTATTAAAAAAGGGGAGATTATTGAAGTGTGTCCATTTATTGCCCTCCCCTCTGATGAAATGGAAATGCTTGGAAGCAGTCATCTAGTTACCTATATCTTCTTTTATGGTAAAGACAAAGAAAAACTATTGCTCACCCTTGGTTATGGCTCGATCTACAATCATTCTTATGAGCCAAATGCTTCTTACCAGATAAACGAGGTGGAGCAGACCATCACCTTTACAGCTACAAGAGGCATTGCTGCACACGATGAAATAACCTTTAACTACAAACACGGGAATCCTGAGAATAAGCTTCCGTTATGGTTTGAAGCAGCTCACTCGTAAGATGTATACTATTACTATGGATAAGGTGAAGAATGCAACGGTGGATGCTTATATCGCAACATTCCCCAAAGAACGACAGAAGATTTTACAGCAAGTAAGACAAACGATTTAGGAAAAAGTAACTACTTCTCTCAATACTTTGGTACACTAAATAGATCATGAATAGCTCCGATATAACCACCATGCGCCTTGCCAATCACCATCTTTCTTTACCCGATTTTATTACCCCTGAATCAGTAGTCGCACATCTCGGTGCAGTACAAGCACAGGACTATCCTGCTGCGAAATGGTCACTAGGTCTGCGGATGAAAAATACTACTGAGTCTATTGTTGAAAAAGCCATAAATCAAGGGAAGATACTTCGTACCCATGTGATGCGACCGACCTGGCATTTTGTAATGCCTGAGGATATTCGCTGGATGCAGTCGTTAACTGCTCCCAACGTCAAAAAACTTATGGGGCACTACAATCGCAAACTGGAGTTAACCGATGAACTTTTTACAAAAACCAATAAGGTGATTATTGCTGCACTTGGCAACAATCAGTATCTTACTCGACAGGAGCTTAAAAAACTTCTTGAAGAAATCGGTATCAAGACCGATGTCCAACGGCTTGCACATATAGTCATGTGGGCAGAACTTGATGGTCTTATTTGTAATGGTCCGAGGCGTGGTAAGCAGTTTACCTATGCACTGCTTGATGAGCGTGCTCCACAGACGAAGGTAGTAAGTCGAGAGGAATCTCTTGCGAAACTTGCTTTGAAATATTTTTCCAGTCATGGACCAGCCCAAATAAAAGATTTTGCTTGGTGGTCGGGATTATCTCTAAAAGATTCAAATGAGGCACTCAGTTTTGTTAAAGAGAAGTTAGCCTCAGAAACGATAGCGACCAAGACGTATTGGTTTTCTTCGGCCAAGAAAGCTCAAGAACAAACCTTACCAAAAGCGTATTTACTCTCTATTTTTGATGAGTATACGATTGCCTATAAAGATAGAACTGCACTCAGCGAAAAGCGGGATATTGAGCGGATGATTTCCATGGGAAATGCACTATTGGCCGTGATTATCTTGGATGGAAAAGTCGTGGGTGCATGGAAGCGTCTGCTAAAAAAAGATCGTGTCGTTATCCAGCTCTCTCCTTTCAGAGAACGAGAAAAAGCTGAATATACTGCTCTCGAACAGGCGGCAAAACGATATAGTGAATTTATCGAGTTACCAACGGAGACTGTCCTCATGAGAGCCAAGTGAGTTATACTAAATATATGACAAAGGTTGCTGGGGTTTTGTTTTTTCTTGCGGGTACTACTCTTGTGATTGGTATCTTGCTTGCTGAAATTCTTTATCCAGCTCGGTATAGTATCTCGCAGAATATGATAAGCACTCTTGCGGCCTCTCCACCACCACACAGCGTTATTCATCAACCTTCAGCGACTGTTTTTGATCATGCGATGAGTATCTCCGGCATGCTCCTTATGAGTGCTTCTTTTGTCCTTTTTCGATTATATAGACGAAGTATTTTTATCATTAGCACCTTTCTTTTAGGAATGGGGACACTTGGTGTAGGATTATTTCCCGCTTTTCATGCTCACGTGCATCCACTCGTGGCTCTCACAGCTTTTCTTTTTGGTGGCATTGCTGCAATTACCTCCTTCAACATGTCACGTTTTCCTTTATCTATCCTCTCGGTGTTTTTAGGGAGCGTTAGTTTGTTCTTTTTATTTTTGGGGACGATTTTGCCTCATGTGGTTGTCCCAGTGTTTGGTGCGGGAGGCACCGAACGTATGGTACTCTACCCACTCGTTTTATGGTTGGTTGGCTTTGGAGGGTATCTGATGAACTCGTTCACAGTTCTAAGGCTTCCAAAAAGGGAAAGAGGAAATAATCCAGCAAAAAAATAAAAAGGTTTGTAAAAAGTATTCCTTTTGTTTATACTGGATCTATGTTCCACGATACTAAAGCATTCTCCGGTTTCTCCGTTAATGATATTCATAAAGCAAAAGCATTTTATGAAAAGATTCTTGCTATAGAGCTAGTTGAAATTCCTCAGGGCCTTGAGCTACATATTTCAGGAAGCACGCCAATTTTTGTCTACCCCAAACCAAATCATGTACCCGCCACCTTTACTATTCTTAATTTCCCGGTAGACAATATTGACCAAACGGTTGATGAGCTGATTAAACTTGGGGTACAGTTTGAACATTATGACGGTGAAATGAAAACAGACGAGAAGGGAATACTCCGTGGACTTTCTGTGGGAATGGGGCCAGATATTGCTTGGTTTAAAGATCCTGCAGGAAATATTTTGTCAGTCCTCCAAGACAAAAAATAGTATTTAAGTCTTGACTTAAATAAGGAGATACTCTATCATGTCTGTATGGACATGTTTTCCGCACTTGCAGAGCCAACCCGTCGTAGTATCCTTGAAATGCTTGCCGAAAGTGGGCAACTCTCAGCTTCAGATATTTATGCTAAATTTAGAGTAAGCCCCCCAGCTATTTCGCAACATCTCAAAGCACTTCGTGAAGCAAATCTCGTTCAGGTAGAAAAACGCGCACAGCAACGCCTGTACCAGATTAATCCGGATTCCCTGATAGAACTCTCAGTATGGATACAACATCTTACAAAGCAATGGGAGAAGCGATTTAATAGGTTAGACAAGCTACTCGAAGTTGAAAAAAGGAAAGTAAGAGAAAGGGGGTGAATAGATATGGCAAATAAAACAATAGTTACTGTAGAGCCTGGAAAACAAGAACTCTTTATTACGCGCGAGTTTGATGCACCACGAGAATTGGTATTTAAAATAAGTACGGATCCCAAGTACATCTCACAATGGTGGGGACCACGAGAGCAAAGCGTTACGGTTGATAAAGCTGACGTCAGATCAGGTGGTGAATGGCGATTCATTCACACAGCTCATGGCACGAGTACTGGTTTTCATGGAGTCTATCATGAGATTCTTCCTCCAGAACGAGTCATTCAGACCTTTGAATGGGAGGGTTTACCTGAAACAGGACATGTGATTCTTGAGACAACTAAATTTGAAGCATTACCTGGGAATAGAACGAAAATAACCGTTCAACAAGTATTTCAATCCGTTGCCGACCGTGATGGTATGGTACAGTCAGGGATGGAAGTTGGTATGAATGAGTCACACGAACGCCTCGATGAGCTGCTTGCAAAAGAAGCATAATCGGATTACTCCCTCTCTTTATACTATGAAAGAGGGGGAGTAATATGTTAGAATCATCTTTCACCCCGAAATGGAGAAGAATCAGAAAATCATTTTATTTCTTTTGGCACTGTGTATCTTTGTCGTGGTACTTGATAGTGCCATTATTAATGTAGCCTTGCCTGCAATTAAGGATGCGCTCTCTTTTGAGACATCAACTCTCCAATGGGTGCTTACTTCGTATATTCTTACCTTTGGTGGCTTTTTGATGCTTGGTGGTCGTACAGCAGATCTCTATGGACGGCGTCGAGTACTCGTTTTTGGAATTGCTGGATTTACCTTGTGCTCACTGCTTATTGGATTTTCTACCTCAAGTACGATGATGGTTGTGCTAAGAGCATTTCAGGGGCTTGCAGCTGCTTTTATGGCCCCGACTGCACTCTCTATTCTTCTGACAACCTTCAAGGAGGGAGAAGAACGAAACCGCGCACTTTCTATTTGGAGTATTGTGGCTTCTGGTGGAGCAGCGGCTGGAGTTTTCCTGGGGGGAGTACTCACACAGTACCTTGGTTGGGAATGGTGTTTCTTTGTGAATGTCCCAATCGGTATTGCGGCAATCTGGGGAATCAGAAAGTACGTGCCGTTACATAAGGAAACAAAGCAGACCCATCTTGATCTGCCAGGAGCAGTATTGATCACCGGAGGATTAATTTCTTTGGTCTACGCCTTAACACTTGCGGCAGTTTCTGGTTGGGCGGCTCAAGCGACACTACTCACCTTTGGGATAAGTATCGCGCTCCTTGCAGCTTTTGTCTTTAATGAAAGTAAGGTTAAACATCCCCTTATTCCTCTCTCAATTTTTCGAATCCGAAATGTAACAGGCGGTAATCTGATTATGCTTCCGATTATTGCTGGAGCAATGGGAATGTTTTTCTTCCTTTCACAATATGTGCAGAATGTCTTACAATATTCTCCCGTACAGAGTGGTCTGTGTTTCCTGCCGATTCCACTGATCATCGGTATTATTTCCTATCAAGCTCCACGACTGTTGAAACGATTTGGATTTAAGCCACTGGTGATTGCAGGTATTAGTTTTGCGTCTCTTGGAGTCTTTCTTATTAGCTTACTTGGCATAGGGTCTTCCTATGTTTTTCATTTGCTTCCATCATTTATTATTTTGGCAGCAGGGTTTGGAATCTCTTTTGTCGCGATTACTGTCGCAGCGACATCAGGTGTACCAGGTGATGAAGCAGGTATTGCAGCTGGTCTTATTAATACTTCACAGCAAGTCGGGGGAGCGCTAGGACTTGCGACGTTATCATTTGTTTCAACCAGTGCTGCAACCGCAGCGACACTTGCTGGAAAGCCCATGATTGAAGCAACTGTCACTGGCTATCAACAGGCGTTTTTAACTTCAACAGGGCTCATGCTACTTGCACTCTTTGTCGCAGTTGTTGTCATCAAAGCCTCTCCTCATCAGACAAAATAAAGTATTCCTATACCTACTACTATCAATAGACTACCCAGCACTTTTTGCTTGAGTGCATCTCTTTCATGAAGAAAGAAATATCCACCCAGTAAAGTGAAAATAAGGGAACTTTGGGTGACAGGAGTTACTCGAGAAGCTTCTCCAATCGCAAGTGCAGTAAAAAGAGACAGTTCAAAGGCTGCAAAAATACCAGCAGCTAAGAGAAGCGCTTTACGATTTCCAATAGATTTTACAGTGGATTTTTTTGCTTTTCTGAAACGTAGAAGGATAGAAATGAGTATGCCAGAAATAAGTAAGCTTATTGAGCCAGAAAATGCGGGTGGTACCTCGGTCGCTGTGATTTTAATAAATAGAAAACCCAATGCAATAAAGAGCGTACTTAAAAAAGTATAGATAGTTCCTCTATTAATCGCAATCTTCTCTTTAGCAACTAATGCAATTGAGACACCAATGATGATAAGGAGAATTGAAACGATTTTGCTCAACGTTATAAGTTCCGTAAATAAGAAGTATGCCCCAAGCAATACAATCACATGGCGAAGCTGTCCGACGATTTGGTAAAGAGAAGCTTCAATTTTTTCTAAACAAAGAAAGGCAAAGAGGTCACATAAGAAAATACATAAGATTCCTAAGGCGAAAGCAATCCATACAGATACACTTTGAGGAAGTGAAAAAGAGAAAAAAGCTATGGGGAGAAGTATGGCCCCTGCAATAATTTCATGTTTTGCCCCAAAGGTCATCGGATCAACTTTTTTCGTTAGAATAGACCTTACGAGAAGGCGGTTTGCTGCAAATAAAAATCCTGCGAGAAGCGCTAGCATAAACCACATGGGATCTATTATAACAGGACAAGCTACTTAGATGTGATAAAATGAAAGAAGATATGTGTAGGAATATCAAACGGCTTTTTAATTTTGCACCCCATGCGACTGATGACGAAGTACATGCCGCAGCACTCCAATACGTGCGTAAAATCTCAGGATTCACTGAACCTTCTCAATCGAATGAAGCAGCTTTCAATCGAGCAGTCGAAGAAATAGCGCATATCTCGGGACACCTCCTGGATGACTTAGTCACCACCGCCCCAGCTCACAATCGTGAGGAAGAAGCCGCAAAGGCACACGAGAGAGCAATAAAGAGATTCGGAAAGAATTAATGTATGACAGCCTATGTAGCTCTACTTCGTGGTATTAATGTCGGTGGGAATAATATGATCAAGATGGCTGACTTAAAAGCTTGTTTTGAAGCACAAGATTTTACGAATGTTACTACCTATATCCAAAGCGGCAATGTCGTTTTTCAGACCAAAGAATCTGACCCGCAAGCGCTAGAAGGTAATATTGAAAAGATAATTTCTGCTGGCTTTGCTCATTATAAAGCCAAAGTAGTACTTCGTTCTACTGCACAGATGAAGCAAATTGTGGATGAAGCACCCAAGGGCTTTGGTCAAGAACCGACGAACTATCGCTACGATATCCTGTTCTTAAAAGAACCGTTGACTCCCAAAGAAGCACTATCACAGATCCCTCTAGATGAGGTATTTGCTGGAAAGGATGTCGTTTATTTCTCCCGGCTTATTGCCAAAGCAACACAGAGTCGTATCTCGCGTATGGTTATGTTGCCCGTTTACCAACAGATGACGATCAGAAATTGGAATACGACAACGAAGCTGCAAAAAATGATGGATACTTTTGATGAGCTTACATCCTAATCGTCTGCTATACCTTCTCATATGAAAACGTTTTATCATTTATTAATAAACACTCTTATTGCCTCAGTGATTAACTTCACGGTGTGGTTTGCCATAACCTTTTTTATGTATTTGCAGACAACGTCTGTTTTTGCGACGGCCATGATCTCTGGAATTTACCTGGTACTTACTGCTAGTTCTGGTATCTGGTTTGGAAGTCTTGTTGATCATCATAAGAAGAAACATGTCATGCTTTTCTCAAGTGCTGCATCTCTTGTGATGTATAGCATTTGTTTTGTGATCTATGTGGTTGCTGGAGCAAAGGCCTTTACTGATCCTGGGAGTGTGACTCTTTGGCTGTTTGTCTTACTATTAATGATAGGTGTTATTATCGGAAATATCCGCAATATTGCCCTACCCACCGTTGTGACCATGCTTATTCCTGAAGATAGGCGAGACTCGTTGGGACGACTTCTGGGGTTTCGTTTCTGGTGACCTCAGTCATTAGTGGCCTTTTGGTCGGACATTCAGGGATGTACTGGGTGCTTATTCTCGCAATCGGGGTGACTCTTGCTGCAATCATACACCTCTTTTTTGTCTCACTCCCGGAAAAAAGGATCTTTCACAATGGCGAGCATCCTGTAGGCGCTTCAGCCAAAGAAGCAGTATCTGGACACTTGATTATCTTATCTCTGAACTCACGAAACTTTCGCAAGATTTACTTGGAGAGAAATTACCTATTAGTGTACTTAAGCTTTTTGCTCATTACCCAAAAGAGTACGAGTATCTCTCTCAAACTATTTCTCAACGGGGTTCGCAGTCAATGTACCGTTCCGATAAAAATTTGTATGTACAGGTTGCTGATAAAATAAATGGGCAACAGATAAAACTACTTGGCGTTCGGGTTGTTGATCCCTATCGAATGCAGGTTGGTTGTGGTGATTATGAAGTAGAGAACTTTGCTGCGTTCAGAAAAAAATATCTTAACACCTCTCCCTTTATTCGTGATGCCAAGGATGCTCATGACATGCTCGAACTTTGGCATCCTGACTATGATGTCTTAGGTTATATTATTGCTCCTCTAAGAGTATAATCTCTCTATGTGGCAGAGAACGACAGCGCATGATGCAGAAATGGATAGGTACGGGTGTTGGCGTTATTGGGTTACTGCTTATTGCGAAATAGTTTAGCGATACTCTCTGCTCTTTGACATAACACTGAGCTAAGTATTAAAAGCAAAACCACCAGAAGCGTATTCAGAGTAAAGAGCGTTTTCTCTTTAAAAAGGATTGCTATAATAACCAACGAAAGTATTGGCAAGAAAAAGGTCAGTGAAGCAACTGAAGAGACGTTTACTTGTCTTTGCCTAAAGCATGCATTGCTTTTGTCCAGGCAATAAAGGCTACCCCATTTACAAAAATACCAAGCGACATTGCAATGGCAACATCTGTGATGGTAAGGGTGGAGATAAGTGATAGCTCGGTAAGCGACAAAAGTGTGGTAAAAATGAGACTGGAAGAAATTGCAGCAAGCAGGAAGAGGCTTTGTTTTTCTTTTGGAACGGTACTGCTGTACGCACTGAAGAAACCATAGGATGCTCCGGTGATAATTCCTCAGAGAAGTCCCTTGGCATTTATTATTTGGAGAGAAGTAAGATTGCCTTGGGTGACCAATAATATAATTGCTATAAATCCCAGAAAGATACCAACGCCTTCAATGCAATAGATCGACAACGATTTCTTCTTTTTGAGCCTGAAGAATATTTCTACAAAGAGTACCATAAAGATCGGCCAAGTATAATTGAGAATAGTAGGTTCAGAAGCGCTATTGTATGCTCGAAAGGTTTGAATAAAGCTAAGAGAAAAGATACTATAGCCAAATAAGCCAATGAGCAAATACTTAAACTCTAGTTGTTTTAATTTCTTAACAAAATCTTTTTTATTTGTCCAATAAAAGTAACTAAGTAAGATAGTAAAGGCAAAGGTATAGGCAATAGCAGTGAGAAGAAATTGTGTCTTTAATGAGACAAATCGACCTAATGCGGGGCCAAAACTCCATATGATAATTGCAATCAGCGCGAGTACCAGCGGGGTAGTTATTAGTTTTCCCATTCAGTTGGAGGCATAGACATTTCGATTAACATAAACGAGGCTCCGGCAGGATCAGCAATCATGGCTATCTTCCCAACGGCAATATCCCTTTGCATATGTACTTGTCCACCAAGCTCTTTTACCTTTGAGACAGAAGTCTCCATATCTTTCACCGTGAAATAAACAACCCAACTTGGAGGCATGCCCATCATTTCGTCAGTAATTTCCATCATACCACCATTCATTCTGCCATTGTTCAGAATGGTCGTATAGTTATTTTCTTTATCTTCTTCATACGTCCACCCAAAAAGATCGGTGTAAAATTTCTTGGCAGCAGCAAGGTTTTTTGTATAGAATTCATTCCAACTCATTGCCCCAGCCTTGTTGACGATTCCTGCACCGATATGTTTTTTTGGCTGCCAGAGAGATACGTGCGCACCTGTTGGATCTTGAATGGTTGCCATTCTGCCAGATTCAAGGACATCCATTGCTGGCATGGTTATCTTGGCACCAAGTTTTTCGGCTTTCTCAACTATCTCATCAACGTTTTCAACCGAGATATAGCTACTCCAGAAAGATGGCAGCTCTGGATCAAATGCGGGGCTACCGCCAGCAACGTACTTACCTTCAAGAGAAAACATTGTATAGTCAGGCATACCAGGAGTTGTTGGCATATCCTCACTTGTCCAACCGAAGAGATCTATCAAGAATTTTTTAGAAGCAACAATATCAGTGGAAAAGAAGTCTGCCCAGGAGAATGTGCCTTGTGGATATTTCGTAACGGTGTAGGACATATAATCTATAATATAACTCAATTTTACACAAAAGACAAGAATGATGTGTTCAGTCATCCCGCACTTGATGCGAGATCCACGGATTCCCGCCTTCGCGGGAATGACAAAGAGCAGTTATATTCTTACACAACTCTCAAAAAGAGAGGATATAATAAACATATGCTCAATTTAAATTCAATCATGATCGGGAGCCATCAACCAAAAGTATTGGGAGAATTTTATGGAAAAGTTTTTGACAAAAAACCTGACATGGTTGAGGAAGGCTGGTGGGGTTGGTCTGTCGGCAGTTGCTTTTTCTCAGTTGGTGAACACTCTGAAGTAAAAGGAAAGGCAAAGGAGCCACAGAGAATAATTGTTAACCTAGAGACAAAAGAAGTAAAAGAAGAATTTGAGAGGATTAAAAAGGTTGGCGCTAAGGTTATTAAAGAACCATACGAAATAGGGGGAGCGTGGATTGCTACTTTTGCAGATCCAGATGGCAACTACTTCCAACTGATGACCCCTTGGGAAGAGACTAAATAACACTTTTCTTACCTAATTCATACATACTTTCGACGTTTTTTATACTCTTTTCCGTTATACTATCTTTATGCCAGACGATAGTAATACAGCAAGTAGGCAAGAGGTTTTTAAAACAAACAAAGGAAAGGTGACTTCACAGATAAAAGAAGCAGAGAAAATTGAACAAAAGGTAAAGAAAGAAGAAATAGCACAGGAACCTCCTTACGCCAAAAGCAACTCCTCATAGACAAACAGCATCAGTAGCGTTTACTTAGACGAAAGATATTTTTTGGTGTGTTTTTCTCCCCAAGCATTCATCTCGTAAAGTACTTTTTTGAGAGAGTTGCCGTAGAGAGAGCACCCGATGATGGCACGCAAGGTAAGTATACTTCTTGTCAAAGAAAAACTTGGATTTTAAGCATTAGTATGCTTTTTGGATTACTTCTTCATTTTGAGATTCTTTAAGAACAAGCGGAGTTACTTTAAACAGTAAGCTAAGTGCCATAAGTATAGCAAATCCACACATAATACTTGGAGCTCCTGCTACCGTTTCTGGGTTAATCAGGTGAGCTCCAATCGTTGGAAGCATGAAAGAGAGATAGCCAACGATCAACCAGAGAAGAGCCTGTCTTTTTTTGCTCTCCTTAATAGATTTCCTTAATCGTAAAAACAGCCCTACTCCTGTCAATAGCCATCCATAATAGTAGAGTCCGTAAGGAATTACTGCATATGGTGCAATGGCAAAAATAATATAATTGCCCAAGCATTGCTCTCCTTGCATGCCGTGTCCGACAAAAAGGAAAAATGCACTAAAAAGCATTGCGCTTCCATATGATGCAAGCAAGAGGAGTGGATTCTTTTTCTGTACGATAGTGAGCCCTAAATGTATCCCCAGAGGAGGGAGAAACGTTATTGCTACATACCCTAGCCGAGCCCAATCAAGACTTGAAAGAAAGACCGCACTTTCACAGACCATAAATTCGGCCAACTGAAAGAATGCCAAAAAGCCTAGCATTGCCACAATTAATTGCGCTGTCCTTGTCATGCGGTATCTGAAAAGTACAAAGAATGCAGCCCCAAGTTCGATAAGAAAGGTTGTGATCATGACCAGTGGAGAGAAGCAATAGAGCGTGCTTTGTTTTTTCATCATTATTTTATCTCGAGTAGCTCTACATCAAAAAGGAGAGTCGAATTTGCAGGAATCGGTCCCACAGCTTGCGTACCATATCCCATATCTGGCGGGATAGTGAGTTTCCTTTTTCCACCAACCTTCATGCCGACCACACCTTCATCCCACCCTTTGATTACTTGTCCAACGCCAATTTGTGTCTCAAATGGTTCGTTGCGATCGAGTGAGCTATCAAATTTGGTGCCATCAGGCAACGTCCCTGTGTAGTGGATAACAACGGTATCACCACTCTTTACTTCTGCTCCAGTTCCAACTTCACTATCTTCAATCTTAAGCTCTGTTGGGATAGCTGCTGATCCTGTTGGTTGCGTTGGGGGTACTATTTTTTGTGAGCTTTGATTAAAGCCAAAGATGAAGTAGCTAAATGCAGCCAGGATAATAATCCCAACAATAGCAATAATGATGAGTGATTTAGACATAAATCTATCATACAATATATTGACCAAATTTTGCTATACTAAAAATATGTCACCAAATATTCCCAAAGATCCGTTTAAGTTTGGCGTATTTGCCTCAACGCCACATAAGAAATGGGTAATACTTTCAGTTTGTGCTGTTTTACTCGCGACAGGGCTTGACAGGTTTTCTGTAGTGGTATTACGTAATTTAACTGATGCAATTGCCAAACAGCCTATTCATTTTGACACCGTTTGGTTTTGGGCAATTGCGTATCCACTATTAGGTCTTCTTACGGGTGCAATTTGGCGTACAAGTGGATTTATGGGTATGCGTTGGTTTTCCAATTTTCGATTTACTGCATACCAAAAATTATATGAATATATTACTTTACACAGTAAAGATTATTTTACTAATCGTTTCGCTGGAGCATTGGCAAATAAAATAAGCAATGCCGTTGATGGTGCTGAGACTGTATTTGAAAATCTTCTCTGGCGCTTTATGCCCTTATCCTTGGGACTTTTTTGGTATATGCTTTTCGCCTGGTTCAGCAATCCCTGGCTTGGCTTTATTATCTGGGTATGGTCAATTCTTTTTTTAGGAATAAATTTTTGGTTTGCAAAAAAAATTAAGCCTCGCTCTTATCTCTATGCAGAATCTAAGTCACTTCTAAAAGGTGGCATTGTAGATTCTCTTTCAAATATCTCGCTCGTACATGAGAATGCTTCATTAAAAGGTGAACATGAATATATTAAAAAGTTTGTCGGAAATATGCGCAAAAGAGGTCTCGCAGAATGGCAATTGAGTGAATGGGCGCTTGCTGCAAATAATATTTTAATTTTTCTTTTTATTCTGGTAATGATTAGTACTGCAGTTTCATTATTTCAACAAGGGAATATTAGTATTGGTTCGGTAGTCATGATCGTTGCTATTGTTGGAGAAGTAACTGGTCAGTTTCTTTTTATTGGGATGGAGATAAAGAATACAACCAACTATTATGGCGAAGCTCAGGAAGGACTTGAAGAAGTACTACACAACCATGCTATTGCTGATACTCAAAATGCCATAAATTTTGTTTTTACTAAAGGTGATATCATGATAGACAGAATTAATTTCCATTATGAAAACAGACCGGTCTTTAAAAACTTTTCGCTTAATATCCCTTCAGGGCAAAAAGTAGGATTTGTCGGAAGAAGCGGTGCAGGGAAGACAACCTTTGTATCCCTCTTACTTCGTCACTTTGATGTCCAGGAAGGAGATATCAAGATTGACCAGGAAAGTATTTATGATGTAAAGCTTGAGAGTCTACGACGAGCAATTGCTTTTGTGCCACAAGACACCAGCTTGTTTCATCGAACCATCCTTGAAAATATCCGGTATAGCAATCCTAGGGCTACGCTTACTGAAGTGAAACATGCTTCAAAATTAGCTCAAGCAGATTCGTTTATTGAAAACTTACCAGAAGGATATCATACTATGGTTGGTGAACGAGGGGTAAAGCTATCAGGAGGGCAGCGTCAGCGAATTGCTATTGCTCGAGCATTTCTCAAAGATGCACCTATTCTTATTCTTGATGAAGCGACAAGCAGTCTTGATAGTGAATCAGAACACGCAATTCAGGTCTCACTTGAAAAGCTTATGAAAAAAAGAACCGTTATTGCCATCGCACATAGACTTTCAACCCTTAAGAAAATGGATCGAATTATTGTCATTGATGGCGGAAAAATCGTTGAAGATGGTGCACCAAATGCGTTGATGCAGCAGGATAAAGGACTCTTTAAGGGCATGTGGGAGCATCAAGTGAAAGGATTTATCACCGACTAATATCCTATAGTTCTATTGACATTCCCTTTTCTTCTGGTATAATAGATTTACGTTGCAGATAGTACGTTCGTACATCTGCTTATCTGATTTCGTTTTTAGTAAAGATAAAGATACCTTAGTATTATTTTTTCCACTTGTATCTTCATATATAGAAAACAACTTCACTTGTTAAGCAGACGTATCAGCGTAGTATCGCAAACGATACAGCTATGTACAGTTCTTCACGAAATAATCGTTCATATGGTCAGAATAAGCCAAGAGGTCGCTTTCAAGGCAGAGGTTCTTTTGGTGGTGGCCGCCGTCAGCCCAAAAAGCTTGACGCAAATCTGTTTATCAAAAAAGCAACTCCTATTGTTGCTGTAACTGATGAAGCAGTGTCCTCAGTATCCTTTACTGATTACGCATTGGTTGAAAAGCTCCAGCGCAACATTGTTGACCATGGTTATGTCCATCCAACACCGATCCAGGAGCAAACCATTCAATATTCTCTTGAAGGCAAAGATGTGATTGGTATTGCCAATACCGGAACAGGCAAAACTGCCGCGTTTCTTATCCCGCTTATTAACAAGGTATTTCTTGATCGCAACGAGCGGATTTTTATCATCACACCAACTCGTGAACTTGCGATGCAGATTGTTGATGAGTTTACACTCCTTGCTCGTGGTATGGATTTGGAGTCAGCACTTTGCATTGGTGGCGCCAATATGTATCGCCAGGAGAAAAGACTTCAGCGTAATCCTCAAATTGTTATCGGGACACCAGGAAGACTCAAAGATCTTGCCCATCGAAGAATCCTCAACCTTGGTCTTTTCCGTAACATTGTGCTTGATGAGGTCGATCGTATGGTCGATATTGGCTTTCTCAAAGATATTCAAGAACTGGTCGCGTTACTTCCTAAAAAACGTCAATCACTCTTCTTCAGTGCGACCATAGGGGATAAAGAGCGAAGTATTTTGCGCGAATTTGTCGTTGATCCGGTCAGCATTTCTGTCAAA
>JBBTVD010000031.1:0-14275 GCA_038063415.1 Patescibacteria group bacterium
GTAACAAGCTCTTGTCCACGATATCCACGAGCATCAATAAGATACGCATAATAAAGCAGTGACATAACCGTGATAATTGTTCCTCCACGAATACCATCCCTGAAAGCAAAATAGATAATAAAAATGATATTAATAAAAACAATATAGACGCCGACAATGTTGGGGTCATTCAGTACTGATGCGACAAACTCTGAAAAAAAAGCCGTAAGTAAACTTACTGTTAACGGGAAGATAATAGAGTATTTCTTTATACCCAAACGAGTAATAGGATTAAGATATTTTCCGATTCTTTTCATACTACTTTTCGAGAGTATTGTAGCATTTTTATCCCTAAACTGCTTATGATTTTCTCTCTTGCAAAAACAGATACTCCTTTGTTACTATTAAGATATGCTCAAAGTGATCAAAAAGAAAGAGCTTCCTTACTATAAAATTCTTTTTCTGGTAATTCTCCCCACCATTGTTCTTACTTTTCTTGTTTTCCTTTTTCTTACCAAGCATTACTTCAGTAGCCCAACTGCACAAACCTTTACTGGAACCTTTCCTTGCGCTGATTGTTCAGGTATAGCAACGACGCTGACACTCACGAAACCAGCAGGCAATCCTAACTATGGCACGTTCACACAAAGTGAAGTCTATGAGGGTAAAAATATGCAGCCATTTGTTACTGAAGGAAAATGGTGGATAGATAGAGAAGCATCAAAAGAAAAAGAGTATACGATCCTTGTCCTTGAAAGTAACAAGAATAAGACATACTATCAAATAAATAACGATAAGATTACGCTTCTTGATCAAAATCAGCAACCAATTGATTCACCTTTCAATGAAACCCTCACTGTTGTTGACTCCCAAGGCAATAAAAAAAATTCTAATTCTAAACTATCTAACCCAGCATCTGAGTATTGCATAGAAAAAGGTGGAGATCTGGTTATCCAAACTCGTGGTGATGGTGGCGAATATGGTCTCTGCCAATTCGAAGATAATCAAGCCTGTGAGGAATGGGCACTGTATCGGGGAGAGTGCCCTATTGGTGGAGTAAAAACAACCGGCTATGACACTATAGAGCAACAATATTGTGCCTGGGTTGGTGGCAAAACCTTGGCCGAACAAGATGCAACATGTACGCTCCCCAATGGAAACGTCTGTGACGATGCCGCGCTGTATAATGGGACTTGTCAATAATATCTAGATGAAAAAAGAGACACTTATTATTCTTCTTGTTGCTGTAGGAGTAGCAATCCTTGCAAGCATTATGTACCTACAAAATGTCTCCAAACAAACAGAAAAAAATAATCCAATTGCTCCATTGATACCGACATGGTATCCAGAAGCCACGTGGGAAGCAGCAACGACAACCCAAGAACAAACACCTTATGGTGAAATGAATGGACTTCTGATAACTGGGACGACGACAATTGACACGGCAAGCATTCCTCATTTTGAAAAAGCTGAGGAGCTACAAAAATTAGGCTATCAACCAGACATGGCACTTTCAGCAGATGGGCCTGGTTCATCTACCTGGGGTTACTCCAAAGAGCAGGATGGCAAACAACAAATTATCCTTTTTAGTTATAAAACTGAGCCGACAAGTAGTAATCCCGATGAGCCGTTGCAGTTTAACTGTCCCTGTACAACCGATCTTAGTGTGTTTCTGAGTAACTAGCTATAAGTACTTCTTGCAGAAGGCTATTGTCCGCTGCATTGCATCATTGAAACTAGCCCCTGAGAACTACAGATAGTATAGCCTATTTTTGGTCAGGGACAAAGTATAAGGCAACGGAATTCATACAATATCTTTTACCCGTGGGCGCAGGCCCATCATCAAACACATGTCCCAAATGCCCTCCACATGCATCAAGCACTTCTATACGAGAGATGCCCCCGGAAATATCTTCCCGCAACACAAGCGCATTCTCAGTAATCGGATCCCAAAAGCTTGGCCATCCCGTTCCTGACTCATATTTTTGCTCTGAGCGAAATACTGGCTGGTCACAACCAACACTATAGTAAGTTCCTTTCCTTTTTTCGCTATTAAGCTCCCCCGTAAAAGCGAGTTCTGTCCCCTGCTCTCGCAAAATGTGGTATTGCTGGGGGGTTAATAGTTTTTTCCATGCATCATCTGATTTCTGTTTGGCAGGATCAAAAAAACCAGAAATGATTTTTGCAGATGCTGTTTCAGCAGGTTGTACTGGCTGTGAAGGAAGAAGTGTGGAAAGAGGTTTTTGCGAATTTCCAGAAAATATACTGACGATAAATGCTGCTCCACCAAGCAGTATCAGAATTACAGGAACGAGAATTCGTTTGTTATGCATACTGAAACGATTGTTTCTTTTTTTGTAAATATGTCTCTTTACATGCTGGCTTGTCAAAGGCAAAACCTGTTTCTTTATCAAGACAATCGTCACAGCAGATAAAATGATAGTGACACATGTTATCTTCACAATTTGCATAGGTATCACATGCCTTGCCGCAGTGGAAGCATTTGCCAACTACTTCATGCTCTGGAGCATCAGTATTGAAGCCAACCGTGAGACGATTATCAAAAACGTAGAGCTTGCCCTTAAAATGCTTATTGGGATATTTCTCCATATAGGTCTGGATACCATCTTTGAGCTGATAAACATCAGCAAAGCCATTTTCTACTAGAAGCCCTGAAGCTTTTTCGCAGCGTACTCCTCCGGTACAGACAGTCACAATTGTTTTGTCTTTAAGATGCTGCAATTTCGGCAAGATTTCTGGCAAATCAAAGAAATTATGAATGCCAGACGGGATAAATCCTTCAAAATGGCCAGAGATATATTCGTAATCGTTTCGCATATCAACGATATAAAACTCTTTTTTTTCCTCAAACCATTGGTGCAGTTCTTCGGCAGAAAGATATTTGCCAGTTATTTGATTGGGATTTAAGTCTGGTCGATGCAAGGTAACAATTTCCTCTCGTGCTTTAACCGATAGCTTTGGAAATGCTTTTCCTGTACCGACACTCTTTTTGTAGGAAATAGCAGAAAAATATTGGCTTTTTTTCATGGCTTCGATATATTTTTCGGTATCTTCAGTCAAACCTTCGACAGTGCCATTAATCCCCTCTTTGGCAATGATGATTCTCCCCTTGATTCCAAGAGACTCACAAAGTGCTCGCTGTTCGTCGCGAACTGCTTCTGGATCAGCAATCGTAACATATTTATAGTAGAGCAAGATTTGGTACCTTTGATCTGTCATGCAGTGATTATAGCAAATTTTTGCTCAGCCTTTAAGAGATAGCTTCTATATTGATGGTTTTATAATAGATGACGTTACTGTATACTGGAAAAAATCTGCTAATGAGTAATGAGCATATTTCAATAGTTCTCCTCTCCCTCACTCTTTTATTGTTCACCGCTATTATTGCAGGACGTTTTGCTCAAAGATTTGGTATCCCAAAAGTTATTGGAGAAGTTCTCGGAGGAATTATTGTGGGACAAACGGTATTTGGTCTGTTTTTTCCCGAGTTGTATCAGTCACTCTTTACGCCTAAATCTGATCTTTCTGAAGCTCGTGATTTTTTTATTAAGATTGGTGCCATCTTTTTCCTTTTTATCATCGGACTTGAGATAAATCTTCCAAAAGCTAAAACATTACGTAAAACTATTCTCTGGACTAGCCTATCAGGACTGGCTTTTCCTTTTATCCTGGGATTTGCATCCGTCTTTTTCTTCCCTCACCTCTGGCATTATTCTTCAGAGAATCTAGCACTCCCCTTATTTATTGGTACAGCTCTTTCCATCTCAGCATTACCAGTTATTGCTCGTATCTTAATTGATTTTAAACTACTTAAAAGTAAAATTGGCTCAATCATTATCGCAAGTGCAACAATTGATGATATCGTTGGATGGATATTTTTTGCGCTCATTGTAAATCACTTCTCTCCTACCGAGACGCATTCAAATCCCGTTATTACGATCATCAGTGTTCTCCTTGTGTTTCTTTTTGCTCTCACGCTGGGTAAAAAACTTGTGAACAAGCTACTCCTCTGGAGTACAGACAGAAAAGACGGCGACACACTTTTTCTAGGACTGACAATTATCCTTGTATTTCTTACAGCAATACTTGCTGAAAAAATTGGTATCCATCATGTACTGGGAGCTTATCTTATCGGACTAGCTTTCGCAAAAAGCAAGCTGCACAAAATGCATAACGCACTTCGACAAATGGTACTCTCGTTTTTCGCACCCCTCTATTTTGTTTCGGTTGGCCTAACGATAAACTTCTTTCAGCATTTTGATCCATTACTGACACTGCTTATTATTGGTATTGCAACAATTGGCAAAGTTGGAGGAGTATTTTTTGGAACCCATATGGCAAAACTTACTGTTAAAGAATCTCTCGTGATCAGTTTTGGGCTCAATGCTCGTGGAGCCGTAGAAATTATCTTGGCGACAGCTGCTTATCAAGTACAGATTATTGATGAAAAAATCTTCGTAGGAATAATCATCATGGCAATTGTTACGACAGTTATCAGTGGACCAGTCATTCGTTCAGCACTTGCACGCTTGTAGGTGGATACGCTATTCTTAGGCTACTCATGAATGCTATAACCCCACGATACAAAGCTACCATTTTTGATATAGATTTTACGTTACTTGATACTGAAGCATTTATCTTCGAAGCTTTTTATTTTACGCTGAAAAGGACTAACATTCCTCAGGTCTCTTCTGAAGCACTAAAAAAACTGATGGGTACATCGCTTGAAGAAATTTATAAAACTCTTGCTCCTGACAAAGAGACAGCGACACTTGCAAAAATACATCGAGACTTTCAAGCAGAGAATATACATCTGGTGACATCGTTTCCCAACACAGAAGAAACCTTAATAAAGATTAAACAAGCAAAGATAAAAATTGCAGCCGTTACAACCAGATCAAAACTAAATTCACAAAAAACACTTGAAGCCACAAAGATTATGCCATATATTGATGTACTTATCTCAAAAGAAGACGTGCCAGAAGATGAACTCAAACCGCATCCCAGACCAATTCTTCAGGCACTAAAGCAACTGGAAGTGCGGGCAGACGAGCTGGAACAAAGACAGTTGGTGTGACATACGGATCTCTAGGACAAAAGATTAAAGAAAGTAAACCTGACTATCTTATCAACGACATTGCTGAAGTTCTCTCTATTTTTGGATTACCTCTTTAAATAGACCAGGAAATCAGCTTGCATCTTTTTCTTTTTGTTTTTGTCCATGTCAAAGAGATATCGCACAACTTCATCTGATTCCTGTAAAAACTTTTGGTCCATGTGAGAAACATCAGGATGCACTTGCAGTGCCATTTGGTTCATGCCCATAAGCTTTAATCCTGCAAGGCTTCGTACACGAGAGAGTGCAACATATCCCATGCCAGGAAGAAATGATCTACTCAGATCAACCTCAGCAGCATCAAGACTCATACCTTGGCTCTTATGCACGGTAATTGCCCAAGCAAGCCGAAGAGGCAACTGACTAAGCCTGGCCAAAGATTCTCCTGAATTAAGCTCATCTTTTACTTCCCATTTGGTCGGTGTTACCATGATCTCTGCTCCATCAAAGGTTCTAACGAGCGGGAAATCATCATTATCAAAATCAATAACTTCTCCCAATGTGCCATTTACGTATCCGACCTCATAATTATTTTTGACAAACATCACCTGTGCCCCCTTTTTGAGGATCAATTTTTCTGGAGCAAGGCAACTTTTCTTCAGACTTTCTACCAAACCAAAGCTTCCTCCCCATTCCATCTGATAGCGATGTTCCTCTCCTTGCAGTGCTTCAAGATGTTGCTTATTAATCGCATCAACGTCAGTATTGTGCGTAAATAATCGAGTAGGTTTACTATAACCTGGCACATCTTTACCAAGTCTTTCAGAAAGGTATGCAACAGTATCTTCGGTTACTTCCCCATTACGTATATCGTTAAGGACTCGCAAAAATGCCCGATCGTCCTGCCGATACTGCTCGTCCAGATAACAGACACGAACCTGCATTTCCTGCCAAATCCGAGACGTAGTCACAAAATCTGATGGTTCGTCTTTTTTACTCACTGGTGGCAATTGGAAAAAATCACCACACATAATAATTTGCATCCCACCAAATGGATAGGTATTTTTCTTAAAAACCTTACAAATAGCATCCACTAGATCAAGTCGATGAGCATGAAGCATGGAAATCTCGTCAATAATCAGGACTTTGGTTTGTGCAAAACGACTACGGAGATATTGTCTTTTAAAAAGTTCGGCAATTTCTTGTGTACTCATTTCGTCGCGGATACCCATCCCCGTCCAACTATGAATAGTTGTTCCTCCCATGTGTGTTGCAGCAATCCCTGTTGAAGCAGTAATTCCCACAGGAATTTTTTGTTCGCGAAGGAATGCAATATATTGGTTAAGTAAAAAAGTTTTCCCTGAACCTGCTGCACCGGTAAGAAAAACATTGTGTCCGAGCTTGAGAACGTCAAGCGCTTCCTTTTGGGTCATAAGAACTCCATCTTATGGAATTGCCGAACTATTTGCAAGAGAGACCTGAGCATTGACAATCACATCTTTAGTTACCTATTATAGAAGTAAGGTCTCTTTATTATGCGGTTACCAAAAATGTCATCAAAAAGTTGGTTATTCCTTTTTTTAGGTGTTATGGTCGCCGCAATTCCCTTTACGGTTATCCAGCTCCAACAGCAACAAAACCTCAGCCAACAAGCGGCAAATAATCCCCAACCTCTAAGTGTTGGCGCACAATCAGGGCTTCCATGGAACTCTGGTGCTGCTCTTGAAAAATCTGATATAGCAGGCTTTGAAGCATGGAGAGGAAGAAAGCTCGATATCTATATGACCTGGCCAGTACGACAAAACTGGGATGATATCCGTAACCCCGATAGAGTTGGACAAGTTTCTCAATACAATGGGATGCCGGGATTGCTGCAAGTAGGAGTTGCAATGCTTCCAGAGAATGGATCAGGCGATTTTGCTGCTTGTGCTACCGGAGCATATGATCAATATTATAAAGATTTGGGTTCAAAGCTTGTGCAACTTAATCGTGGTAACGCAATTATAAACCTTGGTTGGGAAGCTAACGGCAATTGGTTCCCCTGGAGTATTGGTACAGGAGATCCTACCAATTACAAAAATTGTTTCAGAAAACAAGCAACAGCCATTAAATCTACCGCTCCAAATGTACGAATCAGCTGGAATATGAACAAAGAATCCAAAATGGGTACAAGATCTGTTGTTGAAGCGTACCCGGGAGATGATGTTGTGGATATTGTTGCAGTAGATTATTATGACTTCTTCCCTTCCTACAAAGATCAAGCTACATGGAATGCAGGCTATATGCAATTACAAAATGGTGGACCGATGGGAATAGGCGCATGGCTGCAATTCGCCAAATGTCACAGCAAACCTCTGGGGGTCCCTGAATGGGGCATCAACAAAGGTACTGGTGGTGGCGGATCGGACAATCCTTACTATATCGAGAAGATGTATGAATTTTTGTTGGCTAATTCGGCTGATATCGCCTTTGAAACCTATTTTAATCTTCAAGGATCTACCTTCCAGATCTACCCACCAGGGAATAATGACAAAGCCGCCGCCAAATATAAAGAGCTTTGGAGTAAAGATGTCTCAACGATTAATCCAAAGCCAACAGCAACTCCACAATCAAATCTCTTTTGTGCTTCTGTTACACCTCCAACGACACCATCCGTAACTCCGCCAATTACGACAGCTTGTCCTGCTGGATTTGAAGAACTTGGTAGCTTCTCAGGAGGCCCATTAGTTGCAAATGGGCAACCGACCGAAGTCACTCATACAGTTACTGTCCCATCTTCATCTCTTTTGAGTGTTTCCGGGTTTACAAAAGAAAGTGGACAAGGCCAATTCCAGGAAATTAAAGTCACGCTTAATAACACTGTCCTTGGAGAAAGCACTGATGCAGGAAATGCTAACTGGACGGCTGTCGGACCATGGCAGACAACGACAGCAGTAGCACAAGGGAATGCAACGTTGCTTGTTGAACACCGAAAAAGAGGCACTTCTGGTCCAGAAGGAGTTGAATATAAACTGGCAGTGTGTGCAAAGCAGCCAAATACACCATCGCCAACCGTTTGCCCAACATTGGGGCCAGTCAAAAATGTAAAAATTGATTGTCCGAATTGTCCCTAAATAATGCGTGAATACGATAGCTGTACCTAAACCATCAAAAAGAATTGTAATAATCAGCCTTCTGGTTGTTCTTGCTGTTGTCTTACCAATTACGTTATTTGTTCTTCAACAGCAACAAGAGTTACGTCAGCGTGCAACACAAACACTCTGGTTTGTTTCGCAATCAGCAACCGCAGTTTGTTCTCCATCTACTGGTAAATCTGTTATTTCTCTCTCCTTCACCAATAGTGAAAGCGTTAAAGACATTGATGTTATTGCTACTGATTCAGTCAGTGGACAAAGTACCAATTTGGGGACAGTAGCCCATGGGGCGACAAAAACAGAAGAGATTCAAACCAATTTACCAGCACTGGCAAATGGATCAGTAACCTTTTCTATGAAATGGACTGATGGTTCTCCAGGGACAGATAGTCGAACTGCTCCCTACATAGGAGTACAAGCATGCGCAAGTACCTCTCCAACCCCTACGACACCAGTCTGTATCGCTACTGAGGGAACCTGTAGCTGGGATCCAAGTGAAAATACCACGGCATACAAAGTCGTTGTTAACGATACCGGAACAGGAGAAATAGTCAAAACAGAAACAGTACAGCATCCAAACACCAAGAGTACTTTTGTCATGAACCCGACAAAAACATATCAGTGCTCGGTCACAGCGATAAATAGTTGTGGAGATGGAAGCGTTGTCACAAGTCCAGAGAAGACTTGTTCTGTTCCTTCGCCTACCCCGACAGGACCATATTGTCCCACAGACAAAAACGAAGGTGCCTGTAGCTGGGATTCACTTTCGGGAGCAAGTCAGTATACTGTTACGGTTATAGATCAATCCTCCGGGACGACAATTAAATCTGAAACGGTGACAGGGACCCGGCTAACCTTTACCATGCAACCAGGGAAAGCTTACCTCTGTAAAGTTGCAGCAGTTAATGCCTGTGGAACAAATACGCCAGTACAAAGTGAACCCAAAATTTGCTCTGTATTATCACCAACACCTTCTCCTACCAATACACCAACGCCTAGCCCAACACCAGCACCAACCATTATCCCATCGGTAACTCCAACCCGCGTTCCTACTCCAACCAGGGCACCAACTCCGACCAGGGCGCCAACCCCAACACGCCCACCGTTGCCAACGAACCCTCCACAACAACCACAGCAACCTGGTGGTGGACAGACAGTGGTGCAGCAACCACAACAACAAACAGTAGTAACTAATCCTACACGTGTTGTCGTACAAAAAACACCAGCACCAACGATTGCACCAGCAGGAGATACCAATGTAACTACCCTTGTTAGTATTGGCATGGCGGTACTGACCATTGTCGGCGCAGCACTCTTCTTCGCCTTCTAACTTGACCAAAATAAGAAAATTAGATAAGCTAAAACTATGATTGTCAAGCGCAGTGATGGCTATTATGTACTTTCTGAAAAGAGCAAACGAAACCTGGGAGGTCCTTATAAGACAAAAGAGGAAGCTGTAAAACGTCTGCAACAAGTAGAATTTTTTAAACACCAAAAGAAATAGCGTTCTTTATTTTCTCTTTTCAAGATGGCGAATATGCTTTTCTCGCTCTTCTTTAAAAGCTGATTGATCAAGACCCAGTCGAGTAATCATCCCGGAAGCATACCTCGCCCCTAAATAATGAGGCAGGATTACGTAGGTTGCTCCAGCATCATATAATTCTTGGGCTTGATTTGCTGTATGTGCAATCACCAAAACTATCGCATGATGATTCCTTTTGCGAATCTTTTTAACAACTAATAAATTAATTTTTATGTCTGGAATAGTTGAAACAATCAGCTTTGATTGTTCTAAATGTAGCTCGTTGAGAAACTCAGCATCCTGGGCATCTCCAAAACGAAATGGAATTGACTCTTCTTCCAGACGAGCAATCGATGCTGGATTAAAATCAATAACGAGAAATGGCCGATCAAGCTTTTTGAATGTTTTGACAAAATCATAGCCTACTCGATCATAACCAAAGAGCAAAAAGTCAAATTTTTCTCCACTGGCAAGCATCTCCCGATTGTTATGTTTACGGATCTCAAGCAACTTAAGCACTTTTTCAAGCCGTACAAAAAGCGACTCTGTATATTGCATCAGATAGGTAGAGCCGGCAATGGTGATAAGTCCTACCAATGTAATCAATGACAGCACTTCTTGAGAAAGATGACCAATACTAAAGCCTAATGCTGCAAGAATAAGTGAGAATTCGCTAATTTGAGCTATAGCCAGTCCTGCCATAAAGCTTGTTTTGCGTTTATAGCCTTGCATGTTAAGAAGAAGGATCATAATAATAGGATTACCGATAAGGACAAACAGAGAAAGTGCAATTGCCGGGATCAATAAAGAAACGATGTTATCAAGAACCATTTGTGAACCGAGCAAAATGAAGAAAAGAACAATAAAAAAATCACGTAAAGGCTTGAGACGAGAGCTAATTTCATAAGCAAATGGTGTCAGTGAAAGAGTAACTCCAGCAATAAGTGCTCCTATTTCGACAGAAAATCCAATCACCGCAAAAAGAGATGCAATACCAAGCCCCCAGGTTATTGAAAAAAGGAAAAGTAACTCAGAAGATGATGCAATAAATCTACTTAATTTTGGCAAAACGTATTCACAGACAAGATACAGCACAATAGTTACCTGCATCCCCTTTAAAAGCAATAATCCAATGGTGAGTGCGAACCCGCTATCTGCACTTTGAGAAAATGAAGAAATGAGAAGCAAAATAAAAGTCGCAATAATATCTTGAATAATCAAAAATCCAATCGCTATCTTCCCATAAAGGTGCTCAAGGTCTCCTTTATCAGATAATAGTTTCAGCACAATAATGGTGCTACTAAGCGTCAATGCTATGGCTACATACATGGCTGCAATTCGATCAATTCCCAAGAGAAGTGCAATAACAAAACCAACTACCGAAGTAAGAACAACCTGGCCTATCCCGGTAAGAAGTGAAACCTTCCCTACTTCACGAATAACCCGAGGATTAAGGTTTAGTCCAACAATGAAGAGTAACACAGCAATACCCAATTTTGAGAAGAGTTCCATTTCTTCTTTGGCATGCAGAATATTAAAGAAATATGGACCAGCGAGAATTCCCGAGAAAATATAGCCGACAATTAACGGTTGTTTGAGCAGTTTCATAACAATCCCAACAACCGTAGCAAGAACAATAATAAGAGTAAGTTCTAAAAAAACTTCCATGTATTAATACTAACGAATTGAGGAATTATTTGGAAGAGGATTTTTTGGTGAGTCGAGATTGCTCTTCTTTGATAAGGAAAAGACTAATATCATCCTGTGTACTTCCTGAAGCGCCAAAAGGTATATCCATGACCCGAATCAGTTGTAACATATAAATATAAATGAATGAAAAGAATCCAACGACCATAGCTGATTCAGCAAAACCACCAACTTGTGTAAAAAGAAGCATTATAACGATAAGGGATGCAAGTGCTTGGACAAGAATAAAAGCAGATGGCAATGGCTGAATACGAAGCAGATAGTGCATACGAAAGATAATCTGCATAATCGCATTTCGCTCTTGCTTAAGTTTAACAATATAATTTGCCGGGATACCAAGTTTTTCCATTTCCATAAAGAAGGCAGAAAGTTCCTGCACTTTTTCAAGAGACCGTTGCTTGTGATCAAGAATATCTTTACGGAAGAGTTCAAGGATATCATGAAGTGTCTGTCGATAGGTATCAAAAGGAAACTTTTTATATTGTTGCTTGAAGAGCAAACCATCTTGATACATACTTTCAATTGCCGTAGTCAACGTAACAGGCATTTTTTCACTTTCCTTATAATCTGCGTGCGTCGTTGAAAGAATAAACCCAAGAACAAAGACACTTCCAGCAAGAATACCTGTATGCAACGACGTTGGCTCAAGAATGTCCCACCCTATGTTATGGATAATTGCTTTAATACCAATAAGGACAAGTACCAATAAAAGCGTCCTTCTAAAAATCTTGAATTTCTTTTTCATAAGAGGTGAGGCTATTCTAACGCTTTCTAGCCAAAAAGGCAATGTTACTTATCCTCCATGTAATATCTTACTTCTGCATCTTCAGGATCGAGCAGTTCATAAAGATACGTTATATCCTTATCTGTATGACGGATACATCCCGAACTTCCAGGATTTTCATCTGAAAGCCGTGCAGGATCGCCATTGACACCATGCAAACCAAATTCTCCCGGCAGTTCCCAATTACATTGGCCATTGCATTCAAGATATGGCACTGGACCAAAAGGAGCCTCTTCCCATCCTGGGACATCAAGGGTCAGGAAATAGGGAGCCGTTTCAGGATTATCACTTGGTGCTTTTCTGGTAAGTAACCAATATTCTCTTCCTGCAAGTTGTGGTAATGGCGTAGGCCTTTCTCCGGGACGACCAGTCTTTACGACAAAAGTCCGTATGAGTTTGCTTTGATGAATATCTCCAGGCTTTCCCTGGTAAAGGAATTCTTTTTGGGATTTGCGATGCAGAAGTAACCAATAGTCATTTTCTTTTGCAACAAAGACTTTCTCAGTCGGTTTTTGCAAATAAAAGAATAAAGCAATCCCCAAAACAACAATGAAACAAATGCCGATTACTAATACTTTTCTTTTCATGCTCGTATTGTACAAAAATTCTCACAAAAAATCTTGAATAATTTGATACAATATGCCCATGTTATCACCAATCTTTCTTTTTTCTTTTTTTGTTACAGGGACACTCCTTACAACCAGCAGTCACTCTGCTTATCCAACGGAGATGCCCGTTACGTTTACTTCGTTTATTCACCATGCTGAACCGACTATTACTAAACTCTCCGATCCCCCGGCAAAAAAGATTCTCCCAAGCCTTACTTTTACTATGCAGTCCTACAATAACTGTGGACCCGCTTCTCTCTCCATGACATTGAGTCATTATGGACTAAGTATTAGCCAGGAAATATTAGCTGATTCACTTCGTCCCCATCGGAATGGTTTTGGTATTGATGATGATAAATCAACAACGCTTGAAGAAATGGCAGAGGAAGCGAAGAAATACGACCTGAGACCCTATCATCGTCCAAATGGAACACTAACTCAAATGAAACAATTTATCGCGCATGGTATGCCCATCATCACGAAAGAATGGCTCAATGAAACAGAAGACATTGGGCACTATCGACTCCTTCGAGGATATGATGATATTACTCAAGAGATTATTCAAGATGACTCTTATGAAGGTAAAGATTTGCGTTTCTCGTATCCACTTTTTGACAAACTCTGGGAGAAATATAATTATGAATACTTAGTGCTCGTACCAAAAGAGAAACAACATATAGCCGAAATGATTTTGGGTGAAGATAATGATCCAAAAGTCGCCTGGCAACATGCAGCAGAAAAAGCAGAAAAAAAGTTTACCGAAAATCCCAACGATGTTGCTTCAGGATTTAATCTGGTTGCTGCATCCTATGAATTGGGAAACTATGAAAAAGCAGTAAAGGTATTTGAACAGATTGAATCACTCCTCCCCCGTCGGGCGCTTTGGTATCAAATAGAACCAATTCAAGCATATTTTGAGCTTGGAAACTACGAACGGGTTTTTGCATTATCTGATGCGATTATCAATGATACCAATCCGGCAGTGACAGAGCTTTATGTCCTGCGTGGAGAGATTTATAAGAAGCAAGGAAATATCGAGGAAGCCAGAGCAGAATTTGAAAAAGCGGTTTATTACAACAAAAATGTGAAAGAGGCACAAGAAGCTCTTAAGGCAACCTACTAAGCTACTATACTTTTGGTAACTTATTGACACGATATCTCTCATCAAGTATGATAATTGCATATATATGGAAGAGACAGCACCTCAAATATCTGAGAAGAAATCAATGAACAAAGGAATTTTTATTGCAGTATTGGTGGTTGTTATTGCTCTTGCAATAGTTGGATACGAAACAACGCAACCAAAAACTGACACGACTCAATCCGCTAATTCTGCACCCGCAACAACAGCTCCAAAAAAGGCTGACGAAGCAGAAGTCATGACTGCAAGTACATACAAAAATGGGACATATACGGTGACGGGAAACTATACCTCACCAGGCGGTCCTGAAGAAATTGATGTCA
>JBBTVD010000031.1:14285-25684 GCA_038063415.1 Patescibacteria group bacterium
ATGTCACCATTACCCTTGAAGGTGATGTTGTTACAGCCGCAGAAGTGGTTGCAAAAGCAGAACTACCAATTTCAAAAGAAAAACAGGGAATCTTTATCGAAAACTTTGAACCAATGGTCGTTGGTAAAAATATTGACGAAGTACAACTTGATAAGGTGTCAAGTTCTTCTCTGACACCAAAAGGTTTTAATGACGCACTCGAAAAGGTAAAAGAAGAAGCAAAGGCCTAACCCACCTGTCATCCTGAACTTGTTTCAGGATCTCTCAAAAAAAGATTCCGAAATAAATTCGGAATGACAAAATGAAGCATGTATAATCATTCCTTTTCTTTTGACGCCATCGGTACCTACTGGCAAATTGACATCGCAAAACGCCTTTCTGCTGCTGAAGGGAAATTACTCTTAAAGAAAATACAAAAACGTATTGAAGCTTTTGATAAAACTTACTCACGCTTTCGTAAAGATTCGCTTATTACAACAATGGCAAAAGAAAAAGGCACCTATCTTTTCCCGACAGATGCCCCTCCACTTCTTACTCTCTATCAAGAGCTTTACGATTTAACAGATGGCGCTTTTACCCCACTTATCGGACAAGTTATCTCCGATGCAGGATATGACGCAACCTATTCCCTAAAATCAAAAAAACTTATCTCCCCTCCTCCTCTCACAAGTCTTACTATCAACGGAAGAAAAATTACGACAAAAGAGCCAATGCTGATTGATCTGGGTGCTGCAGGGAAAGGATATTTGATTGATATTATCGCTGACTTGTTGCGAAAAGAACGTATGCATCTGTTTTGTATTGATGCTGGTGGCGATATCTTACACTCCGATCCTGAAGGAAAGGCAATCAACGTAGGTCTTGAAGATCCAAACGACCCAATGAAGGTAATTGGTGTGGTTTCAATTGCCAATCAAAGCATTTGTGGATCAGCAGGTAATAGAAGAAAATGGGGTAACTACCATCATATTATTAATGCAAAGACTCTCTCTTCTCCCCAAGATATTCTCTCAGTTTGGGTCATTGCAAAAACAGGATTACTTGCTGATGGGATAGCTACCTGCCTTTTCTTTACTCCGGCAGAAAAATTAAGGAAACGCTACTCTTTTGAATACCTTATCCTGAATAAAGATTTACGTGTTACTTACTCGCCAGGATTTACTGCTGAGCTGTTTCTAAAGTAATATGCTATACTAGCTGCATGACTCCAACAATCCTCATTGTTGAAGACGATAAAGACTTTGCCGAATATACAAAAAGGCTACTCAGTGCTAATGGGTACTTAGTAGAAGTAGCAGCAAAGGGTTCAGAAGCACTCTTGTTTGTTAAAAAAATTGAACCTGATCTCATTGTCCTTGATCTCACACTTCCTGATATGACAGGAGAATCTGTTTGCATGGAGATAAGAAAGTCATTTCCAGCGCTTCCAATTGTTATTTTGAGCGCAAAAAATGCCGTCGCAGAAAAAGTCCTAGGCCTCACGCTTGGGGCGGACGACTATATTACCAAACCCTTTGTTCCAGACGAATTCATGGCTCGTATAAAAACACGGCTGCGACCCCAAACCGGTACAAACAATAATAAAATGGTTATCGCTGATCTAGAACTTGATACAAAAAAGATTGAAGTTACCCGAGGAAAGAAAAAGATATCGCTAACTCCCCAAGAATTCAAGCTTCTTGAGTATTTGATGAGCAATCCGGGAACCGTTCTCAGCCGGGAGATGATTCTTAATCATATTTGGGCATATTCTTTGGATGTTGAAAGTAGAGTGGTTGATGTATATATGGGATATCTACGCAAAAAAATTGATACAGGATTTAAGAAAAAACTGATGCATTCTGTTCGTGGATTTGGCTATACAATTAAAGAATAATCTACTTCTTATCTCCTTCTAGTTGTTTAAGGAGACTATTTATTTCATGTACTTTCTTCTCGATATTTTTAAGTTGTTCTACAACTTTTTTTCTCTCTGTCGATGATAATTTATAGTGAATAATCCCAGCATTTGCTTGAATATTGGCAAGCAGGTTTTTAAAATCGTGACTTATCGTATGAGTAAGAGGAGAAATTTGTTTCATACTCTTATTATATAGTAAAACTAACTACTCTCAACATAAGTATCATTTTTACTTGACTTTCGTGAATGCTGACCTCCTTTCCTTCCAGCTTTTTGCGCTTCCTCACTATTCCATTCATGAGCTGTTCTCCTTTCATGAGCAGCCTTGCCACCTTTAGAAGCAATCTGGCGACGTGTATCTTCTGACATAGAAGCAAAACCTCGGGCACCTGTCTGCTTCTTTTGTTTGGTCATTGGTATTCCTCCTTTCGTATGGATAAGTATAGATAGAACAGGTGAGAAAAAAAACAAAAATTTGTAAGATTTTGGCAAGAATATTATCTCTTGCTACCCTGTAAAAGAAAGCAATATAATATATGTATGTTGCATCTTATCGACTCGTTCCTTAATCGCATTACCATGTACCGTTTGGTACTTTATGGACTATTAATTCTTGCTGCCTACACAGTCTTCATGGGTCTCTCTGGATTTATTTCTTTTACAGCAACACAGCTTTTATTTTCAGGGACAATTCTTTTTATTACCTGTTATGTAACAAACTATCTCTTAGCCAAAACAGTTACTGCACCAACCAATGTTGAATCCTCAACGATTACCTCTCTTATCCTTTTTTTCATCCTTTCCCCATTCTCTGAAACTCACCAAATAGCTACATTGGTTCTTGCTGGAGTTATTGCTATGACGTCAAAATATCTGTTGGCAATTCATAAGAAGCATCTTTTTAATCCAGCCGCCATTGCCGCCGTCATTCTGGGTATTATGGGGAGTCCACAAGTTAGCTGGTGGATAGCTAGTTCAGTACTGATTCCTCTTACCCTTATTGTTGGATTACTTATTGTCCGTAAGATAAGAAGATTTACTCTTTTCTTTTCTTTTATTATTACTAGTTTTCTTGTTTTGACGATCTCTGGCATAGCTGAAACAAGGAATCTTATCGATCTATGGATTGAGACCATTATCTCCTGGCCAATCATTTTCCTTGCAACGATAATGCTTACGGAACCCGCTACCACTCCTCCAACAAAGAAACTACAAATGATATACGGAAGTCTGGTTGGTGTATTTTTTAACATTCCTTTTCATTTTGGACCGATTTTTTCAACACCTGAACTCGCACTCGCTTTGGGGAACATCTTCTCGTATATCGTTAGCCCCAAACAAAAACTTTTCTTAACCTTTAAAGAAAAAGTACAGCTTGCGAATCAAACCTATGAATTTGTTTTTCAACCAAATCAAAAACCAACATATCACGCTGGACAATATCTGGAATGGACTCTCCCGCATGCACATGCTGATAGTCGTGGAAATAGACGATATTTTACGGTTGCATCTGCCCCAACAGAGCAAGAAATCCGACTGGGTGTACGGTTTAATACACCCCCAAGTAGTTTCAAAAAAGATCTTTTGGATCTACCCAAAGGAAAACAACTGGTTGCAGGACAACTTGGTGGAGATTTTACTCTACCACAGGACGCGACTGAAAAACTTGTTTTTATCGCAGGAGGAATAGGCATTACCCCCTTTAGAAGTATGACCAAGTATCTTCTCGACACCAAAGAAAAACGAGATATTGTACTTCTCTATGCAAATAAAACTGAGGAAGAAATTGCCTACAAAGAACTATTTGGTGAAGCACTAAGAATAGGGATGAAGACTGTCTACATTCTCTCTGACGCGCAGGCAGACTGGCAGGGAAAAACAGGTCATATTGATGAAAAGATGCTGCAAGAAGAGATAGTCGACTATAAAGAAAGAACGTATTATCTTTCAGGACCTATTGCTATGGTTGACGCGTATAAGAGGCTACTAAAACAAATAGGAATCGCCACTAATAAGATTGTGACAGACTACTTCCCTGGGTTCTAAATTTGAGCTTTGTGACGAAGATAATGATCCATAATAACGAGTGCCCCCATGGCATCAACAATAGGCACTGCTCTTGGCAGCACACATGGATCGTGCCGCCCCTTTGCTTCAAGTATTGTTGCTTCTTTTTTGGTATTTACCGTGTGTTGTCGTGTACTAATCGTGGATACTGACTTAAAAGCAACTCTAAAGTAAATATCCTCACCGCTGGAGATTCCGCCTAGGGTTCCACCAGCATTATTTGTTTTTGTTCGTATGTTGCCCTGCTTGTCTGTATAAAAAGGATCATTATGTTCGCTACCACGCATCGTCACTCCTGCAAACCCTGACCCAATATCAAAGCCTTTGACTGCATTAATACTGAGCATTGCTTTACCAAGATCAGCAGATAGTTTATCAAAGACTGGCTCACCAAGTCCTACTGGTACGCCTTTGATTACGCCACGGATAACCCCTCCGATAGAATCCCCTGCTTCTTTAACTTCTTCAATCAATGCGATCATTGCTTTTGCTTTTTTAGGATCTGGGCAACGAACAATCGTTGATTCAATGTCTTTGTAGTTCACTTTTCTCCAATCAATAGCTGTTCTTATATCGCCCACTTGCTCGACATAACTGATAAACTCTATGCCAACTTTTTCTTTGAGATACTTCTGTGCTATTGCTCCGGCAGCTACCCGTGCAAGGGTCTCTCGTGCAGAGGCTCGACCACTGCCTTTGTAGTCACGAATCCCGTACTTCATCTGGAACGTATAATCCGCGTGCCCTGGACGATAGATATCTTTCAAATGCAGATAATCTTCTGATTTGACATCTTTATTGTATGCAACAAGCATAATTGGGGTACCTGTTGTTTTGCCATCAGAGACTCCCGACATGATATGAATTTCGTCTTGTTCTTTTCTAGGGGTAGTTAAAGAACTTTGTCCAGGCTTCCGACGATCAAGTTCCTTTTGGATATCTCCTTCCCTAATGCTAAGTCCGGGAGGACAACCATCCACGACACAACCAACCGCCCCGCCATGCGATTCTCCAAAGGTGGTTATCTGAAATAATTGTCCAAAGGTATTTCCAGCCATATTATGTTAGTACTTTAAAAACAGCTTCAAGTTCACTTTTTGTCAGTTGTCCAGGTGCAGAAGATGAACCTCTGTCTTGTGGAGCAAAGATCATTTCATTCCCCCACAGCGTCCCTGCAACTCGTGTTATTGTAGCATGCTTACCCATCCCGAGAATAATGGCCTGTTTGCTTTCTTTTTTGAGAGCAAGTAAAAGTTGTAATAATAGCAATGCATCTGTTTCTGTTTGACAGTAGGTGGCAATTTTATAGATAGCTGGACGGTACGTTTCCATCCTTTTGATCAAATCTTTCAAAGTATCATTATCGGGTGTTTGCTGATAATTATGGTAGGAAGTAATAACGTTGAGATTCAGTTTCTGTTCACCAATATGCTTAAGTTCTTCTTCTTGAGATGATACATCTAAGTCAACCAAAGCTTCTGATCCGTTGAGTAATGAAAGTAGTTGTACTCTCCTCTCAAATGGCATGTGAATGTTTTCAAGTTGCTGTCTTCTGAAGAGAAAAATAACCTTTCTTGCCAAATCCTGAGCTAACTGTTCAAGAAAGCTATCTTCTAGATCCTCTATATAATCAAGCCATATTTCAAAATAGTCGTAGTCATTCCTACTCTCAGCAATCATTGCGACTACTTCAGCTTGTGTTTTTTTGAGGATTGGAAGGCAATAATGAATCTGCATCGTTAAATCCCCAGTCCTTTCCGCATAGCTGCTTCTGGCCCTTCATACCCCGTAAAGTATTTAAAGATACCTATACCAATATACAAAAGCATTTCTCGACCATCAATCACTTGCGCTCCAACTGCATCCGCATCCTGGTACAGATGCGTCCGTGGATAATTTACATCGAAAATAATATGATCCCTGGAAAGATATTCTTTTGGTAGGAGTGTCTTTTTGTCATGCATTCCAACTGACGTAGCATTCACAATAATATCTGCCCCAGCAATTCCCGTTAGATCATCAAGTGAACCAAACTCACCACCAAATTCTATGGCCAGTGCTTGTGCTTTTTCTGGTGTACGATTATAGACAGTCAGTTCTCCCCCTCCTGCACTCGTGGCATAGGCAATTGAACGGGCAACTCCTCCTGCACCAAGCAAAGCAACTTTTTTACCTTTTAAAGGAATTCCTCGTTTTTCGAGCGGGCAGGTAAAGCCTAACCAATCAGTATTGTATCCTTTTAGTTTGCTCCCTTCTTTGAGAATGACATTAACAGCTCCAATCTCTTGCGCAACCGGATCAACCGCATCAAGGTATGGCATGACGATTACTTTGTGTGGCACCGTGCAAGTAAAACTGTGGAAGTTTTGCATTGCTTTAAATCCTTTAAGAAAGTCTTCTATGTCAGTTGGTTTTACTTGAATGGAAACAAAAACATACTGATCATCAATTCCGAGCGCTTCATAACCGGAATTATGCATTTGTGGTGACAATGAGTGATGTATTGGATCACCAATAAGCATACATAGTTTTGTTTTTGAATTAATTTTCATAAGTTTTTTAATAAAATATATTGTCATCCCCGACCTTGATCGGGGATCCAGAAATGAGCTGGATTCCCCCACCCCTGTCAAGCAGGCGGCCTCCTTGCTTCCGGCCCTTCGCGGGAATGACGTAGTAAGAGTATCTCTTTTACAATCTCTTCCGGTTCTTTTTTTGTTGTCTCTATTACAAGATCTGCAACTTGTTTATAGAGATGCTTTCGTTCTTTCAAAACGTGCTCCATTTCTTCCTTTTGTGTTTTATGTATTGTCATCGCTGGCCGATTTGGATCCTCTCCAACTCTTTTAAGGAGTGTATCAATAGCTGCAGAGAGAAAAATAAACACTCCTTTTTTCCCCAAAACAGCAACATTTTCTTTTCGTAAGATAACGCCTCCACCTGCTGCAATCACAGTATTGGAAAGGCTGCCAGCTTCTTTTGCGATTTCCGATTCTTTGTCTCGAAAATACTCCCAGCCATAGTTTTTGACCATGTAAGGAATCGTCATGCCAGTTTTTTCGACAAGGTAAGCATCTAAATCAATCGATTTTTTGCCTACTTTTTCTGCCAGAAGCTTTGCAATGGTTGACTTGCCACTTCCCCGCATACCAATAAGAACAATATTATTTCTCATTCTTCCTTTCATTGCTAACACCTACTCCAGCCAATTTTTCCCAAAAGGTAGGAAATGATTTAGAGACAACCTCTGGATCCTCAATAGACATGTCTCTTATCTTTGCTCCCGCTACAGCAAACGCCATCGCCATACGATGATCATGATAGGTCTGAATGGTTGCACCTTTTGGTACTCCCCCATAGACAGTAAATGTATCTTCAGTTGCCTCTGTCGTAATATTCATTTTGGCAAGTTCTTTCTGAGGAGAAGCAATCCGATCGGTTTCCTTTACTCTTGCATGAGCTATTCCAGTCATAACGGTCTTCTCTTTGGCAAAAGCAGCAACGACCGCAAGTGTTGGGACGAGATCAGGCGTTGCATTAAGATTAACAGTTATCCCAGTAAGTGTATCAGTCCCTGTAACTTCTATCCATTTTTCTGCTTCATTTTTTTTGACAACACATCCCATCTGTCCAAGCATATCTGCAAAGGCCTTGTCTCCCTGTGCCGAATGAGGATGCAAGTATTGCACTCTTATGGTACTTTTTGTCAACGCTGCAATCGCAAAGAAATAACTTGCTGAAGTTGCTTCTGGCTCTACTATATAATTTTTTGGATTATGATATACCTGGCCAGCAGCCATTGTGTACTGCTTATACTCATTATTTATGACCTGCACACCAAATTCTTCCATGATAGCGATTGTCATATCGATAAATGGCTTTGATGATTGCTCTCCAAGCACATCAATCGTAATCTCTCCAACAAGAGGCGCAATCATCATAATCGCAGAAAAATATTGACTACTCATTGTTCCATTCATGCTGATATGTCCCGAAGAAAGTTTACTGGAGTTAATTTTTACCGGAAGATGTCCTTCTTTTTCTAAATACGTAATCTGTGCTCCCATTTGTGTAAGTCCCGTAACAAGATCTTCAATTGGCCGTTTTTTAAAAGGATCCTTGCAGGTTAAGATCTTCGTCCCAGGGACAACTGAAAGAAAAGCCAACAAAGTTCTTGCGCTTCTTCCTGAGAGACCAATGGTTATTTCGTATTCCTTATCCTGAATATCCGAGATATCTCCATGTACGATAAAACAATCTTTTTCTTCGTCAATCATAATCCCTAATTCTCTTAACGCAGTAACCATTGCATAGGTATCGTCACTTTTTAAAGGATTACGTATCCTGACGCTTCCTTTGGTCATTGCCGAGATGGCAAGCGCTCGGATGGTATAGCCAATACAGCCAGGTAATCTTACCTCTTTGGTAACTGATTCTTTTAATGGATATAAAATAATACTTTGCATAATTTTCTTTGATAACTATTCCATAACAGCAAGCAAGGCTTCAGTAAGAATGCTTTGTGAAACCTCTTGGTTATACCGTGCTTTACCTATTTTGTCGAGTAAGACAAAATTGATTGAGCCTTTTTCATTTTTTTTATCAGAAAGCATTTTATCAACAATTGATGCAACTTCTATTTCTTTTATCGTTATAGGTAGCCACATGGTACGCAACGAATTAGTTATGGTTGCTACCTCTTTTGCAGACAAAAAACCCATCAGTTGAGAAAGTTTTGCTTCAGCAACCATGCCAATACTTACCGCTTCCCCATGCAAAAGAGGTGTCTCTGTCTCAAGACTTAGTGCTTCAATCGCATGACCAATAGTATGTCCAAAATTGAGAATTTTCCGTAATCCTTTTTCTGTCGGATCGCGCTGTATAGCTGCGGCTTTAATTGCACATGAACCAGCAATGATATCCACCATTTCACTACTATTAAATTCTAGTGGATGTTTTGCTGTTACCTGGTTAAAGTAGTCTTTATCTCTGATGAATCCATGTTTGACAATCTCAGCAAATCCACCAATGAATTCCCTTTTTGGCAGGGTCTGGAGCGTCGCAACATCAATAATAACTGCTTTTGGTTGATTGAACGTACCGACCAAATTTTTAATCCCACCAAAATCTATGCCTGTTTTTCCACCGACACTTGCATCCACTTGTGACAGAAGGGTCGTTGGGATATTAATAAAATCAATACCTCGCATATAGGTTGATGCGGCAAATCCCCCCATATCACTGATCACTCCTCCACCTAGGTTAATTACCAGAGAGCTTCGGTCACATCGAGCTGCTTGGAGAGCACCCCAGATCTTCCCAACAGTGGTAATATCCTTTACTTTTTCTCCAGCAGGTAAAATGTATGAAGTTTTCTTTATAGGAATAGCTGTTAAAACTGCTTTGAGGAGCAACGGTGCAACGTGCTTATCACAGAGCACGAAGGCTTGAGAATAGTCAGTAAAAGGAAAATGTGATTTTAGTGCAGGCAAAAAATTACTTCCAATAATAATTGGATACGATATATTATTTGATTCAGAAAGAGTAATTTCAATTTTCTTCATATTTTCTCCCTGTCTGCCGACAGGCAGGCATAAAAAAACCTCCACTGTTGGGAGGCTTAGTTGTAACACACAAAGCACTCCCTTAGGAGGTAATAAAGTAAAAATTAAACCCAAAATTTGTCTGCTGACTATGCATAAATAACCTACTTGATTATTATACTACATAAATATCCTGATAGCCACTGGTCTTGATATAGGTAGCTTTCCCAGCAACAATCTTTTCAAGAGGCTTACAAGCAAAACAGCCTCCCCGTCGACAGACAAATATTTTTTCAAGTCGTGCTTTTTTCATTTGCAGTGCGACGCGAAGAACATTCCGCTTGGCTTCTTCAAGGTCTGGCAATGTTTTCTCTTCAGGATCGTCACTTTTTTCAAGATACCAATAACTAATCTTTTTAATTTTTCGCTTCTGACAATTCTGGACGAGGAGTGCATAGATGGGAAGTTGCAGTGAATCTGCCTCCTCTTCATGTACTCCCGTTTTAAAATCGATAATATGGACACTATCATCTTCAGGAAAGTATTCAAGCCAGTCAATCTTGCCACAGAGCAAAATATTCTCTTCTGGAGAAAAAAGATATCGTGGTGGAAGTGAATCGGGAGAACGAAGCTTCAGAGCTTTATTCAGAATCGGCCCAGGCTTAGTAACTACTCGCTGGATCATCGCGCTTCCCCGATCTTTATACACTTTCTCTTCTACCTCATCCTTAAAACCACCAAGTTTTCCAGCCATTCTCTCCCATGCTTTTTCAAATTTATCAAGCAGTGACTCTTTCATACGATCTTCTGCTTTGAATTCAGAAAGCCCTTCGAGTACATCATGGACCGTATTTCCCAGAGCAAGAGCGGGATTAATGATATTTATTTTTTTGCCAGTCTGCGGATCTTTGTAGATATTTCGAAGGAAATATGCCCGCGGACAGCTAAGAAAATCCCGCATTGAAGTATGAGATATCCACATGGGATAGGGTGTGTGTGACATTCTTGGGATAGTATAAGCTGCTGAGCAACCTTTTGACAATACTTCTTTTATATCCTACAATTTATTAGGATATAGATATGGATTCTGGAGAGCCATCATCAAACAGACCTCACGGAGAGGAACTAGAAGCTACTGCCGTAGCTAAAGATTTATCTAAAGGGATTGCACGGCATTTACTTGGGGAGCAAAATATAACACGATATCAACCCCCCAACGGGATGCGAAAACAGTGCTTCTTAAATGCAGGAAGATTTCAAGTAGCATTGAGCTATACCAACGACCCACTGGGTGAATTGGTTGAAGCTAGCCTATTTGATCGGGATACAAAAAAAGCCTTAAAAGTAATTATTAATTCACAAGCGAAATATACTGTGTCAGCAAATTTGTACGAAGAAATTCCAGTGGAACATGCAACATCTTCTGTTGAAGCAGCATTTGGTAAACGAGGAGTAAGGACAAAACCATCAAGCGAGCCAATTTTCCCTCCCGAAAAAAGCCAGACAGTATCAGATCAAGATCAAGTAAATAAATTGCGACTTTTAAGTAGTTTACTTCAAGAGGGTCGTGCTGATGGTGAAGCTACGGCAAGAGCTAGAACATTTATTGGCGAAAAAAAAGCTTCTGGGAGTGATAGTTATCCGCTACCAAGAGTATCAGATGTAAAATTAAGAGAAGTAAATACTGCTATTTATAACGGACTGGGTATTTTTCTAACAAACATTTCTAAAGGATTGGTACCTGATAGCTGATAAATCCAGTCAGTCAACCATCTTGACCCAACCTGCTATAATAATGGTATGGGAAATATCCTCAAAACATTTCTTCTTCTCTTGCGCGGCAAAGACATCGCCGGCGCAAATACCTGAGCGATGAAGCGCCGATCAGA
>JBBTVD010000032.1:0-39909 GCA_038063415.1 Patescibacteria group bacterium
TTGTTTACTTTCACCAAAGTATTCAGCGTACACCTCATTAAACTGAGGGAAATCTGAAATATTCGTGAGATAACAGGTTGTTTTTACCACATGCTTCAGTGAGCTACCCGCTTCTTCAAGTACTGCGGAAAGATTTTTGATCACTTGATGTGTTTGCATCACAAGACCCCCTTCCACTAACTCTCCATTAGCGGGACTGATACCAATTTGGCCAGAACAAAAAATAAGATCGCCACTAATGATTGCCTGTGAGTATGGACCCAGTGCCTGAGGAGCGTTTTTGGTATGGACTTTTTGTTGCATAACTATCTCACATACTACCCACTCAATAGCGTACTGTCAAGGGAGGACGTCCAAAAAGAAAGAAGAAGCTAATAAAAAATAACCCATACAATACAAGCGAAAGAGAAACGACAATAACTATCTTATGTAACATGCTATTTTTTACATAGAGCTTGGACATAGGTTCTCGCAGAAGAAAATAAAAGAAATTAGCAAAAAGGCCAAGTAAGATTGCCAAAGCAAGAGAAATAGGGGTTGTCAAAAGACTTACTACCTCATCTACTAATTTCCAAGGAGCAAAGAAGACATCCCACGAATTGCTCCTTTCTACTCTCCCCAATGCCATAGCAAAGCCCAACAGCATATTGAGAGATACAATAATACTGGTCGTATGACGCTTACATTGCTTCATTCTTCGTACTGTTTTCTCAAACGGATAAAGTGACAAAAGAAAGTAGAGCAACCCAAGCGTTTCAAAAATAACATATTGTAAAAGAAGAAGTCCTTGCTCAACAGGAATGAGCCCTCGAAGTTGCCGAAATGGATGCAACAGGTCGGTAATAACATAGATACTATTTGGCAAGAAAAGTAACCAAAGCACTCCTAGAAAAGCTTTCCAAAACTTCCCCTGAACTCGCAAGTATAACCAAATAAAGAGTAGAGGCAAACAGGCGAGGAAAAGATTCCATGCCATCCAAAGCATGTTGTAGAGCAGAATGGGCATTATCTCATTTTACTTTTTTTCCTATCTTCATGCAAATCCTTGCGTTCTTTTCTCGATTCTTTTATAATTATCGTGTTATGCTTATAATCACAGGCTCTCTCGCATATGACTACATCATGGATTTCCCGGGATCATTTTCTGACCATATCCTCCCCGATCAGATTCACAATATTAATCTCTCTTTCATTGTTAACAAATTTGCCAAACGTCGTGGTGGAACCGCTGGCAATGCCTCATACGCCCTAGCGCTTCTCCAGACGAAACATACACTTTTTTCTTGTGCAGGAAAAGACTTTGAAGAATATCAGAAAGACTTTGAGAAGATCGGTATCGAAACAAAATATATCCAGATTTATAAGGACACCTACACTTCAACGGGGTTTGCTATGACCGACAAAAAAGATAATCAAATTTGGGGATTCTTTAATGGAGCAACGGATCATAATTACGAATTAAAGATTAAAACGGTTGCAACAAGTAATGATCTTGTTTTGATTGGACCACAAAGCGCAAAAGGCTCACTCTCCCTTATCAAACAATGTATCAAACAAGACATTCCTTATATGTTTGATCCAGGTTTTATCTTGACACAAGTCAGTGATGAAGATCTTACCCTTGGTGTTACTCATGCTACCTATATTATCGGCAACGATTATGAAATTAAACTCATCAGCGACCGTGTGAAGGATTTTAAGACGTTAACTAAAGAAAAAATTATTATCACGACACTTGGAGAAAAAGGAGCTGTCATTACCGATCAGGGGAAACACATTACCATCAATCCTGCAAAGGCAAAAAAAATTGTCGATCCCTCTGGTGCAGGCGATGCTTGGCGAGGAGGATTCCTCGCAGGACTTTCCCGAGGGTTTGGTCTGCAAGTATGCGGACAAATGGGAGCAATTGCCGCAGTCTACGCTGTCGAAGAGTACGGAACCCAGGAATATAGCTATACAAAAAGCCAGTTTACAAAGAGGTATAAAGAGACGTATAATGAGTTTCTTACTTTATAACTATGGCAAATAAATTTACCTACGACGTTAAAGATATCAAGCTTGCAGGAGAAGGAAAGCTCAAGATAGAATGGGCTGGTAAACAAATGCAAGTTCTCGCAACAATCCGGGAAAGATTTAGCAAAGAAAAACCCTTCAAAGGAATTACCATCGCAGCATGTCTCCATGTAACCAGTGAAACAGCAAACTTACTTATTACGCTCAAAGCAGGTGGAGCAAAAGTCGTTGCAAATGCATCAAATCCCCTCTCGACTCAAGATAGTGTTGCAGCTTCACTTGTCAAAGACTATGAAATCCCAACATATGCTATTAAAGGTGAAGATAACAAAACGTACTTTAAGCATCTCAATACCGTCCTTGACTACAAACCACAGATCACCATGGATGATGGTGGTGATTTGATTTATGCATTACATACAGCACGTAAAGAACAATTGAAAGATCTCATTGGTTCGTCTGAAGAAACAACAACGGGTGTCATCAGACTGCAAGCAATGGAAAAAGAAGGGGCACTCAAGCTTCCTGTTATTGCCGTTAATGATTCTGACACCAAACATCTTTTTGATAATCGCTACGGTACTGGTCAATCGACGATTGATGGCATTCTTCGCGCAACCAATATCCTAATCGCTGGAAAGACATTTGTTGTTGGTGGATATGGTTGGTGTTCTCGAGGTATCGCTATGCGCGCGAAAGGAATGGGAGCCAATGTCGTTATCACTGAAGTTGATTACGTCCGGGCACTTGAAGCAGCTATGGATGGCTTCCGAGTTATGACCATGAAACAAGCGGCAAAGATTGGTGATATCTTCGTTTCAGCAACAGGTGACAAACATGTTATTTCACTTGACACCATGCTTGCGATGAAAGATGGAGCGATTATCGCAAATTCAGGACATTTTGATGTAGAAATTGATATGGCAGGACTTGAGAAAGTAAAGAAAGCAAAACGAACCATTCGTCCATTCCTTGATGAATATACTTTGGCAGATGGGAGAAAAATTCATGTACTTGGTGAAGGACGTCTGGTTAATCTTGCAGCCGCTGAAGGACATCCTGCAGAAGTTATGGATATGTCTTTTGCTAACCAAGCACTTGCAGCTGAATTCTTTGTCAAAAACAGAGGAAAACTGGAAAATAAAGTACATGTCTTACCAAAGAAACTTGATCAGGAAGTAGCAAAGATCAAACTCCAAGCTATGGGCATTAGTATCGACAAGTTAACCAAAGAACAACAATCATATCTCTCTTCATGGGATGAGGGGACACAGTAATTTCTAAATTGACTTCCCCAATTATAAACCTTACAATAAAATAAATGAGTGAGCATGGATTTTTCCCTCCAGAACAAGTAGTAAGACAGCACCCAGAACGTAAAGAAGGTGCACTAGACAGTAATTTAAAAATTGCCCGTTTGATTTCGCCTGCGAAGCTTGATCACAAAATTGCTTCTATGGTCGGCATCCCGTTTGAAGAGAACCAATTAAAAGGATTTGGCATTGAAGTAAACGGGGAAAGAATGCCACTTATTAGAATGATGGAAAATCTTGGCCTACAGGGGGAAACGGAAGGCGTCCCTCATTTAAGCGTAGGAGGGAAAACAAAAGTAGCTAAGGCCGCATTAGATTCAAGTGCTTCCCGTTCATATTTAACAGGTGAAGGCTATAGCATACAAGGAACAGGATTAGTAAAATATGAAAGAGAAGCTGGACAAATTGGATTTGGTTTAGATATGCCGTTTGCTCGAGCAGGAGGAGGTTATGATATAGGAGGGGGAATTGAAAATCCAGCAGCCGATATGGTAGACTCTAAAGCATATAAATTATGGCTTCTTTCCTCACTTAATACGGGCGATGCAGACTTTGCTCGAATTATGAATACGCTTAGTTACCAACAATGGTTACAGCGACAAGAAGCGGCTATAGTAATTAGAGAAGATGATAAAAGAGGAGTATCTAGAAAAAAACTGACCCCAGCCATACATAATGCCCTACCCACATTAACAGATTTCTTTAATCTTCCCATGGATTCTTTTTCTACAGATGGTCGCAATGCATTTATACGAGATGGTAAAGTAATATTTACCGATTATGAAGCTATTAGAGAACTGACTCCTCATACGGAAGATTTTATGGTACAGCTATCTGATAAATGGTACTTTGAAGAACTAAGGAAAAAATATCCTAAATTTCTGGAATTATATGGACTAGAAGCAACTGGAACGATAGACTATCAAAATACGTCAGAAATTGCTGCAAAAATTCATGATACTCTCACACACTCTAAGTATCCAAATAAAGAAGAACTCTCTAATATAAAAGATGCTTTGGGAAGGGGAAACTCAAAAGAAATAATTAGATATGCAATGGCAGGGGTAATTGGTTCACGAGCCTTAGCAAGAGAAATAGGTGGTGCAATCATAGATGATATTATTTCGGAAAATGCTGAAGAATCGCAAAGAGCTTTTACGATAGATGAAGCTATGGACATGATTAAGACAGCAGATCTTGAAATGCATGAAGAAACATTTAATGGACAACCATATAAAATTGTCAGAGATGAAGAAGAAAATCTCTTCATCCAAGCAACAATTAACACTTTTGGTCTCCCCATAGTACCAACAATCACCATCCCAGTTACTTCAGCGGATATTTATGAATCATTACAGGAAACTCCTTACGAACAATTATTAAACCTGCCTCCTTCCTTAACAGAGAATGAATTTGATGAGCTTCCTGATAACTTATTTAGCGATACACTGTATGCCCAAGTAGCAGGGTCATTTGCTAATATAAAAGGACTTGATTCATTTAAAGGAGATCATGAAGCGACACAGGAACGAATAAAAGGATATGATGAAGAAGCACTTGGCCGTGGCAGAGCGATTTTATCTACGGATATATCGATACTCAACGTTTACCTTTGGGGAACATATTAAGGTAACGGTCGACAGAGACAAACTTACTATTGATGTTACAAACGGATTAAAAAATATGAGTCTCGCTGAGCTAAACAAAATTGCCTATACTGTCCACACAGCATCTCAATATTTGAAAGCCCAAGGCATGCCAAATAATCAAGTTATCGCAATTACTCAGACATAAAAAATCTAATTAAAACTTCTTACCTTGTCATTATCTTTGTGCCTCGATATAATGAGTTTATGAAGAAGTTTATACTCTCATTATTTGTTTACTCCCTCTTTCTCTCTTTTTTCATAGGACAAGCTCAAGCAGTAACCAATCCACTAGGTGCTCCAAATAACAAGTTTGGTATTCACATTCTTTTTGATAGTGAACTTCCTCAAGCTGCACAACTTGTTAACAGTACCAATGGTGACTGGGGATATGTCCTGATTCCAATCCAAGCTCCCGATAAAAACCTGCAAAAATGGCAAACATTTATGGACAAAGCTAAGGAACTCCACTTAATCCCGATTCTGCGTCTTTCTACAGAAGGAGATTATTTTAATACCAGCGTTTGGCGCAAACCAAAACAAGAAGATATCATCGACTTTGCGAACTTTCTCAACTCGCTTGATTGGCCAACACGAAATAAATATGTCATTGTCTTTAATGAGGTAAATCGTGGCGATGAATGGGGAGGCAATGCAAACCCCAAAGAATATGCTGAGTTGCTGAGCTTTGCGACGACAGTCTTTAAGTCTAAAGATCAGGATTTCTTTATTATCGGAAGCGGGATGGATAATGCTGCACCCAACCAGGGTACCAAATATATGAATCAATATGATTATCTCAAAGATATGCATGACGCAGTTCCTGGAATCTTTAATCAAGTCGATGGATTTTCAAGTCATTCTTATCCAAATCCAGCTTTTGCCCAACCCCCCGGAAAAGAAAGTAACATGGGCACAGGAAGCTTTATCCATGAAAGAGAGCTCATACGTACAATGAGTAATAAACAGCTTCCTATTTTTATTACTGAAACTGGTTGGGATGGAGAAGTTATCTCTGATGAGAAGCGGGCTGAATATTATAAAACAGCTTTCGAGACAGTCTGGAATGATCCACAGATTGTAACTGTTATGCCTTTTATTTTACAAGCAGCTGGTGGCCCTTTTCAAAAATTTAGTCTCCTTAATGCTGATAACAGCCCGACCAAACAATATGAAAGCATTCGAGATATACAAAAAGTAAAAGGAAGACCTATTTTCCCACAGCGGACCGTACTTGCGGCAAAAACAGAAAATCCGCTTAAACTACCTATTAAAACGTTTAGAACTGCTGAAGAAAAAAAACGTGCTTTCCCGTTATCACAAGTTGCTCCAGAAATACTCTTCTGGATGATGGGACTTGATTACTAGCCTATGTTGACTATTATTCACGGTGACGATACTGCCTCATCACGAAAATTCTTTCTACAACAAAAGGAACAATTCCCTGATGCATTGTTGTGGGAAGGAGATAAGGTAACCATAACTGACTTGGCCCAAATTTTTAGTGGTGGCGCTCTTTTTGAAGAAAGTAAAACACTGTTTGTTGAGCAACTTCTTACCAAACAAAAAAGGAAAAGTGAATACGAAGCACTTATAACTACTATTCAAGAATATGGCAAAGAAAATACTATTGTATTGTGGGAAGGCAAAGAGCTTGATCGATCCATGCTTCAACCATTTACAATCGCCAGAATTCAGCCATTTAAACTCCCCCAGTCGCTCTTCCAGTTACTTGATAGTCTGAGACCTGGCAATGGTAAAAATCTTATCAAGCTCCTGCATCAAACTATCGAAACAACTGAAGGAGAAATGGTCTTTTTTATGCTGATTAGACAAGTACGGTTATTACTCGCTTTGTCATCAGCACCGATAGAAAGCCCCATTGATGAGATCAAACGAATGCAACCATGGCAAAAATCAAAACTTGAACAACAAGCCAAATTGTTTACCATTAATCAGTTAAAAGATTTGTATCATAAACTTTTTACTATTGAAAGCAAGCAGAAGACAGGCAAGCTAGCTTTACCACTTATTCCAACAATTGACTTTTTGCTGCTTGAGGTATAAGATATCGTGTATGGCAACCATTGATCCAAAGATTTTTAAAGCCTACGACATCCGCGGGATTTACCCCGACCAGCTCGACGAAGAAAATATCGTCTCCATCATCAAAGCAATTTATGCATTTTTCCAAAAAAAGATTGGCAAAAATAAATTAACTCTCGTCCTTGCATACGATATGCGTCTTTCCGGTCCACAACTTTTTGCCGCAGCAAAAAAAACACTTGTTGAAGCCGGTGCTGAGGTAATTGACGCAGGACAGCTTTCAACTCCTTCTTTCTATTTCGCAGCATCTCACTACGGTTATGACTGTGGTATCCAGATTACCGCATCACACAATCCAAAAGAATATAATGGCATGAAATTCGTCATTAACAGTCCCCATGGACTTATCAAAATTGGAGGTTCTACTGGAATGCCAGAGATCAAACAAATGGCAATTGATGGCGTAACACTTCCAGAAAGTGAGCCTGGAACTATCACAGAAAAGACAGGTATCCTCGAAGATGAAGTGGAGAATGCTTTGACAGTTTTTAATCATCCAGAAATCAAGAAGTTTAAGATCGTTGCAGATCCTGCGAATGCTATGGGGGCACAATATATCGAAGCACTTTTTAAAGAGGTACCAGCAGATCTTATCAAAATGAACTTTGACTTGGATGGGAGCTTCCCTGTTCACCAACCAGATCCACTTGATTTTGATAATTTGAAAGATCTGCAAAAGAAAGTGCTTGAAGAAAAAGCTGATTTCGGTCTTGCTCCAGATGGTGATGGAGACCGATTGTATTTTGTCGATGAGAAAGGCCAGATAATTCCAGCAACGCTTATCACGGCACTTGTTGCTCGTGAAATGCTCAAAGAAAAGCCCGGGTCAACTATTCTTGTCGACATTCGTTATATTATGGGAACCAAAAAGATAGTTGAAGAATTTGGCGGCAAACTTGAAGTTACCCGAGTAGGCCATGCCTTTATCACAGAAAAGCTTGGTGAAACAGGCGGCGTCTTTGCTGGTGAGTCTTCAGGTCATTTCTATTATCAATCAAATGGTAATGCAGAATCACAGCTTGCTACGATGATTAGTGTCCTTAAAGTACTGACAGAAGAAGGTAAAACCCTTTCTGAAGTAGTTGAAGAGCTACGACGCAGCCATGAATCCGGTGAATTTAACTTCAAAGTAACCAATGCTCCAGAAATTCTTGAGAAATTAAAAGAAAAATATACCGATGGTGAACTTGTTATCCTTGACGGCGTGTCAATTAATTATCCTACATGGAGATTCAACGTCCGCACCTCAAATACTGAACCCCTTCTCCGTCTTAATGTTGAAAGTTATGACAAAGCAACGATGGAAGAAAAGAGAGACGAATTAATGACATTCATTAAGTCAATTGCTGCTTCTGAATAAATCTATTTTTTATAGATTTTGATCTATTTCGTCCTCTTGTGAAACCTTCCTAAAAAGAATAAAGTATATTTACATCTATGGATCAAAAAATGCTTAAAAGCATATTAGAAGAAATACGGGCTATCAAAGCAACAATGCTTACTAAAGACGATGCGAAATCATTTCTGACAAAGGAGGATGCTAAAAGCTTCCTTACAAAAGATGACGCAGAAAACTTTCTCACAAAAAAAGATGCTAAAAACTTTGCCACGAAGGACGATCTAAAACAGTTTTCTACAAAAGAGGATCTAAAACAATTACGAGATGAACTCATTGAGAGAATTGAAAAAATGGATAAAATGCAAATGGCTATTTTTGAGACCGTCGACGCTGTTAAAGAAGATAAAGTCGCAGTAACTAGACTAGAAAAACGTGTGGATAAACTCGAAAAGACCGTCTTTGCTTAATATGAATTATCATTTAGATTATTTTACCAAACATCGTATCTTTCCCATTCTTGGAAAGATCTTTTCGAGCCCGTACGATTGGGGTGGAATACGATTAATACCGCCCACACTTGGCTTTACACCAGAACCAGGCGTCCCGTATGCAGAATATTGGCTTGGAGTCCATAAAAAAGCTCCTGCACAAGTTATCTTGCCTGATGGAACTACGCAGCCACTTGATCAGATCATTCAAAAAAATCCTGGGAATGTTCTTAACAACCACGTCGCAAAAAAATTTGGAAACCTACCATTCCTTTTTAAATTACTGGATGCAGGAGAGATGCTTTCTATTCAAGTCCATCCAAACAAACAACAAGCAGAGGAAGGGTTTATGCAGGAGGAAGAAAAAGGTATTTCAATTACTGATTCTAAGCGAACGTATAAAGACAAAAATCATAAGGTCGAATTTGCTGTAGCGATGGATGAATTTTGGCTACTTCATGGTTTTCGACAGAAGGAGGACCTACGAACGATACTTACTGAAGTAGAAGAGTTGCAGCCCTTACTCTCTTCCTTTGATGGGGAAGATTATAGAAATCTCTATAAACACATAATGATCGACATGAATGAAGAGCAAGCAAATACCATTTTACATACCCTAGCGCAAAGAATTTTACCCCAATATGAAGCGGGACAACTGACAAAATCGCAACCGGATTATTGGGCAGCAAAAGCAATGAAGTATATGCAGATGTCTGATGGCAATTACGATCGTGGTATTTTTTCAATATATTTACTTAATCTTGTTCGTCTAGAAACAGGACAAGCTATCTTCCAAGATGCTGGTGTACTTCATGCATATCTCGAAGGACCCATTATTGAAATTATGACAACGTCTGATAATGTCGCACGAGGAGGCATCACCGGTAAATACGTGGATGTAGATGAACTCATGAAGCTTGTTACCTTTACCGGAGTGAAACCACATATCATTACTGGAAGGAAAATTGAGAACGAAACATTCTATAATTCTCCGTGTAAAGAATTTCTTCTGAGTAAAATTGAACCTAAAGAGAATAGTTCATACAAAAAGACTTCCCAGTCAGCAGAAATTTTCATGGGAATGGAAGGAGATGCAAATATCCGTAGTGATGATAACCAGCTTTCTGTAGGCAAAGGAAAAAGTACTATTATTTTTGCTGAAACGACATATGAAATTACCGGAGCAGAAGGAGATATTGTTTTTAGAGCAAGTATCCCCGATGCTTAACTCTATATTTTGTTAGGATTTTGTCTGGTAAAGTTACATGATTCATGCTATTATCAAAATATGTTAAATATAAACGATACCGAAGCCATCAGAAAACTTGATCCACAGGATACCCTCGGCTCAACAGAGCAACTTATCAAACAATGTAAAGCAGCGTGGGAAGAAGTAAACGCACTTGATCTTCCTAAATTTGAAGAAGAGATCAATAATGTTGTTTTCTGTGGCATGGGAGCCTCTATCTATGGAGCGTTGGTACTCAAAGCACTCCTTGGTCCAGAACTCTCCTTCCCTATTGAACTCGTCAGTGATTATCTCCTCCCCAACTATGTTGGCAAGAATACACTTGTTGTTCTCACTAGTTATTCTGGAACAACTGAGGAAGTTCTTTCTTGTGCAGAGGATGCACTTGCAAAAAACGCAAAGATCGTCGTACTTACCAAAGGAAGTAAACTTGCAGAGTTTGCAAAGGATCACAATATCCCAGCATACATCTTTGATGGCAAGCTCAATCCTGCAGGAGTTCCACGACTTGGGAATGGCTATACGATCTTAGGACTGATTGGGCTTTTGAATAAAGTTGGAGTTATTGCTATCGAAGAACATGAAATCACCAATGCCATTATCCGATTTGAAGACAAGCTGGCAGATATCAAAGCACAAGCTCAAAAAGACTTTACCATCTTTGAAAATAAAATTCCAATTATTTTTGCTGGAGAACACTTAGCTGGAAATGCTCAAATTCTTAGAAACCAGTTTAATGAGACGAGCAAAGCCTTCTCTTCTTTTTTCTTGATTCCTGATCTTAATCATCATCTTATGGAAGGACTACAGTTCCCTAAGGATGCACCACTCCATTTTATTATCTTAAATAGTCCAAACTATTCACCAAAGATCAAACAGCGTGTGGCACTTACAGCGGACGTTGTCAGACAAAATGGCTATCCTGTGCATGAATTTGTCACTAGTGGACAGACTGTGTACGATGATTTCCTTGAAGTGATGCAATACGGAAGCTTCCTGACACTCTACCTCGGACTTGCCTACGAACAAAATCCTGCGGTTAACCCATGGGTTGACTGGTTCAAAGAACAGCTCGCCACAAAAAAAGAAAAGTGATTTTTCTTAACTTATATTGAGGTATTCTTTAATCTTCGTCACAAGCTCTTGGGGTGAAAGCGCACTTTTGAGAAGATAGCCATTCCCTTGTGATTGCATCTGTTGTAAGTCTTTTTCATCTGAAGCATTGGTTAGAAAGACAATCCGCTTTACGGGAGGAGGAGTTATTGCCTTCAGCTTACTCACAATTTCAATACCATTAGCTCCTGGTAAATAGAAATCAATTAACGCAAGATCAAAAGTATTTGATTGTACTGCTTGTAAAACATCAGATAAGTTAACGGCGCTTGTTACACTAAACCCAGCGTTTGTAAGTGTTTCATAGTAGATGTCTTTAAGAAAGACGTCATCTTCAACCAAAAGTATTTTTTGCTGCATATCTTTTAGGATACAAACAAAGACAGATTAATGCAAGACAGGAGAATTATCGAGTAACAGTAATTGTCTCACTAAGTTCAGCATCTGGTGCTGAGACAGTTATTCTTGAATTACTGGTCTGTATTACCTGATAATTAGTGTCATAAGAGGTGCAATCTGCCTCTTCGATAGGAGCAGAATCAGTTGCACTTGGATCAACAGGAAGAGCAGCGATATACTCAGGAACAAGTGCTGCACAGATATTAGCACCCGAGCTTGATACGTCTCGGACTATACCATCTATACCTGTTGGCAAATCACCATTATTATCAGCCATATATTGATTAATAGCGTTAAGGAGTGAATTAACATCTGATCTGCGCTGCGTATTATTTGCTTGCGCAAATTGTCGTGCTGGATTAATAGCGATAAGCGTAATTGAAAGGAGTACTGCAAGGATACCTATAACGACAAGAAGCTCGATGAGTGTAAAACCTTTTTGTTTCGTTTTGTTGTAGGCAGTCATATAATCTGTATCTATCTTAGACATTTTTTTATGTTTCTGTCAATAGATCAAAAGGGGCACTTATCCCTTCACAACAAGGCAATAATATGCTATAATGAGGCTAATGAAGACAAGAATTAGCCTCGGGTCATTCAAGCGGAATTATGGCACATCTGACCAATGTCTGGAGGCTATCAAAAAGGCCAGGTACCCAGGCCTCACGACATGTCCTAAGTGTCAAAGAAAAGAGAGATTTTATAGAGTGACAGGTCGAACGGCCTATGCATGTAACCACTGTGGCAATCACATATACCCTTTAGCAGGAACGATATTTGAGAAATCAACGACATCACTTGATCTGTGGTTCTTTGCAATGTACCTCATGGCACAGACTAGAAGCGGAACCTCTGCTAAACAGCTTGAGAGGATGCTAGGAGTGACATACAAAACGGCGTGGAGGATGTTTAAGCAAATCAGAATGTTGATGGCAGAAACCAACACAAGCCTACTATCAGGAACCGTTGAAATTGATGAGAGTTATTTTGGTGGACGAAGAATAAGAAAAGGGATATGGGGTGGTGGCGTAGATAATAAAGAAGCCGTTATGGGAATGGTTGAAAGAGATGGAAGAGCATATGTAAAACATGTTCCTGATACCAGTAAGTATACCCTGATTAACCAGATCCAACAAAATGTTGATCCTAAAGCTCGTATTATCACTGACCAATATCCTAGTTATCAAAGTTTAAGAAAACTTGGCTATAATCATGATTTTGTAAATCACACGAAGACATTTGTGGTAGGAGATATTTATACTCAAAACATTGAAGGTGTTTGGTCAACGATGAAAAGAGGGATAACAGGAGTCTACCGTCATGTATCAAAGAAGTATTTACAAGCGTATGTAGATGAATACACTTGGCGTTTTAACCGTAGAAAACGATCAGGAGAAATGTTTGATTTGTTACTTGCAGAAGCTACTTCTGTTTCTTCTTCAAAGGCTTCGCAGCTCGTATAATCATTCCCATCATATCTTGACGAGCCCCTTCACGTCCACCTTGTCTGAGGAATCCTAGTAAGTTTTTATCCTGATCTGTGAGTTGTTTTTTCTTTTTCATATCATCGATGCTTGTCTGTTTCTATATGGTTCATTTTTATTGCTACAATACAAAACTTATTTTGTTTAAGAAAATAGAACAATCTGGAAGTTGATTGAACTTTATGTTCTTTAAGATCAACATCTTCAGGTAAGTTTTTTAATAAAGACTTATATGCACCTATTCCATATACAGGTATAACATTTATCCCAACTTGTTTGAGATAGTAAGGTGTTCGTTTTGTTCTACCAATGGTCTTAATATCCTGTAAAAATGCCCTTGCTGTATTCTGATTTAAAGATGTAATTTGGCATTCTGAGTCAGAATAATACCTGTAAGAAATCGTAAAATATTCATCTTCAGGATCTTTTTGATCCTTAAGAAGGGTCGCTGATTGCGGTATTTTTGATTTAGGCAGTCTTTGTTGAGGAACATGATATTTATTCTTTGCCATTGTCTTTCTTCTGTCCAAGTTTTCTGTAATAAATTTGCATGTTTTCTAACGAGATAATGTTTGTAGAAGAAGCTTCACCGTCAAGATTCTCTCTTGCCTTTTGCCATGGTTCTTCACCATGTGTTAATTCTTCCAAATAGGAGGCATCAAATTTGCCATATACTCGCCAAATTTCATCTAATAAGTCTTTATTATCTGCCGTTAAAGTCGTGAAGTCGTTTTCAGAAACCGATTCGCGAATGGGACCAAAACCAAATTTTTTATATTGCCGATATACTGATCTAATCGCAGGTCCATGAATCCATGCCTCAATCTTTTCTTTAAATAAAGGGGTATTATTAAAAGCAAGGTTCCATGCTTGAGAGTAGTACAATAATTTTTGGAGTTTTTTATTTGTGATGCTCTTCTTATCCTGTATCGTTTTCCAAAGAAAATATTTTGCAATTACAGAAGCTGATTGTTTTGTTGGTTGAAACATATACTACCTCCTTTTTGTATTCTATCACATTATTTATAAAGAAATACGAAGATTTAAACCTTAATAACTAAACTAAAAGAAGATGTCAATGGAGACTATTTTTTAAAGCAAGAAGGAGAAGGGCAAAGACAATAACGGAACCCAAAATTAAGTAGAACTTTGCTCCGTCAATCACTGTTTTTGCAATTTGTTTTAGCTCTTCGTCAGAATAATGTTTCTTGGTGAATAGCTTGATGAGAAATTGAATAACACCAACAATTACACCAATGATGGTGACAACAATCAAAAAAAGAAAAACGATAGAAACAATTGCTCCAATAATAAATTCAATAAATTCCCACATAAAAAAGCCCCCTATGAGTATGATAGTTTCCCACCACAGCCGACCAAGGCTTCTCATAGAGAGCTTTATTCCTTGGTCGGTCTTATTACCATGGCCTTGCGACTTTAGGTATTTGGAAATATTATAGCATATTAGCTATGATTTATTTCTCCTACGTCTACACCAGTTGGTGCTTTAACTTCTAAAATTTTCCATTCAGATACTAAATGATCTCCTGAAACTTTGGCAACATAAATTTGACCATTAAATAGACCATACATGTAGTTGTCATTTATAAGTATTTGTGTAAATGTCATACCCCTCCTTTCTAGGTACAGATTACTACTTTTATTTGTGCCTGTCAAGGCTAGAGGCTAGCACCTTGTTCTGAAGGGATATGTGCCTCAAAAGGGGTCATTTAAAATAATCATCACCAGCAACACTAAAATAAGTATAGTAAAAACTCCGAGAAGGATAACAAGGCGTTTTTTATCAGGATGAGGTATCTCCATCTCAAGTGAATCTGGTATTGGCTTAGATTGAGGCTGAATTACTGCAGTTTGTGGCATCATTTTAGGTTGTGCTACAGGGGCAGGACGTGATCCCAGCAAATTGTATTCATGCGCCGCATTTGCTTGCTGAAAAACAGTCGTAATCATCTGAGCATCAAGCGATTGCTTTGAGTCAACAGCTGCACCAAAAACAATACCAGGAAAAACAGCACTGACAAAAAATCCATGTTTCTCAAACGCCTTTACAAGTGCATCATAGAGATCTTTGTTGGTTGCATAAGCACGAATACCATTTGGTAAGGAAAAGGTTGTACCAGCAACATTATCAAAAGGAACATGTTCAATAAATTCTTTTGCTTGCCCTGCAAGATCAACAGGAATAGCGGCAACACTTACTTGATTGACTGATGGGATTTGGGTAAAATCTTTAATAAACGAAGCTTTATCACCTATGACGATAATAATATCCCCCGGAGGTATGACATTGGTGGTGATAAATGCTGCCAAAAGTTCTTCAAAAAGCTTTTTATCAAGAATATCCAAATCACGAACTACTTTTGGCTCAAAAGGTAATGCAAGAAGCGATGGATGAGAAGGGACGTATAACTGAAATTTATCAGCAAGCAAATAGAGAATATATTGGTTTTTGGCTGTCATAGTTAAAAAATTTCCTGTTCTGAAACTATCTGTAATGCTCCATCGGTATCATATTGTGCCGTCACCTGTATCCTTTTGGTATAATCGCCCACCGTGCCACGAGAGGTTATCGTATAAGGATAGCCGTTTCCGCTTACTTGCACAACTGCTTGCCCCTCCCCAACTGTCATCGTCTCTCCAGTATACGAAGGATCTCGTAAGAGTCTAAGTATCGCATTTTCGACACCGCTTCGAGCAACTCCATAGGCAACCGTACCCTCTTGATATTTCATACCACTGACTGAGTTAACAATCATCATAGTCACGCCAGCAGAAATAATCGTCATCGCAATAACAACAAAAAAAAGTAACGTAACAAGCGCTTGTCCTCTTTGCACGCTGATGTGCTTCATTACTCTATTATTATCTTTTGTCACCTATTTCTCAACTCTCCTACTTTCCTAGAGTAATCTGAAACGATCTCGTCTCAGGTGTATTTTGCTCAGTTCCTGTCACGGTAAATCGTACTTGTACCGTATCATGAGTATTATTTGATCCAATTCGCTGAAAAGTAAGATCAGAAATAGTTGTCGCACCACTATGAAGCGCTATCGTTCCTGTTGCATCAACGACTTGCATTGTATCGTTAGTGACACTATAGGTATGTGGACTACCGTTAATAGTCAGACGTAAGGACGATGTCGTCTGCGCACTTGGAGATGAAGGCTGAGCAATAGCTGAAGAACGTTGCATATCATAGGTCAAACGAGACAAAATATACCGCCCATCATGGTCAACGCTGCTTGCTGCCTGTGTCGAAATCTGTGTCTCAAGCGAAGTCACAAAAATTCCGGTCAGCATCACCAGAAGTAACGAAAAAATACCCATGTAGAGAAGTAATTCAATCATGGTTGATCCCCTACTGGTAAATAAATAGCTTTTTACTTTCATACTAGTCTCCAAACTCCAATGATCCCAACATATGATCAAAAATATAGACAAAGGTTTCGTCGCTCACATTGTTTACCAAAGCAAAATAGCCATTGTTGTAGGTAAAAGCAGCCGCGATATAACTACTCCCAAGTGCGCCATTGGTATAAATCGTCCCCGAAACCCGATTGATGGAGACAGGAACAGTATAATTGGCATCAGGCGGATAATAATATGCTGCCCAGCCAAAACTAATGTATTGGACAGCTGGATCCTCTGGATCTGCTCCCGGAGCATAAACAAACAGTGCTTCATGATTGTTAAACTCTGTTCGAACAATTTGCCAATTTGACGGATAATCAAGGGAATAGTTATCCTGCTGGTTTTCATATCGCGACCAGACAAGCTCTACTGGTGGCGTAGCGGGAGGTTCGTAAACGTATGTTTGTCCTCCAGATTGAAATACAATCGGCAATACATTGTCTGTTGTTGTGTCTTGTGTCTGTGTGGAAGTATTTCCTGTACTACTCAAAGAATCAGAAGAACCATTGGTACTCGTTTGTATTGACGTTCCCGAAGAGGTGTTACCTCCTGCGAAGGTTTGTTCTGTCGTAACCGAGAACGTATTTGGCACAGAACCAGGCACTATCTGGGTAAATTGTGGCTGTGGACTACCAGGGCCTTTTTGTTTATCTTCTTCTTCTCGGAAAAGCCATGAAAATGGATTCACACTTTTTTCTTCTTCAGTAGTTCCTGTTGGCGAAGGGATGGTTGCAGCCTGCATGGTTCCAGTGGGTTGTGTCGTTCCCGTATCTGTTGGGAGCTCTCGTTCTGTTTTGGAAACTGAGAGACCAGCAACTGACAAGACGATAAGTATTGCTGGGATGACAACAAGATACGGACGCTGTTTTAGTTTGTCTTGCCAAGATGATTCTTTGGACGAAGGGTCTTCATTCTTTGGATGTCTCACTATGTTTTCGTCGTCTCCGACAATGAGGATTTTGCTGGGCATACTTCTACTATACTCAAGAACATACTTCTATTTCAATCTTTATGAGTAAACTCACCAAAATTATGAATGAACTCTTTCTTTCGCCAATCAAAAACAGCAACATCTGGCTGCCGTATTTTTTCTACTAATTCATAGGAATCAATCGAGAGATATCGTGCAGCAAAATCAGCCAAGATATTTCCATGAGAGACGATGCCAATATTACTTCTTTCTTTGTCAGTAGCAACAATCTCATGTAACGCTTCATTGAAACGAGTAAACGCCTCTTCAGCGGTTTCTCCCTGGTTGATACTGACATGCTTACTGGCAAAGTATTTCTTGGTATTTTCCTGAAGCTGTGAGAGATTAACGAACCTATTAGTAAAAGAAGTTGTTTCTGTAAGTCTATTGTCTGTTTTTATTGGAATACCCATATTTTTTGTTGCCAGGATCGCTGTCTCAAGAGCTTTTGGTTGTAAACTCGCATAAATAACATCCAATGACTTGATTTGCTCTAGCGATTGCAACTTCTTGGCAAGCATAACACCTTCTTCGGATAACCCCCACGTTGTTATTGGAATAGCAGGATTAACAAGGGATTTAGAGTGTCTGATAAAGGTTATGATCATAGTATCGGATAAATTCTTCATTTCAGATTACATTTTGAGAAGAGAGAGATCATACTGCCAGATTTTTTTATCAGCTGTAATCAATGTGAGACCTTCAACTTTTGCCTGAGCGATGAGCATCCGATCAAAAGGATCTGTATGTAAAAGTGGCAAGTCTTTTAATCCTATTGCGTGAGGAAAGGCTATAGGAAGAATAGTATATCCACTTTCTATTACTCCTTCTTCCATATCTTTGGGTAATCTTAACTGATTTTTACTTTGTTTAATCAGCATCTCCCAAATACTTACAACGCTTAAAAAAACTTTTTGTTGAGGATCTTGCAGCAGTTGTTTTATTTCTGAGGATAAATTTTTACTATTTTCCATCCACCAAATAAAGATGTGGGTGTCGATCAGGAAGGATTTATTCTCCATAGAACATTTTATTTATCTCTTCATCTTCATCATCAAAGTTATCAGGAACGACAATCTTTCCTTTCCATAACCCTGGCTTTCGTGGCTCAAGTTGCTGTGTGTGTGCCACAATTTTCGCCACTGGCTTCCCGGCTTTGGCGATAATAACTTCTTCTCCAGCAACTGCCTTTTCAATCAGTTGCGAAAGGTTCGTTTTTGCTTGATGAATATTCATTACTTGCATAGGTATATATTAGCTAACTTAGCTAAGTTTATCCATTCTCTAACAATATGTCAATATATGTCAGAGATTAAAGAGCAAAATTCAAAAAGGAAAAGGGACAATTATAAAAAATATACATTATCTACCCGGTTATCATACGTTTTTGTCGCAATCTTTTTAAAACCAAATGATTCATAAAGTGCTTGTATATGCTTATTCCATGCAGCAGAATTCGTTTGGAGAGAAAATCTTAGTTTGCCATCAAGTGCCAAAAATCCTTTTTGCTTGTTATAACCAAGCCAGGCTTGTAGTAATGCTTTCCCAAGACCTTTCTTCTGATGTTTTTGCGCAACAGCAAAGCTTCCTACATAAATAGAATTATAAGGATATCGCTCATTGTTTTCTTTTTCTCTTTCATAGCCAATAATAATACCGGCATATGCACCAGTTGTCGTGAGAGCAATCAAGCTATGATCCCATTTTTTATGAAAGACTCGCTTATCATTTGATACTGCAAGGAGTTGATCCAACGTGTGTTTTTCAACCAGTGGAATCTGGTCCTGAGATGCACAGATATCTTCCGCGTATCTCCGAGCTAATGCTTCAGTAAGAGGATATAGTCTATAGTCACCAAAATTATTCACTTGCCTCATTTTCTACAAAAGATTGTAACACGTTATGGTGAATAATTCACCGTTACGTCATACAGTGTAGGAGTTTGATTGGTATCATTGGTTGAGAACCAGGTTTTGTATTTAAAACAATTACCAGGATTTTGATAGCTTGGTGTGTAGGTTCCAAAAGGTATTTGACCAGATATCGAAGCAGATTGAGGAGTAAAATAACTACTCCCCGTCGTATCTGGTCCCAGATACGTATAGACTGCATTGGTACAACTACCACTGATAGCTGGTGCAATAGCTACTTGCAGCTGAATACTTGTCTGTGATGGCTGGTTAACTGTTGCAACAAAGCGATTAAACGCTGCACCACTTGCAACCGTAACAGGAGATGATTCAAAGATACCGGTGGTCGTATACCGTCCTCCCGATCCTCCTTCGATAATTTGGAACTGATCACTGGTATCCCCCGTAATAACATAGGCAAAAACATCTCCTTCTGGCTCTTCAATGGTACTCACACCTGTAGCTCCATTGGTCAACGCGAGTCCACCACAATAGGTTGGTGAATCATCCTCGATATCTACTACGTGATACTGCTCGGTACCATTCACTCCCACGATAATTGCCTTGTTGTCAGTGGCAAGCGCCATCCCCCGGGGATCCATACCATTCGTATTATACGTCCCGTTCTGACCCTTCACCCAGGGACTAAACCAGCGTTTGGATGTATCTAAGATATAGAATCCACCTGAGAATACCCAATTACTACTAAAAGCAACATACGTGCGACTGCCAGAATCATTAACGGCTAAGCCACGGGGCTCCTGGAAGAAGTTAAATTGTCCCATCGACCAATGAGAAAGCACCCCACCAATACCTATCGAGAACACTTCCAGACCAAACAGTGATCCTGAGATAGTTACATAGGCCTTGCTATCTTTGATCACAATCTGTTTGGCCGTACCCGCTCCAAAAAAGAGTGTCGTAGTCGGAAGCTGGATAGGGTTCATAATATCCTGAATGTTATAGATGTAGACTTTATTACTACTCGTAACATAAAGGACATTATTTGCTACATAGATACCATTTGCATTGGTGTTACTGGCCAAACTTATCGTTTTAACGAGTGAATAGTCAGACAGTCTAATGACTTTTACTTGATTGCTTGACCCATTGGTAGCCAGATAGGCATACGTCCCATCACTAAAGACGGCATTGGTACTATCTGAACTAGCATAGCTCCCGGCAAGCGTAGGATTAGGTGTTTCATCCACTCCTTGTGGACTTGAGACAGAGACATGAGCAAAACTCATCCCACTTGTTCCATCACCCGTACCTATATACGCATTATTCGTTGCTCCAATTGTCTGTCCCGCTGAAGCAATAATAGCATTACCTGGCTTGGACAGTGTTAAGGTATCTCTGATAGCATCAGAAGGCTTACACCAGTCAGCATGTCCCTGCCCCAGGATGACCTCCCCTCCAGCAGTGTTGGTGGTTTGGGTTTGGTTAAGACTTCCAGCATCAAATTCAGATTGCGTCGTCTGATCCTGGGTAAGATTGCTTGTCCGACTAAAGTAAAGTGTTTCAGTAGTCGACGATGCGTAAGGTTCACTCCAAGAGACAGTAATCACAGCTCGCTTTGTCGAAGGATCTAGTGTTCCTCCTGATTGGACTATGGCTCCTGAACTGTCTCGATAAACGTCGCTTATCGCTACTTGTCGAGTGATGCCATTCAGCGTAGCCGACCCGGTAGCAAACGTCCATCGTGAACCGGAAATGACAGGATAGTACGTCCCGGGAGAATACGCAGCAAAGATTGCCCAATCGGTGGACTCAATACTTTTGAGTGAACTTTCAATTTCTTTTACTTGAGTTGTGGCTTGTGTACGTTGCTTTTGTTGCGCTTTACCATCGCGTGTACTGATAAAGCCAAAAAATAACGCAGGCAAAAGAATCGCAGCAAGAGCGATCACAAGAAGCAATTCAACGAGTGATTGTCCAGAATTATATCTATTCATAATGGTTTATGTTACTCCACCACCCCATATCTGTTAATCGTGATCGTTTTCTGTGTCAAATCATTAGCATCTTGTAATGTAATAGTATTTGTCGCCTGTGCACTGTTTTCACCACTTCCTTTGAGGAAAATTGCTTGTGCCCCGGGAAAGGTGGTAGCGACAATTTGGGTGTTTTCAGGCAAATCAATAACGATATTCTGTGCATTACCGGCACTATACGTCCCACGAAAAAGAGTATATGAATGAGTACTGAGAAAAATACCATAATTATCTACCTGACTATCACCTGAAGTATCTCCTACCATTGCTTTAAGCTGTTGTGCACGGAGATCACTGGTTAACGTGTTCATAGCTGCGGATAATGATGCTGTTTGTTGTGCTTGTGAAAGGTTGATAGCGATTAAACCAATAAAAAAACTAAAAATCCCCAGGAGAATAAGCATCTCAACGAGAGAAAAACCCTTTGCTAATTGCCGTGTGTAAGATGTCATAGGATTACTGTGGACCGACTTGCCCAATGAGTCCATAAATAGGAGCAATAATAGCAAGCATCATTCCACCAACCATTACACCAATCAGGACAAGTAATAACGGTTCCATGAGAGCAGTGAGTGTTCTAAGGGTGTTTGATACTTGTCCATCAAGATAATCTGATACTTCCTGAAGCGATTTATCAAGCGTACCACTCCGCTCCCCTGATTCAATCATCTTGATCATAATTCCCGGGATGAGATTTTTATAATCTTTCAGTCCTTGAGAAAGTCTTTTCCCAGCAAATACTTCCTCTTTTGCATGCTTAACAGCTTTATAGATCTCTTTTTTTACCACAATCTCTTGGGTAAATTCGAGCGCTGTCGTAATGGGAAGTCCGGCGTTAAGAAGCAAATAAAGGCTTCTACTAAACCTTGTTAAATCGATTTGTCTGGCAAGTGTAGAGATCAATGGTAAACTGGTCAACAGATTGATAAGCGTTTTCTTACTTCTTTTGTAAAGAAAAATCATCACACCAATAAAAACGGTTAAACCGAAGAGCAGCGGTATTGTTTGCTGGAGCACAAGATCAGATAGGAATATTAAGATTTGGGTTGGAAGGGGCAAGGAGACATGGAGACGACTAAAAACTGTCGCGATCTTGGGCACCACAACAACCAGAATTAACAAAAGTACTGCCAAAAAGACAACCACGATAAACATCGGATAAATGAGAGCTGATTTAATCCGATTATTAAACTCAACTTCTTTTTTGGTATTTTCCTTAATTTCTTTAAGCGCTTCATCAAGTGTTCCTGCCTCTTCTGCTGCCTTGATGATATTGACGGTTACTTTATCAAAGATATTTGGGAAACGGGAGAATGTATAGTACATATGCTGCCCCTGTCCTAGATCATCACGCAAGCTTGTAAGCAGTTTTTTCTGTCCACCTTTAGCATCTTCAAGAAGTGAATCTATGGTTTCTAAAATAGGAATACCTGAAGCAAGCATAGTCTGCATATTACTAATCAAGGCAATTTTGTCACTGGTTGAGAGAGAAATGTGTTGGATTTTCATATTTTACTCATATAATTTGTCATTCCTGCGAAAGCAGGAATCTAGCTTTCCATTCTTGTATATCTGGATCCCCGCATACGCGAGGATGACAATCGGAATTTATACTGCCTCCACCTTTGTAACTCGTAGTACTTCTTCAATAGTCGTAAGTCCTTTGATAACTTTGATCAAGCCGTCATCAAGCATAGTGGTCATTCCCTCAGCTTTTGCTTGGGTAACTATGGCATCCGCGTCCTTCTTTTCGTTAATGAGTTTTCTGACCACGTTGCTCACTTCAAGCACTTCAAAAACACCAAGTCTGCCTGCATACCCTGTACTGTGACAGACATCACAACCCCGCCCTTGGTAGACTCGTACTTGTTCTTTGGAACCAAAATGTTCTTGGACACTTTTTTCTGGGAAACTCTGCAAAAGATGCGCTCGATCCACATTGTAGGAGACCTTACACATCTCACAAATCTTGCGGACAAGTCGTTGTGCAACAATCACATTGACGGTTGAAGCGACCAAAAATGGCTCAATATTCATATCGGTAAGTCGTGGCAGAGCAGTTGCCGCATCATTGGTATGAAGTGTTGAGAGAACCAAGTGTCCAGTAAGAGCAGCGTTGACCGCAATACCCGCAGTCTCAGAATCACGAATTTCTCCCACAAAAATGACGTTTGGATCCTGACGGAGAATAGACCGAAGTCCACTGGCAAAGGTCAGATTACTTTTTACATTGGTCTGGATTTGGTTCACTCCTCGGATTCGATATTCTACTGGATCTTCAATGGTGGTGATGTTTTTCTCACGGGTATTGATAATCTTTAGGATAGAATAAATAGAAGTCGTTTTACCCGATCCTGTAGGACCAGTTGAAAGCACCATCCCAAATGACTTACTAAACCCTCGAGTGAGTCGTTCCAGATCTGCTTCACTCATCCCCAGATCCAGAAATGAGAACTGCCGGAAACGCGAAGAAAGGAGTCGCATGACGATCTTTTCACCATAGACGAGCGGCAAGATGGATACACGGATATCAAGCGCTTCTTCCTCAAGATCAACCCGCATTTTACCATCCTGTGGAGCCAAGTGTTCATCCGTTCGGAGACTTGAAAGCACTTTAATCCTTGTTGCAATTTGCTCATGAAGTTTCTTTGGCAAGGAAAGTACATCATGCAAAATACCATCGATACGGAACCTAACCAGTGTTTCCTTCTCTTGTGGCTCAATATGGATATCTGATACCCTGTCTTGATAGCCGTAGGAGATAATGAGATCAACAATTTTGGCAATAGGAGCATCAATTGATCCTTCTTCTCCAGCAGTTTTTACTTGCTCGGCCACAAGTGTATCAAACGTTTTCTGCAGATCCTTTCGATAAATCCAGAGCTTATTATAAATATCCCGTTCAGTCGTCAAATAGACAACGACACGAAGGCCAGTCTTACGAGTAATCATTTCTTGGATAAGCGTATCGGAAGGATTGGTTGTCGCGATTTTGATCCCGAATGTATCACGAGCAAAGGGAATAACCTTGTGTTGCCTAGCCAAACGTTCAGGAATAATCCGAAAGACATCTTCAGGAATAGAGATTTTTCCAAGAACAATAAATGGCATTTTAAGAGAGTCGGCGATCAGCATCCCCAGATTTTCATCAGAAATAATGTCTCGCTCAATAAGTGCATCGGCAAGCGACATCTCACTATTTTTGGCGTAGGTTTCTATCTCCGCAAGTTTTTGCGGATTTACCAATTTAACATTGAGGACAATAGTTTTTAATTGTTCATCAGTAACGAGCATTACCTCTATTATTTCCTATTACAAGGAAGTGCGCAAGTGGTCTCTCTCAAACGATAAAAAAGATAAAGAAAAATCATAAATAAATAGATAATTACCTCTTATATATAGTATTTAGATTCGGATTGATGCATTGTTTTTTTGTTACAACTTGGTATAGTAGATATATGTTTACCGATACGCAATTAAAACAATTACAATCTTTATTTGATCAACAACGAAAAGGTTTCCAAACAGACATCAAGGCAAGTGAAGAAAGGTTGGAAGGGAGAATTAAAGACACTGAAGAAAAAATTGAAGAAACCGAAAAAAGATTAGTAGGGAAAATCGAAGATGTCGAAGTAAGATTGGAGGAGAAGATTAAAGATACTGAAGAAAGATTGGAAAATAAGATTAGAGAGTCTGAAGAAAGAGTGACAAGGAAAATAGAAAGAGAAGCAGCAGATTTGGCTCAGTTAATTACATCTCTAAGTAAAAAGCAAGATAATCATGAAAAAAGACTACAAAACCTTGAGTCATACTTACCACAACATACTTAGAGAGTAGACGAATCTAACTTTTTACTGATCTCAAGAAGCCGAGCATACAGCTTTTCAAAATCATAAAAGCTTTTGTTTACAAAACCTTTGGCTCCTAGCTCCCTGGCTCGTTCAATATCATCAGGTTGTCCAAGCGTCGAGAAAACAAGCACTGGAATTTTATTCAGAAGACCAAGCTTCCCCATTTCAACAAGCACGTCAAACCCATCTTTTTTGGGCATAACCAAATCAAGCAATATAACATCAGGTGCTACCGTAGTAATTTTTTGTAGCCCCTCTTCTCCGTTAGCTGCCTGTTCCACCAGGACATTTTTTTCAGCAAATTTATGGGCATAAAACTCCCGAAAAAATGCGTCATCTTCAATCAGTAAAATCTTCATAATAAGGATGTTAGTTGTTTTATTTCTGTAGTTAGCGCTAATTCCTCTCCTGTTTTCTCAATTTCATAAAGAGAAACAATCATTCGTTTAACACATACGTTAATAGATGCAAGAATCTCACTTTCAATAGTCTCCCTGGTATCTTTTTTTGCACGAAATATCTTTTCTATTAAACGGGCAAGCTCTCCGATGCTGGAATATCCCATCACCAAGCTTTGGCTGCCAAGAGAATGCGCTGCCATATGAATAATTCCTATTGCCTCAGTATTGTGCGGTTCTTTTAAGAGGATTGCAATTTGCTGTTGCATATCATTGATATAGGCTCGGGCTGTTCGGACATATAGAGGTTTATATTTCATTTTATCTTCGGGAGTGATATCCATAGTACTACTAATTTTATACTATACTTGGCAAAGGAACCCTTGTCAATGAAAGGAGACTGATGGAACAAGTGTCGTTGTTGGAATTTCTTGTAGCTGGTTATCATTGATCTCTACTGCTTGAATATTGGTATTTTCTTCATCATCAAACAGCATAACCGCCAAAGGAAGCGACAAAAGAACGATCAATAGAATAAGGAATTTGTACTGAATAAAAACAGCAAAAAAACGACTTTTTTTCTGTCGAGGTTTTACTTTTCTTTTTTTTATCATACATTACTCCTCTTATTAGAGAACCAAAAATCTCTATACTTGTCAACTAGGACGAATACTGTCAAAATAAGAGAATGCCACATGTGCCTAACCATATTCTCTGGTTGAATACCATAGACAAAGACGATAGACAATTAGTCGGAGAAAAAGCAGTATTTTTGGGAGAGATAGCACGAGCAAAATTCCCAACAGAAAAAGGATTTGTTATTACTACGAAAGTCTTTGATTTATTCCTTTCAGAGAATAAACTGACTCATCAAATCGATGCACTTTACGATACGATTAGCTTCCATCACCCTGAATCAATTGCACAGGTAAGTAATCATATCAAACATACTATTCTGAAAGCCCCACTTTCGCAAGCAGCTACCCATGTTATTTATGAAGCATATAGTACATTTGGCCATGTGTTTCACGATACAGAAGTGACTGTTTCGCTCTCTCCTCTTGATGAAAATATGGTTTTGGAAGATCTGTCTTTCACGATAAAAGGCGAAGCAGCGCTGCTGGAAAAGTTAAAAGAACTATGGGCATCGCTTTTTAGTCCACGGGTGCTACTCTCATTACAACACCATAAAAAACTCCCTCATACACTCAAAACAGCAATTCTTGTCCAAAAACCTCTGCATCCAGAAAAGACTGGGACGATCTTCACGATTGACCCTGTTACCAATAACAAAAATGTAATGATTATTGAGGTAGAACATGATCGCTATACCGTCGCCAAGACAGACTTCACCGTCACAAAGAAAAATCCAGCACCCCAGGCAGAGCTTTCTGACAATCAAATTATGGATATAGCATTGCTTGGAAAAAAACTTGAACGTCAAACTTACTTCCCCCAAGCAATTGAATGGGGATTGGTAGATACTACTATCTATCTGCTTCGCAGTAGAAAAATCACGACTGTCCCAGCACAACAACTACGAGAGAAAGCTTTTGCAACCAGACAAGCCCTTCTGGCTTCAGGTATATCCATGGCTCCGGGAGTAAAACATGGTCCCCTCATTCCATTTGGTACTTCATCTATCAATAAAATTACTGGTGCAGTTATCTTTCTGACGGATATACCAAGGCAAATCCAACAATTAAAACAAGCTGCGGCACTCATTATCTCATCAGAACATACGCCTATGGAAAAGATACTACAAATAAAAACATTGGGAATACCAATCGTAGCAGGCACAGGAAAGATAGACATTCCTGAAGGAACAGTAGTTACCGTCAATGGAACAACCGGACGAATCTATAAAGGAGGTGTTGCTTCTGAGCAAGAAGCCAAATCAGCAACAAAACTTTTTGTTAATCTCGAAAAGATAGCAACTCTTCCAGCATTTACGAAAGGCACTATTGATGGAATTGGGCTACTCTGTCAAGAATGTTTGCTGAAAGAAAATATTGAAAAAGTGTGTACCTCAATTGCTCCACACCCGGTAATACTCGCGAGTAAATATCACGATACAGATCGCTTCACCCAGGCTATTACTGCACTGAAATATCTTCATCAAAAAAAGTCACTCAGTAACATTCACTTTCTTATTGCATCAATTCGTTCAGTAGGTGAACTAACGGAAGCAAAAAAACTACTGACGAGAACAAAACTCCACCGATCCCCTCACTTTAAGGTATTGTTGATGATCGAAACACCAGCGCAGGTTATTATGCTTGAAAAGTATATTCAAGAAGGCATTGATGGTATTGTTATCAGTACAACTGCACTTACACTTCTTCTGATGGGTACACAGCGTGGCATTGATGAAGCACATCCTGAATATGACGTTCGTAACCCGGCAGTTCTGTGGGCAATTAAGGAAGCTGTGCAAACAGCTGCAAAACACCATATCACTTCTTCAATCATTTTGAGCAAACCGTACCCTTCTGTGCTTGAACAGGTGGTTGAACATGGCATTACTAGTATTATCGTTAATCCTGAAGAAATAACTTCGGCCAGAGCACATCTGTTGAAGGCGGAAAAAATTCTTGTGGAGAAAAAGTTTGCGATGAAACATACTTGATAGTTTGTCACAAATATTCTATACTTCTTTTTTATGGCATATCTTGTACTTGTACGTCACGGTGAATCAGAATGGAACGCAAAAAGCTTGTGGACAGGGCTAACGGATGTAAGTCTTACTGAAAAAGGTGTTGCAGAAGCACAAGCTGCTGGCGAAAAAATTAAAAATATTCATTTTGATCTTGCGTACGTTTCTACACTAAAACGAGCACAACAAACCCTCGATGAGATTAAAAAAGTGATTCATCAAGATCCTCCCACAAAAGAAAATGCAGCACTCAACGAGCGAGACTACGGCGATTACACTGGAAAAAATAAATATCAGGTAAAAGAAGAAGTTGGGGAAGAAGAATTTATAAGAATTCGTCGTAGCTGGGATCACCCCCCGACCAATGGTGAATCACTCAAAATGGTCTATGAACGAACAATCCCTTATTATCAAGAAGAAATTTTGCCAAATTTAAAAGAAGGCAAAAACATTCTTGTAGCTGCTCATGGCAACAGCCTTCGTGCACTTATTAAATATTTAGACAATATTTCTGATGCCGATATCCCAAACCTCGAATTTGCTACAGGAACTATTTATGTGTACGAAATTGATCCAGAGGGAAACATTACTGATAAAAAAATCTACGGAGCCGGAAAGGCAAACTAAAGATACTTCTTAGTCTAAATGAAAGACCAAGACAAACTCCCCTTTTGGTCCTTTTTTCTTAAAACCAGCCAGTGCTTCTGAGATCCTCTCTCTTTTTACTTCTTCAAATTTCTTCGTCAATTCACGCGCGAGGACTATCTCAATATCTCCAAACACTTCCTGCATTTCTTCCAACGTTCGTAATAACTTGTGTGGTGCTTCAAAAAGAATAACCGTGGTTGTAAGTGACTGCTGTGATTGCTTAATATTCTGGAAGAACGTTTTACGGTGGCCTGCTTTATGGGGAGGATAACCAACAAAAGTAAATTTATCTGTTGGAAGTCCTGAAGAAGTGAGGGCTGTAAGGACTGATGAAGCACCAGGGAGAGATTCTACTTTAATTCCTTGAGCAAGACATTCTCGAACAAGACGAAAACCAGGGTCAGAAATAGCAGGTGTCCCAGCATCCGAGACCAAAGCAATTTGTTGATCAGCTTTAAGTAGCTCAAGAATCTCAGGAATACGTTGTTGTTCATTTTGCTCATAGTAAGAGAGTAAGCGAGGTTTGGTTTTGTCTTCTGGATTGGTAGCAAAGTTGGTCAAGAGTCTCTCCAGAAGCAACCCCGTCCGGCGAGTGTCTTCACAGGCAATAATATGTACGTTAAACAGCGTTTTGAGTGCTCGAAGCGTGATGTCTTCAAGGTTCCCAATTGGCGTTGCAACGAGATAGAGTGTTCCCATGGGGAGATTATACACTTTTTAATACTTTCTGACTAATCCTACGACCCTCCCCTGAATTTTAAGGGTTTTGGGATAGATAGGTTGCATCGTTGCATTGGCTGGCTTGAGGACTACTTGCCCGCCTTCTTGATAGAAGCGTTTGAGGGTCGCAAGATTATCATCAACAAGGGCGACAACAATCTCGCCGTTAATTGCGTGATTCACTTTTTCAATCACCACATAATCACCATCCATAATACCATCTTCAATCATGGATTCTCCCTTTACTTGAAGTACGTATGCAGTTTTGGAACCAGAAAGCATAGAGGCCGAAATTTGAAAGGTAGCATTGGGATCAGTGTGCGGTTCAAGTGGTTGTCCGGCAGCGATGTATCCCATGAGTGGTAGTTCAATTGAGGGTTCAATCCGATTGAACTTCGCAATAATATTTTCATCTTTCACTTTAAGAATTCGTGAGTTTCCATCAATTTTTTGAATATAGCCTTTGTCCACAAGATTGCGGATAATGACATGAATCGTTGAGACGGCTTTGTGTCCTGTGCCTTCCGCCATTTCTTTGAGTGTCGGTGCATAACCATGTTTACTCTGGAATTGGACGAGAAATTCTAGTAATTGTCTTTCTTTTCGGTATAGTACTCCTGGCATAGTTAGTAAAAAAAACCCGTATGAGTAATAAAAAATATACGACATTTTCGTATATTTTGTCAATCAGGTCAAAGTGGTATTAACAAGATCATTATGGCTAAAAAGAACGGGGCGAGAAGACTCGTATGGATAAAAAAGAGTAAAAAGAGAAAATTTATAATCCCGCCTGCAATAAAAAGACGGGTTTGTGATTTGATACTGTTTAACCAAACGACAAATGGGAAAAGGAGAAGTACTAAATCCTGGTAATTTGTATGAAGACTGCCCAGAATCATCGCAATTACCAATATCCCCCACTGCCTATCAAACCGATCACCTGTTGGTTGCCATTTTCCTCGCCATCCCCAGAATGAAAGGATTATCACACCAATAATGCCAATACTTAAAGGTATCCAGATATCTTGAAGAAAGGGGGTGAGAAAAACGAGCTGCATAAACCCACGGATCGTTGGCTGTACCATAGGATGAATACCATATTGCTCACCCATTGAGGAACTGGCAAGAAGTAACTGGCTGTACTGAACTAAACCAGTCCATCCAATTAATACCCAGGAAAGAATAAATAATAAAACACCAACGCTCACTATACCAAGGAGTGCTCTCCATTGTCTCTTCCAGAGCAAGAGAAGCACCGGCAGCAAAAGTAACTGAGGCTTTATGATCAGGAATGCTAAACTTACCCCTGCAAGAAAAGGTTTATTTTTTTTGAAATAGAACCAGCTTAGTATTAAGCCAAGCAACAGCATAAACGAACTCTGTCCTTGAGCAAAAACGATATAAACTGGCAAGAATAACAAAATAAAGATAGCAAAGAAGCTTTGTCTATTTTTATCAATCTTTTTAAATAAGAAGAAACAACAAAGGAGAAAAATCAGTGCATTGATGATGCTTAGCAAAGTATATGCTGCTACCAAAGGGAAGAAGGTTAACAGACTATATCCTAACGCTACAAATGGCGGGTTAAAAAATGGGTATAGTTTACTTTTTTCCAGAGACGGAAAAAGCATATGCTGCCAGTCATACTGGGTCTGTAAATTATAAAAATCTTCCTGTACTCCGTGACGAATTAGAAGCCCTCCTGTATAAAACGCACGAAAATCGATACGATCAATCTGAGGAATCGTTGTCAGGACAATAAGCCCTGTCAGCAAGAAGAAAAGGATTATAAAAAATAAGAGAATAAACTTATGCATACAAATCTACTCTATAACTAAAACATACTAAATGTCAGCTTACAATGGGATATTGCATTTTAAAAATAACCAATATAAACTTATGTAGGAATGATAACTACTAAAAAAACTTCTCAAAATGGGTCAACTGCAACGGTACTTTTCTTTATTAAGTTATTACTACTCATTTCTATTGCAGTACGAATTTTACTTTACTTTCTGGGTTATACAGGATTTCAGGATACCTATTATGAAGGCATTTTTTCTATAGCTCTAGCAATTATTCTTTTTATAGGTTTACAAAAAAGAAAATCTTGGGTAATCGTTCTTGCCATTCTCTATGGAGCTTTCTCATTACTAACGGCATTACTCTCTCTAAATATCATTCTGATAATTGCCTACCTCCTCTGGTTGTACTTTTTTACCAAAAAATCAACCAAAGCTTACTTTGGCGATCAAGGAACCAGGCTCTTGTAAGGTATGTTACAATACCTGTATGCAGTTCCAACTCGAATCTAAATTCAAACCTACCGGTGATCAGCCACGTGCGATTGAACAACTCACCAAGAACCTCAAGGAAGATGCCAAACATCAAGTCCTTCTGGGGGTTACCGGTAGCGGTAAAACCTTTACCATGGCCAATGTCATTCAAAATCTCCAACGGCCGACACTTATTATCTCCCACAACAAAACCCTTGCTGGACAGCTCTATCAGGAATTTCGAGATTTCTTCCCCAACAATGCGGTCTCGTATTTTGTTTCCTATTATGATTATTACCAACCTGAAGCATATATCCCAACCACTGATACCTATATCGAAAAAGAATCTGAAATCAATGAAGAAATTGATAGGCTTCGACTTGCCGCTACAACCAATTTACTTACTCGAAAGGATGTCATTGTCGTAGCATCCGTCTCCTGTATTTATAATTTGGGTTCCCCCGTTGAATACGGTAAGTTTGTCCTTGAGCTTCGTCGTGGTGTGAAGATAACCCAAAAAGATATCCTTGTCCGCCTGACTGATCTCCAGTACCAACGTAACGACTATGCCTTCCAGCGAGGGACCTTTCGAGTGAGAGGAAATAACATTGATCTGATGCCAGCATATATGGATATGGGTATCCGAATTGAAGTAAATGATACCATTACCAACCTCTATGAATTTAATGCACTGACCGGCGATATAACCAAAGAAATTGACGCAACGGTCATTTATCCTGCCAAACATTTTATGACCGATCCCGAGCGTTATCAAGAAGCTTTCAAGATGATCAAACACGATCTGGAAATTCAGGTGACTAAACTTAAAGACCAAGGAAAAGGACTCGAAGCACAACGACTTCGCCAACGAACAACCTATGATTTGGAAATGATCAATGAAGTTGGGTATGTTAATGGTATAGAGAACTACTCAACCTACTTTGAAGGACGTGCCCCGGGTCAGCCCCCCTATTCATTAATTGACTATTTTGAAGCAGCTTCAAAAGATTGGTTGCTGCTTGTTGATGAATCACATATGACCCTCCCCCAGATACGAGGCATGTACAATGGTGACCAAGCGAGAAAACGAATGCTTATCGATTATGGGTTCCGTCTGCCTTCAGCACTTGATAACCGTCCGTTGAAGTTTGAAGAGTTTATGCGTAAAACCCATCAAATTGTATATGTCTCAGCTACCCCTGATAATTATGAAGTCTCACTTGCAACTGAATCAGCTACGGCTGATACAGCGTCATTCTGGCAAGCGAAGAATGAGCAAGTCCAGAATCAATCTGCTGATGCTGGACAAGCCAGCATGACGAATACTATCGTCGAGCAACTCATTCGTCCCACCGGTCTTGTTGATCCGCCAATTACTGTCAAACCAACAGCAGGACAAATTGATGATCTGATGGTCGAGATCAAAAAACGTATTGAGAAAAAACAACGAGTCCTTATTACGACCCTTACCAAACGAATGGCAGAAGAACTCTCAAGCTATCTGGATGAGCGAGATATCAAAGTAGCCTATCTTCACTCAGATATTGAAACACTCGAACGACAGGATGTCCTGGATAATCTCCGTCGGGGAAACTTTGATGTGCTGGTCGGTATTAATCTTCTTCGTGAGGGACTTGATCTTCCTGAAGTATCACTTGTTGCCATACTTGATGCTGATAAAGAAGGCTTCCTCAGAGACCGCAAATCACTCATTCAGACCATGGGAAGAGCTGCACGAAATGTCGAATCACAGGTTATTATGTATGCGGATCGTGAGACCAAATCAATGAAAGCCGCTATCGAAGAGGTTGAGAGACGACGAGCAATTCAGCTGGCACATAATAAAGAACACAATATAACTCCGCAAAATATAGAGAAGTCTATCCGAGCAAAACTTGTTGAGGAAGAAAAAGAGGCAAAAGAGGCAAGATCGCTTGACCTGATGATTGAACTCAATACCAAAAGCGTCCTCCTACCAGACGAAAAAGATGATTTACTCAAACGACTCAGACGTGATATGAAGACAGCAGCAGAAAGGCTTGATTTTGAGACAGCAATTAGGCTACGAGATGAGATAAAAAAGGTACAGAAAAAGATGTAACTATTTGTATAATTTATCCCTATTACCGACAATAGAATATTTAATATGGTTAATAGAAATACCTTAAAAGAAGTCGCTAAAGCTAAATTAAAAGCAGCAAAAATACTTCATTCTGCAGGAGATTCAGATACAGCGGGCTATTTATTAGGATATGTTGTTGAATGTTCTCTAAAAGCTGCTATTTGCAAAAAACTAAATTTGACAAACTATCCTGATACTGGTAGGCATACAGGTGTTTTCGCCGTTCATGAATTGGACCGCCTTCTAATTTTATCAGGCTATTCAAGTGAGATAGAACTTACTAAGAACCCAAATCTTTTTAATAACTGGTCAATTTTAACTAAAGACTGGAAACCAGAAATACGTTACAATATTAATACATACGTTCCGACGATTATTAGCGCTAAAATAACTGCCTTAGAAGATCCGGTTGATGGATTCTTTACATGGATAAAGAAAAGGTGGTAAAGATGGATAATATAATTACAAAATTTCAAATAGTATATACAAATATTAAACAAGAGAGAAATAGCGGTTTCTATTTGTTTATGGTCCTAAAAATGGATGAGTTTACAGACAAATGGTCTGTCGTTATTTCAGCACCATGGTACAATTCAGAAAATCAGCATGAAACATTTCAATATATAACAAATAATATACGTAAAGTACTTACTCCTGCAGAAATTTCAACTATCGCCCGAGTTGGAACTTTTCTTCCTACTGAACATTTAGTGACATTAGTAAATCAAACAGTAAGAGTTACAGGTGGATCACCTGTTAGATTAGAAGATACAAAAATTAATGGTTATCAAATCCATGAAGCGTATATCTTTGAATCTATTCCTCCTAATGATCTTAAACAATATGATGCTTAAATTTGAGCAATAATAAATGTCTAATCTGCTTTGAATAGTGAGGGAAAATATAACTACACCTTTTCGACCAGGATCATGTTGGTGCTGCCAGATTCTCCAAAAGGGATTCCTGCAGCAATCACATACGTATCACCTCTTTTGAGAGGCTCCATGCTGTTCTCAACAGCAATTTCTTGTGCTTGTTCGAGCATATCTTCAAAATTTTTGGTTGGTTTAATGAGGTGTGGGTACACTCCCCAAGAGAAACAGAGTCCACGCATGATGGTCGGGTCTGAACACACAGCAATAATTGCTTGTTGATGACGATGACGTGAGACTCTTCGAGCAGTAACGCCACTTTGGGTAAACGCCATAATCAATTGCGCACCAACCTGGTCAGCGACACGTCCAACAGTGCTACTGATTGAGTTCCCCACGTTTTCTTCTTCTTTATATTCATAGGGTTGTAAATGTTTTACCGCTTCCTGAATAATTTTTACCATGGTTTCGATTGTTTCAACAGGGAATTTCCCTTCCGCTGTTTCGGCAGAAAGCATCACAGCGTCCGTTCGGTCAAGGATAGCATTTGCCACATCGGTTACTTCTGCTCGAGTTGGCAATGGCTTTGAGATCATTGATTCAAGCATTTGTGTCGCGGTAATGACTGGTTTTGCCTTTCGAACACAGAGATCAATGAGCTGCTTCTGGATATGTGGAACCTGTGCCATTGGCACTGCAAGGCCGAGATCTCCCCGGGCAACCATCATCCCATCAGAAACCTCAAGAATCTTTTCTGCATTTTCGACACCATTTGCCGTCTCAATCTTGGCAATAAGCATAATCTTTGAATTTTCAGGAAGTAATCTTCTGACTGCAAGGATATCTTTTTCTGTTTGAACAAACGAAACAGCAAGCGCATCGGCATTGTGCTCAACCATTGCTTTGATTGCTTGCTTATCTTTTTCGCCGAGTCCGGCTGAGCTAAGTGAAATACCTTCTGCCGAAAAGCCTTTCTTTGGTTTAAGAAGACCGCCAACGTGAATAACAGCTTCTACTTTATCTTTTAGTTTTTTGGTAATACCCAATTTGATAGTTCCATCATCTATGTAGACTTCTGCACCTTCTTCCAAAACATCAATAATGGAGGGATGATTGAGTCCACAGCCATCTGTGTCTCCTACCATAATATCCTTACTAATAACAAACTTTTGCCCTTTTTCAAGAATCGTGTTTGCCTGCATGTCGCTAATGCGAATCTTCGGTCCTGGCAAGTCACCCATAATAGCGAGTGGTTTATCAAGTTCTTTCTCTGCTTGTCTAATCCAGTTTACTCGTTCTGCTGCTTCTTCAATCGACGCATGAGAAAAGTTAATACGGAAAACATTTACCCCAGCTCGAGCAAGTTCACGAATATCTTTCTCATTGTGTGATGCTGGGCCAATAGTAGCAACAATTTTGACTGGTTTTACTTTCATAATTTTGTAAGAAAAAATAAGTATACTACTCCAAAACGTTTTTGACAATATCCAATGTAAGAATTTCGCCCTTTTGATTACAGGTTACGGCAATAGCGTCGATGCGTAAAGCCGCCGGCAAGTGTGGATGTGTAAGTTTATAAAAGTATGCAGCTCTACTCAATGCCTTTAACTTCCAGTAGGTAATCGCTTCAAGGGGAGAGCCAAATTGATTTGACGATCGAGTTTTGACCTCATAAAAAACGAGTGTATCTCCATCAATCCCAATGATATCGATCTCTCCACCACGGATGCGGAAGTTACGATCGATGATCTGGATACCCCTTCTTTGTAAAAATGACACAGCAGCTTCTTCACCACGATTTCCCTGATCAAGTTTTTGATGAGACATATATTAATAGTAGCAGAAAGTAAACTGAAAGGAGAGATCAAACAGTCTTTGGAAGTTTGAGGTAATTAAGCTTTGCTCGACGAATAGTTCTTTTTGGATGTGCATCAAGTTCGATCTTCTCGATATTTGGTGAATGAATTGGCCAAATTCGCTCTACAGAAATTTGTCCAACCTTTTTCATGACAGTAAACATTTTGTTTTCACCACGGCCACCAACAGCAAGAAGGGTACCTTTAAACATCTGAATACGAGTTTTTTCGCCTTCAGTAATCTTTTGATAGACTTTGATAATGTCACCTGGTTTGAAATCAAATGTAGTTAACATAGTGTGTATTATAACGGAAACCGCTCAAGAACTCAAGATTTATTCTACTTTCCCTTACATGCCTCGATAAAACCAAGGAAAATTGGATGTGGTTTGAGTGGACGGCTCTTGTATTCTGGATGCCCCTGTGTCCCGACATAAAAAGGATGATCAGGTACTTCAATAATTTCGACTAGCCCTTCTTCAACTGAGCGAGCACTGACTACTAATCCTTTCTTTTCAAAATCAGATGCATAGGTATTGTTGAATTCATATCGATGGCGGTGCCGTTCACTAGTCAGATCTTTAGATTCATTAATAAACCCTTTATATTTTTTGTATAACTCATAGGCTTTGGTTCCTTTTTTGACGATGGCATCCCAACCGCCAAGACGCATCGTACCACCATATGAACGACGTTCCATAATTTCCTTCTGTGAAGGGATAAGATAAATGACTGGATGCTTGGTCTTTGGATCATTCTCTGTCGTATTGGCATCTTTCCACCCAAGTACTCCCCTTGCAAAGGCAACAGCTGCAAGTTGCATACCATAACAAAGTCCTAAGTAAGGAATACGCTTCTCACGAGCATAGTTTGCTGCGGCAATCATTCCTTCAGAACCTCGCTCTCCCCAACCAATTGGGACGATAATGCCGTCAACATTCCCAATCAATTCAGCGATTACTTCTTCTACATTTCTTTTTTTCTTGATTGCTTCTTTTACTGCGAGTTCAATTTTCTCTGCATCAATCCATTTTGTCTTGGCTTCGGCCCCAACTTCCCAACTTGCATGATCAAGTGCGTCAAAGAGTGCGGCATAGGAATCTCGCAATTGATAATCACCTGTCCCAAAGTATTTTCCGATAATACCAATGGTTACGGTCTTTTTATTTGGAGCTTTTACTCGATCAATAAATTTCTTCCAAGGACCAACTTTTGGTTCTCTCAGAGGGAGATCAAGCTTTTGGAAAATTCTTTTGTGGATATCTTGTTTGTAGAGCATCAGAGGAATCTCGTACACATTGTCTAGATCAGGATTGGAGATAATATCTTCTGGATGCATATTGCAGAAGAGTGCAAAACGATCTCGTCGACGTTTATCGAGGTATCGTTCTGATCGGGCAATAATAATATCTGGCTGAATACCCATTGAATTGAGTTGTCTCACAGAAAGTTGGGTTGGCTTGGTCTTTGGTTCTCCCAGATGTGATGGTGTCGGTACATAACTGACATGGACATGGATAACATCTCGAGGATTGCGCAGTGTCATAATACGAGATGCTTCATAATACAAGATATTTTGATACTCTCCAGCAGTCCCCCCCAATTCAACAAGGACAATATCGACCTTCTTTTTATCACCCAATTGCTTGATTCTGCCAATTATCTCGTCGGTAATATGTGGGATAGCTTCAACATCTTCTCCTTTATATTCAAAACGTCGTTCACGATCAATAACCGTCTGATAAATTCTTCCCATGGTGACAAAGTTATCTTTACCCATATTTACATCAAGAAATTTTTCATAGGAACCCAGATCAAGGTCAGCTTCGGTACCATCTTCGCATAGGAATGGATCACCATGCTCAATTGGGTTAATCGTTCCTGAATCAAGGTTGAGATAGTTTTCAAATTTTATGGGGGCGACGGTATAACCTGCTGATTTCAGAAGAAGGGCAATTGATGACGAGGTGAGTCCTTTTCCTATCCCGGAAATGACCCCACCAGAGACAAAAATATATTTTGTTTTGGTATGCTTGGTGTCGGGCACGATTTATACTACCAAATCAACCCAATTCTTGTCAATGGGATTTTTTACGAATGAAAAACTGTACTATACAAATATATCGTAACTATTACGCGCTTATCGGAGGGGTCTTTTCTCCTTCAAGTAGTATTTTCTTAAGCACGTCAAGATCAATATCCTCAATCTTCTTAAATCGAATACAACTTTTTCCGATATTTGCTTTCGGTAATTGGTCTTTGTATTTCTCGGCGATATAAACGCCATCGCTATCTGCACAGCTTACATAAACAGAAATATAATTCTTTTGACTTGCGAGTGCCATAGTCGTCCATTCACCTTCTCGACCGCTCTTAGATTGATAATGGTACGGACCGTAGCCAATCATCCCATAGATAATGATTGGTTTAAGCTTCGGCACCGTCTTTTGGATAAATTTATGAAGCTGCTGTATCTGACTTTTCCGAGGCTCACCAATAGCTGCGATATATTCCTCTGGTGTTTTTGCTGTGGTAGGCTTAAACATGTTCATAAGTCTATTATATAACTCAATTAATCTAATGTCATCCCGCACTTGATGCGGGATACATGGATGACATTCTTTTTTGCGATTGCTATACTTATGATTATGAGTCTTTTTGATACGATCATTATCCTTCTGTTAACGATTATTGCCTATTTCCTCTACCATATAGCCAAACAACTGTCATATCTTACGGGAAGAAGGATAAAAATATCTTTTTTTAACAAAACACTCTATCAGAGCCTGATTCAGAAACGAGCACCAAAAGAAAATCGTAAAGAGCCACGAGAACCTAAGCTTCCCAACTAAAACATCTTCAAAGCTGACTACTAAAGATGCTTTTCTGCTTCATTTCCAAGGTGCTCTGAAGAAAGATGGAGTTTTTTTCATTGGTGTAAATTTATGTAACTTCCTGGTAACTTCTGTCACTTTTGGAGCGGTAGACCGGATTCGGACCGGCGACCTCTTCCTTGGGAAGGAAGCATTCTACCACTGAACTACTACCGCA